>CAVYJE010000009.1:0-440483 GCA_963768705.1 uncultured Chloroflexia bacterium
CGCGTCGTCGAGCAGGGCGACATCGATCTGATCTTCTCAACAAGCCGCGCCATCCCTACACAGCGGCTCTACTGGCCGCCCTGCCGAGGCTGCACCAGGATGTCGAGTTCCTGGTGCAGGTTGGTGGCCGCCCGCCGGACATGTCGAAGCTGCCACCGCAGTGCGCCTTCGTACCGCGCTGCCCCAAAGTCCGCAACGACTGCCGCAGTCTCGACGCGCCGCCGCTGGAAGAAATCACTCCGGGCCACTTCGCAGCCTGCTACAACCCCGTGTACCACGCGGAGCCGGGCGAAGACGAGGGATTAGCTGTTAGCTGGTTAGCTGTTTAGCTGTTAGCTGAACGGTAACTAACTTGTCGCTTTGCACAATCGCAGTGTCCGATCTTCTGGGTTCCCAGCATGCTGGGAAGCTACGGATCGACGGAGCTACGGAGCCTGGCCTGCGCTACTCCGGCCGCTCGACAACCATGTCGCCCAGGATTAGCCCTCAGCGTCTGCCGGCGGCCGCCCGACGCGGCGAGGTGCGGGCCAGCTCTGCGAGCGACACGATCAGCATCTCGAACGCCGCGTCGGCGTCCATAATGCCGGTTTTCACGTTCACGTCGTTCTCCAGCAGGCGGCGGTAGGCGGTTTCGAGGCGGTCGGCCTGGTAGCGGCTGGCCTGATCGATGATCTTCTTCAGCACGAAGCCCTGAATGCCCATCTGCGAGCCGATTCTGGCCGCGCTCATGCCCTCGCGCAAATAGGCCTGGGCAAGCAGGAGCTGGCGGTACTGGCGCACCAGCATGTAGCTCAGGAGCTGCGCCGGCTGGCTCTTCGAGTCCATGCGCCGAAGCACGCCGAGCGCGCGGTCGGTGCGGCCCTCGATCACGGCGTCGGTGAGGTCCCAGGTCTGGTACTGTACAGCGCCGCTCACCATGTCGTCGACGTCCTGTACCTGCACCGGCCGGCCGCCCGCGTACGTGATCAGCTTGTCGACCTCGGAGGCCAGCTCGCCGAGGTGCGCGCCGTCGATCAGCGAGACGAGGCGGTCGAGGGCGCCCGCGGCGAACGTGGCGCCCTGCGCCCGTACACGCTCGGCCGCCCAGCCGCGTAGCTGGTCGCCTCGTAGCACGGCGAACTGCCGCACCGTACCGATGCCTTCGAGCTCGCTGCGCAGGCCCTCCGAGACGTTCTCGTCCAGCAGCACCACGGTTGTCGTGTCCGGCAGGTTTGCCAGCACGTCGATGAACTCTTCTGCTTCCGAGGCAGCCGTGCTCTCGGTGCGGGCTCGACTGCGACCGCTGCTGCTGCTTCGCCGTCGCGTGCCGCCGAGGCGGCCCAGCAGGCCATCGACGATGACGAGGCGGTCTTCGGCGAAGAAGGACGCGGTGTGGCAGGCGGAGCGCAGGTCGCCGGGCTTGAGGCTGCGCACGTCCGTGCCCTCGAAGCGCACGGTGTTGTGCGTGAGGTTGCCGTCTTTGTCCAGCTCCCGCCGGATGCGCCATAGCTCCTCGCGCGCCCGAAACTGGTCAGCCCCGTAGAGGACGTAAAGCACGCTACCTCACCCCTGACCCCTCTCCGTCCTCACGGAGAAGGGAAACGAAGAGGATATTCCAGCTCGATCTTCCAGCCGCCCCACAGCACGGCGACGATGACGAGGTACAACGGCACGCCCGGCCAGACGATGGCGAACAACGCCTTGCCCATCGAGTCGCTGTCCGCCGTCCCGAGCGTCCAGGCGAAGGCGAGGATCGGGCCCAGCAGGGCGACCACCGGCATCCACCACAGGATCAGCGGTTCGCCGGCTCGCGCCGCCTCGTACTGTTCCTTGCGTTTTCGGCTGCTCACGGGATGCATCTTAGCAAGGGCATAGCCGGCGGTCTACAGCCTCGTCCGGGTACACTGAGCCGAATGCTGGAGTACCACTACTGCGAGAAGCTGAGCTACTTCCCGGAAGAGAAGATCCGGCGCTTCTTCCGAGGCGGCAAGGAAGTCGCCGTCGTGCAGGTCGAGGGCAAGCTCTACGCCTTCAGCAATCGCTGCACCCACAACGACTTCCAGCTTCACTTCGGCTTCGTCGAGAACGGCTGCATCTGGTGCCCGATTCACTACGGCGTGTTCGAGTTGGCGACGGGCAAAGCGCAGTCCGGCCCCGTCACCGACCTCGAAAGCTACGAGGTGAAGGTCGAGGGCGACGAGGTGTATGTCGGCCTGCCTCCCCAGCCCGTAGTCGAGACGCCCGAGGACGAAGAGATCCGGGGGTAGTCCTCACCCCATGATTGCTCGGGCATTCCGAAGCAGGATCGGGCATTTCGCCCCCTCTCCTTGCGAGGTGAGGGGGAAGTGACTCTTGGATTTCGTCACGCTGGCGGCGCCTAAACCGTTCGTCCTGAGCTTGTCGAAGGACGCGAGTAGTACGGGCTTCGGAGCGCGGCTATTCGCACAGGCTGTCGTGCGGATCAGGGCGCTCGCGCCCTCACCCCTGGGCCTTTGGGCGTTTCGAGGGCGCATCGGGCGTTTCGCCCCCTCTCCCAATGGGCGAGGGGAACTCCAGTGGGGCCGCGTTTCGTGGGCCAGTTGGGGTCCGCATCCTTCGAGAGCCTCAGGATGAGCGGTGTGGTGAGCCGAGAGACTTGGTTCCGGAAGACGCGCTGGCAGGCGCATGACGCCGAGGTGGGGACACCTCGGCTACGTCAGAAGGCTGTGCTTGCAGGCGCGCAACGCCGGGGTGGGGCGCCCCGGCGTTTTCAAGCGGCCGCTCTAGGCGCGCAGATCGAACGTGTGGCCGAGGCCCTGCGGCGCGCGCCCATTCGTAGCCCCAGGTGGCGACGAAGAGGTCGTGGAAGTTGCCGCCGGTGAGCTCGTAGAGCACACGATCGGACGCCGAGCGCCTCGGGTTGGCCTTGCCGTCGATGACCTGCCGAGCTCCGTGAGGTCGTCCGGCTTGAAGGCGCCTTCGGGGATCAGCACGTCGTAGGGCGACTTCGGCTTCGTCTCCTCGGCCATGACGTACCAGTTCGTGGCGACGACGCGGGCTGAGCGCACGAACTCCGGCGTGCACTGGGCCGAGGCCATCGAGACAACGAGAGCGCCGGGCTTCACCCACTCGGCGTCGAACAGGGGCTCGCGCACGTCGTGGTGGCCCGGGCGCACACAGGTCGACGATGTCGGCGTCGTCGATGGCGTCCGCGATGGAGCCGACGGGCTCGATGCGCATGCCCATCTGCGCGGACATCGTTTCGGCGAAGGACTCCCGATTCGCCGGCGTGCGGCTGTAGACCTTGATCAGCTCCAGCGACGGCACGGCCTTGAGCATGGCGACGACCTGGGGACCGGCCTGCCAGCCGGAGCCGAGCAGCCCCATGACCTTCGCGCCCTTGGGGCGCCAGGTGCCGGCCCGCAACGCCCGCAATGGCGCCGACGCGCAGGGAGTTCAGCACGCCGTAGTCCATGAGGCAGATCAGCTGCCGCGTCTCGCCCTCGAACAGCATGAAGGCGCGCGTGTGGGGCGGGTTACCGAAGATGCGCATGCCGGAGTAGAGGCCATCGCCGGCCGAGAGGCTGACGCGGATGCCCTCGAACTCGCCGGGGCGGCGGTCCTGGACGTTGTACTGGCGAATGATGCCATCGTGGTTCGCCTTGACGGCCGCTTCCACGGCGCTAAGGGCGCCTTCCATGGCGTCGAGGTTTGTGCGCAGGGGCATGAGGTCGGCGGCGGTGAGGAGGAGCGCGTCCGGGATGTTTTCAGCCATGGCGCGGATTCTACAGCAGACGCCGGCGTTTGCAGGCGTGAGTGTCGGCGATCACGGGCTGCCTATTTGCATCGGGAGGCGCCTCACCCTCACCCCGACCCTCTCCCTGGGTAGGGCGAGGGAGCTGACATGCTCGGCCGGACGGTTCCGCGTGCCCAATCGGGCACGCGTCCGGCTATGCAGACAGGTTCTCTGCCGAGGCGATTCGACGTGCCGTGCCCTCCCATCCTTCGAGAGCCTCAGGATGAGCGGTTGGGGCAGCCGAAACGTGGGTTCCCTTTCACGACGAGGTGTTGTCGTGCGAATGGCCGCCGAGGTGTGGGCACCTCGGCTACGGTTTGATGGGTGTTGCAGGAGGTCGAGGTTCGGCCTCCGAGCCTCGGAGCTACAATGCGGGTATGAAGCTTTCGGTACTCGACCAATCGCCGATTCCGGCCGGATTTACCGCGGCGGACGCGCTGCACAACACGATCGACCTGGCGCAGTACACGGAATCGCTGGGGTACGCGCGCTACTGGATCGCGGAGCACCATTCGACGGCGTCGCTGGCGAGCCCGGCGCCCGAGATCATGATCGCGCGCGTGGCGGCGGAGACGTCGAGGATCCGCGTTGGGTCCGGCGCGGTGCTGCTGCCGCACTACAGCGCCCTCAAGGTGGTCGAGCAGTTTCGCGTGCTGCATGCGCTGTACCCCGACCGCATCGACCTCGGCCTCGGGCGGGCGCCGGGTGGTACGCGCCTCGATGCCTACGCCCTCCAGCGTGACCGCTCCCAGGACGTGATCGACCGGGAGGACTTCGGGCACCAGTTGGTCGAGCTGCTGACGTTCTTTCGCAACGAGTACCCCGAGGACCACGTGTTCAGCCGGATCAAGGTCTCGCCGGACATGCCGGGCTACCCCCAGGTGTGGCTGCTGGGGTCGAGCGGCTGGAGCGCGGACGCGGCGGCGTTCCTCGGGCTGCCCTACGGCGCGGCGCACTTCATCAACCCGCAGACCACTCGCGCCGCGATCGAGCACTACCGGGAGGCGTACAAGCCCTCGCCGGAGTGGCCGGAGCCGAAGGTGATGATCGCGGCCGGCGCCATCGTGGCGGACACGAAGGAAGAGGCCGAGTTCCTGTACTCCAGCCAGCGCCTGCGACGCCTGCTGCGTGACACCGGGCAGTCGGCCGAGTCTGGTCCGATCCCGCGGCCGGAGGATGCATCGGCGCGCCTGCTGGAGCTCGGCGCCGACATCGTCACGGAGCGCAGCGAGTGGCCCCGCATGCTGGTGGGCGACGTCACGAGCGTGAAGGCGCACCTCGACGAGATGTCGAGCGAGCTGGACGTGGACGAGTTCATGCTCGTGACGGTCGTGCACGGCCACGAGGCCCGCAAGCGCTCCTACGAGCTGCTGGCGCAGGCCTACGACATGGTGCCGGCGGCCGAAGCCGCAACGGAAGCCTGACCCAACCGCGCCCCATGGGCATGCTCGCCGGTTACGTGACGATGGCCCTGATAGCCGGGCTTTTCTTGCTTGCCTCTGGTCGCGGCCCTGACGAGAGAGCTGCCGGCTCGCCAGGAAACGCATTCCTGGCGGCTGCGGCGGTGCTGGCCATCGCGGCTACCAGCCTGTTCACCCTGTCGCTCTAGAGAAGGATCCGTCCTAGAGGGTTCCCTGACTCTCTCCCGGCCACTTCATCACGCTTCGGTAGTGCTCGATGTCGCGGGCCATCTTGGCGTCCCACTGATCACGCACGGACTGTGGGAGCGTCGGAGCGAGCTTTGACCACACGAGGGGCTCATCGTCAGACAGGCGCACGTTCTGCTCGACGGCGCTGAGAAAGGCGGTCGAGTCGCCGAGGTCGAAGCGCTCGATCACGCTGCATTCCAGCCAGCCAATGCTGCCATCGAAGATAGGGTTGCCATGCTCAGTCAGGGTGTGGTCGATGCCCTGGAGCTTGCGCGTGTCCCGGCCGGAGACAAAGCCCAGCTTCGGGATGAGGTCGACCTGCGCCTCGCAGAGTACCGAGAGCGTGAAGTTGCCCTTCGCCACGACGAGGTCGTGCGTGTAGTTGCGCTGATAGAGCACGACGAGCAATCGCGGGCGGTCCGGCACGACCCCGGCGCCGAAGGTCGAGACGCTGATCTGGGCGTCGGGACCATTGGACCCGCCACAGCCTACGGCGACGATGGGCGTCCAGAAGTTGCTGAGCAGGTTGCCGCCTCGTGGTGGATGTGGTCATGGGGGTAGCTTCGGGCTGGGAGGCGAAAGCTGCAAGTTGGCGGTTGGCGGTTCTGGCGGTTGGCGGTTGGCGGTTGGCGGTTGGCGGTTGGCGGTTGGCGGTTGGCCTCGAGATTATTCGACCGCTCATCCTGGGGCCTCGAAGGATGCGGCCCTGTACTGGCTCACGAAATGCCGCCCTCGATCGCCTCGTTGTGAACCAAGGCCTCGTCGCTTCAAGCAAGACTGATCGAGGTGCCGCGTTCTCGAGGTCCAGTACTCACTCGCGTCCTTCGAGAGCCTCAGGACGAACGGTAGAGGAAGGCGCATGTCCTTGGAGGCACGCGTGGGGCTCGGGTGGGAGCCTCAGCTCCTGGGTAGCTCCGTGACCAGGATGGGCGTGGTGGTGGGGGCCTGGCTGCCGCCGGTGGGCTCGACGCTGAGGGCGACCGCTGAGGCGTTGTCGAGGTCGGCGGCGAAGGCGAGATCGCCCGAATGCGTGTACAGGACGCCGATGCTGACCGGCGCACCGTCGACAATCTGCCAGGCCTGATATTTGTGGCCCTCCGGTGGTGCGGAGAGGTCGACGTTCAGGATCGCAATGTGCTGGTCGTGCAGATACGTGACTTGCAGCGACTGGCCGTCCTCGGTCGTCGTTGCGAGCACGACGCCGTTGTCGGTGCCGCCACGCGAGAGTCCCCATGCCCCGAGGCCGATGGCGACTACCAGCAACGCCGCCGCCAGCGCATAGCCGAAGCCCCCGGCAAAGATGCCGAACCGAGGCGCACGTGGCTTCTCGATCCGGGTGGGCCTTGCCGGCAGCGGTGTCGGTGCGGGCGCTGTGGCCGACACGCCAGCGACTTCGCGGTCGAAGGCGTCGAGAAGGCTGGAGCGCAGGCCGGCGGGCGGCTCGATAGGGTTTACTGCGACCGCGATGCGCTCGAAGTCGCGGCGCAAGGCGGCGAGCTCGACGTCGTGTTCGCGGCACTCGGCGAGGTGGGTCGCGACGTCAAGACGCTCGTCGTCATCCAGGGCGTCGGCCGCATAGCCCGCCAGCAACTCATCGATCTCGGTGCAGAGCAACTCGGTCACTGTGTGCCTAGCTCCTGTCTCAGGCGCCCGAGAGCGAGACGCAGGCGGCTCTTCACGGTCCCGGTGGGGATGCCGAGCCGCTCTGCCGCTTCGCTCATGGTTAGACCCTGGAAGTAAACCATCTCTACCGTACGCCGCTGATCGAGCGAGAGCGCTACCAGCGCCGCGCGTACAGTCTCGCGTTCCGAGTTTCGCACCGCCGTGTCCGCCGGGTCCTCGTCATTGGACGGCAGCGGCAGGTCGAGGTCGAGCTCCGTCTCAGGCCGGCGACCGCGGCGTCGTATGCGGTCGATGGCGCGGTGATGGACGATCGAGAGCAGGTAGCTACGCAGGCCCTTCTCCGGGTCCAGCCGATCGGCCTGGCGCCACAGGGCGAGAAAGCTCTCCTGGACCACGTCCTCTGCCTCCGTTTGTGAGCCCACGACTTTGAACGCCAGCCCGTACGCGAGGGCGCCGTATGCGTCATAGACCGCCGCGAGGGTCTCACGGTCGTCCTTACGCAGGCCCTCGACAAGCTGTCGCTCGTCGCGCTCGTCAATCATTCGCCGGCTCGCAGGAAACGGATCAGCTCAACCTCCGCCGCGTGGTTGTGATCCACAGACCTCGTGCCGGCGAACTAACCGGCACGAGGTCCAGGCGACCGAGGCCATCGCGGCACACGGCCAATGCACACGGCCAGATTGTATCAGTGCATCGCGAGGGACCCGGGCCTGGGCATCAGCGGCAAGCGGATAGCAGGGTTGGAAACGCAGGAAGGGGAGGACCTGAGGACCAGCCCACCGCCGGGCAACCGGCAACCCGAACCAGAGGAAAGGAAAAGCTCGATGCACAAACGATTACTCGCAGTAGCCGGCGTAACCCTGCTCGCCTCGGCGACATTTGCGGGGCTGGCCAGCGCGGCCGACCATCGCGATTCGCCGCTCAACGTGAGCAACCCGACGGCCGACATCAACGACGTTTACGCCTTTCGCAGCCCCCAGAACCCCCAGAACCTGGTGGTAGCGATCAGCGCCAACCCCCTCATCGTGCCCAGTGACAACGCCACCCGCGGCGTCTTCGATGATGGCGTGACGTTCCAGATCCACGTCGACGTGAACGGCGACCTGATCGACGACGCCACGGTGGACATCAGCAAGGACGGGGACAACCTGGTCTTCGAAGGCCTGGGCGACCCGATCGCCGCCAAGATCACTCAGCCCGGTGAAGAGCCGGTGATTAACAAGGCGGGTCCGATCACGGCCTTCGCCGGCCTGCGCGACGACCCCTTCTTCTTCGACCTCGCAGGCTTCCAGGCGTTCATGGCCAACCCCCAGGCGCCGGCCAAGGGCCTGCGTGCCGCCGGTACCGGCGACCCTGTCGATGCCTTCGCAGGCACCAACGTGCTCGCCATCGTCGTTGAACTGCCGATCACCTCGCTGACCGGCGGAAGCAGCGCATCAACCGGCACGATCAAGGCCTGGGTCTCCTCCGAGCAAGACGGCAAGCGCATCGACCGCATGGCCATCCCTGCGATCAACACGGCGCTGATCCCGTCCGGCATGAAGGACGCCTTCAACCAGGGCGACCCGGCAACCGACGCCACGGAGTACCGCGACACCGCGATCTCGACGATCGAAACGCTGCGCGACGTGGTCGATGGCCTGTTCGGCAACGAGCAGGACGGCGGCCCGCTGGGCAACCTCACGGCCGACCAGGTCGGTGGGGCGCTGATCCCGGACATCGTCACGATCGACTTCTCGGCGCCGGTGCAGTTCCCGAACGGCCGCACGCTGACTGACGACGTGATCGACGCGGCCCTGGGTGTCGTGCTCAACCGCGGCGGCGCTGCCGGCATCGGCGACGGCGTTAGCGGCAACGACGTAGCGTTCTCCAGCCAGTTCCCGTACCTGGCTGCCCCGCACACGGCCAATGCCGGTGGTTCCACGCCCCCTATTACGGCTCCCAACACCGGTAACGGCGGCAACCAGATGACGCCGCCCAACACCGGCGACGGTGGTCTGCTCATGGACTCCAGCACGAGCTGGAGCCTGGCAACGGTCTTCTTCGCGGTCACGGTCGTCCTGGCCGGCACCGCGGGCGTGGCCGTCGTTCGCAGCCGCGCTCGATAGCGCAGGAAGGTTAGCCGAGAGATGGCTGTTCAGGGTTCGATTCGACGTTTCACTCCCACGCGGGTACCTGTGCTCCTGTGGGCCGTGATGCTCCTCTTCACGGGTCTGACCCTGACGGCCGCTCTCGGCGGCCTGCTGCTGAGGGAACCGGAAGCCACGCCGGTTTCCTCGGCAGCAAGCCAGGCAGCCGCTCGCGAAGACCGCATCGCCTTCTTCGAAGCACGGGCCGCCGCCGACCCCATCGATTTCCTCAGCCTCAACGTCCTGGCGGGAGAGTACCTGCAGCGTGGACGTGAGACCGGTGACGTAAAGAACTACCAGCAGGCCGAAGCCGCGGCGGAGCGATCGCTGGAGATCCTGCCCGGCGATAACTACGCGGGCCTGGTGCTCCTGGGCTCCGTCCGCCTCGTGCAGCACGACTACGTCGCGGCGGGCGACCTGGCCCGACAGGCCCTGCCCTTGAAACCGGCCGGCGCTGCCGCCTACGGTCTGCTCGCCGACTCCGAGGTCGGACTCGGTGAGTACGAGGCCGCGAACGACACGCTATCGCAGATGCGGGACCTCGACGGCGGCCTGACGACGACCGCGCGCATGGCGAACCTGGCGTTCCTCACCGGCGACCGCATCAACACCGTCGCGTACTGGCAGCAAGCGATCGCTGCCGGCGACAAGCTGCCGCTGGAGAACCAGGCCTGGGCGCACGTGCAGCTCGGCGTCACCTACTTCGCCCTCGGTGATTACGAGGCGGCGGTGAAGCAGCACGAGACGGCCCTGCGGCTGTTCCCGAACTACGTCCACGCCCTCGCGGGCCTCGGTCAGGCGAAGGCGGCCCAGGGCGACCTGGACGGCGCCATTGCAGCTTACGAGGCGGCCGTCGCGGAGCAGCCGTTGCCCCAGTACGTCACCGCCCTCGGCGACGTGTACGCGGCGGCAGGTCGACCGGACGAAGCCGAGTCGCAGTACGCGCTGGTCGAGGCGATCGCGGCGCTGTACAGAGATGCCGGTATCAACACCGACCTCCAGATCGCCGACTTCTACTCCGACCATGACCGCGAGCTATCGCAGGCCTTGAGCATGGCGCAGGCCGCCTACGACGCCGCTCCCAACGTCTACTCCGCCGATGCGCTGGCGTGGGCGCTGTACAAGAACGGCCGCTTCATCGAGGCAGATGCAGCCGCCCAGGGACGCGATTGCTGGGGGCGCACTCGAAGCGCGCTTCTACTACCACGCCGCCCTGATCCGGCTCTCCCTGGACGACAACGCCGGTGCGCGCGAGCTGCTATCGACGGCGCTGGCGCTCAACCCCCGCTTCTCTCCCCTGTACGCCGATGACGCGAGCAGCCTGCTCGCCACGCTGGAGGCATCGCAATGAAGACGAGGAACGTGCAACCCAAAACAGCGAACAAGGGCTGGCCGCGCTTCGGCCTGGCTGGCCTTGCGGTGGCAATGGCCGTCGTGACGTTTCTGCTGCCCGCCAACACGTCGAGCACGGAGGCGCACCCGCTGGGCAACTTCAGCGTCAACCACCTCTCGATTATCCAGGTCGCCGACACGGGTGAGGTAAGCCTGCACTACATCGTCGACATGGCCGAGCTGCCGACGTTCCAGGCCCGCGACCAGATCGACCCTAACGGCGACGGCGTCCTGAGTGACGCCGAAGCGAGCGCCTACGTTGCGGAGACGGGGCCGAGGCTGATCCGCAACCTGGCGCTGGAGATCGACGGCGAACGCGTGGCCTTCGACATCGGCGCCAGCGAGATGGCGCTGTTGGAGGGCCAGGGCGGCCTCAACACGATGCGTCTGGAGCTGGACCTGACCGGCACGCTGCCCGACGGCTGGCAGAACGGCGCCTCGGCGACCTACACCGACCGCAACTTCGAGGGCACCAACGGCTGGCGACAGGTCATCGTCGTGCCCGGAAGCGGCATCGGCCTGCTGGAGACGTCGGCGCCCGCCGAGGACGTGACACAGGGCCTGACCTCCTACCCGCAGGACCTGCTGAAGAGCGCGCCCGCCGTGACCAGCGCGAGCTTCCGGTTCCAGGCAGGCGAAACGACAACGACCGTCACGACTTCGACGGACGCTAACGGCTCGACGGTATCGCGCGACAAGGCGAACAAGACGCTGGGTCGCTTCGCATCGCTGGTGGAGACGGAGAACCTGACGCCGGCGTTCATCGTGCTGGCGCTGCTGCTCTCGGCAGCGTGGGGCGCCATGCACGCCCTGGGCCCCGGCCACGGCAAGACCGTCGTGGCGGCCTACCTGGTAGGCGAGCGAGGCACCGGACGCCACGCCCTGTACCTCGGACTGATCGTGACGGCAACGCACACGATCAGCGTGTTCGCACTGGGCGCCGTGGCGGTGTTCGCTTCGGGCCTTATCGCCACGGACGACATCTATTTCTGGCTCAGCCTGGGCTCGGGCATGCTCGTCGCGGTGCTGGGCGCCGGCCTGCTGTACGGCCGCCTCATGCACCTGATCCGCGGTCGACAAACAATCGAGGTGCACGCGCACCCTGATCACGACGAGGTGCATCACCACGACCACGACTCGCACGAGCACTCACACGACCATGCGCACGGTCACGAGCACGCTCACGACGAGGTGGAGCATCACGGCCACTCGCACGTGCCGACACAGCCGGGCTGGCGCGGCATCGTAGCGCTGGGCATCGCAGGCGGCATTGTGCCCTGCCCGACCGCGCTGGTGGTCATGCTCGGGGCCATCGCCCTTGACCGGGCCGTGTTCGGGCTTGTGCTGGTAACGGCGTTCAGCGTCGGGCTCGCGGGGGTGCTGGTGAGCATCGGCCTGTTGATGGTCTACGGCAAGCGCATGCTCTCAGGGCGCAAGCTGCCGTTCGTGAGCACCGGCCTGCTGCAGCGGGCGCAGCTTATCGCACCGGTGCTCAGCGCCGTCGCGATTCTGGGCGTGGGCCTTGTGCTGACCGGCCAGGCCGTGCTCTAGGCGGTAATGGAGACGGGCAATTGATTGGAGAGCCAGGTACGAAGGAGGGCGCGCGTCCGTTCGGTGATGCCCTCTTTCGTGTTTTCGGCGTGCCTGGGCTTGAAGAGATAGGCACAACCGACGCGCTCGAGAAGCGCCTCGCCGACCAGGCCGTAGCCCCAGCCGCCGAAGCGGTTGAGCGCCCACTCGACGTACTGTGGCCGCACGCGACCGAGCTTACTGTTCCTCCAGGAACCGAGATCCAGTGCAAGACGGCCGAGGCCCTCCGGAGAACCGGCGCAGTTGTGCAACAGACGCACCATGTCATGAACAATGCGGTTGAAGTCGGCGCCCATGAGGGGCAGCCAGCGTTCGGCCTGCGACTGGAGGTCCGGGATCAGCGAGTTGCCGGGCAGCCGGAAGTGGTTGAGCTCATAGGCGATGTTGTGCACGAATTCCGGGTTCGCCTCCACCTGGATCGCCGTCATGTCGCGGTACCACATCATGTGCAGGGTCTCGCGCTGCTTGATGCGCGCCGTCATCGCCGAAGCCTCGGGCATGGCGGGCCGCAGGATGCGGGAGATCAGGCCGTGCCAGTGGTCCGTCAGGTACTCCTGCACCATGCCGAAGGTCGTGACGTGGATCGGCGAGTTGCCGCCGACGTGCTCGAAGGAGCGCGCCTGCGTCTCCTCAATCTCGCGGTCCAACTCGGCTTCCTCGTGCCCGAGGGCGAGAAGGATGCGCTTGAAGGGCTCGGCGTGCAGGTACTCGTCGGGCTTCCAGACGTTCTCGTTGAAGCGCTCCAGCCAGGTCGCCTTGTACTCGCGGGCGCGGGAAGAGATCTCGTGTACGTAGATGTCGGTGGCGCACTCGGTGAGCATCGCCAGCTTGAGGATGCCGACGAAGTCGTCATCGCTGAGACCGGGCGGCAGGCTCGCAAGCACACGCGACGTGTCGAGTTCGACGTCGAACTCTTCGGGCCGAAGCGAGCGCCCCGGGTCGGCCTCGATGCGGCTAACCATGTCTTCGAGGCGGTTGTAGGTGGTTTCGGGGATCGAGTAGGCTTCCATGCTTACGTAAAGAGTAGGGCAGGCGAGTGGTAGTGGCTAGATCGGTGACGTTGGGAGTTACTCGCGCCGTGGCGGAACAGGTCCTTCGAAGCCCTGGGTTAACGGCGAACCATGAACTTGTGCGCGAGCCACTCGTAGGCGGGGCGCGGCAGGCCCGTGTAGAGCTTGAGCGGCCAGCTGAGGCGGCGCGGGAAATGGATCTCCTCGTCGCCGGCGAGAAGGCCTTTGACGATTTCGGCGGCGGCCGCTTCGGGCGACATCAGGAAGGGCATCGGGAAATCGTTGCGGTCCGTCAGCGGCGTTTTGACGAAGCCGGGGTTGATCGTGACGACACCCACCTCGTAGTCCTTGAGCTCGATGCGGATCGACTGCAGGAAGGCGTTCACGCCATTCTTCGCGGAGCTGTACGCGGCGGCTCGCGGCAGGCCGGCATAACCCGCCACGCTGGCCATGCCCACGATGTCGCCGGAACGCCGCGCGATCATGTCGGGCATGACCGTGCCGACGGTGCGCACGAGGCCAAGATAGAGCACGTCGATCTGGACCAGGGCGCGCTCGGTGTCGAAGGATGCGACCTCGGAGACACCCCAGGTGCCCGCGTTGTAAAACACGATGTCGACCTTGCCCCAGGCCTCGACCAGCTCGGTGTAGGCCCGCTCGATCTGGCCTCGGTCGGTGACGTCGACGGGTTTGACGAGGGGGCGTGGACCGTGTTTGCAGGCATCGGCGACCTCATTGAGCTCGGCTTCCCGTCGGGAGCTGAGCGCGAGGACGGCGCCCTCAGCCGCCAGTGCGGGCGCAAGCGCGGCGCCAATACCGCTGCTGGCACCGATGAGCCAGAGCGTGCGGCCTTTCAGCTCCACGAGGCAACCTCATGAGGATCGCAGTGATCGGCGCGGGCGTCAGCGGACTGGTGAGCGCCTATCTGCTGTCCCGGACTCACGACGTGATGTTGTACGAGCGCAACGATTACTTCGGTGGTCATAGCCATACGGTGACTCACGAGACTGCGGCGGGACCGGTGCATCTGGACACGGGCTTCATCGTGTACAACGAGCCGGCCTATCCGCGCTTCTCGCGCCTCCTCTCGGAGCTCGGTGTCGCGACCCAGGACAGCGATATGTCCTTCTCCGTGAGCTGCCAAGCCTGCAACCTAGCCTACAGCAGCCGTGGAATCGCAGGCATGCTGGCGGAGCCGCTGGGCATGCTTCGACCTCGCAATCTCCGCCTCGGTCTCGATGTCGCGCGCTTCTACCGGGACGCCCCTCGCTCGATGAACGACGACGCCGTGGCGAGCATGACCTTGAGCCAGTACCTGGCGAGCCGAGGCTTCTCGGACGAGTTTCGGCGCCACTTCATCGTCCCCCTGGCCGCGGCCGTATGGTCGATGCCCCCCAGCGAGGTCGATGGTTTCCCGGCGCGCTACATGCTGCGCTTCCTGTACAACCACGGCCTCGTCGGCGGCGACAAGTCGCGCTGGCGCTGGCGCACCGTAACGGGCGGCTCGCGGGCCTACGTCGAAGCGATCGTCGCCCACCTCGGTGCCCGGGCGCGACAAGAGCCGGTCGCCGGCGTCACACGCGGCGCTGAAGGCGTCACCGTACGAACAACCGCGGGTGAAGAAGCGTACGATGCCGCAATCATGGCCTGTCATGCCGACGAAGCGTTGGTGATCCTGAACGACGCCGACAGCGAAGAACAAAGTGCACTGACTATGTTTGGCTACACACAGAACCACGTCGTCCTGCACACAGATGAATCGCTGCTGCCGCGGCGGGAGGCTGCTCGCGCTTCGTGGAACTACATGACGCACGATTGCCGGGGCGAGGCCGGCCTGAGCCTGACCTATCACCTCAACCGCCTGCAGGCGATCGATAGCCCCGTGCAGTACTGCGTCTCGGTGAACCCGACCACGACGATCCCGGGAACCGCGGTGATCCAGGAGATGACGTACACGCACCCGCGCTACGGCTTCCAGACCCTCGAAGGTCAGGAGCGCGTCCAGACACTCCAGGGCCATCGAAACACCTACTTCGCCGGCGCGCATCTTGGGTACGGCTTCCACGAGGACGGCGTCGAGTCGGCCTACCAGGTTGCCGCGATGCTCGGGGTCGAGTCGTGAACAGCCGGCTGTACCGGGGCAAGGTGTGGCATACGCGAGGGGAGCCGGCGTACCAGTTTCAGTACCGGGTCTGGTACCTCGGCCTCGACCTCGCCGAGACAGGAGCAGTGGCGTCGAAGCTGCGATTGCTGAGCCACAACCGGCACAACCTCCTCTCGATTTGGGACCGAGACTACCTGGCGCTGGAAGAAAGGCTTGCAGGATCCCCGGATGAATCCGGGGGCATCGAGGAGCCGATGATCGACAGCAGTGCGGGCCGGAGCATAGAGCTGATCACGGTGCCGCGCATTCTGGGCCACGCCTTCAACCCCGTAAGCTTCTTCCTCGAGCGTAAGGCTGGCTCGATAACGGGCGTGCGGGCAGAGGTGCACAACACCTGGGGCGAACGCCACGTCTATGGGCTGGAGAATCGGGCGACGGGCGACGGCTACGAGTCTGAGGTGGAGAAGTCGTTCTACGTGTCGCCGTTCCTGCCCATGGAGGGCGGCTACCGCTTCGAGCTCGTTGAAGACGATGACGGGCGACTGCGGATCAAGATCGAGCTCGAAGGCGGCGATGGCCAATCGCTGTTCTCGGGCGGCATCGACGTGCGTCCCCTGGCGCTGTCGGACGCGAACCTGGCACGGCTCCTCGTGAGCTACCCGTTCGTGAACCTGAAGACCGTCGCGATGATCCACTGGCAGGGCCTGAAGCTCTGGCTGCGAGGCGTGAAGTTTGGCGCCAATCCCAGCCGTGGGAACGCGAAAAGGAGGCAGCTATGGCCACGAGGGCACTAGGCGAAATCGCGGGGAGGGTGGGCAGCGCCGTCAGCAAGTCGCTGTTCATGCAGCTCCCGAAAGCCGTACGGCGAGGCAGCCTCGCTTTGACCTTCCCGGACGGCAACCGCCGCGTCTATCAGGGCAAAGAGGCGGGAGCGTCCGTCGAGGCGACCATTCACAGCGAGCTCCTGTACGAACGCCTTGTGCGCTCGGGCGAGCTCGGTCTGGGCGAGTCGTACATGGACGGGCTTTGGGATACGGATGACCTCACCGGCCTGCTCGTACTGGGCATCGAGAACCGGCGTTACGCGCCGGGGTTCGTGCGCAAGGTCAACGACGTCTCACGGTGGCCCAACCGCAAGCTCCACATCGGCCGCCGCAACAGCCTGGACGGCAGCAAGCGCAACATTCACGCCCACTATGACCTGAGCAACGAGCTGTTCGCGCTGTTCCTGGACGAGACCATGACCTACTCCTCGGCCGTCTTCGAGCACGAGGAGCAGAGTCTGGAGGACGCCCAGCGCCGCAAGTACGACCTCCTCTGCCGCAAGGCAGGCATCGGCCCCGGCGACAGCGTGCTCGAGATCGGCTGCGGCTGGGGCGGCTTTGCCATCCACGCCGCGAAGCACTACGGCGCCCACGTCGTCGCGACGACGATCTCGCGCGAGCAGTACGCGGTGGCCGCCCAACGGGTCGCCGCGGAGGGCCTCGTCGACCAGATCGAGCTGCAGCTCGTCGACTACCGGGAGCTGCGCGGCACCTACGACCACATCGTCTCGATCGAGATGTTCGAGGCGGTGGGGGCGGAGTACTTCGCGACCTTCTTCGAAAAGTGCAATGCCGTCCTGCGCACCGGCGGACGCATGGTCATGCAGACGATCTCGGTGCCGGAGCGCACGTTCGAAGCCTTGCGCGACGGCGTGAACTGGATGCAGAAGTACATCTTCCCGGGCGGTATGCTGCCGTCCCTGGCCGCGATCGACCGCGCCACCTCGAACACCGAGCTCGTCATCGCCGAGGTCGAGGATATCGGCCCGCACTACGTGCGCACACTGCAGGAGTGGCGCCAGCGCTTCGAGGAGCGCATCGAAGAGGTGCGGGCGCTGGGCTTCGATGAGCGGTTCGAGCGCATGTGGCGCTATTACCTGTGCTCCGCCGAAGCGGGTTTTGCTACCCGCAGCACCGGCGACCTCCAGATCGTGTTCGAGAAGGTGTAGCCATGGACGAATACCTGCGCAACTACGCAATCGCCTTGCCGTTGTTCATCCTCATCGATTTCGCCTGGATCGGCGTGGTGATGAAGGACGTGTACCTGCGGGAATTGGGCAGCCTGGGCCGGACTTACGACGGCGTGTTCAAGCCCAACCTGGTGGCGTCACTCCTGGCATGGGCGCTGATCCCGGCCGGCATCGTGATCTTTGCGGTGCCACGACTCACCGCCGACAACAGCGTGCTTGAGGTGATTGGCTGGGGCGCCCTGTTCGGCGCGATCACGTACGGGATCTACGACCTGACGAACCTCGCGACGCTGAAGGACTACTCGGTGAAGCTGACGGCGATCGACACGGCATGGGGTGCGACGCTCTCTGCCGCGATCACGCTGATCGTGTGGCTGGTTGCGAAGTAGGCGTCTGAGCCTGGGGAAAGAGAGCCTGACTCATCGAGCCACAGGCGTGGACGAGCCCTAATACGGCGGGCAGAGCGGATAGGCGATATCGCAGGTATCAACGAAGAGTGAAACGGGGCCCAGCTTGCCCTCTGCAAGGTCGCCTTCCAGCACCTCGATTTGGAACGTCATGGCAGTGGAGTCGCCGTAAACCGATTTGAGCTCGACAACCGCATTGGTAGTACCGTCCTCGCCGAGCACGGCGACATCCGCGTTCGGCGGAATGAATTTGGCATCAGCAGCGGGGGTCCAGATCTTCACGTAGTGGTCAACCGTGACGTGCCCGACGTCACGCTTCGGGCGATCACTGAAGTAGACCACACTCGGCACATTATCAAGCGTCAGCGTCGCCCCCTCGACCGAGCCGGACGGAGCGCTGATGACAAAGAGATAGTTCTTGTCGCCTTTCGCATCGTCGTCATCCGAGCCGCAGGAGATAACCGCAGCCACAGACAGGACAGCCAGGAGCAGGAGCGCGGTTCGTAGCATGACGTTCTCTCAATCATGGCAACTGTGTGACCAACTGCTATTGCGACCGGCAATGGGGCTTGCCGAAGCCTGTCAGGTGTATGCGGTCGCCCGAAGTATAGCTCCGAGCTAGCAAGGAGCCTCCGGCGAACAGCGTCGACGGATCAGAGTGCCTCAGACCCAGCGTTCGGGCGAATGGGCGGCGGAGAGGCGACCGAGCTCCGTGCAGGGCTCGCGGCCGAGGACGTACTCTTCCGTGATCGACTTCCAGGGCCCGACGGCGTGAATGCTGGCCATGAGCCCGGTGAAGCCGAAGGTGATGCGCTGCGTGAACACGACACCCTGAGGAATCGTGAGCTGCCGGTTGATGCGGCCGACCTCACCGGTGAGCTGGAGGTTCTGGCGGATCATCGCCGCTGCCACATCCGAGGTGAACGGCACGTTGTCTTCGAGGATGAACGTGTAGTAGACGCGCATCTGCTCCCAGAGCTCTTCGTTGGTGAGCTCGACGCCGGGTGGGACATAGCCCACGGTCTCGAGGGCGGCGCGCCAGCGCGGCAGGTCGCCCGTGAGCACGCCGGCGATGAGCTCGTTGATACCGGTCTGCAGCCGCGGCTCGAACTCCGTAATGCAGCCGAAGTCGAGGAAGGCGACGCTGCCGTCATCGAGCAGGAGGTAGTTACCGGCGTGGGGGTCGGACTGAAAGAGGCCGTGTCGGTGGATGCAGCCGAAGGTGAAGCGAAAGATGATCTCGGCGTAGCGATTGCGCAGCGCCTCCGGCATCTCACGCGCCGCGGCGAAAGGCTTACCGTCGATGAACTCCTGCACGAGCACGCGGCCTGAGCCTCGCTCCGGGTAGACCTTAGGGATACGGATGAAGGGATGGCCGTCGAACAGCTCGTGGAACCGGCGCTGGTTCTCGACTTCGAGGCGGTAGTCCAGCTCGCCGGCGATGCCGCGTCGCAGGTCCTCGACCACCGGGCCGGGGTCGAAGCCACGCGCCGCCAGGCCGGCGAACCCGAAGAGCATGTTGAGGTTCGAGAGGTCCGAACCAATCGCCTCAGCAACGCCGGGGTACTGCACCTTCACGGCCACCTGCGTACCGTCTTCGAGCTGCGCGCGGTGCACCTGCCCAATCGAGGCGGCGGCAAACGGCCGCTCCTCGAAGCGCCGGAACAGCTTCTCGGGCGGTTTGCCGAAGTCCTCATCGAAGACCTGGCGCACCAGCTCCGGCGCCATCGGCGGGGCGGCGGACTGCAGCGTCGAGAGGCGCTCGGCGAAGCCCTCCGGGACGGCGCCGCCCATCAGTGAGAGGATCTGCCCCACCTTCATGGTGACGCCCTTCATGTTGCCCATGACCTGCGCCACGTCCTCGGCGGTCCGCAGCATGGCCTCTTCGCGGCGCTGCGCCCGGTTGCGAGCCGGCAGGTAAGCAACCGCGTTACGAAAGGCGCCTCGGCCCGCCGCGGCGGCGAGCGTGAGAGAACGCCCGAAGCGGGACTGGCGAATGCGGCGGGCGACGGGCTCCGGAAGTTGCGATGTCATGTGCTTCTATTGAAGCAGAGCGCGGGCTTAGGAGCTTGGCGGTACCGTCACGACGACCAACGGCTACCGTCAGGCCGAAGCACTTCGGGCCGGGCTCAGGTCAGCTCGATGCCATCGATCTCGGGGCCGTTCGGGGGCATCTGGTAACCGTGCTGCTTCATGCTGGATTGCGGCAGCATCTCGCTCGGTACGCAGTCGGGCCAGTAGCGTTCCGGCGTGCGTCCGCTCACCGGATTGCGGTAGTGGAACCACATGTGGAGGATGCCGGGCCAGGTGATCGGCTCGCCGGTGCCGCCACGGAAGCCCTCTTCACGCCGGCCAAGCTCCGTGATCGGAATATCGGGCGGGTACTTGTCCAGGAGCTGACTGCGAGGCGGCTTGGCGCCCGGCTCCGGGTCTTTGGCGCCCGACCAGCCGCTCTGCCAGTTGGGCATGACGAAGTAGTGCTCATCGATTGTGAGGCTCCACAGTCGCCAGATGCCGTCCTCGAGCACGGCCTGGTCGTTGGGGTACATGCCGCCGTGGAGGCCACCCATGTGGATCCGGCCCGGCTCCATGTCCTTCTTCGAGGTGCGCGGCTGGAAGAGACGCGTGCGCAGATTGGCGGAGCGGCCGTCGTGGGAGACGTGAATGACGGGCTGCGTGCGCCAGTGAAAGGAGATGGCCGAACGCATCGGCCGCGTCGGGCCCCAGGAGGCGTTTACGGCACCGAGGATGCGGTCCCGGCCCAGGTAGTAGCCCGCGAAGGGTGACTGCTTGTTGCCGTTGACGGCGAAGATCGATGCCATCTCAGTCCACTGGTAGTCGTCGATGTAGAAGCCGTAAGCCGCGGATACGTTCTCAGTGCCGTCGAAGGCCTGGGAGCGCATGAGGCGGCGGCGCGCCTCTGCGAGGCGTCCTGGGGTCTCGGCCTCGGACTGAGCGGCGGGCGGTGTCGCGATAGGACCCGTCAGCGGCTTGTCGGCAGCGACGGTCAGACCGGCGCGTCCTAACGGGACGCCCCGTGACAGGGTTGGGGCCGAGCAACTCCGGCAAGACGGGCGTGGTCTGGCCCAAATCGCCGCCTGCGCCCCAGCCGTCGGCGTAGTCGGCCCTCATCACCGGGAACACGCGCAGCTCCTTGAGCTTCCACAGGCCGTCTTCTTTGACGAACCGATTGCGGAAGACGTTGATCTCCCAGTGGGCCGTGCCTTTGTCCGCCTCACCCACCATGCCGAGCTCGATGCCACGAGTCAGGGCTTCCTGGCCGCCCGGCATGACCGCGACGATCGTGTCGAATAAGGGGTGCTCGTTGAGCTGACCGTGGCTGAGGCCGGCTGCGCCCATGCGCTCCATCGCCTCGCGCAGGCCCCGACGACCTGTAAGGACGTCGACGCCGCCGAGCTGCACGACGCAGTCTTCCGCAAACAGGTCGACCACGTCGTGCCACATCTTGCGGTCGACGTAGTAGCCGTACGCGTGCTGAAGGTTTCGGACGGCGTCCTCATCGTTCAGCCTCGCGATTCGCTGCTCGAGGCTATCGAGGGTTTCGTCGGTCGCCGGCGGTGCGCCCTCGGGCGGCGGGATGGGGATGCCGGTTTCATCGACTGTGAAGTGGAAGGGGATGATCGGGAGGTCCTGTTCGCCGACATTCGACCACCCATCGGCGTAGCTGCCTTCGTACTGAGGGAAGTAGCGCAGGGCGGCGATCTTCCAAACGCCGTCTTCGCGCACGTAGTCGTTCTCGTAGAGGCCGCCTTCGAGCCAAGCCGCACCGTTGCCGTCGCCTCGGAAGGCGAGGCTCATCCAGCGGCCCTGAGCGCTATCGCCGTCCACAGAGAGATTGACCAATGGTTCGTCGATGAACTCGGTGTTGAGTGCGCCGGGTGCCAGTCCGTCTCCGCCGCCACGTTCCCGAAGCCAACTCAGGATCGCCGAGTGACCGCTGACCGCTTCGTTACCCCATTCAATCCGGCCGTCGGCGGCGAACAGGTCCGCCATGTCCTCCCAGAGGCCGTACTGCCCGTACTGGGCGTAGCTGCGCTGCAGGTCCTTCACGGCACGGAGCGATTCCACCCGCTCGACATCACGTGCGAGGGCGGGCACGCTGTCCTCCGCTTGCAGAGGCTGAGACGTGACCTGCAAGGGCGCCGCCGGTGTCGTGCCTGATTCCTGGGTCGCCATCGCAATCCTCCCGTCTCTTCCGATGCCCGGGGCACGGCCAAAGGGATGTTGCCCGAGTCTACGCCGAAACGATCAATCGGCAAACCGCGTTTGATTCATTCGATCTACTGAGTGCGGTTCCCCGCGCCACTTCGATGTGTGCGGTGACTGTCACTCCGCACAGACCACTAAGCGAAGGCGAAGAGGGGCGGGAAGGCGACCACTACGATGACCGCCCAGGCCGCGTACACGGGAATGTACCTTGTCTGCCACCACTCGAGCTCCGAGAACAGGCGCCTTCCGCGCACGAAGCCCAGGAGGAGCCACGCCGTCCAGGCCAGGTTGGCTAGCAGGACGACGTTGAGCCCGAGTCCGGCCGTGCGGTTGGCCGTGAAGCCAAACTCGTTGATACGGCTGAGCATCGCCGCCAGCGCCAGCACGTCGATGACGAGGGCACTTGCGACGAGCACGAGCTGGGCTGCGTCCATCAGCGCCGGCTGGGCGTCGGAATCGCGAGCGGAGATCGAGTAGAGGAGGAGCCCGAGCACGACCACCAGGAGCACATCGAGGATGATGAGGAAGTCACGCTCGGCATCGATCACGTTGCCGGTCACCGCCATGCCCACGATCGCCGCGACGAGCATCAGGGCGAACAGCGGCGTGAACACGCTCGTGAGCACCGGCGCCATGTTCTCGATCACGCCCTGCTTGGCCTCGACCAGCCAGGCGACCACGATCACGGCACCGACTGCGCCACACGGCACGACCCACGACGTGAGGAAGGGCAGCATGTCGATGTCGATGGCCTGGAAGACGCCCTGAGTCAGGGCGACGAGGACCATGCCTCCGAATGCGATCAGCGTGTAGTAGATGAACCACTCGCCGGTGAAGCGGACGAAGTCCATGCGCGGCGCATCGGTCCGCCAGGCACCACCCAAGTAGGCCACGCCCGCGACGAGCCAGAGGAGGATTGGAAGATGGATCGCCGCAAGCACCTCGGTGTCGCCACGAGGCTCGAAGGGAAACGCGTTCATCACAACCGCGCCCGCGATAAAGGGCACGGCCATCGCGGCGATCACGCGTACCGGGAGAGTGCGCCTCCAGGCGAAGAAGCCAATGAGGAAGGGCAGGCCCAGCAAGGAAGCGTTTCGCAGATAGAAGGACGCGTCGGAAGCGACGACCTCGTCGGGACTGCCGGAATCGAACGGGTTCAGGCCGAAGAGGGCGGGGAGCTTGAAGGCTACGGCCGCCGCAATGGCGAAGCCGAGCATGATGGCGAGTTCCAAGTAGCCGAAGCCTGAGCGCTCGCGGACCGTATCACCGGCCAGGACGAGCTGCTTCCACAGCCGGCTGGAGCGCTCGCGGGCGAACTCCCGCGACAGCTCGTTGACGCCGCCGATGCGCTTGATCGCCACGAGGAAGGACTCGTCGCCGTCGAGGCCGGCGGCACCGAGGTCCGACATCTCGCTGCGAAGGTGGTCCTCCAGCTCATCGACGTCGACATGATCGATCGTCCGGCGGCGCAGGAGGTAGGAGCGCCACTCCCTGATCTGAGCCTCGATGCCTGGATTGAGTGCCGATTCCATACCCTTACCCCTCCACCGCGCCCGAAAGCGGCGTTGGCGAGACCTGCTGGAAGGCGTGCCAGGCGTTCTGCAGAGCGCCCGCGACAACTTCCCACTGCCGCCGCTGCTCGGAGAGCGCGTCTCGACCGGCGGCCGTGATGGCGTAGTAGCGCCGGCGCCGACCACCCTGCGAAGCGTCCCACCTCGCTTCGACGTAGCCGAGGCGATCGAGGCGGTGCAGCAGCGGGTAGAGCATGCCATCGGTCCACTCCAACTCGCCGCCTGACAGCTCATCGATCCGCTTGAGGATGGCGTATCCGTAGCTCTCGCCCTCGTCGAGGATGGCCAGCACGAGCGGAATCGCGGAGGCACCGACGAGGTCCTTGCCGATTCGGAGGTCTTTCCTGGTTTGCATAGGGCCATTATACATAGCACTTCTATGTAGTGAATCGGGAAGCCATCTCGGGCGTCAGGTCAGGGCACGAAAATGTCCTGCGCGCATGGAGCACGGTGGCCCTTGACGCTGAGGCGGCTGCCCTGCGTAACTGACGTTGCATAACCCCCGCGGAAAAGCTGGAGAGCATACCTATGGGCGCACCGGTCATCCTTCTGGTGATGAGCGAGAGCCTCGGTCGCACGGAGCGCGAGATTCGTACTCGCTACGGCTCCGAGTACGAGGTCGTGAGAGTGGAGCACGCCTCGACGGCGAAGTCGTTGCTGCGCGCGCTGATCGACGACGGCAAAGAAGTGGCGCTGATCATCGCGAGCCTGCACATACCGGACGAGACGGCGGAGCAGCTCCTGGCCTGGACGCGCGACCTGCACGGCAACACCAAGCGGGCGCTGATCGTCTCCTGGGACGACGATGACGCCAAGGAACGTGTGCTCAAAGCGATGTCGCTGGGCGAGACGGAGTCGTGGGCCTACGCGCCGGTGGCCGAGCGCGACGAGCAGTTCCATCGCACGATCTCGGAGCTGCTGGAGGAGTGGGACCGCTGGAACGGCATTGACCTGGCCGAGATCGTCGTCGTGGGACCGAAGTTCTCCGAGGCGACGCGGGAAGTACGCGACCTCCTGCTGCGCAACGGCCACCCGCATCGAGGCTGCGAGCCGGAATCGCCCGAGGGCCAGCACGTGCTGCGCACCTCCGGCTGCGGCGCCGAGGCGTTCCCGGTGGTCGTGTTTCCCAACGGCAGGACGCTGATTCAGCCGACACGAAATGAACTCGCGGCGGCCCTGGGTGTGCGCAGCAGCCCGGCCGGCGCTGAGTACGAAGTCGCGATCATAGGCGCCGGGCCCGCCGGGCTCTCGGCAGCCACGTATGCGGCCTCGGAAGGCCTGACGACGGTGCTAATCGAGCAGGCCGTGATCGGCGGGCAGGCCGGTTCGAGCTCGCTGATCCGTAACTACCTCGGCTTCCCGCGCGGGATCAGCGGCCCGGAGCTGGCGTCTCGCGCCTATCAGCAGGCGTGGCTGTTCGGCACCGACCTGCTCTACGGCGCGTCCGTAGACGGCATGACACGCGACGGCGACTGGCTGGTGGTTGCGCTCTCGGACGGACAGCGGGTGCGAACGCGCACCGTGGTCGTCGCGACCGGCATGCAGTACCGCGAACTGGGCTTGCCGACGCTCGACGCGCTCATGGGTGCCGGCGTGTTCTACGGCGCCGCGATGGCGGAAGCGCCGGCGCTGGCGGGTGAGAGCGTGTTCGTGGTCGGCGGCGGCAACTCGGCCGGCCAGGCAGCGCTGCACCTGGCGAAGTACGCCGAGAAGGTAACGATGGTCGTGCGCGGCGAATCGTTCGCCGAGAGCATGTCCGAGTACTTGATCCGGGAGATCGACCGCATTGGCAGCATCGGCGTCAACTTCAATACGGAGCTCGTCGGCGGAGAGGGCAGCGGTCGCCTCGAAGCCCTGACCTACCGGGACCGCAGCACGGGCAAGGAAACGACCGTGCCCGCAACCGCCGTCTTCGTGTTCATCGGCGCCGAACCGCATACGGGCTGGCTGCCGGAGGAGATCGAGCGGGACAAGTGGGGCTTCGTCGTCACGGGCGAGGAAGCCGGATCGCACCACGCCGCCCTCGGGCTCGAGACCAGCATGGCGGGCGTGTTCGCAGTCGGCGACGTGCGTCACGGCTCCTACAAGCGCGTCGCTTCGGCGGTCGGCGAAGGCTCGGTGTGCATCCCGCAGGTGCACACGTACCTCGACAAGCTCGTCGGCGGGGGCGCGCACCACTAGCAGCGTTGCTGGGCAAATGACGCCAAGGCGAGGACGCCTCGGCTACGGCCGATGGTATCGCTGACACAACGGGTAGAATTGGCCAACCAATTCGACCGTACCGCTGGGAGGCTGCCGTGAGAGATGCCGTGATCTGTATGCCGTTGCGAACGCCTGTCGGGCGCTACGGCGGCGCCCTGAAAGACGTGTCGGCGGAGACGCTGGCATCGACGGTCGTGAAGGCCGTCGTCGAGCGCTCAGGCATCGACCCGAGCGTGATCGAGGACTGCATCCTCGGGCAGGGCTATCCGAGCGGCGAGGCGCCGGCGATCGGGCGGGTGGCGGCGTTGACCGCGGGCCTGCCGATCGAGGTGCCGGGTACGCAGGTCGACCGTCGATGCGCCTCAGGGCTGCAGGCGATCTGCTTCGCGGCCATGGAGGTGCAGACGGAGGTCGCCGACGTCGTGCTCGCCGGCGGCGTCGAGAGCATGAGCAACGTCGAGTTCTACGCGATGGGCCTGCGCTCCGGCAACCGTCGCGGCAACATCACCCTGTACGACCGCCTGGACCGCGGCCGGATCACCTACGGCGGCTCCCTGTATCCCATCGAAGGGGGCATGCTGGAGACGGCGGAGAACCTGCGCCGCCAGTACAGCGTGAGCCGCGAGGAGCAGGACGAGTACTCGCTGCGGTCGCACCAGCGGGCGATGGCGGCGTGGGACGCGGGCTACTTCGACAACGAGATCGTGCCGGTCACGGTGACCACGCGAGCAGGCGACACGGTGGTCGAGCGCGATGAGCACCCACGCGCCGACACGAGCCTCGAGAAGCTGGCGGCGCTGCGGCCGGTACGCCAGCGCATCGACCCGGAATCGACGGTGACGGCGGGCAACGCCAGCGGCGAGAACGACGCGGCGGCCTGCTGCATCGTGACGACGCCGGAGAAGGCATCCGAGCTGGGTTTGAAGCCGCTGGCGAAGCTGCGGGGCTGGAACCTGGCGGGCGTGCATCCGGCCTACATGGGCATCGGTCCCGTCCCGGCGACGAAGAAGCTGATGGAGCGCATCGGTCTCTCCATGGCAGACATGGACATCATCGAGCTCAACGAAGCGTTCGCGGCGCAGGTGCTCTCCGTGACGCGCGAATGGGGCTTCGAGGAGAACGACTTCGACCGCCTGAACGTCAACGGCTCCGGCATCTCGATCGGGCACCCGGTCGGCGCGACGGGCGGCCGCATCCTGGCGACGATGCTGTACGAGATGGAGCGTCGCGACGCCCAGTTCGGCCTCGAGACGATGTGCGTCGGCGGCGGTCAGGGCATCGCCGCCGTGTTCGAGCGGGTGTAGGCCGGAGACAAACGTAGCGCCCCAGCATGCTGGGGCGCTACGACAATGCGATTGCTTGTGGCTACCGGCTAAGCGCCGCCACCACCACCGGCCATGATCTCCATCTCCTTCTCCGGGACCTTGAGGTCCAGGTAGGACATCGGCCTGATCTCGTGGGCCGGCGGGGCGCCGCTGGTGCCGTCGCGCAAGGCTTCGGTCTCAGCGACCCAGTCGGCGCCTTCCGGCAGGACGACCGTGACGGGCCGCACCGTGTCCAGCGCTACGTTGTCGACGTTGGGCGGCAGGATGCCGTGGTCACGCAGGGCCTTAGCGGCGCGAATGACGGTACGGCGTACGGCGATGCACATGATGTCGAGCGAGCCCAGGTGCTCACGGGAGCGGTCGTAGATGACCTCACCCTTGGCGTTGGACATGAGCTCCGTCATGGCGCGGTCCTGCAGGTTGCCGATCGCCGGTACGCCGGAGACCATCTGCGTGCGCTCCACGTCGTAGTCGCGCGAGTAGTCGTTGTGCTTGTTGGCCTTCGTGTAGAAGTAGGTGCGCGGGTCGCTCGTGCGCTCCACGAAACCGACCTGGGACTCCAGCGGCGTCGGCGTGGGGTGCTCCGGGTCGTACAGCTTCTGCGTGAGGCTGCCACGCTGCGTGATCAGCATCGCCCACTCGTCGTCCAGGGGGACGAAGGAGCGCAGAGTGACGCCGTTCTGGCCCGTGATCATCGTGTGGAACGGGAAGATGAACTGGTTGATGCGGTGCCACTCGTACGGGGTGTCGTCGCCGTGCTTGCGCTCACCAAACTCGTCGTCCCAGCTGCGGCGGGCCGAGTAGTAGACGCCGTAGTCCGTGTTGCGCACGTCCAGGCGCGGCATCTTGTCGCTCCAGACCGTGAAGAACAGACCGGGGCGGGAGCCTTCCTTCGGCTTCTCGTCGAAGAGGCGCCAGCGGAAGGCGTCGAGGCGGGAGTGCAGGTAGTCGAGGTGGTTGGAGTCGGTGTCGCCTTCGAGGTTCTGGAACCAGTTCGACTCCTCCATCATGATCGAGGGCGGCGCCACGTTCTCCGGAGGCAGTGTGTTGATCTCGAACGCCGGGAACGGCGGAGGCTCGACACGGTCGCCCATGTAGACCCAGACCATGTGGTTAACGTCGCGGCAGGGGTAGGCGCGAACGCGAACCTTGCTCTTGAAGTTGCTCTCGGCGGGCTCCGACGGCATGTCGACGCAGGCGCCGGTCGTGTCGAACTTCCAGCCGTGGTAGACGCAGCGCAGGCCTTCTTCCTCATTACGACCGAAGAAGAGTGAAGCGCCGCGGTGCGGGCAGGCTTCGACGAAGCAGCCCATCTCACCCTTGCTGTCGCGGAACATGACGAGGTTCTCGCCCAGCAGCCGCATGCGCTTGGGCGCGGAGTCGGGCTCCGGGAACTCGGCGGAGGGCAGAGCCGGTACCCAGTACTGGCGCATAAGCTCGCCCATGGGTTGGCCCTTACCTACGCGGACCAGGATCTCGTTGTCGGATTGACTCAGCATGTATTCGTCCTCCTGTAGGGGTTGATGATAGTCGAAACGTATAGATTCTGAAAGCCTTAAGGCTTAATTGGTTCAGAATTGCCGACTTTGGTTTTGGGCTGGAGCGGCGCAGAGAAAGGCCGCACAGCACAATGCGGTCACGCCTCGTGCATTCGAGCGATACCGAGAACCAATGTCGGGACGTAACTTCAGTTTCCGTCCGTTTGGGGTGTCGGAATACGTAAGGTGCTTTCTGATGCAGACGGGGCGACCGGCGGACGGATCTAAAGATGCGTCCCTACATTGGTTCTCGCTGCCGCTCGAATGGAGCTCCGGCGTTGCAGACGATCGCCCTTCGCCCTAGCGAGCCTAGGCGTGAATCTCGACGCGCATGTTGGGGGCGCCGAAGAGCCAGAGGTACTGCGCTTCGTGCAGCTCCATGCCGACGCAGCCGTGGCTTGTCGGCGTGTTGCCGAAGACTTCGTGGGGGCGCCAGTAGTTTAGATGGAGCGCGTCGCCCTTCTGGTCGAAATACTGCGTGAAGAGGACGCGCTCCACGTCATAGGTCGCCTGACTCTCGTCGTAACCGGCCTGGGATGCCGTCATGCGCACGACAGAGATCCGGCCGTCGGGCTGGACGATGAAACTGCCTTCAGGCGTAGGGAACTGCGGGTCGCCGCTGCTGATCGCGGCGGTAAACACGGCCTGGTCGCCGACCATCGCCCTCGCCGTCTGCTCCGTGATATTGACGTCGATCCACTTCTCGACACCGTCGGGCACAGGCGCCAGGGGCGAGGTCTCACCTTCGGCGAGGATGAACACGAAGGGACCGTAGACATAGGAGCCATCTTCGAGCTGGAACCACTCGGCGGCCCAGGACGGCGTTGTGCTGAGCCAGGTCTGATCGCCGAGCAGCCAGTTCTCGCCCTGCACGCGATTGACGATCGTCACGGTCTCGAGGTCCACGAGGTCGCCGGCCAGCTCCGATTTGGTGGAGGGCTCGACACGCTTGCGCACGACGCCGCCCACGATGATGGCATCGCCGGTCGAGAGGCTCGGCAGTGGAGTGGCCGTTGGCGGCGGCGTCCCTGTGGGGGTTGGCGGCACCAGGGTCCAAGTCGGGATCGGCGTGACCGAAGGCGTATCGGTGGGCGTGGGCTCGGCCGGCGCCGGATCGCTGCAGGCGAGCATGAAAGCAGCCAGAAGCACCGGCGGCAGGAAGGAGAGCAAGCGGAGGCGGCGAGGCATGGCGGAGGCCCTTCAACGTTAGCGTCTGCGATCCATAGTACCGGCTTCGAGGCGGGCTTCCACCTTTCGCACCTGACGGAAGCACTCTGAATCTGCCAGGTTTTCTCTGAGGCGGAATATCGTTTCCAAACCAGCGAACTACTGTGCCCGTCACGAGAGCGCGATCGGCCAAGGTCAGCCTTCTCAACTTCGATAGCTTCGAGGCGAGAACGCTACGTACATGAAGCCGCATTCAAGAGCGCATCGACACCGCGTCACCATCACACCGCCGAGGCTTCCAGCCTCGGCTACGGTCTGAGGCGTAGCCGGGGGCATTCTGCCTAGTGCGTTATCGCCATGTACTTCAGCCCCTCGTCGAACGGGACGTCGCGGTTCAACAGGGCTGAGACGGAACGTACGCGGAAGGCCGCGGGGTCACTCGGGAGCCAGGGTTCGGCGCCTTCGAGGATGTCCCGGACGGCCTGCAAGTAGTAGTTGCGCAGGGCGATGATCGCCGCGTCCGAGGTGCCCAGGTGCTCCTTCGTGCGATCGAAGATGACACCCATGGTCTCCTGCACGGCCGCATCCTGGATCGAGCCGTTCTCGATGCCGGTGTAATTGACCGTGCGCTGGCGTTCGCGGTCGAGACCGTAATCGTTTTCAGCGTTGGTGTAGGCGCGATTGTGCGCATCGAGCTCGACGTAGTGGGCCGGGTGGCCTTCGCCCTCGTGCAGGGGCCGGGCTTCGTTCCAGCTATACGTGAACATCCAGCAGTTCTCGTCGTCCATGGGGATCCAGCCGTGGCCGGAATAAGTGACCTCGCGCGGGTCACGGTCCATCGGGCTATCCGGCGTGATCGTGAAGGCCGGGATCACGGTGAAGAACGGAAACATGAAGGGTGTGAGCCGCCAGTAGTAGGTGTCGTCGTCGGCCGTGCGCTCGGCGCCGTACGCGAAACCGTAATCAGTACGCGTCACGCGCAGGCGGGGCGCCTTGTCGGCGTAGAGGTGGCGCTGGGTGGGCGCTTGCTGCTTCTCAACATCGAGGACGCCGTGCAGGAAGGGCACGTGGGCGGAATCGATGCCGCCTTCGATGGCCTGGAGGTAGTTGCACTCCTGGATGCGGCGACTGGTCATGACGTGGTCGCCCTCGACGAGGGTCCAGCCGTACTCCGGCATTACGGGCTTGAGCTCCGGTGGCCCCATGTAGGTCCAGACGAAGCCGCCACGCTCGACCGTGGGGTAGGCGCGCGCGGTGACCTTGGTCTTGAAATTGCTCTCGGCCGGCTCCGACGGCATGTCGACGCAGCGACCCTCTACGTCGAACTTCCAGCCGTGATACACGCAGCGCAGACCGTCCTCCTCGTTGCGCCCGAAGAACAGCGAGGCGCCACGATGGGGGCAGGCGTTCTGCACCAGCCCGACCTCGCCCGAGGTCGTGCGAAAGGCGATGAGGTCCTCGCCCAACAGACGGGTACGCAGGGGCGGTCCGTCCGGCTCCGCCAGCTCCTTGGAGCAGAGGGCCGGGATCCAGTAGCGGCGCAGGTACTCGCCCATAGGCGTGCCGGGGCCGGTGCGGGTGATCGCTTCGTTGTTGGCGGCTGTGAGCATTGAGGTGCCTCCGGGAACGGCACTGCAGGATGAATCCTGCAGCTCTACGACGAAAAGGGCGTCGATCGTCTCGCGTGCGCGCAGTCTAGCAGAGGTGGGCAAGGGTTGACGCGAGGGCGCCGAGCGAGCGGGCGAGGTTTGCAAAAGCGTTTCGTCACTGCAGGATGCAGCCTGCAGCTTGCGTCCGTATGCGAAACACGACATGCACCCATGGGCGGTATCGGGGCGTCGTGTTCACCGTAGCCGGGGTGCCCTCACCTCGGCGGGCTTGCGCGCGAGGACTTCTCAGCCCGGTACGAGAAGCGGCAATTCGTATGCCCATCTTGGCGATGAAACGCTGCTAGCCCTCACCCCAACCCTCTCCCAGCGGGAGAGGGGGTATGGTAGCGGACTGTTCGCTGGCGGTTTGCGCATGAGGTCACGAGCGCGGGTCTGAGAACATGCAGCTACATCTGTCTTGGGGAACCTCACAAAACAGGGGCGAGGCATGCCTCGCCCCTACAGGAGTACTGGGCTGGTTGCGCCTTACTCCACCTCGCCGTGGGGCAGGGGGCGGGAGCACCAGTCCTTGATGCGGTCCATGATGTCGGACTGGTCGTAGACGCGCAGGAGGTTGATGCGGTTGCGGGAGGGGTCGCCGGCGTGCCAGTACTCGTAGATGTCCTGGCGCATGCCGAAGGAGGACATCGCGAGGTCGTGGGCGAAGCGGAAGAGGCGTGACTTGTACTCGACGTCGACGTCCTTGCCGCGCATGAACTTTTCCAGGTACGGACGCAGCTCCGGGCTGGCGAGGTCGTTCTCGCTGGGCTGCATGACGATGCCGGAGCCGCAGAGCTCGCGCAGGAGGTCGGTCATGCGCCAGGTCGTCTGGGCCATCCAGACGGCGATGGGGCCGTTGGGGCCGGCGGAGCGCTTGCTAGAGTGCTCCATGCCCTCCATGGCCAGTCGCAGCATCTCGCAGTTCGCCGCCATCTCGCCGAGCTTGGAGCCGACCTCACGGTACTCGCGCACGCCGATCGCCTCCGTGACCATCGTGGCCACGGCGGTCATGAGGCGGTAGCGGTAGAGGGCGCGTTCCAGGTTGGCCCAACCGGCGAAGTTGACGTCGGCGCCACCGGGGCCGGCGATCGGCATGACGCGCGCCGGCGACTCGTAGAGGAAGAAGATGCGGTCCCAGGGCACGAGCACGCGCTCGAAGAAGAGCATGCAGTCCTGCTCGTCCAGCATGTTGAAGGGGTGGCCCCAGGTGCCGAACCAGCGGTTGACGGGCTCGCGGGCGAGGATCTTCAGGCCCTTCGAGTTGGTCGGGATCGAGAAGGCGAGGACGAATCGCGGGTCGTTGCGGGCGAAGAATGTCGCCGAGAGCGAGACGTAGCACTCGTTGCTGTGGACGGCCGCCGTCGAGAGCTGCTTGCCGCCGCTGACGATAACGCCCTCCGCCGTCTCTTCGACGACGTGCAGGGCAATCTCCTCGTCCTCGGGCACGGCACGGCGCTCGTTCTGGGGCTGCGTGCTGCGGTCGACCTGCGGGTCGCCGAGGGCGTGCGTGAGGAAGAGGTCGTTGTCGCGACAGTACTTGTAGTAGTTGAGGATGTTCTCGCCGAAGTCGCAGTGGGGGTTCTTGTAGGCGGAGAACTCGGCCCGCCGCGGCACCATGTTGCAGACGAAGGGCGCCAGGACGTCCGGGCTGCGGCCAAGCTGGCCCCAGGTGAGCATGTTCCAGAGCTGGCTGTTGCGACGCTTGCGGGCGGAGTCTTCCAGCGTCTCCGGGAGCATCCATGAAAGGCTGGCCCGCAGGCCCGTCTCCGGCTCGACGTAGGTCATCTCGTCCTTGTACTCGCCGTTCTGGGCGTCGTACACGTCTGCGAGGGCGCGGATCATGTCCCGGAACGCCGGGTGAGTCGTGATGTCATCGACGCGCTTGCCATCGATCCAGACCTCGCGCCCGTCGCGCAGGCTCTCGATGTAGCGCTCGCCGGTCATAGCGCCCTGGGGCTTGGAAGTTGCTACCACTGCATGCCTCCTGTGGGAGTATTTGTGCACCGAAGCGCGAAGGCACTTTATAGGATTCGCAAGGACAAATGTAAGTACTTAAAGATAAGGACTTAAGAATTTAGGGGGATAGCGAGCGAGGTCCCGAAGGATCCACGGGCAAAGAGCGCTTTGTAGAAACATGACCGCCTAGGTGTAGGCACCTAGGCTACGCTGGGCCTGGTGCACCAACGATCGATTAGGCAGGTACCCAACGCTGGTGTCCCATCAGACTAGGACACGACTGCTCACGCCGCCTGCACTCGAAGTACGGCCGCTCTATTAATCCCTGAAGGCGCCCATGAGGGCTCGGCGGCCGTCGTGCCAGAAGCACTCGACGTGATCGAAGCCGGCGTCGCTCATCCAGCCGAGGTGGTCCTGGAGGGAGGAGCGTGTGGTTTCGCCGGGGCGTGACGGTGGCTGACGGCCGGCCTCGACCAGTTGGCGCTCTACCTCCGTGATGGGCTGCCAGACGCCGGTGGCCTTGCGGATGTGGTAGCGCTGCTCCATGAGCATCTGGTGCTCTCGCGCGCGCTGGACTCGGTCGTTGTTGGCCTGGACGTAGTCGGCGTTGAAGAAGCAGCCACCCTTCGCCACCATCGAGAAGACGTCGCCGTAGATGGAGCGAATGCGCTCCGGGTGACGCACGTTGTGGATGGCGATGGTCGAAACGACGGCGTCGAACTCGCCGCTGATGTCCTTGCTCCAGTCGTCCGACATGAGGTCGCCGCGCACGAAGGAGACGGCATCGCTGGCGCCTGAGAGGTACATGCGCGCCTCTCGCAGCATGGGCTCCGAGTAGTCGTGGACGACGGCGGTGGAGTGCGGGAAGGCATCGAGGATGTGCCGCGTCAGGGCACCGTAGCCGGCCCCGATGTCGAGCACGCGTATCGGCTGGTCCGGGTCGAAGGGCAGGAGGTGGGTGATGTGCCGCAGGTAGACGCGAGCATCGTCGTCCTGGCGCTCCATCCACTCGTGGGCGTAGCGATGCGAATGCCAGTCGTGGATGCCGGTCGGATCAGCTGAGGTCATAGAGGACGATTCTCCGAGGACGATGCCATAGCCGCGTGATCGCACGGTCTCGATGGTGTAGGGCGACAGGGTGCCGAGCTTGCGGCGCAGGTTCGAGATCACGACACCGAGGCGCTTGATCTCCTGCTGGCCCGCCCTACCCCAGATCGCGCGGCAGATCGCCATGTGCGAGATCACGATGTTCTGCTGGGTCAGGAGAACCGATAGGACCTCGAACTCCTGGTAGGTGAGCGAGAGCAACTCATCGCCGAGATAGGCCTCGCGGCGCTCACGGTCGACCACGAGGTTGCCCACTCGGAAGATGTTCTGCGAACCGCGTCTGTTCGTCATGATGACTTCCAAGCAGACTGCACAACCCGAACGGACAGGGCGCTTCGCATCCCTACCGGTCTGCTCCGCGCCCGTGAATCGGAAGCTCCAGGGGACACCCCCCGTTCCCCCCGCGCATGGGCTGCGCCCCTACTAACCCTTTCATCGCTATCTTCACCACTGGATATCTACCAGTGCCGGAACTTGCTTTCCCATGACGGTCAGACGTAGTGGCAGGCCACGTAGCGTCCGTCCTCCCGGGTTGTTAGTGGCGGCTCCTCCTCGGCGCAGTGCGCGGTAGCGAAGGGACAGCGCGTGCGAAAGTGGCAACCGCTGGGCGGGTTACTGGGACTCGGCAGCTCGCCGGAGAGCATGTGCACCTCACGCTGAGCCTCCAGCACCGGGTCCGGGATCGGGACCGCGGAGAGCAGGGCCTGCGTGTAGGGGTGCATCGGCCGGTCGAACACCGTGTCGGCCGAGCCACGCTCGACGATCTTGCCGAGGTACATGACGGCGATCTCGTCCGAGATGTGACGCACCGTCGAGAGGTCGTGCGAGATGAAGACGTAGCTGAGCTTCATCTCGTCCTGGATGTCGCGGAGCAGGTTGATCACCTGCGCCCGCACGGAGACATCGAGGGCCGAGGTCGGCTCATCCGCCACGATGACGGAGGGGTTGAGGGCCAGCGCCCGGGCGACACCGACGCGCTGGCGCTGGCCACCGGAGAGCTGTCGGGGCAGGCGGCTGCCCATACGGGGCTCGAGGCCGACACGCTCGAGCAGCCAGTCGACGCGCTCGCGGCGTTCCTTCCTAGAACCGACGCCCTGCACGTCCAGAGGTTCCGAGATGCTGTCGCGGATCGTGACTCTCGGGTCCAGCGACATGTAGGGGTCCTGGAAGATCATCTGCACGCGGCGCCGGAAGCTCTTGAGACTCTTCCCGGAGAGACGGGCGATGTCCTGGCCCTGGATCATGATCGAGCCGTCGGTTGGGTCCTCCAGGCGCAGGAGCATGCGGCCCGTCGTCGTCTTGCCGCAACCGCTCTCGCCCACGAGGCCGAGCGTCTTGCCGGCCTCGAGCTTGAAATCGACGCCATCAACGGCGCGCAGCACCGTGGGCGGCTTCAGGCGAAGGAAGGGCTGCGTAATGAAGTGCTTCTTCAGTCCTCGGACATCCAGCAGGGAGTAAGGCGATTCCTCCTCCCGCTGAAGATCGCGCTCAAGCGTTTCCAGCAATGAGATCACCTCTTCTTGTCTTGGGGTTCTGGTCCGTCACCCAGCAGGCGGCGGTGTGGTCGGGCGCGCGCTCGGTGAGGGGCGGGCGCTCTGTCGTGCAGCCCGCGGTGGCTTCGGAGCAGCGCGGCGCGAACGGGCAGCCGTTGCCCAGATCGCGCAGGTCCGGCGGTACGCCATCGATCTGAATGAGACGCTGATGGCGGTCGCCGGTCAGGGACGGGATCGAGCTGAGCAGGCCGCGCGTGTAGGGGTGCTGGGGGTTCGCGAACACCTCCCGAATCGGCCCGTACTCGACGAAGCGACCGGCGTACATGACGGCGACTTTCTGAGCGAAGCGGGCAACCAGTCCCATGTCGTGCGTAACGAAGAGCACGGCAGCCCCGGTCTCGTTCGAGAGGCTCTTCAATAGAGAGACGATCTGAGCCTGGATCGTGACGTCCAGGGCCGTGGTCGGCTCGTCCGCCAGGATGAGGTCCGGCTTACACGACAGGGCGATGGCGATGAGGATGCGCTGTCGCATACCACCGCTGAGCTCGTGGGGGTAAGCCCGCAGCCGCGACTCCTCGTCCGGGAATGCCGACCTGTCGCAGGAGCTCCAGGGCGCGCTTGCGGGCTTCCTCCCGGCTGAGACCCAGGTGACGCATCATCGGCGGCAGGATCTGGTCGTCGATGCGGATGACGGGGTTGAGCGAGGTCATCGGGTCCTGGAAGACCATCGCAGCTTCCTTGCCGCGGACCTTGTTGAGCTCCTGGCTGGAAAGGTCCAGGATGCTGCGGCCGTTGAGCTCGACCTCCCCGCCGGTGATTTCGCCGGGATAACCCACGAGACGCAGCAGGGACATCGACATGACGCTCTTGCCGGAACCGCTCTCGCCGACGATGGCCATGCGTTCGCCGCGCTTCAGTTCGAAGGACACGCCGTTGACCGCATTGACCACTCCACTCTTGGTGAAGAACTTCGTTTCGAGGTCCCGCACCTTGAGCACGTTATCGACGGACCTCGTGCCTTCCTCTTTCAGTTTCTTGCGTTCGAGCGTCGGAATCATCGGCAATCCCCTTATGACTGCATGCTGGGATCGAGACTCTCGCGTACACCGTCAGAGACGAAGTGCAGGCCAAGCGACACGACCACGATGGCCAGACCCGGGAAGGTCGAGATCCACCAGGCGTTCTGGATGTAAGGCTGCCCCTCACGAATGATGTTTCCCCAGGACGGTGTCGGCGGTGAGATGCCGAGGCCGAGGAAGCTCAGGCTGGCCTCGGTGAGGATGGCGTTGGCCATGTAAAGACCGAGGACGACCAGCATGGGCGCGATCGTGTTGGGCAGGACGTGCTTGAACAGCAGCCAGGGCGTCGGCGCGTGTGCCATGCGGGCGGCATCGATGTACGGGCGCGACTTGAGGCTGAGGACGAGCGAGCGCTGAAGGCGAATCGTCCTCGGTATGTCCGAGATCGTGATCGCCAGGATCACCTGCCAGACACCGGGACCGAAGACGGCGACCATAGCGATCGTCAGCAGCAGGCCGGGGAAGGCGAGGAAGATGTCCGTGATCATCATGACGGCGCTATCGACGACGCGGCCCATGAAGCCGGCCATGGTGCCCAGCAGCATGCCGAAGGACACGGCCGACACCGCGGTGACGAAGCCCACGAACAGCGACGTTCGGGCGCCTGAGAGCACCCTGGCCAGGACGTCTCGCCCAACGCTATCGGTGCCCAGGGGGTGGGTCAGCGACGGCGACAGGAAGATGTCCGAGGGGCTTGTGGCGAGTGGGTCTGCCAGGGGCAGGATCGGCGCCACGAGCGCCAGCGTCACGAACGGGGATGATGATCGCAAGGCCGATCTTGTTCCGGCGATGCCCCAGCATCGCGAAGAGACCGGATAGATCGGGCAGGGGAAGCGCCAGCGGCTTGCGTGGTATCAGCACGTGTTATCGCCATTTGTCGACTCCGTTATGTCTTGAAATTGCCAAATGCGTCATAGCTTCACCCTGGGATCGACCTTGGTGTAGATGATGTCCGTGATCAGGTTCACGATGACGAACATGAGGGCGTAGACCAGGACCAGAGCCTGGACCACCTGATAATCGCGAGCCTGAATCGCCCGGATGAGCACCGTGCCCATGCCGGGAAGCGCGAAGATCGACTCGACGATGATGCTGCCGGCGAGGAGGCGGCCGAAGCCGAGACCGGCGATGGTGACGATGGGCAGCAGGGCGTTGCGAAGCGCGTGCTTGAACATGACCGATGTGCTCGGCGTACCCATGGCCCGCGCCGCGCGAATGTAGTCCTCACTCAGGACCTCCAGCACTGAGGTACGCGTGATACGCGATATCGAAGCGATGCCACCGATGCTGAGGACCATGAGGGGAACAAAGATGCGTTTGCCCAGGTCTATGGGATCGCCCCACTGCATTGGACCGGTGGCGGGGAACCAGCCCAGGTACAGCGTGAACAGGAGCATGAGCACCAGCGCCAGCCAGAAACTCGGGAGCTGGTCGAATACCATCGCGACGAAGATCAGGGCCTGGTCGTACGTGCCTTTGCCCTGCGAGGCCAGCAGCGCACCGATGGTACCCACGGGGACGGCGATGACAAACGTGATCAGGAGACCGAGCGAACCGATAAGCAGCGTCGTCGGCAGAGCATCCTCGATGATCTGGGTCACCGGCCGGTTCGTAATCAGCGAGCGTCCGAAGTCCAGATGAACGAGGTCCGTGAGGAAGTTCACGTACTGCTGCCCGAAGGAGACATTGAGGCCAAGCCGCTCACGAATGATCTCGATCTGCGCGCCGGTTGCCGTGTCACCTGCGATGAACGTCGCGGGGTCACCGGGGATCATCCGCAGCATCAGGAAGACGAGCGTGACAACCCCCAGGACGGTTGGGATGAGCTGTAAGCCTTTGGTTGCTATGAATCCAGTCACGTGCTTTTCCTTGTGATGTTTCTTAGGCCTTCTTGAGGACCTTCATCGGGTAATAGAGCATGTTGGTCAGCGGGTTGACCTGGACGCCATCGATCCACTTGAACGCGAAGTCGGCGCGACGGCTGAAGCCGGCCAGCGGTAGGGCGCGTCGGCCATCGCGGTCTGCTGCGCCTGAATGTAGAGGGCGAATCGCTTCTCCTTGTCGAACTCGGCACGCGCTGACTCCAGGAGGCCATCGACCTCGGCGTTGCTGTAGAACATCGTGTTTAGGCCGTTCGGCGGTGCGTAGTCCGTGTGGAAGTGCCCGAAGAGCATCTCGTCCGGGTTGACCGCTGGGTAGTACCGGCTCGTGACTTCGAAATCGCCGGAGGGCCGGCGGCTGACGAAGGTAGGCTGGTCGACGATCTCGAACTCGAGCGTTGATACCGATCTTCGAGAGGTAGTCCTGCTCGAACTGGTTGGCTGCGCTGACGCTGGTGGTCAGGTACTTGAGCGTAAAGCCCGTCTTCGAAGCCAGCCGCAGCAAGGTACTGCTTCGCCGCCTCGACGTCGTAGGGGAACTCCGGCAGATCGGCCGTGTAGCCGTCCATCCAGTCCGGGATGATGCTGTTCCACGTCCGGCCGGTGACGGGGTTAGTCGCCTTGAGCACGGCCTCCGTATCGATGGCCTGGATGTAGGCCTTGCGAACTCGCGGGTCGGCAGGGATTCGACCTTGCCGCTGAATAGGCCAACGCTGGGCCGCCGGAGTTGTCCTGCCAGTAGAGGGCGACACGCTCGTCGCCCTGCAGGCGCTTGAAGGTCTCCTCGTTCGTGGTCGAACCGTAGAGATCGATCTCTTCGTTCTGGAAGGCGATGGCGCCGGTCTCGTTGTCCGGGATGAAGCGGAGGTGGATCTCCGTCAGGGTGGCGGGGCCCTTGAAGTAATCGTCGAAGCGCTTGAGCACGACCTCCTGGTCGGGCACGAAGCTCTCGAACGTGTACGGGCCGGTGCCGATGGGGTTGTACCCGTAGTCCTGGCCCAGGTCTGCCAGGGCTTCCTTGCGGACGATCTGGCCCTGGTGGTAGCTGGCAACCTGGTGCATGAAGTTCGCGTCAGGCTCCTTGAGGTTGATGATCAGGGTGGCTGCATCCGGTGCATCGATCGAAACGATGTTGGCGAACTGGTTGATGTAGGTGGATGCAGTCGCGGGGTCGAGGATGCGGTCGTAGGAGAACTTGGCGTCCTCGGAGGTGAACTCTCCGTAGTCCTTGTGCCACTTCACGCCCTGAGCCAGCTTGAAGGTCATCGTCAGCTTGTCGGGCGAGACCTCCCAGCTTTCGGCCAGGTCAGGCATTGGCTCGGCACTGGTCCCGTAAGTTGCAAGGGCGTTGTAGACGTGGAACGCAACCTCCTCCGTGTTGATGCGGAAGATGGTTGCTGGGTCCAGACCAATGAGGTCCTGCGTCAGGCGGCGGCGCACCACCTGCTGGGCGGCGAGCTCCCCACCGGTGCTGCCGGAGCTTGTCGCCCCGGTCGACGCGGTGGGGCCTGTGCCCGTGCTGCCCGTCGAACTCGACGTGTCATCGTCGTCATCGTCCGAGCCGCAGCCGACCAGAGCCGCTGCCGCAATTCCCGTGGTCCCGAGGGCTGCAATCTGCAGCACCCGTCTACGCCGTACCCTGTCTCTGCTAATACGTTCCCAGTAGCCTGCCATCTCGTGTTACCTCCGTTGACTGATCGATGTTTTCGACTGAAGCCGAAGCCGGACTTGCCGCCGATTCCAAACCGGCCGGGTTGAACTGCTCATGTCATGAACTCCTCTTATGGGTTATGGGCTGAAAACTCCTCTGCTTGTTTGGTTAGTGCTCAACGACACTCATGCCGTAGAACAGCATGTTGGTCAGCGGGTTGGCGGCGACGCCTTCGATCCAGTTGAAATGGAAGTCCAGGCGGCGGGTCCAGCCGGTGATGCCGTAAGGCGCATCCGCGGTCGCGAGCGCCTGCGCCTCGAAGTACGAAGGCTTCGCTGCCTCAAGGTCGAACTCGGCACGACCCTTCTCCAGCAGCGCCGTGACTTCTGGGTTGCTGTAGCGGGCAACGTTCAGGCCGTTCGGCGGGAAGTAGTCCGGGTGGTAGTGGCCGAAGAGCAGCTCGTCCGGGTTCACCGCCGGGTAGTAGCGGCCGGCGACCGAGAAGTCGCCCAGGATGCGCCGGCTCACGTAAGTCGGCTGGTCGACGATTTCGAACTCGATGGTGATGCCGGCCTTCGAGAGATAGTCCTGCTCGAACTGGGCCGCGGCGTTGACGCTGGTCGTCAAATAAGGAAGCGTGAGGCCGTTCTCGTAGCCGGCCGCGGCGAGTAGGGTCTTGGACTTCTCGGGGTCGTACTCGAAGTCAGGAACATCCGGGTTGTAGACCGGCATCCAGTCCGGCAGGAGATTGTTCCAGGGGCGACCGGTTACCGGGTTGGTGGCCTTGAGGATGGCTTCGTCATCGATGGCGTGCAGCCAGGCCTGGCGCACGCGGACATCGCTGAGGCCCTCGGCTTCGCCGTTGAAGAGGCGGGTAGTGGGTCCGCCGGCGTTGTCGTGGTACTTGATGCTGATGCGATCGTCGCCTTCGAGGCGCTTGAACGTCTCCTCATTGGTCGTGGAGCCGTAGACGTCGATCTCCTCGTTCTGGAAGGCGATGGCGCCCGTTTCATTGTCAGGAATGAACCGGCCGCGGATGGTCTGCAGCGTACCCGGGCCCTTGAAGTAGTCATCGAAACGCTGAAGCACGACTTCCTGGTCCGGCACGAAGCTATCGAAGTAGTAGGGGCCGGTGCCGATGGGGTGGTACCCGTAGTCCTCGCCCAGGTCGTCCAGTGCCTGCTTCTTGACGATGGCGCCCTGGTGGTAGTTGGCCACCCAGTGCAGGAAGTGGCGGTCCGGCACCTTGGTCTTGATCGTGACGGTGCTCGCGTCCGGTGCGTCGATGGAATCGACGTTGCTGAGGTTGACGGTGTAGCTGGACGCTGTCGCCGGGTCGAGAATGCGCTCCAATGAGAACTTCACGTCCTCCGACGTCAGCTCGCCGTAGTCCTTGTGCCACTTCACGCCCTGAGCGAGCTTGAACGTGACGGTCGTGGGGTCGACCTGCTCGTAGCTCTCAGCCAGGTCCGGAATCGGGTCCGGACCGGTACCGTAGCTCATGAGCGCGCTGTAGATCTGGAAGGCCTGCTCCTCCGTGTTGATACGGAAGATCGTGGCCGGGTCCATACCGATGAGGTCTTGAGTCAGCCGACGGCGAACCATCTGCTCAGCAGCCAGAGTGCCGCCCGAGCTAGCCGCTCCAGTCGCTGCGCCCGTGGTTCCACTGGTACCGGTGCTCCCGCTGGAGCCTGTTGTGTCATCGTCGTCATCGCTGCCACACCCCACAAGGGCTGCCGCAGCAATACCCGTGCTTCCCAGTGCGGCAAGCTGCAGTACGCGTCTGCGCTGGAGTCTTTCCTTGCTGAACTTGTCCCAGTAGCTTGCCATTTCGATTACCTCCTATCGGTTGTGAAACCGGCCCGTTTTTGTCTTCCGGGGAATCACGAAGCCTTTCAAAAACAGCGGCTCGGCCTGAGGTAAAACCAGAGGCCGAGTCGCGATCTCGAGCCCAGAGAGTTGGAGCTACGGTCTTAGCTCACGGCAGCCATACCTGCCGCTGCGGCCTCCGCCATCTCACTCGAAGGCGCGAAGCTGACCATGGTGCTGGTGGTGAAGTCGATGCAGTAGTTGTAGGCGCCGCCCATGTAGTGGTCGTACGTGCGAGCCTCTGCTTCGATGCTGGCCGCCGTGGTGTCGAGCGGGATCAGGGTCTTGTAGTGGCGGTTGGCGAACCCGAGTGCGGCGGCGTTAGCACACTGGGCGGCAGAGACGCCGGTGACCAGGATGGTCCACTCGTCGTTGGTGATGCCTTCCTTCTCCAGGACGGCTTCCAGGCCGTACCAGGCCCAGACGTCGTGGCTCCACTTCTGGACCACGTGCTCGGTGGGTAGAGGAGCGATCTCCTCGACGATCTCCGTGTTCCAGGTGCCGATGAGGAGATTGCGACCGCGCTTGTAGACGGTGTGGTTCGGCGATTCGAGCTGGCGGACGGACTGCACGAAGATCACCTTCGCGCCGGCCTCCGCGCGCCTTCTCGAGCAAGCGCTGGTTGCCCTCGATCACGGCGTGCGAGCGACCCTGGAGGTCTCGCTTGCAGAAGTAGTTCTCCATATCGACGATGACGACAGCCGTCTTCGCCGGGTCCAGGACGAACTCCTTGGGCTGCGGTGTTTCGACAGTGAACTCAACGACTTCCGGGAGCGGTGTCCAAGCCATTGTGGTTTCTCCTTCTTTCCTTGCAGACGCGGGCTTAAGCCAGCGCCTCTACGAGCTGCCGGGTGTTCATGCCAGCCGGCGAGAAATCGATCATTGTGCTGAGGGTGAATGCGAAGGTGTTTTCGCTGTACTTGTTGAAGGCGCGCGCCTCATCCTCGATCGTCCCGGCTGCCTGGCAGTCCATCGGGACGAGGGTGAGGTAGTGGCGGTTGCTGAAGCCGAGGCAGGCCTGGTAGGCGCAGACCGCGGCGGAGACGCCGGTGACGATGACCGTCGTTTCGGTCGGGATGATGTCCTCGCGCAGGAGGATCTCGTCGAGCTCGGTGCGGGCGAAGGGGTCGTGGCTGTACTTGCGCATGACGATCTCGTCAGGTAGCGGCGTCAGCTCTTCGACGATCTCCCACTCCCACGTGCCTTCCAGCAACATGGGCTCCTTGCCGTACTTCGTGAACTCCGGCGCGTCCGGCAGCCGCGTGCTCTGGATAAAGATGACCTTGACGCCGGCCTCGCGCGCCTTCTCCAGCAAACGTGACGTTGCCTTCGATGCAGGCGTAGCAGCGGCCATCGAGGTCGCGCTTGCAGAAGCGGTTCTGCATATCGACGATGACGAGCGCCGTCTTCTTCGGGTCGAGCATCATCGGCCGCGGCATCGGGGTTTGAAGCCTGAGGGTTACCTTGTCGGGAAGCTGGCTCCAAGTCATTGGATCCTCCAAGAAATTTCGATGTGCTCGGCTTTCGGGGCTCTTATCCAGCATGCTGGCGGGAGTTTTCCGCCAGGTTTCGGATTAGCTCTTATCCGGTGAACTTCCGGTTACCGGCCGATTGACGTTTTATTCGTTCAACGACCGATGTCCCGACCTAGACGGCCGGGATCATCGGCGCCTCTGCCTTGCTCTTGCTCCACTCCGCGATCCACTCCTTGATCTCAGCCAAAGGAAGGACCGTGGCGTACTTCTGGTTCATGTCGAAGAGGTTGATCGCGTGGGACGCCTCGTGGCGGTCGTAGACGCACTCCTCGGCGATGACGACGTTGAAGCGGTACGACTTGGCATCGATGACGCTGGCGCGGACGCAGCCACTGGTGCTCTCGCCCGTGATGATCAGCGTGTCGATGTCCCAGGCGTTGAGGCCGGCCATGAGCGGCGTACCGAAGAACGCGCTCGGCGCCGTCTTCTTGAGGACGATGTCGCCTTCGACGGGCGCGGCCTGGGGCATGAAGTCGAAGCGGCGCTCGTAGCGGTCGCGCTCCTCCGGGCTCATGTCCTCGACCTTCTTGGCGCCGCCGCCCCACGGGCTGACGCCGGACTCCTCGATAGGCAGGCCGTGCACGTGAGCGGACGGGATGCCGGCTTCACGAGCAGTGGAAAGCAGGTCGGCGATGTTGTCGAGGGCTTCCCAGGCGGCCATGCCCATGGAGCCAGGCCAGGTCTTGATCATCTCGAGGATGTCCATCGGCTCGTCACCGGCGACGCTGCGGTAGTTGTCGATGTTGAGGATGGCCGGCTTGTTGCCGAAGATCTTCTTCGCCGGGCGCGGCTCCCGGATTCGTAAGGTGAGCCTTGTCCTGCTCCGTGAGGAACTTGTCCCAAACTCGTTCTGCCATGTCGTTCTCCTTCTGCGAGCTGTCTTGCGATTCGAGCTAAAGGGACGGGTTAGACCGTCGCGGCCACCAGCTCGGGGGTAGCCATTGCCTTGGCAGCGGCCCACTGGGCGATCCATTCCTTGATCTCCGCGAGAGGCAGCACCGTTGCGTACTTCTGGTGCATGTCGAAGAGGTTGACGGCGTGACACGCCTGGTGGCGGTCGTACACGCACTCTTCGGCGATGACGACTTTGAAGCTGTACGAGAAAGCGTCGATGACGCTGGCGCGGACGCAGCCCGAGGTGCTCTCACCCGTGATGATCAGCGTGTCGACGTCCCTGGCGTTGAGGCCGGCCATGAGCGGCGTGCTGAAGAACGCGCTGGCCGAGGACTTCTCGAGCACGATCTCACCGGGCATCGGCATGGCCTGCGGCATGAACTCGCGGCCGCGGATCGCCCGATCCCGCTTCGCCGGGTCCTGGATGTCCTTCGGCAGCACGCGACCGGGCATGCCGGACTCCGGCGGCAGGCCGCGCACGTGAGCGATGGGCATGTCGACGGCCCGCGCCGTCGAGAGCAGGTCGGCGATGTTCTCCAGGGCATCCCAGGCCGCGAAGCCCATGGAGCTCGGCCAGGTCTTGACCATCTCGAGGATGTCCATGGGCTCATCGCCGGAGACGCTGCGGTAGTTGTCGATGTTGAGCACGGCCGGCTTGTTGCCGAACGCGGCCCGTCGCTTCTTGGGCCCCAGGACCTCCAGATGCGCCTTGTCTTGCTCGGTCAGGAAGTCGTCCCAAACCCGCTTTGTCATGACTGATTCCTCTGTAACTACGGCGAGAAGCCGAGGGCTAACCGGTGCCAAATCCAGTGGGCTCAGTGTCGAGATTCCGTGTTTCCGGCCTGTGTCGGGCGCGCAAGCCAGGCTTGAAGAGCATGTTTCGGAGCAGCAAGGTAAACCGATATCGGGGCGGCACGGATGGACTTCTAGCGAGCGCGAGGGCGAAAGATTGCCAGATCAGCGAATCTCAGAAGCGGCCAAACCATACGTAACCCGCCCGTAACACATACAAAGATGCGCCTCTACGAGGCGCATCTTTTCGACCGTCAAGGGCTCGCGAGGGACGGGACGAAGCGCTAGGTTGAGCCTGCGACCGAACCGGTGGGGTTCGTCTCGAAGGCCATCGAGTAGAGCTTGTGGTACATGCCGCGTGCCTCGATGAGCTCGTCGTGACTGCCCTGCTCCACGATGCGCCCGCTGTCGAGCACGATGATGCGGTCGGCGTCACGGATGGTGGAGAGCCGGTGGGCGATGATGATCGTCGTGCGGCCCTCGGCGATGCGCTGCACTGCCGCCTGCACGACCAGCTCGGTCGACGTGTCGAGGCTCGCCGTCGCTTCATCGAGAAGCAGAACCGCGGGGTCCTTGATCAGTACACGGGCGAACGAAATGAGCTGGCGCTGACCGATGCTGAGGCCGACGCCGCGCTCGTTGATCGTGGTGTCGTAGCCCTGGGACATGCGCATGATGCTCTCGTGCAGCCCCACGGCGCGTGCGGCCGCCTCGACCTCTTCCTGGGTCGCTTCGGGCCGACCGTAGCGGATGTTGTGCGCGATGGTGCCGGAGAACAGCACCGGGTCCTGGAGGACGATGCCCATCTGCTCGCGCAAGGACTTCATGGTTATGTCGCGTAGGTCCCGGCCGTCCAGGCGGATGGCGCCACCGGTTACGTCGTAGAAACGCAGGAGCAGGTTGACGATCGTGCTCTTGCCGGCGCCGGTCTGGCCAACGACGGCGACGCGCTGCCCCGGTGGGATATCGATCGTGAGGTCCTCGAAGATGTTGACGCCCGGTATGTATCCGAACTTCACGTGGTCCAGCGTGATCTGGCCGGTCGTGCCGGTAATCGCCACGGCGTCCTCGCGATCGACAACGTCTGACTTCGTGTCCAGGATCTCGAAGATGCGCTCGGCAGCGACGGTGGAGCGCTGGAGCTGGTTGTACTGCTGCGTAATCTGGCGCACGGGGTCGAAGAGGCGGTCGATGTAGAGAACGAAGGAAAACAGCGAGCCGAGGGCCAGGTTGCCGTGGATCACCATGGTGCCGCCGACGCCGACGACCATCATCAGCGACATCGCCGAGGTGAGCTCGACGATGGGCTGGGCCGCCGCGGAGACGCGCCCGGCGCCGAGGTTGGCCTGCAGGTTCTTCGTGTTGGCCTCATCGAACCGGCTGGAGTTGGCGGCCTCGCGGCCCATGCTCTGGATCACGCGCACGCCGCTTACGTTTTCTTGCAGGCTGGCGTTGACTACCGAGACGGTCGCACGGGCACGGCGGAAGTTGGTGCGAGAGTACTTTTGCCAGATGAACAAGGCAGCGATGAAGATTGGTACCGACGACGCAGTGAGGGCCGCCAGCTTCCAGTTGATCACGAACATGACGATGAGGATGCCGGCGACCGACAGGGTGTTGCCGATGGTCTGGACCAGGCCCTGACTAAGGAAGTTCTGCATCACCGTGACATCGTTCTGGACGCGCGACATGACGCGACCCGTCTCGTTGCTGTCGAAGAACGAGAGCGAGAGGCTGGTGACGCGGTTGAACATGTCTGAAGCGATGTCGTAGAGGGCGAACTGGCCCACGTACGCCATGTGGTAGACCTGCTGGAACTGGGCGAACCACATCACCAGGCTGACCATGAAGAACACGCCGACAACGTCGAACAGCGCCGACTTGTCTGCGTTCTGAATCTGGGTGAGGGCCAGACCAGGCAGATACGGCTGCGCCACGTAAGCGCCCTGGTAGAGCAGCATGGCGAGGATTCCCATGCCGGCGTGCCGCTTGTACGGCCCAACGTAGCTAAAGAGGCGCTTCAGGAGGTGCCAGTCGAAGACCTTTCCGAGGTCCTCATCGCTGAGGGCGAGGATGCCGCGCATGCCGCGCATGCCGCCGCCACCACCGCCCATTCCCATCCCCATGCCCATGCCCCAGCTCACGACTGCACCTCCGGTGTGGACGCAGGCAGCTCGGAATTTGAGAGCGCTTCCTGATCCTTCAATTGGACCTCGTAGATATCGCGATAGAGACCGTTGGCGGCGAGGAGCTCCTCGTGGGTGCCCGACTCGACGATGCGCCCGGCATCCAGCACGACGATGCGGTCGGCATCGCGTACAGTGCGCAGGCGTTGGGCGATGACGAAGGACGTACGGCCCTCCATGAGGGCGCCCATCGCCTGCTGAATCAGGTACTCCGTCTCCATGTCGACGCTCGATGTGGAGTCGTCTAGCACGAGGATGTTGGGGCTGAGGAGCAACGTGCGCGCGATCGATACGCGCTGCTTCTGGCCGCCGGAGAGCGTGATGCCGCGCTCTCCGACCCAGGTGTCGTAGCCCTCCGGCTGGCTCATGATGAAGTCGTGCAGGCGCGCCGTCTTGGCCGCCGAGACGATCTCTTCCTCGGTGGCTTCCGGCCGGCCGTAGGAGATGTTCTCGCGGATCGTGCCGTTGAACAGGAACACGTCCTGCATGACGATGCCAACGTTGGCCCGCAGGGACGACAGCGTGACATCGCGCACGTCGACGCCGTCGATCGTGATGCGGCCTTCCGTGGCGTCGTAGAAGCGCGGCAGCAGGTTGAGCACGGTGGTCTTGCCGCTGCCCACAGGTCCCAGGAAGGCGACCATCTGGCCGGCCTTCACGCTGAGGTTGATGTCTGAGATCACGTTGAGGCTCTTGCCGTAGCTGAAGGAGACGTGCTCGTACGCGACGTCGCCGCGCACCCTGGGCAGCTCGATGGCGCCTTCCTTGTCCGTAATCTCCGACTGCATATCGAGGATCTCGAAGATGCGCTCACCGGAGGCGGCGGCGCGGCTGGACGTGTTGAGCAGCATGCCGACCTGGCGAATCGGCGTCGCGAGCTGGGCGATGTACTGGGCGAACGCGACGATCGTGCCGTAGGTCATGTGGCCGTTGATCACCTCGAGGCCGCCGTAGGCCAGAACGGCGACCATGAGGAGCTGCATGCAGAACGCGATCATGGGCTGGCGGATGGCGGCGATGCGGTTCGCCATGAGGCTGCGCTCGCGCACCTGCCAGTTGGCCTTCTTGAAGTTGTCGAACTCGCGGTCTTCGGCCGTGAAGGCCTGGACGACGCGCATGCCCGAGATCACTTCCTGGAGCACGGCGGAGTACTCGCCCTGCTGCTGCTGCACGGAGAGCCAGATCGGGCGCAGGCGCTGGGCCGTGTCGGCCGATATCCAGGCGACGACCGGCAGCGCCAGCATGATCGCCATCGCGAGCTGCCAGTTCAGGTTGAAGACGATGACGGCGATGAGGATGAAGCGCCCGAACGTGACGACGAGGTTGAGCAGGCTGGTGCTGAGAAACTGGCGGCTGGTCTCCACATCGACGGTGACGCGGGACATGAGCTGGCCGGTCTGCGAGCGGTCATGGAAGGCGAAGCTCAGGCCCTGGATCTTGTTGTAGAGGTCGTTTCGCAGGTCATAGGCGACGTTCTGCGAGAGGTACTCACTCATGTAGTTCTGGCCGTAGGCGAAGACGCTACGTGCCGCGTATAAGGCCAGCACCATGCCGACGCCGAGCATGAGCTTCGACTGGTCCCCCATGACCACGTCGTTCTCGATGTGGATGCCGTGGTCGATGGCGTACTTGACTGCCAGGGGCTTCAGCGTGTCGGCAACCAGCGAGCAACCGGCAACCGTAAAGGCGAGGGCGACTGCCTTCCAGTGACTGCGCCAGCGCCCCAGGAGCCGGAAAAGGATTTTCAGCACGGAATCATGCCTCGTTTGCTTCTTTCTTGGCGGCGGCAATTTCGTTCAGGCGTTTCAATAGCCGCTCGAGGATCTCGGCAAGCTCGGCGGCCTGTTCGTCGCCCAGCGCCTCCACGATCAGCTCGTTGGTTTGCCTCGTAGCGTCCTTCAGGGGCGCGATGAGCTCGGCGGCGCTCTCGGTGAGCAGCAGTCGCGCCCTGCGCCGGTCGCTGGGGTCGGTCTCGCGCCTGAGCAGGCCTTGCGAGGTCAGGCGGTCGACCAGGGCAGATGCCGTCGCGAGGTCGGAGCTGAGGGCCTCGGCCAGCGCCCGCAGGGTCGTACCGTCGCGGTCGTTGAGGTAGAGCAGCGCCGTCGCCTGGGCACCGGACAGCTCGTACTGAGCCAGCTGCGCCCGGTAGTGGCGCGAGGCCGTCCTCGAAGAACGCGAGAGCAGGAGTCGCAGGTCTCTGATGTCTGTACCGCCTTCGGTTTTAGACAGTAACACGAATGGTTCGTGTTGCATAGTAATCTTCGAACGAAGGCTCAGAGAGGCGGTCAACGTCGCTACACGTGCCATATGCGGGGCGCAATGAGTACGGCGCTCAGGGTGCCGATGGCGCAGATCACGCCCATGATGAACACGGCCGTCGGGACGCCCAGGATGGCCGTCATGAGTCCGAGCAGCAGCGTACCCAGCGGAACGAGGCCTCGGTCCATGAGATACATGCTGTTGACCCGGCCTCGATACTCGGCGGCGGTCTCCGAGAGCAGCGCGGTGTGGTTGATCGAACGATAGCTGGAGCGCAGGAAGCCCGCCACGAACAGGACCACGGCTGAGAGCAGGAACATGCGCACGCTCGCGAACACGGCGATGCTGACGCCGTAGAGGGCGCAAGCAACGATCAGGGTGCGGCCTCGCGATTTGAAGGCCGGCAGCGAGGCCATCAGGAGCAGGCTGGCAACGGAGCCTACCCCCGTCATGCCGACGAGCAGGCCCGCCTTCGTCTCACCCACGTGCAGGATGTCGGCGGCAAAGATCGGGATCAGGCTCTGGTACGGGTTGCCGAAGAACATCGGCACCAGGGCCAGCATCAGGAGCAGGAACACGACCTCGTTCGTCTTCACGTAGGCGAAGCCACCGCGCAGGCTCTCGAGCATCGATTCGCGCTTCACCGTCTGTGTACGGTGCTCCGGCGGGTCCGTCATCTTGAACGTGAAACCAATGGCGGCGATGAGGATGCCGGCCTGCATGAAGTAGACCGTGCTCATGCCGAACGCGGCGATGACGAAGCCGGCGACCGCGGGACCGACAGCCTGGCCGATATTCAGGGTGCCGGCGTTGAGCACCACGGCATTCTGCAGGTCCTCCTGGGGTACTAAGGACGGGATCATCGACTGGCGCGCGGGCTGCTGCATCGCCATACCCACACCGGCGAGGACTGCCGTGAGGTAGATATGCCAGAGCTCAATGGTGCCTGAGAGGATCAGCAGGGCGATCGCCAGATGCAGCACAACGTTGATCGACTGCGACGCCATGAGCAGGTGCTTGCGGTTCATACGGTCCGCGAGGACGCCGGCGAAGAGACTGACGAAGAGCAACGGCAGCGATCGGACGGCACTGACGAATGCGAGCTGAGCCGCGGAGCCGGTGAGCTCGTAGACCAGCCAGCCGCGAGCAAACTGATCGCTCCATTGACCCAGGGTGGTGCTCATCTGGCCGAGCCAGAGGTACATGAAGGCCGAGTGCCGCAGCGACCGCACCGGGTAAAGGAGCTTCGGGACTGCGGCAGTTGCATCGCTGACCGGCGGTCCGGCAACTTGTAGCCCTGATTCGGGGTCATCGGGCGGCTCGACTGTTGCGGTCGCGCTTCGAGAGCGAAAGACGTTTGGCACGTCTGGAGACGCTATCAGCGCCATGTTTCAGGCAGGAGGCGGGGTTACTCGGCCTCTGTAAACACAGTGTTTCCAGTTGGCAAGGAAGAGTCTAAGCTCTTCGGGCAGCGAGGAGGGTGGCATGAAGCTTGTCGTTTACGGACCGCACCGCAGACTCGGGGTTGTGCACGACGACCGAGTGATCGACGTCAGCGGCGCCTTCGCGAAGTACGCCCACGAAGTCATGGACGACGGGCTGCCCTATGAGGTCGCAGCGGCATCGGTACCGGAGGAGCTGGGCCGGTTCATCGCGGCGGGCGAACGCGCGATCGACGGCGGCCAGCGCGCGGTCGAGTACCTGACACGGCGGGCCGAGAACCATGAGGGCGTGCGCGGCGAGACGCTGGTCGAGCGCCTGGCGGACGTGAAGCTGCACGCACCCTACGCCCAACGAGCGCGGATCATGATGGCCGGCGGCAACTATGTGATCCACAGCGCCGGGATGTCGTTCCGGGGCGGCGAGGGCGCGCCGCCGTCACTGGAGGAGATCTACGCGCAGAGCCGGGCGCGCGGCATCTGGGGCTTCTACTGCTTCCCGGAGAACGCCGCCGGCCCCGACGAAGACATCATCTACCCGGCTCGCACCGACCGCCTGGACTACGAGGGCGAGGTCGCGGTGATCCTGGGGAAGCGCGGCAAGGACGTCAAGGCAGACGAGGCGTCGCCCTACTTCTGGGGCTACCTGCTGCAGAACGACGTCAGCGCCCGCACCAACGTCGACGGCCCCGACAACTCGACATCGAGCTTTGCGCGCGGCAAGAACTTCGACACGTCGATCTGCGCCGGGCCTTACGTCGTGGTAGGCGAGTTCCCAGACGCGCAGAACATCGACTTCGAGACGCGCGTGAACGGCGCCGTGCGCCAGCAGGGCAACACGAAGGACATGACGTTCTCGTTCGCCGAGTACGTCGAGTACATGTCGCAGGACATGACGCTTCTGCCGGGCGACGTGATCAGCGCAGGGACGACGGCGGGCACGGCCCAGGACTCCAGCGAGCTAATCGCGGGCCCCAACGGCACGACGATCCGGGCACCGGACCTCTTCCTCAAGCCCGGCGACGTCGTCGAGGTCTCGAACCCGGTCATGGGCACGCTGCGCAACCGGGTAATCGCAAAGCCGTAGGCGTGCCTCCCCTCGACCGGGCGTGTTGACTACGGCACGATGGCAGCAGCACGTAGAGCGAGGAGCGAGGCAATGCAGGACTTCGAGGGCAAGGTAGCGGTTGTTACGGGTGGCGCCAGCGGCATCGGCTTCGCGATGGCGACCCGGTTCGCACAGGAAGGCATGAAGGTCGTCCTGGCGGACATCGAGGAGCCCGCCCTCGAAGCGGCCGTCACGAAGCTGCGGCAGCAGGAGTACGACGTGCTCGGCGTGCAGACGGACGTCACGAAGCCGGAGTCGATCGAGGCGCTGAAGGACAAGGCGCTCGAGGCGTACGGCAAGGTGCACGTCCTGTGCAACAACGCGGGCGTCGGCGGCGTGCCGGCGAACGGCATCTGGGAAGCCTCCTTGCAGGACTGGCGATGGGCGATGGGCGTGAACATGTGGGGCGTGATCTACGGCGTCCACACCTTCGTCCCAGTCATGATCGAGCAGGACGAGCCGGCGCACGTCGTCAACACGGCCTCGATGGCGGGGCTGGCGCAGGGCAACCGCATCTACAGCGTGACCAAGCACGCCGTCGTGGCGCTATCGGAGGCACTGCACGACGGCCTGCACACGCAGAACACGAAGGTACGCGCGTCCGTGCTCTGTCCCGGCCTGACGATTACGAACCTCCCGCTCGCGGCGCGCAACCGGCCCGTGGACCTGCGCAACCATCCCGACGAGGAGATCTCAGCCGCCCAGATCGAGCGCGGTACGAACAGCATGCGTACGGTGGCGGAGCAGGGTCTCGACCCATCGAAGACGGCCGAGATGGTGCTGCAGGCGATCAAGGACGAGCAGTTCTACATCCTCACGCACGTCGAATACGACGACGTGATCCGGGAGCGCATGGAGAACATCCTGGCCCGCCGCAACCCGGTACCGAAGGGCGCCGGGCTGACCTCGATGGAGCGCGGGCAAACGCTAGGAGACTTCGCCCGTTACTGCGGCGCCTGGACACTGGTGTTGTCGGTCGACGTCAATCGCTGAGCGCGCTCGATTTTGCGACGCGGCGTGATCATGCCGCGCAACCGCTGGGCCGAGGTGAGATCTACCGACACCTGCGCCTGCACCGGGTAGGGGTCGCGCGCCTGCAACAGGCCGTCCGTACGCGGCCGCTTCTCCTTCATCGTCACAGTGAAGGTTCCGCGGCCGTTGAGCTGAGCAGCGTCACCGGTTTCCAGATCGACTGCAATGAGCGCCAGCTCACAACCGGAGCGGACGTTGCCGGCGCTCTTGAACATGCCGTCTCCGACGTACTCCGGCCAGTTCAGACGGCGCGAAGGTACGTCCAGGACCAGGAATCCCGCCGGACCACCACGATGCGACACGTCTGGTTGTCCGTCTGGACTGACTGAGACCAGGAATGCCGTCTCGCAGACGGCAACAACGTTTGCCAACCAGGGGTCGTCCAGGGCGATTTCGTCTCGGCCTTGCGGGCCAAGGTGCATCTCATCTTCAACAGCGAGGGACGGGATTATGTACTTTCGACAGTTTGTGAAACCTTCGCTGGCGTTCAGCACTGGCTCGTCGTCACAAGTGATGTCGCCGTTGATACGCGCACGGCGTCGCTCCGCCAGAGAGATCGCGATACCACCCACCCTCCGCACGTCGCTGCCTCCTTCTGGGGCCGAGAACATCGGGGCAGGAAACCGCAGCGAGTTGCCGTGAGCAGGCTCCACCAGTGGCGGCGCACCGCAGATGACGGCGACTTCGAGCCCTGCCGACTCCTGGACAGCAAGGACGATCATGTCTGCGCCCATGGTGAACTCGCTCAGTGGCCCGACCCAGTCGGAGAGCATATCGGCAACCGGCCGCGTATTGGCTTCGGTCTGCACTTCAATCTGACCCGGGTGGTAAACAAGCTGCATTTCAGGCTCCCATCAGCAATGGCAAGGAGGCGTATAAGAACGTTTTGCCGAAACCATCAGCTTTGAATGGTGCCAATGATATCTGGAAATACTTCTTCCACAAGCACAGAGAGCCAATCGGCGGCGTGTGACTCTCGCTGCCAAGTCCTATTACTGGTCCGCTAGCCCGCCGGACTGCCCGAGGGCATTGGCTCCAGCACGGGCTCTGCACTGCGCCGGGCGGGACGCACGAAAAGCAGGACCATTGCGCAGAGCCACCACGAGAGCGTCATTACGAGGATGCTGATCGTGTAGGAGTCGAAGTACTCGGCGAGGGCGGCGACGTAGAGGGGGCCGGTGGCGCCGGAGAGCGTGATGATCGGCCGCACCGTGCCGCTGATGGCGCCGATGTTCGCGCGGCCGAAGTACACCGGCCACACGACCTGGTTGAGCCCGACCCAACCGCCAATGCCGAGGCCAGCCACGCCCCCCGCGACCAGTCGAAGGTCGCCCGGCAGGAACAAGAGCAGCGGCACCGTGACGCCCGTATAAGTGCAGATGATCAGCAGCGTTTTGCGGATGTGGAGCTTGTCCGAGAGCCAACCCCAGAAGAAACGGCCGGTGAAGCTCGTGAGGCCGTAAGCACTGAACGAGATCGCCGCGGTCGACTCCGAGAAGCCCCGTTCGACGAGGGCGGGCACGAGGTTGGTGGGGAACGCCGTCGGCGAGACCATGCCGAAGACGCTGACGAGCATGAGCAGCCACAGCGTCGGCGTGCGGAAGGCCTCGGCGCGCGTGAAGTTGTACTCCGTCGCCGCGACCTGCACTCGCCCCGGCACGGCACCGGTCGATAGAGGCTCCGTGTCACCGTCGGGCAGGAGGCCGATGTCCTCCGGCTGGGTCCTCAGGAGAAGCGAGGGCAGCACGGATAGCACGACCGCCACGATCCCGAGAAAGAACCAGGCTTCGCGCCAGCCAAAGCTCGAACTCACGAAAGCAATGATCGGCGGCAGGATAAACGCCGCGAGGCCGGTCCCCATCGTCGAGGTCGCCATGGCGCGGCCGCGCTTGCGAATGAACCACTTCGGCACGACGGCGCCCATCAAGAGCTGCGAAGGCCCCGCGCCAAGGATGCCACCGATGACGCCGAAGATCAGGAGGAACTGCCACGGCTCATGCACGAAGGCGACCGCAAGCAAGCAGAGGGCCGCCACGATCGCGCTTCCCGTGCCGAGGATGCGGGCAAAGCCGCTCTTGTCCATGAACTTGCCGAAGAACACACCAGCGACGGCGGCGCCGAGCGTGCGCAAGGTGATGCCGGCGAAGATGATCGTCCGGCTCCAGCCCAGGTCGTCGTGCATGGCGACGGAGAGAATGCCCGTGGTCCAGAGGGCGCCGGCCGTCGTGAACGCACGCAGGAAGACGACGCTGACGATGACCCAACCGTAGTAGAAGGGCAATCGCGTCGCCCAAGTGGACTCGGATTCTCTCAAGACATGGCCTCAGGCGGCATCAGTATGAATGACCGACTGCTGTAGTACAGCCTGGAAGGGCCTGCTGGTTCGCAGGTGCGAGATGCCTGAGGGGACGTGTCCCCTCAGGCATCTCGTCAGCTCCTGCACTTGCTCGCCCGTGCGCTCAACGCCGTGCAAGCACTCGTTCCAGGCCTAGACCTGGATTTTCGGCGACTGCTTGAGCTTGCTTGTCATCGCCTCGGCTTTTGCGTTGGCGATCGCTTCTTCGCGCGTGGCGCCGCCGGCCTGGGCCTGCTTGTAGGCGTAGGCTTCCGGGTGCCACGGCTCAGAGGGCTCGATGCCCTGGGCCATGTTCCTCGCGACCTTTAGCAAGCGCTGGCGAACCTGGATGATCTGGTAGTCGTAGCTGGTGAGGTGCTCCAGGTGCCGGTGGGCGATGGGGCCCCACTGGTCCTCCATCATGGCGATGTCCTGCAGCGGGAAGGTACGGATGCCCGTGTAGTTCTCGCTGCGCTGCTTGTCGCGGTCCAGGTTGTAGCTGTTGGTGACGTTGTCCTCCGGGATGAACGTCCCCGGGACCAGGCGCGGGTAGAACCAGTCGCTGTTCATGTAAGCGTCTATGTCCTTCTCCGGGATGGGGTCGTAGCTCCAGCGCAGACGGAAGAACATCAGACTCTCGTTGTCGACCGGCACGCGCATGTTGCTGCTGTAGGTGTTCGGCCCGGCGATACCGGCCGTGCAGAAGATCGGCAGCATGATCGTCACACCGACCATCGAGTACCAGTCTCCAGGCCATCTTCCAGCGCTGAAACGGAGATGAAGCCAGAGTCGGTCTCCTCCAGCTCCTGTACTGGCTTGTTGATGACGCGGCGGTTGCCGACGATGCGCGGGAACGGGTCCTCGTCGGGACGCCGTCCCTCTGGACGCAGCTGGTTCGCCAGACGGGTGAGGAATGACGGGTTGAGATCGTTCGGGATTGAGCCATCGTCCAGGGTGCTGTGCAAGAAGAGCGCGTGAGAGGGGTCGTAGTCACCCTCCATGGCCTGGAGGTAGTTGCACTCCAGCTTGAACTTGCGCACGTAGCGGTGGCTCGCGGGCAGATTGAGCCACTCGAACTCGGGGAAGGGCGGCTGCTTGTCGGCAGGCCCCATGTAGGCCCAGATCAGGTCGCCCGCCTCCACCGCCGGGTAGCGCACGATGTTGATCTTGTGGCGGTAGGTCTCACCTTCGGGCGCCGACGGCAGGTCGACACACTCGCCGTTCACGTCGAACTTCCAGCCGTGGTAGACGCAGCGCAGGCCGTTCTCCTCGTTGCGACCGTAAAACATCGGCGCGCCACGGTGGGGGCAGTAGGCGTCGACGATGCCGACGCGGCCCTCCGTGTCGCGGAAGGCGATGAGCTTCTCGCCCAGGATAGTCAGGCGAACCGGCTCGCAGTCCGGCGTCGGCAGCTCTCTGGCCAGCATGACCGGCAGCCAGAAGCGCCGAAACGCCTCCCCCATGGGCGTGTCTTTGTTCGTGTTTGTGACGAGTTCGTTGTCTTCTACGCTCAGCATTTTTCAGATACCCCTCGTTAACGTTAGGTCTGCCCTTGGACTGTTAAAGATTAAGGCATCATCCCTGGAGTTATCAAGAGACTTAGTTACACATCGGATGTCGACTCAAATTCGATGTGAACTCAAGGATGGCCACGCGAATCCGATACCTGGTTAAGGTTTCCCCTCTGGTACGCTGGCAGCCAAATTGGTCTTGTGGGCTAGAATATGTGTCGCATCGACAAGATGAGTTTCTTGAAGGCATAGTCATCCTGAAGTCTCGGTAAGAGATGCTTTGAGGCCTAAATGAAAGATGCTGGCGACGTCCTTCTAGACTTTCGGGCCCTCCTGGACGCCGCTCCAGATGGCATTGCCGTGGTGGACGACCGAGGCCGCATTCTCGTGGTCAACGAACAGCTCAGCCACCTCTTCGGCTATGAAGGCAGCGAGCTCATTGGCGAGCGCGTCGAAGCCCTCGTGCCGCCACGCCTGCGCCCCGGACACGAGGGTCACCGCAGCAGCTATACGACCAGCCCGGCCACCCGGCCGATGGGTATGGGCCTGGACCTGCTGGGCCTGCGCAAAGACGGCAGCGAGTTCCCCCTGGAGATTAGCCTCAGCCCCGTGAAGTCAGGCGGGCAAACATTTACGATCGCCATCGTCAGGGACAGCACAGAGCGGCGGCACCTGCGGGCCGAAGAGCAGGCCCTACGCACCTTCCTGGATACAGAGCAGGAGCGTCACCGCATCGGCATGGACCTGCACGACGGGATCATGCAGGACATCTACGCCGTCACCCTCGGCCTCGAGCTGGCGCACGAGGATATCGATACGGACCCCCAAGCAGGCAAAGGACGCCGTCGGGCGCTCGATCGACCAGCTGCACGACGTGATTCGCGACATCCGCAGCTACATCTTCGATCTGCGACCACGCCAGTTTACCGGCGACCTGCGACAGGCCTTGCTGGACCTGGGCCGCGAGTTCCAGGAAAACTCCGCCATCCACACGGAAGTTTCCGTACCCACAGAGATCCCTCCGATTGAGTACTCCATCGGCGTCGCCTACTACATCATCACCCACGAGGCGCTGAGCAACACCCGCAAGTACGCCCAGGCCAGCAATGTCGTGATCAGCCTGCGCGTGATCGACAACAAGCTCGGGCTTGAAGTACGGGACGATGGTGTCGGGTTCGACACGTCGGTCGAGCTGCCGGAGGGCCACCGAGGCCTGCGCAACATGGCGAGTCGCGCCGGCATCGTGGGTGCAGACTTCGAGATCGAGAGCGGCGCCCGGCCAGGGAACTGCCATCCACGTCGACCTCCGGCTCGCCTGAGTTCTTCCTTCCCAACCCGCTTCCCGTCCGCTGCCACAGCACCCGAATCGAGTCTGCTACCACAAAGACGGGCTCTTTGTCTGTCCAGAAAGGGGCCGAACGGCTTTGGTTGCCCCACGTCAAATGAGCAACCATGGCATCAAGCCTTTCGGCTCGGGGATATGCGGTATGCAATCAGACAGCTTTCGAGTTTTGATCGTTTCGGCGAATGAGCGCCTGCGGAGCGTGTTACCCACGCTGCTCGGGAGACAGAATGCGCTGGTGTACCAGGGAAGCGTTGCCAACGCCTCGGAGGCGCTGGCCTGCGTCGGCACGGACATGCCGGACGTCGTCATCTCCGACTCGCCCCCGGCCGACCTGCAGGACATCCTAATCTGGAGGGCGATCCACGAGCTCGGTCCGCGCCTGATTATGCTGACGCGCTACATGGAGCAACTCATCGATACGCGCGCGGTACTTGCGGGCGCATCCGGTCTGATCCTCGTACCAGAGCGCCGCCTGGCAGACGCCGTGCAACGGGTGGCCATAGGCGACAACCTGCGTTCCCTTGAGCTTTCGGGCCGGCTGCGGGCACTGGTCACCGGCGAAATTCCCAGCAACCTCAACGGCGAGGAGCGCAAGGTGTTCGGGCTGGTGTCCGAGGGTCGTCGCGACAGCGAGATCGCGGCCCACCTGGGCACGTCGGCGGAGAACGTACGCAGCCAGATCGTGCGCATCGCCGAAAAGCTGAGCTAGGCCCTACTCCCCGAACCGCAGAAGCAGCGTCAACACTCCGCCGTCAGCCTCTGACTGGACCTCGACTCTGCCGTAGCGCGCGTCTTCGGTGAAGGCGGCGTCTGAGAACAGCGCCGTCAGTACATCGGCCTGTCCGCGAGCGACGTCCGCAGACTCATATACGCGCACAAGCGCCAGATAGGGTTCGCCGGCCGCGTCGAGGCCGTTTGCCGCCGCATCTACGTCAGGCGCCACGAGCTCGTCAGGCGCCACCGCGTATGTGTTGCCGGAGCGCGACGCTGTGTCGTCGAGGAGCGCTGCTAGCTGGTCCGCGCTGGAGAACGTGGCGCTGAAGGCACCGAGGGCCTCGATGTGCTCAGCGGCGACGCGAAAGGCCTCGTTTGCCTGCAGGGACGTCGCCTCGTCCTGCCAGGCATCGATCATGCCGTTGATGCCTTCGGTCCAGAGCGCATGCAGCAAGTACTGCTCATCGATGACGTAGTGACCGCCGCGCCCGATGGAGTCGAATACCGGGGGCGTCAGCCGGTTCCTGAGGTCCTGCTTGAAGTCGTCGCCCCAGGTGTAGTCGATGATGCCGGCGTGCTGGTTCGCGACCGGGGGCTGGCACTCGGCACAGCTCTTGATCGCCTCACACCGCAGCGACCGGATTGAATTCGCCGCGCAGGGCCTCGTAGACGGCGGGGGGCTGGCCCGCCTTGATCTCCTGATCGACTCGGCGATAGCCAAGATACTCGCCCAGGAAGGACGTCTTGTTCTCGTCCAGACGGCTGAGGTACGTGGGTCCTTCCATCTTCCAGGCCACCGGTGCGTTCTCCAGCACCACGTCCCAGGCGTCCTGGCCTCGGTAAGCATCCCAAGCCTCAGCGTCCGCCGGCTCAACGGGCGGGTCGATGTCGTAGAGGGCATAAGCAGGGCGAAGTTCGCGATTCCGACGTACACTCGCGACTCTTCCGTGTCAGGGATAAGGCCAAGCAGCTCCTGGTAGAGGCCATCGAGGTTGGCAGCGGCCTCCGGAAGCGCAAGGGTTATGGCGGGCGCCGCTTCCGTGGGCGTCGGGGCGGGCGTTGTGGTTGCTGTCGCGGTCGCAGCCGAAGTAGCTTCCGGCGTCTGCGTGGGCTCCGCACTCGCGCCCGAGGAGGTCGCAGTTGGCGTAGGCGCCGCGGAGTCGCCGGAGCCGCCACACGCCGCGACGACCAGACCGGCGACGAGGGCGCAGGCGACAAAGGCGCGACTAAAGCGGACGGGCGTCATCGGCCAAGTATTCAGTGCGGCGCTTGGGAACGCAATCGGCCCTACGACTGAACAGTACGAGGGAGGAGGCTCCGAGCCCGATTTGGCCGGAACCTCCCCAATGCAATCCGCTTGCTAAACGTGCTTGCAGCTGAGGACGTCGCCGTCCATCCAGCGCGGGTCTTCCTGCAGCAGGGCTCGGACTTCCTGATACCACTTGTCCTGCGCCGGGTCGGAAGCGTTCGCGCGGTAGTTCTCTTCGCTATCGAAGACGACCGACATGATCAGCTCGGATGGGTTGGCGGCGTTTCGATGGATGGTGCTGGCGATGGCACCTTTGATCTGAAGCCTGCGGCCATCCCACCAGGCGTTGAGCTTCTCGACAAAGGCCTGCTCCTGACCTGCCTTGGGCTTGATGATCGCTACGGTTCCGAACATGAGACTCCTCCTGTCAGTGCGGGGCTGCGTAAAGTCCGGCAATCTTAGGCCGTACTCGGCGAACTTTCATTCCCCGAGGCCAAAGGCACGCAGGCGTGACCAGCGTTAGCGCTCAGGAGGCATGAAGCGAGGCTCCCGAACGAAGCAACGCAAGGGACCCATACGAAGCTGCTAGAGTCATCCAAACTTGATGAGAGGAAACGCGTGACGGAACAGAGCGAGCTGGCGGGGCGTGACGAAAACTACCGGGAGTACCGCAACGAGCACATCGTTGTCACCTGGGAGCCATCGCTGTGCTTCCACGCCGCCGTCTGCATACACAAGCTGCCCGCCGTGTTCAACGCCCGGTCACGCCCCTGGGTAAACCTCGACGCCGGCCAGCCCGACGAGATCGCACGAGTCGTGGCGGCCTGCCCCTCCGGCGCCATCAAGTACGAGTTGCTAGACGAGCAGTAGCCTACGCGCGCGAACGCAGGGGTGCTCGTGCCAGACCGTAGCCGAGGTGTGAGCGCCTCGGCGGACCTGCGCTTGAGGCGCGCTGTACTAGAACCGCCTACTTAAACGAGAGCAGCTCGATTTCGAAGATCAGGTCCGCGTTCTTCGGCAGGCCGGGCGGCGGATTGGCGCCGTAGGCCAGGTCAGCGGGGATGTAGACCGTGCGCTTGCCGCCGGTTTTCATCGTGACGATGCCCTCGCTGAAGCCGGCGATCACTCTCGTAAGGGCGAAGGTGGCCGGACCGCGACCGGTGGTCGAGTCAAAGACGGTGCCGTCGCTGGCGAGCTTGCCGGTGTAGTTCACGGTCACGGACTGGCTCATGGCCGGCGACTCGCCCGTCCCGACCACCTCGTCGATGTACATGAGCCCGTTGGCGGTGGTCGTAGCCTTGGAGATATCGAAGAACTCGCTGCCTGTCGGTGTGGGCATCAGAGAACTCGCCGCCGTTGCCGGCGTTGCCGTTGTCGAATCGTCGTCATCGTCACCTCCACAAGCCACAGCAAATAGCGCCAGGGCTAGAAACGCAGAACCAAAGAGCAACCACCTGGATAATCGCATGGATCCAGAGTACGGAGCATCGGGGCTAAGGGCGAGAGATGTGAATGGCTCGTTTTTCGGAGTCGCGACGCCTGCGGTTGCGCACGCCTCTATCAGGGCCAGAAGCGGGCGCTGGCGATTCGGGCGCCCTCTGTGAGCGCTTCGAGCTTGGCCCACTGCACCTCGGGGTGAACGCGGACGAGGTTCCAGTTCTGGCTGAAGCCGCAGTCGGTGCCCGCCATGACGTTCTCGCGGCCCACCAGCTTCGCGAAGTTGCCGATGCGGTCGGCCACCAGCTCGGGGTGCTCGACCACGTTGGTGGAGTGGCTGATCACGCCCGGGATCAGCACCTTGCCTGCCGGTAGCTTTGTGGACTCCCAGACGTGCCACTCGTGCTCGTGTCGCGGGTTGGCGGCCTCGATGGCGTAGGCCTGCGCCTTCACGCTCAGGATCAGGTCGACGATCTCCGACAGCGGCACGTCCCAGGTGTGGGGCACGTTCTGGCTGCCCCAGCAGATGTGGTAGCGGATACGGTCCTCGGGGATGCCTGCGAGGGCGTGGTTCAGGGCCTCGACCGTCATGGCGCAGTACTTCTTGTAGTCGGCGAGCGAGGTGCCCTCGGGCATGCGGGTGAACTGCGCCGGCAAGAACGCGTCGTCGATCTGCAGGAGGAGCCCCGCATCGATGATTGCGCGATACTCCTGGGCGAGCGCCTCGCCGACGGCGTAGATGTACTCCTCATCGGTCTGGTAGTAGTTGTTCTTGCGGCTGGCGGTGACGCTCGCAGGCGCGGCGACGGGCAGGAAGCCTTCCTCAACGCCTGCCTTGTCGAGCGCAGCCTTGAAGTTCGCGATGTCGCGGGCAACGGCCGCCCCGCCCGTGTAGCTGATCGGGCCGGTGCACGCCCACATTGCCGCCGGCACCTCGGTGGCTGGATCTTCGTCCTCGCCGCCCGGCAGCCAGTTGCTGCGCTCGATGCGGTTGTACACCTTGTAGAACTCGGCGAACCGCTGGCCTTCCTTGCCGGCGAGACCGGTGATCAGCTGGCCGTAGGGTGATCGGGACGACCTCGAAGCCGGCGAGGCGTTCGGCCACGTAGGCCGTCCAGCCGCGCTTGCCGAACTCGCCATCGCTGGGGACGTCGACGCCTACCGCTGCCTGCTGCCGCACGACCTCTGCGACCGCTCCCGGCAAGGCGCGGTCGAGTGCATCGAGGTCACCCGGCTCGCCGGACTCGAGCTGCCGCATGACGCGGACGATCCCGACGGGCCGCACGAGGCTACCAACGTGGGTCGTAAGGAATCGCTCCTGGCTGGTCTTCACTGGACACCTCCACTGGGCTCGAAATCGGTCAGAGTCTGTGACAGGCATCCGGGCGAGTCAATGCGTGCAGATTAGGCATCGGCCTTGCCAATTTCGAGCCGCCCGTGCTGATATGCAGCCCAGAGGAGGACCGGGTGTATGTACGTCGAAGGTGACGACTTCCAGTCGCGCGAGTTCCGTCGCGGCCTCTGGCAGCAGACGACCACGACGGTAGCGCTGCTCACCTGCGCCGCCGACGGCCGGGTGAACGTGATGGCGTGCGAGTGGGCCATGCTCGTGTCCAACAATCCGGTGTGCTTCATGATCTCCGTGCACCCCTCGCACGAGACGCACGCGATGCTCGAAGCGGCGGGCGAGTTCGGCCTCAGCTTCTGCTCCGACGAGCAGGCCAAGCTCTCGCACGTCTCCGGCTCCTACTCGATGCGCGACACGGACAAGTGGGTGCTCGCCGACTTCGAGACGTATCCGGCCAAGAAGATCGGCGCGCCAATGATCGACGGCTCCATGATCAACGTCGAGTGCCGCATCGTCGGCAAGCACGCGCTGGGCCACACGGTCTTCATCGGCGAGGTCGTCTGGGCGCGCTACGACGCCGAAAAGCAGCCCCTGCTCTACCACGGCGGCAAGTACTGGCACCTCGGGTCCCAGGTGCCGAAGGAGTAGCACCCGGGGCAACGCAGCCAGCCTCGGCATGATTCGTCTGTGGCGGTTGGACGGTCAATAACCGGAAACCGGGACGCGTCTCTATGCGCCCCCTTCGTCAGCCCATCAACACGGCTATCTTGCCCAAGAGGGTGACGACGGGGCCACCAACCTCTGCGGCGGTCTCTGCTGCGGACGTCAGACCCTCGATGGCGCGTCGCCAGAATGCGGCTCTGGGCGTCGGCGAAGTTATTTCCTTGGTCAGGTCCTCCAGGTCTCTGGCGGCAAGCGCGGCTTCGTCATCGTCGAGCGACTCTGTGAGTTCAGCTACGGCTTTGTGGAGCTCTGAAACCAGGACCCTCAGGTCTTCATTCATTGGCGTCTGAGCAGCCATCAATGACGAATTCTCTATCGTTCTTGCAGCTACGACGTTTGAGCCAACAATGCTTCCGTTAACGGTGATGTTTTGGGTGATTCCCTGCGCACCTGCCCTCTCAGCCTGGAGTGCCTCTTTGTCGCTCTTAATCATGTTGCTAATAGTTTCCAATCTGGACTGATAGCTAGTTTGCATCTCAGACAAGGCGGCGTTCACTGAACCAAGAAGCGCATCTCGCTCAGTCTCAGGCAGTGCTACGACCGCCCTCAGGGAATCGAGAACTTGATTGAAGCCTTTCTCTAGCGTCCGAAATGCGTCCTCGACGGCGGCGCGAAGCTCCACCGATACGAACGGCCTTGCCACTTCAAACGCCTGGTAACCATCGAAGATCGGTTTCGCATCAGCACCGCCAAATGACTGAAGACCACTCTCTAACTGATCAACGATGCCTTTTCGGACGTATTGATTCACACCTACCAAGGCTGTCCAGACCTTGTCATTTGCTTCGGATTGGAGCATGGCGGACTCCCTTTGGAACCAGTCTCATTCGACGATTGAACATTCTACAACTGCATCATCGGCAGTCTCCAAGCCTGGCTCTTATTGATATCGGCGGTTTCCTGTTGGCACATGCCGGCGCCTGCGAGCCCACTGGTTCGATGGAGGCGCGCTATGGCAGCATCCTCGGCCATCTTCTCAGACGTTCAAGTGTTGCCTGCGCAAAACGTGACTTCGCTGCCACTTTGTGTGGCATATTCCGCGTACACGGTGTGGATCGGAGGCAACCATGGCGCGAATCAAACTGCTCCAGAGCAAAGATGACGTCGCCCCTGAGCACTACGAACTCTTCGATGAGCTGGCAGCGCTACGGGGACGCATCAGCGGCCCATCATCGATCGTGCTGCACAGTCCAGGCCTCTCCCGGCCCTGGAACCAGATCAGCGAGTTCCTCCACGGCCAGAGCATCGTCGAGCCGCAACACGCGGAGCTCGCAGTTTGCGCTACCGCCCGCGAGTTCGATTGCGCCTACGTCTGGGCGGCCCATGTCCCGAATGCACGCCGAGCCGGCGTCTCCGAAGCCGCGATCGGCGTTGTCGCGAACGACGCGGCGCCCGACGACCTGCCGGAGGCTGAGGCCGCGATCGCGCGCTTCGTGCGCCAGATCGTGCGAGAGCGGCGAGTCGAGGACGGGCTGTTCGGTGCGCTGCTTGGAGCGCACGGCCCGCAGTGGGTGGTGGAGCTGACGATTTGGATTGGGCGCTATGCCGCCCTCGCCTGCCTCCTCAACTGCTTCGAAGTCACGCCTGCGCCCGATGCCGAAGTCCTGCCACTCTCAAAGCGAGGCGCCGTCAGTGCTTCGGTGCGTCCGCCGCGACCATCGACGCGCATTCCTCTCCTCACGGACCGTTCTGGGGTGCCCGAGGCCGACCGCGGCCTTGTTCGACGCCATCGCCGAGGGCCGGGGCAGCGTGCGAGGACCATTCGCGCTGCTCCTGCACAGCCCGGTGCTCTGTCAGGCCGTCCTCGACCTCAGTCTCTACCTGCGCCAGGACGACTTCGTCCCCGCCCGTACGCGGGAGCTCGCCGTCATCGCCACGGCTCGCGAGCGCGATTGCCCCTACGTCTGGGCCGCCCACGCGCCGGCCGCGCGCAAAGCCGGCGTCCCGGACGCCGTAGTCGACCTCGTGCGCGATCGAGGCAGCCTGGACGGCCTGACCGAGGCCGACCGCGACATCATCGAGCTGGCCCGTCAGCTCCTGCGTGAGCACCGCGTCGAACAGGCGCTGTTCGACCGGCTCATGCGGATGCATACGCTCCCGGGCCTGGTCGAGCTGACGGCGGTGATCGGCCACTACCTATCCGTGACGACGATGCTCAACGCCTGCGAGGTGTCGCCCGCGCCGGGCGCCGAGGCGTTGCCGCTGAACTGATCCCGTACAGCGACTCGGGCAACGAAGCTTACCTCAGGGCTGCTCGGGCAGAAGGTGAGCGCACCCCGCGCGGTGGGCCCAGTACTGCCAGGCTCGCCAGGTTTCCGGCGAGTTGGGGCGATAGCCGCCGCCGGACGTGCGCGCCGCGATTTCGCCCGCCGACAGCGGTTTCACGTCGCCCAGCTTCAGCCCGTTGAGCAGAGCGCGGGCGTTGCGCGGCAGATAGATCGACATCCGCACGACATCGATGATGGTCGCCGCGGCCGATGCAAAACCATGACCACGCATGAGCACGACGCTATTGCCGGCGAGCCTCTCGGCCAGGTCTCGGCCCTGGTCCATATTCGTGACCAGCAGGTTCGTGTGGTCACCGAAACGATCGGCGATGTCCCACACCGGCACCTGAGCACCGATGAAGGCGCCCGCGTGAATCACGGGCACAAGCGGCGTGGAGGAGATGCCAAAGGGCAACGTGTCCTCGGCGTGGGCGTGGATCACGGCGTTCACGTCCGGCCGGGCCGCGTAGATGGCGGCATGAATGAAGCGCTCGAGGTAGGGTGGCCGGCTGTCGGCGCCGATGACGTTCCCCTCAAGGTCGAACTCCAGCAGATCGCCGGTATCGACGAACTCCGGCGCCAGGGACCGCGAGAGGAAGTAGCGATCCGGATGTTCGGGATGGCGGGCGCTCAGGTGACCGTAAGCATCGACAACGCCCTCGTTGCTGAGGATACGGTTGCCGATGACGAGGTCGCGTAAGACGTCGTCTGTGCTGCTCATGGCGTTTCCCCGCCTTCCATCACTCCCTGATTGTGACGAAGCGCCTCAATGGTCAAAGGATCTCTGTCCTGTAAGCCGAGACGTTGCTGCTCTGACTCGCTGCGCTAGTAGCGGTCCCAGTGCACGAAGGCGTCGCTGGGCTTGCGGCCCGCGGTCGGGCTCTTGGGCCGGGCCTTGTGAGCCGCCTCGTCCGGGTAGCCGAGGGTCACGACCGTCCAGATGCGGCGGTCGGCCGGGACACCCAACGCCTGCTTGATGATCTCCGGGCCGTCTTCCTTCAGCGTGGCGATGTTGCTGCCGATGCCGTGAGCCTTCGCCGCCAGGAGCAGCCGCTCTACCAGGCGCCCGTTGTCGAAGGACTCGATGTCTCGCCGGTCTTCCTGACCCTGCAACACGATCACGAGGACTGCCGCAGCGCCCTCCGCGGGCCGAGCACCGAGCTCTGACATGCGCTGCTTGATCGCCGGGTCGCGCACAACCACAAGCTCCGTGCCCTGTACGTTGCTGGCGCTACCGGACCACCGGCCGACCTCGATGATGTCGTTGAGCACGTCGTCCGGAATCGGGTCCGGTGTGTAGTCGCGGACGGCCCGCAGGCCTCGAAGGAAGCGTATGTTGTCGTTCTTCTGCTGGTTCATATGACCTCGTCCTGCTGATCGCTGATCTTCTGGGGCATTCTAGCTTCCCATCGAGGGCGTGGCTTGAGACAGCATCAGTCCGTGTAGACCGGGTCGGGCTGCGAGAAGAACCCCAGGATCAGGTGAAACACCGTGCGGTAGTTCTTCTCGTGCAGGCTGGAATGGGCTGAGCCGGGCATGACGACGAACTGCTTGTCCGGGTTCGGCAGGCGCTGGAAGAACGCCGCCAGGTCCTCGAACGCGGCGATGCCATCGTGCTCGCCGCGCATGATCATGACCGGCACGTCCAGCTTCTGCGGATCGACGACCGGGAGGTTGCTGCACATATCGATGTAGGTGCCGTTGGGGACGGAGTCATCGAGCGCCAGGATGGCGTCGGCGAAGGCAGCGATGACCTCGTCCTCGGCAGTGCCGGGGTGGTCTCGCGTGAAAATCGAGCGCACGAAGGCGGGGTCGATGGGCCGGCGGTTCGCGGCCTCGAACTGGGGTAGGCGCTTTCGGCGTTCCGCCAGGGTGGGGCTGCCCTCGCCGGTCCACACGAAGGCATCGAGGATCATGCGCTTCACTAGCTTCGGGCCGCCGTTCCGCCAGCATCGCAGCGCGGAGAGCCCCGGAGGACACGCCGAACACCAGCAGCTTGTCGGCGCCTCGGTGCTGGCGAATGTAGTCCGCAACCGCGGCGGCATCGTCGGCGCCATCCGCGATGAAGAACTTGGTGTCGCGCGACTTGTCGGAGCGGCCGTAGCCCTCGCAGTCGAAGCACCAGACGTCGTAGCCCTGCTCGGCCAGGAAGTCCATGAGGGAGTGCTGCCCCGGATGGCCGGGCACCTGGAGGTCGAAGCTCGGCGTCGACGCCATCGAGGAGCCGTGCACGAGCAGCGCCGTGCCCCGGAAGTTGCCTTCGAAGGCCGGCGAGTACTTCTCCCAGGCGAAGATGCGAATCGGCCCGCTGGCATGGGCCTTCGTCACCCAGTGCTCGACCCCGACGGTAGTAGTGGCGGTTGCGGACATTGACGTACCCCTCTGCTGAAAGACTTCCGGGGCGTAGGTTACACCGGCGTCGCCGATGGCGCCGGGCGTTTCGATCGCGAGCGGGAATGCCGATAAAGACTGCAGGATGATCAAAGATGAAGCTTCTTCCGTTCACACTGATCCTCCTGCTGGCGCCGGTCCTTCTTCTTGCCTGCGGTTCCGGGGAGAAAGACGCCAGCCCATTGTCCCTGCCGGAAGCGCAAGCGCTGGCAGAAGAGAAGCTGCCAGGCCTCGCTGCCAAGTTCGGCGAGGGCGTGCCTTCGGAAGCGACGATTTACGAGTTGCTGGAGCGCTATCTCGATGACAACGGGGAGTTCTTTGGCGCGACGTTCTCTGTCGAGCCGTCGCAGGCCGGAAACGCCGGCGGTCTCGCGCCGTACGTCTTCCGGCAGGGCGACAGCCTAGGGCATAAAGACCTGGCAGCGGTCGAAGGGTACGACTACACGTCGCAGGACTGGTACGCGATACCGAAGCAGTCGCGGTCGGCCCGCTGGAGCGACGTCTATTTCGACGCGGGCGGCGGTGACATCAACATGATCACGTACTCGATCCCGGTCTACATGGGTGGTCCAGACGGCACCTTCATCGGCATCCTGACGACCGACCTCGCAACGGACGGCCGGCCTTCAAGCTGAGGCAACGTTTCCGGCGCCAAGCAGTGGCCGCGAGTACCCGCGAGGAATGAGAGAGCCGCCCCGGAGGCGGCTCTTGCATTCGATTCGTGGTGGGCGATACAGGGCTCGAACCTGTGACCTTCTGTGTGTAAAGCATGTTCGGCTGAGCGGTGTGGCACCGAATCTGCAGGCCTGAGCGAAATCTGTCCCGTTATCAGCTCTAACTAGCAGCGTGTTCTCATCTGAACCAAAGCAAGGGCAACGCACCGGCGTGGGCTATCGCAAGAAAAGCGACATCGCCGCGCGAAGGCGTGGTCCTGACCCCAAATCCTGATCCAGATGGAATGCGACTTTTTGGTAGGCTTCGGCCGTTCAGGAAGGAGCAGAGATGGCCAGGAAGGCACACACGGAGGAGCAGATCGGTTTTGCCATCAGGCAGGCCGAGGCGGGCACACCGGTGCCCGAGATCTGCCGCAAGATGGGCATCGCCGAGGCGACGTTCTACCGCTGGAAGCAGCGTTACGCCGGCATGGGCGTGGCGGAGATTCGGCGCCTGAAGCAGCTCGAGGAGGAGAACCGCCGCCTCAAACAGCTGGTGGCGGACCTCACACTGGACAAGGCGATGCTGCAGGACGTCCTACGCCGAAAGTGGTAACGCCCTCCCGCCGCCGAGACGTGGTCAGCCACCTGCAGATGGCCTACCGGGTAAGCGAGCGCCGTGCCTGCAGTGTTACGCGCTGCTCGCGCGCCAGCCACCGCTACCGCTCGGTGGCCGACTCCCAGGATGAGCTGCGCCTGCGTCTCAAGGAGCTCGCTGCTGCCCGCGTGCGCTACGGCTACCGCCGGCTGCACGTGCTCCTGCGGCGGGAGGGCTGGCCCGTGAACCACAAGCGTGTTTACCGCCTCTACAGACTGGAGGGACTCGTGATCCGTCAGAAGACACCCCGGCGCAAACGCTCCAGCCGCTACCGCGGCGACCGTCTGGAGATCTCCCAAGCGAACCAGACCTGGGCCATGGACTTCGTCTCGGACAGGCTGTTCGACGGCCGTCAGATCCGGATTCTCACCGTGGTCGACTGCTACACACGCGAGAGCCTCTCGATCGAACCGAGAGCCAGCTTTGGCGCCTTCCATGTCGCTGAAGCGCTGGACCGCATCGCCCGAAAACGTGGCCTGCCGCAGACAATCCGCTGTGACAACGGACCGGAGTTTGCCGGCCGGCTGCTGGACCAGTGGGCCTTCTTCAACCACGTGGAGCTGGACTTCTCGAGGCCGGCTACGCCGACGGATAATGCCTACATAGAATCGTTTAACGCCCGTCTTCGCCAGGAACTGCTTAACGCATCCTGGTTCCTATCCCTGGCTGACGCCAGGTCACGCATGGAGGCATGGAGGAAGGAGTACAACCAGGAAAGACCGCATACCGCCCTGAAGAACCTCACCCCGAACGAGTATGCTCGAAGGGCTCGAAAGCCTGCCGGGGTCGCATAACGACTGGTACAGAAACGGGGGCAAGACCAGTCCCGGACGATTCACACTGAGCTGGACTAGTTTTCGGGGAGCAGGTCACGATCACTGGCGCTAGCAATCAAGTCTGCTCGGGATGCCGAAGAATAGCCTCTGCTCTACCACGGCGACAATTACTGGTACCTCGGACCTCAGGTGCCGAAGGAGTAGACCAGCCTCCGGGTCATCACGCCCGAACCGTGCGGCACGCGATACAGTAGAGAAGAAGATGGCAGCTAGAGTGCAGGCAGCCGGACGCATCCTGCTAGTCGATGACGACGTACGGTTACTTGTCGTCCTGTCGCAGACCCTGGCTCTCGAGGGATTTGAGGTAGAGACGGCCCGCGACGCCGGCGAAGCAATCAGATCCATCGAGCGCTCTGACCACGACGTGATCATCCTGGACGTAATGATGCCGACGGTTGACGGCCTCACGCTGTGCCGCCTGATCCGTGACCGTGTCGATTCGCCGATCCTCATGCTCACGGCGCTGGACAGCGTGGCCGATAAGGTCACTGGCCTCGAATCAGGAGCAGACGATTACCTGACGAAGCCCTTCGCGATGGAAGAGCTGGTCGCCCGCATACGAGTGCTGCGGCGGCGGCCGCGCGGAACCAGGACGCTGTCCGCCACGCCACTTCAGTTCGGCGGCATCCGGCTCGATCCGTCCCTCTGGCAAGCGACACGTGACGGCGAACCGCTGAGTCTGACGTCGCTCGAGTTTCGCATCCTTCATGCACTGATTGCCTCACCGGGACGCGTGTTTACTCGCGAGGAGATACTCGACCTCGCGTGGCCACATGAAGAAGACAACGAATCTAACGTTGTCGACGTGCACATAGCGGGCCTGCGGCAGAAGCTCGAGGCCGGCGGAAGCAGTCGCATGATCCAGACCGTGCGCGGCGTCGGCTATGCATTGCGGGATGCCTGAAGGTGTCGCTGCGGCTCAGGTTAGCTCTCAGCTACATGATCTTCCTGGTGCCAGCGCTGGCAGCGTTCAGTGCCGCCGTCTACTTCATCGCGTCGGCTCGCACCTACGCGGCACTCGACGAGGAGCTGCTGGGGCGCATTGATAACGTCCGGCTGGCTCTCGCCGGCCAGGACCCACTGGATAGGGAGGCGCTGAACCGCAGGCTCGCGCCAATCGACTCCGCTTCCACCGCTGATTTCGTCTTCAAAGTTGTCGCTGACGATGACCGTGTGCTGTATGCGTCCTCACGCGTGGCGGCCATCAACTTGCCAGCGCGTGGCTCTCTCAACCCGGAACCAGACGTCGCCCAGACCTGGGGCCACGGAAACGGCGAGATCCGCGTGGCGTACGAGACCTACTCCGTTGAAGGCGGTCCGCCCGCCTACGTTATCGGAGCAGTCTCATTCAAGCAGACTGACGCAGCGATCGATGAGCTCCGTGGCGTCCTCATCGCAGGCGCCATCCTCGTTGTGTTGCTCACCGGCGCACCGGCCTATTACCTTGCGGGACGTTCATTGCGGCCGGTGCGCGAAGTTGCCGCCCGAGCGGCAGAGATCGAGCGAACAGGCGACTTCGCGAATGCCCTGCCGTATCCCGCGTCTCGAAGGGATGAGATGGCGGAGCTTGTGCACGCGTTCAACGCCATGGTCGAACGGGTCATCCGCATGCTGGCGGTGCAGCGAGATTTCCTGTCGCACTCGTCGCACGAGTTGCGCCGTCCGCTCACCGTGCTGCGCACTTACATCGACCTGCTCGCGCATCCCGACCTGCCCGAGGATCGCCGCGAGGCCTCCTTGAAAGAGATGCGCAGCGAGGCAGAATCGATGAGCCACATGATCTCCAACCTCCTCGTGCTGTCTCGAGAGCAGGAGCCATCACAGCTCCTGCTGCCGGTCGACCTTTCGGCGCTGGCCGAGCGACTCGTTTCGCAGAGTCGCGAGAGAGCCGGATCGCGACCGATCTCGTTCCAGGCAGATGACGGTGCATTCGTCCTCGGAGACCGAGAGGGTCTGGAGCACATGGTCGCCAATCTGGTCGACAACGCGATCCAGTACACGCCGCCGTCTGGCTCGATAGCGGTCGGCGTGGAGAAACGAGGCAGCACTGTTCGTCTTTCGGTGAGGGATACGGGCTTCGGCATCTCCGAGAACGAGCAGTCACGTGTGTTCGATCGTTTCTTCCGCGGCCAAGCAGCAGTGGAAGCTAGCCCGGACGGCAGCGGCCTCGGCCTGGTCATCGTCAAGCATGTCGCGGAAAGCCATGGTGGCAACGTCCACTTCGAAAGCCAACCCGGACTCGGCACCAGCTTTGTTGTGGAAATGCCAGCGCTCGAAACTACCTAGACCGCTCTCGCACTGCAACTTCATCTCAACTTAGGCCGAGCTTCATCGCTCCTTCATGAAGCTCGGGCCGCGGCCTGCGACATTAGCGCGGGGGCTACAACAAATGCGAATATCACCGGCTAACATCTACTTTCCCGCTGAGGACCGTGCCTGGATCCTGGAACAAATCGACAGTTGTCTAGAAAGCGGGCGGTTAACCCTCGGCAAGTATGGCGAACAGCTGGAAGAGGAGTTCGCCGCGCTGTGCGGCGCGCGCTACGCCGTCGCCGTCAATAGCGGGACCAGTGCGCTTGAAATCATCCTGCGGTCCATCGGTGTCGAGGGACGAGAGGTTATCGTCCCGCCAACACGTTTTACGCGACGGCAGGCGCCGTTGTGCATGCCGGGGTCACCACGTTTCGTCGACTGCGAGCCCGGTTCGTTCGCGCTCAACCCGGATGCGCTTGCATCAGCGATCACATCGCAAACAGCCGCTGTCATCGTCGTCCACATCGGCGGTCTGATCAAGCCGGACCTGCCCGCGATTCGTCTGCTGTGTGATCAGCACGGCGTGCCTCTGATCGAGGATGCCGCCCATGCACACGGCACCAGCCTCGGCGATGCGTTCGCGGGGTCGTTCGGGCTGGCAGGCGCCTTCTCCTTCTATCCGACCAAGGTCATGACCAGCGGCGAGGGCGGCATGATCGTCACGGACGACGAGAACCTCTATCGCGAGGCCCGCATCTACCGCGACCAGGGCAAAGAAGGTTTCACGACAAACTTTCACGTCCGCCTGGGCTACAACTGGCGCCTCAGCGAACCCCACGCCATGATCGGCCTGGCACAGCTGCGGCGGCTGACCGAGTTCATCGCCCGGCGTCGCGAAATCGCAGCCATCTACGATCAGGGCCTGCAGCAGCTGGCAGGTGGCCTAGCCCGTTCTGCCCGCGCCTGAGTGCAAGAGCAGCTACTACAAGTACATGGTCATGCTGGGCGATGCCGACCGGCCGGAGGTCAAGCAACGCCTGCGCGAAGAATTCGACATCGGGCTCAGCGGCGAAGTGTACGACACACCCTGCCATCTGCAGCCGATCTTCGAAGCGTACAACGACGGACCCTTGCCCCAGACGGAGGACATTTGCCGCCGCCACGTCTGTCTGCCAATTTCGGCGACGATGACGACAGACGACGCGCATTACATGATCGATTCGTTGGCGCCGTCCTCGCACGGGCGATTGTGTCGGCTGCGGCAAGGGGAGGAACGAGTAATGCGGGTTGGCGTCACCGGAGGCTCCGGTTTCATCGGCTCTCACGTAGTCGACGCGCTGGTCGAGGCCGGACACGAGGTACGGGTGATCGATCTGGCGACACCCCGGCGGCTCGACGTCGAGCATCACGCCGTGAACATCATGGATGGCGAAGGCTCAGAAGGCGCCATGCCGGCCTCGACGTGCTGTTCCATCTCGCAGCCTACGCCGACGTCAACGAGTGCAACGCGATCCGATCGGCGCTGTCGATTGCAACATCGGCGGCACGATGCGGGCCCTCGAAGCCGCGCGCGCCAACTCGCTGCAACGTTCATCCTTGCGAGCACGGTCTGGGTGTATTCGTCCTGGGTCCGCAAGGAGAGGGGCGCAGTGGATGAAGCGACCCACATGGCAATAGATACCAGCCGCCACCTGTATACGTCGACCAAGCTGGCAGCCGAAGCTCATGGTGCAGGACTACGGCCACATGCACGGCCTGCCTTTTACCATCCTGCGCTACGGCATCCCCTACGGGCCGCGGATGCGTCCTCGCTCGTCATCCCTCTTTCGTGCGCAAGGCGCGGCGGCGAACCCCTAACGCTCACAGGCGACGGCAGCCAGCAGCGCAAGTTCGTCTACGTCGGCGACCTGGCCCGCGCTCACGTGCTGGCGTTTCAGCCTGAGGCCGAGAACCAGACCTTCAACCTCGATGGTAGCGAAGAAATTACGATCCTTCGTATCGCCGAGACCGTCTTGCGGCTACGGGATCGAGGTACCGCTGCAGTTCTTGCCCGCCCGCGCAGGCGACTATCGCGGTGCAGATGTCTCCAGCGTCCAAGCAAGCAAAGTGTCCTCGGCTGGCAGCCCTGGTCGAATTCGAAGAGGGTATGCGCGAAACGGTGCAGTGGCTCATACGGAAGCGAGCACTCCTACCGCGCGATGACCACGACGGCCGGCAGCGCCAGTAGCCCGCCGGTAACGTTCGCCGCGACGCGTCGCCGTGATGCCGGCGTACAACGAAGAGGCCACGATCGTCTGGGTCCTCGAACGGCTGGAGCCGCTGGCCGATCAACTCATCGTAGTCGACGACGGCTCCACTGACGGCACGCGTGACCTGCTGCTGCGCTGGGCGACGAATCGATCGCACGTCAAGCTGCTCTGCTTCCGCCGCAACCGGGCATGTCGGCGGCCTACTACCGCGCCTTTCAGGAAGTGGCCCAGTTCCAGGCTACAGGCGCTCTCTCCGACGACGACGTAATCCTACGGTCGACGCGGACGGCCAGCACGATCCGGCCGAGGTCGAAGGCTGGTCGGCCACATGACTACCAACCGGCTGGATGCCGTCATCGCCCGACGGGATTTCTCGCTCTACACGCGTTACAAGCGATTGGGCAACTTCCTCATGTCGCTCTGGGCGTCGCTCTGGGCTGGCAAACGCCTCTACGACGTCGAGTCCGGCTATCGCGCATTTCGCATCGAGGCGCTGCTGTCGGCGCTGAGCTACTACAAGGGATACAAGTACAGCGAGACGGTAGAAGTCGCGGTGATCCTGGCCCGCCTCGGCTTCCGCGTCGACAACGACTACCTGGTGCCGGTGCCGCTGTTCCGCTCGCGGACTCGCCTCAAGGACGTAGCCATTGACCTGGCGGCGATCCCGGCGGCCGCCTGGCGCCTCGAGGCACGCCGCGGCGCCCCAACCGGCCTAGCCAACGCGCTGGTCTACTACCTGCCGTTAATTGTGCCGCTGGCACTGCTCGTGATGGCTGCCAACGTGCTGGCGCATGGTCTCTTCCTGGCTAACGACTCGATGGAGCACTACAGGCACATCTGGTACCTATCCGAGCAGCTTTCCATCACAGCAGCCTGCCACTGCACGTATGTGGATAGCGGCAAAGCCATGATATTCCCATATGGCATCGTGCCTTATCTCGTCGCCGCTGCGCTGTATCAGGTCCTCGGGGATTGGGCCGTCACCTTGTTCATGGTGGCGGGTGTCCTCGCGATGGTCTGGGCGGCGGGCTTGGCCCGACCAGCATGCGTAACCCATGGTTCCCTCTTATCTTCGTCGCCAACCCGATCTTCATCGATTCGCTGTACTCGTTCCAGTTTGCCAGCGTCTGGAGCACGGCCTTCTTCTTCCTGTTCATTTGGGCCTTCGAACACCGCAAGTTGTGCTGGCAGCCTTGTTCTTCTGGCTCGCGCGAGCAGCCATCCATTGGTGGGCAGCTTCGATGGCCGGCTACGGCGTCTACCTGTCCGGTAACGAAGGTCCCGCCTCCCTTCCTCGGAGTTGCGCCCTCAATGCACTGCCGCTGGCGCCGATCTTCTGGATGACGCTACAGACGCCCGCCGCCACGGAGCACTCGCCCGTCGCGCTCGTTGGTTGGCTGCTCGACACAGTGGTCCGCCGCGGCACGGTCACGTTCATGCCGCTCTCCTCGGTTTGCCGGCCGTCGCGAGCTTCGTGCGTCGCAACTACGGGCGCGTGCTTGGGAGCCAGACCGTCGTATGCTGCTGGGACTCAGCTTCAGCCTCGGCGTGGTGCGTATCGGCGATTTGAACCGGGGTAGCTACTTCGGCGCGACCCACTCGGCGACCAACGTCTATGCCGCCTACTTCAAGTCGCCCAGCTTCGTTCCGGGCGCGGTCTATCGGGTGATGGAGCCAACCGAGCGCGAAGACGGCGCCTATCGCTTCATGCAACAAGGCGGCATCCTGGCGAACGACTTCTTCAGCGAGAGCTACCAGCGCCGCAACTGGACCGAATCTCAATTCGCCTGCTACGCCAGCGCCAAGTCCATCCAGTTCGACGTGATCGAGCGCGCCTACACGAACCGTTACGGCAAGAACGAGGCCAGCGTGCTCCAGACTGGCGCAGGGAAAGCGGCCGTCGCCTACACCGACCCGACCGGCGTTTCACCGTCTACGACATCCGGCCGTTGATCGGCGATATGAAGCCGCCCGTTCGTCGGTGAGTGCGACTTATGAGCCGTGCTCAAGCCGGCCGGCTCACGGCTGCGGCTTGGACAATGGCCGCCGATGGACAGAAGCGGCGTTGCTGTTGCTCGTCTTCTGCCTCGACGCGCCGTTTGTTTTCGTGTTTCTCGTCGCGTTGCAGACTACTTCGCACCGCAGGAGATCGGCGGACGTGCAGTCGCAGGCCTGGCCCTGTCGCTCTTCGCGCGGGAAGCTCGCGCTGCAGTATCAGGGGGGCAAACTTAGCGATCGCTGGGGCTCCACACGTTCATTGCGACTCGGTCAAGCCTGCTCCGGTCGCGCTGATCTCACTGCTGGCGACACCATCACTGCCGGTGTTGGTTCTGCCCGCCAGCACGGCCTACGGCGCAGGCAGCGCCCTTGCCTGGCCGGCCTTGCTAAGCCATGCCAGAACGGCTCCTGTCTCATTGCGAGCGACCCTCACCGCGGCGATAACCGTGGCGAGTGGAACCGGTCTTGCGGCGGCATTCTTGCTCGGTTTCGTCCTGCCGGAGAGTCTGCCGTTTCATATCGCAATCGCGCTATCGCTGCTGGCCGCTGCTGCCGGGTTGGCGCTCAGCTCAAACATCCCGGCGGGTGCTCCCGCACTTCAGCCAGTCCGGCAAGGACGCGGCATCCTGTCCGCGGTTCTTGCCGACAGGGCACGACTCGGCCTCGGCGCCGCGTTCTTCTTTCAGAGCCTGGCCCTCGCGGCGGTCCTTGCCAGCTTCCGCGCATTTGGCCAAGACATGATGGGCGTCTCGCTGCACCACGAAACGCTGCTGCTGCTTCCTGCCGGGGCTGCTTCGGTCTCGGGGTCATGGTTGCAGGACTCCTTGGCGGTATACCGCGTCGCCTCCTGCTGGGCATCGCGTTGGGGCTCGGCGGCGCCAGCTTCCTGGTTGTGAGCGGCGCGACAGCCCTGTCGCTGCAGGTGGGGTTACTGACCATGGGCGGCCTGGGCCTTGGATTAGCGGTGCCCACCATGACCGCATTCAGCTCAATCTCGCCCGTACGACGCCAGGCCCGCTATTCGGCTTCCTTTTCATGCTTGAGGGTTTCGCCCATGTGCTGGGACCGGCCCTCACTGGCGTGCTCTCCGATGCTCATCTGAGCCTGGTACTGGTCGGAGGAAGCCTTTTGGCGGCAGCCTTCGCGGCGACACAAGCCTTCGAGTCCCATGAAATTGCTCTGGAGGTGGCATGCGATGCGGGATAAGCCGGGCGCAGTACTGGTGACCGGTGGGGCCGGCTTCGTTGGCTCCCACGTCGTCCGGCTTTGCTCAGCGACGCGGCCCGTACACGTGCTGGACAACCTGAGCACCAGCGACGTCGCCCACATGCCTCCGGAAGCGACATTTCAGTTCGGCGACGTGCGTTCTGAGGAAGACATCCTGCGGGCGCTCTCGGAGGGCGTCGAAGCAATCGTGCACTGTGCGGCGCAAACCAGCGTCGCGAGGTCGATGGCGACCCGGAGCAGATTGGTCGATCAACGTCGCAGGAACCCACAATGTTGCGAGGCTTGCACGACGGATGGGTATCAAGCGTTTCGTATTCTTCTCCTCTGGCGGCGCAGTCTACGGCGAAACCGAGTCGCCGGCGTGCGATTCAGAGATGCCGCGACCGGCCAGCTACTACGGGCTCAACAAATACGCTGGGGAGCAGATGGTGAGGTTGGAAGCGCCGTCATAGGCGATCCTCCGGCCCTCGAACATCTATGGTTCCGGACAGAGGACCGACCTGGAGGGAGGCGTCGTATCGATCTTCCTGGAACGCCTGCAGCAGGGGCCACTGTGGACATCTACGGCGACGGCCTCCAGCGCCGTGACTTCGTATACGTCAATGACGTCGTCGATGCGGTTGAATTAGCCCTCAAGGGAACCGAAAACGTGACCTGGAACGTCAGCAGCGGTCGCTCTACGTCCGTGCTGAACCTGCTGGAAACCTTACGGGCGGTCACGGGCCTTGACGCATCGATTCGCTGCCAGCCGGCGCGCGCCGGCGACATCCGCACGTCCCACCTGTCCCCGGTCGCCTAATCGCCACCGGCGGCTGGGGGCCGCCGGTTGACCTGACACCGGGTTGACGCACCTGCTGGCTGACAAGTCCGCTGCACCAACACCAGCGGTCACGCCAGAAGGCTGTGGGCTCGCCTGACTGCGGGGGGGGCACGCGGTTGAGCTTCGTGCTGTGGCCCGTCCTCGCTGGCGGCGCTACCGGCGGCGCGCTCTGGATGCCCGCCGGAACTGGCGAGGCGTCGCGGCAATAGCGATTGTGATTGCTGTCGGCTTGGGAATCTGGCTTGCGGTCGGCAGCACGACTGCGCTGGTCGTAGTGATCCGGCCGCAGGCTCGCTCGCCGCATCGAGACTCGCCGTCGGGTCACCCATCCGTAGCTGGCATCGGCCGCCGCTGCCCTGCCCGGCCTGGTCTGCTTCGCCTACCTCGGCGCGACATTGCCGCAAGCAACGTGGTTCGGAGCCTCGGTCTCGCACGGTTCACGTCGAGCAACCTTGTCGCGCTGACCTTCGACGACGGACCCGATGGCGAATCGACCTTGGCGATCATGCGGAAGCTTGACGATGCCGGCGTAAAGGGCACGTTTTTCGAGGTGGGCAAAGCGGTCGAGGCGGAACCGAAGGTTACACGGACGCTAGTCGCGCACGGGCATCTGATTGGTAATCATTCCTACTCACACGGCCGCTGGGACTGGCTGGCGCCAAACTACCCGGAGGCCCAAAAGGCGCAATCGGCGATAGAGGAGATCGCCGGGGTATGTCCCGCCTTCTTCCGGCCACCTCACGGCGATCGCACCCCGTTGACGGTCCGGGCAGCTAGTGACCGGGCTTAACCGCGGTAACCTGGGATGTTTCGGCCGGTGACTGGTCAACCAACGACTCCAGCCTCATCGCCAGTCGCGTGCTGGAGGAGGTCAGGCCGGGCTCAATAATCCTCTTGCACGACGGTCTTGACGGGAACCCGGCGCGGACCGCTCGGTCGTCGCTGAAGCGTTACCACTCATTCTGGATGGCTGAGGGCTCGCGGCCTCAAGCCCGTTCGGCTCGACGAGCTTCTCGGAATCGACAGCCGTACTCAGGAGCAGGCATGTTGATCGCCTCGCGGGACACTCACGCGCTGGTTCCTTTTACCGTGCTATTCATAGGAGGGGAGCTGTGCCCCGATTGGGACTTAAGCGGTAGCGGTCCCAGTCCACCAGAAGGTGCACTTCGTCGACCGTCGAGCCTCGTGGCGGCACGCAGGAAGTTGGCGCCACGACGCAGCTCCGACGTGATGGCTCGAAAGAGGCGTGCGGTCAACCTCCACGTCGCGGAAGGTGCCAACGCTGGGACCTGAACTGGAACCCTAAGCAAGAATTAGTACGGTTAGACGCTCTATCGGGAATGTAACAAACCGAGAAACACTCATCAGCCTCTAGGCTCTACGAGCGGTGTGGCAAGAATCGATTTAGAGCCAATGTCGGTTATCAGCTCTAATTCGTAGCTAATATGAGGTTTGGTGGGCGATACAGGGCTCGAACCTGTGACCTTCTGTGTGTAAAACAGACGCTCTGGCCAACTGAGCTAATCGCCCCTAGACAGACTCAATCACAGCGGATAACTGTGAGTGCCTTTGCCCACAGCGTAACCACAGCGGATAATAACGCCCGAGCCATCCCACACGTGAATCCTCCAGAGGTTAAGTCCATGTGGGCGACCGACTTCCCATTTTAGCCGATGAGGAGCTGGGCGGCATCGGCCGAGAGCGCTCTCACTATCGCCGCTATCTGCAATCCCTCAACCGTTCCCCAGAAGACGATCCAGACATATCTGGAGAGCGTGGAACGCTTCGCTGAATTCGCCAGGGCCCAGGGAATGCCCCTCGATGTGGAGCACATTAAGAGGCGGAGCATGTCGAGGCTTTCATGGAGTACTTGCTCGAACGCTGGAAGCCAGCAACCGCAATGAACCGATTTCATGGCCTCCAGGGTTTCTTCAAGTGGCTCGTGGATGAGGGAGAGCTACGTGAATCTCCCATGGCCCGGATGAAGCCTCCGATAGTCCCCGAAACGCCGCCTCCGGTCCTATCCATTGACCAACTCCAGAAGCTCATTGGCGTGTGTTCGGGGAGAACATCGAAGGCTCTATGAGACGCCGCCATCATCGAGACGCCTTCGCTGATACGGGGTGTCGCCTCAGCGAGATGGCTGGGCTTCGGCTTTGGTACGAGGATGAACAGGGCCGACGTATCGAGGGCGACGTCGACATTGAAGAACGTGACGAACTCCATGTGCTTGGTAAGGGCCGACACCTGAATCTCTGGCCATCTCTGACAAGACTGTCCTCGCCCTGCGGCGATATTTGCGAAGGAGAGACAGTCATAGCAGCAAGGCTCAACCTTGGCTATGGCTCTCGCAGAAGGGAAGGCTGACCGATTCGGGAATCGGGCAAATGCTCCGACGACGTGGCCAAGAGGCCGGACTAGGCGACAGCCTCCATCCCCACATGCTGCGGCACGCGTTCGCTCATCATTGGCTCAATGACGGTGGCAGTGAATCAGACTTGATGCGACTCGCTGGGTGGAAGTCTCAGCAGATGGTCCGACGCTACGGAGCGTCTGCCGCAGACGAACGCGCACGCAACGCCCACAAGCGGTTTGGCCTAGGTGATCGGCTGTGACGTTGACCACTGCGGTTTCTGCGCTGTAGCATCGGCGCGGTGGTGAAGCACGGGAGGTCCGTCGAAGCCACTATCGGGCACGACCCGGATGTAGTTCCGGAGAGGTCGTGCCTTATGGCGATCACCAAGGCCGAGCGCCAGCGTTACGGGCGCATTGGCGCCCACCAACTTCACGCAACCCACGATTCTCGAGAGCTGACGGCAGCAGCCCGCCAATCAGCTAATACTGCTCTCAACCAGCGTCTTCTTGCTGCGATTGACGAGCACTCTCCCGGCCTCTCCGAAGTGGAGCGGCAGCGGCGTCTCGTGCATGCTCGAAAAGCGCAGTTTCTACGATTGAGCGCGGCCGCAGCCGAAGCGCGCCGGACCAACCGATCGACGGGTTCTTGAGTTCGTGAGCGCCGCACCTAAGTTCTGTCCCGGGAGATCTAGGCCGACTCGGCGACGAAATGGTCGGCCTTTGCCTTCTTTGTATCCCTGGTTACGAAGGGGTCGCGTGGTGACGATCGCCGAGGTTCATGGACCGGCCAGCTACTTCGAACGCGGACATCTGCAATACCTCGTACGGGGCCGAAGAGGACGCCCAGATGCTCTACTCCCGTCCCTATGCGTGACAGGGCCATGAGGGCAGTCTCTAAGGACTAACCGTGTGAAACAGCAACGCCGCCCTTGGCCTGCTAACCATACGGGCGGCGTCACAAAAGGAGTATCAAGTGAATGGTACATCGGCACAGCCTGATGTCAAAAGTGACGGTGCCAACAAAGCCAAGATGAGCACGCAGGATCTGTTCGGAGGGGAGTACTACGTGTCTATTCCCAAACGCATTTGCGCGAATACTAGTCTGAGCCAGTCTGCCAAGCTGCTCTACGGTCAATTGGCAGACCTGTGCTTACGCGGCAATACACACCACGGCTCTCGGTCCCAGCTCGCCCTGGCCGCCAGCATCGGGCTGAAATCAGCTAAACAGATTGAACGAGCGACTCAGGAACTGGTTGACGCTGGAGAGATTACGGTGACCAAAGAGCGTCGAGGCAGTCGATGGTTCAACGTCTATTGGCTGCGTTCCATTGCATTGCGGGCAGACATTCCTGTCCAACCTGACCCGACAGAAATGTCTTGTACATCAGATCAGACAACATCAAATCGCACCGCTCACGGTGGAACACGCTCCCTGAGGTCGCGTGGATTAAGCCAACGCGCTACCGCGACGTCGGCGCAAACACAGGCTAGCTGGCCCCTCTGGGATCAGTTCTTTGGTTCAACCCTGGGAAACTGGGCGGATCTTCGTTCTTACGAACGACGCCTCATAGACGAAAGCATGCAGGGCCTGGAAGGGGGCGGCGTGCAGGCTGAAGAAAGTGTGATTTGCGCCGTCCTTTCTCGCTGTCGAAACGCCAAGTCCGTTCGCTACGTAGCTACTGCGCTTTACAATGCTTAGCCTCCAGGGCCGCATTACCGTCGAACTTATTGTTATGATTCCGAAACGATCATTATGGCGACCCGACCGGAAGAACGAGCACGCGAGAACATTGATGCCGCCCTCGAAGCGGCTGGCTGGCTTGTGCAAGACTGGCGGCAGGCCAACTTGACGGCTGGTCGAGGTGTGGCGGTGCGCGAGTTCCCCATGAAGACGGGTCACGGGCACGCCGACTATCTGCTCTTCGTCGACGGCTCAGGCTGTCGGCGTCGTAGAGGCGAAGCCGGCCGGGACGACGCTCACCGGCGTCGAGCGGCAGTCGGAGAAGTACGGTGTCGGGTTGCCGGACGACATCCCGGCCCCAAACACGCCCCCTCCCGTTTCTCTACGAGAGCACCGGCGTTGAGACGAGGTTCACAAACCAACTCGATCCTGAGCCCCGAAGCCGGCGCATCTTCAATTTCCAGCGTCCTGAGACTCTCGCCACCTGGCTGAGCTCAACTCCGGCGACGGTGCCAGATGGCGGTCTCAGGGTCGCGGAGGATCGTGCCGCCTACATCACCAATCGAAGCCTGCGCGTCGGTGTCCGCTCAATGCCACCTCTTGCAGACACCGGCCTGTGGGGTGTCCAGAAGCGGGCCATCCTCAACCTGGAGCAGTCGCTGGCCGACGACCGGCCGCGAGCGCTGATCCAGATGGCGACGGGCTCGGGCAAGACGCGGACCTCGATCGCGGCCATCTACCGCCTGATCAAGTTCGGTGGCGTCCAGCGGGTGCTGTTCCTGGTGGACCGCGCCAACCTCGGGCGCAGGCGCTCAAGGAGTTCCAGCAGTTCACCACGCCCGACGATGGCCGCAAGTTCACGGAGCTCTACAACGTCCAGCGACTGACCTCGCAACAAGATCGACCCGGTGGCACGTGTCGTCATCACGACGATCCAGCGCCTGTACTCCATGCTTCGGGGCGAGGAGGAGCTGGACGAGGAGGTCGATGAGAAGTCGCCCTGGGAGACGAGCAGTCTGCTGCGTGAGCCGGCGCCGATCGACTACAACCCGGCATTCCTGTCGAGACCTTCGATGTCATCTTCACGGACGAGTGTCACCGCTCGATCTACAACCTGTGGCGCCAGGTGCTGGAGTACTTCGACGCCTTCATCATCGGCCTGACCGCCACGCCATCGAAGCAGACCCTCGGCTTCTTCAACCAGAACCTGATCATGGAGTACAACCATGAGCAGGCGGTGGCGGACGGCGTCAACGTCGACTACGACGTCTACCGCATCCGCACCCGCATCACGGAACAGGGCTCGACTGTCGAGGCGGGCTACTGGATCGACAAGCGGGACCGGCTTACACGGGCGATACGTTGGGAGCAGCTTGAGGACGACCTTACCTACGGCGCGACAGCGCTGGACCGCGACGTGGTGGCGAAGGACCAGATCCGCACCGTGATCCGGGCGTTCAGGGACAAGCTGCACTGAAATCTTCCCCGGCCGCACGGAGGTGCCGAAGACGCTGATCTACGCTAAGGGCAAGACCAACAGCCTGTCGGGGTCGCATAATGTCTGGTACAGGAATGGGGGCAAGACCACAAGTCCAGGACGATTCACCCTGAGCTTGGACTAGTTTTCGGGGGGCAGGACCAGAGGCAATTGAGCAGCGGACTCTTAATCCCCGTCGGTCCCGGGTTCGACTCCGAGAGGGCACACCACTAATCCATCATGCACCAGAGGGTCAAACAGCGTTCGTCACCCGTTGGCGGCGTCACAGTGCTCTGAAGACACCGACTCACTTTGATTCAGTTCAAGGTCGCAGCTTCCCCGCGCCGACCAGCTCAGCGCGCAAGGAGCGAGCGCACCGCTGCCGAGGTCAACCCTCACTCCGACTGGCGCCTCGAACACAATCGATAACTGCGAAGGCGTCCTCCGGCTCTTCGTCCGCCCTCCAGGCGACGTGGCCATCGGGGCGCACAAGCGCCAGTCTTCTCTCGTAAAGAGTCCACGCCTCTTGCGAGTAAATATCGGCGACACGTAGAGGCACACCGCGTGCGGCAGCGGCAGTCTCTAGCCTTGCTGTCACGAGCGACTCACCACCAAACCGCAGCAGGGTGAAGCCTGGGCCCACGAGGTCAAGTGTTGAGCAGCCCTTTCGTAGCCAGATGTGTGGGGCGCGTGAACCAGGTCGGGCAGTCTGCGTATAGGTAGTGAGTTCCGCGGGTGGAGGCGGCGTACCATCAGCAACGCAGATCGGCGATTGGTCGTAGTGGAACATCTCCAGGCCGGGGTGATCCTGGTGACCATGATGCATGTGATAGAGCTCCAGGCCGACACGTCTGCGCTCAGACTCTGCTTCGGGCGTATCGTCCTCGATGTTCTCGGGAATATGCATCGGGCGCTGGCCATGGGACTCTACTGCAACTGGTTCTCCGGAAATGAGGTCGACCCCTTGATACCGAATGAGTTGCATGGCGACTGGCCTGCGTTCGCTTTCATAGCTGTTGAGAAGGGAATCGCCTCCCCATCCATCCAGTACCGCAGCCAACTTCCAGCCGAGATCAATCGCATCCATCATTCCTGTATTGGCGCCGAGTCCGCCGACGGGTGTGTTTAGGTGAGCCGAATCTCCAGCAACGAAAACGCGACGATCACGGTATTGCCGGTTGACTGCCCGGTTGGCAACACTTCCTCGCGAGGTGTTAATCAGTTCGATTTCGATATCGCCCCCACACAGCCTGCGCAAGTGTTCTTCAATCTCGGCCTGCGAGCCAGCGGACTCGGGAGGCACACCGGCCCGCCACTTTTCCACGCCATCGATCGCTACCAGTATTGGAAAGCCGCCTGGCCGGCGGCTCAACTTAGGGTTCATTAGGTAGACGTGCGCCGCGATCATCGGTAGACGCTCGGCGAGTGCAGGAGCTCGGAAGTAGACATTCAATCCACGCACTGAACTCCGATCGGCGAATAGACCCTGCCGCTCAAAGCCTGCTCGTCGCCGTACTTCGCTGGACGCGCCATCACAACCCACCACATAAGATGCCCGTATGATCTCTTTTCGCCCACTGACTGTATCAGTGACCTCTACGGAGACACCGTCTTCGTCCTGCTCATACGAGTCGAACCGGCAGCCAAATCGGATGTTGGTGCCAGAGAACGAACGAGCCCGGTCGATGAGAATGGGATCAAAGTAGGGCTTCGGCGACCAACAGAAGGTCTCGGGTGAATACGGTAGGGGAACGGCTTCACCGTTCGTTGGGTAATCCTGCCGGGCTAGCACTCGACCGCCAACTGATGTAAGCCAGATCCGGCTGTATGGCAAATTCGCGACACCTTCGCGTACGCGATCGGCGATTCCCCAGCGACGGAAGTGTTCCATGAGGCGAATAGAGAGGTTGTTCGTCGTCGGGAACGCGACGTAGTGCTGCGCTTCCCTCTCAATAACCAAACAATCGACGCCGTGCATGCCCAGTTCCACGGCCAGGCTGAGGCCGACCGGCCCTGCACCTACAATCAAGACTAAAGTCTCGGAAGTCTGGTTCGACATGATTCTCTTTCCTTCTTATTGATTGCCACCTTCACTCCCATCGGACCAAAGTGCACGAAACTCGCGTACTTTGCCTTCGGCATGACGCGCCGAACAAGTCACAGGTCTAGCGTAGATTAACTCCGTAGACCCTTACTTCGGCTGATTCCCAGAACTTTGGCAGCTTCCGGCATGGCTTGAGGAATTTCCTTACATCGACCGGCCGATCTCTAGCGGATCCTACAGAGTGCCGGGTTTGCCCATCGAGAATTCAAGAGAAGAAAGACTGACCTGCCGTGTCTCTTCCATATGACAAGAGAAGTTCGATATTCTTGATCGTCTGAAATTGTCCAGCGATCATCCCGACTGGTGGCATTAGCTATGGAATCATAGGCTTAGAGAAAGAGCGGCGGATCCTGTACTCATCCCCCTGATCCTATGCCTCCCCTCCATCGTCCTCCGTAACAGGGCTCACATAGCCGAGTTTCTCCAGTGGTGCAATCTGGGTTCGTTCCTGGGCTGTTAGGAATTGGGCATAGGCCGACTTCCTATGTCAGTGATAGAGCATTAGATCGATGTCCCTGGATCCTTCTGGCAGCCGCTTTCCATCCATCAAGTGAGATACTTGAATATGCCGCCACGAATCACCAGACTGGACCGTCATTCTGGAGAAGATGGGCTGAACATTGGGCTTGTCGGCTGGTAAGGAACTAGGGGGGTCAGGCATCCACCCCCCTAGTTGCGCAGCTCGCCGCTACTGGTCAGCGAGCAGCCTTGACAACACACCGACCGGCTCCCGCAGGACTTGGATTCTGGGCCAGTGGTATTCCAGGAACTGAACCGGCAGAACTGGCACGCAGGCGTACTAAGATCCAGTGTGTAACTGCCGCCTTCGCCAAGCCCGTGGATTCGCCCTGAGACCCGATGCTAGCTCTTGCCTTCCGGTTCCTTTGTCGAGTCCAGCCAGTTCGTTACGTTGAAGCCCCAGCCTACGTTGGCACCAAGAAGACCGCCGGTGTAGACGGCGCGGTTGCGCAAGATTGGCCAGGCAATGGAGTAGCTGCTGACGGCGCCGATGCGAGGGAAGAAGAGCACCTGGCCCTCGTACCTCTGGATCTCGTGTACCAGCTCCTTGCGTTTCTCTGAATCGAACTCGGCGATTGCTTTACTTGTCAGGTCGGTTATTGTCGCATCTGTCCCCTGACGGCGAGACCCGGCCTGATTGTAGTAATAGAACAGATAGTTGCTGGGCTCGGATCCCGCAACACTGACCGACAGCGATACTGAGACCCCTTCGAACGGCTGCTGCTGCTGGCTCTGGTAGGTCCTCAGGAACTGGATCTGGTCGGCTACGGCGTCACGTTTTGCCCGGAAGACGCCTGAACTGCGGACCATCTCTGTGATGGCGTCCAGCGCCACGGCGAAGAAGGCAAATGTGCCGCTGTTGCTCACAGTGTGGAGGTCAACATCGATACCGTCCTCATAGCCTGCGGCGGACATCAGCTCCTTGGCTCTGGCGACATCGTAGTGGTAGTTGGCAGCATTGGGGCCGAATTCCTTCTCGTCGCGGGGGTCGAGGATCCAGCCGTCCCACCCGGGGTAGCCGTTCTCCAGGCCGCTTTCGAGCCGATACTCGAAGGGCAATCCCTGTTTGCCGTACACATCCGCTCCGCCGTTCGCCTCCAGCAGCGTTGGGCGGTCCAAGGTCATGTTGAACGCCTGACGTACCCGCTCATCAAGGAAGGGGCTGCCTGGCGCCATACCGAAACCGAACCGCTCGACACGACTGCTGAGGTTGACGTTGGGGATTAGCTCCATTGCAGGGATGTCATGCTTGGTGGCAAGAATGTCCTCGGGCTGCATGCTGCCGGGGTAGATGTACGTGTTACCGGCCCGCAACTGAGCGATCTGCTGCGCACCCTCGATGATCAAAGGCTGTTCGATATCTTCGATGAAGGGCACACCGGGGATGCTGTCCTGACCGTAGCCCGGGTTCCTCTTCATCGTGTAGCCCGTCAGACCATCGGCCTTGGTGAAATAGAACGGACCGGAGCCCGGGAAGATCTGCTTGAAGTCGATACCGTCTTCCTTGGGCAGGATGTGGAAGTCACCCGCGAAGTCGCGGCTCAGGAGGCCCAGGACGGTAGCTGTGGGGCGGGCCAACTTTATCGATAGCGTGCTCTTGTCGATGGCCGTTATTGACGTGATCGGAGCGTTTGGATTGACGTCCGTCCAGTAGTCAGACCGGCCGCTGGGGGACTCCTTGTGTCGGTTCCAACTGAAGACGACATCGTCGGCGTCAACTTCTCGGCCGTTAGTCGGCTCTATCGGCGCGAAGTGGGCCTTCGGGTTCATCTTCACCGTAATCGTGAGGTTGTCCGGTGAGAACTCCCACGATTCGGCCAGATCGCCTTCGATTTCGCCCGTGGTGTTCTGGAGGATGCCCGGCTTTACGCGGAAGAGGCGGCTGACAGGAGCCCCGGCGCCCCCACCATTGGCCATGTGAGGGTCGAGGTTGGGCGTAACGGATACGACCGCAGCCTTCATCACCCCGCCGCGCTTGCCGATGCTTGTCTCATCTTTTGCCGGCGTGACCAGCCCAGACGCGGTGGATGCGCCCGTGCTGGAACCGCTGGCGCCCGTGCTCGCTCCGGTGCTGGCGCCCGTGCTGGAACCGGTACTGGCGCCTGTGCTCGACCCCGTGCTGGCGCCTGTGCCAGCGGTTGCACCGTCGCTCGAGTCGTCGTCATCGCCGCAGGCGGCAAGGAAGAGCGCCGAAGCGCTGACGGCCGCGCCGGTGGCCAAGACCCGCCGGCGCCTGGTGCGTTGTGCCATGATTTTTTGCCAGTAGTGACTTTCCATAGCTCCTCCTAAAAGATTGGGTGCTGGGGTGCAGCGGGCTACCGCGAACCCACCGGCTCGCGGCCCCACTTACGCAGGACAGGCGCGACCTCTTTGGCGAATAGCTCAAGCGAGCGAGCATCGCCACCTGTCTGGAAATGGGTTGCTACGCTGTCCTTGAAGCTCGGCTCCAGGTGGGCCAGGACCTTATCGGGTGTGCCGATGAACGGCTCCTGGTTCGAGGCTCTGGACGACTGGAACTGGAAGGCGAGGTCTCGGCCGGTCTCGCTGTACTCGGCGTTGTGGGCGGCGGCGGCCTGCATGACTCCGTCGCGTACTTCCTCGGCCTCTTTGTCCGACGAGACAACCATGATCGACCCGCCGGCCATGCCGACGTTGAAGTCGTCGATGCTGCGGTCGGCAGCCTTGAGGCCATCCAGGTAGACATCGACGTTGCGGTTGCCGTAGAAGTGGAAGCCCTCCTTGGCGGCGCGGGCGATCATCTTGGGACCGAAGCCGCCAAACCAGAGCGGGAAGGGCTGCTGCACCGTATACGTGGTGAGGCTGACGTTGGGAAAGGTGTAGTACTTGCCCTCGTGATCGAAGCTCTCTTCTGTGAAGGCGCGCCGGAGGAAACCGAGGGTCTCCCAGACACGTCCGAAGCGCGTGGCCGGATCGATACCGAAGGTTTCGAACTCGCGCGTGATCGAGGCGGAGCCGCAGATGAGCTCAATGCGGCCGTTGGAGATGTTGTCCAGCACAGCCACGTCTTCGGCCAAGCGCAACGGGTTGTAGAACGGCGTCAGGAGGACGTTGGTGCCCAGACGAAGGGTGGAGGTTGCCTGGGCCATCGCGGAGATGAGAATCAGCGGCGAAGGGTTCCACTGGTTCTCGAAGAAATGATGCTCGCCTAGCAGCGAGTAGTCGTAGCCGAGCTGCTCGAGCCACTGGGCCCTCTGAATGGACGCCGCATAGATTTCGCTCAAGGGCCGCTTGTCACCGGCCGGACGCGATACTCCCTGACTCAAGATACCTATTTTCATCAGTTCGCCACCTTGCTAGTGAGCCCTCACTTCCTTGCAGACGCGCTATTCTGGCCCATGTAATTGCGGTTTGCAATAGCCCAATTCGTTGCAGTTATCACATAGGAGTCTTGACACACGGCAATCCCTCCGTATGCTAGTGAGCGCTCGCTCAATTTCAGGTTGGCGAAAGAGGAAGGTCCGATGAAGGTCTCGTTCTTCTCCCCGATTAATCAGGTCAACGACATGCGATCCGCCGCCGAGGGCGACAATCCCCTGTCCGCTAGCCCCAACGCGCAGTGGCCCGTACCCCCGGCGTTCTACGACCGGGAGCGGGGGCACGACGGCTTCAAGCTAGCGATCGAGGAAGTGCAGGCCGCCGAGGACCTGGGCTTTGACTGGATGAGCTACTCGGAGCACCACTATGGTTTCGGCGGCCTGACGCCGGTGACCACCGTTCCCGCCGCGGCGATGGCTGCGCACACGAAGAAAATCAAGATCGCGATCATGGGGCCCGTGCTGGCCATCAATAACCCCGTGCGCATGGCCGAAGAGATCGCGATCGTGGACAACATCAGCGACGGCCGTGTCATCGTGGGCCTGCTACGCGGCACGCCGAACGAGTTCAACGTCTACTCGATCAACCCCGCCGAGACGCGGGAGCGAGCGGCCGAGTGCATGGCGCTGATGTTCAAGTGCTGGCAGGAACCGGTGCCCTTCAGCTGGGAGGGCCGTCACTTCCGCTTCCGCACCGTCGCCGTGTGGCCGCAGCCTTATCAGGAGCCCATGCCGCCCACTTATGTGCTGGGCTACCACCACGAATCGATCGAGACGGCAGCCAAGAACCACCTGGGCATGGGCATTTCTTTCCACCTGCCAGAGGTATTTCTGCCGGCGGTTGAGCATTACCGCGCCCGTTGCGCCTTCTACGGCTGGGAACCGGGACCGGAGCAGCTCATCTATCGGGGGCGGTTACACATCACGGAGACAGACCAGCAGGCCGAGGACGAAATAAACAGCATGCTCGCACGTGGCCGCATGGACAACCGACCCGGCGCCAACTCCGTCAGCCGGGCGATCTGGCAGGCGAATCCAACGCCGATCTCGGGGCCGGACTTGAAGGCATACTGGGAAGGCAAGCCAAAAGAGAGCGTGCTGAACCAGACGGGCAACGCCGGCGAAGGCATGCCGCGGGCGAACTTCTATGGCAGCCCGGACAGCGTGATCAGGCAGGTCAAGGAATACAGCGAGGCGCTCAACGGCTTTGGGGTCATCGACCTGATGATCGCAAACCCGGGCGGGACGCCGGGCGACCTGCTCAGCCGCATGGAGCTGTTCGCCAAGGAAGTCATCCCGGCGCTGCACGAGATGCCTTAGAGAATTACCCGAGGATCGGGAGGGCAAGCATGGCAGGTCCGTTGCAAGACGTGCGCGTTATCGATTTTGGCCAGTACATTGCCGGACCCTTGGCGGCTTTGCTCCTGCATGATCAGGGCGCGACAGTTGTACACGTTGACCCGCCGGGCGGACCGCGCTGGCAACATGCCTCCGATGCGTACTACAACCGTGGCAAACAGCGAATCACGCTCGACCTGAAGACTTCCGAGGACTTGCAAGCCGCCCATCGCCTGATCGCAGGTGCCGACGTCGTGATCGAAAACTTCAGGCCCGGCGTAATGCGGCGCCTGGGGCTAGGCGCGAAAGACATGACCGCGGCCAATTCGCGTCTGATCTACTGCTCGCTGCCCGGCTTTGCTTCAGACGACCCGCGAGCGAGTGTGCCCGCGTGGGAGGGCGTTGTGAGCGCTGCTGCTGCGGCGTACCTGCCCTTCAAGGACCACTGGAACCAGAGCGCGTTCAACCCGGGCGATATCGAAGACCCGGAGCGGCCGATCTTCAACATGCTGCCTATCGCCTCGAACATGGCGGGCATTCTCGGCGCGACGACGGTTGTCGCAGCCCTCATCGCGCGCGAATCAACTGGCAACGGTCAGCACATCGAGATACCGCTGTTCGATGCGATGCTCGAGGCTGTGGGTGGCTTCATCACGCGAGGCGCCGGCGGGCCGCCGGGGGCAGGCGGACCGGGACGCGGGCTACGACTGCCAGGGGAGACCCAGCCCGTCAAGGACGGTGGTTATGTCAATTCGGTCGCGTACGCGCGCTTCATCGAGTGGCTGCTCGATGACATCGGTATGCTCGACGCCTTCACGGCCGAGGGCCTGCTCGACATCGACGCAGTGACGAGCGACCCCGCGCGCAACGCTCTCATGCAGAAACGTTACAGCGAGCTCATGTTGACGCGCACGGCGGAGGAGTGGGATGAGATTGCGGCGCGCCTGAAAATCCCGTTCTCGGCCATCCGCAGTAGCCGCTTCTGGCTCAACAACGAGCATGCTCGGCAGTCCAAGAGCATCGTGAAGCTGGACGACCCGGAGCTGGGCGAGACGTGGATGGTCGGCCAACCGCTGACGATCGATGGGGCGCCGCTACCCGTGGAGGAGCCGCGACACACAGCCGATGCCGATCGCAACGCGGTGCTAGACAGCCTGGAAGCACCAGCACAACAGCCCAGCGGACCTGCACGTAGAGCGTCCATCGCCAAGCCGCTAGAGGGCTATACGGTCATCGACCTGACGCAGGTCGTCGCCGGACCAACTGCGGGGCGTATCCTAGCGGACTTCGGCGCTGAGGTGATCAAGGTCAACAACCCCGGCGGCACGCGGGCGGAAGGCCTGCAGCAACTGAACCGCGGCAAACGCATGCTTCTGCTCGACATCCAGGTGCCCGAAGGCCAGGACGTGTTCTGGCGCCTCATCGACCGCGCCGACGTTGTGCTCGACAATCGGCCTCCGATGCCATGCAGCGCTACGGACTGGGGTATGACGCCATCCGTGCCCGCAAACCGAGCATGGTCTACGCGGCCCTCGGCGCTTCGCCGACGGGGGACCGTGGTCCGGACGTCGCGGCCACGAGAACCAGGGCCAGTGCGTGACGGGCATGATGGCGCGCTACGGTGGCGACGGCCCGCCGCTCATGCAGCCCTACCTGGTCAACGACATCGGTACGGGCGCTTTCTCGGCGTTTGGCGCCCTGCTGGGCCTGTACCAGCGATTCGAACCGGCGACGGCTGCATCGTACGGGCGACGCTGACGCAGACCGCCTCGCTGCACCAGGGACCGTACCTGCTCGACTACAAGGGCAAGGTTTGGGATGAACCGCGGGGCCCGGTGGCGACTGGATGGGGCCCGTTGCAGCGAATGTATCGCGCGGTGGACGGATGGTTCTTTCTCGGCGCGACGCCGGAGCAACGAACCGCCCTGGCGTCGGTGGAAGGGCTTGGCGGCATCGCGGGCCTTTCGGACGATGATTTGGCATCGGAGCTGGAGCGGCGTTTCGAGGCGGAGACGCGTGACGAATGGGTCCTTCGACTGGTGCGTTCCGGGCTGGGGGCACATGCCCTGCTCAACCTCGTCGATTCCGTCAACGACCCGGTAGCGAAAGACCTCGGCAGCGTTTACTTCGAACCGCGAGGCGAGAGCCGGACGCCTATGTCAGCGCCGGCGCCAAGGTTGTCCAGCACGCCGATTCGCGAGGACCTGCCGCGGGTCCGGATGCCGGGCATCGATGCCTCCTCCATACTGACTGACCTGGGCCTTGGCGACCGCCTGCAGGCCTTGATCGACACAAAGGTCATTCGGGTGCCAAGCGCTAACGCCGGACCGCCGAGCCGCTAGCGTCGAAGGCCTTGCAGGCGAGACGAGCCACTCGATGCCTGTACTCGGGTGGTGGTTTGTCCACCACGTAGGTAGCGGGCCGTGAGAGGCTACCCGGCTTCGCGGGCAAGGCTACGTCAGTACGTGGAAGCGCATCGACGAGGAGTTGCCGGCGACCCTAGCGCGCCTCACGCTGTTCGATTTTCACAGGAAGGTCCCAGGGTCCCCATTCCGGGTTCGGCTCCGGCACGCGCAGATTAATGTGGTACTCAGGCTCCGTACCGGGGTTCCAGTTGCGATGGGGCATGCCGGCAGGCAGGATCACTAGCGTGTTCGGCCCGGCCCTGGACTGATCGAGACCGATTTGCAGCGACATGGTGCCGCTGATGACGAAGTAAATCTGGTCGACCCGGTGCACGTGGAGCTCCGGCGACTGGCCGCCCGGCGGCACGCGGAAGATGCCGAGACTCACGTTATCGGAGCCGCTGGAGCGGTCGGCCAGGACGACCTGCGAGAAGCGCTCCATATCGAATTTGCCCTTCATCGAGCGTCCGCACCAGGTCCGCGCCGGCGACATCGGGCGCTGGAATGCTGCCGTCAGGGTCCAGGCCGATCCGCTCGCGTTCAGGCGGCGGTACGATGAGCTCGAAGTGGATCTCGGGCTCCGGCCCAGTGTTCCAGTTCCAGTGCGGCAGCCCTCTGGGAATGAGCACCAGTTGGCCCGGCCGGGCAACCCGCTCTTCGTCGCCGAGCTGCACGTTCATCTCACCTTGGAGCACGTAGTAAATCTGGTCGGCATCGTGGACATGGCGCCCACGAGTCGTGCCCATACCCGGCGGCACGCGCGTGAGGATGCAGTAGCAGCTATCGAGGCCGTTGGCCGGCTCGGCGATGAAGTAGCTGTGAAACTCGTCGTGGCGCCAGACATCCCCGCTCACGGGCCGAACGTATTTCATGGCGTGCCCTTCCCAGCAATCCGGCCCTACGGGTTGATCATCGTGCTGTTGCGAGCCACGACGAAGACCTCTTTGCGCTCGAGGAAGTCGTCTAGCAACTCAGCACAAGCCTCGGGGCGCTCTGCTTCGAGCATGTGGCCGGCGTCGTAGACCATCGCGTAGTTGCAATTCGGAATCTTGGCCTTGTAGACGCGCGCCATCTCAGTGGGGATGAACGTGTCATCCGTGCCGAAAACCACCAGCGTGGCGACGGCGACCTCACCAAGACGTTCTTCGAGCTCGGCGTCCTTGCCAGGCGTGATGGCGCGCTGAATGAAGGCTCGCTGCCGGTCGCGGACCGCGGGGGCGCGGGGTTGCGCCTCGGGTTGCTGCTCGGGGTGGGCAAACATGCGATTGCGGATGTCGGACCGGTGGGCGGACGCCAACCTTCCGGAACGACGGCGCCGGGGGCCATCAGAATGAGGGCGTCGATGTTTTCGCCGTGCTCCAGGGCCTGCCACAGCGCGATACGAGCGCCCAGGGAGGTGCCGATGAGGCTATAGCGCAGCAGGCCAAGGGCCTCAGTGAACGCGACGATGGTGTGCGCCAGCTCACGTGCCGACTTCGACCGCTCGTTAACCGAGTCGCCGAAACCGGGCACCTCGACAGCGATCACGCGGTACTTCTGCGCAAGCAGGGCGTCTGTGCGCGTGAGCTCGAGGCCACCGGCGCCGTGGATGCGCACGACAGGTTCGCCGGTGCCGGCATGGAGGTAACGGATACTGAAGCCGTCCGCATCGGCGAAGGCCTCACGAAATCCCTGTTCCTCGACGGTCCGAGTCATAGCTTGGTCCTTTCTGCGGCGATCGTCAGAGGCCTTTGATGTGCGGCATGACCTTATCGCCAAATAGTTCGATCTGCTTGCGAGTGCCTTCGGCGTCACGGTGCGGCGACTGAAACAAGAAGTCGATTGCGCCCGCACCAACGACCTCGCGACACTCCTTGACTTGCTCAACAATGCTCTGGGGGGAACCGAAGAACGTCATCGGCAGAGGACGCTGATAGGCCTGCGGGCGCCGAGAGCCGGGATAAGCTTCGACGTTGTTGAGGGCCATGACGGCGTCGCGCACGCTGGGTCGCATGGGGAACGCCGGAGCCTCGTGCTTGGCGATGATGGCGTAATCCTCGTGCGCCTTGTCATCCGTCTCGGCGATGAGGATGTTGCTGCGATAGATGATTTGCTCGGGTTCCGGCTCCCAGCCGTATGCTTCGCACTCCCGGCGGTAGTTCTGGCTCGAGATGCCCACCATATCGAATCCGCCGAACGACAACCCGAGGCCTAGATGATGTTTGGCGGCGAAGCGGGCCGAGTCAGGGCTCGAACCGAGGACGTAAGTCGGGGGGAACGGCGTCTGGCATGGGCGGGGCCAGACAGAAATCATGCGGTAGTTGTAGTGACGTCCCTGCCACGCAAAGGGATAGGGCTCCGTCCACGCCTTGAGGACGATTTCCATGCCCTCGCTGGTGCGGGCGCGGGTTTCTGCCGGGTTGACGCTATACACCTGGTACTCATTCGGCGTACCGCGCAGCAGTCCGACTACGACACGACCGCCGGCAAGCTGGTCGAGCATCGCGATCTCCTCAGCGACACGTACGGGATTGTTCAATGGCATGTGCGGGCCCAGCATGGCGACCTTCGCCTTCTTGAGATGCGAGGCCAGGTAACCGGCTGCGACAATCGGCGTCGGCGACTGGGTCAAGGCGTAGTGATGCTCCGAGAGGCTTACCCAATCGAAGCCGACATCCTCCACGAGCGTGCAAATGTCCAGCGCCTGCTCGAATGAGGCTGCGCCCTCAACTTGCTGGTGTTGGACCGGTGGCATCGGCCATTCGGTGGGGAGGTTGTCGCGATCACGGTAGCGCAGGGCTTCAAAGTAAGACGTAATCATCCTGTGCTCCTAGGAGGCGCCACGAGGCGCCATGCTACGGCCGATGATCGAGCCCGGCGACCACTCAGGGGGCGGCCCCTCACCCGTAATGCCTTCAGCCACGAGGCGGTCATATTCTTCGCGATCTATGAGGGATGACAGGATTTCCCAAGAGTGTTGGCCGTGAGTTGGCGAGGGGCTGGTCACTTCAGGCGGCGTGGCAGACATGTGGAATGGAGCCGTGAAGTGCTGCAGGGGCCCCGTCTCGGGGTGCTCGACGGTCTGCACAAAACCGCGCTCACGGAACTGCGGCAGGTCCTGAAGCTCTGAGGGGCTCCGCACCTTGGCCGCTGCGAGGCCCGCCGCACTGAGGCCATCTTCAAGCGTCAGAGCGTCGTTTTCGGCCGTCCACTCGGCGATGGTCTCATCGAGCGCCGCTTCATTCCGTTTGCGCAAGGCCATCTTGGCGAATCGAGGATCGGCTACCCACTCGGGATGGCTGGCGACACGACAGAAAACCAGCCATTCGTCCTCACTACGCACCGCGAGCGACAACCACTGGCCATCGCGAGTGCCGTAGGTGTTGTGTGGCGCAAGACTGACGTGGCGGTTGCCCATACGGCGTCGGACTCGGCCCAGCATGCCGTACTCGATCAACGCATCGGCGTGGAAGCTGGCGCACGCTTCCTGCATGGACACATCGACACGCTGGGCGATGCCGGTTCGTTTGCGGTAGTAGAGCGCCGTGAGGACGGCGGCGGCGGCATGATAGCCGGACACGGGATCGCACCAGAGTTGACCAGAACCGATGGGCGGGCCGTCTTCATAGCCGAGCAACTGGGTCCCACCGGCCATCGGCTCGACCTGACCGCCGGTGCCGGGCGCATTCCAGTACAGACCGAAATGTCCGAAGGCGCCCATGTTGACCACAATAAGGTCAGGATTGACGCGACGGAGCTCCTCAGCATCGAGGCGGAAGTTGGCCATAACGCGCGGGCTGTAATTCTCCACGAAGAAGTCGGCCGTCTGCAGGAGTTCCTTGAACAGCTCGAGTCCCCGCGGGCGCGAGAGATCCAGCGTCAGGCTGCGCTTGTTGAGGTTGTGGGAGTTGAACGAAGAGCAGTTCCACCCATGCTCCGCTGAAGGCCGTTCCTTGAGCCTAGGCGGGACCTCAACATCCCAGGAGCCACCCCGCATCGGGTCCACGCGCTGGCGCGACTCGACCTGGATCACGTCGGCGCCGAGTAGTGCGAGTAGCTGCGTGGCGATTGGGCCTGCCCACACCTGGGTGAGGACGACGCCACGGAGGCCAGCCAGCGGGCCGCTCACCTCTGCAGCCCCGCTTCTGGTCCCATGACGCCCTCGCCGATAACGCAATTAATGTAAAGCGTCTTAAGCTCCTCGGCGCCGAGGCCCAGCTGCTCCTGCAGCACATCAGACGTATGCTCACCGAGACGGGGCGCGGCGCGGCGAACGGCAAACGGCGTCTGTTCCATCTGAAAACTGGGGCCTGGAATATCGATGCTGCCCATTCCCGGCTGGTCGACCGTGTGCCAGAAGCCACGCTGCCTCAAGTGCGGGTCGTTATAGAGGTCCTGGGTAGTCATGGCGACGGCTGCTGGCCCCTGAATCTCGACGAGCTTCATGAACAGCTCGAACTTCTCGCGTTCTGCAATCGCCAGCGCCATTTGCGGGCGAAGCTCGCGCGGCCGTCCTTGATGCCACACGGCGGCGGCGGCCTGGGGCTCGTCCAGTCCGAGCTCAAGCCAGACCTGATCCATGAAGCGATTCAAGCCGAGGCTGACATTGATGTAGCCGTCTTTGGCTTCGAAGAGGGCAGCAGGCCCATCGGACGAGGGAAGACGTACCGGTTCGCCGATGACCTGCGTGCGGTGAAAGGTTGGCCCAGCCAGTGCTGCAATCGCTTCGGCGATCGATACGTCCACCTGCTGTCCGACGCCGTGCTGGTCCCGATACCAGACAGCCGCCATCGCCGCGATATAGCCGGCCAGCCCGCCTACGAAAGAGGCGTTATAGCCTGGCTCCGCGAGGGGGCTCTCGCCCTTCACGCCGTTGACCGCGGCCCAGAGGCCCACGGCGTTTGCGGTCAGATCGTTGCCGGCCCGGCCGCGCCAGGGCCCCGTCTGGCCGTAAGGCGTTACAGAAGTCATGACGAGGCCTGGCTTCACGCTCTCCAGCGCATCAAAGCCGAGACCGAGCGAGTCCAAATAGCCGGGCTCGTAGCTCTCTACGACGACATCGACCGAAGCGATGAGCCGTTTGGCAAGCGTGGCGCCCCTGGGTTGACCGATGTCGAGCACGACTGAGCGCTTGTTAACGTTGAGGAAGGTGAAGAGTCCGCTCTTCTCAGGGTGGGGCTGGTCACCGGCGAACGGACCGACACGTCGCACCGGATCGCCGTCGAAGGGCTCGATCTTGATTACGTCTGCGCCGTAGTCGCCAAAAAGCTTGGCGCAATACGAACCCGCGACGTCGACCGAAAGGTCGAGTACACGCAGGCCGGCCAGCGCGGCGTCAGTCATTGCGGCTTCTCCGCGCCTTCAGACCTGCGGCCGACGTTGGGAGGGCCGCCGGCAGCGCGCGTGAGGCTCAAGGCGTGGGATGCGGTCTCCAGGGCCTGTGCGTAACCCATGGCGTCGATACGCGTGTTGATCGAGTGCTTGATCATCGCCAGTTGCCAGGCGTTGCGTTCGGTGAGCAGGCCCGCATAGGCAAGCGTCTCACGCTCGAGCTCTTCAACCGTCGCATAGACGCGGCTGACGAAGCCGAGTTGCAGGGCCTGCTGGGCCGTAACCGGCCGGCCCTCGAAGAGGACGTCCTTGACGGCACGGGCAGACATAGGTCCGTCCAGCAGGCTCGGGAATTGGGCATCGACGAAGGAGAAGGTGGCGTCTTCGGAGGCAAAGACCAGGTCCATGCCCGCGATCAACATGGTGCCGGCGTTGATGCAGTGGCCCTGAACCGCCGCGATCAATGGCTTGGAGATGGACCGATAGCGCAAGAGGCGCCCCAACCCCATGTGATAGGAGCGTTCGTAGCGTTCCTGTGGATCCGTGGTCTCCGGACGGCGCTCGCGGTCGGCGAGCTCGGGGGGAGACCCCCTGTCGAGGCCGGCGCAGAAGCTGGGCCCATTGCCGGAAACAACGATGACCGTACGGCCTGATCGGCGGCGGCAGCGTCGATAGCGGCGTCGATTTCTTCCTGGAGGACGCGACTGAGTGCGTTACGGTATTGCGGGCGGTTCAGGATGACCCGCCCGACCGGCCCCGGTTCGTAAATGAGCTGCTCGTAGGGCATCAGGCGCGGCTCGGGAGGGCTACGCGGCCAGAGCCAGGGCTCGTCTTCGAACCCATCGGAGCCTTAGGACGCCCGTCATCGTCGCCCTCGCCGGTCTCCGTCCAGATCTCGAGCTCGACCAGATTGAGTCCGTCTTCCTGGTACTTGCGCAGGACAACGCCTTTGCAGATCAGGTCCTGGTTGGGGAAGTTCATGCCGCGGAACTGGGCGCCATATTCCAGCACCTGTCCGGTTGGCTTCACCCAGTCATAGAGCATGCGGCCGAGGTAGGCCTGCTTCTGGAAGCCGTGAACGATGATGTCCGGGTTCTTGGCCTGATCGCGGGCAAAGTAGGGGTCGAAGTGGATCGGCGGGTAGCTCTCGCCGGCGGCCGCCCAGAGCACCATGGCTTGAGGTGTGATGTGGACCTTGAGCTGCGGCACCTCGTCGCCGACGTTGACGTCTTCCCAATACAACTGGCCGGCCATCAGCGAGCTCCTTCCGATACGAGCACGCGCATGGTGCTGCCGTAGTTTCGGGCCACCAACTGCCCGAGCTGGTTTGTATACGCTCGCTCGTGCTCGGTAATGATCGCTGGACCGCGACTGGTGCTGATCTGGCGAATGCTGACGAGCTTGCTGGTGGAGGTCAGGACATCTCCGGCGCAGACGACGACGCCCGGCGACAATACGTAGCGCTGGCCGGCGTTGAGCCCGGTGAGCGTGTGACCGCCGGAGGTCGGCGAAACGATGCTGTTTCCGGAGCCAACGTAGTCCTCCGGACCGTTGGGTATGCGGAAACCGAAGAAGCCGGGCGGTGCTACAAGGCCTCGGCAGCCCGCCGCTTTCGCCGCCTCTTCATCCCAGAAGATGGCATCGGCGTAGCCGACGGCGCGCGCATACATACGAATGGGCGCCTTTTCGACTTCGTAGCGCTGCGGGTCGCGTTCGACGCCGACTTCGGCGCGCATTTCCGGCGTGATCAGCCATTCCGGATCCTGGTTCTGCGTCTCAGCCATGCTGCCTCCACCCCGATTTCACTAGTAAGTGCGCGTTCGCTCACTAACGGCAGCGGTATGTAAGCACCAGCGTGAACGCGCGTCAATAGCTCTGGCGGTGTGCAGCAAATCACAATGTCAGGTAAGATCCGGCCATGGTATCTACGGTTCAACCCCGGGTTCGAGTTCGCGACCGTGAAGATAAGGAGCGTCAACTGATCGCTGCCGCGATCGCAGTTTTTTCCGAGCGCGGCTACGAAAAGGCGACGACGCGTGAGGTCTCTGAGCGTGCTCGGTGCGCTGAGGGCCTGATCTACAAGTACTTCGGCGGCAAGCGCCAACTGTTGTTCGCGGCACTGGCATCCAAATCTCACAAGCCGCGAAATGACGAACGGCCGCACAACTCCACGCTGGAGGAAGCGATTCGCGTCCTCCTGCAACGCCGCATCGATCGGACCTGGGAAGACCGGGAGTTCATGAAGGTCTGTGTCTCCCTGGCGTCAACCGATCCTGAGCTGGCGAAGATCATGGATAACCTGGGCCAGGAAGCCGCCGCCCAAAGCTCCGCCTACCTGTTGCAGCTCGTGGAAGCGGGGCTCTTGGACCCCGAGACCGACATCGAATCGACTGCCTGCATCATCGGTGGCCTGATGCTAGGGATGGGCTACTTCGGCAGGGTGGTCTTCGAGCGCGACAAGCAAACCATCGACGCGCAGATCGCCCTGGTGGTGAAGCAGCTCTGCCGGGGCCTGGCCCCCAAGCCCTGACCCGTTCAGACCTTTGACGACATGTTTAACCCGAGAAGCCTCTCCGCGTTGCCGCTGAGGATTCTATCGATGTCGTCCTGCGGCAGGCCGCTCTGGGTGATGCAGTCGAAGTTCGTCTCGTAGGGCTCGAAGCAGAGCAGAATAGCGAAGTCGCTGCCCGCCATGAGGTGGTCGCCGCCAAACGCCGCGTAGCCCGCCTTCAGAGCGATCTGGGAGTTGTGGCCGACCGTGTCGTAGTAGAACCGCTTCGCCGTCACGCTCGGGGGTTCGGCAAGCGGCTCCAGATTCGGCGGCGCCTCGTGGTCGAGACGGTTCAGAAGCATCGGCAGCGCACCGCCGTAGTGCGAGAGAACGAACTTGATGTTGGGGTAGCGTTCAGGGATGCGCTTCGCGATCAGATGCACGCCGATCAAGGTGTCCTCAAACGGAGCACCGGCCGCATACGTCATCTTGTAGTCGTTGACGAGCTCGGAGCAGAGGCCGTTGCCCGAGGGGTGGAAGTAGAGCACGGCGCCGCGACGGTTGAGCTCCTCAAAGACGGGGGCGAACTCGTCCTCGACGGGCGAGCGGTCACGCTGTATCGAGCAGGCAAGGACGATGCCACGCATGCCCAGGTCGTCCAGGGAGCGGCCAATCTCTCGCACAGACTCCTTGACGTGGGGCATGGGGAGCACCCCGTAGGCGGCGAATCGGTCCGGATACTCACGGGTCAGCCTGGCGTAAGCGTCGTTGAGGAGATGGGCGCCCTCGACGGCAGCAGCGGGGTCGGGCAGATAGGGGCCGGGAGGAAAGGACAACACCTGCATTTGCACGCCGGCCTCGTCCATGATTTGCAGACGCGCCTCAATGTCGGCGGGCGAGTCGTTCTGTGGTGGCGGCGCCGCGCCCGGCCGCGGCGGGTAAGGCTCGACATTGCCGCGCCGGACGGCACCGCGCGCTTGCAACATCTGCTGGTACGCGACACTGGCGCAGTGAGCGTGAACGTCGATGATCATGGCATCCTCCTGGCAAACAGCGGACCTACGCCGCCATATTATAGAAACATGTAGAAAAGTGAGCGCCCACTCACATAGAATGCTGGCCAGAACGACGAAGGAGCTATCGATGACGGAACTAAGGGCCAGAGCCCTGGACGAACGTTACGACCTGCGCATGGCAGCCAACCGCATGCGCGCCGCAGCCGATGCGCTGCTCAGTAATCTCGCTCCGGACCAACTTGCGCGCGCTTGTTTCCCATTTGCGAACGAAGCCGAGCGGCGCGATTGGGACTTCATCCCCAAGTACCGCCCAAACGGCCTTCCATTGCGTGAGATGAGTCCTCACCAGCAGGTCCTCGCCCAGCAGCTTCTCGCCACTGGCGTGAGCCTCACCGGCTACACGCAGGTGGTCTCGATCATGAACTTCGAGAACGTGCTGCGGGAGATGAACAAGGACCGCATGGGCCTTGTGGCCAACGAGGTGCGCAATTCCGGGAAATACCTCTTCAGCTTCTTCGGTGAGCCGCATGCGGAGCAGACCTGGGGCTGGCGCATGGTCGGCCATCACGTCTCGCTCAACTACACGATCGTCGATGGCTTCTGCCTGGCGCATACGCCGATGTTGTTCGGCGCCGAGCCGGCCGAGTTTGGCGTATTCAAGCCGATGAAGGACGACGAGGACCGCGGCTTCGACCTGCTGTACTCACTGGTCCCAGAGCAACGTGCCCGCGCGATCATCCATGACGTCGCTCCGCCGGACTTCGTCACCCGCGTGGTGTCGAAGCTGGGGGAGGAGGAATTGCCGGGCGACCACGAGCTCGGCTTCGACAATTACGTGATCTCCGACCACGACCGTCAGATGCTGAAGTGGGTGCGGTCTGAGGCAAAGGGACTCGCCGCATCGGACATGGACCCAGCGCAGTTTGAGAAGTTCCGTGGCTTGCTGCTCGGCTACGTGAATCGCCTGCCGGAGGACGCGGCCGCGGTGCACATGGAGCGATTGGCCGGATTGGGGCTGGAGAAATTCAGCTTCGCCTGGGCCGGGCAGCCGGAGCGCGGCCAACCGCACTATTACCGCATCCAGGGGCCAGAGTTCCTGGTCGAGTTCGAAAACGCCCAGCGCGGCGGCGGGCAGCCGCAGGAAGCGAACCACATACATACGGTGTGGCGCGACCCCGAGAACGACTTTGGTGACGACCTGCTGCTGCGGCACTACGCCCAGGAGCACCTCCCCTACGTGCAAACACGCCTCGAAAGCTCGCAGCCGCTAAACGGCCGCTAGGGAGAAGGATCCATGCCCACATACCAGCGCGGCGCCACAACGATCTACTACGAAGAGGCCGGCGAAGGTTACCCGGTGCTCCTCTTCGGTCCTGGAGCGATGAACTCCACGATTGAAGCATGGCAGCGCCTGGAGCAGTTCGACCCCATGGGTATGTTCAAGGGCGACATGCGAATGGTCGGCATGGACCAGCGAAACGCCGGCAACTCGACCGGACCGATCCCGGCGGAACGTCCGTGGGAAGAGCACTTCGATGACCAGGTTGGCGTGCTCGACCAGCTGGGCATCGACCGCTGCATCATCTGGGGTTGCTGCATCGGCTGCTCGTTCATCCTGAAGTTCATCGAGCAAGCACCTCAGCGCGTTGCCGCGGCGGTCCTGATGCAGCCTATCGGCAGGCTGCCCGGCGCGCCGGCGGGCATTGCCGACGCCTACGTGCGCTGGGGCAAGGAGCTACAGGAGAAGCGCAGTGACGTCGACGAGACGCTGCTGGAACGCTTCGTAGAGAACATGTGGCGCAGCCGTGACTTCGTATTCAGCGTCGACCGCGATTTCGTGCGCAGCTGCCAGACGCCGATGCTGGTGCTGCCAGGCAACGACCGCGCCCACCCGCACGAGATCGGCATGGAAGTCGCCGAGTTGCTCCCCAACGCGGAGCTAATCGATCCGTGGAAGGAGCCCCAGGAGCTCAAGGACCAGGCGCTGGAGCGCATACGGTCCTTCTTCCATGAACACAGCGGGTAGCCCGGGCAGGACCCAGGACCCAGGACCCAGGACGACTGTGCGCGAATTCAACAAACAAGTAATGGAAGCCGAAATGCGTTTAGCTAGGCGCCTCGGGGCACAGGAATAGCCTCGAGCTTGAAGGCATCGCGCAGCTCAGTCGATCCCTCCCACCAATCGACCTCCTGAGGCAGGACGAACCAGCCTGAGCGCACTCGATACACGTTCGGCGTGTCGGCCGCGGGCGGTGGTGCGCCGCGTTCCTGCAGCCCTTTCGCCGCCTCGATCAGCCGGTGGCGGAAACGAATGATCATCGCGTCCGTCATCCCCAGATGCTCCTTGCTGCGGTCCACAATTCCGTTGTTGTCGGCCCGTCCCTGACTCCACCGCATGGCCTCGTCCTGGGTGTTGATATTGGCCATGCCGGTGAAACCGGTCATGTTCGGTGGCTTCTGGCGTTGCACGTCCCTGTCGATGTCGAAGTCGCGCTCCGGCATGTCCCAGAGGGGATTGCGGAAGCGTCCCAGCCAATCCGACGTGTTTGGTAGCGGGCTGAGCCGGTTGCCGGCCTGGGGAGGGAACGGCGGCACAAAGCCAGAGTCCATGCGGACCATCGACCACCCCATGCAGTGCGTGTCATCCACGGGCACGGTCGCGCCGAAGAACGCGGAAGCTCCCAGCTTTGGAACCGGCGACATGGTGTAGAAGGGGAACAGCCAATGCATGGTCCGCCAGTAGCTCTGGCCGTCACCTATGTCCCGATGCGCGCCGTATGTGCAGCCGAAGTCTGTATCGCGCACCTCAAACCTCGGCGCGCGATTGGCGACGAGGTAGCCGATATCCTCATCGAAGCCGGAATCGGCAGCGAGTGCTGTTCCCGGGGTGACCGCGCCGAAGTGCAGGATGGGGTTGTGGGCCGTGTCCATGTTGTTCTCGATCGCCTGCACCCAGTTGTAGTTGTTGAGGGTCGTGCGCACTACCGGCCTTTCGCCGGCCATCAGGTTGGCTTCCAGGTCCGGCAGAGGCGGTGGGGTCTCACGCGGACCCATGTAGGCCCAGATGATGCCGCCGCGTTCCTGCGTTGGGTAGGCGGGAATCTTTACCTTCTCCGGGAAGGTGCTGTCCACCGGCTCGTTGAGCATGTCAGTGCAGCGACCCGTCGTGTCGAACTTCCAGCCGTGATAAACGCAGCGCAGGCCTTCCTCTTCGTTGCGCCCGAAGAACATCGAGGCGCCCCGGTGAGGACAATAGTCATCGATAATGCCGACCTTACCGGATGTGGCCCGGAAGGCAATCAAGTTCTCGTTAAGCAGACGGATGCGTATCGGCGGACAGTCAGGTTGAGGCAGCTCGGCGGACTGGACGGCCGGAATCCAGTACTGGCGGAGAAGGTTACCCATGGGCGTGCCGGGCCCACAACGCGTGAGCAGTTCATTGTCTTCGATATTAAGCATCACGGCTCTCCTTCAAAGAGTTCTTGGCGTTGACCACTTATCGCATGAGGTTCTAGGCTTCAAGAACGCGGTCATCGACGAGCAAGTGAGGGTTCCATTTGGCAGACTCAACCCGTTCGTAGCCCAGCGCACTTCAATCTGACCCTCTCGATCCTGAGCGGCCCCGTGAGATTCAATCGCCCCAACCCTGAATGGCATGCTTGAATCGCGAAATAGCCTCGAGGTGTACCCCAAGGCCCGAGGGGAGTCCCCTGGTGCCAAAGGTCACGCTGGTAGCGCCCAGATGCTTCCACTCGTCGAGGCGGCGACACAAAGCTTCCGGCGTCGCGTCTGGCACAGGGCCAACTCCTGCCTGAAGACCGATGCTTGAGGGATCGCGGCCCGCGGCCAGGGCATAATCCCTGACCTTCGTCCACGGTCCAGCCACGGCTTCAGGCGTAGCGGGCACGCTGGCCGGCAGGGCAACGATCCAGCCGTCTGCGATTTCGCCGGTCCGCCTCAGGACGGATTCTGCTTCGCCGCCGATCCACAGGGGGATCGGTCGCTGGACGGGCAAGGGGTTCAGCCCGGATGCATTCACCTGGTGCCATCGACCATCGAACGTGACGGTCTCATGCGTCCACAGCTGTCGCATCAAGTCGAACTGCTCTCGCATACGATCGCCACGGCTACCGAACTCCTCGTTGAGGGCCTGGTATTCCAGCTGGTTCCAACCAACTCCCACGCCCAATCGCAGCCTTCCGTCTGAGAGAAAGTCCAGTTCGGCGGCTTGCTTCGCAACGAGCGCCGTTTGACGCTGAGGCAAGATCAGGACGCCGGTGTGGAACCGAATGCGGGTCGTCACCGAGGCCAGGTATGCGAAGAGGACAAAAGGCTCGTGGTAGATGAAGTCGACGGTGTAGGGTCCTTGCCGTCCCTTGAAGGACTGAGGGTCCTCTCCCAGGACATGATCCCCCGAGAACAGGTAATCGTAGCCGAGGCCTTCGGCTGCCTGTACGAAATCCCGCAGCGCTATGCGATCGGAGCCGACTCCATTTTGGGGAAAACTTACCCCGATCTCCACGTCTGGCTCCTCTCAATAACCCGTCGGCCCCTCAGCACTCTGAGCAAGCCCGATCGCAGGGGTCTACCCTTCCGGCAGCCGGCGAGAGCCCAGGCACGTACGAGCGGGCCAAGTTCATGCCTACGCGCCAGGTGCCTGACTCGGGTCAAGGAAGAGCTTCGTAAGCTCGCGCCCATCGCCATTCAAGAAGGTGCCCCAGTTCCTCAAGATTGGCCAGTGCAGTTCAAATCCCGTCGAACTTGCCATTCGGGGGAAGAAGACTGTCTTCCCCTCGTGCCGCTGAAGGTCAAGCATCAATGCCTTCCGCTTCTCACCATCGAACTCGCTTTGCGCTGACTCGATGAATCCCGCAATTTCGTCATCTGTACCCTCTGAAAATTGACCATCAGGGTGATAGAACGTATGAGCAATGGTGACGGGATCACCCTGGAATCCAGCGATCATATATGCCATGTCGTCCCACATGCCCTGGGTCTGCAAGACGAATTGGGGGAGGAATTCATTTCGGTATGCATGCTGAACGCGTTCATATTTGAAGAGCCCGCTGTCGTCAACCATCGCCAATGAAAGCTCCAACCCACGAAAGTAAGATGGCGACCCGAAGTCCGAACCTGACTTGATCTCATTCACCTTCGTTGTGACACCTTCCGGGAAGCCAGCAGCGTCCAGCAGCTTCTTTGCCTCTGCGACGTCTTGCTTGAAGAACTTGCTGCTTGGCCCAAATTCCGAACTCTGTGGATCCAGGTACCAGCCCTTCCAGGTGTCATACTGAACAGCACATTCCCAGGCTCGCTCCACGTTGAGGCCCTTTGATTCGAAGGAGTCGACGTTGTTGAAAGCATCGAGCCAAAGATCACGATCGTGTGTGAGCATCCATGCCTGTCGCACGCGCTCGTCATGGAAGACGGATGTGGGTGCGACGCCGAAGATCAACCTGAACGAGCTCGCTGTTGTCTTCGCTTCGTTCAACACGAGATCCGGCACGTCCTCCAGGGTCTGGAAGATGTCTTCCTGGTTCACACCGTACTGGTAAACCTCACCAGCTCTGAATTGCGCCATCGCGGCTGCATATTCCTGGATGACCGGCATGTCGATCTGGTCGACGAACGGGGTTTTGTCCCCACCGTGGAAAGCGGGGTTCTTCTTGTATGTGAACCCGATACTCGGCCGATGTTCGGATACGTAGAATGCGCCGGTGCCCAGCGCGGTGTGTGCCAGGTCGAGCTTGTCGGTGTCCGCGGCTTCCTTCGGGCCGATATACAGGTCACCGGCAAACTGGCCCGTGAGGAGCGAATAGATAATCGCGTAGGGCTTGGCCAGATGAATGACAACCGTGCTGTCATCGGGCGCTTCCATGGAAGCGATGGGCGCGGTTGGCGCGACGTCATTCAGGTAAAGGCCACGCCGGGGACTCAGTTCGGAGAATCGGTTCCAGGAGAACATGATGTCCTGGGCGTCCAGGGCCCGGCCGTTCACGGGATCGACCGGCGCGAAGTGGGCATTGTGATTGACCTTGAGGGTCAGGGTGAGCTTGTCCGGAGACATCTCGAAGGACTCGGCCAGATCGCCGACGACTTCGCCATCAGGAAAGTCGAGGAGCCCGGGCACGACCCTAAAGAGCGTGTTGTAGGTGTACTGGACTACGGAGAAGCTGCCGCCGCCCGAGGTGTGCGGTTCGAAGTTGCCATTGGGGTCGCGCAAGGCAATCCACTTGAAGGTGCCGCCAGGGATCGCCTTCGCCGTTTCGTCGGTGGGCTTTCCGGCTCGGAGTCCTCCTGCGCCCGTGGCGGCCCCGGTCGAGCCGGAGCTAGCCGGGCTGGCGGAGGGCGTGGAGGCGCCGGTGGCGGAAGAACTGGCTGGAGTGTTGGTAGCCGGAGATGAGGTGGGTGATCCGGCAGCATCGTCGTCGTCGTCACCGCAGGCGGCAAGGAATGCAGCCCCGAGACCTGCACTCCCCGTCGTTAGAAGTGCCCGTCTTCGAGCGATCCGCCTGTGAAGAACCTTGTCCCAGTAGTTCATTGCCTCTCTCCTTACATTCAATCTCTCATGTTGTTGCTGCCCGGCCACTGCACGACCCTGGGGACAACTCGAAGATCACCGAATCGAGGTGCTTACCCTCCCGCTCCTCAATAGCTACATCAATTCAATAGCTACATGTAAACTACGTATAAACTATTGCGCAACTATGTGCGTGGGAAGCTATCAGGTGCCCGATGGGCTGTCAAGCAATGGATCGAGACTCGCCTAACGGAGAATGGCGCTAGTCATGCGCGAGTCCGCGTGAGGCCGGTCGAATCGATATCCGCCATTCGTCGTTGAGGCAGGTCTTGCTGAGCACTAAACCGATCCGGAGGGAAATGAGATGATCTACCAGCTACGAACCTTCAAGGACCACCCAGGAAGGGTGGATGCCCACATCGAACGCTTCCGAGATTTCACCTGCCGCCTGCTAGAAAAGCACGGAGCGCAGGTCGTCGGCTTGTGGACATGCGTGGATGATGAGCACAAGGACCAGGTGGTGTTCTTGGCGGCCTATGAGAGCGTTGAGGCGATGCGCGCGGCGACCACCGCCTTCGCTGCCGACCCTGAACAGGCAAGCATGGTTACGAACTCGGAGCAGGGCGGTCCGATTATTGAATCGCGTGAGAACTGGGTGCTGCAGCCAGTAGACTTTTCACCATTGCGCTAGCCGGCAACTATGGCGTGGGGTCCCCGTACCAGGACTCCGACTTCACGGCATAGATGCTGTCCGCGTTCCCCTTGAACCGCTCGAGAAACTCACGGAAGCCGGCCTTCTCATCCGCGGAGAATCCTTCACAGAGCAAGGTCGCCAGCTCCACTACAGGCGGCACCACCTTGTGCAGAATCGCCTGGCCGGCGGGGGTCAACTGAATATTCGTAGCTCGCCGGTCCAGGCCGTTGACCGTCCGCGTGATCAGTCCCTCTTGCTCGAGACCGTCCAGTAACCTGCTGAGATTTCCAGAGGTTACGCCTAGTTGACGGCTGATCTCGCTCTGAGCGAGGTTGCCTCCTTCAGCGAATGCCAGACTACGAAGGATCAGATATCTCGAATAGTTGCCACCAAAGCCTGCCGAGGCCAGACAACGCTGAAACGAATCTAATCAAAGACTGATAAGTGGCGCGGAGCAGTCGATTCAGTTCGAGCGCTTCGGCATCGTATGAAGGGTATTTGCTGTGGTACGTCGGGGGCTGGCCCCGCCTAGGCTTTTGCTCCATGTGGCCGGAACTTCTCCTGTTTTCTCGCTCAGTTCAACTAATCTTAGCGTAATTTCATGCCAGCCATTCGGGCGATAAATGATGCAGTGAGGGCTAATGCGTCGGACGCGCGCATCATCCATGCCGTGAGCCTTGACAGCCTGCAATATCAAAGTTTAACGTACGAAGCGCTCTTAGATAGTTGAATGATAGTCAATCAGCGAGGCGCTACGCGATGCTCGATTGCCAGATTGGCGTGACATTTCCCCGAGATGGGCTCGGCAACGATGCACATGCGATACGCGAGTTCGCGCAGACGGCCGAAGGGCTGGGTTTCGCGCACATAAGCACGGGCGATCACGTGATTGGGCGCCCGGCCTGGAAGACAGCGGCCGCCCGTCATCGACCCCCTGATACTGCTCTCCCACCTGGCGGCCGTGACCTCAAGCACGGGCCTGATTTGCGGAATCATGGTGCTTCCGCAGCGGCAGACCGTGCTTGTGGCCAAACAGGCCGCCGGGCTTGACGTGCTCAGCGGCGGACGCCTGCGTCTTCACCTTTCGGTGGGCTGGAATGAGCTGGAGTACCAGGCACTCAATGAGGATTTCCACAATCGGGGCCATCGCATGGACGAGCAGATAGAGCTTCTGCGAGCCCTATGGACGCAGGAGAGCGTCACATTCGAGGGCCGCTGGCATCGATTTGAAGACGCAGGCATCAACCCGCTACCCGTGCAGCGCCCGATACCCATCTGGATGGCCGGCTATGCGGATGCCGCTCTCAGGCGAGTCGCGCGACTGGCGGACGGCTGGATTCCCCAGCAACCGCCAAACGCCGCACGCACCGCCGGCTTGGACGCAATCGCGGAGCCGCTTGCCCGCTTGCGCACGTACCTGGCGGCTGAAGGTCGAGACCCCTCCACCTTCGGGCTAGTCGGCTCCGTGGGTCTCGCTCAAGGCGACCCCGACGAGTGGAACCGCAGGCTGCAATCCTGGCTAGACCAGGGGGCCACGCAGATCACGGCTACAACCAGTCGTCAGCCACTCAGCCTGGCTGAGCACCTGGCGGCGATGCGCCGCTTCGCGGAAGAGATTGGCCTTCAAGCCCCACCAGCGATGAGGAAGGCGCCCCACGATCCGGCAAACCCAGTCTGAAAACGGAGGAAGCTAGTGGCAGACGGCACGCTCAGTGCCTCACGTGAGGAAACTGAAAGGACCATCGCAGACCGTGTCGCTCACGGGCGCGTAGCTCGGTTCGAATACGAAGGTGGAGCCAGGCCGGTCATCCAGGCTGAGTTCCTTGAGGACCTGGCGCTAAAATCGCCTCCCCGCGGCATCCGTATCCGCGGGGTCCGGGTGGAAGGTGCCGTTGACCTGACCTTTGCGACGCTCCCCGCACTCGTTCTCGAAGACTGCGAATTGCCGCGAAAAGCTGGACGTGAGCGGCGCGCAGCTGGGGCGTCTTTCGATAAACGGGAGCCGGTTTCGCCACCTTGTCGCCCGCGGTGCCACTATCACGGCAGGACTGGACTTCGGCAATGCACGCCCCTTTGACGAAGAAGGCTGGATAGACGCGGGTCGCACGACGATCCGCGGCGGCGTCGACGGCTGCGGTGCTCATCTCAAGTCGCCACCGTCCCGGCCGAAGGAGGACGTCCTGGCGTGGGAGCACAACTATGCGCTTCGGCTCTCCGAGGCTGACATCCAGGGCAACGTGGTCCTCAACGCCGTGGTAAGTGGCCCCAATCCGCCGCGCGAGAAGATGTTCATTGCCGACGGCGGGATCTCGCTGGATGACACCCACATCAAGGGCTCTCTCTGGCTCAGAGGCGCCGACGTCATTGCCGGCGAAGGCGACATCTACCACCCCGGAGATGCCCTGCACGCCCACGCTGCCATCATCGACGGCTTCGTAGGCCTGGTCTTTGGTTTTCACGCCAAGGGACGCGTGTGGTTTCAAGGCGCTCGAATTCGCGAGCGGCTTTCCATCGGCGTGGAGTACAGGAACGTCATGGAGAAGGCAGACGAACTGTACGACTGGGGCGGCCGGGTAATGAATCAGACGGTGGTGCTCCACCTCGATCAGGCGGACATCGGCGGGAACCTGGGAATTGGCCCCATCGAGTTGTACGGCGCTATCGGGATGAGCTACGCCCGGATAGCGCGCGGCGTCAGCATCCGCGGCGAGATTCACAACAAATCACCGGACGGTCTTGCCTACGCCATAAACGCGCGCGGGGTCCAGGTTGGCGGCGACGTCTCTCTCGGCGCGTTGATTGCAGAAGGCAAGGTCAGCTTTGCGGACTCCAGGATTGATGGCGGCCTCAACTGGCGCGGCGCGTCGCTGGATAACGGGACCGAAGACGGTGCCGGCATCGCGCTGGACCTGAAGGGTGCGGAAGTCCGGAAGGGAATTCTTCCTCCTGATCTCCAGAACGAGCACCAGAAGGCCGGGGCCGTCCGTGGTGGGCTTGTTCTCGCGGACGGCGAAGTTAGAAGGAATTCAGAGGTCAAGTCTTGAAGTTCTCAGTCGTGCACTTCCCGCGCTCGTGGAACGAGCAGGAAGACGAGGCGATCATCGATGCCATCATCGACCAATCTGTCCAGGCGGACGAATTGGGATTTTCAGCAATCTTCTTCCCCGAGCATCACTTTCATGGCTATTGTCCTCCCGGAAGCAGCCCATTTGTCATCGGTGCCTATCTCGCGCCCCTGCTCAAGCAAGCCTGGCTGGGCTTCTCGGTCATCGTCACGCCCCTCCATCATCCCGTCCGGATGGTCGAACAGATGAACCTCCTGGACCATTTGACGAAGGGCAAGGTCCTCTTCGGGCTGGGTAGCGGCATCCACGCTGAGGAGGCAGTGGGTTTCGGAAACAATTACGACTATCAGGTCGCCAAGATGAATCAGGAAGCGATCGATATCGCCCAGGCCCTCTGGGACAAGAAGATCGAAGATCCGGTCGTCCACTTCGAGACGCCCTACTACAAAGGGGACGTCTTGGAACGTGTGGTGCCCGGTCCGCATCGGAAGTCCCGACCGCACTTGATGGGTGTGGCTGGCCGCGAGGCCAGTATCGAGCGCGCCGCCCGAAACGGCTGGCCGGTCTTCGTCGGTGGACTCGGTCGCGATGGCTGGCCGCAGCTCTGGAGCTATCGCCAGGCTCTGGCGGCCGCTAACCATCCCCAGGACGTCATCGACCACTGCATGGACTGGACCACGGTGACCCACCAGGGTCTATTTGTCGCCGACACTGACGAGCAGGCCTTCGATGACATGCTGCTGACCATGAATGGTCACGAACGATTCCTGCAGAGGCAGTGGCCGTTTGTCCGTCAGGCAGAGGCCATCAGCAACGTTTCGCAGGAGGCGGTGCGCGTAAGGCCACCGGCAAACTCCGAGGCTTACTACAATCGCTTCTGCCTGTGGGGCAATCCAGACACCATCGCAGCAAAGATCGAGCAATACGCAGCGGCCGGGATTGGCAATGTCATGGTCTCTTTCAACAACGGCCTCTACGAGCCCGACAGAATTGCCGTGACCGAACGGTCTCTCGATCTTTTCGTTAGAGAAGTCATCCCTCGCTTCAGGGAAGTGACGCCGCCCAGCGACCCGCTCGCCATCGACTTGAGTGGAGGGGCACGTCCGGGGATTCAAGAGCGCCCGGCCTACCTCTAAAGGTTGCTGGCAATGTGTGCTAATCATGCGCCAATCTGATGTCTAGCATCCTGCGAAATGATTTTACTAATGAATGGCGTCGCCATAGACTCCCGCGAAAGCTAGTGACGCTGGAATAGACGAGCTGAAGGAGGCGCAATGAAGTTCTGTTTTTTCGGCTCGATGTCTTACGGCCGGCTCCGAGAGCCCGTTTCCAGCTGGCCGGTCCCGAACGAGTACTTCGAACCTGAGCAGGCACTGCGAGCGCGCGACGCGTGCTTTGCCGACTATGAGCTTGCGGACGAGCTTGGCTTCGATTGGGTTTCGCTTGCCGAGCACCATTACTCGCCCAACTCACTAGCTCCCAGCATTAACGTGCTGGCCGCCGCCCTCAGTCAGCACGTGAAGCGGGCCAGGCTCGCCATCCTTGGGCCTCTGCTGCCGCTGAACAATCCGGTGAGGGTCGCGGAAGAGATCGCGATGCTAGACAACCTCACGGGCGGACGCGTCACTGTCGCGCTTCTACGGGGGGCTCCGTATGAGTACCTGGTCTACAACGTGGACCCAGAGGAGTCACGTTCGCGCTTCGAAGAGGCCTGGGACCTGATCTATCGGGCATGGACGGACACACAGCCCTTCGGATGGGAAGGCAAATACTACCAGTTCCGCAACGTTTCGATTTGGCCGAGGCCAATCCAGCAACCAGCACCGCCGATAATCTCGTCCGGTTCCAGCAAGGACTCCGGGGAGTTCGCGGCACGCAAGCGGGTCGCGCTTGGGCTCGCGTTCACGAACCTGCCCCTGGCCACCGAAGCGGCGCGCTTTTATCGAGACAAGGCGGAGGAATATGGCTGGCAGGCGAAGCCAGAAGACATCCTGTACCGGCTCAACGTCCATGTCGCGGAGACCGACAAGAAAGCCTTCGCGGATTTGAGTCAGCAAGCGGCAGGCAGAGGTGGCGCCAGCGTTGGAGGGGGGATAACGAACGCGAATCGCCTCGTCGCGGCTTCCGGCTTCTTCGGCCAGCGCGACGCTGTACTGACCCGTCGTTTCCAGAACCTGGGTGAAGGCGCGCCACAAGGTCCGGAAGAGGCCGTTGAGCTGGGCACCCTGCTCTGCGGCGGGCCGAGCACCGTCATAGAGCAGGTCGCACGCTTGCGGGAGGAGATCGGCTGCGGCATCGTCGAAGTGTCCTTCGCCGCACCAAGGGGCTCGACCGAAGCCAAGCACGAGGCCATGACGCTGTTTGCCCGGGAAGTCGCCCCGGCCCTGAAGGACCTCTAGATGACATCCATTGCAAAGAAGACGCTCGATATCGAAGGAGGTAGTATCGTCTACCTGGAGGCTGGTGAGGGCGAAACTCTCGTCTACCTGCACGGCGCCGGCGGCCGTCCTCCCGAGGGAGCAACGTTTGTCGAGGACCTGGCACAGAACTTTCACGTCCTGGTGCCCTCACGACCAGGCTTCGATGAGTCGCCGCTCGGTCGTTTCGAGACCCTAGCGGACGCCGCAAACGCAATAGGCGCCTTCATTGAGAAGGCCGCGTCCGGCAAACCGGTGCACGTCGTCGCACAGTCGGCCGGTGGAGCCGTTGGCCTTTGGCTCGCCATCCTGCGTCCCGATCTGGTTGCCACACTCGTGCTCTCGGCACCGTCCGCTTTCGGACACGCGCCTTCGGGGTCGCAGCGGCGATCGCCCGGAGAGCTCGACAAGATCCTGTACGGCGACTCGCCCGCCTGGACCGAGCCTCCCTCTGCGGAGGAGCAGGAGCGGATCCGCACCAACGCCGGCTTCAACATGAGGCAGTTCGCGAGCCCGGGCGAGGAGCTACTGGGACGGCTTGGCGAGATTGAGGCGCCTGTGCTGGTCCTGTGGGGCACAGAGGATCAGCTTGTGTCACCGGAGGGCTCCGGGATCTACCAGAAGCACATCCCGCAGGCCATTCGCATGCTGATCTTCGCGGCCGCCCACGAACTGCCAATTTCGGCGACCGACCGATGGGTGGAGCTTGTGACCGACTTCCTCCGGCGCGGCGAATTCTTCGTCGTCAACCGGAGCGCGTAGATGGGCTTGAGCTGATTAGACGAGGCGATTGGCTGGTAGCCTGCGAGCGCGCGGGTGGACTTGGCAGCGCTAGGAGTATCGCTGCATGTCCGTTACTTCTGTGGTTGAGTGGCGCTATTGGTCATTGCCTGCTCGGCGCCATCGCTCAGAGCCTTCAGCAGGCCTACGAACGCCTTCCGAGACGGCATGTCGAGTCCCTCACAGATGGCCATTGAGTAGCTTGCGACGGCGGGGATCAGCCGGCCGCAGACCTCCAACCCCTTCTCCGTGAGCTCAACGTATGTCGTCCGACGATCTGAGATGTTGGGCAGACGCACAACCAACCCCTCCTGCTCGAGGGCGTCCATTAGCCGAGTCACGCTGCCCGAAGTGGTCTTACCTCTGCGCTGAATATCTGCCTGCATGAGCCGGTGGCCAGGGGTCAGGTAAAGGTCTCGCAGGGCATGAAACCGCGGTGACGTCATTCCGGCTTCCACCGAACCAAGAACTCTCTGAACACCCGCGACCAGGACTCTGTAAGCCTCCAGTAGCCAGAGGTTGACTTCCAGAGCGGGCAGGTCCGCCCATTCACAGACGGATTTGTACTTCAGCGCGATCTCATCAGGCGACCCGAGTAATTCATGAACATCCTCGTTATCGATCACGTCGTGATTGTACTCCCCTTTATTTCTCGCCCAGAACCATGAATGTCATTGATGCTTTCCATGGCCAAAAAGCATTTGTCATTCGGGGAGAATCCGCTAATACTTACCCAACTCATTTAATGCTTGCACATCTAATGATGGAGCATTAATTCGTGATTAGAATAATGGAGGTTAAGATGAACTACTGGCAGCGCATCGCAAATCAGCGGCTCACTCGGCGACGTTCGCTCGCAGGCCTCGGCTCAATCGGGATGGGAGCTGTACTCCTCGTCGCCTGCGGGGGTGACGATGACGATAGCACCGGCGGTTCTACCGGGGCTACAGGCACAACTGGTGGCTCGACGGGTGCCACAGGGGCGTCTCCCACCCGCGCACCCTCGACGGGTGCCACGGGCGCAACGGGTGCGACTGGCACAACGGGTGCGACCGGTGCTTCTGGTCCATCTGGCCTCTTGTCGCCGGCCAGTGACGAATCCGCGAAGGCTCTCAAAGGCGGGACTTTCAGGCACTACCTGACCGGGGATTTTCCGGCATTTGAACCGCAGACCCTGGGCGGCAACTCGCAGACCACATATCGCGCCTATTCCGGCATTCTCAAGGAAGTCGAAGGCGTGCTAAGCGCACCTGGCGGCGAAATGGAAGGCGACATCGCTCAATCCTGGGAGATGTCGCCGGACAATCTTTCAATTACGTTCAAGATCAGTGATATCGCCAAGTGGCCGCCGCTCTCGCCTGTCGACAGCCGTCCCGTCGATGCCGAGGACGTCGTCGTCACAATTGAACGCCACGCCTCCGTGAGCAACCGGCGTGGTGAGTTTCACAACTCCGTTGCCCCGAACGCCCCGATCCTCTCTGCGACGGCCATCGACGCGAGCACAGTCCGCGTCGACCTCGCCTTTCCCTACGCACCGGCGCTCAGCCTCTTCGGCATGAACTTCCTCGGCGGGCTATTCGTGGTGCCCAAGGAGTCGGCCGGTGACTATGATCCGTCACGCAACGTTGTCGGCACTGGACCCTGGTACCTGGACGAATATCAGCCGTCCATCAAGGCAGTGTTCAAGGCCAACCCTGGTTATCAACACGAAGGTCGCCCGTACATGGACTCGATGGAGTTGCCGATCGTGTCCGAATACGCGGCGGCACTGGCTCAATTCCGGGCGGGGAACATCTACCACTTCGGGATCAACCAGGAAGACTTGCTGCCTACCAAGAAGGACCTCCCGGAAATTCAGATTACGCCGACACCGGTGATGAACAGCCAGTTGTGGCACGTCATCTTCGGGAAACAGGGCCCCTTTGTGGACGAGCGGCTGCGCCAAGCTTACGTGGCGACCTGGGATCGTGAGGCCATCCTCGATACACTCTATAACGTCTCAACATTCGAGGCTGAGGGCTTCCCGGTTAAGGCCGCCTATGAAAGCGGGATTCAGGGCAATCACTGGGACGGGTGGTTCCTCAACGCGAGGGATGAAGCTGAGTTCGGTCCGAATGCCAAGTACCTTCAACTCAATGTGGAGGAAGCACACAAACTCCTGGACGCTGCAGGATTCCCAGATGGCGTGTCGATGAAGATACACCACCCAAGTCCGGGGATTAACCCCCAGTGGGAGTATCTCAACGAGATCGTCGCCGGCATGGCCAACGACACCGGGCTATTCAAGGGCGAGTTCGAGGCGCACGAACGCGTGTCAGACTTCATCCCTAACTTCCAGGCAGGCAAAGGCGAGTTTGACGGCATTGCCCATTACTACGCCAACCAGCCCCAGGACCCGACGGTATACCTCTACTCCTTCTACCATCCATCCGGCGGTCAGGTGGGGATCACCGACAGCATCATGGAGGACCTGATCAACAAATCGTTGAGAGAATTTGATAGGGAGAAGCGCAAGGAACTGACCTGGGAAATTCAACGCTACGAAGCAGAAAAGCAGTTCTTCCCAAGGATGGTTTCCGCCACCTTGTTCTCCGCTTACTGGCCTGTGATGCGCAACGTCAACGTGTTCGCGTCTACCTCGGAAAACTACTCGCGTTGGTTCATGGACCCCAGCAAGCCGCCTCTCGCATAAGAGCGGGCCCAAGCATGTTGGCAGCAACTACAGTCCAAACTAGTTAGGGAAATAAAGTGAAGACCAGCATTAACCGCGTCCTAACGACGCATGTCGGAAGCCTGGCGAGAAGCCAAGAGCTCTCAGCCATGATCAGGCTCCGCGAATCAGGAGGGGAGCACGACGGGGCCGGACTCGATCGTAGCATCGACGAGGCCGTGCTTGACGTGGTGAAGAAGCAGGCAGAGGCCGGAATCGACATCATCGACGATGGCGAGCAGGGCAAGCTGAGCTTCAACGGCTACGTCAATTCGCGCATGGAAGGGTTCGACCTACGTCCCTCCAGCGTCGCGGGCCGGGGGCCCTGGGCTGGCACCCGCGAAGCGGCGGCCTTTCCGGAGTTCTACACGCGCAACGTTCCCCAGGGTGCTCCTGCTGGCGGAGGCACGGCGGGCGGCGGTTTTGGCGGCGTAGTGACCTGCGTGGGACCTGTGAAGTACAAGGGCTACGACGCGGTGGTGCGGGACATTCAGCGCCTCAAGGATGCCGCGAAGGGGGTCCCGTATGAAGAGCTCTTCATGCCGTCTCTCGGCGCCGCGTACATCGCCGCGACCAGGCCGAACGAGTTTTACAAGACCGACGAAGAGTATCACCAGGCCCTGGCCGATGCCATGCACGAAGAGTACCGGGCGATAATCGACGCAGGGCTGACCCTGCAGGTTGATGAGCCACGAATGCTCATGTACTGGACAATGCACCCGGAAAAGAGCATCGAAGAAGCGCATGTCTGGGCGCTCCACTCCGCCGAAATCACGAACTACTCCCTGCGTGACATTCCTCAGGACCGAGTACGATTTCACACCTGCTACGGCATCGACATCGGCCCGCGTGTCTATGACATGGAACTCAAGAACGTGCTGGATGCACTTCTCTCCGTAAACGCGGGCGCGTATTCATTCGAAGCCTCTAACCCCAGGCACGAGCACGAATATCATCTCTGGGAGAACGTCAAGCTTCGTGACGGCCAGGTCCTGATCCCAGGCGTGATCTCGCATACCACCAACCTGGTCGAGCATCCGGAGTTGGTGGCGGAACGCATCCAGCGCTACGCTGCAATCGTTGGTCGCGAGAACGTCATCGCTGGTGCTGATTGTGGGTTCTCGGCTGGTGGAGGCGGGCAACCCGATATTCATCCCTCCGTGGTCTGGGCCAAGTTCTCTTCCCTGGCCGAGGGTGCGCGCCTGGCTACTGAAAGGCTCTGGTCGTAGCTCAGACAGTCGCCTCGGGCGACCCTCGCTCCTTGTGGCAGCCTGTCCTGCGTGGAAACGCACTGGCCTTAGATAACAGAGGTAGGGAACCAAGTGAGCACACCTTCAATAGAAGAACTTGCTAGCCGCGCTGAGGCCATGGTCCCAGTACTCAAGGAACGGGCGGCCAAGACCGAGGCCGATGGCCGTGTATCGGCTGAGACCATCGAAGAGTTTCGTGACGCCGGATTCTTTCGCGTCTTTGTGCCGGAACGGTACGGTGGCTTCGCGCTGGACTATGGCCTGACGCAGGTCGAGCTCTGCAACCAGATCGGGCGCGGCTGCGGCTCCAGCGCCTGGGTGCAGTCGGTCGTTGCCTGTCATCCATGGCTTCTCGGCATGATGCCTGAGCGTGCACAGGAGGCCGTCTGGAGCGCGGGGCCGGACACGCTCATCACGACCGCTGTCTCCGCTTCCACGGGGCGGGTCAAGCAGGTTGAGGGCGGATATCGGCTCAACGGGAGATGGCAATTCTCCAGCGGTTGCGATCACGCCGAATGGATCCTGTTTGCCGGACCCATGGAAGGCGAGGAGAAGCGCAGTCCGTGGTGCCTGGTCAACAAAAAGGACTTCGGCATCGATCACGACTCGTGGCATCCGATGGGGTTGGCGGGGACAGGCAGCAAGGACGTTGAGGTCAATGGCGCCTTCGTCCCGGACGAGTGGTCCACGCCGATGGGGTCGAGACCTGGCGCTTATCTCCATTCCTCCTACATTTTCAAGATCCCGTTTGCACCGTTTTTTTTCCTTAACGTCTCCTGCCCAGCCCTCGGCGTCGCCCGCGGTGCTGTCGAGGAGTTCGTCTCGCAGGTCAGCGCGAGGCCGGGGCGCGCGACGGCTGGCCGTCAAGCGCGTCTGGCCGAATCTTCGGCGGAGGTGGACGCGGCACTGGCCCTGATGCGCGCCGACATGAACGAGGTGGCGCGGACTGGCCGGGCTGAACGCGAGATGACCGCCGAGCAGCTGGCACGATGGGAGCGCGATCTGGGCTATGCCACGAAGCTCTGCGTGCAGGCCGTGGACCGGCTGCTGACTTCGGTGGGCGCCCACGGAATCGATGTTAACAACCCGATCCATCGCGCCGGCCGGGACATTCATGCCATCGCCACTCATTCCGGCAACTGGGACACCCGTGGACCAGCTTACGCACGATGGGCCTTCGGTCTGGAGCCGGAATTCGCATTCGCCTGATGCCTGCTTCTGGGGAGACATTCATCGGTGTCTCCCCAAGTGCAGAGTCCTGCAGCGGTCTGCCCGAACCAGTTTAACCAGTTGGATTTTCATGAGCCTTGTTATGACTTTGCATCCCCGCAGGTCATGACCGGACTAGAATCAGCAAAAGCCTCAAGCAATAAGAGCGTATAGGAGCAACGATATGAGAGTTGTCGACGTTCATGCTCATCTGTACCCGAAGGCTTACCTGGACCTCTTAGCCCGAGTCGTCGCCAACGACAACTCGGTGTGGGCCCGGGCAGTTGCCTTTTTGCTCGAAGAGCGCATGGTACCGAACAGGCGTATGTGGGATGTAGAGGCTCACATCGAGGACATGGACGCTGCCGGCGTCGAGACGGAAGTCCTCTCGCTCTCTGCGCCGATGTCCTACTTTGCCGAAGAGAAGGACGCGGTGGAGGCCGCGAAGATCACGAATGACTCCCTGGCGGAGATCTGTGCGCGATACCCGAAGCGGTTCAAGGCGTTCGCGTCATTGCCGCTGCCACACACGGGTGCATCGCTGAAAGAACTCGACCGAGCCCTTGGCGAACTTGGGCTTCACGGTATCGGCCTTGGCGCCAATGCGCTGCATGCGAAGGCCCATCTCGATGACGAGCGCATCTTGCCAATCTACCCGGAGTTGGGCCGGCGGAACCAGACTGTGTTCCTTCATCCCGCTATCCCGCCGGGTATTGAGGAGATGTACGAGCACGAGATGTGGGTATCCGCCGGGTTCCTCATGGATAGCACGATTGCCGTGCTACGCCTTGCCCACAAGGGTGTGTTCGAAGAGAACAAAGGGATGAAGTTCATCGTCCCTCACCTGGGGACGTTCCTGCTTGCCGGTGTCGACCGTGTGGCAGGAAGACGGCCTGCCCAGGTCAAAGGCGGGAGGCCGGTCCGTGAGTACATACCTGAGCTCTACTACGATTCGATTGCCGCGAACGAAGCGTTCTGGGACTGCGCGGTGCGGACCGTTGGGCTGAAGCAGATCATGTTTGGCACGGACTACCCATTCGGCGGGCCCGATAGCGTCTCCAGGAATATCAAGCGCATTGAGGGTCTGCCAATTAGCGATGCAGAAAAGGCCGCAGTCCTTGGCGGCACGGCCGACCGGCTTCTGTCTTTGACCCCCAACGCCTGAGCAACACTGATAGGGAGGGCGAGATGAAGCTGACTCTGCTGGGCACGGGATCGCCAGCACATAGCCTGAGCCGGCGCGGGCCGGCTTAGGTTATCGACTTCGGCGATTCATTACTGCTGGTGGACTGCGGCGCGGGCACCTTACATCAGCTGATCGAGGCTGGCCACCAGGGGCTGAACGTGAGCACGATCGCCTTTATAGCGAGTAGTCATTAAGAGCTTCGCCATACCCTAGTTGCAGAGAGACGGTGCGCCCCAAGGCAACAAGCGACTGCACGACTTCGCTAATGGGGTCCATCTCCGTCTTTGACGCCGGAACACTGATCGCTGCCACTGGTACGCCAGAGGCACCGAGGAGTGGCACTGCGACCGCGAAGCCGTCCGTGCGGTACTCGCCCTGATTCAGTGCGAAGCCGCAGTCACGTATGACCTCAAGCTCGCTGGATAGAGCAGATGCGTTTGTGATCGTACGGTCAGTAAACGACGGAAGTCCTCTTTGGATTACCGCGCTGACGAACTCTTGTGGCTGGAAAGCAAGGATTGCTTTACCCATCGTTGTGGCGTGGTATGGCATCTCGACGCCCGCCGGGACAGACGAAACGAAGCCGGCTACCAGGTCCAGCGTCTCGAGATATAGCACCGATGAAGGCTGCGCCACGCCGATGTTCGCGGAACGATTGAGCTTTGGCAATGCGGCTGCGAGCGCCGGCAGGGCCACTCGCCGGAACGTCAGCTGCTTAACCGCGGTGGCGCCAAGTGCCCACAAGCGTAGCCCTGGATAGAGTCGCCCGCTGCCCTCGTCGCGCCGGATGACGCCGGCATCTCGTAGGGTCCGGATCATGCGTGACGCAGAAGTATTCGTCATCTGCAGCCGCGCTGCCAGTTGAGAAATCGTCACACCATCCGGCTCGCTGGCCACTACGTTCAAGACCTCTATGGCTTTGGCTACCGTGGCCGGCATCTAAGTCTCATTTCTCATCGACATTTTCTCGCTCAACCATCGCATGCTGTGTTGACAAGGACAAGATGCATTCATATAGTGCAGACTCTAAGCACCATATGCACTATATATGCAAATGATGCAAGGACTGCCCAAGAATCAACGTCCAAATCGGGCCGAGTCTTTCGCGGGCAGCATTATTTCGTGCGCGATAGGGCACACCGCCGTCTCGCGCATGGACAGCTTGCTTGAGCAAGTAAGGGGGCGATTGGCGGTCTACGCTACTCGTCATAGTCTGGGAGTCGAGCAATGATTGTTGAATTTCGCACCTACACGATTAATCGCGGCATGATGGATAGTTACCTTGAGATTTGGAACAAGCAGATAGCCCCCAACCATGCCAAGGCCGGGATCAATATCGTCGGTTGTTGGGTTAACCGTCAGCGCAACGAGGTTTTGTGGGCTCGCTCCTTCGAGGACGCTCAAGAGCAGGAGCGCTTGCTAGACCTCTACGAAGAGGGCCCAGACCGTTCGACCGTTCTGCCAGTGGCGTCCTATCACATGGCCAAAGCAGAGACACGTACGTTTGAGGACGCCTTCAATCCCTCACCGGAACCGGATGACGCACCCCTGAAGACTCCTACGGCCGAGATTGCCTACAAGGAGTGGGGCGAACGTGCACGCAATCGTGGTGGGGTAGGCCGCCGACCGCCGCAGCAGCGCTGATGTTCCAACATTGCCCATTCGTGTCCATTCCGAGGTTACGAGCATTCCGGGTAGTGGATACCAGAGAACGATAGAGGGTCAAATGATGACTGCAGCCGAGTCAGCGCTTCAACAACCACAATTCTTCGATCTCAGGACTCCGTACCTCGATCAGGGTCGAAGTCGCAAGAATGTGGCAAAGACCGACTTGTTGAGCGTGGTTGGCATGGTCTATGCGGCGGGTGGCGAGAACGCCATGCATCACCATCGAAACGAGGACCACGTCTTCGTGATCCTTGAGGGTGAGGCTACTTTTCACATCGAAACGGATGACAACGTGCACATCGTGCGCAGGTACGAGGGCGTCATGTTGCCACAAGGCGCGAACTACTGGTTTACGAGCACCGGTAGTGAGAATCTCGTAATGCTTCGTGTGGGCGGCAAGTACGGTCAGATCACGCGAGCTTTTCCCGACGGCTCAGACTTCGCAGGCGATAGCGAGGAGAACAAGCAGGTTCCGCAGATCGTTCGCATGGGCCCGGGGTTCGGCGAAGCCTGAGTGACCCCAGCCTCACCGCTGGAGTCCATCCGAGGCAGTCTTCAAACATGCGATACGTAATCTACGGTGCGGGAGCTATCGGGGGAGTGCTTGGTGCCAGGCTCTTCCGAGCCAGGCATGAGGTAGCGCTCATCGCTCGCGGCGACCATCTACGAGCCATGAAGGCTGACGGCCTCCTTGCCAAGCTCCCGGAGGGTGAGTTCAACCTGCCCATTCCATGTTTCGCCGGACCTGGAGAAGTCGGTCTCGGCAACGGTGACGTGGTTCTGATGGCGATGAAGACTCAGGACACGGAACTGGCTCTTCAACACATGGAGGAGGCTGGCGCAACCGACCTGCCGGTCCTTTGCATCCAGAACGGTGTGGAGAACGAGCGTTTGGCATCGCGCGGCTTCGAGCGGGTGTACGGTGGCTACGTCTTTCTGCCTGCGGTGTTCCTCAATCCAGGAGAGGTGGAGTGCGCGACAACGCCAACGGCCGGATGTATCGATCTGGGGCGCTATCCCTCCGGAGCGGACACCTTGTTGGAAGAGATCGCAGGCGATTTCAAAAGCGCCTCCATCGACTCGATCGTGCGTACTGACATCATGCGCTGGAAGCACGCCAAACTGCTTTCGAACCTGACGAATTCCGTTGACGCCGTCCTCGGACCGACAGCGGCTCGCAGTGCGCCTGATATTCGCGAGCATCTCCTTGTAGAAGGGCGTGCCGTCCTTGAGGCCGCCGGTATTCCGTATGCCAGTGACGTCGAGACTCAAAAGCGTCGAGCAGAGATGGATCTTCACTTTGTTGGCGCTCCCGGACGTGGTGGAGGGTCGACGTGACAAAGTGTCAGTCGCGGTACCGGCTCAGTAGAAGCCGACTATCTCAACGGTGAGGTTGTGCTTCTCGGGCGAACCTGCGGTATCCCGACACCCTTTAATGAAGCGACACGGCGCCTCGTGAATCAGGTTGCCAGGAACCATCTTGAATCGGGGAGCATCACAGCAGAGGAACTGCGTTCGCTAGCGGAATCATTGGCCAGTTAACGGCGCCTTCGCGGTGATGGCTCGTTCTCCTCTCGAACGTGGCGGGATTGCTTACTGTCCGCGCTAGGAACGCTAACCAAGGCTGATCGGGCAGGATCTGGTCGAGGTTGCTGAGGCCTTCCCACTAATTTGGCGCAGACCTTCGTCTCCCTGGCTACTGCAAAACTTTAAGATCCAGCGCTGTCATTCCCGGAACTGGCATTTTCAGTCCCAGCCGACCTCCTCGACCTCAGGTTGAGGCGACGTAGGTTAGTACGGCTATGGCGCCCTGTATCTATAGTTCGGGTCGAAAGCCTGAGGCTCACCGAGCTTGTTGCGCAGGGTCCCAATGCTGTTGACCTCAATCTCGATTTCATCGCCAGGCTGGAGCCAGCGAGCGTTGAAGCCGTTCCGTATCGCTTCGCTAACAGTGCCGCCTGACACTGTGCCGCTTCCGAACACGTCGCCTGGCACTACGAGGCTGTCTTTGGATGCGCGCTCCAGCATTGCCCCCCAGGTGTGATGAGCTATCCCGGCATTCTCAGTCATCCAGGTATCTCCGTTTACGCGCAGCGTGCAGTCCAGGTGGAGGCGGCCGTCGCGAATGTGGGGCTCGAGCTCGTCAGTTGTCACGAGCCACGGCCCTATGGAAGTTGCCGAGTCTTTTCCCTTTGCCGGCCCGAGATGGACCTTCATCTCGTCCATCTGAAGGTCCCTGCTGCTCCAGTCGTTCAGGATCGTGAAGCCGGCGATGTATGAGAAGGCGTCATCTTCGCTGATATCACTGCCTTCCCGACCGATAACCATGCCAATTTCCAGCTCGTAATCAAGCCGGCCGGTTGAGGAGGGAAACGGTACGACGGCATCCGTACCAAAGACACGCAGGGTGTTCGAGAAGTAGAAGATCGGCATGCGATACCACGCCTCTGACTGCTCTCGAGTCCCTCCGCCGGTCGCATGGCCTTCGTAGACCATGAAGTCGCGAATCGTAGGCGGCCGAAGCACCGGCGACAGCAGCTTCGCGGTGCTGAGCGGTGTACCCTGCAGGCGGGACCCCTTTTCGATGGCAGTCTTCAGGCGCTTCAAGGGTTCGTTGGGCAACTCCAGGAGGGCGTGGACATCGCACAGGGGTTCGGAGGCCAGGAGTCCGGCAACATCGATGATCTGGTCATCAAGAAGGACACCCGCTCTGGGGCCGGTGGGCGATTCATATGTAAGGAGCTTCATCGGGGGCGTCTCTTCCTTCTACCGAACGACTTCGGCGCTAATGCTGATAGCGGCCAGCCCCGCAGGGGCTGACCGCTACCAAGTTCCGGGGAGAAGTGAGAACCTATAGTTAGGCGAAGGGTGCCTTGGTCTGGTCCAGCCAGATCCAGGGAGTGAGGAACTGGCGGTAGCTTCCGCGTCCCGTTCCGCCGACGTGGACGAACTTGTTTCGAACCGCGGGCCACGATAGGCTCAGAACATCTCCGCCACCAATGCGAGGGAAGAAGTTCTTGCCGCCATCGTAGCGCTGCAGTTCGTGGAGGAGTGCCTTGCGCTTCTCGTCGTTGAATTCGCCCTTGGCCTTCGTCATGAGGTCTTCAATCGTCTGGTCGTTGCCGTTGAATGACGCGCCAGAGCTGTGATATCGGGCCAACATGCTGGCCGTCGGGTCAGGCGTGGGGTAGTCGAAGAAGTGGACGATGCCATCGACCTGGCCGGCGCTGCGGACGTACTCGGTCTGGTATTCGGCGGCTTGGACAACTTTGATATCCAGATCGAACAGACCACTGTCGCGGACCATGTTCACCTGAATATCGTTGCCCTGAACGTACTGGGCGGTAAGTCCTTCCTGGCGGAAGGTGATCGTGGTTTCGATTCCGTCAGGGAACCCCGCGGCACTCAGGAGGCTCTTGGCTTCGGCCAAGTCCTGGGTGAAGTACTTGGCGTTCGGGCCGAAATCATCGCCGAGTGGATTCAAGTACCAACCGTCGTAGGTTTCTGACGTAAGCGCACCCTCGAGGTTCACGTTAACCGGAATGCCCTCGGCCTCGATCTCCGGGACATTGAAGATCGTTTCCAGGTACAGAGCTCTGTCGAGCGTAAGGGCATATGCCTGACGCGTCCGCTCATCCAGGAAAGGAGAGCCCGGCTTCTGCCCGAAGTAGGCACGGTTGTAAAGACCAACAGGCGGCGCGATCATCAGATCGAGCTCTGGAACGTCCTTCTTCGCCGGCAGAATGTCTTCCTGGAGAACATTGATGTACTGGAAAACGCCTGCAATGAACTGGGAGTATGTTGCGGCGTATTCCGGCAGCACGGGAAATACCGCCTCAGCAACGAATGGAGCGGGTTCCCCCTCGCGCTTGTACCCAGGATTCGGCACCCAGGTGTAGCCGATATCACTCAGCTCTTTGATCTGCCAGGGCCCCGTGCCGATGGGGTTGTTTCGGAGGTCTATGCCGTCGTTGTCAACTTCCTTCGGCACGATGTAGAACGTACCGGTGTTGTGTTCACCGAGCGCCGGCAAGACGATAGTTGACGGCTCCCGCAACTTGAACTGAATCGTGCTCTCATCGATCTTGGTGAGTGACTCTACGGCGCCACCCTGACCATTGGCGCCAACCATGTCCTGTCGGCGACCACCAACTTCAGAGTATCGCGCCCACGAGAACATGATGTCGTCGACATCCATTATGCGCCCGTTGACCGGGGCGATGTTGGCGAACGCGATCTCTGGATTCACCTTCATCGTCAAAGTGAGCTTGTCCGGAGAGAGCTCCCACGAGTCGACCAGATCGCCGACGATGGTCCCGTCGGAGTTCTTCAAGAATCCTTCTTTAACCCGGACGAGCTGGCTGAAGAGGTTCTGCGCGAGCGAAGTGTGGTTTCCCCGTGTGTGCGGGTCCGCGGTCGTGGCTGCCGTGGTGTTTGGACGTGTAAAGGTCCCTCCGGATTTGGCCTCACTCGTCTCATCTCTCGCCTCAACGATCAGGCTGGATGCGCCACTGGCGCCGGAGCTGCTGGACCCGGTGCTCCCGCTGGTCGACCCGGAGCTGCTAGCACCGGTGCTGCCAGAGCTACTAGAACCGGTGCTACCGGAGCTACTTGAACCGGTGCTACCGGAGCTGCTAGAAGAATCGTCGTCGTCGCCGCCACATGCCACCAGGAAGGCCGCACTGGCCGTGGTCATGCCTGCCGCGGCCAAAGCCCGGCGTCTACCAACTCGCCTCTTGAGGACTTGCTGCCAGTACCCATTTCCCATAGATTCGCTCCCTTTCTGATCACCCTCCCTAGGGTGGTCGCATGGCATACTACTAATTCAAACTTAAAATTTCAAGTTCGAAGTACTATTTGGCTCAGAATTCTCAAATTAAGGCACTTGCTGCCGATGACTTCTCTCTAGTGCAAGTTCAATTCAGAGCGGATGGGGGCTCGATGCCGAGGAACCGGAAGCAGTTGTGCCAAGCAATGTCTTCCGTTGTGCTCGTGCCCAGGCCGAGCGACTGCAGTGTCTTGCCAACGGGGGCTTCAGTGGGCAGGTACGGATAGTCAGTTCCGATCAGGAGCTGCGATGCGCCGATGGTCTCAACGAGGTATCGAATGGCACGAGTGTCAAACACCAGCGTGTCGTAGTAGAAACGCCGTGCGTAGTCCACCGGTGCCTTGCGGGACGGGTCCATGTTAGCTGCCCGCCTCGCCGAGGGCGGCTCCTCGTTCCACTCGAACGACCAGCCATGCTGCATGCGGGGGAGCATGAAGGAAACGCGCCTCCGCCGTGCGCAAAGGCAATACGTAGCGTCGGGCAAGCCTCAGCCGTGCCGCTTTCGATCATCGATGCGATGCTTGCGCCCGTGTCCATGGGGTAGCCGACGCTGTTATTCAGGCGGGAACTAATGCGCGCATTGAAGGTTGGACGCGAAGCATGGACAAAGATCGGAACCTGGAGCCGGTCGGCCTCTTGAAAGAAGTCCTTGAACTCGGGCGCGCCGAGCGATTTGCCATTGACGTTCGATCCGAGCTCGATGCCGCACAGGCCGCCGGACTTGATGCTAGCCAGTTCCTTGGCCGCCAGGTCCGGGTCCTGCAGGGGCACAAGGCCAAGCCCGAGAAACTGCGCTGGGTACTTGTGGCAGGATTCGGCGATGAACTCGTTAGTGAAATGGCAGATGTCTACACCGTCTTGAGGTTCAAACCAATAGGAAGTCAATTCAGGCAGAGGCGAAACAACCTGGGCGTCCACCCTTTGTGCGGCCATTGCTTCCAATCGTTTGTCAAAGTCCCAGTTCGCTGCATCGGCGGTGCGGAAGTTTTCGCTGGCGATCATCACCTTTGCCTTCCCCGGCTCAAAGTGGTCCATGGACGGCCAACGTTCGTGGCGGCCAATGGCAGGCGGAAAATTCTCGGGAATGACGTGGGCGTGCATGTCGATTTGCATTTCAGTGGCCTCCTTGGTCCTGACTAGGACTCCGATGAACTGCGCTCAATCCGGAATTTGGTCCTTGACGATGTTGGCTAGCTCCACTCTTGCGGCCTCGACCCTGCTCTGAAAGCGCTCCAGAAGGTTGGCGAACAACACCTTCTCTGTATCGGTGAACTCACCTCCAATGAAATTGTGAAGGTTGACCATGCTTTGCACGTAGGCGGCGGCCAGCTGGTCACCCGCAGGCGTGAGACTCACACGCGTGCCGCGGCCGTCTTCAGGATCGGCTGTACGGACGACGAAGCCTTCAGCTTCGAAGTCGTCCACTATGTAGGTCACATTGCCGGGGGCCATGCGAATGGCCTCACGGATTTCCGTTGGCGTGAGATAGCCTTCTGGTGAGAAGTACAGGGCACGCAGGACACCGTACCGGGACTGAGTCCGGCTGCCCCCCATGGCGGCGACCAACGCTCCCATTGTTTCGTACTGCGTGATGTAGCAGTCCGTCATTCTCAGAGACACCTCAATGGCCTCTCGATTCGCGTCAGGGTGTTGCTCCTTATAGCGTTGAGCGAGGGCACGAGCTGAGCGGGTGGCCGAAGGACTGTCGCCTTTGTTCATTGTTAATCCTTTCAGTGATGAATTAGACATTAGCCGATCCGGCTGCCTTGACGCGACGGTTCGCTCGGGCTAGGCTATCGAAGTATTTCAGCAATGAAATAAAATTCGCATGTTTCATAGAACTATAGGGAATAGGGAATATCGAGGAGAGTCACAGTGATCGCTGAACTTCGCGTCTACAAACTCAAGCCCGGCATGGCCGATGACTATAAGAAGATCTTCAACGCCCAGCTTGAGCCAAACCACCTGGCCAGCGGCGTCAACATCCTCGGGGCCTGGCTGCATGAAGAATCCAACACGGTTTACTGGCTGCGCACCTTCAAGGATCGAGCCGAAATGGACGCTCAACTGCAGGCCTACCACGACTCAGACGCTCGCAAGAATCTCGACCCGCTGGGCGGCTACGCCATTTCAGATCACCAGATTCTGGTCTTGGATGACATCATGACGGGCAACACGGTACGAGATGACTCGGTACTCAAGGGTGAGTTCGCGGATGCGGCGTGGGCAGCGTTCAAGTCACGCCAGTTCGAACGAAAGCGCTCAAACACTGAAGCCACGGCCCACTAAATAGGGAGACTTCCAATGACCAACGACGCGAAGCTAGTCAGCAACGCCGTCTTCTACGACCTGGTCACGCCGTACCTCGACTATGGAAAGAGTCGGGACAAGCGCGCTGCCACGGACCTTCTCGAGGTCCACATCCTCGTATTCAATGAAGGTGGTGAGAATGCGATGCACCACCACCCGGACGACGACCACACATTTGTTGTTTTCGAAGGTGAAGCAACGTTCTACCTGGAAACCGATGAGAATCAGCGTGCGGTTGGCAAGCATCAGTGCGTGCTCATACCGCGCAACACCAACTACCGATTTCTAAGCTCTGGCCAACAGAATCTCGTGATGCTCCGCATTGGTGCCAATCACGAAGTGCACAACCCGCCACGCCGTTACACGCCGGATGGCGGTACCCTGGGCAGAGATACTCCTGGGGCCGGCTATGCGGATTACACAAATGCCGTGAGGCGCCAGGGGCGTAAGTTCGGTGAGCCAGCCTAACGCCCAAAGTTCATTGTTTCGGTGAGCGCTAATCAGGGTCAACGGGATCTGATTCCCGTTGACCCTGATTAGCCAGTCAACGCATCGACGTAATCTCGGTGGCTTTCCTTACGGACGGAAGTCCGGACCAGCCGTGGAAGACCGCATGATGACTGCGCCTGCTGCATCCTCGAAGTGTCACAGCCTAGTCTCGGGCTCGACCTCCTCAGGTGGCTCGGCCCACTTCCTCAAGACGATGATCTTCGCTCCGGCTGTCCGGGACCTTAACGAGAGCTTCCAAGGTTTGCCGAAGCAAACTGTGTACCTTTGCATCCGTGAAGTAGTCGGGAAACAACGCGATCCTGAGCGCCAGTCCCGCCATTGTGGCCGTCAGAACGTTAGCCAAGTCTTCTCGGGAGAGTGGTGACCAGGCCTGCCCTGATGCGAGTACGCTCTCGACGGCATCCAACGCCCGTGAGCTCAACTCCTCCCACTGAGGGGTCTCGGCCCGGAGTTCCATGTCTCTCAGTGTGAAGCGCCAGTACTCCAGCATGAATGGGAATTCATTTCGGAGATTCTCCGTCAACGGAAGCCAGGCGATGAAATGGTTTTCGAGAAAATCGTAGACGGTCGCATCTTCCGAGGTTGATGGTCTCGCCTCGCGCATCTGTTCCACCACTTCCATCATTGCGCGAACGAGAAGTTTGTTCTTGGTTGGAAAGTAGTGTTGCACCAGCCCCAGACTAACGCCACTTCGTCTTGCCACAAGGCGATAGGTTGCCCGTTCGATACCGACCTCACACACACACTGGATGAAAGCCTGGAGAATCTTGCGAACGGAATCGGGTGCGTTTTCCATTGTCAGTGGAGTCGTTCTAGTGGGGGGTGCGTGCCTATTTTTATGATCAGTCATTCTTCAATCGTGTTGATTAATCGCAACTATACAGGAGGGGTTGGAATGCCTTCGAACATCACGGTCGTAGCAGCATGGATCACGTGCGGAAGCCTCTGGATGGCGCCGCCTCATTCGCATGATCGCACAGTGACCCCTGCTCGAATCAGCGCGAGAGGCGATGTGCCGGACGTTGATCTGAGGTAGGAACTCAGGGCTTCGCACTCGGGGGCCCTCGCCGGCTACTTCGGGGACTGCGTTAGCTGCTCGTAGAGCGTCTGGACGTCCTGGATCAATATCGACCCCGGTGGCAGCTTGTTCTTCGCCTGGTGGTTGGAGACCCGGCGCACGGCCTCGTTCATTGGCGCGGGGATGCCGGCTAGCCTACCGAGCAAGACGACTTCCCCATTCAGGAAGTCCGCCTCCGACGATCCGGTCTCTCTCATTGCGCTCTGCCAGGATGAACCGCCTCCGCGCCGGGCGCCGCCGGAGCCCCTCATTTGCACGTCCTTACGTCGTGCGCTGGTTTCCTCAGCGGTCGCGGTGTCAATGGAGGAGGCCTCGAAGATGGTCTCGGCCTCGCCGCGCATCGCCCCGCCGATTTCAGGATGCTCGCGTAGCGCCTCAGGTCCGCAGGCTGCCTCGACTGCATTCGTGAGGTTCATCAGGAGCTTTGCGTACTTCCAGCGCATGATGTCGGGAACGGCACGCGAGCTGATACCGGAACCGTTCAGGTCCCTGGCGCACTGTTCGGCCACGGCGTCCAGCCCGGATGGAAAGCGTCCGAGATCGACCATGCCCGGCGTAGGCCCGGTGAAGCACTCGACTGAGCCCGCGTGGAGATAGGTCGCCGGCAAGAAGACGGACGCGCCATAGACATTTGGAAAACGTCGTATCGCTCGTCGCTCAGCTTCGGTGCCGTTCTGGAGACAGACGACCGCGACTTCTTCGGGCGCACACTCCTGCAGTTGCAGAAGCGCGGATTCGACATCCTGACTCTTCATGCATAGGAGCACGACGTCATCGGCGTCGAAGGCGATTTCGTGAGGGCGTCCGTACGCCTTGACTGTGACGACTCTCCGCTCGCCGGCGATCGATACCTCTAACCCCTGCTTGTTGATTTGCTCCAGGTGGTCGCCGCGGGCGATGAGCGCGACTTCATGCCCCTTCTCGAAGAGGCGGGCGCCAATAATCCCGCCAATGGCGCCCGCCCCGTGGATGACGTACTTCATGCGCTTCCTTTGTAGCTCTATCGCGGCAGGAGGATTCCTCGCTGTTCGTGTTCCTTCGTCGCATCCAGTCCCTCGATGCTGCGGTGCAGGACAATGCCCCCGGAGCGCACCTTGTACATCGTCGGGTCGTCCACGCCGGGCGGTAGCACGCCGTGTTCGCGCAGCGCCCTGGCGGCTGCGATTGCCCGGCGGCGCGTCCGGATCACCATGGCGTCCGAGGTGCCAAGGTGCTCCTGGGCGCGCTCGTAGATCGGGCCCATGCTCTCCGTAACTGCCTGGTCCTGCAGACCGATGCCGTCAATGCCGGTGTAGCTGCCGTTTCGCTGAACATCCCGGTCGATCAAGTAGTCGTTGCTGCTGTTGGCTTCGAGGCGGGCCTTGCCCAGCCAGTCCGTCGTGTCGGGCAGGAAGCCCGACATCGCTGGCGGCCCCCAGCGATGCCGGCCTGGCTCGGTGCGCCGGCTCCAGTCGCGCATCTGGCGCCGCGATGACACGCGCCAGAACATGACGTGATCGTCATCCAGTGGGCACCCAGGCGGCGAAGCGCGACCTCTTCGCCGAGGAACCCGGTCGGGATCATCGTGTAGAAGGGGAAGACGAAGTGGGCGATTCGCCAGTAGTAGGTGTCGGGCTCGGCCGGGCGGTAGGCGCCGTAAGACGTACCGAACTCGCGTATCCACTACATGGAACTTCGGGCTGCGGTCCTTCACCGCGTAGTAATCGAAAGACCCTTCCGGCAGCGTCCTCCGGCGATACCGCGCCGTAGTGCAGGAAGCCGGCGTGCCCGGTATCGATGTCGCCTTCCAGCGCCTGGAACCAGTTGCACTCCCGCAGTGTCTTGGCCGATGCCTGTATCGTCCTCCGGAAGCATGTTGGCCTCGAGTCAGGGCAGCGGCGGCGGCGTCTCGCGAGCCCCATGTACGTCCAGATCGACGCCGTTACGCTCGGCGGCAGGGGTAAGCCTTCGCGCGGACCTTGTTCTTGAAGTTGCTCTCGGCCGGCTCGGACGGCATGTCGACGCAGGCGCCTGTGACGTCGAACTTCCAGCCGTGGTATACGCAGCGCAGCCCTTCCTCCTCGTTGCGGCCGAAGAACAGCGATGCGCCGCGGTGCGGGCAGGCGTCGATGACAGGCCGACGTCGCCGGAGGTCGCTCGGAAGGCGATCAGGTTCTCGCCCAGCAGCCGCAAGCCGCACGGGCGCGCAGTCCGGGGTCGGGAGCTCGTCGGAGACGAGGGCGGGCAGCCAATACTCGCGCATCAGGTCGCCCATCGGCGTACCCGGGCCTACCTTGCAGAGCGTTTCGTTGTCGGCCTTGCTAAGCATCTGTCTTCCTCATCTTCCTGCAGCGGCGGACCGTTGCATGAACGGCCCCGCCGTACCTGCGGCAGGGCCTTACTCATCCGATGGGACTATTTTACGATTCGCTGGCCTGCCAGGCCCATCGCTCCGCTGGTCGTCTTCGTCATGCCGGCCGCGACCACCTCGATCACGTCGAGGTCGGCCAGCTTGTTCACGATGTGCATCAGGGTCGGGAGCTGCTCGAACGTGGCCTCATTGAATCGCACCGATCCAGACCCCTTCCAGTACTGGGCATTGGACGGAGCCGGGGGAGTCGGGTTCGCTGCCTTCACCTCTCCCGTCGGGGCGGGTGCGGACGTCGTCACGTAAGCGCAGTCGAATTCTCCCGGGTGGCCGGTGCGCGGGATCACCTTGTAGAAGATCGAGGGGCCGACGCGGCGGATGGGCGGTTCAGCGCTCTCAACCAGGTCCTTGACGACAATCTCGGAGAACTCGAAACCGAGCCAGGAAGCCGACGTGCGCGCCGTGCCATCACGCTCGTCGATGTCGGGAATCTCTGCCCAGAGCTTCGGGAACCCCAGTTCCTCTCTGCCGGTCATGATGGGGTCAAACAGGTTCTCCCAAAGCACCGGCACAAAGCCTCCGCTCAATTGTTCCTCGCCGTTAAAGGTCGCGGGGAAGTTAACCGTGTACATGTTGTAGCCGCGGCCGGCCAGCCACCACAGGTTCTTCATGTTGGTGCAGGTCACGTTGACAATCGGATCGCCGAACAGGCTGAAGCCAGGCGGCAGGCGCGCGTCGAGCTTCTTCGCGTCCGTGAGGAAGCTGACGGAGACGGAGCAGGTCGATGCCGCGGCCTCTTCGGCGGTGTACTTGGTTCCATCGAGCTTCTGCCGGGGGCCCGGGCTGGGTCCAAAGTGGGACGGCATGCGATAGAACGCATCCGGGATCAGTTCGTACGACACGATTAACCTTCCTTTGGCTCGTAACTACGAGAGGCCGAGTTCTTCTCGGATGGCGAGGGCGACTCTGTGAGCAATGCTGGTCCCCGGTTGACCAGCCCTTATAAGGTTCTTGGTTAATGCGAAGGACAACTGTCCGCTTCGGTCGGCAAAGCCCAGCGCTCCGCCAGCCCCCGCGTGTCCAAACGAAGTCAACCAGGGGCCAATCTGCGAGTCCGGCCCTCCCAACCAGTAGCCGAGGGCCTTTCGCGTGCGTCGCTGCAGGACCTCGTCCTTGGTGTCGAACTGGAGCTCCGTCGCCGTATCGATTCTCGCCTCGGAGAGGATCCGGGCACCACCAAACTCACCGTTTGCGGCCAGGCAAGAGTAGTGGCGAGCCAGTGACCGTGCGTTCATGATGCCGCCGGCAGCGGGAAAGGACGCCCTGCGAATATCGGCCCGGTTGAAGACGTCGGCGGTAAGGCCGACGGCTCTCGGGATCACCCTGCCAAGCAAGGGTGAAGGCTGACGCGGCGGGGTGGCCGGCGTCGCTGGGGGAGCCGGCGGGTTCTTGAGCGTCGCCACGCGTCCTTCCACGGAAGCGGGGATCCCCAGGAACAGGCCGTCAATTGCCAGGGGAGCGCGAATCTCCTCCTGGACGAATTGCGCAATCGGCCGTCCGTCCACGCGATGCAGGAACTCGCCCAGGATCCAGCCGAAGGAGTACGCGTGGTAGCCGCTCTTCTCGCCGGGCGACCAGAGCGGTTTGAGGTCGGCAATGCTTCGACATATCCCGTCCCAATCCGCCAGGAGTTCCGGCGTCGCCGTCTCGGGCATTTGAGGGATACCCGCCGAGTGCGTCAGCGCTTGCCGAACCGTGATCTCACCCTTGCCGTGGGACGAGAACTCCGGCCAAAACTCGGCGATTGGCCGGTCATACTCGATTAGCCCGCGGTCGGCCAGGATGTGGATGGCAGTGCTCGTAATGCCTTTCGTCGCGGAGAACACCGTGAACAGGGTGTCTCCGTCGACCGACCGGCCGCTCTCCTCGTCGGCAACCCCGGACCACGCATCGATGACGATGTCACCCTTGTGGTACGCGGCAACCTGAAGACCGATCTCACCACCATCCTCGATCGCCTGATCGAGGAGCGATTGCACTCGCGCCGCGGCTGTACTCACGCTCATCTCAGAAGCTCCGCCGCGGCGAGCGCTATACGCTCGCCGCCGGGGCTGGCGTGGTGCCGGCCTGAACGGGCTCTCGGCCCCACGACTTGAGGACTGGGACCATCTCCTTCACAAACAGAGCCTGGTCGCCGATGAGCGTCGGCGTCATGTGGGTGTAACGGCTGTCCTTGAGCAGGGGCTCGAAGTACTTGAGCAGTTGCTCCGGCGTGCCGGCGGGGCCGTTCGGGTCGGCAAGCGGAGGCGCGTCCTTGATCACGCTCTGGTACCCGTGCTCCCGCTCTTCCCGGTATTCCTTCTGCTGGGCCTCCGCCCGGGCGCGAACGCCGGCGCGTGCCGCTTCGATGTCTTCCTCTTTCTCCACGAGGATCATCGAGACGAAGCAGACGCCCATGTTCAGGCTTGCCGGGTCGTGACCGTTGTCCTCGAGGTTCTTGAGGTAAATGTCCCAGTCCGTGTACAGCGTGGAGAAGAGGGAATAGCCCTCCTTGCCGGCCCGCGCGAGCATCTTGGGGCCAAAGCCGCCGAACCACAGGGGGAACGGCTTCTGCACCGGCTGCGTGGTCATGCGCAGGGGGGCGATGTTGAAGTACTTGCCGGCGTGCTCGAAGTCGACGCTTGCGTAGGCCTTGCGGAGTATGTCCATCGTCTCCCAGACGCGGCCTGCTCGCTCGTTGATGTCGACCCCGTAAGCCTCGAACTCGTTCTCGGACGAGCCCGACCCGCACAGGGAATCGACACGTCCATTCGAGAGAAGGTCGAGTGTGGCGACATCTTCGGCCAGCCGGACCGGGTGGTACAGCGGCGTCAGCAGGACATTCGTGCCCAGCCGCAGGACAGAGGTCTCACGAGCGATGGCTGAAAGCACCATCAGCGGCGATGGGTTCCACTGGTTCTCCGTGAAGTGGTGCTCTCCCAGGTGGAGATAGTTGAATCCAAGCTGCTCCAGGTGCTTGGCCCTATCGACCATGCCCTGGTAAAGCTCCGCAAGCGGTCGCAAGTCGCCTCGTGATCTAGTAACCGTTCCCAGACTGCCTACGTGCATGCAGATGCCTTTCTGAGCTAAGACTTCCCTCGCCACACATTCGCTTGTTCGAGGGAAGCGATTCCGATCTTGCCGGCGACCCCAGAGGGGAAATGCCTGGTCGGCCAATCCTAGTCCAACCCTTGACATCAGCGCAATACACTTGTATTGTTCGGCCCGTTGACATCGGCTATCAGAATCAGGAGAGCCTTTACACACAAACGAACTACTGGACCCTTCCCGAAAACCGAACGAGTCGTTCAACGGGTTGCTAACCAGCCCGTGATTTAGGAGTTCTGCAATGTCGATACAAACAGAGCAGAAAAAGGCTCTCAGCGAACTCATAGAGAAAGACAAGATTCGAGAAGTGCTCTCTCGCTTTGCCAGAGGCATCGATCGAAACGACGTTGAGCTGGTGCGGTCCTGTTTCCACCCGGACGGCACGTTCGATCACGGGCGGCTGTCCACCGGCTCGGTAGAAGGCTTCCTCAACCAGATGGAGTCCTGGCCCTTCGTTTGGACGCAGCACCACCTCGCCCAGACCATGTACGAAATGCATGACGACCTCGCCTTCACGGAGACGTACTGCATGGCCTATCACCGCAGGCGAGCCGATGAGGCAGGTCCCGCACGGGACATCACCATCGGCGTGCGCTACCTGGATCGATTCGAGAAGCGCAATGGTGAGTGGAAGATTGCTCACCGGGTCCTCGGTTGGGACTGGAACCGCATCGACGTCGGCGTGGAGACTTCAGACCCCGGACCAGAGATGACCCAGGGAAAACGGAACCGGGACGACATCGCTTACAGACTGTCAGAGCTCTAGGTACTCCGGACGAGCGTCTGAAGCGTGCCTGACTCTTCGCCACTTCTATCAGCCAATCAGGTGACCAGTAGCAGCTGATTGGCCTCCCGGAGGGGGAGCCTGACTCGGCCGAGCCTGGCTCCCCCAACGCCGTTTCGGCCAGGCATTATCGGTAGTCCAACACGTGATTGGGAGGAATCAATGACAACCACCACCGAAATCTCCAAGTTCAACATCAAGACGCCCTACCTCGAATTCGGCAAGAGCCGAAAGCAGCTCAGCGCCAGTGAGTTGCTCGACCTTCACCTTCTGGTCTTCACCGAGGGCGGAGAGAACGAGATGCACAACCACCCCGATGACAATCACGCCTTCATCGTCCTCGAGGGTGAGGCGACCTTCCACGTCGAGACCGAGGACAACGTCGTGGTCGTTGGCCATCACGAAGGCCTCCTTCTGCCGAAGGACACGAACTATCGCTTCCAGAGCTCCGGCTCCAGCAACCTGATCATGGTCCGGGTCGGCGCGAACTACCAGCGCACGACCCCTCCTCGCCGGTTCGCGCCTGATGGCGGCGACCTCCCGGGCGGAGCCTATGACCGAAGCGACTACATCAACGCTCGCCCTCGCGCTGGTGCGGGTTTCGGCGACTAGCTGGCGAGTGGGGATGCAGGCTCCAGAACCAATGGGGGCCTTCATCGTCTGATATCCTGCGTTGGCGTCGCCGCGGCTGGACATCATGTGGCCTTGAGCCTCAAATGCCGAGGGGCCACAGGCCTCAGAAACACTGCTCAAGGTGAATCATCCGCGAGTCCCCCGCTTCTGGTATAGAAACGGGGGACTCGCAGATCGTTGGTATCCGTTGGGCCTCATATCCTTCGGCCCTGGCTTGCAGGGCTGAGCAGGCTCGGCGATACGGCAAGGACAGAGCTCGGCATGGCAAGACAGTCTCAGCAGATTCAAGTTCAAGACATCACGGCACATCTGACGGTGTCTGATGCGCGGTCGGGAGCCGGCGTACTGCTCCTGCCGACGATTGCGTCCGTCAACCCCTTCATGCTTCAAATGGCCACATCTCTGGCGGCGACGGGGCTAACGGCCATGATTTGGGATCCGTATGACGGCGAGGACGTGAGCGGCCTTGAGAGCAAGGATCAGGCTGTCAAGAGCCGTACGCTGACGGACTATGCAACCCTAGCTGACCAACAGACCCTCGTCACTTACATGACCGAAGTTTTGAAGCTTCGGCATATTGGCATCATAGGGTGGTGCCTGGGAGGACGCATGGTCTTCACGTTTGGTGCAGTCGATGAGCGGGTCGAGGCATGCGTGGCGTATCACCCCACCATCTATTCCGACCTACCGGACTCGCACTCGCCGGCGCGCATCTCGCGTAAAGATCTTAAGAATCAAAGCGAAGATGAGATCGCACGTGCGGCTCAAATTCGTTGCCCGGTCCAGTTAGTACGTCCAGGCAAGGACCTTACGTCCGACGAACGCTACGAAGCATTGCAATCCGCTCTGCTTTCGCGTCGCGCCCCAACGGCGCTCGAACTGTACCCGGAGGCGGAGCATGGCTTTCCATATCATCTGGAGGTTCCAGCTAACAAGAACGCGAATGACATAGCATGGCCATCTACTCTCAGTTTCTTGAAGTCCTGCCTGGCCTAAATGCTGTGAAGGAACGTTCATGCCAACATCTAGGATTTGTCAGGGATGACCAGACGACCCCCGCTCGTTGATCCCCACTCGGTCCAGTAGCCTGCACCGTTGTCTCCACTGCTTTGTTAACCGCGTGAAACTGGTGATAGCCGGCCAGCTTTTTGACGAGGCTCTTGCCGTCATCCTCGAAAACTATGAAGTTCTGCAAGAAGTCGAGGAAGCGCCGCTTACTAAACAGGCCCCGAATTAGCACTTCGAGTTGGGACAATGACGCTGAGGCTAGCTCTTCACCTTCGATGGTCCGCCACGGCATGAACCATTCCCTGCTTGCCGTGAGCGACCCGACACGCGCTTCCAGGCCATCTGAAATAACGAGAGTCTCGTTGTATTCGTAGAGCGAAGGAATGTCCTGCTTCTTGGTTTGATGGTCGTTATAGGCGCTCCAGATGGAAGCCCCTTCGTTGGACGTGGTCCTGACCCCAAATCCTGATCCAGATGGAATGCGACTTTTTGGTAGGCTTCGGCCGTTCAGGAAGGAGCAGAGATGGCCAGGAAGGCACACACGGAGGAGCAGATCGGTTTTGCCATCAGGCAGGCCGAGGCGGGCACACCGGTGCCCGAGATCTGCCGCAAGATGGGCATCGCCGAGGCGACGTTCTACCGCTGGAAGCAGCGTTACGCCGGCATGGGCGTGGCGGAGATTCGCCGCCTGAAGCAGCTCGAGGACGAGAACCGACGCCTCAAACAGCTGGTGGCGGACCTCACACTGGACAAGGCGATGCTTCAGGACGTCCTACGCCGAAAGTGGTAACGCCCTCCCGTCGCCGAGACGTGGTCAGCCACCTGCAGATGGCCTACCGGGTAAGCGAGCGCCGTGCCTGCAGTGTTACGCGCTGCTCGCGGGCCAGCCAGCGCTACCGCTCGGTGGCCGACCCTCAGGATGAGCTGCGCCTGCGTCTCAAGGAGCTTGCTGCTGCCCGCGTGCGCTACGGCTACCGCCGGCTGCACGTGCTCCTGCGGCGGGAGGGCTGGCCCGTGAACCACAAGCGTATTTACCGCCTCTACAGACTGGAGGGACTCGTGATCCGTCAGAAGACACCCCGACGCAAACGCTCCAGCCGCTACCGCGGCGACCGCCTGGAGGTCTCCGCGCCCAACCAGACCTGGGCCATGGACTTCGTGTCGGACAGCCTGTTCGACGGCCGCCAGATCCGGATCCTCACCGTGGTCGACTGCTACACACGCGAGAGCCTCTCAGTCGAACCGAGAGCCAGCTTTGGCGCCTTCCATGTCGCTGAAGCGCTGGACCGCATCGCCCGAAAACGTGGCCTGCCGCAGACAATCCGCTGTGACAACGGACCTGAGTTTGCCGGCCGCCTGCTGGACCAGTGGGCCTTCTTCAACCACGTCGAGCTGGACTTCTCGAGGCCGGCTACGCCGACGGATAATGCCTACATAGAATCGTTTAACGCCCGTCTTCGCCAGGAGTTGCTGAACGCATCCTGGTTCCTGTCCCTGGCTGACGCCAGGTCACGCATGGAGGCATGGAGGAAGGAGTACAACCAGGAAAGACCGCATACCGCCCTGAAGAACCTAACCCCGCACGAGTATGCTCGGAGGGCTCAACAGCCTGCCGGGGTCGCATAACGTCTGGTACAGAAATGGGGGCAAGACCAGCTCCGGACGCTTTCACACCTTCGCTGGTCTAGTCAGTGGGGGCAGGCCAGTTGACCAAAAGACAAGTGCTGGATCTTCTGCGTCATGTCGACAGTGTATCGAGCAATGCACCTTCGAAGCGGCCTCCGGGCGAAACCGTAAACCCTGGTCTCTTATCTCGGAGACCAGACGACTCAATCAGCTCGACTGTTGCCCAGAGTGCGCATGATGGGCTCCTCAGCACCAAGCAGCGCTCCATCAGCTCTCAACGTTCTCAAAAGAGATCAGAGCATTCCGGCCAGTCACTGGTTCCAACGCCAAACCGCCCAGCCTCTCACGATGGGTTGGGCGCGATGGTCAAGGCATCTGTACAAGGCGTAGCTGTGCTGGACGGCGCCTCCTTCCTGCTAGAACACGTGCAAGCTGGAAGGCTCTCCCCAAGCGCGCACGACGCGTTGCTGACGGCCTGGACAGCACAGGATTGGCCCATCGTTCATCTCGGACCTGGACTAGACACTCTTAACACCGAGCAACTTGCTCTTGCTTTCGCAAACAACGAGCTGCTCAGCCTTGGGTTAAAGCAGTCCTACCTTGCCCAACTCGGGAAGATCGTCACTATCGAGGGCCTCGAACATCTCATTCCGGCATTGACAGCCGCGGACGTGCGAAATATACCCACCACACGCAACAAATAATCCTCTCAGCTCAACTTCGCGATAAAGGTAGCCCAGCAGCGTGATCCACCAGCAATGAACCGTGAGATTATCCGCGAAGCTGAATCCTTTCCCTAACCTCAGTGCGTAGTGCCAGGTCCTGTGTCTGATAAGCACGCAGGGCTTGAACGAGATCATCGTAGACAGAATCACCCTCTTCTCCGGAAAGAGTCACGATGAGCGCAAACCGCTGCGAAGCCGGAGGCTCATCGTGACGATGCAGGAGATCCAAGACCAATCGCCAGTGAGTCGACTCAACGCCCCTGGGAAGCTCGCGACGATAGCTCTTTATCGGCGACCACTTGAAGCCATACTTCACCAGCTCCTCTTCGGTAGCCTGATGCGTCATCTGGGGATCGGGTGGAACGCGCCGGGTATAGACCAGTCGCCCGTTAGGATCTTGACGAGGTCCAACAGTACCCAACGACGCGGTCACATTTGACCGGCAGTACTCAAGCCCGTAGTTCTTGTTGAGCGGCGGATCATACGCCAGGGTCATCTTTATTCGCCCGGTGCTGCGGCCGTTCTGGATAAGGCAAGCGGGAAACGGGAACGGGTCGAGTACCAATTGATTGCCTGGCATCAGTTCATCCTCAAAGATGAGCGTCGCTGAGGATTGGGTTGCCCGTATTACAGAAGTGATGCCTCGGGGAAGACCGAACCCATAATACCGAAGGTCTTCACCGTCAGACGGATACTCCGCTGAGTGAACTATTAGGGCCTTTAGCAGGTTCGGTGACGGCTGTGGCTCTAGCGCGTATGCAACGTTTGCCATCAGGCTACTAACCAAGGGGGTCGCGAAGCTGGTTCCAACATCCTCGGCGATGACGCCATCGCAATCGAGCGAGTGAACACCCGTAGCCGAGCAGTCTTTGTCCATCCCGCAATTGCCACCGTACTGAACGACGTCTGGCTTGGTAATAAAAGCTGGCCCTGGTCCCCGTCGAGAGAATGGTGATGGATGATTGCGATCGACCACGCTACTTACAGTGGCAGCATGAGCGATGGAGCCAACCGTAATGCCTCGAACTGTATCAGCAGGCACAGTAATTCGATCTCGGTCGCCGATACCAGCCTGAGGGGGCCACGTTCGCAGTGGGTCATCTTCGTAGTTCCCAGCCGCTATCACGAACTGGACTCCGTACTCATCCTGAAGCTCATCAAGTGCCGTGGAGAAATCGTTGAATGCATCGTCCTTGCACGACACATCACTCCCAAGGGAGAGGTTCCAGATGCGGACTCGATCACGGTATCGAGGAATAATCTCCTGAAGAATCGCAACGAGATAGGGCTCGGTCAAAGTCCCCACGGGACCCCGGTTCGGATCTCCATTCGGAAGGACAGTTACATCCACAATCTGTACCGGCCCGCCCGTGTCCGCAATGCCTAAGCCGTTTAGAGGTTCGCCAAACGCCAACAAGCCCGCAACAAAAGTACCGTGGTTAGGATTCAGCTCAGCAGCGGCTACATAGTCCTCCTTTGTGATGATCCAGGGCGCCAACGGCGCACAACTCGGTGCGACACCTGAGTCAATCAGGCCCACGGCTGGATAGTCGACCCCATCGAGCGGAGTTGGAAATACCGGGACCATGGCGCCGTCCACCCTTAACGAGGCTTGCCGCAGTGATAGAAAACTTGGAATTACACCGGCCCGACGAACGGCTGGGTGGCCGATGATTGGCAGAAGATTGTCACGACTCGCAGCAACTTCAAGGACCCGCAGCGACGCAGAATAGGCATTGTCTCGAACGATGCTCGAACCAAGGCTATCCAGGTGGGCCTGGAAGTCAGAATAGATTCGTTCGTTTGTGTGGGCAGTATGATGGTCAAAGAGAACCACCTTCATTAGGCCATCTCGTGCGACGGCCTCCTGAACTTCCTCATACTGGTCCTGCCCGTCGATCCCGAGACGATCAAATGGAGTCAACGGCGAAATCTCTTCGATCGTCGAGATGTTCGCGGTCGTCTGTTGTGAATGGTCTGTGCGCATTCGCTGGGACAGCGTTCTTAACCCCTCTGGTGTTACCTGAATGAAAAGTTCATGGAAGGTTCCCACCCCGATGATCGGGCACCGACCAACCTCGAAGAGATGTGCAGGACGATGAGACTTGGCCAGCGCTTCACTCTTGAGCTGCACCTTCGCGACACCCGGAATTTCAGGATGTGTAGGAAGTCGTCTTGGTATGTTTCCAACAAGGCATCGACTTCCGAGGCAAGCTCCAGACGCGTGTCATCCGTAAAGCCGTCGAAAATGCGGGCGCCGCCGCCACCGCCGGTGTCGCGGACGTGAAAGTCCGGATTCGGCAGGATTACCTTGATTGGCAAAAAGTCTTCGCCTCGAGTCACTTATCCTCTCCTCGCCAGCACCCCGCTTATCTTCCCTGTGCTCGCGCCAACGATTTGTCTTATTACATCGTATGTAAAAATTTCGGCATCGATAGCACGTAGCTTACAGATTTGGTCTTCAACCGATCCATCTAAGCTCGGCGAGCCACCACGAATATTTCGATTCGAAAATTGGCTACAGATTTTTACGGTGTCGCGGAGCGTGAGAGCCTTGCGGTCATGGAGTGCGACATACCGAGCAATTGACTGGCACAGACCCTTAATCTCGGCGGCCGTCCAGTCCACCGTAAGTGCCCCTAAGACACCTTGGAAGCCGGAATGCCCTTCGGGGAGGTAGAGCTCCAAAAGGGCAAGTCGTTCAGGCAAATCTGGCGCACCTATCTGAATGTGAAACTCGAAACGTCGCCAGACAGCAGGATCAAGCAGATGCTCGTGGTTAGTGGCCGCAATGACGGAAACGTCAGGGGACAGGAAGTCGATGTTCTGAAGTAGGCTGTTCACCACTCTCTGAGCTCGCCTAGTTCGTGAGGGTGATCTCTCATCTTGGCAATCGCGTCAAACTCGTCCAGGAACAAAAGGCATGGCATGGAGTCCACGTACTCAAAAAGAGCTCGAATGTTCTTAGCCGTGCTGCCGAGGAAGGAAGAAATCAGGCCGTCCAAACGGGTAGTCACTGAGAGGCACATCCGACGCACAGCAAGCATCATGGCTGCCTGGTCTTACCGCTTCCAGGCGGCCCGTAAAGGAGTACATGTCCAGGTGTCTCCAAACCGGTAGACAGCCAGTTCCGAACGCCGCTCATAGGTTGTGATGAACTCTTCGAGGCTTTCTTGACGTGGGCCGGAACCACGAGCGGAATGCCCTCAGAAGGTTCGTGTACCTCCGCGATCGCCACCCTCGATTCCGAATCAACGGGAACAGGAGGTCGCAAGGACACCTCTGCGGCTTTCAAGCCAGGGCCACTGATCGCTGAGCCCGGCAGTCTTGCGCAGGAGATCTGCCGATCGACCGTCTCCCTCTGCCTCAAGCTTGCTGCAAAGGAGATCGACGTGTCTGGGCTACCTTCGCGGGATCGCGACGGAGACCTCCTTCTACAAGCTTCATCACTTCAGGCAGATGCTGCATTCATCCCGCGTCCTTATCTCCGCCACTAGCCATGTGAACGATGGAGCCATCCTAATGAACATCCACATGCAGGTCAATGAAGATCGGTGCCCAATTGTGAACATGGGACTTCCACATGAAAGCAAGGGGCAGGACCCGAAAGGCGTCATCTGCCACGAGCAGCGTCGATGCCACCCTACCGATTAAGCCCGAACCATTCGACCAGCTTGCACGCGCCACCACCGTGCCGTGGGCCGCGAGGAGATTGAGAGATAGTCCGGCCCTGGCCAGGAAGAACGGAATCAGGATGGAATGACCGCACCGTCATCAGCCGCTATTGCCGATGAGGTCTTGCGGTGGACTCCGAGGGCATCGCTAGCTTTCGGATCGTACTTCGGGTTGGCACCGGTCTGTCCGGTCTCCAGTCGAGTAATCGAGGAGGCGGCGACACCAGAGCGCTTGGCCAGGGCCTCCTGGGAAAGAGCCTGTCCCTGGCGGATGGCCCATAGGTTCCTTAGACGCGGACGCGGGATCATGCTTCGGCGAGGGAACATGCCAGAACTATAGCGGAACGCTCTCATAATAGTCGAGTAACCCTCTCAAATCTCTAGATTTCATCTCATAATTCTGCTATAATTCTCTTAGAATTTGAGGAGAGAGGACCTTGGCATCCATCAAAAGTGCGTTGTTCACCAACTTCAACACTGCCCGCCGCCTGGTCGCCAACGGCGGAGTAGACCAGGGGCGACTGAACCGAGCATTCGGTCTGGCGCAACGCAAGCATCAAGTCTCGGAATACTCGACGACCTCAGGCGGCTGTGATTGCCCTGACGCCAACTACCGTTGCGCGGTCTGCAAGCACCGGCTCGCGTTGTGGCTCGCAGGGCAGCCGACATGACCTCGCTACCACCCAACAACGATTCCGGCCTGGAAGTTGAATGCCCGGACTGCGGCTCGGGCAGCGTCGAAGAAGACACCGACGTCGTGGAAGACACGGCAGGGAGGGCCTACCGCGTGCGGGTACTTATATGCCTCGAATGCGGACGGGTGTTCTGGTGACTGACCGATGTCCACAAAGTGGACGAACCGTGGTGCCCGTGGTCGCCGCCATGTCGGAGCGTCCTCCGATTCGGCGATGCTCTGGAAAGAAGCACTCAGAGCCCTTCCTGCACAGCCGTGAAATCACGACCAAGATCGGCAAGCGAGTCACCGTCTACGAATGCTGCCGCTGCTACAAGACGCGGCATAAGGAAGGGCGTCGCCGCATCCGCTGGGCGGAGCCGTACAGCACCTACTGCAAGGTCTGCATCCTCGACACGAAGGCAGCACTCGCGGCGCCCAGAACCCCAGAGGAACAGGCGAGCAACGACGCGTGGCTGGAGAAGTTCCTCGGCGGGTCGAAATGAAGGGAGGAACAACATGAACCAGGCGACCGCGAAGAACGGCACGCGGCCCGAACCGTCAGCTCGCGTCGAGACGCTCACGTCCTCGAGCACCTTGAACGTATTCGCTGACAGCCCCGAAGGCTATAGCTGTCATGTTCAGGTGGTCTTCCCACAGGAACTAGCGAAGGTGGTCGTGAAACTGACCGTCCTTACCAAGGCCCTTCATCAGGCCGGCTGCAAGCCCAGGGCCAGCTCAGCCACGACCCTTGGACCGCAGCCGGTTGCGATCATCCAGGAGGGCATTGCTTGCGGCAAGTGTCAGGGCGCCACCGTCTGGGACAACCGGACGAGCAAGCGCTCGAAGCGTTCGCCTGACTTCCGTTGCCGCGATTGTGGCGCGGTCGCGTGGGCGTCAAAGGATGGCCTGAGGTGGTCTGATCCCTTATGAGCTGGCTGGACAAACTGGACACCTCTACGCGTGCGCGCGCACGCGCGCGTAAACAAAGTCACACAATCATCACTCGCGCTCGACAAGAAAGGAGACTTCCATGACGTTACACGCTGGAGACGAACGGCCCGGCCAAGCCGAACCGCCGTTAGAAGGAGGGGACCAACCTTATCCGGAAACCGTCATCGCCCAGGCGAACTGGATCTTCGCCAGGACGATGGCGGACACGCCACACGAGTATTGCCTTCGAAAGGAGCTAGGTGACGCGGACTTCGACCGCTTTGTCAGGTTCATTCGGGACAACGGCTACCGGCGCAAGTTCAGGGGCAGGAGCTACATCTCGCTCGATGTCGGCGAGCATTACTACTGGACGATGGGATGGCCTATGCACCAAACGATCCTGATAAATCGCGCACGTTTCGCCGACGACAAGCCGGAGAATCACTACTGATGCTGATCACTTACGTCGTCCTGATGGCGATAGGATTCGCGGCCCTTATTGGGATGGAACAATTTAAGCCTAGTACGCCTAAGCGCGCTACCCGAGTACTCCAAGTGCGTGGACGACGGCTTCCTCGTTCACCCTGCGTGCTTGAGCTTCCCACCGCCTACCTCTGCGTAGGAGTTCTTCAGCAATCGCGAGAGCATCCGCTGTCATACCCACCAAAAGCCATGCAGTTCTGCTGTTGGCTACATGCGCCACCGTGTTGTTGGACCCGCCGTGCCACGAGAGCGAAAGCCCCCAACCACTCACTCATAGCGCGACGCCCCAGCCTCGGTCTAGCGACTCGGCCAACGCATTCCCACACAGCGGATAATTACGCCAAATTTGGGGTAGGCCGTGAATCTGAGACTACTGCGGTGCTAGCAGAATGAGTGTAAAACAGACGCTCTAGCCGACTGAGCTAATCGCCCTTGAAGCTCGTAGCCTAGCTATTCTATCGCACCGACTCCAGCGCGCTGCAGGGGTCCTTCGGCATAGGCTGGCGATCACTTCTTGGCCTTGTTCGGGTTGTCCTGCTTCTGCTCGCCGTCGACCTGGAGAGTGCTGCCGTCCCACCGGAAGGTCGTGAGACGGAGCTGGCTGGGGCAGCAGAGCGGGTCCTCGTTGTCGTAGACGCCCACCGTTTCCGTGAGGGCGCCGAAGTCATCGATGCCCATGACGAGGCCGCTGGCCGTCGTGCGGTCCATGGTGCGCGTGAGGATGAGGGCCGGCTTGCCCTTCTGCAGCGTGTAGACGAGGTAGGCGATGTTGCCCAGGGTCCCGTCCGACGTGATCGGCACGATCGCTTCTTCGCGCATGTCGCCGGTCAGGTCTTCGTAGGTCAGCTTCTCCGTGGCGACGCGGCCGCTGCCGAGACGCTGCAACAGCGCCTCGGTGTCCGGCAACGACTCGAAGTCGACGTCGCGGATGGCGTCGAAGTCGACCGGCGTCGGGACGAGCGTTGGCGTGCCTTCGGGCTCATCGGCACCGCCGGAGCCGCAAGCCACGGTGAGAAACAGGCAACAGGGAACGAGAAACAGAAACAGTTTGAGGAAGGGTCGCAAATACGCGCTCCGATCCCCCGCCGATTTCGATAGTATCGGTTGGCTATGGACGGCACAACCGACAAACGGCCCGAACTTCGAGACGGCGGCTGGACCGCCTCCGCACCGGCCTGGATCGAACTCGTCGACCGCGGCGAGACAAACCGGGAGCTACTGCTGGACGGCGTGATGCTGGAGCAGTGCGGTGACGTGGCAGGCCTGAGAGTCCTCGATCTGGGCTGCGGAGAGGGCCGGTTCGCGCGCATGCTCTCGGAACGCGGCGCCTCCGTGACCGGCATCGACCCCATCGAGGTGCTGGTCGGCGCTGCGAATACACGACATCCCGGCGGGCACTACGCGCGAGCGACGGCAGAAGCGCTGCCGTTCGCGCCGGGCAGCTTCGACCTCGTCGTGAGCTACCTCTCGATGATCGACATCCCGGACTTTCGCAGCGCGATCCGAGAGGCTGGCCGCGTGCTGAGGCCGGCCGGGCGCCTCGTCGTGGTGAACCTGGGTTTCGTGACGGCATCGGAGGGCTGGGCGCGCGACGAGGCGGGCAAACGCCTCTATCATCGCGTCGACCGTTACGCCGAGGAGCACTCGCTGACGCTGGAGTGGGCCGGCATCCGCATCGTCAACTGGCACCGGCCGCTCAGCGCTTACATGACGGCGTACCTGGAAGCCGGCCTGACGCTGCAATCGTTCCTGGAGCCGGTGCCGCGGGACGATTCCCTGAAGGCCGACCCGCGCTTCGAAGACTGGTACCGGGTTCCGTTGTTCAATGTAATGCGATGGCAGAAGGCGGCGTGACGGCAAACAGCTTCCCGTATGGCGGAATGAACCGGACTCGACCCTGGGCGTGGGTCGCGCTTGCCGTCCTGACGATGGCGGTGATGGCGTGCGGCGGGTCGGGCAATTCCGCAGCGTCGAACACTCCCAGCAGCGCGCCCACCCCCGACAGCACGGCGAGGCCCGATGGCAGAGAGCCCGCGAGCGCCAGCATAAATGGCGGTCCAACCGCCGTCGCCGGCGATCCGGCGTACGAGGAGTGGGCCACGGCGGTGTGCGCGGTCCTCGACAGTGCCCTGCTGCAGCCGGAAACGGTCAGCGTCTCGGCCGGAGACCTCGCGGCGTTCTTCCACGGCGCCACGACAAGCTCCCAGGACGTCGCGAGCAAGCTCGAAGGCATCGACGCGGCCGCGGGCACAGAGGCGTTCATGCGAGCGGCGCAGTCCACGTTCGAGGACCTGGCACCGATTCTCAGCGAGACGGCGGACCTGCTGGACGCCACAGCCGGCACACCCGAGGCGAGCGGTGCGGACGCCACGGATGACCTGCGTCAGCTCCTCGACAAGCAGGAAACCCAGATCAACCAGGTACTGAGCGGGCTGCGCAGGGCTGCCGGCGACCTGCCACCGGAAGCTCTCAACACCCTGCTCAATCACCTCTCCTGCGGAGCGATCCGCCGACAGTAGATTCGATCGATCTCGGTTCAGCGGATGAAGGGGCGGCTAGGACGCCGAGGGTTCGGCCTGCGCTTCGCCGCCCGGCGTGTAGCTGACGAGCACGCTGGTCGTGCGGCCGGGCCCGTCCGACACCATGCCCCAGACGTAGGCGTCGCTGCGCATGAAGCGCACGAGGCCTGAGCCCGGCTCGGCGCCCGCCTCGCTGAGAAGCCGAGCGCGGTGAGCTGGGCATCGAGGTTGGCCTGGACGATCATGCGCGGGAGGTTGAGCAGGAGGTGCATGCCCCAGCCCTGACTCTCGCTCGGCAGGATGTTTTGTCGATGAGCGATGGCCGCCTCCGGGAAGGAGATCAGGTCATCGAGGGGGTTATGAAAGGCGTGGTCGTAGGTGTCATCGGGCGAATCGATCATGTAGGGCGATTGTAGCGGTGTTTCCAGCGTCCACATGGTGTACAGATAGCGGTACAAATGGTAGTATCAAACATATGGCACGAAATAAGGCGACAATTATGCTCGACAGGGTGAAGGCTGCCAGAGCTGCAGCTCTGATAGGGCAGCGCAAGCATGTCCGAAATCATCGACATTGCCCTGGACCGCCTGATTCGGACCGAGGAGCTACGGCGTGACATTGCCGCCTATGCGCGACAACCGTTGGACGAACAGGAACTGGCGCTCGCCGACCTGCCGCTGGAGTTCGATTTAGGAGACGCAGACGTGGACTACGAGGAGCTCTACGGGAAGCCGCTATGAACAATCCGCCTGCGCCTCGGCGCGGAGAGGTATGGTTCGCGGAGGTTCCCGGTGATAAAAGACGACCCGTGCTCATATTGACCCGCGACCCATTGGGGCAGTACCTCCATTCGGTCATCTGTGCCCCGATAACATCGAACATCCGCGGGCTTGCCACGGAAGTACTACTGGGTGGCGAAGCGGGCCTTGTGCAGGACTCGGTGGCCAACTTCGATAATACGTTCCTGCTGTCGCGAACTCGCCTGCTGCGGCGGCTCGGCCGAGCGACCGCAGCCGCCATGGACGACGTTTGCCGTGCCCTCGCAACGGCGACCGGTTGCCGAACGTAGAAGACCGCCGCCCGTCTTCCGACAGCTCGTCATGATCTCGAAACGAACCGATTACATGCGCCGAGGCCACGCAGACCCTTAGGTCTGCTGCTACGTCCATGACAGAAGAGCGCCCCGATTGCTCGGGGCGCTCTTCATTGGTTGCTGATGGCTGATGGCTGATGACTAACAGCTGACGGCTCGGCTAGACCTCGCGGAACTCGCCTTCGACGGTGCCTTCTTCGGCTTCGCCGGAGGGGCCTTCGCCGTCCATACCGTCGGCGCCGGGCGTGCCACCCTGGCACCGTAGACGGCCTCGCCAATCTTCTGCAGCGACTCGTTGAGCTCGTCGACCGCCGTCGTGACCGCGGCTTCGTCCGTGCCCTCCAGGGCGGTGCGCACGGCCGCGATCTTGCCTTCGACCTCGGTCTTGAGCTCGGCCGGGACCTTGTCCTCGTTGTCCTGCAGCGTCTTCTCGGCGGAGTAAGCCAGGCTGTCGGCGTGGTTGCGGGTCTCGATCGCGTCACGGCGGGCCTTGTCCTCCGCCGCGTGCATCTCGGCCTCACGCTGCAGCTTCTCGACCTCGTCCTTGGAGAGGCCGGAGCCAGCCGTGATCGTGATCTTCTGCTCGCGGTTGGTGGCCTTGTCCTTGGCGCTGACGTTGAGGATGCCGTTGGCGTCGATGTCGAAGGTGACCTCGATCTGCGGCACGCCTCGCGGCGCCGGCAGGATGCCATCGAGGATGAAGCGACCGAGCGACTTGTTGTCGGTCGCCATGGCGCGCTCGCCCTGGACGACGTGGATCTCGACCGAGGGCTGGTTGTCGGCCGCGGTCGAGAAGACCTGGCTCTTGCTCGTCGGGATCGTCGTGTTGCGCGGGATGATCGCCGTCGCCACGCCACCCAGGGTCTCGATGCCGAGGGTCAGCGGCGTCACGTCCAGCAGCAGCACGTCGCGGACGTCGCCCTTGAGCACGCCGGCCTGGATGCCGGCGCCGATGGCGACGACCTCGTCCGGGTTGACGCCGCGGTGGGGCTCCTTGCCGAAGAACTGCTGCACCTTCTCGATGACCAGCGGCATGCGGGTCTGGCCGCCGACCATGACGACCTCGTTGATCTGCGCGGCGGTGATGCCGGCGTCCTGAAGCGCCTGCTTGCACGGCGCCAGGCTGCGGTCGACCAGGTCGCCGACCAGCTGCTCCAGCTTGGCGCGCGTCAGCGTCAGGTTGAGGTGCTTCGGGCCGGAGGCGTCGGCGGTGATGAACGGCAGGTTGATGTCCGTCTGCTGCACGGTCGAAAGCTCGATCTTCGCCTTCTCGCCGGCTTCCTTGAGGCGCTGCAGGGCCATGCGGTCCTGGGCAGGTCGATGCCCTGGTCCTTCTTGAACTCCTCCACCAGCCAGTCGATCACCTTCTGGTCGAAGTCGTCGCCACCGAGGTGAGTGTCGCCGTTGGTGGAGCGGACCTGGAAGGTGCCCTCACCGATCTCGAGGACCGAGACGTCGAAGGTGCCGCCGCCGAGGTCGTAGACGGCGATGGTCTCGTCGCCCTTCTTGTCGAGGCCGTAGGCCAGCGAGGCCGCCGTGGGCTCGTTGATGATGCGCAGCACCTCGAGGCCGGCGATGGTGCCGGCGTCCTTCGTGGCCTGGCGCTGGCTGTCGTTGAAGTAGGCCGGGACCGTGATCACGGCCTCGGTCACGGGCTCGCCGAGGTAGGCCTCAGCGTCCGCCTTCAGCTTCTGCAGGATCATGGCCGAGACCTCGGGCGGCGAGTAAGCGCGGTCGCCCAGCTGCACCTGAGCGTCGCCGTTGGGCGCCTGACTCACGTTGTAGGAGAGCAGCTTGAGGTCGCGCTGAACGTCCTCGTCCGTGAACTTGCGGCCCATGAGGCGCTTGATCGAGTAGATCGTGTTGTCCGGGTTCGTGATGGCCTGGCGCTTCGCCACCTGGCCGACCATGCGCTCGCCCGTCTTCGAGACGGCGACGACGGAAGGCGTGGTGCGGCCACCCTCGACGTTGGGGATGACGACCGGCTCACCCGCCTCCATGACGGCGACGCAGGAGTTGGTGGTACCCAGGTCGATTCCGATTACTTTTGCCATTGGTTTCTGCCTCCCTGAGGCGGAGTACTCCGGCCTCGCTGTGCTTTTATCTTTCTACCTATGTTGCGCTTGTCTGCTGTGTTCCCAAAGCGTTCCTCGCGCCAGGTTCAGGGGCCCGACGCGGAACTAACATCTGGCTACTCCTGGCCCTGCTTACCAACGACGACCATCGCCGGGCGAATGACTCGGCCACCGAGGCGGTAGCCCTTCTGGACTACGGCGAGTACCTTGTTCTCCTCGCCCTGGCCGAAGGTAACGGCCTCATGGATGTTGGGGTCGAAGTCCAGGCCGTCGGCCTCGATCTCCGTCACGCCGTTCATCTCCATCAGCGCCTGGAACTTGCGCTCGATCAGGCGTACGCCATCCAGCCAGGTCATCCCGGCGAGGCGTGCGTCGACGCTATCGAGCGCGCGCTGCAAATCATCGAGCAAAGGAAGGAGGTTGATGATCAGGGCCGCGTTGGACAGCCTGGCCGTCTCCTCGCGCTCCTGCTCGACTCGGCGCTTGTAGTTCTGGAAGTCGGCCGCCGCACGCTGCCAGCTCGCCAGGTTCGCCTCGGCGCGCTCCTTCTCCTTTTCGAGTTGCTGCTTCAGCTCCTCGACGGTTTCCTGTTCCTGCACGTAGTTTTCGTGTTCCATAGCACCTGCCTGAGCGGTCTCGCTTTCGGCTCCCATACGCTGGGAAGCACGGCGATCGATGATTCGCGGGGGCTCCTCGTCTTCTCGCTCAGACAAACTTCCTACCCTTTCAGACTGACGCCGCGTCACCTTGACCCGGGTTCGGCCGGGAGCTTCGCAAAGCGACAGCCGGTTTCTAGATCTGCTGCATCATCTCGCCGAGCACGGCGGCGAGATAGCGTACCGTCGGGATCGTGCGCGAGTAACGCATGCGCGTGGGGCCGAGCACGGCCACCACGCCGGTTGCGCCGCCGGCGATGCCGTAGCGCGCGACGACGACGCTGCACTCCCGCAACGACTCGTGTGTGTTCTCCTCGCCGATGACGACGCTGATGCCGTCCTCGCCGAGCTGGCGAATCGGTATGGCGTTGGAGAGCGTGCGCTGCTCCAGGATGTCGATGATGTCCAGCATGCGCTCCGACCGCGAGAACTCAGGCTGCGAGAGCACCTCACGCACGCCGTCGCGGAACACATCACCGAGCGCGACAGACTCCTGGTCCATCAGTTCGCCGATCGCGTGGACGACCATACCCTGGAGCTCGGAGGCAGGCTCCGGCAGCAAGGCCATGTCTTGAGGCGTCAGGCCTGTGTAGCGTTCGTTGATCCTGGCCGCTATCGCGAGCAGCTCGTCCTCGTCAACAGGCTCACGCAGCGTCAGCACCTGCTGGCGGATGCGCGCCTCGTTCAGCACCACGACGCACAGGGCGCTGAGCTCATGCAGGGGCACGAGCTGCACGTGGCGCAATCGCGTCTCGTTGCTGCGCGGCGAGGTGACGACGGCGAAGTTGCTCACCTGGTGGGCCAGCACCGCCGCGGCGAGCTGGAACCACTGCTCCATCGCCCGCTCCGTCTGGTGGAACTGGTGCCGGATGGTCTGGCGGTCTTCGTAAGGAAGCGCGTCCTCCGCCATCAGGGCCTCGACGTAGTAGCGATAGCCCTTGTCGGAAGGCACGCGACCGGCCGAAGTGTGAGGTTGCGTGATGAAGCCCTCGTCCTCGAGCTTTGCCATCTCCAGACGCACTGTCGCCGGCGAAACCGGCATCTGGTGCTTGCTGACGATGTACTTGGAGCCCACCGGAAGAGCCGTGTCGACGTACTCTTCGACAATGAGATTTAGAAGAGACGAACGGCGGTCAGTTAGCATCGTACATACCCCATTAGCACTCTCACTAGTCGAGTGCTAATTGCTATAAAAAGTAGCATCAGAGGGCCGAGGTGTCAAGGTTGCGAGAGCCCTCAGCAGTCCGCGATCAGCCGTCAGCATAGGGCAGCCGCAGGGTTGCTGGAGACTCGAAACCTGGTCTTAACGCAGCAATGAATGGTGCAATGACGCTGCATGATGGTCCGGGTGGCGACTTCGAGAGCTACCACCCGGACCGGACGCTACAGCGACCGGCGTCGCCGTTTCGCGAACGCCAGCAGCGTCACTAGAATCGAAGCGCCAATTGCCGCCACGGGTAGCACCGGAGAGTGCCCCGAGGCCAGACCGCCATCACCAGTGGAGGGCGGAGTAACCGTCCCGCTCACAATCACCACCTGGGTCGGCGTTGGCGAAGGCGTTAGGGTCGGGATGGGCGTGCGTGTCGGCGTCGAGGTCGCCCCAGGCGTTTCATCATCCGTCGTCGCGGTCGGCGTGACCGTCGGATCGTCCGGTTCGTTGATGAAGTAGCAGACAACGTCCTCATCCTGTCCGAGATGAACGATGACTTGCTCGCTCGCCAGGCTAATGGTCACGTCGGCGTTACCACAGTCGATGTCCTCCAGATGCCAGCCGGCCGGTTCGTTCTCACTGAAGGTGTAAGAACCGGCGATGAGGTGAGAGAACACCTGCTGACCATCGTCCTCGAGATCAAACCCGCCAAGCGAGCTGTCGAAGTCAAACGAGATACCTGACGTTTCCGGGTTGGTGTCCTTGATAATTTCGATAGACCCGTCGACCGGCCGGTTGGTGAACACGCAACGAATCGTCTCGCCGGGGTCGAGGTCGATGTTCGCCGTACGCGTGTTGTAATTCACCGATGTAGTGTCCTGATTGCTCGTATCGCTGGTGGTGCAAACGATGCTAACGAGGGCGTCAGCTCGGCAGCGGGTTGCTCTCCTGCACCTGATACTGGCCAGCATCGATGTCCGAGCAGGTCACGGAGTTCGGCGTCGAGCTGGGGTTCTGAGCCGCACCGTCGTCATCCAGGGTGCCGATGTCGCAACCCGGGATCGTGTCGGTGAAGGGGAAATTGGTGCGGTCCGGCTCCGGGTTGACGTCCTTTTCGATGATGATGGTGCCACCAGGTATCGGCTCGTTGGTGAACGTGCAGGTCACCGTCTCGCCCGGATCGAGGTCGATGTGAGCTGTACGAGTGGGAATGTCGACCGAAGTCGTGTCCTGGTTGCTCGTATCACTCGTTATGCACTCTAGGTTGGTCAGCGCGTATCCATCGTTCGTGGGGTCATCCTCACCGACGTCGTACTGACCGGCCGGCGCGTTGCTGCAGGTCACCGAGTTCGTACCGCCGTTATCCACCAGCGGCCCAACCGTGCAGCCGAGAATCTCCGGCGTCGCGCTAAAGTTGAATGCCATGGGAGAGTTGGGCACGGTGTCTTTGACGATGACGATCGTGCCTGGAAGCCGGGTGTTCGTGACCGTGCAAGTGACCCGGTCCTCGGCGCCCACGGTCACGTAGCCATTGACGTCACAATCGCCCCCGTAGGTAACCGTGTAGTCCGCTAGATCGGTGGTCTGGCCACCAGTCTCAACGATCTGGTACGTGTCGGCGTCAAAGCCGCCAACGCCGTAGCTTCCACCGCAAAAGACGCCCGCTCCGCCAACAGGTTGTTGCCCCGAATCGAGGATCTGGATAGCAAACGCACCCGGGTCGTTCTCCGGGTAGCAGATCTTATCTACGGTGATGGAGTTCAAGTAGAGGTTGTTGAAGGTACAGGTCACCGTCTCGTTCGCGTCCAGGTCGATGGTGGCTGTGCGAGTACCGGTATTTTCTTCAGTCGTGTCCTGGCCGCTGGTGTCAGTGGTGTCACAGTTCAGGGCGGTCAGCAGGTATTCAGAACCTGGATCATCTTCCGTGACCGTGTACGTGCCGACGGGCACATTCGAACACGTCACTGAATTGCCGACGTTCGTACCGTCGTCGAACAGCGGACCAACCGCGCAATCCGGGATGTCCTCAGTAAAGGTGAAGGAGTCTGAGGAGTCCGAGGAGTCCGGTGTCCGGTCCTTCACGATTACGATAGTTCCAGTGTCCACGGCCTGGGCAGAGGCGTCGCGCGGACGCTCCGAACCCAAGACGACAGCCGCCAGAATCATGACGATGGACAGAGCAGCCAGGCCAACCCCAACCCATCTCGCTTGGGATATCGATACGACGTGAGTCTCATTCACGCTTCAGCCCTTCAATCTCTCTATCAGCTCGCGCAGATTCCATCTGCATGACATGACTGGTTTCGCCCAAGAGTTGGCGACTAGCGAATACAGCGAATGCAAGGAATACCGAGACGATGTTACTTTCCAGAACTCTATAGTTCAATTTCGTCTTCATTACAATCGTTCGGAGACGTTTGACGGCGGGCGGCGAGGACGCCTTCCGCTCCAAGCGGTGTCGGTTGACCCCCCACCAACAGCACTCCTACACTGCCGTTAATTCCGTTCTGATCGCCGGTAGCGCTCTCTTCGTGCCACTGCGACTCGGTCAGGGCAAGGAGAGTCGATGGCGGCGCGGATTGTCGGGGTGGGCAAGTACCTGCCGGAAAAGGTGCTCACGAACGCTGACCTCGAGCGCATGGTCGAGACGTCGGACGAGTGGATCGTGGAGCGCACCGGCATCCGGGAGCGCCACATCGCCGCCGACGACGAGACGACGGCGAGCCTTGGCGCCGCGGCCGGCCGCATGGCCCTCGAGACAGCAGGGCTGACAGCGGACCAGATCGACCTCGTTGTCTGCGCGACGCTGTCGCCGGACGGCATGTTCCCCGCTTCGGCGTCGCTGATTCAGGACGCAATCGGCGCGAAGAACGCGGGCGCCTTCGACGTGAACGCGGCCTGCAACGGCTTCGTGGTGGCGCTGGCGACGGCGACCCAGTTCATCAACGCCGGCGTCTACGAGCGCGTGCTCGTGGTGGGCGCCGAGGTGACCTCGCGCATCATCGACTGGTCGGACCGCTCGACCTGCATCCTGTTCGGCGACGGCGCCGGCGCGGTGGTGCTGGAGAAGGCAGAGAGCGGCGGCCTGAGCGCTTTCATACTCAAAAGCGACGGCAGCGGCGCCAACCTGCTCTACGCCCGCGGCCCGGCCAGCGCTCCATCGAGCTTCCTCAAGTCCGAGAGCTACTGCATCGTCATGGACGGCCGAGAGGTGTTCAAGTTTGCGGTGCGCTCCATGGAGGACGTTTCGCGCAAGGCGATCGCGCAGGCCGGACTGACGACGGACGACATCACCTTCCTGGTGCCGCACCAGGCGAACCAGCGCATCATGACGGCGTACGCCAAGGCCCTCGGCGTCGGCCAGGAGCGCCTGATCTCCAACGTGGACAAGTACGGCAACACGTCCTCCGCCTCGATCCCGATGGCGCTGTGCGAGGCGTGGGAGGAAGGCCGTCTGCAGCCGGGCGACAAGATCGTGATCTCTGCGGTCGGCGGCGGGCTCTCGTGGGGCGCCTGCGTGGCGGAGTGGACGGGCGTAGGGTCATCGATCGCGGCCGAGACGGCCACTCGATAGGACACTGCGGCAGCCGGTTCACGACCCGATCGATCTCGAAACAGGACGGATTCAGGCCGGGTTCGCGACAGATAACCACCCGAGATAGGACCACATTCCGACAAGCACGCGACTAGCCCCGGGCGGATTCGAGGCCGATCCGCGGCGGAAACACGGCGAATCGGCGGCGTAAGAAGCGCTGCGAATGCCTGACGAGGTGGGTGAGGGGGCTCCCTGTGGTGCTGCGATGCTTACGAAGCAACCGACGTATGCTTCGCCGGCTTCGTCTTGTGTGACTTCGACTCGTACATGCGCATGTCCGCGATGTTCATCAGCGCCGCGCCGGTGGTACCGTCTGCGGGGTAATTCGCGAGGCCGATCGACATGCTGATCGTCACCTCGCCGCCTGGCACACTGAGGGTTGTGGCGTTAATCGCGCGCTCTAGCGCCGCTAATTCTCGGCTCGCCTGCTCCGGGTCCAGGTTGGGGATCACGGCGGCGAACTCGTCGCCACCGGTGCGCCAGCAGGTGTAATCGATGCCGGCCCACACCAGCAAGTGGTGTGCCACTGCCTTGAGCAGTTGATCGCCGGCCTGGTGGCCATAGGTGTCGTTTACGGGCTTCAGGTTGTCGAGGTCGCAGACCAGCAGGGCCAGCGGTTCCTGGCTGCGGCTGGCATCTGTGATCAGGTCCTCGAGGCGATCGCTGAGGTGTCGCAGGTTGAAGAGCCCGGTCAGCGGGTCGACGGTCGCCTCGTGGCGCAAAATCTCCGCCATGCCGTTGATCGCCTGGCCCAGTTGCCCCAGCTCGTTATTGCCGAGGTCGGGCATGCGCAATGGCTCGCCGGTAGCGATGCGCAGCGCCGTGCGGGCGTAGTTCTGCAGCGGTTTGGCCACGAAGCGATTGAGCAGCAGCCACATCGCGAACACGGCCACCGCCAGGATCGCGCCGGTCAGCAGCGTCGTGCGGACGAGCAAGGTTTGAGCCTCATTCGAGATACCGGCGTACGCCACAACCAGTCTAATGCCGCCCGGGGCGCCTCCCTGGGCCGCAGGGTAAACGAACACTGATCCGTAGTCGCCCCCGCGCAGAAGGTCGAGCGCGCCGATGTCCTTGCGGGTGAACCCACCGTTGGTCAGATGAACTTCGTAGCCCTGCTCAGGCACCAGTCTCTTGTTCTCGACCTCAGCAGGAACGAGGGCGCTCTCTCCGTTGAGGTCGCCCAGGGTCGCAATCACTTGTCCGTCTGGCCCCAGGATCTGGACAGCCTGTACGCCCAGCGTTTGAGCCACACTCATCTCCGCGACGCCGGGAGGGTTGCCGGTTTCTGTGAGTCGCGTGATTGCCGAGGCGACGGCGTTAGCACGTAGGACGGCCTGGTCATGTGCGGAATTGACGTTGTCGCTGAGCTCCAACCAGACGTAGAACGTCAGCGCCACCAGCGTGAATGCCACGGTGATCGCACTGATTCGAATCCACAGCTGAAAGGCAATCGACCGTCGCGTCCTGCTTCTCATACGTTCACGTTGATTATCGACAGATCGAAGCGGCTCCTAGACGATGGGGCGGCAAAATAGGCAGTGTCCCCTAGTACGGGCCCGAGGGATGTGGCCAAGTGATGGTTTGGCGGCAGAGACGAGGTCTTGCGAGGCTTCGTGTGGCGAGGTTTCATCGGACCAACTGCTAGGCGGCGCTGGCCAGCGTGTCGGCCTTCTTACGGGCCTTCGATTCGTACATTCGGTGGTCGGCGGCGTTCAGAAGCAATCCTACCGAATCGCCGTCCTCTGGAAACGTCGAGACGCCGAACGACATGCTGATGGCGATGTCGCTGGCCATCAATTCGTTGCGGGCTGCAGCCACCTTTCGCTGTAGTGCCCACCCGAGTCCATCTGCGACCGACCGCGACGTCTCGGGCATGGCCACGACGAACTCGTCACCGCCGGTGCGCCAACAGGTGAAGTCGTCGGCCGCCCACTGAGTCATCTCTCTCGCGACGGTCTGGAGGGCGAGGTCGCCGGCGTGGTGTCCGAAGGTGTCGTTGATCTGCTTCATGTTGTCGAGGTCGCAGACCAGGACGGCAAGTTGTTCACCTCTGAGGATCGCTTCGCCCAGCAATGCGGGCAAGGTGTCTCCCAGGTGTCGCACATTGTTGAGGCCCGTGAGCCCATCGATCGATGCTTCGTGCCGCAGGGCTGCGGCCATCTCATCGATCGTCTGTCCCAGCTGGGCGAACTCGTATGCACCGAGGTCGGGCATCGTTGCTTGCTCGCCAGAGGCGATGCGGCGCGCCGTGGCGTTGTATGCGCTCAGCGGCTGGGCCACGAAGTGGTTCAGAAGCACCCAGATCGTGAGCGCTGCAACGGCAAGGATGGCTCCTGCCAGCGCCAGTGACCGTAGCAGGAGGACCTGTGCTTCGCCCGAAATGTTGTCGTACTCGAGGACTACCCGAGTGTAAGGCGGTCCGTCGATCTGCTGGGCCCCTCCAGGACCGGAGGGAGTCTCCAGTACGTAGACCAGCCCGTATTCGCCGCCCAGGATCAGGTCCAGGGGACTCAGGCCCTCCTGTACGAATCCGGTGGCTGAAAGACTCGCGTCGTGGCCAGAGGGCACGTTCGTTACATCCGCGGGGAGGAGCGCATCGTCCTCATTCATGTCGCCGATGCTTCTCCGGATAGAGCCGTCGCTGTTCAGCATCTGTACGCCGCGGATGCCCAGGGCTTCCGTGGTCGCGCCGGTGGCAGGTGATTCGGTAGGCGGCGGCGATTGATTCTCTCGCGCCCTGCCCGCAAACGATCCCGCCGCAGCGGCGGCCTGCGCCTGTGCGTGTTCGCGCGCCGCATCCAGGTTGTCCCCCATCTCCAGCCAGAGGAACGCCCCGATGGCGATGAGCGTAAAGACGGCGGTAATCGCCGTCAGACGTACCCAGAGATGAAAAACAAGAGAACGCCGCGTCTTCTCGATACTCACGATGGAGTATCGACAGGACACGGCGTTTTCTGGACGCCTAAACGTGTATTAGCCGCTCATGCGGGCGAAATATCAGGCGTGCTGCAGGTGGGGCGACATCGCCGCGGCCGGGATCATGCCCTCCATCACGTGCTCCAACGCCATCGTGTGGGCGCAGGTGCCGTGCGTTTCGAAGAACTCGCAGCTGCAGTGCCACTCTTCGTTGTTGAGGCTAACTTCGTGCTGGCCGTTCTCACCGTCGAAGTGCACTTTCAGGCTCTGCACCTGCATGCGATTCCGCTCCTGGGCGTACCGTCGTGCCTTCTCCACCTTGCCGATGACGCTTGAGTTCATATCTCGCCTGCCTCCATATGCAAAAAGCACCCGGCTTCTCAGCCGAGTGCTACGTTCGAAGATACATTCCGACGGTCATGACACTTGAATTATCGGCGCCCTCTCATAGGGAATCAAGGCGATGCGGCAAGTTTGTCGGGAATTTCGAACGGCGTAAGCCTTACAGCGCCTTGAAGACGAGGCACGCGTTCTGTCCCCCGAACCCAAACGAGTTCTTTAGCACCGCCCGCACCCTGGCGACCTTGCGCGCCTCGTTCGGCACGTAGTCGAGGTCGCACACTGGGTCCGGCGTCTCGTAGTTGATCGTCGGCGGCACGATGCCCGTCTCGATCGCCTTCAGGCACGCGACGGACTCGATGGCGCCCGATGCGCCCAGCGTGTGCCCGATCATCGACTTCGTGGAGCTGATCGGGATGCCGTAAGCCCGCTCGCCGAACAGGCCCTTGATCGCTGCGGTCTCCGATGCGTCGTTCGCCGGCGTCGAGGTGCCGTGCGCGTTGATGTAGTCGATGTCGTCTTCGGTGAGGCCGGCGTCGTAAATCGCCATCTTCATCGCGCGCTGGGCGCCTTCGCCGTCCACGCAGGGCGCGACGACGTGGTAGGCGTCCGACGTGGCGCCGTAGCCGGCGATCTCGGCCAGGATGCGGGCGCCGCGGCGTTCCGCGTGCTCCAGCGTCTCGAAGCACAAACAGCGCGGCGCCCTCGGCGCACACGAAGCCGTCGCGGTTCGCGTCGAACGGCCGGCTTGCCTTCATCGGCACGTCTTCCCGGGTCGAAAGCGCGCGCATGATGTGGAACGCGGCGAGCCCGAGCTCGCAGATGCCGGCTTCGCCGCCGCCCGCGAGCATCATGTCGGCGCGGCCCATGCGGATGATGTCGAGCGCGTCGCCCATCGCCTGAGTGCTGGCCGCGCACGCGGTCGTCACGGTGTTGTTGTAGCCCCGCAGCCCGAACTGCATGGCGATCTGCGCCGCGGCGATGTTCGGCAGGATCTTCGACATATAGAAGGGATCGAGGCGGTTGCCGCCGCGCGAGATGATCGTGCGCATGGCGTCGTCTGTCTCCGGGTAGCCGCCGTTGCCGTTGCCCAGCAGCACGCCGATGCGTGTAGTGTCTTCCTCTTCCAGCTTCAGGCCGGAGTCTGCGATCGCCATCTTCGCCGCGGCCACGCTGAGCTGGCTGAAGCGGGCCATGCGCCGCGCTTCCTTGCGGTCCATGTACTCGGTCGGGTCGAAGTCGCGCACCTCGCCGTCGACTTTTACGGGATAGGCGCTGTTGTCGAACAACCGGATCCAGTCGATGCCGGAGCGGCCCTCCACGCAGCCCTGCCAGAACTCCTCGACGGAGTTACCCAGCGGCGTCAGCGCCCCCATACCCGTAATGACCACCCGACGGCTCTTGTCGTAGTTGCTCGCCATGGTTTGCCTCGTTCTCGTTGAGCGATTCCGGACCTTCGATACCTAAGAAGGCAGAATTCGCACCCTCCTAAACGGGAGGGTCGCGTTCCAGCCCCAGGACGTGGGCGCGTGCCTCGCCGGCGAGGGCGATAGAACCGAGGATAACAACCGCATCAGACCCAGTCGAGAGGCTGGTTGCCATCTCGATCGCCGCGCCGAGCTTCGGCTCCACGTAAGTCTCGATGCTGCGGTCGCGGAAGACTCGCGCGACCTGCTCCGCCGGCAGGGCCCTCGGGTGGTCTGCCTGCGTCGCGATCACCCGCCGCGCCACCGGCTCGACGGCCATCATCAGCCCTTCGAGGTCCTTGTCGCCCATGACGCCGACCACCAGCGTGGCCTGGTCGATGCGCATGTACTCGGCCAGCGTGTCCCGCAGGCGCCGCGCCGAGTCGGCCGTGTGGGCGCTGTCGACGATGAGCAAAGGCCGCCGTCGCAGGATCTCGATGCGCCCCGGCCACCGCACCGCCTCGAGCCCCTTCTGCACGGCGTCGACGCTCACCTTCACCTCCAAAGGAGAGGGTGCCAATACGTCCTCCGCGCTCGGGTCATCGCTGGCGTGCTCCCCCTCTCCGTGGGGACGGAGAGGGGGCCGGGGGGTGAGGTCGCTCAGCGCCTCGACCGCCAGGACCGCCGTCGCGGCGTTGTCGAGCTGGTGCTTGCCCAGCAGACGGCAGCTTGATGTTGTAGCCTTCCTTCTTCGTGCGCAGGCGGAACTGCTGGTGGTCCATGCCCGCCTGGTCGCGTCGCAGGTTGCAGGCCAGCGCCACCTCCGTGAGCGGCGCGCCCTTCTCCGCCGCGACCTCCCGGATCACCTCCGCGGCGGACTCTCGCTGCGGCGCCATGATCACCGGCGCTCCCGCCACGATGATCCCGGCCTTCTGCCGCGCGATCTCCGGCACCGTGTTGCCCAGGATCTCCCGATGCTCCAGCCCGATGTTCGTGATCACCGTGACCAGCGGCACAAGGCTTCCTGTATGTGGTGGAATCACAGCCGCGATCTCCCCCTCTCCGCCAGCGGGGAGGGGGCTGGGGGGAGGGGTCGTCCCGAACACGTTGGTCGAGTCCAGCAGGCCGCCCAGCCCGACCTCGATGACCTGCACCTGGACATCGTGCTGGCGAAACAGCAGGAACCCGAGCGCCGTCAGCACGTCGAAGGTCACCAGCGCCCGGTCCGGCATGCGCTCATGGACGCGCTCGACGGCCGGCGGCGATCTCCGTGATGCCCGCCGCGAACTCCTCGGTGCTCACGGGACGGAGCTGCACCACGCCGAATCGTCGCCGGGCTCTTTGTTCGTGTGTTCGTGTGCTCGTGTGCTCGTCTGAATGCGCTCCGGGAACCGGTGCAGGTGCGGGCTCGTGAACAGCCCCGTGCGATAGCCCGCCGCGCGCACCATCGATTCCACCATGGCGGCGACGCTGCCCTTGCCCTTGCTGCCGGCGATGTGCACCGTCACGCGCCCCAGGTGCGGGTCGCCGAGCTCGTGCAGCAGCGCCTTCACCGGGCTCCACGTCCTCGCGGTCGGCGAACCGCCCGCTGCGCTCGAAGTCGGCCAGGCCGTACAGGTAGCGCAGTGATTCGATGTAGTCCAACGGTGATGCGGAGCGTAAGACGTCATTGGCGCGACTGCAATCGGCGTGCATCCAGGCGGGCAACGATAGATACCGGATAGATGATGTTGTGATATTGCAACTCGGCTTGTGCTGAGTTAGAGTCTTCAATATGAGAGCAGATGTTCTTATCGGCTGCGTTGAGTGAGCACACCACCTCCTGCACCCAAGAAATCTATCACATCACCCATCTGGACAACCTGGAAGCGATTTGGCGCGAAGGTCAACTCATCTCGGACGCTGAGATGATACGGCGTGGTGGGCCAGAGGTGACTATCGGCATGTCAGATATCAAGCGGAGGCGCGTGGAGGTCCTGTCAGTCCCTTGTTACCCAGGTACCAAAGTCGGGGATTACGTTCCTTTTTACTTCTGCCCTCGTTCAATCATGCTCTATGTCATTTCTTGCCGGAATCATCCCGAACTCGCATATACCGGAGGTCAGGAACCAATCGTACATCTGGAGGTTGACCTTCATACATCACTCCGATGGCTCGATGAGGACTCTCGTCCATGGGCGTTCAGCCTATCGAATGCTGGAGCCCGTTACACGCGCTTTCACAAGGAACTTCGACAGATGGATCAGCTCAACTGGGACGCAATCATGGCCAATGACTGGCGCCAAGAAGAAGTAGAGAAGCTAAGCAGGCAGAATTTCTTAGCTTTGGGAGCTTTCCAGTTCATCTAATCGAGAGTATTGGAGTCTTCTCTCGTGACTTCGAAGTCAAAGTGGAAGCGAGTCTTGCGGATTTCGCGTCGCGGCCAACTGTCAGAGTCAGGCGAGATTGGTACTACCCATAAGGAGGCTGCCGTGATTACGTACTTGAATGGCGACATCCTCGATGATGACGCCGAAGCCTTGGTCAATACTGTGAATTGCGTCGGATTCATGGGACGCGGTATCGCACTTCAGTTTAAGCGTGCTTATCCAGAAAACTTCAAAGCCTACGCTTCTGCCTGCGGTCGTCACGAGGTTGAACCCGGGCGTATGTTTGTGTTCGAAACGGGGAAGCTCACCAATCCTCGTTACATAATCAATTTTCCTACCAAGAGACATTGGCGGGGGCGGTCGCGCCTTGAAGATATTGAGCGTGGCCTTGAGGCATTGGCCGAATTGATTAAAGAGCGAAAGATAACGTCCATAGCGTTACCCCCCTTGGGTTCGGGACTAGGAGGACTGGACTGGCAGGAGGTCCGGCCTCGGATAGAGGAGGCGCTCTGGTCACTCGCCGATGTCGTGGTAAGGGTGTACGAGCCGTTGAACGCCGATGAGTCGGTGAGGATGCGCGTGAGGTCTGGTGCCCCTCCGCCTCGTATGACTCGAGGTAGAGCAGCACTTGTTGGCCTGATGGAACGCTATCTGCGAGGGCTGATGGATCCATTTGTCACGCTCATCGAGGTGCATAAGCTTCTGTACTTCATGCAGGAAGCAGACGAACCTCTGAAACTTCGTTTCGTCAAGGGTCACTACGGTCCTTACGCTGAGAACTTGCGCCATGTCCTTCAGGAGACGGAAGGTCACTTTATTACAGGCTATGGTGATGGTGGTGATGCTCCGAACAAGCAGTTGGAGCTAGTTCCTGGAGCTGTTGAGGATGCTCGCAAGTTTCTGGAGAGCGATACGCATCTAAGGCGGAATTTCGACAAGGTGGCTGAATTGGTTGACGGCTTCGAGTCGCCATTCGGCTTGGAATTGCTAGCTACCGTCCATTGGGTTGTGACTCACGAACAGGGGCAAGGAGCCACGCGAGAGGATGTAATTGCTCGGGTGTATGACTGGAACGACCGGAAGCGCCAGTTCTCGCCAGACCAGATTGGTCTTGCCCTCGATCATCTTAAGACTCTCGGGTGGATCAGCTAGTCCATTCATGGAGATCACTCCCATTCATCGACGATGCAGGCTGCTCGCGAGCGCCGTCGTGAGGGCGTGCAGGGGCGTCTGGAGTAACCGCGCTTCGTAAGCGTATCGGGCGTTTCGCGTCCTTCGACAGGCTCAAGACGAACGGGAGGTACGTTCCAAGATGAACCACTCCTTGCCAAGAAGGCGGTCATGTTTGCCCGGCCGCTACCGACCCGTCTCCACCGCTATCGCCTCCTGCACCGGCGTCGCGAACGGCACGTCCAGGGTTGTGACGCGCACGAGCTCGCGGCGGTATTGGCCGTCCTCGTAGCGCAGGCCCCGGTGCATCGTGCAGCGGTTGTCCCAGATCACCAGGTCGCCGGGCTGCCACTGGTGGGCGTAGCGAAACTGCTTCTGCACGGCGTGGTCGCGCAGGTCCAGGAGCAGGAGCCGGCCGTCGGGCACCGGCCAATCGATGATGTGGGAGGCGTGCGAGGCGATGTACAGGGACTTGCGGCCGGAGCGCGGGATCGTGTGCACGATGGGGTGAACGGCCCCTTCGAGGCGCTGCGATTCTTCCGGCGTGAAGTCTTCGAAGCCCAGCGTCTTGCGCGAGTGCATGATCGAGAAGTGCGCCTTCAGGCCCTCGATCTCGGCCTTCGTGGCGTCGTCCAGCGCATCGTACGCGGCGCGCAGGTCGGCGAACTCGGTCTCGCCACCCTCCGGCGGCACGACCCGCGCATGCAGCATCGAGTAGCGGCCACGAGGGTCGTTGAAGGCGGCGTCGGCGTGCCAGAGGCGATTGCCGAGGCTGTACATGCGCTGCCGGCTCAGCGTGTCGAGGATGTCGCCGCTCTCGTCGATGTTCGAGATGTCGATGAGGGCGGTGTCGCCGAACTTGTTCTTCTTCTTGAGCACGCCGACGCGGTTGAGCTGGCCGTCCAGGCGCTCGGCGAAGGCCATCTCCTCTTCGTTGCTGAAGTCCTGGCCGTGGATCACCAGCACGCCGTACTGGTCCATGCCGGCGCGCAGGGCTGCCAGCGTCTCCTCGTCGTAGGTGTCACGCAGCGAGATCGGGCTGGTGACCTCGCCGACGAACAGGGGATGGAGCTGGTTGAAGGTAACGGCCATGGCAACGACCTCCCGAGCAGGATGGCGCTAGCTTGGTCCCGTTGCTACAGCAAGTCAATCGCCAGCGCGCGAACCCGTTGGTGCCATCGGCCTCGAATCTGTCCGGGGTTGGTCGTGTGCTCGTGGTTCCGAACCTGAGAGGGCTACCGTTCACGAGACTGGCGGGGTGAGGTTTGCGTAGTCCGGCATGGTCTCTGGTTGATCGGAAGGCCCCCTCACCCGAGTCATTGGGCGTTCGGTGGTGCTCCTTACGTCGCCTCTCCCCCGCGGGAGAGGTGAGGGGCTTAACGCGATAGTCTTACGATGGGGGCTGCCCGGTTGCGACCTGGCGGGGTGAGGCTTGCGGGTTAGTGCAATCCTCAGCTTGGTTGGACGGCCCCCTCACCCGAGTCGTCGAGCGTTCGGTGGTGCTTCTTACGTCGCCTCTCCCCCGTGGGAGAGGTGAGGGACTGTCGACGCTGGGAGTCCACTTGTCGCACTTCTTGGATCGGGGTCGGGGAGCTTGGTGGGCCGAAGGGCTACGCGTCGAGGGTGCGGTAGAAGTCTACGGTGCGGGCGAGACCGTCTTCGAGGCTGACTTTGGCACGCCAGCCGGTGGTCTCGCGCAGGAGGTCGGAGGCGGCGTAGAGGGCGGGCACGTCGCCGGGACGCTCACCGAGGTCATCGACGCGCAGCTCGTGGCCCAGGATGGCGGCGACGGCGTTGAGCACGTCGTTGACCTTGACGCCGACCTCGCTGCCGACGTTGAAGGTGCTGAGCCCCGGCACGTCCAGCACGGCGACGTGGGCTTCGGCGAGGTCCTCGACATAGATGTAGTCGCGTACCTGCTCGCCCTTCCAGTACACGGGCACGGGCTTGTCCGCCAGGGCGTTACGGATCACGTTGGGGACGAGGTGGGTCTCCGGCTCGCAGAGCTCGTTGGGGCCGTAGGGGTTGAAGTAGCGCAGGAGGGTCGCGTCGAAGTTGTAGAGGCGCTGGTAGGCGGAGACGAAGGCCTCGGCGGAGACCTTGGTGGCGCCGTAGGGGTTCGACTGCACACCGAGGGGCGCGTCCTCACGCAAGCGGCAGGCTCTTCGGCAGGCCGTAGACCGTGGCGGACGAGGAGAAGACGATGCGGCCGACGCCGGTCTGGTGCATGGCTTCCAGCAAGCGCACGGTGTTGACGACGTTGTTCTCGGCGAACTCGACGGGGCGCCTGACGGAGGTGGGCACGGGCACGAGGGCGGCGAGGTGGATGACGGCGTCGTGGCCGGCCAGCCAGCTCTGGAGGTTGGCCTCATCGCGCAGGTCGCCTTGGATGAAATCGGCGTCCGATGCGATGGCCTCGGCGTGGCCGGTCGAGAGGTTGTCGAGCACCGTGACATCGTGACCAGCTCGTAAGAGAGCAGTGACCACGTGACCACCGATAAAGCCTGCGCCGCCCGTGACAAATACGCGCATGTATGTCTATGGTAAGGGTACTAACCGCCTACGGGTAGGCTCGGAAAACCCAGGCGTTCCCTACCTCACCAGATATCTCGAAGCGGATTAACCTTTTGATTATGCAGACGTTGTTATGTACAGAGGCTCCATTTTCCCGGTGGAGTGGTCTGCGTTCGGGTTGGACGCGGCGTGGTGGGGGAAGTTACTATTGGCTCGTTTTCCCATTGGCAGAAGGATGACGAGAAGTACCTCTCAAACCGACAGCGGCTCTGAATGGGAGCCGCAGCGCCAGATCATCGAAGCCGCTCAGGCAGGTGATCTGGAGGCGCTTGCTTCCCTCTACGACACGCACATCAATCAGGTGTACCGCTACTGCCTGGCTCGCTTGGGCCATGTACAGGATGCGGAAGACGTGGCGGAGGAGATTTTCCTCAAGATGTATAACGGCTTGACGAGCTATCAGTGGCGCAAGGTGCCCTTCGCCGCGTGGCTCATGCGCATCGCTCACAACGAAGTGATCAGCTTCGCGCGTCGCAATGGCCGTCGCTCTACCGACACGGAACTGCCTGAAGAGCTGCTCGACAAGGGCAACAACGACCCGGCAGAAAACGCCGAACGCCAGCTGGCCCTCGAAGACCTGCGCAAGGCCGTCGAGCTGCTACCAGAGGCACAACGAGAGGTGATCATCCTCCGATTCGCTTCCGGCCTTTCAGTCGCCGACACCGCGAAGGCGCTCGGCAAGCAGGAGAACAACGTCAAGGTGCTCCAGCACAAGGGGATGCAGCGCTTGCAAGTGCTGATGACCCCGAAGTACCCGGAGCTGGCAAAGAAATGATGGTTCGTAAGGACATTCAGCAGCTGCTGCAGGAATGCATGGAAGGCTACGACGCCGGCCTGACGCCGGAAGAGTGCCTTTCGGCGTACCCTCGCGTGCGCGCTGAACTGGAGCCGCTGTTCCGGCAGGCGATCTCGCTACGAGTCGCCTATGCCGCGGCGCCGCGGCCGGAGTTCCGTTTCCAGGCCCGCGAGAAGCTGCTGTTCGCCGCGGGCCGCGACGTCTCCCGCGCCCTGTCCGCCGAGCCCAGCGAGGAATTCGTCAGCACCACCCGCCAGCGTCTGCTCAACCGGGCCGGCGCCGGCGCCCAGGAAGCGCTGCGAGACGTGCCGCCGCCGAGGCTGCCCTTCTGGGCCAACGCCCGCAGGCATCTGCTAGAAACCGCCGCAGCGACGCCGCCGAAGCCTGCACCACGTATGCCTGTTGGCGTGCGATACGCGCTGTCTGCCGCCGTGATCGTGCTCGCCATCGGGATCGCCGGTGGTGGCTTCTTCCTCCAGAATTCGCCGGCGAGCTCGCCCACAGGGTCAGCCCTCAACGCGGAGCTGAACGACCTGACGCAGAGGGTGGCGACGGCTGAGCAGATGAGGGCGAGCGGGCAGTCCGTCTCGAGCCTGCTCGATGACCTTTCGACCCAGACCAGCAAGCTGGCTGAGCAGTACTCGGCCGACAACCCGAATGCCGACCTGATTTCGAAGCTGCCGGACCTGATCCAGCGCCAGCAGAGTCTGCTGTCCCAGGAAGACCCGAATGCAGCACTGGCATCCGCTCAGGAACGCCTGAACCAGGCAGACCAGACGCTGGCCGCAGTGAACCCTGCAACGTCGCCGGTACCAACGGAGACCACAGGCGCCACGGCAGCCATTGTCGAGACGCCACAGCCGACCGTCGAAGTGACTGTAGAGCCCACGGAAACGCCGGAAGTGATCGTGCCTGACATCGAGCCGATTGACTCGAGCGCGCTTGGCGCCGGCCAGGTGGTGAGCCAGTACAACCCGGCCAGAACAGACCTGAACATTCGCTGGTGGCACGTAACGACGAGTTCGTTGTCGTTCGACATGCCGGAGTCGTGGGTGATCACCAACATGTCGACCAACGATGACGGCCTCGCAGTGCTGACACCGCCGGATGCGCTGTTTATCAAGACGGACGCCTCGGGGATCAGCCTGATCGTCTACAACACCACCGGCAAGGTGGATACGCTGGTGGACGGCCAGCAGTACACGCTGCGACCGGAGGGCGCCGACTCTAAGCCGATGGACCACAACAGCCTGTTCCAGCTTGTAAACCTGGATACCAACGGTGCGGGCCTGTACAACATGCTGGACTCGATAACGCTGGCGGCGCCGAGCGAAACGGCGACAACCTCGGCTACCTCAACGTCAACGAGTACGGCCACGCCGGAAACGACCGCGACGGCTACACCGGATGCGACGCTCGAAGCGACAACGACGCCGGGCGACCAGTAGTCCAAAGCCTCCAACCCCTAAACCGGCCGATCATAATTGCCGATATTCCCTCGTAGGGCTAATTGTCAGCTTGCGTGCTGCAAGCCCTGCCGACTCAAGGAGGGATACCCGTGGTTCAAGTGGGGGCAACCGTCAGCTACCATAATCCCATGGACGAGAGACCAGAACCGTCCTGGACAAACTCCATACGGAGCGCTGTCAAGGAGTTCGTTGATGCTGTCAACGAGTCCTCGAAGCAGCTTGCGCTCGCCAGTGAGCGTTTCGCCATCGAGTCGCTGCAGGCGGCCGACGAGGCGAGGACGCAGTCTGAGCGCTCCGCCGCCACCAGCGCGGAGATGGCCCAGGAGGCGCAACGAGCAGCCGCAGACGCGCGCAACGCGACCGCCAGCCTGCAGAGCGCCGTCGACGAAGCGCGAGAGCAGGTGCGCAACGAAGCTCGGCTGACCGTCGAGCAGGTTGCCAGCCAGACGTCGCAAATCAGCCAGATCGGCGCCCAGGTCAAGCACGACCTGCAACAGCGCATCGACGAGATGGTTGCCCGCCTGGAAACCGGTACTGCCGGTCACCAAGCAGCGATGGAGACGGCGCAGGCCGCCACCGCCGCCGCCCAGGCTGCCGCGGAGCGCATCGAAACCTCGGTCAACGCCGTCGAAGCGGCCGTGAGCAATGCTCGCACCGCCGCAGAAGAAGCCCGACGCGCCGCAGACCAGTCTCAGGAGAGCATCGGCAACGTGTCGATGGCGGTCGCGAGTGCCCACGAAGCAGCGGAATCGTCCCGCCAGTCTGCCTCCCTGGCCGAGCAGGCCGGCAAGCGCAGCGACTTCGCAGCCGAAGCCAGCATGCTCCTGGAGCGCCTGGAGACCGACTACTCCCTGCTGACGCGCCTGGTGCAGGAGCTGCACTCACGCATCAGCGGCCTCAGCAGCGTCAACGTGGCCCCGCCCGCGCCCACCTACGAGCCGGCGACGGAGGCAGAGGAGACGCCCCAGACAGTCCTGGACGACGAAGCGCCGGACTACGAAGCCCCGGCGTACACAGACGAGATGTCGAGCTGGCAGGAGCCTGCCGTCGAGGCGCCCGAGGCGCAGCCGGTGACGGACTTCGAGCCCCAGCCGATGGAAGCGAGCAACCTCTCTCCGTGGCCGGCCCAGCCGCCCGCGGACCTCGAAGTCGCCGCGTCCAGCGAGGACACCTGGCAGGCGGCGCCGGAGATGGCGGCAGAGCCGGCCATGCCGGAGCCTGTCGCCGAGGTCATCCCGGAAGTCCCGATGCCGACGCCGGCCTCACCGTCGATCACGGTGTTCGGGCGCGTGCAGATGACGATCTTCCCGGTGCCTGACTTCGATCGGCTCTTGAGCCTGGACAGCGCCCTCGCCCGGATCAAAGACGTGCGCAGCGTGACCCTCGCCGACTACGCCCGGGAAGAGGTGATCTTCCGGGTCGAGATCGACAAGCCGGTCTCCGTCGTCGAGTTCGCGCGACAACTGAGCGAGACCGCCGGTGTGGGCACCGAGGTGACTGAAGCGTCCGAAACCACGCTCAGCATCCGCGTCAGCTAGCACACGCGACGAAGGCGGTACTCCAATGTCACTAATTACAGCCCGCAAGAAGCGGACAAGCCTCTATTTGAGCGTCGCCGGCCTTATGGTCATGGTGGCGGCAGTTTCAGCGATTTCGGCACGGGACCCTTCCGGCGTCTCGTTGCGAGTCGGCATGATCATGGTCACGGTCGGCGCGGCGCTCTGGCTGCCCTGGCGCCAGCTCATCCCGGTCGTGTTGCTGGCCTGGCTGGTGCCTAACCTGGGACGCAGCCTCGTCGATGACGTCACGCTGGGTAACCTGAACATGGTGCTGGAGCTTCCCGGACTCGCCGGCGTTGGTTTCTTCACCTGGATGGCGCGCGAAACGCTCAAGCGCCTGGAGCAAGAGAACGTGCTTATCGGCACGGGCGTTAGCGACCTCGCCGGCATGAACCCGGAGACGGGGATCTTCGACGAGAACCAGCTGCGGCCCGCCATCAGCAGCGAGCTGGCCCGTTCACGCCGGTTCGGCCGCACGTTCTCGCTGGTCCTGGTCGGCCTGGACGAGATGCGTCAGAAGTTCGACTACCGCGACGATGCGGTGTGGAAGGCCAGCCTGGACGCCACGACGCAGCTACTGCGTGAGACACGGCTCAACGTGGACCGGGTGTTCCACTTCAAGGCGGGCAGCTTCGCGATCCTCCTGCCGGAAACCACCGAGAAGGACATTCCCGGTCTGGTGAAGCGTCTGCGCCAGCTGGCGCGCTCGATGAAGCCCGCCGAGGGTGAGCCGGGCGGCCCGATGCCGGTACACTTTGGCGCCACGTTCTTCCCGGACTGCGCCACGACGGTTGACGACTTGCTGCGTCGCGCCGAGGTAGCCCTGCGCATCGCGGGGGGCAACATGACGCGCTACCAGCTCGACAGCGCCGAGGCGCCTGAGCTGCCGCCGGTCGAGACCCTGCGTCGCGAGAACGTCGACGCCACGGTGGTAGACTCCATCGCCACGCCGACACCGCCGGCGATCAGCAATCCTGTCGCCGCGGCGATTGTCGACGAGGCGTACGCGGAGCGCACCCGCGAGGCCGGGGCAACGGAAGCAGAGCCGGCTCAAGAGCCCGCGACGCCCGTCCTCGAGTCGGAGCAGGTTGCTGAGTCAGTCGCTGTGAGCGAGGAGCCCGTCGAGGTCCGCCCGGTTGGGATGACCCAGGACGTCCCCGAAGTCGAAGCGCCCACGCTTGTCACGGAGCTAGAGTCCGTGGAGCCGGTGCTGGCAGTCGTATCTGAGCCCGAGGCCCCGGTCGCCCAACCGATCGAGCTGACACCTGTCGCAGCATCCGTCGCGCAGGATGACGACTTCGATGCGCTGCTCAAGCAGATGGACGAGACGCTGAAGATGATCCAGTCGGTACGCAGTCATGCTGCGTAGCGAGTACAGGTAATCGAAGCAGGCAAGAGAGGCGGGTCGTGTGACCCGCCTCTTCTGCGGTTGCTCTCAGCACATGTGACATGTCCACGAAGGCTACTGGACAAATGTACTACAATTGAGTCGTGCACGATGTATCATGCAGGTGCCGATTCCGCGCCAACCAGCTTCGACAAGCTGAAGCAATTGATCCTCTTTATTGCTAAGGAGGGTGCCGATGATCCGCGCCATCGGAGCTGACAAAGCTGATCAAGATTCTCTAATTTGCGGATGCCCGTGCCTACCTTGAGCTCGGAAAGCCGATTACCGGTGTGACTTATCAGCACTTGCAGGAAGGGCCCGCGCCACGAGCACTCCTCCCGGCGCGGCGTGAATTGTTAGCTGAAGAAGCCATTGAGTTGGAACCCACTCGCTATCTACACTCAAGTTCAGTCACGAATCAAGGTAAAGACCGTGCCCAACCTCCAAGTCTTCTCTGAAGAAGCGATTCGGATCGTCCGGGAAGTGCTCACGAGAGCTCTGGTTGAAGAACGCCAAGGAAGTGAGCGAGCTCTCCCACGAAGAACTGGACTTGGAAGCTAACGGAGGATGCGAGGGAACGACATTACCGGTGGGAACTGGCTCAGATGGCTTTCATCCGACCCAATTTATCGCCTGAGCAGGATCGAGCCCCCCTCTCGAGCCGAGAGGAGCGCCTGCTACGGTCTGATTCAGGTCTGGTACGGGGATATTTCCTCAGTACTTCCCTTCCTACATCCCGATGAGCTTGTCTAGGCCGATGACTAGCTGCTGGTGGTTGACGACCTCTCGCGTGGCGAGGAGGACGCCGGGGATGAAGGAGTCGCGGCCGTTGGAGTCGTGGCGGATGCTGAGGGTCTGACCGAGACCGCCGAAGCTGATCTCGTGGTGGGCGACGAAGCCCGGCATGCGCTGGCTGTGGATGGCGACGCCGCCGTACTCGGAGCCGCGGGCGCCTTCCAGGGTGTCCTTCTCCGGCATCGTGTGTGTGAAGGGCTTGCCGCGCGCCTCCACCATCTCACGCGCCATCATCACCGCGGTGCCTGAGGGCGCATCGAGCTTCTTCTCCTGGTGCGACTCGATGATCTCGGCGTAGTCGAAGTACTTCGAGGCGATCTTGGCCAGGTGGGTGGCGATGACGGCGCCGAGAGCGAAGTTCGGCGCGAGGAAGGAGCCGATGCCCTTGCTCTGGCAGAGGCCCTCGAGCTCCTTGAGAAACGCCTCGCTCTGGCCGGTGGTGCCGATGACGATCGAGGCGTCGTTGGCCAAGCGCGGCACGAGCGATCTCAGGCGTGAAGGCCGCGTTCGTGAAGTCGATGACGACACGGGGGTGGGTGCGCTCGATCAGGGCGACGGGGTCCGTGCTCATAGGCACCAACTCCTCGCGGCCGGGCAGCGAGACGAACTCTTCATTCGAGAGCTTCTCGATAACGCCGACCGGCTCCAGGCCGGTTCACGTGAAACGGCGGCGAGGACCTCGCGGCCCATGAAGCCCGTGCCTGCCACCACGACTCGAATGCTGTCCATGCTCGACCCCCTGAAGGAAGGCTACAAGAAGAGAAGAAAAGACCCGGCTCGTTTGGGCGGGCCGGGTCACTTGGTTGATTCTACTGCTGTGGTGGCCGGGGCCGACCGCCGTTAGCGCCGCCGGCACCACCACCGGAGCGACCACCACCACCGCGTCGTCTTCGGTTGAAGCCGCCGCCAGCAGCACCGCCGCCGCCGTTACCACCACCACCGCCGCCACCTTGACGCATCTGCGGTCGCGGAGAACGCGGCGCCGGGGCCAAGCGTTGAGGTTCGGCGGGTCATGGGCGACGGGATGCCATCCGGCGGGAGGTCGTCCTCCAGCTCCTCGGCGGTCATGCCTTCGAGGATGGCGCGCCGCGAGAGGTTGATGCGACCGAGGTTGTCGATCTCCAGCACCATGACTTCGATTTCGTCGCCCACCTGGACGACGTCTTCGACGGTCGGCACGCGGTAGTCGGCGAGCTCACCGATGCGCACGAGGCCTTCCTTGCCGGGCATGATCTCGACGAAGGCGCCGAAGTCGACCGTGCGCGTGACGCGACCGGTGTACTTCTGGCCCACCTGCGCCTCGGCCGTGAGGCCCTGGATGATCGCGATTGCGCGCTGGGCGTTGTCTTCGTTGGTGGAGCCGACGTAGACGGAGCCATCGTCCTCCACGTCGACGGTGCAGCTGGTCTCTTCGATGATCGTGCGGATCATCTTGCCCCCGGGGCCGATCACCGCGCCGATCTTCTCGCGCGGGATCTGGATGCGGTACACACGCGGTGCGTAGCGCGAAAGCTCCGTGCGAGGCGTATCGAGGGTTTCCTTGAGCTTGCCGAGGATGAACATGCGGGCCGTGCGGGCCCGCGCGACGATCTCGTCGATCTGCTCCAGCGTGAGGCCGTGAATCTTGAAGTCGGCCTGGACGGCGTTGATGCCCGTCTCCGTGCCGGCGACCTTGAAGTCCATGTCGCCGAGGTGGTCTTCGAGACCGGCGATGTCGGTGAGGACCTTGTAGTCGCCGTCTTCACCTGTAATCAGGCCCATCGCCACACCGGCGACCATGTCCTTGATCGGCACGCCGGCGTCCATAAGGGCGAGGGTGCCGGCGCAGATGCTGGCCTGCGAGGTGCTGCCGTTGCTGCCGAGGACCTCCGAGACGATGCGGATCGTGTAAGGGAACTCGCTGGGCGGCGGCAGGATGGACTCCAGGGCGCGCTCACCGAGCGCACCGTGGCCGATCTCACGGCGGCCGGTGCCACCGAGGCGCCGCACTTCGCCGACCGAGTAGGGCGGGAAGTTGTAGTGGAGCATGAAGCGCTTGCTGGTCTCCGGGCTCAGGCTGTCGATCTTCTGGGCAGCACTCATGGAGCCGAGGGTAACGACACCGAGCACCTGGGTCTCGCCGCGCTGGAAGAGGCCGGTGCCGTGGGTTCGCGGCAGGATGCCGACGTCGCAGGTAATGGGCCGCAGCTCGTCGATGGCGCGGCCGTCGGCGCGCTTGCCGTCCTTGAGGATGCTGTTGCGCACGAGCTTCTTGTTCACGGCTTCGAGGGCGTCGGCCAGCTCGTCGCTCGTGAAGCGCTCGCCGAACTGCTCCTTGAGCTCCGCCAGGCGAGCCTTCATGCCCTCGGTGCGCTCTTCGCGAACCGACTCGAAGACCTCGTCCATCTTCTTGCTGAGGATCTCTTCGATCGCGGCTTCGGCTTCCGGGTTGCTGGCCTTCTTGTCGAAGGTCATCTTCGGCTTGCCCAGCTCCTTGATCATCTCGTCCTGGATGGCGATGAGCTTCTGGTTGGCCTCGTGTGCTACTCGCACGGCGCCGAGGAAGATGTCCTCCGGCACCGAGGTGCCACCGGCTTCCACCATGATTACCTTCTCGCGCGTCGAGGAGACCACGAGGTCGAGGCTCGACTCGGCGAGCTGGGAGTAGGTGGGGTAGAGGACGTATTCGCCATCGACGTAGCCGACGCGTACGGCGTTGATCGGGCCGTCGAAGGGGATGTTCGAAATCGAGAGGGCGGCAGAAGCGCCGAGGGTCGCGAGGATGTCGGGGTCGTTCTCCATGTCGGCGGAGAGGACGGTGACGATGATCTGGACGTCGTTGCGGAAGCCCTTGGGGAAGAGCGGTCGCAGAGCGCGGTCCGTCATGCGGCCGGCGAGGATGGCATCGGTGCCGGGGCGGCCTTCGCGGCGCTGGAAGCTGCCGGGAATCCGACCGGCCGCGTAGAGCCGTTCTTCGAACTCAACGCTGAGGGGGAAAAAGTCGATATCGGGCCGAGGTTCCGAGTTGGCACACACGGTCACGAGGACCACGGTTTCACCGATGGCGACCGTGATGCTGCCGCCGGCCTGGACCGCAAGGCGGCCGGTCTCGATGATCAGCTGCTTGCCGCCGACTTCTACGTCATAGATGTTGGACATTTACTACTCTTCCTTCGCCTAACGTCGCCGTCCCATGTGTAGGAGGATTTGGACGGCGGAATACACCGGGACCAGAGTTCGGTGTCGCCTCACTCGGAACAATCGAGGTCTGAAAATTCGCCACGATCGCGGGTAACCGCTGTTCCCCCGAGGCTGTGCCCAAGCTAGGTGAAAGAAAAAGGCCCCGCGAAGTCGATTACTTGCGGAGGCCTAGCTTGGCAATGATGGCCCGGTAGCGCTCTACGTCCTTCTTGTTCAGGTACGCGAGCTGCCGACGGCGCTGACCAACCATCATGAGAAGCCCTCGTCGGGAGTGGTGGTCGTGCCGGTGAACGCGCAAATGCTGCGTCAGGTGGTTGATCCGGTCGGTGAGCATAGCAACCTGTAGCTCTACGGAACCAGTGTCCGTCGAGTGGTGTTGGTGCTCACCAATAATTTCCGATTTGCGCTCTTGCGTTAGAGGCATTTGGCCGCTCAGGCCCCCATCAGTCTATCTAAATTTACGCGTCGGGTTCACTCTAGCACGGCCTGAAACACTTTCGCAACGGGGATTCCCGTTACATAGCCACGCCGCAAGCATTGGTCGCGAAGTGCTGCCTACGCTATCATTTTCTGCGATGAGCGTCACCAGCGCCCTTCCTCGCGAGCAAGCGATCGCCCGCATCCTGGAGCTAACCGGTCAGCGCGAAGCCATGAGCGATAAGCCGTGGCTGGTTGTGACGGTTGGTTTGCCCGGCAGCGGCAAGTCGACCTTCTGCCGCAAGCTGGCGAAGGCGACCGGCACCGTCATACTCGAGAGCGACGCCCTGCGCCGGGCCCTGTTCGAGACACCCACGCACGAGACGGAGGAGAGCACCATCCTGTTCGATGCGCTGTACGGCGCCGCGCAGCAGCTCCTGGAAGACGGCGCGAGCGTCATCATCGACGCCACCAACCTGCGGGAGCGAGACCGCCAGCACTCATACGACATCGCAACGACTACCGGCGCCGCGATCCTCGTGCTCTACTTCTTCGCACCGGCCCGCGTCATCGCCGAGAGGATGTCGTGTCGCGACAATCACGAAGATCCCGAAGACAAATCGACGGCAGGCATGGCCGTCTACGCCCGAATGGCTGAAACTGAGGAGCCGTTGGCGCGCGACCACTGGAGGATCGATACCTCCGACGCGGCGGCGACGGATGCGGCGCTTCAACGCGCCATCGAAACACTGAGACCCACCCCATATCCGGCCGAGAGGCCATCTACTGGAGGAAGCATCTCTTGAGCAGGCGAACCAGCAACAATCGCTCGAGCCGATTGGAGCGCCGGGCGGAGCGCGAAGCTCGCGACCCGGCAAGCACGATACCGCGGGCCCGACGTCAGCGTCAGGAGCGACAGCAGGCCGGCGGTAAGCGCCAGCTCCCGTGGGCAATGATCGCGGCGGTGGCCGGCGGCCTCGCGATTGTCGCGATCATCGTCTGGGCCGTCGTGCAGACCGGCAACACGGGCGACGGCACGCCGGCCTGGCTCAAGGCCGAGCTCGACGACGACCCCAGCATCCCCGGTGTCTACGTGGCGCCTCACCCCGGCTTCGACGGCGTGTTCGACTCTGGCACCAACCCGAACTCGGACGACCGCAAGCACTTCAACCCGGGCACGGTAGTGCCGATCTGCACCCAGGAGCAGATCGACGCCGGGACCGTGAGCGACCCGCTCTGCTACACGAGCAACCCGCCCACCTCCGGCCCGCACTCGACGACGCCAATGGGATTCACGAACCTGGAGAACCCGGCCCCGAAGGAAAACGTGCTCCACAGCATGGAGCACGGTGGCGTGTACATCTGGTACAACACCTCGGACCAGGCAGCGATCGACCTGATCAAGGGCGTCGTAACCGATAACACGGACCGCCGCCGTTTCGTGGGCTCCACGATCTACACAGACATGGAGCCTGAAACGATCGCGATCACTTCCTGGACGCGCATCGACAAGTTCCCGGTAGGTGAGCTGACGAAGGAACGCCTGCAGCAGTTCATCGACGCGAACCACAAGCGCTTCAACCCGGAGGGCTTCTAGGGTCATTGCATGACGGCGCGGGGCTGCCGCCGTCGTTGATGTGAGGCTTATCAAGGAGGTGCGCTCATGGGCGCACCTCCTTTGTGTGCGGCCGGCAACTCCGGGCGTAAGGGCAACTCCAGTCGGCCGGTTGCCGCGCTTTGGGGGTCAGTGCGACGTCGCATCCTTTGAGAGCGTCAGGATGAGCGGGTTTGGGTAGTCGACAGGTCTTCTACGGCGACTTACCTGTGCCACTCGGTTCTGCGTGAGCGTGGTGCAGCCCTAGCTTCCGGCGCAGGAGGGCGTAGCCGCGGCGCTGCATGAAGGTCGCGGCGCAGAGGCCCAGGGAGGCGACGACGAGGCCGCCTATGCCATCGAGGAAGTAGTGGTTGCCGGTGAATACGGTGGAGGACCACTGCGTGAACGGGTGCACCAGCGCGAAGGCGATGACGAGCCGGTTGCGGGGATAGGCCCGGTACATGCCGATGGCCAGCAGGAAGGCCCAGCCGACGTGCAGGCTGGGCATGGCGGCGTACGGGTTGACGAAGAACTGGGTCGATTGCGCCTGGTAGCTCAGGTTGTCGAGGGCCTGCAGCGTGTCGACGATGCCCGCGTCGGGCAGGAGTCGCGGCGGCGCCACCGGGAAGAGGGCGTACGAGATCAGGGCGAGCGCCCCGGAGGCCAGGATGGCGTCCCGGGCGAAGGTGTAGTACGGGCGCTTGCGAAAGTAGAGCAGCAGCCCGAGGGCGGCGATCAGGGGGAAATCGAGCCAGAAGTAGACGAAGTTGAAGAAGCGCACGATGACGCGCTGGTCCAGGATGGCGTCCTGCCACGAGGCCTCCCAGTGGATGCCGAGGGCCTTCTCGGCGTCGACGATGTGCCTGGCGTTCTCGATCGCGAGGTCGGGCCTATCGATAACGTTGGCCCGCACGACGAAGTAGAGCAGGAACGCGACGCCGACGAGCACGAGCTCCAGGGCATCGCTGGCGAGACCGGGCTTCGTGAAGGGTGCGAGCAGGCGCGACATCGCGCTGTATTGTCGCGGGCCGGTGCGTGATCGAGCTAGGTGGCATTACGGCGGATCTTGAGCGTATGTGACGCCCCCTCACCCAGCTCGCAGGACGCCGAGACGCTATTGGACGCCGTCCCTCTCCCTCGAGGGAGAGGTGAACCTGTACGGTGTTCGAGGCCGCCTTAGTCACAGGTGGGGGTTCGGGGGCTCCACGTGGCGCCGTCGTAGATGCGCTTCGGTGCACTGTACTGGTTGGCTAGATCCTTCGCTCCGCTCAGGATGACTCTGGCTACCATGACACTTAGACGATGTCGGCGATACGCAGCCTGGCGTATGTGACGCCCCCTCACCCAGCTCGCAGGACGCCGAGACGCTATTGGACGCCGTCCCTCTCCCTCGAGGGAGAGGCGAACCTGTACGTGTTCAAGGCCGCCTTAGTCACAGGTGGGGGTTCGGGCGGCTCCACGTGGCGCCGTCGTAGATGCGCTTCGATAGGCGGTACTGGTTGGCTAGATCCTTCGCTCCGCTCAGGATGACGTACGGTTGCTGCCGGCAGGATCAAGAACTGATCTGGCAGTACCTACGACCGAAAGGCTCAACGGCTCGATGGGTGCAATGCCCGCCGCGGCGCTAGTTCTGGGGGGCGCTGTAGCCGTCGATGGTCTTCTGGAGGGCGAAGTCGAGGTCTGAGTCACGCAGGGGGCCAAGCACGACCTGCGTGATTACCCCCCGGCCATCGATGAAGTAGCGACATCGGCAGGCCCTCGAGGCCGCCGTCAAAGTAGAGGTCGTAGACACTGCTCTCGGGGTCAAAGCCGACTGCGGTCAGGTGCAAGTCCCACTCGTCCACCCAGTCATTGATCGCCGCATAGCGGTCGCCCTTGTTGATCGCCAGCACCGCCACGTTGTCGTCGCTGTAACGATGTTGCGCGTCCTGGATGGCGGGCATCTCGGAGCGGCAGGGCAGGCACCAGGTGGCCCAGAAGTTCACGAGCACGGGCTGGCCCCGGAAGTCGGAGAGGCGCAGGCGGTCACCGTCGATGGAGGAGAACTCGAAGTCAGGCGCGAGGTCACCGGGCTTGAGGCCGACCTCGAAGCCATCGACTGCCGGGCGTTTCCAGCGAGGTGTCGGAGGGCATCAGGTCGAGCTCGCCGGTGTTGTCGGAGGAGAAGAGGATGCCGGCCTGCCACAGGACGACGAGGCCGATCATGACCGCGACGACGGCGCCGGCGAGTCGGCTGTAGCTGGGGGTCATGCCCGCTCTCGCGGGAAAGGGGAATGGCGCGATTGATTCACGCCATTCAGGTTATGCCCCTGCTTCGAAATGATAAAGCGGGCCGGCCCGGGGAGCAGCCGGCCGGCCCGCGCCGTTGGTCGTCTATGCCGCTGACAAGGTCATTGCTCTGCGCTCCGCTACGAGGGGTGAAGGCACCGTACGAGCGCACTGCAAGACAGCGCCAATCGTCCTCGTGCGCGTCTTCCAGGTATGCGGCGCCGCCGCAGCGCTCGCAGGCATGCATGATCATCTTGTTGCGGTTATTTCGCTTCTTCATTACAAACCTCCGATCACGGCACCTGCCACGGTGCAGGATTTCGCCGTAATTGATGTCACTCAGACTACGGATACCCGGCTCTACATGGGTTACACGACTGCTACGTCGCGATTAAGGTTCCATGAAATCGCCCTTCTCTCAGAATCGAATTCGATGAGGCTTCGAGAAGTGCGGGCTGGTAGACTCAGGCTATGCCGAAGCCAAGCGTTGTCCTGTTCGATATCGGAAGTACCCTCTGGAGCTCGCCGCCGGAGGACCCCGGCGCCCTCGAAAGCTGCTATACCCGCGGCCAGCAGATCCTGATCGATGCCCTGGGCAAGGCGCCGCCCGTCGACGCACTCGTCGAGGCGGTCGAGGGCTACTTCGCCGAGTGGGAGGAGATCTGGCGCCAGGACCGCACGATCCAGGAGCAGGCGCCGACGACCGACTTCGTGGCGACGGCGCTGGGCAAGCTGGGCGTGCAGGCGCCACCGGACGCCCTCGCGGCGTTCACGGACGCGATCCTGCAGGTGAGCGTCGGCACCGCCGTGGTCGAGCCGCCGGAGCCGGGCATGCCGGAGGCCCTCGCCGCCCTGCGAGCGCTGGACCTGCGCCTGGGCTGCGTCTCGAACGCCTTCATGGGCGCCTCGACGCTGCACCAGATCATGGTGGAGCGAAACCTGGGCCAGCACCTCGAAATGACGATCTCGTCCTGCGAGTTCGGCTACCGCAAGCCGCACCCTTCGATCTACGAAGCCGCCGTCGAGAGGATGGCCGTCGCACCGGAGGAGATCATCTTCGTGGGCGACCGCGTCGAGCAGGACGTCGTCGGGCCGGCCAAGCTCGGCATGCGCACGGTGCTCACGCTGCAGTACCGGGAAGAAGACCCCGATGCGGGCGAGGTGAAGCCGGACGCGGTGATCCGGCACCTCAGCGAGCTGCCGGACGTAGCGAAGAAGATGCTCTCGGAGTAGGGAGCATCGCGTCCCTCCGGGTAGCCGGCCTGGGTGGTGGATTAAGAGGCGACTTCGCGCGCAGGACCGCCGAGGTGTGGGCACCTCGGCTACGGCATTGGGGTACCGCCCGCCCGCTGCGCCGCATCCGGCTCGCCTTCAGCACTCGGAAGACTCCGTACGTTGGAGACCTGTGGATCCTTCGGCCGTCGCCTCAGGATGACGGGGCTGTGCGGCCGTAAGAGAAGCGACTTCAGGCGCATGACGCCGAGGTGGGGACACCTCGGCTACGGGAACTGCGTTGTCGCGCAGGAGAGACCATTGCGGGCGCAAGTCCGCCGAGGTGTGGGCACCCCGGCTACGGGGGTACAGTGCGGCCGCTCTCGTCACGTGGGCGGACGCAGCCTCCGTCCTGTCGTTGCGAGGAGGCGCCAGCCGACGTGGCAATCCTTCAGGCTCCGAGCTCGATGATGCGTTTCGAAGCGCCCGAAGATTGCCACGGCCCTCCTGGAGTCGGGCCTCGCAAACGACAGGACGAAATGCCTACAGGACGCCGGCGGCGACCAGCGCCAGCACCAGGGTGCCCAGGACGACTCGGTAGTAGACGAAGGGGTGCAGCGTGTTGGTGCGCAGGAAGCGCAGGAGGAGGGCGACGGCCGCGTAGCCGACGATGGCGGCGGTGAGCAAGCCGATGACGTAGACCTCGAAGCCGGCGGTGACCGTGTCGCCCTTGCCGCGTATGAGGTCGAAGACCTGCTTGCCTCCGGCGGCGGCGATGATGGGGGCCGAGAGCAGGAAGGCGAACGTGGCGGCCTCTTCGCGCTTGAGGCCGGCGAACATACCGGCCGAGATCGTGATGCCGGAGCGGGAGACGCCGGGGATGAGGGCGATGGCCTGGGCGGAGCCGATGAGCAGCGCGTCGAACGGGCCCGCGCTCGACACGTCGCGAGTACGGCTGCCGTAGCGCTCGGCCAGGAGCATCGGGATGCAGAAGACGATGAGCATGGCGCCGACGATGGCCGGGTCGCGCAGCTGGTCGGCGACGTAGGACTCGAGGGCGAGACCGGCGAGGCCTGCCGGGATCGTGCCGAGCACCAGCAGCCAGGCGAGCTTGGACTCGGTCGTGTGTTGCCAGTCCCGGGCGGCGAGGCTGGCGAACCAGGCGCTGATCAGGCCCAGGACGGTGGTCCGGAAGTAGATCAGCACCGCGGCCAGAGTGCCGAGGTGGATGGCCGCGTCGAACTGGAGGCCGAACTTGTCCTGGTCGATGCCGAGGATGTCGGAGGCAAGCACGAGGTGCCCGGTCGAGGATATCGGCAGGAACTCGGTCAGGCCCTGAACGACTCCCAGCACGATTGCCTCGAGGATGTCTTGCACGCGCTTACCGTAGCGCCGGCCGGGGACAAGGACAATTCGGGAAAACCCTGCGAGGGGCCAAGAAGGGGGTTCGCCTCGACAATTCTCTAGCTACTGCGAGCCTGGCCGGGTCATCGACTAGCTGAGGGTGTCTCCGACATCGAGAGCGATATCGACGTCGTCACGACATGGCCGCGGTCGTCTAGGGCCAATGCGCCTGAATCCTTGCGCAGGTAGGAAAATTGTGACACGCTCAGATTCCCCGACAGCAGGAACTAAGAAGTTCGCAAGGAGAAAGTTATGCCCGCAGCTGTAGGCCAGCCTGCACCCGATTTCAGCCTCCGCGCCCACAACGGCGAAACGGTGAGCCTGAGCGATCTCAAGGGTAGCAAGGCGATCATCGCCTTCATTCCGTTCCCCCACACCGGCATCTGCGACAACGAGGCCTGCGCCCTGCGCGACGACTACTCGTCGCTGAGCGCCGATGGCTCCAAGGTCGTGATCATCACGTGCCACGCCGCACCGCTGCTCAAGGTCTGGGCGGAGCAGCACCAGATCCCGTTCCCGGTGCTCTCTGACTTCTGGCCCCACGGCGCCACGGCACAGGCATACGGCTGCTTCAACGAGCAGGTCGGCGTCGCGATGCGCGCCAGCTACGTCCTGGACGCCGACGGCATCGTGCGGGAGATCATCCAGACGGGCGCCCTCGGCGAGCAGCGCGACCACTCGCTGTACGCGCCGGCCTTGAGCGCGATCTAGCTGTAGTTCTCAGCACAAGAACACGAAGCGGCCCGAGCTTTCGCTCGGGCTTCTTTGCGCTCAAAGAACTACGTCATTTTATTCTTGATATTTGCCTCGCCTCGCCTTACGATTCAGCCACAACTAAATAAGGTCGAATCGTAAAGAGCGGGGGACCAGAACCCGGGTGAATCCTGCGAAGGAAGAGCAGCCCTTTCGGCTCTAACCCACACCTAACCTCGTAGACCTCCGAAAGGGACCGTCCGTACGGACGCGTCCTTTTTCATTCGCGAATCAGGACGCGAATAGGAGGTCTCTTTGAAAACCTGTCTAGTTGTCCTCGATCAGCCGGTAGTGGCCCAGAGCATGAGGTTTGGCCTGCTGGACCTCGTCTCGCGGCGCAAGCCGGTGCAATTCGTACTCCTGCAAACGACACGTCGCGTCCCCAGTGAGACGTCAGAAGAATCCCGGCAAGTGGCATACGCCCGCGTGCTGAACATACGCTCGCAGCTCATGGCCATGGGCATACCGATCATTGACGCTGTCGCCGGCGACTCGCTGCCCAGGAAGGCGATCGCAGACGAGCTCGCCGCCGGCCGGCGATCTTACGACGGCATCCTCCTGGCGACCAAACCCACCGGCATACAGCGTCTGATCCACTGCGACCCCGCGCGGCAACTGGAGCGCAAGTTCCACGTGCCGGTGTCATACGTCGACTTCGTCATTAGCCAGGAGTTGGTCACGACCGGCGAAGTCAGAAGCGCACGAGGATGACACCCACCTAGTCGTTGCCGACCGCTTGGCGTGGAGTTCGGGTCCGGTAGCACGTTGAGTGAATGGAAGCTGCGGGGCAGGCCGGAATGCCGAAGTCTTGCACGTCACCCTCGATACGCCTCTACGCCCCGTAGCGCCTTCGCCGCGATTCGAATCTCAGTCCGACGACGCATCCTTCGAGAGCCTCAGGATGAGCGATCTCGGAGCGACGGTGCCGGTTGCAGGCGCTGTGGCTATCGGCGCTTGCTAGCGAGCGGCTGACCAGGCGTCGCGGACGGCCGAGACGGTGTCGGCGGAGAGGGCGACGCTGCCGGCTTCGGGAGCCTGCGCGAGGCCGTCCTTCGAGAGCAGGTAGTCGACAAAAGCACGGACGGAGGGGCGGCGCTCGACGGCGTAGAGGTTCACGTAGACATAGAGCGTGCGCGTGAGGGGATATTCACCACTCTCGATCTTGTCTTCGGTGGGGGCGACGCAGCCGTCACCGCCATCGATAGCGAGGCGCTTGACCTCGCTGCCCCAGGGCGCCAGCGCGGGGTAACCGATGAAGCCCAGGCTGGTCGGCCGGCGCAGGGTCTCGGCGATCACGGACTGGGCGCTGGGGAAGCTGGAATAGTCCGGGCGCAGGTCGGCGACTTCGTCCCGGCTGTCGGCGATCGGGCTGATGGCGAGCTCGATGAAGGTCGCGCGCGTGCCGGAGGAGGAGCCGGGGCCGACAACCTGCAGCGGCGAGGAGGGCAGCATGGCCGCTTCTACGCCGGCCACGTCTCCGGCAGCGTCCCAGGTATCGACGCCGGCCGATTCGGGACCGACGAGGGCGTAGAGCTGGTCAAGCGTCAAGCAGTCGACGCCGTCGTTCTGGGCGCTCGTGAACACAACGATGGCGTCGATGGCGACGGCGAGCTCCACGTAAGCAACACCGCTCCGCTCGCACTCGGTCTGCTCGCGCTGGTTGATCCGGCGGGAGGCGTCGTTGATGTGCGTAAGGCCGTCGCAGAACAGTTCGAAGCCGTCGGCTGTGCCCGGCGAATCGAGGTCGATGCGGACGTAGGGATGGTCCTGTGCGAAACCGCCCGCGACCAGGGACATCATCGGCTGCAACGTCGAGGAGCCCGAGATCGTGATGAGACCGTCGAGGTCATCGCGGTTACCGCAGGCTGCGATCAGGGCGCTCACGCATAAGAACAGCGCCACGATAAGCCGAGAACAAAACATGGTGCGTTTGGTCACGTCTCTTTATCGACATTTAGGCCTCCCGGGACAGGGGGCACATGGATAGCCTGACCTCCCTGCCGGGCCCGCTGCTGTTTGGCGGCGCCTTGCTCGTGTCGATGCTCGTGGCCATGGTCACGCATGCGGCGCTGAGCCGCCTGGTGCGCATGGACCAGCGTGAAGGTTCCGGCATCACGGCGGCGGCGTACATGACGGCACTCGGCAGCCTGTTCGCCATCCTCACGGGCTTCCTGATCGATACGGAGTACCAAACCCTGCGCGACACCCAGAACCTCGTGGGCGTCGAGGTGGCGGCAGCGAGCCAGCTGGCCTACAGCACGGAGGGCCTGCCCGCGCCCGACATCCGCATCGTGGAATCGAAGCTGATCGAGTACCTCGACGCGCTGAACCGGGACGAGTGGTACGCCCTGAGCACCAGTCAGGCCGAGCGCTCCTCGGCGTTCGATGCCCTCAAGGACCTGCAGAAGGTGGTATTTGAGCTGGCAGCGCGGGACTACGCCGCGCCTTCCTCGGTGAACGGCATGGAGAACGCGGTGGGCGACCTCACCCAGACCCGCTCGGAACGCGTCTCGATCGCTTCGCAGGGCTTACCCGTGGCGCTGTTCTCGCTGAGCGTCGCGGCGGGCGTCTTCCTGATCGTCAACGCCCTGGTCGTGTCGTTCCGATCGGGCGCTGCCTACTCGCTGGTCGCCGTCGGGATCATGATCGCCGTGCCGCTCGATTTGGCCGCGATCCTGGCGATTAGCGCGCCGTTCCGGGGCGACTTTCAGGCCAGCCGCGAGCCGGTGCAGCAACTGCAGGCCGAGATGGAGGACGGGCGCTATCTGAGCTGGGTACAGCAGCGCGACATCAACGTCGCTGAACTCGACGAGGGCGACCCGTGCGGCGACCCCTACGGCTGCGTGGAGCTGCACGTCGGCGAGCCGATCGAGCTAGGGGCGCTGCTGTGGCTGGACCAGGACTCCTGCTGCATCGGCCTCGATTCGCAGGTGAGCGTCCGGTTGGCCATCGACTACCTGGACGGCAGCTTCGACGGCAAAGACGGGCAGCTCCTGGGCCACGACGTCGTGCTGCTCTCCGAGGACGACGGCTGCAACGCCGAGTCCGGTGCCGAGGGGGCCCAGCGACTGGCAGACGCCCCGGACCTGCTCGCCGTGGTCGGCACCACCTGCTCCTCCGCGGCCCTGAACGCGGCGGACGAGGTCCTGAACGAGCACGGAATCGTCCTCATGTCGCCCTCCAACACCGCGCCGTCCCTGACCGACTCCGGCGAACACGAGCGCTTCTACTTCCGCACGGCGTACAACGACAAGATCCAGGGCGCCGTAATCGCCGACTTTGCCTATCAGTCGCTGCAGAGCGCCAGCGCCGTCACGATCAGCGACCGCAGCACTTACTCAGACGACCTCTCACAGGTGTTCAGCCAGCGCTTCCGGCAGCTCGGCGGCGTCGTGCTTAGCGAGGAGACCGCTCTGCCCTCGGAGAGCCTGCAGCCGATGCTGGACGGCCTGGAGGCATCGCAGCCGGAGGCGATCTTCCTTGCGCTGATCCAGCCGCAGTGCGCCGAGGTGGTGAAGGCGATCCGGGGCGTGGCGGCGCTGGACGAGAGCAAGATCATCGTCTCGGACGCCTGCCTGGAGAGCGCCTTCCTCGCGACGGCGGGCGACGCGGCGCAGGGGGTGTACGGCTCCGGCCCCGACCTCGATGCGATCGCGGCAGACCAGTTCTACACGATGTCGTTCCTGCCCGCGTACGAGCGACGCTACGGCCAGGCGCCGCAGGCCGTGTACCACACGTACGCCTTCGACGCCGCCAACCTGATCTTCGACGCGGTACGGCGCGCCGCGGAGCCGCTGCCGGGCGGCGGCCTGCGCATCCGGCGCTCCGACATCCGCACCGCCCTGCTCTCGATCGACGGGTACCCGGGGCTCTCGGGGCCGCTCACCTGCCGACCATCGGGCGATTGCGCCGAGGGTGCCCGCATCGCCATCTACGAAGCGCCCGCCTGGCCCGTCCTCGGTGGCGTCGAAGACGCGAAGCCGGTGTTTAGCCAGTCGCTGACGCTGCTGGAGGTCGAGAGCGCGCAGTAGGGCCTTCGGGACGCCCACTCACCCACGCCTTCGCACGTCGCGATAACATCCGGCGTTTCGCCCTCTCCCTCAAGGAAGCGCTGCCCGTCTCGGCGCTAGTTCTGAGGGGCGGTGTAGCCGTCGATGAAATACGAGATGGTTTCGAGCGGCCTGTGGCGCCATCGTAGATGCGGCTCGATGCGCTGTACTGGCTGGCTAGATCCTTCGCTCCGCTCAGGATGACTTACCCGTAGAACTGGTCACGGCGCTTCGAATCTCAGTACTACGACGCATCCTTCGAGGGCGTCAGGAGGAGTGGTTTGAGGGGGCCCCGAAGCCGCAGGCCGGGGAAGGTGCGGACAGAGGACCACCAGATCGTGGCTCGGAGCTGTGACCTCGAAGCTCTTTATGCGTGCTCGCGGGTGGAGGGGGGGTAGGTCCAGTCGCCGCGAGTGACCCAGGCGTCCGGGTAGTTGCGGTGGATATCGATGTCGCGGGCCCAGAGGCCTTCCTTGAGGTGGCGTTCGCAGAAGGCGAAGGCGACGAAGGTGTTACGCCACTTGCTGAAGATCTCGATGCGGTAGCCTTCGCCGGCCGGCACGTCGGCGTTGCAGACGCTGCACTTCTGGGGGCGGTCCGGGTTGGCGCCCATGCGCACGGCGAGCTCGTTGCGGCCCTCGAGGATGATGTCTTCGAGGAACCAGAGGGCGGCCTCGCGGACGCCGAAGTCGCCGGTGGTCATGAGGCGCAGGTTGGCCTCGTCCGCAGCCTTGCGGCCGGCCTCTGCGACATCGTCGTGGTAGGGGCTCCAGCCTTCGGTGGGGTCCTTCTGGCAGTTCGGGCAGGCGGCGCCGGAACGCGGGAGCTTCAGGGCGTCGTCAGCGATGAGGGTCTTGCAGTGCACGCAGCTAAAGGCCATATCGTTTCTCCTGCCGCCGAAGTTAGTGCAGTCACGCGTTTTGGGGCAAGAGCCGATCGCTTCGTGCCTGGTTAGAAGAACTTCTTTGCGAGGTTCAGGATGTCGTCTGTCGGGTCGCCGTCCTTGTCGATGTCGAGGAACTGTGTCAGGGCTCCCAGCCCTCCCGCCGCCTGAAGGCCACTGAGGGGATTGGCGCCGGCGCCACCCGTGAGCCCGTTGAGAGGGCCGCCCGACTTCGACTGCTTCGCCAAGGTACCCATGGCAACCGTCGCAAGCATCGGCAGCATTTTCTTCAAGGTACTGGCATCGACTCCTGTGCCGGCCGACGCAGCGGCTGCCACGTTGCGGCTAACGTCTTTGCTACCGAGGATATGACCGAGAATGGCATTGCCATCATCGATGCTGGCTTGATCGCCGATGACCTCTGGTTGATCGACGTATTTCTCGTGTTGACCGCCGCTGATCGCTCCCAGCAGCGCCTCAAGGCCCCCAGGCTTCTGGGTGTTTCGCTGCAGACCGCGGGAAAGCGCCGGCGTGAGCGCTGCCGCCGCCTGGCTGGCGACGCCCTGCGGGATACCCAGTTTGGTAGCGATCTGATTTACCGCCGCGCCGTTGTTCGCGCCAAGAATGCTCTCCAAGAGGCTCATCTGTGTTCGCTCCTTTGATTTCTGAGCAAATGTACACTGCCTCGTCTGAGCAGAGGCGCCACAGGCTAGCAATGCAGAAGCGGCGACCGTGACGGTCGCCGCTTCTGCTTCTAGCTGGTGCTCGTACGCGCGGCTAGCGCCAGTCAGGCTTGCGAAGCTGGGACTTCGTCTTGCGCTCCAGGGTCTTCGCGAGGTCCGCGTTGATCTTCTCCGTGAGGACCTTCATCTCCTGGCTGGTGGCGCGCAGCTCGTCAGACTTCCAGCGCCGGATGCGGGCGCGGTCGGAGTCTTCGAGGCTGCCTTCTTCGATGAGCTGGGCGATGATGTGAGACGCGAGGTTCCACGCCTCGTCGTTGTCGAGTTCGACCTTCACTAGAAGTTACCTCCCGTGGAGATGTAGCGACCCTTGCGCCGGATCAGGCGTGTCGTGCGCTCGTCCAGGACGGAGCCGATGACTTCGTTCATGGAAACGGTAAGTTCCGACATTTCCGCGGTGCCATCGATGTGGTCGCCCCGCCAGCGCCGGACCTTCTCCTTGCCCTCTTCGGAGAGATCGACCTGATCGAGTACCTGTGAAACGACCAGGCTCATGATGGACCACGCTTCGTCAGTTTCGAGGATGACTTGCATAGCGTGCTGCCCCCTTTCGTGATTGGCGTGTACCCGCCCTAAGGAGAGTACGAGTAATCATAGCGATTTCGATTGTATGGAGAACCTACAGGCTATGAGTAGGGAGCCGCAAGCGGGGTGAGCTGCAAGCTGGTAGCTCTTGGCTTTTGGCTCTTGGCTCTTGGCTCTTGGCTCTTGGCTCTTGGCTACGGGAGCATATCGATAACCGTTGCCGGAGTGCTACGCACTTCGGCGTGCGTAGCCATGCAAGCATGTCTGAGTCACGTCTTCCTCGTTGCGAGCCAACGGCGATCGCCGAGGCGAAGCGATCTCGGTGCTTATCGACACGCCGTGGACAACGCGGGGCGGTGCCGACCTCACCCCCGGCCCCTCTCCTTGCGAGGAGAGGGGTGAACTTTCCTTCCACCGATGTTCAATTCGAGAGCCTTGTGGCCCTACCTGCCCTCGAAGTGCGGTGGGCGCTTCTCCAGGAAGGCCTGGACGCCTTCTGCGCGGTCTCGGGTGGTCTGGAGGATGATCGAGAGGTCGAGCTCGTAGCGCAGGGCCTGGTCGAGGGGCAGTTCGATGCCGTTGTGCACGGCCTCCTTGGCGTATCGCAGGCCGATGGGGCCGTTGGCCGTGATGCGCTCGGCGATTGCATCGACCTGGCTCTCGAAATCGGACGCCGGGAAGTACGCGGCTAACGAGGCCGCAGCCGTAGGCGGCGGCGGCGTCCAACTCGTCGCCGAGGAGGAGCATGGCGCTGGCAACGGTGCGGCCGGCGATGCGGGGCAGGCGCGCCGTGGCGCCGGCGAGCGGCACGTGGCCATCGACGACATCCGGGAAGGAGAAGCGGGCGTCGTCACACGCAATGCGGAGGTCGCAGGCCAGGGCGAGCTCGAGGCCTGCGGAAGCTACGGTGCCGTGCAGGGCCGCCATCACCGGCATCGGCAGGGCAGCCAGGCAGCCGAAGGGGTCGACGTTGTCCATCGAGGCCTGCAGGGCATCGCGGGCATCGGAGTCCCAGCCGGCGCAGAAATTCGCACCGGCCGCGTTCACGATGACGAGACTTACGCCCTCGGCATTGGCGATCGCCTCGGCGGCGTCAGCGAGCTCTCGCAGCGTGCGCAGGTCGATGCGGTTTCCGGCGTCGGGACGCGCGAGGGTGATGCGAGCAATCGCACCACCCAGGCTGAGACGTAGATTCTTATAGTCCACGTCCACCAGCGTAGCAAACCGTCGAGGCGACAGGTTTCTGCCCGCCCAGTGGATCGTGGGCCGCATTTCGGTATCGTGGATCGAGCCGGTGCAACCCCGATACCCGGTTTTCGCGATGCGCGTTTAACACTTGTTTAGTTGAGCGCCCGGAAATCGGCACCGTAAGATGGAGCAACCGCATGTCGGAACGATCGCGCCGAGAGGCGCCCCCCGCTAAACGTCGCGCTTCTCGGCCTTCGCTCCGCAACCAGTTGCTGATGGTGTTCGGTATCCTCGCGTTGGCGGCTGGTGCCTTCTATACGGCTCTGGTCGTCGTGACCCAGGTCGACCACATCTTCTTCCCGAACTCTGAGATCCACATCGCCGGCATACCGGGCGTGAACTCGCTGCCGGGCGTCGATGCCGAGGGCACCTCAGGCGAGGCACACGGGGGCAAGAGCGGCGATGAGGGCGGTCGCAGGATCAACATCCTGGTCATGGGCCTGGACAAGCGACCGTCCGACGGCGATGCAGCTTCCCGCACCGACACGATGTTCGTGCTGATGATCGACCCGGTGAGCGACACGGCGCGCGGCCTGGCGATGCCCCGCGACCTCTGGGTGCAGATCCCCATCGACGACACGCCCGGCAACTACATCGAGAACCGGATCAACACGGCCTACGCCTTCGGTGAGAACGACGACTGGAAGGGCGGCGGCGTGGGTACCGTCGAGCGCACGGTGGAGGGCTTGCTCGGTATCCACATCGACCACTACGTGATCATCGACTTCGACGGTTTTCGGGAGGCTGTGAACCTTCTCGGCGGCATCGACATCGACGTGCCGGAGCCGGGCGTCGACGATCCGTATTACTCAGAGACGGAGCTCCTTGGCGACTTCTACCCCTGCGTTTTCCCGGCCGGCCACTACCACATGGACGGCAGCGAAGCGCTCTGCTACGCGCGCGTGCGAAACACGTCAGACGATCTGGACAGGATCAACCGCCAGCAGCGCGTGATCCTCGCCATGATCGCCAAGGCCGCCCAGCTGAACTTCCTCGACTCACCCAAGGCCCTGGTTAACCTGTGGAACCAGTACAAGGACACGGTGAAGACCGATGTCAGCGACCTGCAGGCGCCGGGCTACGCCGAGATGGCCGCCAAGATCGACCAGAACTCGCTGGCCTTCCTCACCCTCGGCGTGGTGGCGACGCCGTTCACGACCGAGGACGGTGCCCAGGTGCTCTTGCCGTCCCCCGAGGGCGTGAAGCAGATCGTCGATGCCTTCCTCTCGGACGGCAAGCTGCTGCAGGAGAACGCGACGGTCGAAGTCCAGAACGCTACGTCGACACCGGACGAGGCGACAGCCGCGGCGGACTACCTGATCAGCCTCGGCCTGCCGCAATCGAACGTCACGGCCACTGACGTCGCCGTGCCGCCTTCGGATACGCAGATCATCGTGTTCACCGACACGCAGTACACGGCGGAACGCATCGCAGGCTGGCTGGGCGTCTCGACGGCGCAGATCCGCAACGCCACGCCAGAGGACCAGCTCCAGAGGACCTCGCAGTCAGACATCCTCATCCTGCTCGGTAAAGACGCGGAGGTTCAGGACACGCCCTCGGCCGAGACAACCGTTACGCCATAACAATCGCGGCAGGATGCCCAGATCCGCCATCAAGGCCCTAACGACCCTTGCTATCGCGAGCCAATGCGCCCACACTCGAAGTACCGCGAAGTACCACTTAGTTCCCCTATACCCTCGGAGGCGGGTACCGCCATCGCAAGTTTGACTTTCGCGTGACCATTGGGGGGTAAGACGATTGAAGGAGGCGAACTACATGCATCCATCATTAACCAAAGCAATCCTTTCGCTAGCGTCGTTGGCGCTGGTAGCAGTCATTCTTGGGGTTGGTCTGAACATGACCAGCGCCCAGCCGGTGAGTGCCGCCCACGGCAACTACATCACCGTCGACGTCGTTTCACCGGACGGCGGCACATTCGACTTCACTGTCGACGCCACACCGGACTGCAGCGACCCGAGCTTCAGCCTGCAGAATGGCGGCTCACGCACCTTCGACTGCGACGAAGGGACCGTCGAAATCAGTGTGGACACGCCCGTGGGATTCGCGGTGAGTTCAGCGCCGGCCTGCGAGGTCGAGGCTGAAGGTGAAGGCACCACAGGCCGGCATCGATTCGACCTGGGACACCAACGCCAACGGTGGCGCCGTCATCGACATCACGGACAACGAGCACATCCTCTGCGTTTACACCTTCGAGGCGAGCGGCGGTGTGATCACGATCACCAAGGACGCGCCGGCCGCCAATGGTGAAAACTTCGACTTCGAGATCTCGGGTACAGGTACGGCCTGTGACGACACCTTCATCCTCGAAGACGGCGAGTCCGCCGCGTACGGGTGCGGCATCGACGGCACATACATCGTCACCGAGAGCGACCTGCCTACGGGCTGGGAGCTGACCGGCATCTCCTGCACGGACATCGACATCAACTCATCCGACATCACGATCGACGAGGCCAACGCCTCTGTCCAGGTGATGTTCCGTGACAACGGCGAGAGCCTCGACTGCACGTTCACGAACGCGCCGGTCGCCACGGCTACGCCCACCGCAACAGGCACGGCGACCGCGACAACCACCGCTTCGCCGACCAAAACGCCGGCGACTGCAACTGCAACTCCGGGCTCCGTGACGCCGCCTAACACCGGCGACGCCGGCCTGGCGGATGGCGGCGGCATGGGAAGCGGCATCGTCTACGTGCTTGCGCTGTTCGCGGCCGCGATTCCCTTCGGCTACATGCTGCTCAACAGCAGGCGGACGAGGAAGGACCGCTAAACCTGACTCAGAGATAGGCGCTAACTAGCACGATGGCGGGCCTTCAACGGCCCGCCATCGTTTTGTGTGAAAGAGAGACTCGGTATTAGCCGACGCCGGGGTAGACGACCTCGGTCTTGCGGCCGGCCAGGTCGAGGCCGCGACTCGTAGGCCTTGGGGGCGTCCTCGATCGTGAAGCTGTGGCTGACGACCTGTCGCAGGTCGGTCATGCGAGGCAGCATCTTCAGACACAGCTCGTACTGGGCGATGGTGGCGTTCTGGGAGCCTGTGAGCATGATCTCGTTGTAGTGAATCAGGTTGGGATCGAGGTCGATGCTGGAGTTGGGCGGGAAGCCGCCGAAGAGGTTGACGACGCCCTGCTTGCGCACGGCGTTCAGCGCCGGTGCGACTGCGGGCACGGCGCCCGTCGTCACGGCCGCGGCGTCGGCGCCTTCGCCGTTCGTGAGGTCCTTGACCACCTTCGGCATGTCCTCGCTCATGGGGTCGATGACCGCCGAGGCGCCCAGGGCCCGCGCACCGGCGCGGCGCTCCTCGTCAGGCTCGCTGGCGATGACGTTGGCACCGAGGGCTCGGGCGACCACGAGGTGAATCAGGCCCATCGGGCCGGCGCCCACTAGCAGGAGGTTCGTGCCGGGACCAACGCCCAACAGCTCCATGGAGTTGAACACGCAGGACGTGGGCTCCAGGAGCGACGCGAGGTCGAGCGAGACGCTGTCGGGGAGGCGGAAGATGTGGCCGAGACGGACGATGGGCTCAGGGATCAGCACGTACTCACCCATGCCACCGTCTTCGTCATAGCCCAGGGTGATGCGCTTCACGCAGCGGTTGCGCTTGCCGACGCGGCAGAAGTGGCAGGAACCACAGGCGATGATCGGGCAGATCGACACGCGGTCGCCTGCCATCCAGTCCGTGACGCCCGCGCCGACCTGGGCGATGACGCCGGCCATTTCGTGACCGGGGACTACGCCGGGCTTGGCGTACTTCTCGCCCTTGAACACGCGGACATCCGAGTGACAGAGGCCCACCGTCGCGACCCGTAGGACGATCTGACCGGGGCCTGCTTCGGGTATGGGCTTATCCACGACCGCGACTTCGCCGGGGCCGTTGAAGACACAGGCACGCATGGTGCGTCTACTTCTTCTGGGCGCGACCGCGGGGCTTCGCTGCCGGCTTGGAGCTGGAAGCGGCCTTGCGGGTCGTCTTCGGCTTCTCCTCGGCGGCGGGTGCACCGGCGGCATCCGCCATCACCTTGTTGGCGATGGCGAGGTTGTAGCGCTTGAGGAGGCGCGACTTGCCACGCGCGGCGGCGTTCTCGTGGATGACGCCCGCCTGCGCTGCCTTGTCGAGCGCGCTCACGGCCGTCCGGACCGCCTCTTCAGCGGTCGAGGCGTCGTCCTGGATGGCAGCAAGGGCCTTGCCGAGCGCGGTTCGTGTGCGGCTCTTGATCGAGCGGTTGCGGTCGCGGCGGACGAGTGACTGCCGCCAGCGCTTGAGTGCGGACTTGCTGTTAGCCAAAGTGGTCTCCTCAGAGTACGAATGCTCTCAAATCGTAGCCGAAATCGATAGGCTACGGCAATGCATATGGGGTGGGGTAGTAATCCTACCTTAGTTCAGGGCGAGGTACGAACTTCTCTACCATCCCGCTTCGCATTCCTCCGGCCTGCTCCGCTCAAGTTGAGAGAGGAGAGCTGGGGGGACACCCCCCAGAGCCCCCCGCGCATGGGCTACGCCCCCGCTACCCCTTCATGAGCACACGTCCTACACGTTGAACAGGACGTTGATCACGTCGCCGTCCTGCACCTCGTAGGTCTTGCCCTCGACGCGCATGGTGCCACGCTTCTTCGCCTCGGCGTGGGAGCCGGCGTCGAGCAGCTCCTGCCAGCCGATGACCTCGGCGCGGATGAAGCCACGCTCGATGTCGGAGTGGATGCGTCCGGCGGCCTTGGTCGCGGGCAGCCCACCGGGGATCGACCAGGCGTGGGTGTCCTGGGGTCCGGCGGTGTAGAAGGTGATCAGGCCCAGCAGCGAGACGGCGGCCTGCAGCATGCGCTCCGGCGCCGGCTTCTCCGGCAGGCCCAGCTCCTTACGAAACTCCTCGGCTTCGTCTTCGGGCAGCTCGGCGACGTCGGCCTCGGAGCGGGCGCAGAGGGCGATCACGGCCGTGTTGCGCGCCTCCCAGGTGCCACGCGCTTCCGCCTCGATCTCTTCCGTGCGCGGCGCGTCTTCTTCGGCGATGTTGAGCACGATGAGCATCGGCTTGGCCGAGATCAGGTTGAACCCGGAGAGCGTCAGCCATCTCCTCATCCGTGAGGCCCATGGCGCGGACGGGCGTCTCGTTCTCCAGCGCCTGGCGGATGCGGCCCATCAGGGCGACCTCGCGCTCCTGGTTGGTGCGCTGACCAGCCGCGAGCGAGCGCATCTCTGCTGTCAGCCGCTCTATACGGCGCTCGACGATCGCGAGGTCCGCGAAGGCGAGCTCGAGGTCCAGCGCGGCGATGTCGCGCGCCGGGTCGACGCTGTCGAGGGGATGGGGCACGGCGGGTGAATTGAAGGCGTGGACGACGTGCACCAGCATATCGGCCGTGGCCAGGGTTCCGAGCAGGGCCGGCGGCGGCCCCTTCTTGCCGATGGCGAACGACGGGAAAGTCGAGGATCTTCAGCTCGAGGTACGTAGTCTTCTTGGCCGCGACGAGGGTCGCGAGCCTATCGAGGCGTTCGTCCGGCACTTTGACGACGGCCATGGCGGGCTCGTTGGGGTTGCTGTGCGCCGGCAGGTGTCCCGCCGCCAGCGCCTGCAGCAGCGATGTCTTGCCGGAAGATGCGAGGCCGATGAGTGCTACGTCCATATGCGATCGATTCTAGCGGACGAGAGCGTTAGGAGCTTGATAGGGGCGACACCTCACCCCCCAGCCCCGACTTCGGAGAGGGGGAGCGAATCAACTAACCGGGGTGGCAGCTTCAGTGCGTGTAACCACCAAGGGCGAATCTGCCCATTTTGGCGCCTTCTCAACGCAGAAATAGCATCGAGAACTGGCCTTTTCAGGCATTTGGGGCCTTGGCGAAATCGCAGATGTCCTGCAGCGGGCACTGCGCGCACTTGGGTTTGACGCGGCAGGTCTCCTTGCAGTGCACGACGATGGCGGCGTGGTTGCGGGCTCGATAGTCCAGCGAGGGCGGCAGGGTGGCGTCGAGCCAGGCGCGCCAGGCTTCGTAGCCGTCCGCGGCCGGGCCGGTGCCGAGACGGCGGCAGAGACGGGCGGTGTAGGCATCGTGCACGACGACGGGGTGCCGGGCGGCGTAGAGGCAGAATCACGTCGGCCGTCTCCGGGCCGATGCCGTGGGTGGCGAGGAGGAGGCTTCGCAGCTCCTCTGACGGCCGCGCGAACAGCCCTCGAAGCCGCCATGACCGAGCACGAGGTCGCAGAAGGCCCGCAGGCGTCTCGCTTTGACCGCGGGCGTTCCGGAGGGCCGCACCAGCGCGGCGATTTCGGGCTCATCGAGCGCACTGAGCGCCTCGATCGAGTCGATGCCGGCCTCTCGCAGGTTGTCGAGGGCCTTTTCGACGTTGGTCCAGGCGGTGTGCTGCACGAGGATGGCGCCGAGGCAGATGTCGTAGGCAGGCGTGTCGTCCTTCCAGTGCCAGCGATCGATGTCGTAGTGGGCGATGAGGCGATCGTGAGCCTGGAGGAGGAGAGCCAATCGAGTTTCACCTTAATGGAACCGTATACGTTCCTTACACCTGTGCCTGATGTCGGCACTTTGGTCCAGTACCGACCTGATTTGAATGCCTACTACACTGAGACTGGTTGATGGCAAATTCTTCTCCACAGGTGGCAGTGATGGCAACAACCAAGGAGGACATCCAGGCCGCAGTCCGAGAGCTCGGACTCTCCGGACGGGCTGTCTGTATTCATTCGTCCCTCCGCTCCTTCGGCCGGGTTACTGGAGGCGCGGACTCTGTAGTGGACGCATTCCTGGCAGAGGGGTGTACGGTCATGGTTCCTGCTATGTGTTGGGACTACGAAGTGGCTCCACCTAGGCATCTCCGTCCTGCTAGAAACGCATTCGACTACGAGGCGTGGGACCAAGCGCACCCTGACCTAGAGGCCCCTGAGGAGAAGCTCATCTTCTCGCCGGAGTCACAAGTCATTGCTCCCGAGATGGGCGTCATTCCCGCAGCGGTGATCCGGAGAACGGAACGATGGCGCGGCTTTCACCAGCGGTGCTCATTCGCAGCCTTGGGACCGCACGCCGAGGTGCTTGTGAAGAGACCAGACTCCGGACGACCCGTTCGCACCCTTTCGGAGTCTTCGATTGCTCAAGAGATAACGCATTGCACCCGAACCTGGGCGACGACTTCGCTACTGCCGCCTTCAGCACATCGATGGTCACTCCGGCTTCGTCGCCCAGGGCGGGAGCGTGGCGTCGGGGATGGCGTCGTACTGCGGCAGATAGGGCTTTAGGTCGAGGACTGGGGAGCCGTTGATGGCGTCGAGGCCCTGGACGCGCAGGACGTTCTGACGCCGGTGCAGCACCTGCACGACCGATACGCCGATACCGTTGGGGCGCAGCTGACTGCGCGTGGCGAGGACGCCCCGTTCCGGGAGGCGACTCCTCGTTGCCCACGGGGATGCGCAACCGGCGCACCTCCTGGGGCACGCGGTCGAAGTCGAACACGACGATGACGTGGGAAAAGCCTTCGATGGGATCGAGGGCTTCGACGAGGTCGTCGCGCAGGATGATGTCCGACTTCACGTTCTCCCAGCCGTCCGGCCGCGATTCGTTGACGTGGTTGTGCACCACGCCGATCGCGCGGTAGGCGATGGGCTCTTGCCGGACGAAGGGCTTGCCGCCGGGCAAGGCGTCTCGCAGGCGTGAAAGCAGGCTCATGCGCGCATCTTAGCGAATCGGGAGGGCCTGCTGCCCGTCGCTGACGGCGCAGCGGTTATGTTGTGCAAAAGCGGTTCGGATAGACGCTTCGGAAGAGCCTGATAGATTCAATTGTTCGCTCGATTGTGCTAAAATAGGCGAGTGCCCTTGGCTTTCCCGCCCGCAATATTCACGCTCCAAACCCCGGAGTGCACGAGCCCTAGCACAGAGAGAGGTTAGATACGTGTCCGGCCCGAACAGGGCCAGGTAACGTCCGTCATGGCCATCGAAAAGCAAACCGCCGATTCCCAATACAACGCCTCCGATATCACTGTCCTCGAAGGTCTTGAGGCCGTACGCAGACGCCCCGGTATGTACATCGGTGGCACCGACCAGCGCGGCCTGCATCACCTGCTGATCGAGGTCGCCGACAACAGCATCGATGAGGCGATGGCGGGACGATGCGACCGCATCTGGATCCACATCGGCAAGGACGGTTACATCACCGTGCGCGACAACGGCTGGGGTATCCCGGTCGACAAGCACGCGCGCACCGGCAAGTCCGCCCTCGAGACGGTGATGACGGTGCTGCACGCCGGCGGTAAGTTCGGCGGCGGTGCCTACAAGGTCTCCGGTGGTCTGCACGGCGTCGGCGCCTCTGTTGTGAACGCGCTTTCGGAGCGGGTGTGGGTAGAGGTGCGACGCGGCGGCAAGCTGTACCGCCAGGAGTACGCTCGTGGCATCCCCACAACGGAGGTTCTGACGGTCAAGCAGTCGCTCTACAAGGGCCCCGACACCGGCACCTACGCCGAGACGGGCACGACGACGAGCTTCCTGCCGGACAAGGAGATCTTCGGTGAGGTCGAGTTCGACTCGGCCCAGCTCCTGAACCGGTTCCGGGAGTACGCCTACCTGACGAAGGGCATCTGGCTGACGTTCATCGACGACACGTCCGGGCTCGACATCCAGTTCTACTTCGAGGGCGGCATCAAGAGCTTCGTGCGGCACCTGAACAAGGGCCGCGAGGTGCTGTTCAGCCGCCCGATCTACATGGAACGCGAGCTCAACGGCATCAACGTGGAGTGCGCGATCCAGTACAACGGCACGTTCAACGAGTCCGTATCGAGCTTCGCGAACTGCATCAACACGATCGACGGCGGCAGCCACATGACCGGCTTCCGCACGGCGCTGACGCGCGTGCTGAACGACTACGCCCGCAAGAACAAGCTGCTCAAGGACGACGACGCCAACCTCACCGGTGAGGACGTGCGCGAGGGCCTAACGGCGGTGATCAGCGTCAAGCTGCCCGAGCCCCAGTTCGAGGGTCAGACGAAGACCCGCCTGGGCAACCCGGAGGTCAAGGGCATCGCCGAGTCCGCGGTGGCTGAAGGACTGGCGCAGCACCTGGAGGAGAACCCTTCAGACGCCCGCCGGATTATCGAGAAGTGCATCACGGCGGCCAGGGCGCGAGAAGCCGCTCGCAAGGCGCGAGACCTGGTACAGCGCAAGGGCCTGCTTGACGGCACCCTGCTGCCCGGCAAGCTCTCCGACTGCTCAGACCGCGAGCCGGAGAACTGCGAGGTCTTCATCGTCGAGGGGCAGTCCGCCGGCGGCTCCGCCAAGGGTGGCCGCGACCGCCGCTTCCAAGCGATCCTGCCGATCCAGGGCAAGATCCTCAATGTCGAGCGCGCCCGCCTGGACCGCGTGTTCGGCCACGTCGAGATTGCCGCGATCATCAAGGCGCTTGGTACCGGCATCGACGACGACTTCGATCTAACGAAGCTGCGCTACCACCGCGTGATCATCATGACTGACGCCGACGTGGACGGTGCTCACATTCGCACCCTGCTGCTGACGCTGTTCTATCGGCACATGCCGCAGCTGATCCTGGGCGGGCACCTCTACATCGCTCAGCCGCCCCTGTACAAGATGATGATCGGCCGGCAGGAGCGCTACGTGTACACGGACAAGGACCGCGACGAGCTGATCGCGAACAGCAACGCCCGCACAGCCTCGCGCTTCAAGGGCCTGGGTGAGATGAACGCGGACCAGCTCTGGGAAACCACGATGGATCCGGAGCGACGCACCATGCTCCAGGTAACAGCCGAGGATGCTATGGCTGCCGACCTCGTGTTCAGCCAGCTCATGGGTGAGGACGTGGAACCGCGCAAGAAGTTCATCCAGGCGCACGCCGCCTCGGTGAGAAACCTCGACGTCTAGCACAGGCACAGCAAGGCACAAGACAAAGGACGGGTCGATTGACCCGTCCTTTTCATTTCCGGAGCGGTCTCACGCCTCCTGGCTGACTTCGCCAGCATGCTGGTGCTGCATCACCGCGATCAGGCCGATCACCGGCTCACCGTACTCGAAGCGAAGGGTTTCTTCGGTGAGGCTGACGAGTGTCAGACCGGCCTCGGCGGCCACCTCCGTCACGTGGTCGGCGTGATGGGCGTACCGGCCGGAGTCCGTGAGCCTGAACGGGTACGTATCACCCTTCTCGGTACTGAAGGCAAGCAGGCCGTCGTTCGTCAGCAAGGGTGCCGACGGCAAAATGAGCTGTCGCAGGTCGCCGAAGTAGATGACCGTGTCGCAGGAGACGATGAGGTCGTAGGGCGCGCCTTCGGGCTCGGCGAGGAAGGCCGTTATCTCAGCGACGTGCAGCGCGTCATAGATCGCCCGGTCGCGTGCCTTGGCCACCATTTGGCCCGAGAGGTCGACACCCCTGAGCGTCCTGGCCTGAGCGCGAAGTGGTTCGCCGCTCAGGCCAGTGCCGCACCCAAGGTCGAGCACGTTGAGGTCGGCTGCGGTCGCCGAGCCAGCGGTTGCGACGGCGCCGGTAAATGAGGGCCGGGCGCCTGGTACTCCAGGTCCTCGCACATGGTCCTCGTCATACGACTCGGCGAACCGATCGAAGAGGTACTCGATGAAGCGATCGGAGCCCCGTGGCGGTGGCTCTTCGTCACGCAGGGCAATCAGGATGTGCTCGATCTCCGGGTTATCGGGATGAAGCTCCAGGTAGCGCTCATACGCACTGCGAGCCTCGTTGCGCATACCGGCGTCCTGGGCGATGTCGCCCAGCGTGAACCAGCTATCGGCCACCTCGGGCGTAAGCTCGGTCACACGGAACTGGCAGACGAAAGCGGCCCGGTCTCTATCGGTTCTTCGTAGTTCCTGGATCAAACGCCCAATCTGCTCAGGGTCTGTTAACGACATCGGCACGACGGATTGTCCTGACTCGAGCAGGCCGTTGGCCAGTGACGTCCGGATCCAGTCATTGCAGGCGGGCCAGCCCTCATCTCCCACGATTGGAAGCACGAGCTCACGTATTGCCTCGAGCGAGCGAGTGCCATCACAGAGCTCCGCTAGGAGGGATGCCAGCGGGTTCAGCTCATGCAGACGCTCCTGTGCGACGTCGAAGGCCAAGTAGCCGGCGCTCGCAGGCGCGATCAAGATTGATGGGCCCAGTTTCAGATAGTCCATAGTGGGTTTGCGGCACATACCAACTGACTACCCAAACACTGGGCAGCCCGGCAATGTCACTATCACGGGGGTTAGTCGCCAGCGAGGGCGGCGAGAGTAGCCGGATCGCCGGCTACTTCTTCTTCGCCTTCTTGCCGGTGGTTGGGTACACCAGGTGCGGGTAGCCGCCCCGCAGGCTCAACCGCGGTACGCGATGCACGCGCTCGGCGCTGGCTTCGGCAGACAAGGGCACCAAGGCCGCAGCGGCACCTGCACCACCAACGAAGAGGCTTCGGAGGAACGTACGGCGGTCCGTTCTCACGTTCTGCAGTACTGACTCAAGCTTGCCACGAGATTCTTCCGGCATTGGATCCCTCCCAATGTGTTCTTCGCCAAGCGTCTCGGCCAACCACTGTCGCTGGGCGCCTGAAGCGGCGGCGACTAGGCTCTACAGCGTGAATACTCGCCTGCACGTGGGGAGATGTCAATCGGACATTGGCGGCAGGAGGGATAACCCACGGGCGTAGTGCCCGTTCGTGCCCTCGCCGGTACGCCGTTTAGCGGCTGCTACACGGCCTCGTCGCGAGGGGGCCACTCTTCTTCTGCGGGCCAGTCTTTGCTGGACGGCCAGGCGTTGTCGAATGAGGAGGGCCACTGGACGTTGGCGTCTGTCGAAGGCTCCTCGTCTGATGCAGGGGTCCACGATGGCTCATTGACGGGCAATGCCCCCGTCGGAGGATGCGGTGGCGACACGTCGTCGCGGCTCCAGGTGCCATCGAGGAGCAGGGAGCTATTCTCCGGCTGCGCAGGCGGGCGCGACGGCGGCTGGTGTGTCTGCTGGCCCTGGTGCTGTCCCTGCTCTTCCTGACGCTGCAGGTACTTCTGCAACTCGGCTTCGAGGTCGACCGTCTGACCGTGCTGCTGACCGTCCGGATCTACATCAGCGGCGAAACCGGTCGGCTCATAGTTGTCCTCGACCTCGCGGCCCGTGAGGACATCGTCGCCTTCGAGGAAGTGGTCGAACGAAACTGGCTTACTCGGTTGCCGGCTGGCGGCGTCGGCGTGCCTGAGGGCGTCAACCCGAGCCTTGAGGTTCAAGACCCGCTCGTTAGACTCTTCCTTCTTCTTGTCTCGTCTTCCAAACATTCTGGGTTAATAGTCGGTCAGCGCGTGGAAAAGCTGATGGGAGAACCACCGGCGGAACGAACCACCCAGCGAGTTCTTTCGGCAGCAAAGGAAGAGGCCGGAGTGTATGACTCCGGCCCCTGTTCGTCCTGGTGCCTTCGACGCGCTTAGTTGCCCGTGGTGGTTGGTGAGGCCGGCGGGCTGGCGTCGGCCTCTGGGGCGTTGAAGTTGGCGTGCGAGGTGAGCTGCCAGTCGCCGTCGTTGTAAGCGAAGGTGCTCAGGCGCGGCGCCGGCGTCGTGTCGTACGGCTTGTCGTTGATCACCTCGTGCACGCTAAGCGTCCAGCGAACGACCAGCGCGTCATTGGCCTGCAGCGCTGTCACATCCGCGATCGTGAACTCGCCGATGTCCGGGATGTTCTGGAGGTAGGCGGCCTTCTCATCCGTGCTGCCGTCGGCGCGCTGGATGATGAAAGCGTCCGAGAGGAAGCTCTTCAGACCATCGATGTCCTTGTTCTTGAGCAGGGTGATGTACTGGTTGACCAGCTCGGAGCCGGTCTGGTCCGGGTTGTCGAGCTTGGCAGCAGAGCTGCCCGAGTCGCTGCTGCAGGCAACGCCGAGGATGATGGCGCCGGCCAACAGGATGGTCGAGAGCTTGGCAGCGAGGCCCCAGGGGGATGCAAAGGCTGCGGTGCGTGCTGAATGCATACGGTGTGTCTTCTCCTCCGGTCCGGTTACGAAAAGGCGTATAAGGGCTTATCGACCAGCTCGGCGTCCATCCGCACCATCGAAGGCTCGATTCTCAGCCCAGCCTCCTGACGAAACGATGTCAGCAATGCTTCCACGCCCTCGCTTGTTGCTACTTCGAGGCCGTTGCATGCTAGAGGCGTGCCACGCATTATCATCGACTTCGACCCGGAACAGCCGGATGCGCCCGAATTCCAGACCGAGACCTCGGAGCTGGTGTTCTTCCTCTCGTGGGCGTTCTCGCAGCGCTACGGCGCGAACCACGAGATGTCGCAGGCTGCTCTGCTCCTCAAGAGCGAGTACAAGATCGACATGCTGCCTCTGCTGACGTTCGCGGACCGCGAGGTCGAAGACCCGGACGACGCCGACGTGCTGGAGCGATCCTGGCAGGACGCCGCGCCGCTGGCGGAGTGCTGCCAGAAGGTCGCCGATGCGCTTCGAGACGACAACGACCAGCTTACGGCGCTGCGAGAGGAGTACCCAAACCTCGCGGGGAACATCGAGGAGCTGGGGCAGATTGCGGCGTGGACGGCGGGGCGCGGCGCCCGCATACGCATCACGTACGAGCTGGAGAGCGATTGATGGCACGCTGGCAGGACGTCGTCGATTCCGCACCCGAGTTCGCGGCCAGGACCCAGACCCTGTTCGAGGCCGGCAGGCACAAGACGCTTGCGACCGTGCGCAAGGACGGCGCACCCCGGATCAGCGGCATCGAAGCCCAGTTTGCCGAGGGCGAACTGTGGCTGGGCATGATGGGCGGCTCGCAGAAGCTGCGTGACGTGCGACGGGACCCACGCATCGCCCTGCACAGCCCTTCGACCGAGCCGCCCGAGGACCCGCAGCGCGGCAACGAGTGGTCCGGCGACGCCAAGCTCTCCGGCCGCCTGGTGGCAATGGACGATGCCCTGAAAAAGGTGGTTGCGGCCGAAAGCCCGGAAGGCGACTACTTCACGGTCGACATCGACGAGGTCGTCATGACCTACGTCGGCACGCCGCCTGACCACCTCGTGGTGGAGTTGTGGCGTCCCGGCCAGCCCGTGAAGACGATGCGCGCGTGACGAGCAGAGCCCTTCGCCGCTACGAACGCTGGCTCACGAAGGCACCGCTGGGCCGCCTGCAGACCTGGCTGGCATCTGTGCCGGGCGCCATGCTTTACAACACGCCAGCGTTCAAGCTGCACGAGGAGCTTCAGCTGCACGCCGACAACCGCGTGCTCGACATCGGCTGCGGACGTGGGGCTCTGCTGCAGCTGCTCGCATCGCACGTGGCGTTCGAGAAACCACCGGTGGGCATCGACGTCTCGCGGGCAATGCTGGACCTCGGGGGCGAGTCGGGGGCACAGCGTCTGCAGGCGGCGGGGACGAGCCTCCCGCTGGCGGACGAGACCTTCGACGTGGTCACGTGTGGCTACGAGACGCTGGCGCTGGACGAGGACGAGCTGATCGCGCTATTCAAGGAGATCCGGCGCGTGCTCACCTCCGGCGGCATCGCGCTGGTGTGGGACTTCGCGCCAACGCGATCGAGCGCGCTCAACGCCTTCCACGACCGCGTACTGTCAGCGGGCCGGGGGGCGGCGACGCCACGCAACTACACGACCCTGAGCGCCTACGCCCTGGAAGCGGGTTTCGAGTGGGTGTCCAACGCCCACCTGCGCCCCTTCCTGTTCCCGCCGATCCCGCGCGTCTCGATCATCATCGGCAAAGCGCCGATCGGCTGGGAGCCGCCGGGCATGGCCAAGAACCTGACGCCGGACACGCACGCCGGCACCCTGGTTGCGGGCGTGACGCAGGAGTCATTCGCCGACCGCGAGTAAGTGTTAGGTCCCGAAGTACCACCGGTAGGTATATCGACGTCACCCTCACCCAGCCATCACACGTCGAAGCGCTCACCACGCTTTCCCTCTCCCCCGAGGGAGAGGGCAATCTTGTACGACACACGAAGCGCATGGGATCACGGGTGAGGGTGACGTACAACCAACAGCCTGCCATTCGAGTGCCTCATGATGATTCAGCGCCGATGAGACGTGGGTGCGCGGATGACCGCCGAGGTGAGGACACCTCGGCTACGGCAATGTGCGAATACAGCCGGGCTAGTCCAGGTAGAGCCCTTGCTCTTCGATGAAAGCGAGGACGGCGTCCGGGACCATGTAGCGCAGGCTCCGGCCGAGGCGGGCGCGGCGCCGCAGATCGGTGGAGCTGACGTCGACGTAGGGCATGTCGATGCGCTCGATGCGAGTTGGGTCGAAGGGCAGGCTCTCGGGCAGGTCGACACCCTCACGCGGCGCCACGACGATGGCGGCGTACTCCGGCAGGGCTTCGGGCTCCTTCCAGTGCGGCAGGTCAGCCAAGGCGTCCTCACCGATGAGGAGGAAGAGGTCGTCGTCTTCGTCGAGCTCGGCGCGCAGCTCTCGCAGCGTATCGACGGTGTAAGTGGCGCCCTCACGCCGGATCTCGCGGTCGTCCACCTCGAAGAGGTCGTTGTCCGCCGCGGCGCGTCGTACCATCGCCAGGCGCAGCGGCGCAGGCGATACTTCGCGGCTGGCTTTGCGCCAGGGATCGCCGGCCGGAATCAGGAGGATCTTGTCGAGCACGAGCTGCTCGCGGGCCTGCTCGGCTAGCAGCAGGTGGGCGACGTGAATGGGGTCGAACGTGCCCCCAAGGACGCCGATCCTCATCCGTACCACTCCAGCTGCACTTCACCGATGCGCAGCTTGGCGCCCGGCTTGGCACCGGCGCGGCGCAGGCCCTTCTCCAGCCCCATACGCTTGAGGCGGTCCTGTAACTCTTCCAGGGCCTCGTAGCCACTCTCGCCCAGCTTGAGGGCATCCTCCTCCGCCTGATCGTTGTGGATCACGAACACGCCGTCTTCAACCTCTTTGATTTCGAGGCGTTCTCGACCGCGCGGCCGCAGGACGGGGATCTCACCGGATGCCTCGGCCACCATGGGCATCGGCGCCGTCTGCTGGATCATGCGCTGGAGACGCTGCAGGAGCTCTCGTGTGCCCTCCTGGGTCGCTCCGGAGAGCAGGAGGACCTCTCGTCCGGGGAAGGCGTCACGCAGCACCTCAGCGCGCTCCCTGGCTTCCGGCATATCGACTTTGTTCAGGGCGACGATCTCCGGCTTCTCGACGATGCGCGGGTCGTAGAGCTGCATTTCGTGCTTGACCGTCTCGTAGTCAGCTATCGGGTCCTCGGCATGACGTATCGAGGACGTGCACGATCACCCGCGTGCGCTCTACGTGGCGCAGGAACTGGTGCCCGAGGCCGACGCCCTCATGCGCGCCTTCGATCAGCCCCGGCAGGTCTGCCATCACAAAGGCATCGTTGCCCATCTCGACCACGCCGAGCACCGGTTCGAGCGTCGTGAATGGGAAGTCGCCGACGTCCGGTACGGCGTTCGAGACAGCCCGCAGCAACGTCGACTTGCCGGCGTTCGGAAGACCCACGAGGCCAACGTCTGCCAGGAGCTTGAGCTCCAGATGCAAAGCCACGTCCTCACCTGGCAAGCCTTTCTCTGCAAAGCCAGGCGCCTGACGTATCGAGTTGGCAAAGCGGGAGTTACCACGGCCACCGTCACCGCCTCGGGCAACGATTACGCGCTCTCCATTTGTATCGAGGTCCCAGGTCGCGCCCTCAGCCTCGATAACCGTGCCGACCGGGACCTTGAGCAGAAGTAGCTTGCCGTTGGCGCCATGACGCTTCTGGCCCGAGCCTGAACCGCCACCTTCGCCCTTGTAGATGCGACGGCGCCGGAAGTGCGCCAGGGTCGTGAGGCCTTCGTCTGCCTGGATGATTACGTCGCCACCGCGGCCGCCGTCACCACCATCGGGTCCGCCCATCGACACGAACTTCTCGCGTCGATAACTAACGGCACCGTTACCACCATGGCCTGAGATCACATGTATTTCAGCTAGATCGATCATTAAGTCAATTATAGGTTGCCCGCCCATCACTCACTTGGTAGTGATCAGTAGTACGGGTGATCCTGGTGATTTCGAATCTAGGCAGCTTCGATCGGGATGTGAAGAGCGGCCCTGATCGCGTCGATATCTGCACGCAGTTCTGGGGATACGCTGAGCTCGTGGATGAGCTGTGAGCAGGCGTGAACAACCGTGGAGTGATCGCGCTTGTTCATGAGCTGTGCGATCGAGCTGTAGGTCATGCAGGCGTCGTTGCGCAGGAGGTACATGGCGACGTGGCGGGCGTAGGTCAGGGCACGGGCGCGCTTCTGGCCGCAGATGTCGCTCGGCGTGAGCTTGAGGTGCTGGGCGACCGCGTCGACGAGCTCGGTGGGCTTGAGCTGTCGCTCTTCTTCGGGCGTCACGGAGACGGGCTGTAGGGCCTTGGCTGTGAAGTCGATGGTCAGAGGCTCCGCGGAGATGCGGGAGAGGGCGCTGACACGGTTCACGGCGCCTTCGAGGTCGCGGATGCTCGAGCGCACGCGCAGGGCAATGTAATGCTGGACCTCGTCCGGGAGGGTCATGTTCTGCGAGCGCGCCTTGAGGTTGATGTAGCGCACGCGGTCCTCCGAGGAGGGCTCTTCGATGTGAGCCACGAGGCCCCAACGCAGCATGGTCTTGAAGCGGGCTGCTTCGGCGGACATGGCGCTGGGGTCGCCGGCAACCACGACGCGCCGGCCCTGGTCGTGCAGGCCCGCGAGCGTCTGGTAGAACTCGTTCAGTGTGGCCTTCTTGCCCATGAGGTCGTGCACGTCATCGACCAGCAGGAGATCAGGCTCGCGGTAGCGGGCGCGGAAGGCGGCGCCGGCTTTGTTGCGGATGGCGGTCGTGAACTCGCTGAGGAACTGCTCGGCGCTCACCAGCAGGACGATCTGGTTGCTGGCGTAGGCCGCGTGAGCCACCGAGTGCAGCAGGTGGGTCTTGCCCATGCCGCTGTTGCCGGAGATGAACAGCGGGGAGTACTGGCTCTCGGTGTTGGTCGCCACGTCTCGGGCGGCCGTGAGGGCGAGGCGGTTGTACTGGGCCTCCATGAAGGATTCGAAGGTGAAGCGCGGGTTGAGTGGCGCGCGTGGGTTCTGGATAAGCTGCGGCTGCAACGGCGTCGAGGCATCGGCCTTGATGATTTCGTCGGCAGGCTCGAAGCGCACGGTGAGGCCGAGCCCGGCGACGGCCGTAATCGCCTGGGAGATGACGCTCTTCATCCGGGTCGAAAGCCAGTCGCAGGCAAGATCGTTCGCGGCGGTGACCACGAGGGTCGTGCCTTCGTAGCGCTGGCCTACGGTCGAACGCAGCCAGGTGTCGTAGTTCTGGCGGGTGACGCGTAGCATGAGCTGACTGAGAGTGGCCTCCCAGATCTGTTGCGCGGTGGCGGGAATCGCAGCAGACAAAATGAGCCCTCCGGTTTCGGCACGCGAAACCAAAAACAAAACAAAACGAAGATGAATTAGACCCTCCCCGCGCTTACAGGCCCCGTTTTCCCAAGAGCGCGGCTGGGACTGAGGGAAGGTAGCATAGGGCTCGCCAAGGGGGTCAAGCCTCTTATGATCAGCAAGGCCCTAGAATAATGTGAATTTTGGGCTACCGATCGTCAGGGTTTGTTCCAGGGTTCTGGAGCATTCGAAACTCCTATAATTGTTTAACAAACCATGCTGCTGGCAGTCGATATCGGCAACACACAGATCAAGCTCGGGGCGTTCAAGGACGGCGAGCTGATGGCGCGCTGGTATATCGCTACGGACAGCTATCGCCTCGCGGATGAGTACGCCGCGCTGGTGAATAACCTGCTGGGTATGGACGGCATCAATAAGTCAGACGTGCACGGAGGCGTGTATGCGACGACGGTGCCGACTCTGGCGCCGGTGTTCGGCGAGATGTTTCGCCGGCACTTCGACGTAGAGGCGCTTCGTGTCGGCGTGGGTGTGAAGACCGGGATGCAGATCAAGTACGAGCCGCGGGAGCTGGGCCCGGACCGTATCGCCGTGGCGCTCGGGGCGCTACGGCTGCACAAGCCGCCGCTGATCGTCGTGTCCCTGGGTACGGGCACCGTGTTCGAGGCGGTGTCGCGCGACCGCGTGTACCTGGGCGGCGCGATCGCGCCGGGCATCACGGTGGCGAGCGAGGCGCTGGCGGGCCGCGCGGCGATGCTGAGCAGCGTGGAGCTCTCGCCGCCCAAGAAGGCGATCGGCACCAACACCCGGGACGCGATGCAGTCCGGCATTCTGTTCGGCTACGCTGAGCTCATCGAGGGGATGGTGCGGCGGTTCAAAGACGAAATCGGCGACGACGCCTGGGTGGTTGGCACGGGCGGCTGGGCCCACATGATGAGCCAGCTCACGCACTGCTTCGATGAGGTGGACGATAGCGTTTCGCTGTTCGGCCTCAAGCTGCTCTACGAGCTGAACGAGGAAAGCTGATGCCGCTACGGGGGAAGCACGTCGTCCTGGGGGTTTGCGGCAGCATCGCCTCCTTTAAGGCCGTCGACCTGGCGAGCAAGCTGGTGCAGGCGGGTGCAATCGTCGACGTGGTGATGACTGAGAGCGCGCAGAAGTTCATCACGCCCTTCACGTTCCGGTCCCTCACGGGTCGCATGCCGTATACCGATATGTTCGAGCCCGCGACCGGGGCCAACGAGGAGCACGTCGCCCTCTCCCGCCGCGCCGACCTGGTGGTCGTGGCGCCCGCGACGGCGACGACGATGGCGCGGCTGGCTTACGGCCTGGCGGACGACATGCTTTCGCTGACCGTGCTGGCGACCAAGGCGCCCGTGCTGGTAGCGCCCGCCATGGACTCGCAGATGTGGGAGGCCGCCGCGACGCAAGAGAACGTCGAGACCCTGATGCGGCGGGGTGTGCAGTTCGTGGGGCCGGAGAGCGGCCGGCTGGCGTCTGGGAACGTGGGCGCCGGCAGGCTGTCGGAGCCGTTGACGATCCTCGGCGCCGCGAAGCTGGTGTTGGGCCGCGACGGTGACCTCGCCGGCAAGCACATCGTCGTGAGCGCCGGTGGCACGCGAGAGCCCATCGACCCGGCGCGCGTGATCACAAACCGGTCCAGCGGCAAGATGGGCTACGCGTTGGCGGAAGCCGCTCGTGACCGTGGCGCCCGCGTAACCCTGGTGTCGACGGTCGATTCGCTGCCGGTGCCGTACGGTGTCGAACGTGTGGGGGTCGAGACGGTGGCGGAGATGCGCGAGGCCGTGCTCGCCGCGTGCGAGAACGCACAGGCGCTCGTGATGGCAGCCGCGGTCTCGGACTTTCGGCCTGCGACGCCGGCGGAGCACAAGATCAAGAAGGGCGAGGGCGGAGACCTGACGCTGCAGATGGTCGCGAACCCGTCGTTCTTGCCGGAAGTGCCGGACAACGTGGTCAAGGTCGCGTTCGCGGCGGAGTCTCAGAACGTGATCGAGAACGCGCTGCGCAAACCGCAGTCGCACGGGCACCTGGACCTGATCTGCGCCAACGACATCTCGGCGGAGGGCGCGGGGTTTGCGGTGGACACGAACCTCGTGACGCTGCTGGAGCCGGGCTTTGAGCCTGAAGTACTGCCGTTGCTCTCGAAGTACGAGGTGGCGGGCCGGATCCTCGACCGGCTGCACACGATCCTGGAGCGCCGCGGGCTTTAACGCCCCTCGAAGGTGTATTCACACTCTATTCACTCAATTCACACTCCTGCGTTGACCGATAATCACTGTGCGAAAGTACGTGAGGGGGTGTCCTTGGATAATCGTGGCGAAGGCGCCGGTTGGTCCCTCCTGTCGCTGACTATCTACTGGACAGTCATCGTTCTTGCCGTTTCGTGGGTCGTGTTCACGCAGAACCCCACGAGCACGGAGACGGCGTTCCTCTCGCTCGTGGCCGTGCTGGCCGCCGCCTTGCCGATGGAGCGACACGCAGGACGCCTGCGGATCAGGTCGCTGGCCTGGCAAGCCTCGCACGACCCGCTGACCCGGCTGCACAACCGCGGCTACTTCATGTCGCAGCTCTCGAAGGGGCTGCGTAAGCGCAACCGCCGGAAGCACTCTGTGGCCGTCCTGATGCTCGACCTCGACCGGTTCAAGACGATCAACGACACCCTGGGTCACGCTGCGGGCGATCAGCTGCTGCAGGAGGTGGGCGAGCGTCTGCGCAATCTCGTGGGGCTCACGTCTACGGTCGCGCGCCTCGGCGGTGACGAGTTCGGCGTGATCACCGAGGTGACCGACAAGCAGCACCTCGAGAAGTTCGCCCATTCGATCGTCGAGGAGTTGAACTTCCGCACGTCCGTGGGTTCGCAACCGGTGTGGGTCAACGTCAGCGTCGGTGGCGCGGTGGCTTCGATCCCGCGGCCCACCCTCGAAGAGCTGCTGAGCCGCGCCGATGTCGCCCTGTACCAGGCGAAAGGCGCCGGCCGCAACCAGTTCTGCATCTTCGAGCCGCACCGGCCGCTGCCGACCGTGACTCAGCTTTCGATGGACTACGAGCTCAAGCTCGCGGTGGAGCGGGAGCAGCTCGAGGTCTACTACCAGCCCGTAATGGACCTGAAGACGGGACAGATCGATGGCTTCGAGGCGCTGGTGCGCTGGAACCACCCGTACTTCGGCTTCGTGAGCCCCGACCGGTTTGTGCCGATGGCGGAAGAGAACGGCGCGATCCGGGAGCTCGGCCGCTGGGTGATGCTGCGAGCGTGCCAGCAGCTAGCGTCGTGGCACCAGGTGTTTGGCGACGGGCTTCAGATGAGCGTCAACCTTTCGGCGGTGCAGGTGTCCCAGGCCAACATCGCCCTGGAGGTTGCCGAGGTGCTGGAGGCGACCGGTGTGGCGCCGGAGAAGGTGCACCTCGAAATGACCGAGACGGCCTTCGGTCGCGACGAGCTGGCGACGCTCGACAGCATCATCGAGCTGAAAAAGCTGGGCACCCGTCTCGCCATCGACGACTTCGGCGTCGGGCTACTCATCGCTGAACTACCTGCGCAAGTTCCCGGCCGACTACCTGAAGATCGACCGCTCGTTCGTCGAAGAAGTCTCCGATGCGCGCACGTTCGGTGTGATCCGGGCCGCAATCGAAGTCGGGCACGTCCTGGGGATGCAGGTGATCGCTGAAGGTGTGGAGACGGAGGATCAGCTAAGACTCTTGACGAGGGCCAAGTGCGATTTCGCCCAGGGCTACCTGTTCTACAGGCCGATGCCCGCTCAGGAGGCGACCCAGACGATGATGGAAGAGATGTACGCCCTCAGCGATGAGGACGAAGCCGCCACTGCCCGCCGTCTCGGCTACGCGGCGTGAACAAACGAGGCCATAAGCCCATCCACCGGTACAATTAGCAGGTGACCCTCGAGAAGCTGCGTGGCCGGCTACTGATATCGATCGTGTTCGGCGCGCTGGTCTTCGTGGGCCTCAGCGCCTACGCCGACTTCAACGCTGTGCTGGACGGCCTGGAGCGCTTCAAGTGGGCCTATCTGCCGATCATCCTCGGCCTCACGTCCCTGAACTACGTACTGCGCTTCCTGAAGTGGCAGTTCTACCTGAAGACCATCGGCGTCAAAGGCTTTCCGGCGAAGGACAGCGCCCTCGTCTACTTCGCGGGCCTGGGAATGGTGGTGACGCCGGGCAAGGTGGGCGAGTGGCTGAAGTGCTACCTCCTGCGAGAGATGCACGGGACGCCGTTCAGCCGCTCGGCGCCGATCGTGATTGCAGAACGCCTGACGGACAGCCTGGGGCTCGTGATCCTCGGCGCCGCGGGGCTCGTCGTCTTCGGCGATGCCTGGCCCGCCTTCGTGGTCGTCGTGCTCGGGGCGATCGCGCTGGTCGTCCTGGCGCGACACCGGCCGCTGGCGTACTGGGTGCTCGGCAAGCTGGAGAAGCTGCCGGTCGTGTCCCGGGTCGCGCAGCACGCCGAGGAGTTCTACAACAGCAGCTACGTCCTGCTTTCGCCGGGCGTCCTCGGTTCGATGACGCTGCTGAGCGTACTTTCCTGGGGCTTCGAGGTGCTGGCGTTCTACGTGCACCCTGCTCGGCCTGGGCGTGGACGGTGGCGGCGACCTGCTGCTCAAGGCATCGTTCATCATGCCGGCGGCGACGCTGGCGAGCGCCCTGCTGCTGACGCCGGGTGGCCTCGGTGTGGCCGAGGGCGGCATCACTGGCCTTTCGCAGGTCCTGCTGAGCCTCTCGAAGTCTGACGCGGCGGTTGGGACGCTGGTGATCCGGTTCGGCACGCTGTGGTTCGGCGTGATCGTGGGCCTGATCGCGCTTGGTCTCGTGAGCCGATCGCTGACCCGCCGGGGCAAGTCGCTGGAGGAAGCGACGGAGCCGTTGCTGGCGGAGGAAGGCAGCCCCTAGTGGCACCCTCCCTCTCGCGCCTGCTGCCGGCGGACCCCGCGAGCCGTGCAGCAACCTTCTCCGTCATGCTCAACGCCGTCTCGATGGTGATGAAGCTCAGCGTCGCCACGATCTCCGGCAGCGTCGCGGTGCTCTCGGACGGCATCGACAGCCTGGAGGACCTCGTCGCGGCGGGCATCGCGCTGGCGAGCGTGCGCTACGGCGCCAAGCCACCGGATGCCGGGCATCCCTACGGCCACGGCGGCGCCGAGACGGTCGCAGCCTCGATCCAGGCGATGCTGATCGGTGGTGGCGGCGTGTTCATCATCTACAACTCCGTCCGCCGCATCCTCGACCCGCCAGAATCGATCGACACGGATATCGCCATCGTCGTCATGCTGATCGCCGCCGCGGCGAACTTCGGCCTGGTGCAGTACACGAGCCGTATCGCCAGAGAGACGAACTCACCGGCCATCGCCTCCGAGGCGCGGCACCTGATGACGAACGTCGTGCAGGCAGTCGCCGTGACGCTGGGCCTTGTCGTCGTGCTCGTGACGGGCGAAGTGGTGCTGGACGGCGTGATCGCGTTCGGGTTGGGGTGCTACCTGCTGTGGATTGCCGCGGGCATCCTCAGGTCGTCGGTCGGCGATGTGTTGGAGACGAGTCTGGAGCTAGAGGAGATCGCCGAGATCGAGGGCGTAATCCACGAGGTGGCGGGGCGCAACAGCATCCACGAGCTGCGCACGCGGCGCCTGGGTCAGGCCCGCCAGATCGACTTTCACATGAGCTTCCCGAACGCAACGACGGTGGAGCAGGCCCACGTGGTGACGGAGGAGGTCGGGCGGCGCATCGAGGCGCTGTGGCCGGGCAGCGTCGTCACCGTGCACGCCGACCCTGAATCGGAGGCCTGAGCCTCTCGCTTGAGCGAGGGCAACGGGAAGGCTCCGTTATAATCCGGATCGCATGAAAAAGCGCTACAAGCGCATCGTCGCCAAGCTCGGCACGAACCTGATCACCAGCGAAGACCGTCTCGACATGGAGACGCTCGGCCGTCTCGTGGCGCAGGTGGCACAACTGCGCCGCAGCGGCGTGGAGGTGATCGTGGTCACGTCGGGGGCCGTCGCCGCCGGTCGCTCCCGGCTGGGCGTGACGCGTCGGCGTCGGCGCGACATCCCGTACCGCCAGGTGCTGGCCTCGGTGGGCCAGGGCCAGCTCATGCAGGCGTACGACACCCTGTTCGCTCAGCACGACATCGTCGTGGCCCAGGCGTTGCTGACCCGCCGCGACCTCGCGGACCGCCTGAGCTACCTCAACGCCCGCAACACGCTGTTGGCGCTGCTCAGCTACAACGTCGTGCCGATCGTGAACGAGAACGATGCGGTCGCCGTCGAGGAGTTGGCGGAGAGCCGGATCGGCGAGAACGACACGCTGGGCGGCGCTGACGGCGAACCTGGTGGACGCCGACCTGCTGGTCATGCTGATGACGCGCGAGGGCTGTACACGGCCGACCCTTCGATCGATCCGAGTGCGACGTTGGTCAAGCGTGTCGACACGATCGACGCGAGCATCGAGGCCTACGCGGGCAAGAGTGAGACGGGCGGCTCCGGCGGCATGATCACGAAGCTCCAGGCCGCCCGCCTCTCGACATCGAGCGGCACGGACGTCGTGATCGCCAGCGGGCGTGAACCCGACATCCTGCCGCGCCTGGTCGCCGGCGAGGCGCTGGGGACGTTCTTTCCCGCCGCCGCCGACCGCCTGGAGAGCCGCAAGCGCTGGATCCTCTCCGGCCTCTCGATCCGGGGCAGCCTCGTTGTCGACGACGGCGCCGAGAAGGCGCTGCGGGAGCGCAAGACCAGCCTGCTGCCGGCCGGGGTGAAGGAGGTGTGCGGCACCTTCGCCCGCGGCGAGACGATCGAGGTCGTCACGATCTCGGGGACACGGCTGGGCAGCGGCATCGCGAACTACAGCTCCGAGGAGATGGACCTGATCAAAGGGGCAAAGTCGACGGAGATCACGTCGCTGCTGGGCTACGATTACGGGGCCGAAGCGGTGCATCGAGACAACCTGGTGGTCACCTAGCCACCGGACGAGTTAAGGCTAACGACATGGAAATCGACGAGACGCTACTGGCGCAGGCGAAGGCGGCGAAGGCTGCTGCCCGCAAGCTGCCCAGCCTTCCTACCGGCGTGAAGAACGACGCGCTGGAGAATATCGCTGTGAAGCTGATCGAGCGGCAGGACGAGATCCTGGCGGCGAACGCCGAGGACGTCGAGCGCGCGTCGAGCAACGGTCTGGCGGAAGCGCCGCTGAACCGGCTGCGCCTGAGCCCCGAGAAGCTCAAGGCGATCGCGTCGGACGTGCGCACCGTCGCGCGGCTCGAAGACCCGGTGGGTGAGGTGATCGATGGGCGCAAGCTGCCCAACGGCCTGCTCGTGAGCCGCCGCCGGGTGCCCCTGGGTGTGCTGGCGGCCGTGTTCGAGAGCCGGCCCAACGTGACGATCGATATCGCGTCGTTGTGTCTGAAGTCCGGCAACGCCTGCGTGATCCGCGGCGGCAGCGAGGCGATCAAGTCGAACACGGTGCTGGCGCGGGTGGCGCGCGAGGCCGAGGAAGAGGCCGGCGTGCCCGCAGGCGCCCTGCAACTGATCGAGAACACGGACCGCGCACTCGTGGGTCAGATGCTATCGCTGCGGGAGTACATCGACATCGTGGTGCCGCGCGGCGGGGCGGAGCTGATCCGCTTCGTGGCAGAGAACGCGCGCATGCCGGTGCTCACCGGCGGCGTCGGCGTCTGCCACACCTACGTCGACGCGATGGCCGACCTCGACAAGGCGGTCGCGATCGCGGTCAACGCCAAGACGCGCAACTGGTCGATCTGCAACGCCATGGACACGCTGCTGGTGCACTCGAACGTCGCGGTGGGCTTTCTGCCGCGTATCGCTCGCGCCTGGGCCGAGAAGGGTGTCGAGATCCGCTGCGACGAGCGTGCGCTACTCGCCATTCAGGAGGCCGACACCGGTGCCAACGCGGTCGCCGCGACGCCGGACGACTTCGGCCACGAGTTCCTCGGCGCCATCGCCGTCGGTACGGGTGGTCGATTCGCTGGACGAGGCGCTGGACCACATCGCCGAGTACGGCACGGGCCACTCCGAGGCGATCATCACGGAAGACTTCAGCGCGGCGAAGCGCTTCACTGACGAGGTCGACACAGCCGTGTGCTACGTGAACGCATCGACGCAGTTCACAGACGGCGCGCAGTTCGGCCTCGGCGCCGAGATTATCGACTCGACGCAGAAGACGATCGCGCGCGGGCCCGTCGGGCTGCGGGAGATCACGACGTACAAGTGGATCGTGCAGGGCGAGGGCCAGATCCGGCCGTAGAGGATGCCGAGGATCTGCGAGTTCAACGGCATCGTGATCTACATATGTCGACTAGCGACGGGAGCATTCGCCACCGCACTTCCATGTGCTGTATGCAGGCGAGCGGGCCTCTTACCGCATCGATACTCTCGAACGAACAGCGGGTCGATTGCCCGGGAGAGCGGAGAGGCTTGTGCTGCGGTGGGCTCGTGCGCGCCAACTTGAGTTGTCAGAGAACTGGGCCTTGGCGTACGCACATAGAATGCCCAAGGCCATCGATCCGTTAGACTAGGGTGATGGATATTCCGGTCGTGACTGAGGTCCAGGTCATTCCGCCATTCACGATCGAAGTGGCGTTTCGTGATGGCAAACGCCGCATCGTCGATCTCGAAAAAGAACTTTGGGGTGAGGTCTTTGAACCTCTAAAAGATCCTGCGTACTTTGCCAAGGCCTACCTCGATGAAGAGGCGGGCACCGTATGTTGGCCCAATGGTGCAGATTTCGCGCCAGAGTGGCTCTACGAGCCCGATCCGGAGAAGTGGCAAAAGCTGCTCGAAGAGGGCGCCGGTGATTCGGCGCAGAAGCCGAGGAAGAGACAAGATGCCCGGATATAGCTTCGAGCGCGAGGTGCGCACACCCCAGTCCGAGACCTTCATTATCGAGTCCGAGGGCGACGAGATCGGGCGCGTCGACCTGCACTACTCCGGCGCTACTTGCTACGCGACGCTGCTGGTGCCCGCCGACTTTGACGACGACTCCATCGAGTCGCTGATCGGCGAGATCGATGAGCGCCTCGTCATGAGCTGGGAGCCGCTGCGAGACGACTTCATCGTCACGGTCTGGGCCGGCCGTGAGGTCGGTGTGTTCTCCGAGACGGGGGATGACGACGACGAAGATGACGATGAGGACGAAGACGATGACGATCTCGAGGCGACTAACGGCAATCGCTAGTCCCTAAAACACGACCTTCTGTACAGGACGCCGTTTCCGGGTTGGCGCGCTATGATGCGCGGCGATGACCGTGTTCCCGTTGGGCGAATCGTTGTCAAAGGAGCAGCTTGCGCTGGCTGCCAGCTTGCCGCTGAAACCAGCGTCGGTCGTACTCGAAGGCCGTTTCGTGCGTCTGGAGCCGTTCGACCTCACGCGTGACCTCGAAGCGCTGTACGCGGTCTCGAACGGGCAGCCGGTGACGGTCGGAGAGCGCTCCGTGGGCGCCTACGACGCCGATGCGCTGATCTGGCGCTACATGTTCAAGGGTCCGTTCGAGAGCGGCTTCGGAGCTTGGTGAGTTCCTGGCGACATCGATGCGACGCCTAACATGCGCGCCTTCACGGTGTTCGACATTGCCAGCGGGCGCGCCGTGGGGTTCACGGCCTATACGAGCAACATGCCGGAGCACCTGAAAATCGAGCTGGGGCACATCTGGTACTCGCCGGTGGTACAGCGGACGAACGCCAACCTGGAGTCGACCTACCTGATGCTGCGCCATGCCTTCGGGCTGGGCTACCGGCGTGTCGAATGGAAGTGCGATGCCCTGAACGAGCGTTCGCGCCGGTCTGCGCTGCGCATGGGCTTCAGGTTCGAGGGCGTGCAAGAGGCGCACTTCGTCATCAAGGGACGCAACCGGGATACGGCGTGGTTCCGTATGTTGGCGCCGGAGTGGCCGGGTGTGCAGGCGCGGCTGGAAGCGATGCTGTACGGCTAATCGAGTCTCAATCGAGCAGTGAGGGCGGCTTTCGTCTCGGGCCACTCGTAATCCAGGAGCGAGTAGAAGGCGCTGTTGCGCACCTCACCGTCGTAAGCGGCGCTGGCGGCTCGCAGTACGCCATCGAGTTTGGCACCGAGGCGTTCGATGGCGGCGCGAGAGCGGGCGTTGCGCTCGTCGGTCGTGATGCGGACACGGTGCACGTGCCAGGTCTCGAAGGCGTGAGTGAGCATGAGGAGCTTGGCTTCCGTGTTGATGCCGGTACGTTGCGCCCAGGGCGCCAGCCAGGTGTGGCCGATCTCTAGTGCGTCCGGGAGGTGCTCGCCGCGCTGATGTGGGCTGCCGGGCTGCCATCGCCAGTACTGGAGGTCGAAGAAGCGGGTTGCGCCGGCAACCCTGCCTGTGCGCCGGTCCATCGTCGCGAAGGGAACTGCGGTGCTAGCTTCCCGTGCAGCGATTGCGTCGCCGATCCACTGACGCATCGATGGCTCGTCTGAAGGTACGCCGGTGAGACGATATGTCTCGCGATCTCCTGTCGCAGCTCCGAGGAGGCCTGGCAGATGGTCGAGGCTCAGAGGCTCCAACCGGACGATGTGGCCTTCGAGGAGAGACGATTCGAGCACGCCTGAGTTTAGGCGCCGGTCGCTGTGAATGTGTACCTGGGATTCAGTTCAGTCGCGGTAGCCTTGTGCCTGTGAGGCAGTCACCCGGTGGGGCCGGAGCCGGTGATCGGATGGCGGGTCTCGACGATGAACGGGATCGTGACCTGGGTGCTGGCGGAGCGCGCGATCAGGTCGTAGCGGCCCGTGCTGAGCGTGGTGCCATCGGGGGTGGCTTCGAGGCGGAACCGGGCCGTGAAGGAGCCATCGGCAGCCGACGTAACCGTCTTGTAGGGGTCTCCCGTGGCGCCCGGCTCCAGCGCGCCGGTGACGTCGATAAGTGCGCCGGGTTCCCAGCCGCTGCCGGTTACGGTGACTTCGGTCCCGGGTGGGCCCGCCTTGGGCTCAACGATGACGTATGCGCCCTCAGGCGTGTTGGTGGCGGCGGCGCTGATCGAAGGCGCCCTGGTGGCCGTGGAGTCCGTTGAGGGGGTGTCATTGCCTCCACACGCGACGGCGAACAGGGCTGCGAAGACGCCAAGCAGAAGGATAATTCTGGTTACCATGCTTCGATCTTGCCTTGGACGGCCTGGATAAGTCGAGCAATTTGTTCTTGCGTGAGTACCGGGCTTAGCGACTCCAGGCGTAGACGGAGGAAGCTCATGGCGCTCTCGACGTCGGTGACGTCGTCGCTGGCTGCGGCTTCAGCAACAAGGCCGTCGACAAGCAGCTCGAAGCTGGCGTCGACGGCCTTGCGCAGGTCATCAAGCGGCGCGGTACGCAGCGCCTCGTCTCGCAGGAGGCGAGTGAGCTGCGTTTGCGCTTCAGGGTCAGTGGCCATCGGCGGCCGGCCGGGTGTTAGCTGGGCCGGGGCGCAGTACCGCGAACCTTGTTGTAGCAGGAGCTGCAGTAAACAGGGCGGTCGCCGCGCGGGATGAAGGGGACCTCGGTCATGATGCCGCACTCGGCACAGGCGGCCGGGTGCATCTGGCGAGGAGTCTTGCCACCGAAGCTGGCGAAGGTGCCGTATCGCACGTAGCCTTCTTCCGGCTCAACAGCGCGGGCCGTGCGTCGCGCGGTGCGACAACGCGGGCAGCGTGCGGGCTCATTCTGAAGCCCTTTGGTGGCGTAAAACTCCTGTTCGCCCGCCGTGAAAACGAACCCGTTTCCACAGTCCTTGCAGGCGATTTCTTTGTCAACGTAGGCCAATGCGGTACAACCTCCCTTGCTTCGGCCACTTTAGAGTGGTCGAGCAAACCTCGCGAATCTTACGGCTGGACACGGTCTGGGGCAAGCGCCCAAAGACGCTGGAAAGCAGCATCTAGGTGTCGAATGACTTTCGGCAATTAGTGGACGCTAGAATAGTGATGTAATGCCTGAAGTTCCGGACCTGGAGGCCATTCGTAAGTACTTCAACCGGACGATCTCCGGCCGGACAGTAGAACGTGTCGAAACGTACGTACCTGTCCCTATAAGAGTACCACGTGAGGAATTCGTCCGCCTGCTTACGGGCGATACCCTGGGCGACGTGCACCGCCACGGCAAGTTCCTCCTGTTTTCGCTCGCAAGCGGCCGCGTACTCATCGTTAACCCGATGCTGACCGGCCGTTTCGGCGTCGTGGAGCCCAAGACGAAGCGTCACGCGCGTACGGTATTCGTGCTGGGTCTGGACGATGGCCGCGAGCTGCGCTATGTGGATCAGCGCCTTATGGGCCGCGTTTACCTTGTCGAGGCCGACCAGATCGAGGCGGTGCCGCAGTTCGCCGAGATGGGGCCGGACGTGCTTTCGCCGTCGCTGACGGAGGACGTTTTTCGGGAGCGATTGCGCAAGTACACGGGCCAGATCAAGAGCGTGCTGGTGAACCACAAGTTCGTCGCCGGCATCGGCAACGCGTACTCGGACGAGATCCTTTGGGAAGCGCGGCTCCATCCCTACAAGAAGCGCAGCGAGATGACGGACGAAGAGATAACGCGGCTCTATCACGCCACGCGCGACGTGCTGGAGTGGGCGGAGCCGCTGGTGGCCGAGAAGATGTCCGACTCGCTGGACTATGCCGAGTGGCGCGACCACCTGCGCGTGCACCGTCGCGGCGGCCAGCCGTGTCCCCGGTGCGGCACGACGATCAGCGAGATCACGGCGGGCCAGCGCATCACGAGCTTCTGTCGCACTGCCAGCCCGAAGTGCCGCGCGGCAGATAGGGCTGCATAGGACGGCCGGGGCACCAGGAAGAGTGGGCGGCGGAACGGAGCAGGGTCCTTCCGCCAAGCCGTCATCCTGAGTGGAGCGAGGATGCCGCCATGGGCCTTCGAAGCGCATCGACGACGGCGCATCTTGGGCTGAGACGCCATCGGGTGGATGACCGAGCGCAGTACGAGCGCGTCGGAGTGGCATCTGGCGAGGGCTAGGCTGATGCCTCAGAATGACCGTGGGCGTGATCGCCTCAGTCGAAGTAGAGCGACGCGTGCCCGTCGCCTTGCACTGAGCCCATGCGAGCGCAGTCCTGTTCCCCGTTGGCCTAGAACTCGTCGATGGCGATCTTGAATTCGCCGGGCAGGATGTACTTCAGGAGCGGCAGGAAGTCGATGAAGAACGGCGCGAAGGCTGAGCCCTCGACGTCGTCCACGAGGTGGAGCGACGGGAAGGTGATGGCGACGAAAAGGGCGATCTCGACGAGGATAAAGCCCTTGAGCAGGCCGATGAGGGCGCCGCCCATCGAATCGAAGAGGCCGAGCATGAGGAGCTGGGCTGCCTGCTTGAGGAAGATCGCGAATAACTGTGATGCCAGGATGACGGCGCCGAAGATGATGCCGAAAGAGACGATCGCGGCCGTCTGTTCGTTGTCGATGGCGACACCGACGTCCTCGGCGAGATTGAGGTAGAAGAGGCCAGCGAGGGCAACCGCCAAGATTGCGCCAATTATCGTCACGATTTCACGGATCATGCCGGCGTTGAACGCCGAATACGTGAACCAGAGGAGACTAATGAGGATAAAGGCGTCTACCCAGTTCAAGTGGGGAGGACCTCTCTTGTCCGGACCATCGAATGGTTATCGGTCGTTGGACCCAAGGAGCGTACCTTCGACTCACCCGCCTTTGCGAGTGTAGCACAGGCCTTTCAGCCTCCCGGCATATGTATAATTCGATTACTAGATCAGAGGGTGAACGCAGTCAACGACAAGCTGAGACTCCTGCTGGAAGCCGTCGCCAACGGCAGCCTCGATATCGAGGGAGCGATGGCGAGCCTGCGCCACCTGCCCTACGAAGACCTCGATTTCGCCAAGATCGACCATCACCGGGAGCTGCGAGACGGCCTGCCGGAGGTGATTCTAGGGCTGGGCAAGACGCCGGATCAGGTTGCCGCGATCGGCGAAAAGCTGGTCGAGCGCAGCGGGCGATTGCTCGTCACGCGCCTGGAACGCGAGGGCTTTCGGGCGCTGCAGGCCGTCGTGCCCGATGCGGAGTATCACGAGCTGGCGCGGTGTGCCACCGTCGAGCGGGAGCCGAAGCCGTTGCTAGGGGGTGTGCTCGTCGTATGCGCCGGCACATCCGACCTGCCGGTGGCCCAGGAGGCGGCGCTGACTGCTCGCATGCTGGGCAGCGATGCGCCGGTGCTCTCCGACGTCGGCGTGGCGGGCATCCACCGCCTGTTCGACAACCTGGAGCAGATCACGAAGGCCACCGTGCTCGTCGTTGTCGCGGGCATGGAGGGTGCGCTGCCGAGCGTGATCGCCGGCCTCGTATCGACGCCCGTGATCGCCGTGCCCACCTCGATCGGCTACGGCGCGAGCTTCCAGGGCCTGGCGCCACTGCTCTCGATGCTCAATAGCTGTGCGGCCGGTGTCTCGGTCGTGAACATCGACAACGGATTCGGGGCCGGCTACATGGCGGCGCAGATCAACGCGATGGTCCACCGCGAGCGCCACGACTAAGAGCCCATGGCTTCGGTTGTGTGTCACACCTGCGAGCTCATTGTCCGCCGTGACCGAGGCGAGGCGCCATCGTGGGACGCAATCCTGCGTACTGACTACTGGGATGTCGTACACAGCTACGACACGTCGCTGCCTGGTTGGCTTGTGCTTATCGCCCGGCGCCACGTCGAGAGCATCGCGGAGCTAGACGAGGCCGAAGCGCGCGAGTGCGGGTCGTTGCAACGCGACGTGTCTTTGGCCTTGACGCGAGGCCGTCGGATGCCCGAAGACATACGTAGCGCAATTTGCCGAGGCGGCGGAGCATCCGCACGTGCACTTTCACGTCGTCCCTCGTATGGCCAACATGCCTGACGATGCGCGCGGGCCTAACGTGTTTCGTCGCTATCTTGGGGTGCCGGAGGCGGACCGGGTCCCCGAGTCTCGCCGGAACGAGATTGCCGAGGCGGTGAAGGTGAGTCCTGATGGGGCTGAGGGGCTAGTGTCGCGGTCGCTGGCTGATGTCGTGATCGAGACTCCACGACTGCGCGTGCTCCCGACGCATGAGCGATACGCGTCGGAGATCTTCGAGTAGCTTCACCGCAGAGATAACGACGTATATGTTCCCTGCACCGGCGAAGACGCATCGAGGAGACGCTGGCGTTTCTTCGGGCCGCCCGAGCGTCAACCGAGGCGGGCAAGGAGCTTCAGGTCGCGATTCTGGACGTCGAGACGGGGGAGTTTCTCGGGCACGGGGGTTTGCACCACATCGATACGCCTACGCCGGAGCTGGGCATCTGGATCAAGAAGGCGGCGCATGGCAGCGGCTACGGACTCGAGGCGGTCGCGGGGCTGGCTGACTGGGCGCTGGCGAATCTGGCGTTCGAGTACCTGATCTATCCCGTCGACCGGCGTAATCTGGCGAGCAGGCGCATACCGGAGTTCGCTGGGTGGCGCTGTTGCTGCCGAGTACATCGAGACGAATGCATCCGGGAATGTGCTCGATCTGCTGGAGTACCGCATCGATGCTGCGGCGCTCGCAGCCCGCCGGGAGAGTCGCAATGAAGCAGGACGAAGAGACACGGCTGGTTGAGGAGATGGAGAGCGAGCAGTTCCTGGAGGGATTGCGCCCAGTCCGCAACGTCAGCAAGAAGCCGCCACGGGCCGTCTATTCGATGCGGTTGTCACTTGAAGAGGCTCAGGAGTTCGAGGCTGCTGCAAAGGCGCGAGGAATGACGATGTCAGACTTTCTGCGCTCGGCGGCGCATGCTTCGATCGCGGCCGACCGCGAGTCGGCCCTTGGGGAAGTTCGGACCAAACTACGTGAGCTGAACGAGGCCGCTGGCAGGCTCTAGCTTCATCCAGCCGTCATCGCGCGTGGACCTCATCGAGCCGGCCTCGGCGCAGGATTCCAGTGGGCGCGTGCGAGAATAGGCGCATGACACGCGTTGCCTACTTCGACTGCTTCTCCGGCGCCAGCGGCGACATGATCCTGGGTGCTTTGCTGGACGCCGGGCTGGACTTCGATGCGTTGCAGGCCGAGGTCGGCAAGCTGGCGCTGCCCGCGGGGGCGTTCCATCTCGAAGCGAAGCCGGTGCACCGGGCAGGGTTCGCGGCGACGAAGCTGGACGTGATCATCGAGGAGGCGCCGCGGCATCGCTCCCTGGCCGAGGTGATCGAGATCATCCGGGCGTCAGCGTTGCCGGCGGGCGACATCGAGCGCGTCGAGGGCGTGTTTCGGGCACTCGGTGAGGTCGAGGCGAAGGTGCACGGCAGCAGCGTCGAGGCGGTGGAGCTGCACGAGGTGGGCGCCGTCGATGCCATGGTGGACGTGACGGGCTGCATCGTGGGGCTGCGCCTGCTGGGCATCGAGGCGGTGTACGCGTCGCCGTTGCCGCTGGGGCACGGCGAAGGCCGCGGGTCGCACGGCGTGCTGCCGTTGCCGGCGCCGGCGACGCTGGAGCTTGTGGCGCGTGCCGGCGCCCCGATCGTCGAGGGTGAGGGACCGCGCGGCGAGCAGGTGACACCGACGGGCGCTGCACTGCTGACCACACTGGGCCGCTTCGAGCGCCCGGCGATGCGCGTGCAGAAGGTCGGTTACGGCGCCGGCGGCCGCGATCCCGAAGGGCGCCCGAACGTGCTGCGTGTGTGGTTGGGCGAGACGGAGCCGGCCGGCAAGCGCATGCGCCTGATCGAGACGAACATCGACGACATGTCGCCGGAGCTGCTGGCCTACACGCAGGAGTCGCTGATGGCGGCGGGCGCTGCGGACGCCTGGTTCACGCCGATCCAGATGAAGAAGAGCCGCCCCGCCACGATGCTATCGGTGCTGTGTCAGGAAGCGATGGAGTCGAGCCTGGTCGCGCTGCTTGCTGCGCGAGACCAGCACCCTGGGCGTGCGCGTGCGCGACGTCGCGCGCTACGAGGCCGAGCGCGAGAGCTTCGAGTTCGAGTCGAGCCTGGGGCCGGCGGCCGTGAAGGTGAAACGCCTGCCGGGCGAGCCGCCGCGGGTCGCGCCGGAGTACGAGGTCTGCCGTCGCATCGCCCAGGAGCGGGGGCTGCCGCTCGCGGAGGTGTACCGCGTCGTCGCGGCCGAGGCCGAGGCGCTGCTGCGATAGCGAGCTAGTTCTCCAGCGGGATCGTCGCGGTCACGCTGGCATTGTCGAGGGTCAGCGTGAGGTCGTAGCTCGCCACGCCGGGCCGGTCGTAAAGCGAGACCGTCAGTCTGATGTCGCTACCGGTGCCTGTGGGACCGATCGAGGCGCCGCGAACGTCATCCGGCAGGTCGATGTGCTCTTCGAGGAGCCGGTCGAGCTGCGAGGGCGCGAAGCCCTGGACGCCGGTGATGACGAAGGTGTCGGTGCGCTGACAGTTCTGGTACTTGTCGTAGCGCGAGTCCTCCCAGGTGATCGAGAGGGAGGTGTCCTGTGGTGACACGAAGCGAAGGCCGACGGCTTCTGAGGGCTCCGGGCAGGGGTCGCGCGGGCAGCCCTGAATGAACAGGGATCCGAGGATGCAGACGACGAGGAGGCTCCGAAGTCGCGGCATTGCCAAACGTTAACAGGGCTGCAACCGGCCCAGAGTGCTTCTAACGTAAGCGTGAAGTTGATTCCGTACCCGCGCGAGCATACGATCATGGGCAATGGAGCGTACTCGTCCTACTGAGACCGTTGAAGACTACTTGCAGCTCATCTACACGATGAAGCGCGAAGGCTCGCCGGTGATTGCGGCGCGCGTGAAGGAACGCAAGGGCGTATCGGCGCCGACTGCGTGGGCGACGCTGAAGCGCATGGAGCGCGATGGTCTCGTCGAGCTGTCGTCGACGCACCACATCGAGCTCAGCACGAAGGGCCAGGAGATGGCCGAGTCGATCATCCGCCGCCACATGCTGGCCGAGCGCCTGCTGACCGACATCCTCAAGCTCGACTGGGCCGACGTGCACGACGAGGCCCACAAGATGGAGCACGCGATCTCGCCGCTGATCGAGCGCCAGATCCTCAGCCTGCTCGACAGCCCGGAGACGTGCCCGCACGGGAACCCGATCCCGGGCCTCTGGCGCGAAGGTCACGCCAAGGCGCGGGCCCTGCGCGAGTGCGAAGAAGGCGCCGTGGTCGTAGTGAACAACATCGCCGAGCACGCGGAGGACGACGCAAACCTCATGCACTACCTCCAGCGCAGCAGCCTGATACCCGGCAAGCGCCTGCACGTCGACGAGGTGGCGCTGTCTAACGGCACGATCACCGTGACGATCCTGGACGAGAACCGCAACGTCGCGGTCGGCCTCGCAACGGCCGACCTGATCATGGTGCTCGACGAGGCGTAGCTCGCGTTGTACGCCTTCACGCTTGAATCGCCCATCGGCCTCCTGTTTGTCGCCGTGACCGATCAGGGCCTGCGCCGGTTGCACACGCTCTCGTCGCAGCGCGAGATGGACAGCGCCCTTCTGCAAGCGGTCGAGACGGATGACAGCGAGGACCACACGCCGGCCGAAGAGGTGCTGGCGCAGGTGGTGCAGACGCAGCTTACGGAGTACTTCGATGGCTCCCGGCGCGACTTCGACCTGCCCCTCGACCTCGATAGCGGCAGCCCCTTCCAGCAACGGGTCTGGGAGGTGATCGCCCGTATCCCCTACGGCGACGTCGCGAGCTATGCGGAGGTGGCGCAGGCTGCCGGGGCGCCGGGTGCGTTTCGGGCGGCGGGTACGGCGTGTGGCGCCAACCCGGTCGCGCTCGTGACGCCCTGCCACCGTGTTATCGCCTCCGGAAACAAGCTGGGCGGCTACGGCCTCGGCATTGAGAACAAGGTGTGGTTGCTGCGCCACGAGGGCGTTGGGACGGCGGGCTCCCGGCCGGATTCGAGGGTGTTCAAGCAGGAGGAGAGCCGGATTGGGGTCTGAAGCCGTCTGCAACGTGCGCTACGCCGGCCAGGTCTCGGAGGGCAAGGCCCTGCTGGAGACCAGCGAGGTGATCTTTCGCGGCGGCGAGTTCCGCCTGCGCATCCCTTTCGCCGAGATGACTTCGATTGCGGCCGACGAGGGCGAGCTGAAGCTCGGTTACGCCGGCGACGTCGCCGTGTTCGAGCTGGGGCGAGACGCCACGAAGTGGGCCGACAAGATCCGTAACCCGCGAGGCCTGATGGAGAAGCTGGGCGTGAAGCCGGGCATGCGCCTCGTGGTGCTGGGCGTCGAGGACGCCGATTTCCTCTCGGAACTAACCGATCGCTTCGGGCCGCCGGAAGACGCGCCCGGTGAGGCCGATGCCGACCTCGTGTTCTACGAGGCAGACCGTCTGGACGACCTTGCACGCCTGACCGAACTACGAGGCGCGATCAAGCCGGCGGGCGCCGTCTGGGTGGTCTCGCCGAAGGGCAAATCCGCCCTCGAAGTGCCCGAGAGCGAGCGCGTACGGGATGTCGACGTCATGGCGGCGGCGCGCGAAGCGGGCCTGGTGGACACGAAGGTGTGCTCGTTCTCGGCCACGCGTACGGCGCTGAAGCTCGTGATTCCGAAGGCGCAGCGCAAGTAAGAGCGCATCGAGGTGTGAACGGGCGCTAGGGGATAGATCCCAGTGATGGGTGCTCGGTGGTGTCTTGTGGTTCTTCGGAAGGCGGAAGGCCCTCTCCCATGACGTACAGGTTCGGTGGCGCTTTGGGCGTTTCGCCTCTCCCCAGAGGGACGAGGGGAGCGGCTTCGGTGATCCGAGCCTGCCAAGCGTAGCCGAGGTGTCCTCACCTCGGCGTCATACGCAGAAAGGGCTCTCTACGTGGCGCTACGGATCGCCGTACCTGGCCGCGTCCTTCGAGAGCCTCAGGACGAGCGGTGTTGGGCGCCGGACGCTGTCGGCGCGGTTCAGTCCCGGCCTACAGGATGCTCATGACGATGGCGGCTATCACGACGATGACCGTGATGGCGACGAGGCCGAAGACCACGCTTTCGAGACGCGCCCTGGGCGTTTGGCCGTTTCGTGCCTCGAGCTCCGGGTCTGACATCGGTGGCGGTACGCCGTACATGATGGTCCTCCGACTAGAAGATGCGCACCGCAATCGCGGCGACGACAAGCACCGCGCCGATGCCGATAGCGCTGTAGACGAATACTTGGGCTCGGCTGTGGCCCTTTGAGCCGCGAGCTCGTTCAGCTTCTGCCCAGGCTTTGACGCTGTCAGTTCGCCTGGGGTCCGGAACGGGTATTCCTCGCATGCTCTCAGGCTACACCCGTCGTCCAGACGTTGCGCGGTCGAGAGGCTATCGGATCAGGTCGACGAGCAGGACGGCGCCGCCGAGGAGCAGGGCGACACCGATGACGCCGAGGAGGAAGGCGCCGGCCATGTCCCGCAGCGTGCGGGGGCGAGCGTATTTGCCCTCCAGCAGCGGGTCGGGATTGGGTGGTGGGAGACCCCACATGGCTTCAGGCTACACCCGGCTGTCTAGACCAGGATGTCTCCGTAGCTCTTCATCAGCTTCTGCACCTTCGGGTCGATGATGACGCTGCAGTACGGGTAGGTCTGGTTGCGGTTGTAGAAGTTCTGGTGGTAGTCCTCCGCATCGTAGAAGGTGTCGAAGGCCGTGACTTCCGTGACCACCGGGTTCGGGTAGGTGTCTGACTCGTTGACGCGGGCGATCACCTTCTCGGCCGTCTGCTTCTGGGCCTCGTCGTGGTAGTAGACGGCAGATCGATACTGCGTGCCGACGTCGTGGCCCTGGCGGTTGGGCGTTGTCGGGTCGTGGGTGGCGAAGAAGACGTCCAGGAGCTGCTCGTAGGAGATCTCCTTGGGGTCGAACGTGATCTGGATCGCCTCGGCGTGGCCGGTGCTGCCGGTGCAGACTGCCTCGTAGCTGGGGTTGGGCACGTGGCCGCCGGTGTAGCCGGGCATCACGGTCTTGACGCCGCGCAGGCGCTGGAACACGGCCTCGGTGCACCAGAAGCATCCGCCGGCGAAGGTCGCGGTCTGCGTGTTGTCGTTGGTCATCGTTCGCTCCTTCTCACTATGCGCAACGAGTATCACCCGGCGGCGGCCGGAAGTCACCCTTTCGGGAGGCTGGGTTGCTTGTCGAGGCAGCGAGGACCGGGGTTCGAATTGAGAAGCAACGCTCCCTCACCTACGTCGTCACACGCCGCGACGCCCTGGCACGCTGTCCCTCTCCCCCGAGGGAGAGGGCGATGTTGTAGAGCACTGCGAAATGCTCTTAGCCGCGGGTGAGGGGGGCCTTCCATGCACAAAGTGCTGTCGCGTGCCGAGGCGCAGGGTGTGCGTCCTCGTCTGGTCATTGCGAGGAGGCGATAGCCGACGAAGCAATCTCACAGCGTCGATGGGCCTATTCTTGCGCATCAGGCTGCGAACCCTCAGGCGATGAGTGGCCCGTGCACGCTGTGAGATTGCCACGCCCCTCCTCTGGTCGGGCCTCGCAATGACCAGCCTTGGTAGGCCCTTCTGGCGCAATAAAGGCTGGCGGGCTTGGTATCTGGGTACAGGCTGGGCGCGGGGAGCCCTACGATGCGTGCTCCAGCAGCCCGGTGCCTTCGAGGATCTCGCGCAGGGCTTTGCGGGCGCGGAAGATGCGCGACTTCACGGTGCCAATCGAGACGCCGCAGGTCCCGGCGATGTCCATGTAGGACCAGCCTTCGACATCCGAGAGGACGACGGCGATGCGTTGGGCCCACGGGAGCTGTCGCAGTGCCGCTTGCAGCACGTCCTGGGCTTCGGCGCTGAGGGCCCTCGCTTCGGGTGAGGGGTCGGGCGCAACGAGGTACCAGATCTCATCGTCGTCCTCGTCCTCGGCGGTCTGGGCACGGTGGCGGGAGCGCCAGCGCAGCTCATCGAGGCACTTATTTGTCGCGACCTTGAGCAGCCAGGCTCGGTTGGGCTGAAGGTGGCCTCGATGTCGCCAGGCGGCTGCGAAGGTCTCCTGGCAGGCGTCCTCGGCGGCGTAGCGGTCCTTGAGCAGGCGCAGACAGACCGTGAGCACGATACTGCTGTACGCGAGCATGAATTGCTCGAAGTGAGAAGGGTCCGCGAGATCCGTGCTCGGTCTCGTGGGCGTGGGTGCAAGCAGCGCGTACGAATTAGCCATCCCAGACAAGATAAGGTGGAAACGAGCGAATTACCCTAGCCGATCCTTATCAATTAGCGACATACTTTGAAACTCTTGTGACTGGGCGATGGACGTGGGTCACGCTGAGCTGTGTCGACGGATCCGTGCTCGACTTTCTTCAGGACGTGCTTCTGTTTGGGTAGGGAGCGCCCCCTCACCCACGACCTCAGCATTTCGGGGTGCACTACAACGCCGCCCTCTCCCTCGAGGGAGAGGGACAGGGTGCGAGGGCATTTCGGCGTGTGAAGCGATGGGTGAGGGGGCGTGTTGTGCGCACTTGGAGCCATGCGCGTTGCACGTAATCGTGCCTAAGACCAGAACTTCCACCACGGCCGGGGGAAGCGCTGCTGCATGACGTGACCGGAGAGCTCGTAGACGGCGGCCATGGCTTCGGGGCCGCCGGCGTTGGTCATGACCGCGTAGGCGAAGTCCGCGTCCGGGACGATGATCGTATGGCAGTAGAAGGTGCCCGCGGAGCCATCGAGCTGCGAGACATCCTGGCCGTGGTAGCGCCCGTTGGTGACGCCGAGGCTGAAGCCCCGCTGGGCATGGTGGATGTGTCGCATCGGTCGATGCGCTGACGTAGCCGTCGATGCCGCGGAGGCCGCGCAGGTGCTGCTGGACGTATCGGGCGTAGTGGAGGGGGCGCATGCTCAGGTCGCCCGCCGGCGCGAGGACGGGCGAGAGCGCGTAGGTGTCGCCGGGGGCGTAGAAGCGCAGCTTGCCGCCGTCACCGGGCGCGTGACCCCAGGGCTGCAGCTCCGGGTCTTCCAGGTTGGGCCAGCCGAAGCGCACGTCAAGGCCGTAGCCGTCGACCAGGGTCTGGAGCATCAGGGTCTCCCAGTCGTAGCCGGAAGCCCGTTCCAGCATGAGCGCGGCGACCGTGTAAGACGGGTTCGAGTAGACGTGGGGGAAGCTCCCATCCGCCTGCGGTGCGACGACGGGGTCGTGCGAGACGAGGTAGCGTGCGAACTCCAGGCGTACGTCCGGCAGCAGCGGGTTGAGCTCCGGGAACTGTTCATCGCCCGAAGTGAAGGCGGGTAGGCCGGCGCGACACTGCAGGAGGTCGTTCAGCGTGATGTTGGCGTAGGCGGGCTTCGCTTTCGCTTCCAGCTCCGGGAGCGACTCGAACAGGCGGGAGTGCCAGGCAATCGCACCGTTCTCGACGAGCTTGCCCGCGGCGACGGCGAGGACGGACTTGGCGCATGAGCCGATGTGGAAGAAGTCGTCCAGGGTCGCCAGGTTGCCGGTGTCCTGTACGCGATCGCCGTGAATCTCGGCCGAGACGATTTGCTCGGAGGTCATCGTGACCACGGCGAGCGCGGGCAAGCCGTGAGCGGCCATGACGCTCTCGCAGATTTCGGCGTAGCGATGGACCTCCGGTTGCTGGATCACGAGGCGGTGGTACTCGCTGGTTTCGGCCACAAGCCGAGCGATTTCAGGCTCGCGTAGCGCCGGTCGCCGATGACGACGTGGTCCAGGAGCTCGATATCGAGGTGCCCCCCGGCGGCGACGAGGGCCTTCGTGAGCGCGACGTCATCCGGCGAGGGTGACGGGTCGCCGGAGGGGTGGTTGTGCACGACGATGATCGAGGGCGCGTTCTGGCGGATGGCGTCGCGAAACACCTCGGCCGCGCGTACGACGGCGGAGCTGACGTTGCCGACGTAGATCTCGTGTACGCCGAGCACCTGGTTACGCGTGTTTATCAGCAGCACGCGCATGTGCTCCTGCTCGAATGAGGCCATCTCGCCGCCGAGGAGGGCGTGCACGTCCTGGGGCGACCGGATGATCGGGCGCTCGCCGACTTCGAGGGCCTGAACGCGGGCCGCGATCTGGAACAGGGCGCGGATCTCGGCCGCCTTCGCTTCGCCGAGGCCGGGCTCGTTCAGCAGGTCGGCGTATGAGATGCGCGCGAGGCCGCCTAGCCCGCCGTGACGCGCCAGCAGCGAGCTCGCGAGGCCAAGGACGCTCTGCTTCGTGGAGCCGGAACGCAGGATGATCGCCAGCAGCTCGGCGTTGGAGAGGGCGCCGGGACCGAGGTCTCGCAGCCGCTCCCGAGGCCGCTCCGAGGAGGGGATCTCGCGGATGCGGACGTTGTACTCCGGGTTAGACGTCGGCTCCATCCGTGGCCGGGATGAACTTCTTCTCGATCTCGTCGTATCGGTCGAGGCGCTCGACCGTGTTGGAGTGGGGGTAGCAGGTGATCCTGACCAGGTCGCGGTCGAGGAGCATGGCGTACTCGGTGCGCGTGATCGAGAACAGCTTCGTGACGTACTCGCCCTCCTCGACGCGGCGCTGGGAGAGCTTGTAGCCGCCGCGCTTATCCACGCCGAGGACCTTGTAGCGGATCTCGGTGCCGATGCTGACGGTCTCTATGGGGTTGGTGCCGGGTTCGGCGTCCAGCTCCTTGCGCGGTAAGTAGCCCTCCGCACCGTGGTGCATGCTCACGTAGCAGCCATGCTCCTCCACGCGGATGATGCGGCCGCTGTGGCTCTGGCTATCGACCGCGAGGTAGAAGGACGGCATGAGGAAGATCAGGAGGTTGCCCTTGTGCCACTTGCGCACGACCTCGCCCTGGTACTCGATCGGCGGCGCGCTAAGGTCCTTGAGGTAGCCGAGCGTCTGGAAGCCGGTGAGCAGCGCCAGCAGCCCGAACACGAATAGCATGATGACGAAGCCCGATTGGCCGACCGAAATCTTGTACAGGGCCAGCGCGACGAGCAGCAGCGACACGACCGTGATCGGTGTGTAAAGCAGGGCCATCCTGACCACGCGGTGGCGGTTTTCGATCTGTTGTTCGTTGAAGCGAGAGAACGTCGTCATTGCAGCGGTATTGTCAGGGTTTCTCCGACGCCGATCGAGCCGGGGTCGGTAATCGAGTTGAGCTCGAGCGCTCGGTCGACACAGTCAGCGGGGTCTAGCGAAGAGAGATTAGCGCAAATGCCGAACAGCGTGTCGCCGCCCTGCACGGTGTAGCTCGTTGTGCCCGACGATGCCGGGGTCTCCTGCGCCGGGGCCGTCGTCGCAGTAGCAGCGGCCGGCGTGTTGCCGGCGACGGTGTATTGGCCACCGTTGTGGGATTTGCACCTGCAGGCAGTGTCGGCGTCGTCTGCACGACAGCGGGCTCGGTCGGCGTGATCACAATAGGCGCTGCGGCCGAGTTGGCGTTGTTACCGGGTGGTTGGAGGATGAGCCAGACGGCCAGGGCCGTACCGATGAGCAGCGCCAGCAGCGAACCGCGATAGAGGGTGAAGGACGGCAGTCCGCTGGCGGGCTCCAGGCAGGCGTCGCAGACGTCCTCGCCGTGATCGTCGCAGTAAGGGCGGCCGCAGCGGGGGCACTGCTGAGTGGGCTCCTGCTCACAGGCGAAGCAGGTCATTTCTTCAGGCATGAAATAAGCTTAGGGCAGGCAGATGGCGTATCGCCAGTCTGACCGCCCTGAGCCGAGTGTTTCCGATTCGCGCCGGCCAGCGACGCGAGTGAGTTAGGCGAGCTCGACGGTGGCGCCGGCCTCGGTGCAGCTTGGCCTTGACCGTCTCGGCCTCGGCCTTGTCGACGCCTTCCTTGACGTTCGTCGGGGCGGCCTCGACCAGGTCCTTGGCCTCCTTGAGGCCGAGGGTGGTGACCTCGCGCACCGCCTTGATGACGTTGATCTTGTTGGCGCCGAAGTCCTTGAGGACGACGGTGAACTCGGTCTGCTCCTCCTCGGCAGGGGCGGCAGCAGCCACCACCGGCGGCCGGAGCGCCGACCGCTGCGACGGCCATCGGGGCCATGGCGGTCACGCCGAACTCTTCCTTGATCTGGTCGTTAAGGTCCTTGAGCTCGAGGATGGTCATGCCCTTGATGATTTCGAGGACTTCTTCGGTCTTGGTTGCCATCGTTATCTCCTTCTTGTTTCCGGGATGGGACTAAGCGGACTCTTCGAGCTGCCCGGCTCGGGCATCGAGGAGGCCGCTGAACTCTTGGATCGTGGCCTGAGAGCAGCGACACGAGGTTGATGATCGGCGACTGCAGCGCGCCGGCGATCTCGGCGATCATCTGGTCCTTGGGTGGCAGCGATCGCCAGGTCGGACAGACGTGCGCCGGGGATCGACCTGGCCGTCCATGAAGGCTTTGCGGGCCACGAAGGCGTTGCGGGCCTGTCGCTGGTACTCGACGACGGTCTTGATCGGCGCGATCGGGTCGTCGAAGCCAAAGATGATCGCCGTGGGGCCTTCGGCGAGCTCAGCAGCGTCGGCGATGCCGGCGGCGTTGGCGGCGCGCAGGAACAGCGTGTTCTTGACGACCTGCATTTGCATGCCGGCGTCGCGGACCGTCTTCCGCAGCGCCGTGGTCTCGGCGACGCTGAGGCCGCGGTACTCGGCGCCGATAACGACGCTGCTGCGCGAGAGCTTATCGGTCAGCGCTTCGACTTCTTTGACCTTCTTCTCGGTCGGCATAGGCTTCTCCTTGCCTGCGGGTTGAAGCCCGCAGCTACGATTGGCGGTCAGAGGGTGCTGCTGAACAAACAGAAGCGCCCTCGCCAGGAGACGAGGGCGCACGATGATCGGTTGATCAATCGCGAGTCACTTCGCCTCGGCGGGCTCCCTGAGTGAGGGACTTAAGTACGAGACACCCGCTGTCTCTGGCTATGTGCCTTGCGGCATTTATGTAAGTCTAGCCGAAAACGCCGGACTTACGAAAGAACGAGCTAGCTGGACGTCATCGCCAGCGTCGGCGTGAGCTCCATGTGGATGCCCGGGCCCATCGTCGTCGCGATCGAGACGCCGCGGATGTACTGACCCTTGGCGCCGGACGGCTTCTCCTGGACGATGGCGTTGACCACGGTGGCCATGTTCTCCAGGAGCTTGTCCTCATCGAAGCTGACCTTGCCGATCGGCACGTGAATCAGCGCCGTGCGGTCGAGACGGAACTCGACACGGCCCTGGCGAGCCTCGTTGACGGCCTTGGCGAGGTCCTCGGGGTCGAGGACGGTGCCGGTGCGCGGGTTCGGCATGAGGCCACGGGGACCGAGGACACGACCGAGGCGGCTGACCTTGGTCATGAGGTCGCGGGCGGCCAGCGCGACGTCGAAGTCGGTCCAGCCTTCCTCGATGCGCTTGATCAGGTCGTCGCTGCCGACGAAGTCGGCACCGGCCGCCTCTGCGTTGCGGGCGCCATCGCCTTCGGCGAAGACGAGGACGCGCACGGTCTTGCCGAGACCGTGCGGCAGGAGGGCCGTGCCACGGATCTGCTGGTCGGCGTGACGTGGGTCGAGGCCGGTGCGCAGGTGGAGCTCGACGGTCTCATCGAACTTGGCCGTGGCGGTCTTCTTGGCTAGAGAGATCGCTTCCTCAGGTGGGTAGTTCTTGCCTGGCTCCAGGAGCTTGAAGGCTTCTTCGTACTTCTTCCCGTGCTTCGGCATGACTAGTTCCTCACCTCGATGCCCATGCTGCGGGCGCTGCCTTCGATCATGCGGGCGGCGGCCTCGAGGTCGGCGGCGTTGAGGTCGTTCATCTTCGTGCGCGCGATTTCCAGGAGCTGGGCCTGGCTGATGCTGCCGATCTTCTCGCGCTTCTGGGCCGGACTACCGCGTTCGATGCCGGCGGCCTTACGAAGCATGTCGCTGGCGGGCGGCGTCTTGAGTACGAAGGTGAAGGAGCGGTCTTCGTAGATCGTCACGTCTGCAGGCACGATCTGACCGGCTTGGGAAGCGGTCTTCTCGTTGTACTCCTTGCAGAATTGCATGATGTTGATGGCGTGCTGACCGAGGGCAGGGCCAACCGGCGGTGCGGGCGTGGCTTTGCCCGCCTCCAATTGGATGCGCACTACGGCACGAACTTTCTTGGCCATTGAAGTACCTCCGCGGTCCTAACGTCCTCCTTTGGGGAAGGACTCCCGCTTGCTATAGGCGGCTGGCGCCGCTGTTCATCGGTCTACAGCTTCTCGACCTGCAGGAAGTCGAGCTCCACGGGCGTCTCGCGCCCGAAGAAGGAGACCATGACCTTGACTTTGCCCTTCTCCAGGTTGATCTCCTCGACAGCGCCGACGAAGTCGACGAAGGGGCCATCGACGATGCGGACGTTCTGGCCCTCGACGAAGCCGACGCGGACCATGGGCTCTTCGGCCTTCATCTGGCGCAGGATGCGCTTGACTTCAGGCTCTTCGAGCGGGACAGGGCGGACGCCGGAGCCGACGAAGCCGGTGACGCCGGGCGTGTTGCGCACGACGAACCAGGCTCGGCTGGACTCCGGGTCGTTCTCGATCAGCGTGGCCATGTCCACGAGGACGTAGCCGGGGAAGATCTTGCGCGAGACGGTACGCCGCACGCCGCCGTGCACCTCGATCTCGTCCACGGTGGGGACGATGACGCGGTGAATGAGGTCGCCGGCGTCCATGGACTCGATACGATGCTCGAGGTTGGTGCGCACGCGGTTCTCGTAACCGGAGTACGTGTGGATGACGTACCAGGAACGGCCTTCCTTGAAGAACTCCTCGTCAGAGATGCCGTCATCCTCAGGAGTACCGTTCTGGCCTCCCGACATGGGAGCAAATATGTCCTCGATCGGGAGGTCCTTGTCGTTTTCCATTGCCATAGTTAGTTCAGCAGAACCTTGTCGATAAGCCAGTTGAAGACGACGTCGACAAGGCCGAGGACGACACCGGCTGCGACGGCGACGATGATCACGACCATCGTCAGGTACGCCGTCTCCTGGCGGGTGGGCCAGGTCACCTTCTTCAGCTCGGCGTAGATGTCTTCCAGGAACCCTGGGAGCTTGGGCCGGAATCCGCGTTTCTGCGGAGACGAAGGCTTGGCACCACGGGTCTGGCGGGGTGTGCGCGGGCCCAGCGGTCGGCGGAGGCCAGCTTCAGCGGCGTTTTGATTCTGACCTCTGCGGACTGCTCTACTCATAAAGGCGGGTTGAGGAGACGGGCCAAGCCCGTCTCCCTTACCGCACCTCCCGGTGAGGCCGGTGCACTCTACAACGAGGGCAGAACTTGCTCAGCGTGATCCGGTCCGGGTCGTTTCGGCGATTTTTCGTCGTCGAATACGTGCGTTCCCGGCATTCGGTACACGCGAGGTGAATAACTTGTCGGTCGTCTTTCTTCGCCATTGTTCTACTTCAGGATTTTAGTGACGGCGCCTGCACCTACTGTACGACCACCTTCGCGGATGGCGAAACGGAGGCCATCCTCCAGGGCGATAGGCTGAATCAGGTGCACGATCATCTTCGTGTTGTCGCCAGGCATGACCATCTCGACGCCGGGCTCGAGCTCGATGTTACCGGTCACGTCCGTGGTGCGGACGTAGAACTGGGGCCGGTAACCCGGGAAGAACGGCGTGTGACGGCCACCCTCCTCCTTTGAGAGGACGTAGACCTCGGCCTCGAAGTCGGTGTGAGGCGTAATCGAACCGGGCTTGCAGAGCACCATGCCGCGTTCGACGTCTTCACGGTCGACGCCGCGGAGCAGACAACCCACGTTGTCGCCCGGCTCACCCTGGTCGAGGAGCTTGCGGAACATCTCGACGCCGGTGACCGTGGTCTTGCGCGTGTCGCGAATGCCGACAATCTCGATCTCTTCGTTGACGTTGACGATGCCACGCTCGATACGGCCGGTGACGACGGTACCGCGGCCCTTGATGCCGAAGACGTCTTCGACGGGCATGAGGAACGGCAGGTCCGAAGGCCGGGCCGGCATCGGGATGTAGGTGTCCAGGGCGTCCATGAGGTCCCAGATCGGCTTGTACTCCGGAGCGTCCGGGTCCTCCGACGTGCTCTCGAGGGCCTTGAGGGCGGAGCCGCGGATGATCGGAATGTCGTCGCCGGGGAAGCCCTGGTTGCTCAGGAGCTCACGAAGCTCGAGCTCGACGAGGTCGAGGAGCTCTTCGTCGTCCATCATGTCGACCTTGTTGAGGAAGACGACCATGGCGGGCACTTCCACCTGGCGGGCGAGCAGGATGTGCTCGCGGGTCTGGGGCATGGGGCCGTCAGGCGCAGCCACAACAAGGATGGCGCCGTCCATCTGGGCCGCACCGGTGATCATGTTCTTGATGTAGTCAGCGTGACCGGGGCAGTCGACGTGTGCGTAGTGGCGGTTGTCCGTCTCGTACTCCACGTGCTGAATAGCGATCGTGATACCACGCGCGCGCTCTTCGGGAGCGTTGTCGATGCTCGCGAAGTCACGGTAGGAAGCGTACTTCTTAAGGGCCAGCGTCTTTGTGATGGCCGCTGTCAGTGTTGTCTTACCGTGGTCAACGTGCCCAATCGTGCCAACGTTGAGGTGAGGCTTGTTCCTCTCGAACTTTTCCTTAGCCATCTAGATGCTGTTCCTCCCTAATCTCTGCCGGCCCCTTCCGGCAGGACGTTTTTACCTTTTTAAATGTCCCGGCCGTCACGGTTGTTGGCCGTTCGACTGTGCTGGAGCCCTCAATCGGACTTGAACCGATGACCTCACCCTTACCAAGGGTGTGCTCTACCAACTGAGCTATGAGGGCGTTCTCCTTCTGGTGCTGTAACGAGTCCTTACATGATAGGACGTTTTGGTTGTGGTGCCAGGGGCAGGATTCGAACCTGCGTAGCCCGTCAGGGCAACGATTTTACAGACCGTCGGTTTTAGCCACTCACCCACCCTGGCTTGATGGCTGCTCCCGATGTGCCCCGACGCCGCTTCCTTATTCAGGATGGCTGCGGATTCTCGGTGCCTCCCGCCCTCTGGTTCCTCCTTCGACCGGTCACACCGGTTGGACCGTCGCGTGGAGCCCGAGGGGGGATTCGAACCCTCAACCTACCGATTACAAATCGGTTGCGCTGCCGTTGCGCCACTCGGGCAGAGCCAGCTTTCTCAAGCTGTTCAGGCCGTAACAAAAATAAAGCCCCCAAAACTGGGGCCAAAAGCGAGTATAGGAAAGCGCCCGTGTCTCCGTCAATAGAGTATAGAGTGCCGCTCCGCCTGCGGATACAGCCGGGTGGAGACCGGAATTGGTTTGACGGGGTTTTCATACCTGGATACACTCCACACACATCTCATCTCAGCATCGGGAGGTATGGTTGGCCGAAGTAATCATTGGTGAAAACGAATCCTTCGAATCGGCGCTCAAGCGCTTCACGAAGCGCGTGCAGCAGGACGGCATCCTCGCCGAGGCACGGCGCCGCGAGCACTACGAGAAGCCGAGCATCCGTCGCAAGAAGAAGGCGGCTGCCAAGCGACGCAAGAGCCGCAAGGCCGCTGCCTAGACCCGACGCTAGACCCGTACCGGCTCAGGTGTTTGAGCCTGAGAGGAACTCGATGAGCCTGAAAGACCAGCTCAGCGCTGATCTGCGCGACGCGATGCGCAGCGGCGATGAGACGCGCAAGTCGACCCTGCGCATGCTGATCACCGCGATCCGCAACGCCGAGATCCCCTCGGAGGGCGCCAGCGCCACGGGCCGGACAGAGCTGGACGACGCCGGCGTGCTGGACGTCGTGCGCAAGGAAGTCAAGCAGCGTCGCGACAGCATCGAGATGTACGGCAAGGCCAACCGGCCCGACCTCGTCGCGATCGGAAGAGGCTGAAATCGCCGTCCTCACTACTTACCTACCGCAGCAGATGTCCCGCGCCGAGATCGAGGTCGTGGCGAAGGGGATCATCGAGCGCCTCGGCGCCAGCGGTCCCGCGGACAAGGGCAAGGTGATGCCCGCGATCATGGCGCGAGCTGCGCGGCAAGGCGGAAGGCCGCGAGATCAACGCCGTCGTCTCGGAGCTTCTCGGCGGATAACCGCCGGCCTGGCCGCACCGCTTCGCAGCGAGACCACGTCCCTGGCGGAGATTCACATTCGCTGCTATTGTCAGTCCTGTATCATTGAGCCCCTAAGCTGATGCGTACTGGGAGCCGAAACTTAGCCCTGACGGCGTCGATTGTTGGCTTCGCGATCGCCATCTTCGTCGCTCTGTTTCCCGTGACCTCGAATGCCCTGCAAATTCAGGAAGGCGAGGTCGCGATCAGGACGATCCGGGCTCCGTTCGACATCTCCTTTACCAGCGCGGCCCTGACGGAGCGGCGCCAGGAAGAGGCCGCCGACGCTGTCGATGACCGGCTCGTGTTCGACCCCACGATCTCTACCGAGCAGGAGCAGCGCCTGGACGACCTGCTAACGAGCGTGGTGACCGTGCTCGAGGAAGAGTCGTCGCCGTCCGCTCGCACGGCGGAGCTGGAGCGCATCTCTGACCTCAACCTCTCGGCGAGCAGCCTGGCGGTCCTCCGCGACATGTCTACGTCGCAGTTCGCCACGATCCGTAGCGCGTCTCGAGCGGCACTGGAGTCGATCTTCTCGCCAATCGCTGCCTGCGAGCGCGATCAGCGAAACACGGGAGCGCGCATCGACCTACATCGACCAGTCGTTGAGCCGCGATAGCAGCACCCTGATCGCCGAGTTAATCCGGCCCTTCATCATCTCGAACCAGGTTGTCGATCAAGCAGCCACCGAGGCTGCGAAGGAGCAGGCGCGCGCGGCCGTTTTGCCGGTGCAGGTCCGCTACGCGGAGAACGAGGTCATCGTTCAAGAAGGCACGCAGATCACGCCGGAAGCGCGTGAGGCGCTGCTGGCGGCCGGCGTGATCGAGGACCAGAACTGGCGCTGGGAGCAGGTGGGCGCCAGGGGGATCCTCGCCGTCGTGGCCGCTGCAGCCGTGGCGGCGGGTGTCGTGGCGTTCCGGCCCAAGGTGACGATGCAGGAGATGCTCGTCATCGGTCTCGCCGTGGCGATCCCCGTGTTCATCATGAAGGTCTATCTGCCTTTCATCCTGCCGGACGAGGAGCGGCATTTCCTCGCTTACCTGTTACCCGTGGCGGCGGCCGCGATGGTGCTTGCGGGGTTCGTCGGGGCGGAGCTTGCCCTGCTCGCTTCCAGCATCATCGCCCTCATGGCGGCGTTCGCGGCCGTGTTGCTGCTGGACGTCACCGTCGTCGGCCTGGCCGGGTCGCTGGACGTCGCGCGTATTGCGCTGGCGTCGGGGGTTGCGGGCGCTGCGGGTGTGTTCGCCGTGCGCAACGCGGAGCGCATCGTGCAGTTCCTCATCGGCGGTGTCGTAGTAGGTATCAGCGTGCTCGCCGTGCTGGTCGCGACGTGGCTGATCGATCCGAGCCGTGAGTGGAAAGATCTGCCGTGGATCGTGGTGGCCGCGAGCGCTAACGGCGGCCTCAGCGCCTTCCTCTCGGCCGGCATCTACGTGACGATGGGTTCGATCTTCGGCGTGACGACGCGCCTGCAGCTGCTGGAGATGTCGCAGCTCAGCCAGCCCTTGCTCCTGCGACTGCAGGACGAAGCGCCTTCGACCTTCCAGCACAGCGTCATCGTGGCGAACCTGGCCGAGAAGGGCGCCCACACGATCGGCGCCGACTCACTGCTGGCGCGCGTGGGCTGCTACTACCACGACATCGGCAAGCTGCTGCGCCCGGGCTTCTTCATCGAGAACCAGCTCGGCGGCGAGAACCCCCACGACCACCTCGATCCTGCCGACAGCTTCCGGATCATCTCCGACCACGTGCGCGACGGTGTCGGCCTGGCGCGACAGTACAAGCTGCCGCAGAAGGTCGCGGCGTTCGTGCCGGAGCACCACGGCACGCGCATGGTGGCCTACTTCTATCGTCGCGCTGCCGAACAGGACCCCGACGTGGACATCGATGCCTTCCGTTACCCGGGCCCGAAGCCGCAGTCGCGGGAGACGGCGATCGCGATGCTGGCGGACTCCTGCGAGGCGGCGGTGCGTTCCAGCCCGGACCACTCTTCCGAGCGCATCGACACGATAGTGGACGACATCTTCAACGAGCGTCTGAGCGAAGGCCAGCTCGACGAGTCGAACCTGACCCTGAACAACATCCGCTCGCTTGCGGCGTCGTTCAAGGCCACGCTGAAGGCGATTTATCATCCTCGTGTCGAGTACCCGGCGCCGAGCGACGCGGAGATGCTGCTGCGCCGGCTGCCCTACCGGCATCTGAACGAGCCCGAGGCGGAAGTCGCCCCGAACGCGGAGAACAACTGATGCGCCTGTATCCACCTCGGGATGAATCCCGCGGCATGAGTGGCCGGCGAAGCAGGGAGGACGCCTGATGCGATTCGCCGTACTGACTTTCCCCGGCACCTGGAGCGATCGCGATTGCCGTGACGTGCTGCGCGACGTCCTGGATCAGGAAGCCGAGCTGGTCTGGCACCAGGAGACCGACCTTTCGCGCTACGACGCGATCGTCGTGCCCGGCGGGTTCTCCTACGGCGACTACCTGCGCTGCGGCGCCATCGCCCGGTTTTCGCCGGTGATGGAGGCGGTCAAGCGGGAGGCGGAGCGCGGCAAGATCGTATTCGGGAGCTGCAACGGCTTCCAGATCCTGTGCGAGGCCGGTCTGCTGCCCGGCGCGCTCATGCGCAACGACGTGATGCAGTTCCGCTGCCAGCCCCAGGCCCTGCGCATCGAGACCAGCAACACGGCCTTCACGAACACGGTCGATGCCGGCACGGTGCTCACGATCCCGATCTCGCACGGCGAGGGCAACTACTACTGCGACGACGAGACGCTGGCGCAGCTCGAAGCCCAGGACCGCATCGTTGCGCGCTACTGCGACGCAGCACGGCCTGGTGACGCCGGAGTCGAACCCCAACGGCTCGCGCGACAACATCGCCGGCATCCTCAACGAAAGCCGCAACGTCTTCGGCATGATGCCCCACCCCGAGCGCGCCTCCGAGGCCCTCCTCGGCGGCACCGACGGCCTCGTGATCTGGCAGTCGATGCTGCGCGCCCTGGAAGTGCCCGTCTAGCTTCGGAATGGAAGTAGAGTCTCAAGGCCCGGGCTTGCTGGCGCTCCTTGGCATCCTGCTCATCGCCATCGGTGTGCTGTCGCGGTTATTCAGCCTCGGCCTCTATCGCCGTGTCTCGGCGTCGCCGGCGCGTGACGTGACGCCCTCGCTCCTGCCGGGCACGCCGTGGTTCACGGTGGAGTCGGACCAGAATGCGCTCAGGGTCATCGTTCGGGTGACTTACGCTGCAGTGATTATCGGGATGGTGCTCGTGCTCATCGGCGTGCTGAGTTCGTCTGGACAGTAGTGGGTCGCTATGAATGGTCCTTGCGCGTGCGATAGTCACGAGCCATCCCGCATCGGTAGATGACCGCTACGTGCGGCCGATGGCACGTCGCCTCCGGCGAATGGCAGCCCGTACATGCGCGTGAGATTGCCACGGCCCTTCTTGGGTCGGGCCTCGCAATGACCAATAGGGTCTCGGCGGGCCTCGCAGTCTCCGTATTCCGGAGCGCGGGGTGGGTAGAGGGCTTGTTGTGCGCATGGCCGCCGAGGTGAGGACACCCCGGCTACGGTGGAGGGAGCCGGTGCTCGATGGCGCCACTCAGCGCATGGAGCCACGCGTGAGGGCGCAGGCCTTCGGTGGTGGCAGAGAGGATTCTGTGCGCATGGCCGCCGAGGTGAGGACACTCCGGCTACGGTGAAGGAAGCCGGGCGCGCGATGGCACCACTTAGCGCACGGAGCCACGGGTGAGGGCCTCAGGCCTTCGGGGGTGCGAGAGGAGCCTCGGGCGCATCTCATTCGGGCCGAACGGCGGTTGGCACGAACCGAGGCTCCGGCTAGCCTGAGAGGAACCGAAGGGGAGTAGTCCCCGACGCGACCATCGACAGACTGTCGCTGCGGCGACCGGTGGCGCGGTCCTTCGAGGCTCTAGAGCCGTCGGGGGACGGACGAGACTTTCGGCCTGCACACGGGAATAGTGTGCCGGCCGAACGCGTCCCTGGCCGGCACGAGTGGGGAGCTCGCATGTCGGCCTTTTTCGTTTCCTTCGCCCTGATCTTCTTCGCCGAGCTCGGTGACAAGTCGCAGCTCGTGGCGCTGTGGTTCGCGACTCGCTATCGCTGGTGGCTCGTGATCCTCGGCGTCAGCGTGGCGACCCTTGTCGTGCACCTGGGCTCGACGGCAATCGGCGCTTCGGCGGCGGACGTGCTGCCGGAGGAGGTATTGCTGATCATCGTCGGGCTCTCGTTCTTCGCATTTGCCGCCTGGAGCATCCGGGGCGACAAGCTGGAGGAGGGCGAGGTGCAGGCGGAAGCAACGACGTCGTTGTGGCGGGCCTTCGGCATCGTGACGGTGGGCTTCTTCCTCTCGGAGCTGGGTGACAAGACGCAGCTGGCGACGATCTCCCTCGGCGGGCACGAGGACAGCTTCGTGGGCGTGTGGCTGGGCTCGACGGCCGGCATGGTGGCGGCGGACGCGCTGGCGATCGCGGCGGGCGTGATGGCGGGCAAGCGCCTGCCGGAGCGCACGATGGCGCTGGTCTCGGCCGGGCTGTTCGTCGTGTTCGGGGTGCTCGCGCTGGGGCGGGCGGTGTCGTTGATGGTGTGAGCGGGTGGGTGTGGCGTGCCGACCATCAATCAGATGTTCAGACGAATGAGACGGCGTAATGTCGGGGGCCTTACGTCGCAGAGTGACTACGGCTGGCAATTGACGCGCATTCTATGGCTGCTTCAGGAGTACTTTCCTGTGTGGTTGCTGGGCCTGTTCGCAATTGCAATCCTGAGACCAGACCAGGATGGAATAGTCCCTGTCTTGTTGGTGGGACTGCCGACGGGCATCATCATCGCTTTCTTCGTCCCGACGAATTGGTTCCCAGCGTTGGGAGTTGCTATGGACAAGCTCGAGCGCGGAGCTTCCTGGCTTTCTCAACTCGAGGTTCCGTCGCCCCGCGGAAGCGAAGAGGTCCGGCGATCTGCTGTGGCCTGGACCGATGAGGTCTGGCCCAAGCATGGCAGGCTGACTCTCACTACGAAGCACCTGATATTTCAACGTCCCCGATATCGGTTTTGGCCTGGCGGGCGAGGCGAAGAGCACGAACTCTGGCTCGCGGATATGGTCGCTGTCCGATACATACCCATGGGACTTCGCCCTTTAGGTTCTGGCGCTCCACTTCTGGAGATAGAGATGATCGGAGAGCTCTTCTTCAGGTTTCGGAGCTACAACGCCTACGCATGGCGTCAGGAGATTCGAAGGGCGATCAGAGAGCTCCGCACTGTGTCTACGTGACGCCCCTCCCGCCCACGCGCAATAATGCAGAGGATGAAGATCCTGCTGCTGAATGGTCCCAACCTGAACATGCTCGGTACGCGCGAGCCTGAGATCTACGGCACCGATACCGTCGATGACATCGTCGAGCGCGTGAGGGTGCGGGCGACGGAGCTGGGCGCCGAGGTGCTGGCGCTGCAGTCGAACCACGAGGGCGTGCTGGTCGACTTCATCCAGACGCACCAGTGGACCGCCGATGCGATCATCATCAATCCGGGCGCCTTCGGGCACTACAGCTACGCGATCCGAGACGCGATCACCGGCAGCCGGCTCCCCGCGTACGAGGTCCACATCTCGAACGTGCACGCGCGGGAGTCGTTCCGGGAGACGATGGTGCTCTCGGCGGTGTGCAAGGGTGTGATCACGGGCTTCGGCTGGCGCGGCTATCTGTACGCGCTGGACGCGGCGGTTGCGGGAATCGAGTCAGAGAAATAGAGAGGCGTTGCATACGCCCCTTTAGCGGGGTCCGGGGTGTCCCCGGTCTTTAGAGTCAGGGAGAAAAACACGCGATGGCGAAGGCAGAGAGAATCGAGAAGCTGCGGGCGAAGCTGGAGGAGCAGGGCCTCGGCGGTCTGTTCGTCAGCGCGCCGGCGGAGGACATCCACCACACGATCGGCGCCAACCGGCGTTACCTCTCGGGCTTTTCGGGCTCCATGGGCCACCTGCTGATCACGCTCGATTCCGCCCACATCGCGGTCGATTCGCGCTACTACGAGCAGGCGGAGCGAGAGGCGCCGGAGTACACGCTGTTCAAGGCGAACGCCGGCATGAAGACCTGGCTACCGGAGCTGATCGGCAGCGCCGGTCTGGGGGGCAAGAAGCTCGGCTTCGAGTCGAGCGGTATCACCTACGGCATGTACGCAACGATTCGCGATGCCGTCGCCGACGTGGCCGAGTCGGACCGGCCTTCGCTGGTGCCTACGGACGGCGTCGTCGAGGCGCTGAGGGCGATCAAGGAGCCGGATGAGATCGAGGCGATTCAGCGCGCCGTCTCCCTGGGCGACGCGGCGTTCGAGCACGTGGCGGCGCGCATCGAGCCGGGCTGGACGGAGAAGCAGATCGCCTGGGAGATCGAGAAGTACGCGCGGGAGAACGGGGCCCAAGGCCTCTCGTTCCCCACGATCGTCGCGGCCGGGCCCTGGGGCGCCATGCCGCATGCGCAGCCCCGTGATGAGGTCGTGCACGAGGGCGACGGCATCGTCATCGACATGGGCGTGAGCCTCGACGGCTACATGTCAGACCTGACGCGCACGGTGTTCGTCGGCAAGCCCGACGACGAGTTCCGCAAGATCTACGACATCGTCCTGGCCGCTCAACTCACGGCGGAGGAGCTGGTGCGCACGGGCATGAGCGGCGGCGACGCGCACAACATCGCCCACAAGGTGATCGACGAGGCGGGCTATGGCGACAAGTTTGGCCACGGCCTCGGCCACGGCGTTGGCCTGCAGGTGCACGAGAAGCCGGGCGTCGGCCGCACCTCCAACGACGTCCTCGAGGACGGCATGGTGATCACGGTGGAGCCGGGCATCTACATCCCGGGCTGGGGCGGCATCCGCATCGAGGATATGGGCTACCTCAAGGACGGCAAGTACACGCAGTTCACCCACGCGCCGAAGCTCCAGTTCGCGTAGCGGAGCTTCGCGAGCAGTCAGCTTTCAGCTGTCAGCGATCAGCCGTCGGCATTGTGGTGGCGCCACCGTAGCCGGGGTGGGCACACCTCGGCGGCCATGTGCACGACGGGTCTCTTCGTGGGCCGCGTCTCGGCCTGAACACCGTAGCCGGGGTGTCCTCACCTCGGCGGTCATGCGCATGATGGCGTCTCTCGTGCAGGCCGCCTTTTGGTGTCCCGTACAGGTCCGCATCCTTCGAGAGCCCTTCGACCGAGCTCAGGAGATCCCTCAGGGTGAGCGGTTGTTGACGCTGGTCCGTCATATCTGGGCGCCCGCCGACCTGTTTTGGCCATTGCGAGGCCCGACCTGAGGAGGGCCGTGGCAATCTCATGCGCGTGTACGGTGTTCGTGCGCTCCAGGGGGCGACGCTTCGTGCGTATGAGGCGCTGGGGCACGATGTGGGATTGCTTCGTCGGCTGTCGCTTCCTCGCAATGACCATGGTGGGTGTGCCCGTATGGCGTGGGGCGATATGGGGGCTTGGTGTCTTGGGTGTGAGAGGGCGCATCGGGCGAAGGTCCGCCGAGGTGTGGGCACCTCGGCTACGGTTGTGGGTTGGGCCTGATGCAGGCGGACCGGGCGGGGGTACCCGTTTGGTCGTTGCGAGGCCCGACCGAAGGAGGGCCGTGGCAATCTCACGCGCGTGTACGGGGGATTATGCGCTTGAGACACTCGACGGGCGTCGGGGCGTACGCGGCGTCGGTGCACGATGTGAGATTGCTTCGTCGGCTGAGGCCTCCTCGCAATGACCATTGCGGGCGTCTCGATAGGCATCGGGCGATACGAAGGGCTGTCGTGGTGGGTGTGAGAGGGCGCATCGGGCGGATGACGCCGAGGCGGGGACGCCTCGGCTACGCCGGTAAAGTTGGGCTCGTGGCTCGTGGCTCTGCTCGCTCCTATTGGGCTGCGAGCGCCTCTTGCTCCGCGACGTGCGCCTGCCAGTAGTGGTTGACCTTTGCGATGACGGTGATCACGCTCTTGATCTGGTTCGTCAGCTCGAAGTCGGGGCTGGCGGGGACGTAGAGGACCTCGTCCTCGCAGCGGGCATCGACGTTCTCGAGGATGATGGCGGCGCACATCCAGGCGGCCATGCGCTTGGAGTGGCAGGTGACGGCCATCCAGTTCGGCGGCGACGGCTCGGAGAACAGACCGGTGGTCTCGAAGATGCCACGGCGGATCTCCATGATGGCATCGTTGAGGGTCATCGCGTCGCCCTCGGCCTCTTCGGCCTCGACCGGGTTGTCGGCGCCGCGGTGAGGTGGGCCACCGTAGAGGGCGAGGTCGCAGAAGCCCTGCCACATCGCGGACCAGTCGGGCCGGCCGTCGTCGCGGTAGACGAAGGGGGCGGCGCTCATCGGCGCGCTCGAGATGGTCTTGGGCTCCATGCCCTCCAGGCCGTTGCCCTCGGTCTTCAGCAGGACCCAGGCCCTCAGGTCATCGAGGGTGTTAGAGTCGAGAGCAGCGAGGTAGACCGGCTCGCCAATAACGGTCGCGAGCGTCGAGCAAAGCTCGGCGCAACTGTTTAGGCTTTCGGCGGGCAAAGAGTCGTCGGCAGCCAGCAGAAGACGGACACTCATGCGAAGTTGTTCCTCTCGTGTGATTCGATGCTTGTTTCTGAGCTTAAGTGCGCAGCGTTGCAAATGCAATTAGTCGCGATTAGGATGCATGAATGCCCCTGTACGATTTCCGATGTAGCGAGTGCGGGATGGAGTTCGAAGTCTCGCGACCGTTAAGCAAGGCAACGGACCCAGCTTACTGCCCCATGGACGGCGGCGAATGCGAGCGCATCTTCACGATGCCCGGAACCTTCGTCAAAGGTGGTAGCAGCCGCGGCGAAAGCGGTGAGGTGCCGAAGCCGCCGGGCCAGCAGAGCTCGTGGTCGCACTTCGGTCACTCGCATGGAGCCGGGTCGGGCGGTCACAGCCACGGCGGCTTCTAACTAGTCTCAAGGCCTCGTGCACGCACCGGCGTCTCTTGGACACGGCTGTGGTTGCTCGTGCGCGCCATGCAGGAAGGCACATCAGGGTTCCAAGAGCAGCGTCAACAGGGTTGCGGTGACCCAGGCTTCATACTCATCGAAGCTCCAGCCCCGTTGTTCCACGAGGGTGATGCAGACATCACGGGTGAGCATTGCTTCCACGATGTCAGAGGCGCGCCCAATCGAGAGATCCTGCTTGAGCTTGCCGGCTTCAGCGATGCGCTGCACTGTCCACTCGATACCAAAGCGGTGGCGCTTCATGCCCTCACCGAGAGCAGCGGCGAGATCGGGCTGAGAAGCCGCGGTGGCCTGGAGCAGGTCGATGATGTCGCCGCATCGCTCCCACACCCGGCGTACCAGATTCGTGAGGAGGACCAGCAGCTCTGTCGGGTCCTGGGTTTGGTCGCGTCTTGCGACGTTGTCGTAGACTTCCGCCTCTTCGTCGATAAGGTCGGGGAGGCCGGCGAGGACGCCCGCTTTCGACCCGAAGGCGCCGTAGAGGGTCTGGACGGCGACACCCGACTGCTGGGCGATCAGTCTGACAGTAGTCGCCTCGTAGCCGTGCTCGGCGAAAAGCGTGCGCGCGGCCCGCAGGATGGTCTCTCGCGTTGTTGCCTGATGCTGCTCTCGCAGCCGGACGATACCGGGTGGGATGCTGGGAGTCTCTGGCATCACTGCTCCATTTTATAGAACAACGTTCTAAATTATGGTACTGTGCTCTCGCTCGCTCGTGATGATCACTCGAGCGAAGCGCTTGGTGCCTCTGTAGCGGTTGTTTCCATTAGCCTGAGGAGATTACACGATGGTAGCTGCGAACGAGCCGGCACGGGAAGAGGCGGCGATTCGCCAAGTCTTGCAGCGACTGGTCGACGGGTGGAACGGCCAGGATAGTGAGATCTTCAGCTCCGCCTTCTGTCCTACGCATGACTACGTTGCGATCAACGGCCAGCAAATGCTGCAGCTAACTCGGGATGAGAATGCCAAGTTGCACGCGCAAGTCTGGGCGGTGTTCTATCGCGAAGGCAGCCGCATCTCTATGGAAGTCACCCAGGTTCGCCAACTTGCGCCTGGCGTGGCGCTCGCACATGCCACCAGTCACAACGTGTTCTCGACTGACGGTGCGCCGCATGAAATTGACGGCTCCTTCACGATGGTCCTGACTCGTAATTCGGATGGTCAGTGGCTGATAGATGCCTTTCAGAACGGTAGGAGGGAGGACGACTTCCAGGGGCCAACTGAAGGTACGCTGAAAAGCGTTCAAGAATCGTGAACCGGCTAAGAAATTAGGTCCCTAAATATTTCCTAATTCGCCTCAGCCATCTGGCGTTGGGGACGCGACGTGGCTAGGATTCCCTAGTAACTCGGGATAGCTAGTTAAGAAGGAGTAAGAAGTCGTGAGAGGACATAGATGGTGGAAGCCAGTCGTCCTGACGATGACGGCCCTGTTGATAGCCGGCGCTGGACTGGTTGCCAACGATGGCAGCAAGGTAAGCGCAGCTAAGGAAGTGAATGTTCAGGCGGGCGGCGGTGACGCCGGAATCGCTGTGAACGTGTTCTCGCCCGATACCGTTGCCGTGAACGTCGGCGACACGGTGACGTGGACAAACCCGTACTCGGAGCCGCACTCGGTCGCGTTCGTGACGGGTAGTGGCGCGATCGGCGACCCCGAAGGCGCCCAGAACGCCGGCGCTGCTGCGTCGTTCGATGGCTCTGAGACGTTTAGCTCAGGCCTGTTCGCCGGTTCCGGCATGTTCGCAGCCGGGGGCAACACCTTCTCCGTGACTTTCGAGCAGAAGGGCCAGTTCACCTTCTTCTGCACGATTCACCCCGGTATGGAAGTGACCGTGACGGTGGTGGACGGCTTCACGCCGCCTGTTGATGCCGACCGCATCCAGCAGCGGGTGAACGATGGTATCGCGCTCGGCCTCGCGGCCGCTGATGCCATCGTAGTTCCCGGCCCGAAGGCCGCTGCCGGTGGTACGCAGGAGTGGACCGTCCCGACCCCTCCGGCGCTGCCGTACGAGGGCGGTGGTGTTGACGTGCTGCGTTACACCCCTGTCGAGCTCAACATCGGTGCCGGTGACACGGTGACGTGGGACAACAACTCGTTCACCCCTCACACGGTGACCTTCATCCCCGGCCCGCCGCCCGCTGATTTCAGCCCGTTTGTGGCTGACGGCGTGACGTCGAACTACTCCCAGGGTCAGTTCCTGAACTCGGGTCTGATCGCTAACCCGGCTCTCTCGGGCGCGATCGGGGTGCCGGTTGTGGGCGACACGTTCTCGCTGACGTTCGATACGCCCGGGACCTACCAGTACATCTGCGCCCTGCACGCCGATTCCGGCATGGTGGGCGTGATCCACGTTGGCGCCGCAGGTAGCGGTGGTGGCGGTGGTACCGTTACGCCGCCGAACACCGGTGACGCCGGTCTGAAGGACCAGTCCTCGACTGGTAACTGGATGATGCTGGCAGGCATCGCGCTGCTTCTCAGCAGCCTTGCCGCCGGTGCAGTGGTGACGGTCCGCAACCGGGCCTAAGCTTCTAATCTCCGGTCAGGTAACCTCGAGGGGGTGGTCGCAAAGACCACCCCCTCGTTATAGTGGGGCAACTTGAGGCTCTTTCGGAGGACTTCCTAGATGATTGACAGCGGCGACCTGCGCAAGGGTCTGACCATAGAAATCGACGGCAACCTGTACAGCATCGTCGACTGGGAGCACAACAAGACGGGTCGGGGCGGCGCGAAGGTGAAGCTGAAGCTGCGAGATGTGCGTGCCGGTCACACGATCGAGCAGACGTATGACTCCGGCGCCCGGTTCCAGCGCGCTCGAGTGGAGCGCCAGCCCGCGCAGTTCCTGTACGAGGACGGCGGTCTCTACTACTTCATGAACAATGAGACCTATGAGCAGATCGCGATCGGCAAGGACCGTATCGGTGACGCTCTCAACTACCTGCGCGAGAACGATGAATGCTCCGTGCTGACCTACGGTGAAGAGGCGATCAGCGTCGAGCTGCCCGCCGCGGTCGTGCTCGAGATCGTCGAGACGGACCCGGGGTTCAAGGGCGATACGGCCCAGGGTGGCACGAAGCCGGCGCGGCTAACGACCGGGTTCACGGTCAACGTGCCGTTGTTCCTCAACACCGGCGACAGCGTCAAGGTGGACACGCGCTCAGGCGAGTACCTGGAGCGCGCCTAGTGGGGAGCCTGGGCTATGAAGTGCAAGGCTGACACCGCTTTAGGTGCTAGTGTCGCTGTCGGCGTCGCCCTTGGCGCTGTTCTGGGCAATATTGCGATCGGCGTGGCTTTGGGCATTGCCATAGGCATAGCGCTGGCATCTGCCAAGGGCAATGCGTAGGTTTAGAACTCTCTTAACTCTTCTCGTGCCGTGATTCGCATACATTTGTGCACAGTACTGCCGCGTATGCGGATCGGACGGGCGCGATTTGTCGTGCCTGTCTTTCATTATGGGAGAGAGTATGAAGAAGCCAGTCAAGATCGCCGGTGCTATCGTTGGCGTTGTTGTCCTCGCTGTCGTCGCCATCGTCGTTATCCAACTCCTGCGCAGCGACGACCCCAACCTGGCCACGGAAGCGCCCTTGATCACGCCGAGCGCATCGACCGCTAGCGGAGCGACAGGCGCCACCGGGTCGTCCGGTCCCGACGTCAGCCCTACCGAGAGCAGCAGCGGTAGTACCGGGGCCGTGTCGCCGGAGGGCGTGAGGCACTTCGTCATCGTGCCCGATGAGTCCGAGGCCAAGTACGTGGTGCGTGAGAGCCTGCGCGGGCTCAAGACCAACGCCGTGGGCACGACCAGCACCATCGACGGCGACGTCTACCTGACGGACGGTGGTCTCTCGGACGCGGCAGAGTCTTCGTTCCGGGTCGACCTCTCGACCTTGAAGAGCGACGAGGGCATGCGCGACAACTACATCAAGCGCAACACGCTGAACACGGACCAGTTCCAGTACGCGACCTTCGTTATCGAGGACGTGTCCGGCTTCCCGGCGGACTACGTCGAGGACACCGAGGTGGAGATGACGATCTCCGGCACCCTCACGGTGCGCGAGATCTCGAAGCCGGTCACCTGGACCGTGAAGGCGCGCCAGGCCGGCGATACGCTGACGGCTGTGGCGGACCTCACGATCGCATTTCAGGACTTTGGCATGTCGCCGCCCAGCGTGCCGATTGCGCAGGCGGAGGACGACATCCAGCTCCAGGTCGTGCTCGTGGCGCGCGAGGCGTAGGGCAAGGCAGAGCGCAGAGTGCAGAGTGCACGCGTTCCGGCGAGTTGTCGAGATAGAAGCCTTTGCATCGCCGATCACCTGGCGCACTGCGATTGCTCGGATCGCCTGCACCCTGAACTCTGTAATCTGCACTCATGAACCTCATCCTCTTCGAGCTGCCTGAGACGCAGCGGCCTCTGCCCATCGATGACCCGCGGGCGCGCCATGTGCTGGAGGTGCTGCGGCGTCGTGTGGGCGAGAGCTTCGATGCCGGGCTGATCGATGGGCCGCGCGGCAAGGCGACGGTCGAGGCAATCGATGAGCGCCTGGCCTGCACCTGCGCTTCGAGTGGGGCGAGGAGCCGCCGGCGCTGGAGCCGATAACCCTCATCGTCGGCCTGCCGAGGCCGCAGACGGCGCGCAAGGTCCTCGAAGAGGCGACGGCGCTGGGCGTGCGGGCAATGGACTTCGTCACCAGCGAGCGCGGCGAGCCGGGGTACGCGCAGAGCCGGCTCTGGAACAGCGGCGAGTGGCGGCGTCACGTCATCGCGGGCGCCGAGCAGGCGTTCTCGACGCGGCTGCCGGTCGGTGACGTGGGGCAAGGGCCTCCGCGAGGTCATCGGTGGCATCGAAGCGGGGGGCTCACGGCTAGCGCTGGACAACTACGAGTCGCCGGAAGCGCTGGGCGGCGTCGAGATGGCGGCGCCGGTGACGCTGGCGATCGGGCCGGAGCGCGGCTGGACGGAGACGGAGCGCGTGATGCTGCGGGACGCCGGTTTTCGCTTCGTGCACCTCGGTGAGCGCGTGCTGCGGGTCGAGACGGCGTGCGTGGCGTCGATCGCGCTGGTGCGAGGTCGCCTCGGGCACATGTAGACTGGTAGCTGCCACTTCCTGACAAGACGCTGTCAGCAATGACGCGAAATCATCGGGTGCTACTGACAGAATGATGTCAGCAGCGGCCTCCTAGACTCGGTTCATCGACAGAGTTTCGAGGAGGAGAACATGAAACCAACCCAGCTGATCTTCAACATCACGAGCGAGCAGCCGGAAGCGCTGCACAAGTTCTACCACGACGTCATCGGCCTGGACGTCGACCTGAACTCAGGCGGCTTCCTCATCGGCGATAGCGCCATGTTCATGATCGACGGTCACAGCGAGACGCACGGGCCGGCGAAGGAGCCGCACCGTTACCTGTTTAGCTTCACGGTGGAGGATGTGAAGGCGGAGCGCGAGCGCCTGGAGGCACTGGGCGTGCCCTTTATCCGCAAGGAGGGCCAGGAGTTCTGGGGCGGCGTCTTCTCGACCTTTGTCGACCCGGACGGCAACTACGGCCAGCTCATGTCGTTCGATCCCGCGAATGTCCCGGCGGGCGCTACCGAGGCGCACTCATGAGCCCGCAGTTCGGGTTTGCTATCGAGTACGTCAGCGACATCGAAGGGGCGACGCGGTTCTACACCGACGTGATCGGCCTCGAAGTCGAGCGCAAGCATCCCACGTACGTGCAGTTCCAGAACTTCGCGATCGCCAGCGATGAGCCTCTGGGCGGTGTGAAGGAGCGAGAGCTGTACTGGCTGGTCGAGGACGCCGAGAAGGCCTTCGCGGCGCTGCCGAAGTCGGCGGAGGTGACGCTGCCGCTGCGTCAGATGCCGCTACGGCAAGGTGTTCGGCGTCAAGGGGCCAACGGGGAGCCCTTGCTTCCTGCTGGAGCTGTCGCAGGACCGGCCGAGCGAGGCCGTCTAGCGATGGTCGAGGAGTAGCGCAGCGATGAGACGGGCGGACCGTCTGTTCCAGATCATCCAGCTCATCCGTAAACACCGGGTAACGACTGCGGCGGTGCTTGCGGAGTCGCTGGAGGTCTCGGAACGGACGGTCTACCGCGACATCCGCGACCTCGTCCTCTCCGGCGTGCCGATTGAGGGTGAGGCCGGCGTGGGCTACGTGCTGCGCAAAGGCTTCGACCTGCCACCTCTGATGTTTACGAGAACCGAAATCGAAGCGTTGGTGCTGGGCACCCGCGTCGTCAGCAGCTGGGGCGACCCGGAGCTGGCGAAAGCGGCCCAGTCCGCCCTCGACCGCATCAGCGTCGCCCTGCCCGACCCGCTGCGAGAGCGCCTGGTCGAATCGAGGCTCTACGCGCCGGGCTTCATGGTCGACACGGCCGTGGTCGAGCGCCTCGGGTTGCTGCGCGTGGCCGTCGACGAGCGCTCGAAGGCCTGGATGGCGTATCGAGACGCCGGCGACGCCGAGACGCAGCGCACCGTGCGCCCGTTGGGCCTGGCGTTCTTCGGCAACCGCTGGACCCTCCTCGGCGTGGTGCGAGCTGCGAGAGGACTTTCGCGCCTTTCGCCTCGACCGCGTGCGAGAGCTGCAGGTGCTGCCGGAGCACTTCGTCGACGAGCCCGGGAAGACGATGGACGACTACCTCGCGCTGATGCGCGACGAGGCGGACGCGCACCGGTAGATGCGGAGACCGCGCGAGTGCGTCGCGTAATGCCGTAGCCGAGGTGTCCTCACCTCGGCGTCGTGCGCCCTGATGACGCTCCAACATGGTCATTGCGAGGAGGCGATAGCCGATGCGGCAATCCCGCAGCCGGGTACCAGGAGTTCTTGCGCAGGAGCGGCAGTCGCTTCTGGCGACAGACAGTCTATGCACGGCGTGAGATCGCCACGGCCCTCCTTGGGTCGGGCCTCGCAATGACCAATGTTGCACACCTGCTGCCTTGGACGGGGCGCCGTCCCGGATGCGCTTCGTAGTCCTGTCCTGGCCGTCTTGATCCTTCGCTCCGCTCAGGATGACAACACGGGGGTGCCTGAGGTGATTCGGACCTCGGGCCCGCTGCGTTTCGGTGCGATGCTCGTGCGACAATCGACGTATGAGACGTAGCCTGGATGAACTCGATGCGCGGCGATTGCTGACGGGCGGCCCGGTGATGCTGGTCTCGACCAGCTACAAGGGGACGCACAACGTGTTTCCCGTGGCTTACTCCATGGTGCTGAGCATCGTGCCGCCGCTGATCGGCATCGCGGTGCACCCGTCACGCTATTCGGCGGACGTGATCCGCAAGACGGACGAGTTCGCCCTCAACATCCCTTCGCGCGAGCTGCTGCACCACGTGCAGTACCTCGGCAGCCTGTCCGGGGCCGGCTTCGACAAGCTGGAGCTGACCAAGCTGCCGACCTTCCGGTCTCGCCTGCTCAACACGGTGCTGCTGGAAGGCTGCGTCGGCTGGGTCGAGTGCGCCCTGCAGGACATGATCGAGATGGGCGACCACCTGCTCTGCGTCGGTCGAGTTGTCGCGGTGCAGGCGGACGACGAGGCGTTCGACGATCACTGGCTGCTCAAGGACAACGACTTGAAGCCCCTGCACTATCTCGGCGACAACCACTACGCCATGCTCGATGAGGTCATGGACGCCCGGATCCCGAAGTCGGCGGAGGAGTACGGCAAGCGCCTGAGCGAGGCTGTCGAAGAACAGCTCGAGCTTACGAAAGACGCCGAGGAGCAGCACGGCGAAGAGCAGGCCGAGCGCGAAGAGTTCCGGCGGCGTGAGGGCTTCGACGTCTAGAGGCCTAGCGCCATCGCCGACTCTCGCATCGCGCTACAGCATCGCGAGCTCGGCGTATCGGGCTGACCGGCATGCGAATCGTCAAAGAGAAACCTTTGAGCACTTGTCCTTGAGCGGTCTTCGCGGCAAGCTCTAAGCCGCGCGCCAGCTTAAGCTGAGCTGAAATTCCTGCGCCGGAGGACCCTCGTGACTACATCCCAACGGCAGCCCATCGAACGCAACCTGGCAATGGAACTCGTCCGCACCACCGAAGCAGCGGCGATGTCCGCCGTGCAGTACATGGGACGAGGCGACAAGGAGCTGGTCGACCAGGCCGCCGTCGATGCCATGCGCCACGTGCTCGATGGCGTCGGCATGCAGGGCGTCGTGGTCATCGGCGAGGGCGAGAAGGACGAAGCGCCGATGCTCTACAACGGTGAGCATGTCGGCGATGGCACCGGTCCCGAGATGGACATCGCGGTCGACCCTATCGACGGGACGACGCTGCTCTCGAAGGGCCTTCCGGGCGCCATCGCGGTCATCGCGCTCTCCAGCCGCGGCACGATGAACATTCCCGGCAACGTCTTCTACATGAACAAGATCGCCGTTGGGCCTGAGGCCCGCGGCGTGATCGACATTGAAGCGCCGGTCAAGGACAACCTCCAGAAGATCGCCAAGGCCCTCGGCAAGCGCATCGAGGACGTCACCGTGATCATGCTGGACCGGCCCCGCCATGCAGACCTTCTGCGCGAGGTGCGTGAGGCCGGTTCGCGCGTGAAGATGATCTCGGACGGCGATGTGGCAGGCGGCATTCAGGCAGCGCTTCCCAACAGCGGCGTCGACGTGCTTCTGGGCATCGGCGGCTCGCCGGAGGGCGTGATCACGGCCGCGGCGATTCGCTGCACGGGCGGTGAGATCCTCTGCAAGGCGTGGCCGCGCGACGACGTCGAACGCCAGCAGGCACTCGACGCGGGCGTCGACCTCGAGCACGTCTACACCACCGACGGGCTGGTCGGCGGCGAAGACGTCTTCTTCTCGGCCACCGGCGCCAGCACGGGTGAGCTCCTGCGAGGCGTCACGACGACGGCCAGCGGTGCGTCCACGCAGTCGCTGGTGATGCGCTCCCGCTCCGGCACCATCCGCTGGATCGAGAGCCTGCACGACTTCTCGCGCCTGAACAAGGTGCGCTTCGTAGAGTAGGGCGCGAGCTTTTGGCTGCGAGCTCTTAGCTTCGAGCTGCGAGTAGACGGCCCGACTTCGCGTTGCTGTCGTTACCGTGGCGCATGCCGCTTGATGCGCTTTGGCCTGCGCGCCTGCACCGGCTCTTCTGATAAGACCGGTGCCTCCTACCACCTGGTCATTGCGAGACCCGACCTCAGACGGGCCGTGGCAATCTCACGCGGGATGTACGGGGTGTCGTGCGCTCAGAAGGGGCGGCTACGTCAAGCGCATGTAGCCCTGGTACACGATGCGAGATTGCTTCGTCGGCCGGCGCCTCCTCGCAATGACCAGATGGGCAGGGGCTCGTCGTCGTTTCGGACCGCTCATCCTGCGGCTCGCGAAGGATGCGAAGGCAGTACTGGCTATCGAGACGCTGGGATCGCGCTGCTTTTGGGAAGAGAGCGTGTCGAGTAATTGGGGTGCCCCCTCACCCGCGGCGTTGGACTCTGCAGCGTCTGATCACGCCGCCCTCTCCCCCGAGGGAGAGGGTCGAGTTAGCTAAGCACTTGAAATGCATTTGATCCTGGGTGTGGGGCTGTCGACAACAGACCGACGTTTCGAGCCTGCAGAGGGCGCGCCTCCCTCTCCGCCAGCGGGGAGGGACCGAGGGAGGGGTAAATCAAGAGGCCGTCCACGATGGACGGCCTCTCGTATCTGCACTGACGCGCGACTCATCGCGCACCCGTAGGGCTGTACTACTTCTCCATTGCCGTGGAGTACTTGCCTTCGCGGGCGGCGCTGGTGACCATCGCGCGGTGGTAGAAGGCCTCCTGGGCGGCCTTGACGTTCTCCTTCTTGCCCTCCCACGCCTTCTGGGGTGCAGCCTGGAGGCCGCGGCCGAAGGAGTAGCTGAGCTGCCAGGGCGCGCCCCGCTTCTGGCCCTCGACGGCGATGGCGTTCATGTTCTGTGTCGCCTCGTCGTCGCCCTGGCCGCCGGAGAGGAAGACGATGCCGGGGACGGCGGCCGGGACGGTGTGCATGAAGCAATCGACCGTCATCTCCGCGACCTTGTCGGCCGGGGCGCGGTTGGACGCCGACTTGCCGGAGAGCACCATGTTCGGCTTCAGCAGCGTGCCTTCGAGGATGACCTTCTGGCGCTTGAGCTGGTTGAACAGCTCATTCAGCACGGCGGTGGTGACCTCGTAGCAGCGCTCGATGCTGTGGTCGCCCACGGCACCGCCGGCGCTGTTGTCCATCAGCACTTCGGGCTCGACGATCGGGACGATGCCGGCTTCCTGGCTGAGGGCGGCGTAGCGCGCGAGGGCGTGCATGTTCGCCTCGATGCCGTAGGGCGTCGGGATGCCCGCGCCGATCGGGATGACGGCGCGCCACTTGCTGAAGCGCGCACCGAGGTCGTAGTAGTCCTTGAAGCGCTCGCGCAGGCCGTCGAGGCCCTGGGTGACGACTTCGCCCTCGGCACCGGCGAGGGGCGTGACGCCCGCGTCGACCTTGATGCCGGGGATGACGCCGCGGTCCTGGAGGACCTTGACGAGCCGTGTGCCGTCGGCGCCGTTCTGCTTGATCGTCTCGTCGAAGAGGATGACGCCGGAGACGAACTTCTCAGCCCCTTCGGTGCGGAACAGAAGCTCGCGGTAGTCTCGGCGGTTCTCTTCGGTATTTTCGACGTTGATGGCGTCGAAGCGACGCTTGATAGTGCCGGAGCTTTCGTCAGCGGCTAGGATGCCTTTTTCTCGCGCAACGAGGGCGTTGGCAATCTGGGCGAGATCAGCTGCGTTTCCCATGACAGTCTCCTGTTAATCACTCCCGCGGGGGTCGATAGATGTACCCGCTATCATACCCTTGCGAACAAGGTCGGGCGAAGCATGCGCGACGTTAAGAAATCGCGAAGGGAAACGTAACAAATGACCCCGCCCCGGTTGCTGATTGCCACCAACAACCCCGACAAGGTGACCGAGCTGCGAGATCTCCTGGGTGACTGCGGCTGGGAGGTCGTCGCGCCCGATGACGTCGGCGTCAGCGTCGACGTGGACGAGACCGGCCAGACGTATGCCGAGAACGCCCGCCTCAAGGCCGAGGCGTTCTCGCGCGCATCCGGGCTCGCGGCGTTGGCCGACGACTCCGGCCTGGAGGTCGATGCCCTCGATGGTGAGCCGGGGCCGCTGCATCACCTCAACGGTTGGGACGGTCGAGACCAGGATGAGCGCATCGCGCTGCTGCTCACGTCCGTGCTGGAGGTCTCGAAGCGCAAGCGTACGGCTCGGTTCCGGGCTGTAATCGTCGTCGTGCTGCCCGATGGCCTTGTGCTGGAGGAAGAGGGTACGTGTGAAGGCGTGATCGCGACGGCGCCATCGGGTGATGGTGGCTTCGGCTACGACCCTGTGTTCGTGCTGCCGGAGCGTGGCATGACGATGGCGCAGCTTAGCGCCGCAGAGAAGAACGAAGTGAGCCACCGAGGCATCGCCGCTCGCAAGATGGCGCAGAAGCTGCGGGAGTTAAGCGAGGGCTCGTAGGTGCCCCGCGCCTGGGCTGGGTGCGTCGTTATGTCACTTTGAGGCGCTAGCTGGTACCGGTCTTCGAAGTGCGTCTCCGATGGCGTTCGTTTTGCGGGTTGGGCGCTTTGAACCGCCTGCTGGTGACGCCGCGCGACGGAGTACGAGCGCACCGGGAGCGTCTCGGCGTGGGGCTGGATTCTTCCTTCGTCAGAATGACATGAACTGTTGGTGGTGCTTTCGAAGTGTTCAGCGTCAAGGTTGCTGGTTGCGTGAGCCGCTGTCCTAAGACGGTCTGGCGTCTGGGACGAAGACGAGGATGGAGAACGAGACGAGGTTGAACAGGAAGTGGGCGCCGATGGGCACGAAGAGGGTGCCGGTGCGCTGGTAGGACAGCGCGAGCACGGCGCCGATGGCCGTGAAGGGGATGATCAGCCCCAGGTTGTAGTGGGCCAGTGAGAAGATGAAACCGGTGATCAGGGCGGCAACGAGGGCGCCGGTCCGCGGTCTGGTGCCGCCGAACAGGAAGCCGCGGAAGAAGATCTCCTCGGTAATCGGGGCGCTGATGACGATAGCAATGCCGAGGATAGCCAGGGCAATGTCGGAGTCGTAGAACTCGTCGGGTACCTGCTGGCTGGGCTCGAGGAAGTCGAAGCCGAAGACGCTGATCGCCTGGGTGTAGATGGCGATGAGGATGTACATGACCAGAAAGGTCGCGACGGCCAGGCCGATAATGCGCAGCAACGAGGAGCCTTCGGGGATGGTCAGACCCAGGTCGCGCGTGCTGGCTCCAGCTCTCCGCACGAAGTAGAGCACCGAGACGATCATGGAAGCGTTCCATGCCAGATTGGCGAAGCTGTTGGCGGTGAGCGTCTCCGGCGCGTTATCGCCGTAAGCGGCGACGAAGGGTCCGACGATCGCCGTGGTGATCACGACGAGCGCGACGAGCACGATGACGATACAGATGAACATGTACTTGAAGCCCCAGATCGCCCGGGGTGTTTCGGGTGGCGGATCGTCGAGGCGTGGGAAGGGCTCGTTCATCGCTACGTCTAGTTTGTCGGTTCGCCCGTGTTTGTGTATAGCAAGGACCTCGCTGGACCGCCGCTCCTGGCGGGCCGGGACTCTTCAGGATCTCAGAGGTGCCAACCGGCTCTGTTCCTTGTTCCCCGGTTCCTCGCTACCCTGTTGTCGTGAGTGAGCTTGCGCGACAAGAACTGCAGCGCTTCCAAGTCGGCACCGGCACGGCGCTGACGATCGGCAATTTCGATGGCGTGCACCTGGGGCATCAGTACCTGGTGCGCTTCCTCATCGAGCGCGCGCGGGCGTTGGGGCTGGAGCCCGGCGCCGTGACGCTGTACCCGGACCCCGTGCGCGTCCTGCGTCCCCACGAGCCGATGCAGTACCTGACGAGCCTGGAAGAGCGCCTGGAGCTGCTGAAGGGCCTGGGCCTGGAGCTGGTGGCGCCGCTGACCTTCACGTCGGAGCTGGCCGAGCTTTCGCCGCGGGCGTTCGTGACCATGCTGCGGGAGTCGTTGGACCTGCGATTGCTCGTCATGGGCCCCGACAACGCCTTCGGGCGCAACCGCGAGGCGACGCCGGAGGGCATGCAGGCGCTCGGCGAGGAGCTGGGCTTCGCGGTCGAGGTCATGCCGGCGCCGCTGACGACGGGGCAGGAAGCCGCCGTCAGTGCCACGGCGATTCGGCGCGCCCTGCAAGAAGGCGACCTCGCCAGCGTTTCGCGACAGCTCGGGCGCTACTACTCGATACGCGGTCCCGTCGTGAACGGTGACCATCGCGGGCGCACGCTGGGCTTCCCGACGGCGAATATCGGCGTCACGGCCGACCGTGCCCTGCCCGCCTTCGGGGTCTACGCCACGTGGGCCTATTTACACGGAAGTGGCGGCGACGAGAAGCTGCAGTCCGCGACGAGCATCGGCGTGCGGCCCCAGTTCGAGGGCGAAAAGCCGAGCGTCGAGACCTTCATCTTCGACTTCGATCGTGACCTCTACGACCAGATCCTGCGCATCGAACTCGTCGAGCACCTGCGCCCCGAGCTCAAGTTCGAAAGTCTCGATGCCCTGCTGGAGGCGATGAACAACGACGTCGCGCGCTCCCGGGAGATCCTGACGGCCGACGCGGGCTAGCTCGGCATCGAGTGCACGCCGGGATGCGTTCGCAATGGCACATCATCCTCGCGATCGTTGGAGCCGGTGCAGGAATCGTAATCGGCTACGTGCTCTACCTGTGGCTGAATCCGGTGCTGGAGGATCGGACGGACTGGCTCAGGGAGCTCCAGGGATTCTTGTTCAACCTGATCCTCCTGCTGGCAGTCGCTGGGGCTGTCGCGGGTTGGTGGATCGGACGGCGGCTGGAGCGGTCAAGCCCGTAGTTCCTTACTGGTTGAGGTGAGGAGGGTCGTGCGTTAAGGGCTGGGATCGCATCGATCCCACTCCACCATCCCGATCTTCCGTCCAGCAGCGCTCCCGGTTCTATGCGGGTTCGCACTTATACTGGTCGGGTCTAACCCTGATTCGAGATGGAGGTAGCTACCAGGCTGGTGATGGCAAAGATCACAGCGTCGGTCGAGGAGCAGATGAGTGTGTTGATGCGCGGCGTCGAGTACGGCGACGCGAACATCCAGCGCACGATGGAGGAGGACCTGCGGGAGTTGCTGTCCACGGGACGGCCTCTCCGCGTGTATGCCGGCTTCGACCCGACCTTCACCGGCCTGACCCTGGGCAACCTGGTGCCGATGCTGAAGCTGCGACAGTTCCAGCGCTTCGGCCACGAGGTGACCTTCCTCATGGGCACGATGACGGCCGTCATCGGCGACCCCAGCGACAAGACCTCGGCGCGCCAGATGCTGACGACGGAGCAGGTCGAGGCGAACATGCAGGACTGGCTCAAGCAGGCCTACCGCGTGCTGGACCCCGAGAAGACGGTCGTGCGGCGCAACGGCGACTGGCTGGCGCCCCTGGCGCTGAAGGACGTGGTCGATATCGCCTCGAACTTCACGGTGTCGCAGTTCCTGGAGCATGAGACGTTCCGCAAGCGCCTGGATGAGCACAAGCCGCTCTACATCCACGAGTTCGTCTACGCGCTCATGCAGGCCTACGACGCCTTCACGATGGAGACGGACGTCCAGGTCGGCGGCGTCGATCAGCTGTTCAACATCATGGCGGGCCGCCACCTGCAGCGTGCGAAGGGCGTGCGACCGCTGGTCGCAATATGTTGTCCGCTGCTCATCGGCACGGACGGCGCCCTGAAGATGTCGAAGTCAACCGGCAACTCGATCCTGATCGACGAGGCGCCGGCGGAGCAGTACGGCAAGCTGATGTCGATCACGGACAACCTGATCCTGAACTACTTCACGGTGCTCACCGACGTGCCCGGCGAGGAACTGCTGGCGATCGAGAAGGGCATCGCGGACGGATCGATGCATCCGATGGACACGAAGAAGCGCCTCGCTCGCACGATCGTGGCGATGCTGCACGGCGAAGAGGCGGCGGACGGCGCCCAGGCCGAGTTCGAGCGCGTGTTCCAGCAACGTCAGCAACCCGGCGAGACCCAGGACTTGCCTGTCAACCTCAACGGCGACGGTTGGGCGGAGGTCGACATCACCTTGCTGCTTTCGGAGTCGGGTCTCGTTGGGAGCCGGGGCGAGGCGCGGCGTCTCGTGCAGCAGGGCGGTATCAGCGTCGACGACGTGAAGCTTTCGGAGGCGCAGGTTGGCCTCAGCGAAGGCGCCATCGTGAAACTGGGGCGGCATCGGTTCTACAAAGTGGTGAAAGCGGGGCAGGCATGACGCAGGGCACAGCAGAAGACGCGATGCGGAGGGCCTGTGACGCCATCCTCGTCGGCGACGTGATGACGGCGATGCAGGACCTCAGCCCCGAGGCGATGAACGAGGCGATGACGATGGGCGCCAACATCTCGATGCTGCCGACGCCTACGAGCTACGAAATCGAGTCGCGCGAGACGGCCGGCGACGAGCAGCGCTTCGTCGTGCGGTTCAAGACGAGCGCGCAGGACATCGTGGCGAAGGCGTCCTGGAAGGACTTCGGCGCCGGCTGGAAGATCGTGTCGATCTCGGCCGAGGGGTTGGCGAGCTAGCTTAAGGAAGTACTGGGATCAGCTCAGCGACGTCACTGTGCAGCGCGGCCAGGCCGTTATCGAACGTGGCCAGGCGTCCATTCTGGTGTCGAGCTAGCTGGGCGAGGTAGGCGTCGGTGACTTGTCGATGACCGACGATTCCAGCCAGTCGCACCGCGTTATAGGGGATGTCATCCAGCCAGAAGGTGTGGTGTGGAAGGTCAGTGAAGCCGGCAAGAACGGTCAACGCCTCCTGCATGCTCTTTCCGTTCCGCAGCAGAAATCGGATCAACGTTCCCTGCGTAATCGGACATGTCGCGAATGAATCCTGAAGTCCTGCAAACCATTGGTCGGCGTAGCTGGCATGAACATGTTCAGGGACGCTGAGCGCGACCAGCACGCTACCGTCAAGGAGGACCGTCACTCTTCGTCTTCAAGTTGCTTCACGTCTTCGGACGTGATGATCCGACCAATGCGAATTGAGGGTAGCCCCGTGACGGGATTGACTCCGATCTCTGGCATGTCGGAACCCTCGCCCAGGCCGCGTCGCATGAGCCAGGCGACGGCCTCGCTCATGGTGCAGGATCTGTCATGCGCGATTGCCTTGGCTTGACGAAGAAGATCCTCTGGCAGATCGATCGTCGTTCTCATGCGCCTATTCTAGCATCGTCTGCATCATGATGCGTCATGATGCAGACGATGTGTGCGTCCGTCTCGTTCGCGGATGACGCCATCGGCGTAGAATCGGCGCGTATCAATCACGTGTAACTAGAAGGACATATCGAATGGCTGTTGTGGGGCAGGGAGACTTTCGTTACGAGCTGCACGAGGGCTGGGAGCAGATCCCGGAGGGTTGGGAGCACGGCGACGTCGCGGGCGTGGCGACCGACTCGCAGGACAACGTGTACGTGTTCAATCGCGGCGAGCACCCGTTGCTCGTCTACAACCGCGAGGGCAAGTTCCTCAAGTCGTGGGGCGAGGGCGTCTACAACCGGCCGCACGGCATCACGATCGTCGACGACATCATCTACCTGGTGGACGACTTCGGCTGCTTCGTGCACAAGACGACGCTGGACGGCGAGGTCCTGCAGGTCTTTGGCACCGGCGAACCCTCCGACACGGGCTATGACCGCAGCAAGTCGACGCGCCTCGACACGATCAAGTACGGCGGGGCGCCGTTCAACCGCCCGACGCGCCTGTCGGTCGCCCCGAACGGCGACCTCTACATCTCGGACGGCTACGGCAACGCGCGCATCCACCAGTTCAAGCCGGACGGAACGCTCGTGCGCTCCTGGGGGCAGCCCGGCACCGGCAAGGGCGAGTTCAATCTGCCGCATAGCGTCTGGGTGCACACCGACGGCCGCGTCTTCGTCTGCGACCGTGAGAACGAGCGCGTGCAGATCTTCACGCCGGACGGCGAGTGGCTGGAGACCTGGGACCAGGACATCATGCGCACCGGCGACCTGTGCATTCAGGACGACACCGTGATCATCGGCGAGATGAACTACTTCAAGGACCACTACTCGCTCACCGGCAAGCTGTGGGAGGAGGATCGCCTCGCCCGCATGACGGTACGCGACATGTCCGGCAAGGTGATATCGATCCTTCGGCGGCACCCCGAACGACGCGGACCCGTGCTCGCCCGGGCACTTCACATCGCCGCACGGCATCTGGGTCGACTCCCACGGCGACATCTACGTCGGCGAGGTCAGCCAGACCTCCTACGAGGGCACGATGTACCGTCCCGGCTGCCACTCGCTGCAGAAGTTCGTGCGAGTGCGGTAGGGCAACTGCGTCGCGGCAAAGGGCAAGACGGCAAACGGCAAAGACGCTGGATGTGACTTCGGGATGACCGCAAGCGCATGGGGCGATCGTAGGGGCGCACGGCTGTGCGCCCCTACGGCGTTTCTTCTCGCGCGAAGTGCTGCCTTGCGCATCTGAGGCCCCCTCACCCAGGATCACAGGCATTCCGCAGCGACGTACCAACTCGCCCTCTCCCTCGAGGGAGAGGGTCATCGTGTGGGATCGTACAAGCGTGCAAGTCAGTGGGTGAGGGGGCGTTTCATGCGCACCGGTGGTCTCGGCCAGAACAGGCGCTGGTGATCGGCACGTTGAGGTGCAGTGCGACGTCGCATCCTTCGAGGGCCTCAGGATGAGCGGTGTTTCACGTTGCAGGCTGTGGTTTGGGGGCGAATGTAGGGCCTAAAGGCGTTTCGCGTCCTTCGACAAGCTCAGGACGAACGGGAATGCGGGTTCGGTAGGGTGGTTGGGCTCCCGAGAGGAGTCGCAGCTCGAAGCGATCTGCTTGTAGCTCGCAGCTCGTTTAGTGCTCGTCGTGGTGTAGGTGGGCGTAGCGGTGGTCGTGGGCGTGGTCCGGGATGTAGACCTCGCCGGGCTTGTTGATGCCGAGGAAGGCGACGATGGCGTAGACGATGGTCAGGAAGACCATCAGGCCCAGGGCGACGAAGAAAGTGCCGATGGACAGTTCGTCACGCGTCGGGTCAAACGAGGCCATCGCCATCTGGGTAGAGGCGATGACGCCGAGGACGACGTAAGGGAGGGCCAGGAGGATTCGCTTGAGCATCGGTGTCTCCGTCGAGTTCAGTCGCCGCGATATTAGCACGGGCAATGCTTAGGGTCAGGCGTGTCGTTGACAGTCTGCTCGCTGGCCTACAAGATGCGCTCAATTGCGATAGCGCCACGAGGCTAGTGGAGAGAGTGCTGCATGCAAGCAACCGTGACCCGAGACACCGTCTGCGCCGGCTTCGTGGACCGCTTCATCGCCGTCTTAATTGACGCCCTGATCCTATTGATCCCGAACGTGATCTTTTCGCTGCTGATTGGCGGGGCCATAGGCAGCCTGCTGTCGTTCTTGCTGGGCGCCGGATACGTGGTGTACTTCTGGAGCAGTACCGGCCAGACTCCCGGTAAGAAGATGATGAGTCTCAAGGTAGTAAAAGCGGACGGCGGCGCCATTCTGTCCCCCGGGGAGGCGATCGTGCGCTACATCTGTCAGATCATCTCGGCGATTCCAATTGCGCTGGGCTACCTCTGGGTGATCTGGGACCCCAAGCACGAGGCCTGGCACGACAAACTGGCCGGCACCAAGGTGATCAAGGTGCAAGAGGTGACAGACCACATCTAGGAGCTTGGTCAGGCGTCTAGAATCCGCGTCGTGGTTGTGAGAGCAGCGCTCGACGCTTCGCCTGATATTCCTCGTGAGATTTCGCCGCTGGTGTATGAGCGATAGAGCTCGTTCAGCTCGTCCTCCAGCTGTAAGCGCCGTCGTGGCGGAGGAGGGCTTTGGCTTCAGGTTGGGCGTCGGGTTAGATCTTGGGCCGTAAGTAGTAAGGCGTCCACGAAGGTACGGCCCGAGTTTGCCGGGAAGCGCCCGGTTTCTAGACGACCAGGCTGCGACGGAGGCCGATGAGGTCCTGTCGCGCGGCGACCTCGCCGTTGCGCAGGTAGAGTCGCGGCACGCGCTCCATGAGGCCCGTGAGCACCTCGTAGCTGATCGTGCCGGCGCGATGGGCCATCTCATCGACATCGACCGTCTCTTCGCCCTGTGAGCCGATTAAGGTCACCTCGTCGTCGACGGCGACCCCGGGGACATCGGTGACGTCCAGCGTCAGCATGTCCATCATGACGCGGCCGACGTAGGGCGCTCGCTGGCCGCGGACGAGGCCGATGCCCTTGCTCGATAGCGCGAGCTGCAGGCCGTCGCCGTAGCCGGCGAGCACGACGGCGACGCGGGAGGGCCGGGTGGCGCGCCAGGTCATGCCGTAACCCACACCCTCGCCCGGCTGCAGGTCGGCGACCTTGGCGACGCGGCTGCGCAGCGAAAGCGCGGGCTGCAGCGGGACGTCGCGGTTCGTATCGGGCGAAGGGTAGTAGCCGTAGACGCCGAGGCCACATCGCACGAGGCCGTGACGCATCTCCGGCATGTTGAGCAGGCCGGCGGTGTTGGAGATGTGGTGAATCGGCACCCAGGGCAGGCGGGCGATGCACTCGCGGAACGCCTTGTACTGCTGGAAGGTGAAGGTCTTATCGGCCTCGTCCGCCGTGGCGAGGTGGGAAGCGATGCCCTCGACCTCGATGCCGGGCATCTCGCGCAGGCGTTCCGCCAGGTTGACGGCGGCATCGGCGCTGATGCCGAAGCGGTTCATGCCGGTTTCGACCTTGATGTGCACCTTCGCCGTGCGACCAAGCTCCTGCGCCGCGTGCGAGAGGGCTTCGGCCATATCGAAGGTGCCGATCGTGACGCTGAGGTCGCGCTGTACCAGCCCTAATGCCTGGCCGGGGCGGGTGCTGCTGAGGACGAGGATGGGGGCGGAGACGCCGGCTCGCCGTAGCTCATCGCCCTCTTCGAGGCTGGCGACGCCGATGCCCCAGGCGCCCGCCTGGATGGCAGCCATGGCCACGGAGACGGCGCCGTGGCCGTAGGCGTTGGCTTTGACGACGACGAGAAGTCGGGCTTCGGCGGCGCGCTGCTTCAGGGCCTCGACGTTCTGGGTGAGCTTATCGAGGTCGATTTCAGCCCAGACGCGCAGGCCTTCAGCGAGGGCCGCCTCGCGAGGAGTGAGGTTGGAGTTGCCGTTCAGCATGTAATTGCTTTGACCCGCCAGATCTGCGTGTGTAGCATTGGCGCGATCCCGTGCCCCTTCTTCCCACCAAATCCATCTTAGCGATTGCGCTGTGTCTCTTTCTAGTCGCATGCAGCGACGTCAAGGACGAGCCGGATCAATCTGCAAGCCCTTCGGCCACTGCTGGCAACGTGTCTGCAACGGTGGAACGCGGCTCAGAGAGCCCTGGCCTCTCGCTGACACCCCGTCCGGGCGTGCTCGTGGACATCGATACGGCGCGTGGCTACGAAGCCGAGGGCGATATCGAGGCGGCTGCCGAGGCCTACATCGCCATTGCGGCGACCGAGAGCCCGGATCGCGTCGATGCCACGCTGGCGGCGTCGCGCCTGCTCCTGGACCTGGGCTACTACGAGGAGGCCCGCACCCTGCTGGAGCCCTTCGTCGACGACCAGGCCGGGACGCCGGAGGGCCTGACGGGCGTCTACCTGCTCGGCCGCGCTTACGCCAACCTCGACATGAACGAGGACGCTCTTGATCAGTTCGATGCCTACATCGCCGCCAACGGGCCGGCGATCGCCTATGCGTATCTGGACCGCAGCTACGCCCTCGTGGAGATGGAGCGCGGCTTCGAGGCGGCAGAGTCGGCGCAGCTAGGTCTCAACCTCGGTGTGCCTGCCTCGATGACACGCACATTCCTGCTCGCCTCGGCCCAGAGCTACGAGCGCGCGGGTGCGTTCACGGAGGCCATCGGCTACTACACGCTGTTGATCGGCGAGGGTGCGCTGCCGGGAGACGTGGCCTTGGGCTTACAACGCATCGCCAGCCTCAAGCAGGTGCTCCAAGACCCGACCTACACGGTCGAGCGCGACCGTCTGCTGGCCGAGTATCCCTCGTCGTACGAGGCGCTGGTGGCCCTGCAGGACGCCGAGGACGCTGGCGAGGAGATCGCCCCCAACGTGCAGGGCCTCATCCTCTACCGCCATAACGAGTACACCCAGGCGCGAGCCGTACTTTCAGCAGCAGATCGACGACGCTCCCGATGCGCTGGAGACCGCGACGGCCTACTACTACCTCGGCGCCATCGTGGAGTCGCGGGGAGAGCTGGAAGACGCGCTCGCCGACTACACCGAGGTCGATACACTCGATCCGGACAGCCCTCTCGCAGACGATGCGCTATGGTGGCGGGCACGCATTCATGAGAACGCTGGTGAGCTAACCGATGCGGGCGACCTGTACTCACGAATCGTAAACGAATATCCATACTCCTCTTTTGCAGGAGATGCCGCGTTTCGGGGGGGAATGCTCCTGTACAGGGCCGGTTCGTATCTGGAAGCGGCCTCGACCTGGGAAACTGACCTTGCATCCGTCACCGTTGCATCCGACCGGCAGCGATTGCAGCTCTGGCAGGGCAAGGCGCTGCTGCAGGCGGGTCAGACTGATGCGGCCGCGTCGGTGTTCGCGGACCTGACGACGGCCAACGAGGACGATTACTTCGGCATCCGGGCGGTCGGGCTTAGTGAAGGGCTTCACCAAGGACCGCAAGCAACCCAGGAAACCGGTCTCGACCTGACGCCCGACTGGGATTGGGCGGCCGCGGAGCAGTGGCTAACGGCGTGGACCGGCCTCCCGGCGACGAATCGGGCCTGGGAGACGGACCCGCACTGGCAGCGTGCCCAGGAGCTCTGGCGTATCGGCCGGGCGTCCTACGGCGATCTGGAGGTCTACGGGCTGCTCGAGACGTACTCGGACGACGCGGCGGCGCTGTACACGCTCTCGCGCGAGCTGCTGGACGCTGGACGGGTGAGTATGTCGGCGCGCACCGGCCAGCGACTTCTGCGCGTGCTGGAGGCCGACCCCAGTGATGGGCTGCCGAAGGCGCTGATGTCGCTGTCGTATCCGGCGGCGTTCGGGCCTCTCGTACAGCGCTACGCCGACGCGGAGAGCATTTCGCCGCTGCTGTTGCTGGCTTTCGTGCGCCAGGAGAGCTTCTTCTACCCGCGGGCGCAGTCGGGGGCGGGCGCGTTGGGGTTGACGCAGCTTTTGCCGGAGTCGGCCCAGACGGCGGCAAAGGAACTGGGCATCTCGTCGGAGATACCGAAGGAGCGCCTCCTGCACGCCGATCTGCAGCCTCAGACTGGGCGCGCGCTACATGGCAGACCAGCTGGCTCGCTTCGACGGCGACATTTTCGTGGCGCTGGCGGCGTACAACGGCGGCCCAACCTCGGCGTCGCGCTGGGACGAAGCGGCGGGGGACGACGCCGATGTGTTTCTGGAGACTGTGGAGTACAGCGAAACGCGGCTCTACATCGAGATCGTCTCGGAAAACTACGCGCTCTATCGCTACATCTACGGCAACGAGCCGGAACCAAACCTGCCTCAATAGCGTCCAGGGATCGAACCTACTGGAAGAGAGGCTCGATCATGTTGATCAAGACGAAATGGCTACGTATTGCTCTGGCGGGGGCCGGTCTGGCCGCTGCGGCAACCTTCATGGTCGGCTGCGGAGGGGACGATGACGCTGGCCCGACGTCCGGCTCGGGTGGTGGCACGGCTGTAGCCGCAGCGACGGACACGCCAACTCCGCCCTCGGAAGCGCCGACGGGCGAGTCTGGCGGCGCGGTCAGCGGTGGTTCCGGCACCGCGATACCGCCCGCAGCGCCCGGCTTCCCGAATACGGATGGACCGCCGGACACCACGGCGAGCGCCAACGGTGAGTCCGTTGAGATGGGCATCGGCACGTTCTGCTGGACTCGGATGTGTGTGGACAAGATCGGCGTACCGACGCAAGGCACGCTGACCGTCAACAACGGCGACATCGTTTCGGTCGCAATTCCGGCGGGAGTTGTGCTGAAGGAGGCTGTAAGCAACGCTTTCGCGGCCGAAAACGCGATGGTGCTGGATGACGGCAGCGAGATATGGCCGTATCCCGGCAGTCCAGGCGCGGAAGTGACGAGCGAGGTGGCCGGAGATGCCATCGAAGTCACGATTGATCTGGCGCCGGGGCAGTACGTACTGGCCGTGAGCATGTATTTCGAGTCTGGAGACTCGGTGTACGGCGTGCTGCTGGAGGTTCAGTAGCCAGAATCCCCATGTTTCACGTGAAACATGGCTGAGCAGCGGCGGAAGTGCCAGGAAGCGGCTTGAGAGGCCATTTCAGGGCATTTCTGCATGCGGCGAAGGGCAAGGTCACAGCTCTTGGGCCGATTCTGTGTTCAGGTATGGGGATTGAGATCGGGTTCTTTGTTGGTTCTCGTCGTTGTGGCGATGTCGTGGCTTGCATGCGGGCCGCAGAATCGCACGGTCCGGATACTCAATGACACGAAGATGGCCGTTACGCTCGGGGAATGCTCAGGTGAGGTCGATCTCGCGGCAGGCCAGGCGAAGCTGGTGAGGCCAGGTCATGCGTGCAATGTCTATGGTCCGAGCGGTGTGGCTGACAACGGCATCCTGGGGAAAGCGAGGGTCCGTGGGCCGTATTGGGGCTGCTTATTCCTGGAAGACGACCCGGATGTGCCCAACGGTGGCGAGTCTGAGATCGGTACGCTCTTGATCTCGTCGGCCTCGCGAGAGACACCGATAGAAGTCTGTCACAGGTCGACCTTCCGGGCGGCGCCCGAGCTCGAGGCGTAGTCCGGAGACTGTAATTTGTGGCCGGTGAGGGGCGGATCGAGTCTGAGTCGCGGCAGACAGCCCATGTTTCACGTGAAACATGGGCATGGTGACCTGAAGGAATGCCAGTCGCTCAAGACAGCTTCAGGGAGGCCGCCATGCTGATATGGAGAGGCGATTGCTGGGCCGTTTGACTATTAGACTCGTCCTGATAGACTGGCAAGGCTAAGTGCCCTGAGGGGCTTACGTGAGGATTAAGCGTGACAAAACGCACCTATCAGCCAAAGAAACGACGCCGGTACCGAGTGCACGGCTTTCGCAAGCGCATGCGCACGTCCGACGGTCGACGAGTTCTTCAACGACGTCGAGCCAAGGGCCGGGCCCGTCTCACCGTCTAGCCAAACTGAAGCCGCGCGATCGCCGGTTGAGCCGTCGCGCCGACTTCGATCGCGTGTTCCAGCATGGGCGCCACAACGGCGGGAAGCTGCTATCAGTACGCTCAGTCAGCAACCAACAGCCACTCACCCGATTCGCCTTCGCGATACCCAAGCGCGTGGGCAACGCGGTCGTTCGCAATCGAGTACGACGGCGTTTACGGGAGATTCTGCGAGCTTCGAGTCTGAACGAGGGCTTCGACGTGGTGATTTCAGTGCGTCCGGAGGGGTCCACGGCGACGTTCGCGGGCTTGAAGGCGGAGCTGACGATGCTGATGAAGCGCGGACGCCTGCTCCAGGCGTCGGAATAGCCGCGAAGAGGCGCTCTCGGCCTGATTCGAATCTACCAACGCACGATTTCGCCCAGCCTGGGTGACGTTTGCCGTTATGCGCCGAGCTGTTCGCACTACGCCTATGAGGCGATCGAGCGTCACGGCCTGCTCAAAGGCGTCTGGTTGGGCTTCAAGCGCCTGCTCCGCTGCCGTCCCTTCGGCGGCAGCGGCTACGATCCAGTGCCCGACTAATGTTTCACGTGAAACAACGAAGACTTCTCGCTCTGGTAGCTCTCGCGGGGCTGTCCGTGATGCTGCTTTCCGGCTGCATCCGGGACACGAGCCGCGGTTGGGCTGAGCCCGTGAAGGTCGAGGACACGCAGGTGGTCTCGGTCTCCAAGGGCAAGCTCAACGGTGTGGACGCCCGCAGCGACCCATCGCCGGCCTGGACGGCTTCGCTCTCGGTAGCTCTGGCTGAAAACGACACGAACCTGACCAGCACCTCGATTTCGCCCTCTGCCACCCCGTACCAGGGCGATCTGCTGCAAATCGAATCTGAAATCGTGCGAGTTCGCAGCCTCTCGATCAACGGAACAGAGCGCGAATTGCACTTGGACCGCGGATTTGGCGGCACGGTGGCGGTTGCGCACCCCGCGGGCACCTCACTTGAGGCGTTCCGGCGGGCCTGGAAGTTCCCGGATGACTGGCACATCAACGAGAGTGGCGCTCGCAAGCTCTCCGGCGTCTACAGCGCCCCGGTTGTCGGCAGCGACGGCGTCATGTACGTCGGCGACTACGGCGGCTGGCTCTACGCTTTCGACCCGGCAGACGTGAATCTCGATGCCGCAAACGACGATCAAGAGCCCGATGTGGCGGTTTCCGACCTCGGTGACGCGGTTATCGGCGGTATTGCGCTCGATGAAGCCGCCGGGATGCTCTACGTCACGGCCGGCGACAAGCTGTTCGAAGTCAGCATGGAGCGCCTCAAGGCGGCTTTGACGGCCGGTGGCGGCGTGGTGAGCCGGAGCCTAGCTTCAACTTCGAGGCCTCAGACAAGCTCTGGGGCCAACCGGCCATCGAAGACGGCGTCGTTTACGTGACGTCGCTGGACGGCGGTCTCTACGCCCTAGATAGCGCGACAGGCAACGTGAACTGGTCGTTCAAGGACGCCAAGGGCCTCACGACCTCGCCGTTGCTGGTGGGTGACCTCATCCTTGTGGGCGGTTTCGACTCCACGCTGTTCGCCGTGAACAAGTCCAACGGCGAGAAGGCGTGGGAGCTGGCGGTTCCGAATTGGATTCTCGCGACGCCGACGCTCGCCGATGACGGTACGGCCTATTTCGGCGATTTCGACGGCATTTTGCACGCCGTAGACTCAAAGACCGGCTCCGAAGAGTGGTCACTGCCTCTCAATCGCGGCAAAATTCGCGCATCGATGGCAGTATCAGGCGACTTCGTTGTGGTGGGCACGGACAGTGGCTGGCTCCTCGGGGTGAACCGCGAGTCGCACACCCGCGAGTGGGAGGTCAAGGTTGGCGCTGACATCCTGGCCAACCTCGTGACGTCCGGTGACGAGGTGCTAATCGCGCCTCAGGGCTGTGTTGCACCCTCGGGTAGCGACGTAAAGACGTACTACCGCGCGGTGGACCCGGAAACGGGCACGCTCAAGCGCGTCGAGGGGGTCTGCTAGTGGATCCCTTTGGCCTAATCAGCGATTTCTTCACGATCTTCCTGATCACCCCTCTGACGAACCTGTTCGTTTTCCTCACGACGCTCACGGGCAACGCCGGCATCGCGGTGATCCTGCTGACGATCATCATCCGTACAGCGACGATCCCGTTGACCCTGAAGCAGATGCGCATGACGCGCATGATGGCAGCGATGCAGCCGCGGCAGCAGGAGATCAATCGCCGCTACAAGGACCCCAAGCGGCGACAGCAAGAGGTCATGAAGCTGTACAGGGAGGCGGGTGTGAACCCGCTCGGCTGTTTCTCCAGCATGTTCCTCCAGATGCCGATCCTGATTGCCCTCTACCGGACCTTCATCCTCGCCGTCGGTGAGGCGCCGGAATCGCTGATCCGCCTCTCGGGGCGGCTCTACCCCTGGGACTACCTGCGTAGCGGCCTGCCTCTGCCTGCCGACTTCCTCTGGCTTCACCTCGGCCGACCCGACCCGATCATCCTGCCGGTGCTGGTCGCGATGTCGACCTTCGTGTTGCAGAAGATGAGCACGCTGCCCAGCACGGACGAGAAGCAGCGCGCGCAGGCGAGCATGATGAACTTCATGATGCCGCTGATCTTCGGCTGGATTACCTTGACCCTGCCCAGCGGTCTCGGCCTTTACTATGTGCTATCGAACATCATCGGTGTCATCATGCAGTACGCGTATGTCGGTGGCGGCCCCGTGAACTACCGGGCGCTTATCGGTATGTCGCAGGAGCCGGTGTTGCCCAGGGCGCTGGAAGTCCGGGAGCGCCAGTTCAGCCAGTTCCGAAATGCCGGCAAGGATGAAGACGAGGACGACGACGAGGAAGACGCGGACGGAGCCGGCGCGGTAGCGCCGCGGAAGCCCAGGACGTCCGGTGGGAACTCGTCGAGCGGAGAATCAGGAAGCGCTGCCAGGCGGCGCCGAAGGAGGTACGGTCGTGGAAAGCGTTGAGGCCGAAGGTAGGACCGTAAACGAAGCGACCGAGAAGGCCCTGGAAGAGCTGGGGCTTCGCAAAGACCAGGTCGACATCGAGGTGCTTGCCGAGGGACGCCCGCGTCTGCTGGGCTTCCGTGGTGAGCCGGCGAAGGTGCGTGTAACGGCACGGCCCGTCGCGGCGCCACCGCCCGCTCGTGCGCCCGCGCCCGTCGCGGATGACAGCGACGAAGACGAAGGCGACGAAGAGTACCTCGATGACGAGGAAGACGAAGAGGACGAGGAAGAGTACGACGACGACGAGGACGAAGAGGATGAGGACGAGGAAGAAGAAGAGCCTGCTCCCGTCCGCCAGGCCCCGCGCGTCGAGCGTGAGCGCACTCCCGTAGAGGAAGCCAGCGCGGAAGACGTTGCTGCGGCCGTCGGCGTGCTGAAGGAGCTCGTGCGACTGATGGGCATCGATGCCGATGTCGAGTCAAGGCCGCCGGAGACGGCCGGCGACGGACTCGGCATGATCCAGGCCGTGCTCGATATCGAAGGCGAGGACCTCGGCCTGTTGATCGGGCGCCGCGGTCAGACCCTGGCGTCGCTGCAGTATCTCCTCAACCTCATCGCGGCCAAGCAGCTCGGCAAGCGCGTGGCGTTCGGTGTGGACGTGGATGGCTATCGCCGCCGCCGCGAGGAAGCGCTGGTCAGCCTGGCGAAGCGCACGGCAACGCGTGTACGACAGACCGGCCGATCGGTTACGCTTGAGCCGATGCCGCCGAATGAGCGCCGCATCATCCACATCACGTTGGCGGAAGACCCCGGCGTGATAACGGTAAGCATTGGAGAGGGCGAAGAGCGCAAAGTCGCTGTAACTCCCGCCCGCTAGGCGTATGTGGTATGACCCCGCAACTCCTCATCGTAGGGCATATCGTTAAGGATATACAGGCAGCCGGCTGGCAGGCCGGGGGCGGGGCGCTGTACGCCGCGGCGCAAGCAGCAAAGCTCGGGATTGAGGCGGCCGTGGTGACCGCATGTGACCGCGACATTGAGCCGGAGTCGCTTGTGCGCGGCGTCGCCTGGCACGTCGTACCGCTCGAAGCCTCGATTCGGTTTGAAAACACGTATGCGACGGGCCATCGCACCCAGCACGTGCAGGTCGTCGATCGACCGCTGGGGCTGGCCGACATCCCCGATGACTGGCGCAGCTCCCCAACGATCTTCCTCACACCGGTGTTTCACGATGTCGCCTTGGCGCTCTCCAAAGAGTTTGTGAAGCACAGGTACAACCGTGGGCCTCGGTGCCCAGGGCTGGCTGCGTCGCGTCGATGGCAATCGCGTGCTGCCCGGTCTCGTCGAAGCGGCGCCGGAGTGGCTTCGCGGCAACGTTGTGTTTCTCTCTGAGGAAGACGTAGATGATGTCGATGGTGTCGAGTCCTGGCGGGAGCGCATAGAGACGATCGTCCTGACGCGCGGCGAGTCCGGTTACACGGTGTGGGACGCGGGACGGCGGCACGACATCGCCCCGCTCGCAGCCTGTGAGAAGGACCCGACCGGCGCCGGCGACGTGTTCGCGACGGCCTACCTGGTGCGCTACGGAGAAACGAAGGATGTACTGGAATCGGCGCGCTTCGGCGCTGCCGCTGCTGCCGTATCGGTCGAGGGCGCAGGTATCGAGGCTGTCGGCGACCGGAGCCAGATCGAAGCGCGGTTGAGCGCTGCGGGAGTGCGAGGCTGATGGCCGGTCACGCGGGCTGCATCGTAGTCGCAATCGCCAACCAGAAGGGCGGCGTGGGCAAGACGACGACGGCGATCAACCTCGGCGCCGAGCTGGCCGTACGCGGCGTTTCGGTGTTGCTGGTCGACCTCGACCCGCAGGCAAACTCCACGGCGGGCCTCGGCCTTTCGGGCCACGGCGGCGCCACTGTGTACGACGTGCTAATCAACCAGCAGCCGATGGCCGAGGTGGTGGTCGAAACCGTGCAGACGGGACTCAGCCTCGTGCCCTCAGGCCCGGACCTCGCGGGGGCCGAAGTCGAGCTAGTGCCGGCGATGGCGCGTGAGCAGCGCCTCATACGCGCCATCGAGGGCGTGGCGGACCAGTACGACATCGTTATCGTCGATTGCGCACCCTCGCTGGGCCTGCTGACCCTGAACGCGCTCAACGCGGCGGACGAGGTGTTGGTGCCCGTGCAGTGCGAATACCTCGCTCTGGAGGGGCTGAGCCAGCTCACGGGCACCCTGGAGGCCGTGAGGAGCAACCTGAACCCACGCCTGCACCTCGGCGGCCTTCTGCTGACGATGTACGACGCACGCACGAACCTGGGCCAGCAGGTGGCGCAGGAGGTGCGTAGCCACTTCTCCGAGACGTTCGAGACGGTGATCCCCCGCAGCGTCCGCCTGAGCGAGGCGCCGAGTCACGGCCTGCCCATCGGCATGTACGACGGCAAGTCGTCGGCCGCGAAGGCTTACGGCGCGCTGGCAGACGAGGTCATCGGCACGTTCCTGCCCGCTTTCAAGGCCAAGACGGAGGCGAAGCGATGACGAACCGGCGTACCGGCCTGGGCCGCGGCCTCGATGCCCTGATCCCCGGCGGCGGCACCCGCCAGGCCTCCGTCGAGCTCGTCGACATCGACCTGATCGCGCCGAACCCGCATCAGCCGCGCACCGTCTTCGAGCCAGAGGCGCTGGCGGAGCTGGCCGAGAGCATCAAGGAGCACGGCGTCATCCAGCCCCTTATCGTCAGCCGGCCCGATACGCCGGGCGGTGCGCCGTACCAGCTCATTGCTGGTGAGCGGCGGCTGCTGGCGTCGCGCAAAGCGGGCCTCGAGAAGGTGCCGGTGATCGTCAAGGAAGCCAGCCCGCAGTCGTTGCTGGAGCTGGCGCTGGTGGAGAACCTGCAGCGGCAGGACCTCGGTGCCCTGGAAGAAGCCTTCGCGTTCAAACGACTGGCCGACGAGTTCTCGCTCACCCAGGAGGCGATCGCGACGCGGGTGGGCCGCAGCCGTTCGTCCGTGACGAACTCGCTGCGCCTGCTGACGCTCTCGGAGGAGATTCAGGCGAGCCTGGCGCGCGGGGAGATTACTTCGGGCCATGCGCGGGCTTTGCTGGGCATCGAAGACCCGGAGGAGCGCCGGCGTGCCTGGGTGCGCATCGTCGAGGGCCACCTCAACGTCAGAGATGCCGAGGCACTGGCGAAGCAGGGCGTGAAGGCGCCGAAAGAGCCGGCGCCCCCGAAGCGGCGTTCGGCGGACATCGCGGCCCTGGAAGAGCAGCTTCGAGGCTCGCTTGGCACGCGGGTGGACCTTTCGAAGGGGCGTAAAGGCGGCCGTATCGTCATTCACTACTTCAGCGACGAAGAGCTGGAGTCGATCATCGACAGGTTGAGCTAGGAACGGCGAAGGAGACAGCGTATGACCGTCCCGGGACAGCGGACTGAAGAACAACTGGAGATTCTCGAGGCACTGAAGCGGCTGCCCGTGACGCTGGAGAACGAGGTCGATGGCCTCTCGGACGCGGTGCTGCGCTATCGGCCGGCCGAGGGTGCGTACTCGATCAAGGAGATCATCGGGCACCTGCGCGATCTCTCCGAGGTGTGGCACAAGCGCCTCTACGTGATCACCAGCCTCACGGACCCCCGCTGGCCCGGCTTCGACGGCGAGGCCTCCGTGCGCGAGCACAACTACCAGGAAGCCAACGTGCAGCAGCTCATCGCCACGATCCGAGAGCAGCGCTTCAAGACAGCCGACCTCCTGGCACACCAGGTCGACTGGACACGCCTGGGTCAGCACCCCGAAATGGGGCGCCGCAGCCTCAAGCAGTGGGCCGAGTTCGTCGTTGCGCACGACGCGGAGCACATCGCGGCGATCAAGGCGCTGAAGGAAGCCCAGACGACAGCCGGCCTTCCGTGATCATGTCGAGAGGTCGATTCTGGGTCATTGCGGCATGCCTCCTCGCCGCCCTTCTGGTCGCAGCGTGCAGTGGTGGCGACGACGATACGCCGGCAACGCCGGAAGACACGGTCGAAGTAGCCGAGGCGACCACCGCGGCAGAGACGCCGTCGCCCGAGGCCACGTCCACGCCTACGGCAGAGCCCGCTACGGCGACGCCCACCGACGTGCCGCCGACGGCGACGCCCAAACCGCCCACTGCGACACCGATGCCCGTCGTGAGCGACGCCGAGCTGATCGCGCTGGCGGAGGCGATCTTTCCCAAGGTCGGCGACAGCATCTACGCCGCCTGCGATACTCGAACGGACCTCGATTGCCCGATCACGACGCGGCTCAGGCTACGGGTCGCCTCGCCGGACGTCAGACTTTGCCGCTGCCAGAACGCCTCGAACACACGCGAGATCGAAGCGCTGGACGAGCGATCGGATGACGGCGGCGGCATCGTCCGGGTGACGATGTACCAGGGCAACACGATCTACGACCTCGTCGTCGTTCGGGAGGGCGGCGACTGGCGGGTGGACGACGAGTACTGCGCCGGCCAACCCGAGACGTCGATCTACGAGGTCGCCGGCCCCTGCTGAGATGGTCGAATTAGGCCAGACGCTGGACGTCAGCACGGGCTCGCAGTGGCGCGTCTGGCTGGAAGCCCATCATGCCTCCGAGCCGGAGATCTGGCTCGTCTACCACGCGAAGGTTTCCGGCGTGCCGAGCATTCCGTATAACGACGCAGTAGACGAAGCCCTTTGCTTCGGCTGGATCGATAGCACCGTCAAGAAGCTCGGCCCCGATAGCCGTGCCCAGCGCTTCACGCCTCGCCGGCCCGGCAGCGCCCTGTCGGAGATGAACAAGGTGCGAGTGCGTCGCCTCGTCGAAGCGGGCCGCATGACCCCGGCAGGGCTCGCAGCGGCCGGCGACGTGCTCGATGAGCCCTTCGAGGTGGCGGCGGACATCATCGCGCGCCTGCAAGAAGACGAGACGGTCTGGCGACATTTCCAGGCCTTCCCAGAGAGCTACCAGCGCATCCGCATCGGCTTCATCGAAGGCGCCCGCAGTCGCCCGGACGTGTTCGAGCAGCGGTTGCGCTACTTCCTCAAAATGACGGCACGGAATAAGCGCTACGGAATGGTGCAGTAGAGGCGGGTTCGTCTCACGGAGCTGGCCGGAGCGCCAGGTGCCCTGATAGTGCCATTTTGGTCGGGGATAACCGAGGCGTTACGTCTTGTCGTTGCGAGGAGGCGGTAGCCGACGCGGCAATCTTTCGGGGCCGGTACTCGGCAGAGCGCTCCCTCTTGCTCGACAGGAATGGGGGCCTCGGACACACTCGGCGTCTGACTGCTGACTGCTGACTGCTGACTGCTGACTGCTGACTGCTGACTGCTGACTGCTACTCCAGCTCCGCGTGGGCGAACAGGACCGTGAACTGGCGGCACCAGACGACGGCGCTCTTTACACGTGAAACGTCGATGTCCGGCGGGATCTCGTAGTTGAAGGCGCCGTCGGTAGCCTTGAGGGCGCCGAGGTTCAGGGCGTCGTCGACGCTCTCGCCCGTCGGGTCCTCCGAGAGGTAGACGAAGAGATCGGGGCCGTTACGCACGGAGAAGTCCTCGAAGCGCAGCACGTAGACGCCCGGCTCCGTCTCGATGATCTGGGCGGTGCCCTCGCCGAAGTGGAAGGAGTCTGAGCCGACGAAGCTGCCGCTGTACGCAACGGCGGGCTGGAAGCTGGACGTCGATGTGTCGGTAGTGGGGGCGACTGCGGGAGAGGTGGGCTCGGCCGCGGCAGTGGGTTGGGCGGCGACCTGCGTCGGTGCGGGGGTCGGGCTTGGCGCTGCAGCGTCGACAGCCGTCTCTGCCGTCGGGCTGGCATCGGTCGTGAGTGCCGCGAGGGGACTGGCCTCTTCGAGGTAGCTGCGTTCCCAGAGCGGCGAGAGGAAGTAGTTGCCGGCCACCAGGGCCACCACGACCAGTGGCACGGCGACGGCAGCGCTGATCATCGGATTGCGCCGGACCCAGAGGTGCGCGCCGAAGCGGTACGCAAGGTAGAGCGCGCCCAACGCCGCCGCGATGATCAGCGGCGTGATCACGTATCGATACGGGTACAGGTCCTCGCTCGTAAAGCGCTCGATGTCGCCAAAGATGTTCAGCAGCGGCATAAGTCACCCTCCGACCATGACGGTAGCAGGCAGTTCTTACGTCGCGCTTACGTCGGGGTAAAGGGGGTGCCTTTTGTTCTACAGCGCGGCTTTGTCGCAGCCTGAGAGCCCCAGATGGCTCAAGAGCGAAGCTTCGATCTGGTCATTGCGAGGCCCGACCCCAGGAGGGCCGTGGCAATCCCGCAGCGTCGTACAGGTGGGCATGCGCACTCTGGAGCAAGCAGCAGGAGTGCACGATGTGAGATTGCCGCGTCGGCTGCCGCCTCCTCGCAATGACCTGGGGCTATGGCATCATCGCTGAGAGCTGAGAGCTAGAGAGCTGAGAGCTGAGAGCTAGAGCTGACGTAGCTACTTGTCGAAGAACTCGACGCGGAAGCGGGCGCCGCAGGCGAGGCAGCGCGGCTCGTCCATGTGCAGTACGGCGGCGCAGTTCGGGCAGTAGCTGGGGCGTCGCGGCGTGCCGGGGTTTTCGGGGCGGGAGCGCAGCATACGGTCGACGATGGGTACGAGCAGGCTCGTCGAGGCCGTGAGGATGGCGACGACGATAAAGACGCGCCACTTCCAGTCCTCGAAGCCATCCTCATCGATGTCGGTCCAGAAGGCGCTGACGATCATCGCCGTGATCGCGGCCGTGAACAGCACCGCGAGGAGCTGGAGCCAGAGCCAGCGGCGCCGCATGCGCACGAGCGATAGCAGGCAGACGTGTGCCATGCCAGCGCTGGCGATGCCGAAGGACCAGGCAATGCGCTCCGGCGTGTCGCCGTTGAGGTCGTTCCAGACGAGGTAGACGCCCATGCTGAAGCCGATGAGCAGGCAGCTCACGGCGAAGGAGGGGAGGAGCGTGAACGGCTTCGGGCGTCCGGCTTCGTGGGCGAGCACGCAGGGCAGGAAGAGCAGCGTCGCCAGAGAGAGCAGGCCCGTCGTCTCCAGCACGTTCGATTCCGTGGTGCCGATCTGGGTGCCGCTGCCCGCGACGATCACGGCAATGCCCGCCGCGGCGTTGACCACGACAAGGAGGATGATCGTGCGGAAGACCAGCGGTCTTACGGCGAAATGCGGCATCTTCATCGCGGTCGCCACGTTTAGCCCTCCGGCGCGCCGAGGGCGAGGCCGATCATGCGGTACGCGAGCTTGGCGGCGGCGTAGGAGCATGCCTTGGGCCCAAGGTCCGGCGAAAGCTCGGTGAGGTCGAAGCCGACGATGCGCTTGCTGGCAGCGATCGCCTCCATGAGCTCCGAGACCTCGTCCCAGCGCAGGCCGCCCGGCTCCGGCGTGCCGACGGCGGGGAACTCGCCCGCGTCGATGCCGTCGAGGTCGATCGTGATGTAGACGTTCTCCGCGAGGCCGTCGACGATGGTCGAGAGGTCCTTGAGCTGCCGGAACTGTCGCGGCGAGTAGAACGGCAGGTTGTTCTCTTTGATGTAGCGCGCTTCTTCAACGGCGGCGCTGCGCAAGCCCACCTGGGTCACCGGCACGTCATCCAGCATGCGGCGCAGGCTGCAGGCGTGGTTGTAGCGCGTGTCCAGGTACTCGTCGCGCAGGTCGGCGTGGGCGTCGATGGCGAGCACGCTGAGGTTCGGGTACTTGTCGCGATGCGCCCGGAAGGAGCCGACGGCGACGGTGTGCTCGCCGCCGAAGGTGACGAGGAACTTGCCGTCGTCCACGTACTCGCCTGCGACCTCGTGAATGCGATTGATCATCGCTTCGGGCGTCTCGTTCGTTACCGCGACGGCGGGCGAGGTGTAGATGCCGTGCAGGTACGGCTCGTAGCCGAGGCCGACGTCGTAAAGCTCCATGTCCTCCGAGTTGGTGATGATCGCTTCGGGGCCATCGCGGGCGCCGGCGCGTGCCGTCACGGTGGAGTCGTACGGCACCGGCAGCACGACGACGCGGGCGCGCTCGTACTCGGCGAAGGGGAATGGGGGGCAGCAGAAGGCCTTCGGGGGCCAGAATCGCTCGTCGTCGGGGCGTGGTGGACTCATGCAACTATGTTAACGCAGGGGATCCCGGCGCCATTTCAGTGCGGGCGCGTGGGACGGCGGCTAGAAGTGGATGAGTGCCTGAGGCTGCGGGCGATTCTGCATGCGTGATGCGACCTCGTTTGGGGAGGCGAGCTCGCATCCACCTCGACCGCGCCAGGCCCTGGTGCCGGCTGCGAGGATTGCGATGCTCGCCCAAGACGAGGAGCACTTCGCGCGTGTAGTGGTCGATGCCGCTGCCGCGTAGACCTTGCGCGTCAGCAGGGGCAAAGGCCCAGAACAGCTCGGTGCGCAGCGAGCCGGCCAGGTCCGGGGAGGCTTCATACCAGTCGGTAACACCGACAGCGTTGGTGAAGGCGAGGAGACGATCGCCGTCGTAGCGGGCGAGCTTGTCCTGCTTGCCGCCGTAACGCCCGTAGTCGTAGTGCAGCTCGACCTCGTAGGGCATCGGCGTCTTCTCGAGACCTGCCAGTGCGGGTGGGTCGAGGTAGTAGTCGTGTGTCGGGACGTGGATACCGACCAACTCGTAGCTAGTGTCTGGGATCGAGATGTCCGCCGTGATGGGCTCGGGCAGTCCGCCGCCGCTGATCGTGGCGCCAGTCAGGTACGAAGGCCCGCCCTTGGCCTGCGCGATGCCAAAGGTCGCGAGGCAAAGGAGAGTAACGACGGTGAGGCTGCGGAAAAATCGAGAACATCTGCGCGTATCCGAGGAAGGAGTGCGATGAGGCTAACGCCAAAGACACCCGGATTGTCACTAATCGTTGGCGCGGTGGGCACAAAACAAGGCTGGCGGGAGGATATCGCCAGCCTTGACTAGGCTTGGGTTGGTGGAAGCGGGCTAGCCGACGGGGCTGAGCTCGCTCGTGACGTTGTCGCGTTCGAGCCTCGCGACGGGTGTCGCAGCGTCGACGGCGTGGGGGAACTCGAGGCCTCGGTCGTGCACCTTCTGGGTGATGTGAGTGAGGCCGAAGTCGCGGATGATGCGCTCGGTGGCGCCCTCCGTCTCAAACTCCTTGCAGGAGAAGATGTCCACCCACACGTAGCCGTGTTCGGGGAACGTGTGAACGGAGATGTGGCTTTCGGCGATGATTACGAAGCCGGTAACGCCCCAGTCTTCGGGCTTTTCACCGGTGTAGTTGAGCACGTACGGCTCTGAGATCTTGGTCATGTTGATCTCGGCTGGGTAGGTGTCTAGAAGCGACCGCACTACCTCCTCGCTGCTCAATTTCTCCCGGTTACCGCCGTAGCCGTCAATGGTCAGGTGCACGGTTCACCCCTTCCTTTTGTCCCGCCTTGACGCGGGTCTTGCCGGTTCTGGACCGGCCTCCAACCGATAAATCCTCCTACCCTGCGAAACGTGCGGCGTCTCGCGATGGGCGCGATAAAAGGCCCCCAGCAGCACTCCCCGGTTTTGAAGCCGAGGCACCCCTCCTGTGGATGAGGGATCCTGCGCGACTTGTGCATGTGTCGCGCGGTTGCCACCAGATAGGCCTGGTTTCCGTCCCCATTGGCTAAATGCGTTTAGTTTCTGAGGGACAAATGTGAGGCTAACACAAAGGTTTCTTGGAAGTAAACAGATTCAGAACGTTCCGAGCGAGAAACCACGTTTCAGGTGTCGGCTACTCGCTGCTGGGGGGCGTGCTCTCGCCGCCCTGACCGCCGCCACCTCCGCCTCGGCCGCGCCGTCGACGCCGTCGGCGGCGCTTCGCGGCATCTGTCTCGTTCGTCGCTTCGGTCTGCGGGGCTGCTTGTTCCGGCTTTGGGGGCTTTGCGGCCGGTCGTTCAGCGCGTGGCTGGTTCTGGCCGCTGCGTGGAGCTTCGGCAGCCTGTTCGCCGCCGCGACGGGTGCGCTGGCCGCCTCGACGACCTCGACCGCTAGTGGCGCGCTCTGTGGCCGGCGCGGAGTCGGAACCGGCGGCGGGCTCCGGCGTGGGTGTGCGGCCTCGTCCTGATGAGCGCTCACGGGCCGGAGGGCGTTCGCGCGTCGGCGCCCGGGTGCTGGAGTCTTCCGTGATCGTGCGCATGGGGCCTTCGATCTTGCGGACCAGCTCCATGGGGCGAATCGTCACGCCGTGCTGAAGCTGGAAGTCGATGGCCGCGACTTCGACCAGTTCGTGTTCCTCCGTCAGCCACAGCTTCACGACCTCGCGGTTGAAGTCGATGCCGCTGACCTTGGCTTCGCCCGCCGGGGTCGAGATCATCGAGCCGACCTTGGGCAGGGTGCCGCGCAGGGCCTTGTAGTCGTCGTACTCGAACGTCAGGCAGCAGTAGAGGCGGCCGCAGACGCCGGAGATCTTCTGCGGGTTCAGGGGCAGGTCCTGCTCCTTGGCCATGCGGATGCTGACGCTGGGGAAGTTCGTCATCCAGGAGGAGCAGCACAGGCGCTCGCCGCAGATGTCGAAGCCGTCGACGAGCTTGGCGCGGTCGCGGTCGCCGACCTGCAGGAGCTGCACGCGCACGCCGAGGTCCTTCGAGAGCTCCCGTACCAGGTTTCGGAAGTCGATGCGCTCCTGGGCGGAGAAGTAGGCCGTGAACTGGGTGCCTTCCAGGTCGAACTCGCCGTTGGCGAGCGCCATGTCCATCCCCAGCTCAGACGCCTTTTTTTTTGCCTCTGTAAGGGCGTCGTGTGCGCGTTCCTGCATCTCGTGCATGCGCTCGAGGTCGCCGGGCGTGGCGATGCGCAGGACGGGCTTGATGTCGCTCGGCGGTCGAGGCCTCGTTGGCGATGACCTGGTCTGGGGCGATGACGACGCGGCCGGCGGTGACGCCGTGCGCCGAATCGACGACGACGTAGTTACCGACCTCGAGCTCGAAGTCGAGGGCGTCGTAGTAGAAGAGTTTGCCCGCTTGCCGGAAGCGGACGCCGACAGTTCTTGCCATAGATGTAAGCCCTTCGATGGGGAAGGACTGCTCCTTTGTTAGCGGGCTGCCCCCGCGAGCCTTGCGGGCGAGGGCAGGTCCAGCGTGAGATTCTCCAGCGCGAGCTGCGGATCGACGTTTGCGTAGAGCTACTCCCGGGTCTGAGCCAGGGAGCGGAGGAACGTCACGATTCTCGCTCGCGCGGTACAGTTTACCCTCCTCGATCAACGCCCCGGCGCGATCAGGGTTTGTGGCGCCTTCGTGGCCGCCCGCTGATGTATAGAGCAAAACGTCTCGCCACCAGGCCTCCCAGACGGCGAGCTCGCGCAGGTAGCGCTCGCGCACGGCGGCGTCACGGCTGGCGGCGTCCTTGGCCCAACCGAAGCGCTCGGCCCGGCCCGCGTGGGCCATGCGCAGGGCCTCGTCCAGCATGTGACCGCGCTCCTCCAGCAGGCTCGGGTCCTCCATCGCCTTCAGCGCCCAGCCGAGGCGACCGGCAGCCGCGGCGGCGATCGTGTCGGCGTCCTCCGGCGTCGGCGCCGCGCTCGACCAGCGTTTCGGCGATGGTCTGGCGCTCGATCGGGCGGAAGGGAGCGCTGGCAGCGCGAGAGCACCGTCTCGGGCAGGCGCTCGTCGCGCTCGACCAGCAGGATGATGATGCTGCCGGCCGGCGGCTCCTCCAGGGTCTTGAGGAAGGCGTTGGCGGCCTCAGTGTGCAGCGTGTCGGCTGCGTCGACGATGGCGACGCGACGGCCGCCGGAGTACGGGCTCAGCGACAGCAGGTGCTCCACCCGCCTGATCTGGCAGATGCGCAGGTCGCGGCTGTCGGTGTGGTCCTTGTGGTCAGGCTCGTCGCAGATGCCGCCGGGCGCGACGAGCTCGACGTCGGTGTGGCGGCCGGCCAGGCGTGTCGCGGCAGTTGCGACATTCGCCGCAGGGCTTCTCGGTCGCCCGTGCAGTTCAGGGCCGCGGCGAACTCGACGCGCCACGGCCGCCTTGCCGACGCCCTCCGGCCCGGCGAAGATCCAGGCGTGCGGCGGCCGCTCCGAGGCTAGGGCGCGGTCCAGCGCCGCCAGCGCCGCCGCGTGCCCGATGACGCTCCACATACGCCTATTGTCTCCCGCGCAGGTGGTCGAGGGCCACCGGGCGTTTCATACTCTTTTAAGGCCCGGGTAATGCGTGTTGAACCCTCTGCGCAATCATGGAGAGACGCGGGTGTGTGGGAAGTTGCAGGGTAGGTAAAGAATGCTGGAAAAACTGAAGTGGGGCCTGGTGATCGTTGTGAGCATGGTGCTCGGCGGCTCCGTGGTCGTGGGCGTCAACAGCCTCGATGACAATCGGGCGGCTCGAGCGCGGTGGCGGTCGCTACGCCAACGGCGACGGCCCCGGCAGACGGGACGACGACGCCGGCCATCAACACGGTCTCGCACACGCTCCCGAGCGACGTGGCGGACCTCTACGAGCAGGTACGCCCTTCGATCGTGCGGATCAACTCCAGGTCAGCAACTCCAGCGCCGGCGGCGTCGGCTCCGGCATCGTCCTGGACAAGGACGGCTACATCCTCACGAACAACCACGTGGTCGACGGTTACGACGTGTTCGATGTCGTGCTGGCGGACGGCACCACCGCACCGGCCGCGGTAGTCGGCACCGACCCCGGCAACGACCTCGCCGTGATCAAGGCGGACATCCCGGCCGACAAGCTGGTTCCGGCGACGTTCGGCGACTCCGATGCGATCCGCGCCGGTGAGTTCGTCATCGCCGTCGGCAACCCGTTCGACCTGGAAGGCAGCGTGACGGAGGGCATCGTCAGCGGCATCGGGCGCAGCCTGCAGGGCAACGGCCGGCCGCTGCGCCAGCTCATCCAGTCGGACGCCGCGATTAACCCCGGCAACTCCGGCGGCGCCCTGTTCAACGCCGCGGGCGAGGTCATCGGCATCACGACGGCGATCGAGAACCCTTCCGGCGACCGCGTCTTCGTCGGCATCGGCTACGCCGTACCCTCGAACACTGCGACGCGCTTCCTGCCGCAGCTCCTCAACGGCGAGACGATCGAGCATCCTCAGTTGGGCGTAGCGCTGAAGGCCGTTACGCCGGCGACCGCGTCGACGCTGGGTCTTAGCGTGGACCAGGGCGTTCTGGTGGTCGCGGTCACACCGGGTACGGGCGCCGACAGCGCCGGCCTGCGCGGTGGCTCGAACAACTTCGGTCAGGCCACCGGAGACGTGATCGTGCGCATCGACGACGAGGAGATCAAGGACTTCGACGACCTGGCGAACTACATCGACAGCAAAGAGGTTGGCGACACGGTAGACGTCGTCGTAGTCCGCGATGGCTCCGAGATGACGGTCCCGGTGACCTTGAACGCCTGGCAGTCGAATTAGGCGACGGTCAGGCGGGAGACGCTTCGGAGCGCTACGGGTCTGTCATTGGGAGGCCCGACCCGGAGGAGGGCCGCGGCAATCCTTCGGCACTCCGAAAGCAACGGGCGAGACGAGGCGCCGAAAGATTGCCACTCGGCTACCGCCTCGTCGCAACGACAGTCGGGATGATCCCATCCGCGTAGCCGAGGCTTTCCAGCCTCGGCGTCGAGCCGGAGCAAGCGTGAGGTGCCGTCGTGCGTCTCGCGCCCAGCCTGGAAAGGCCGGGCTACGATGGATTCGCCATAGGGTTTAGGAAAGCCGGTCGCAAGAGACCGGCTTTCGTTTGTTTATCGTCAAGCTGACGGCTATCATCGCTGGTATCCCCGTCGTCAGGAGAGCGCATTGGCAGAGGGGCAGCGCAGGCTCCCACTAGCGGCCGGCTTCGGCACGACGCTGGGCACGATCTCTGAGAACCGCATCGTCGCATTCGCCCTGCAGTGGTACGGCGTACCGCTGGCGGCGATGTTCGGCGTGGCGGCGGCGCTCTACTACACGATCTCGCCCGAGCACCTGCGGCCGATCTTCGACGACAGCTACATCAGCCTGAACTTCGCCCGCAACGTCGCCGAGCACGGCAAGCTGAGCTTCGACGGCGAGGAATGGACCACGGGCGCCACGAGCCCGCTGCACGTGCTGATCCTGGCGTTCTGGCTCAAGCTCGGCGTGTCGCCGTTCGCCACGTCTGTCGGCGTCGGCATTGCCAGTCACGCGCTGCTCGCGGTCGGCGTCTATCTGCTGGGCTTTTCGATCTTCCGCAGCCGCCTCGCTGGCGTGCTGGGCGCCCTGGCGATGTCGTTCACCAGCTACGCCGCCCTCGATGCCGGCAACGGCCTCGAGACGTCGTTGTTCATGGCCCTCGTGGCGCTCGCGGCGGCGGCTTACTTCTGGAATGACCGGCCGGCGTATCGCATCGCCTGTGGTGTGCTCATCGGTCTCGCCGTCCTGACCCGGCCTGAGGGCGCCTTCTTGCTGCCAGCCGTCCTGATCCATCGCTGGGTCGAACGTCCGGACGGGGAGAGTCTCGTCGACTACTTGAAGGACGCCGCGCGTCTGGCGATACCGGGCATGATCGCCGGCGCCATGATCGTCGGGTTCTCGCTCATCGTCAGCGGCACGATCGGTGGTACGGCGAGCGCCAAGCTGCGCTTCTTCCAGGAAGACAAGAGCACGCTGCAGTACAAGCTCTCGGTGGCGGCGGACCAGGTCGGGCTGTTCGTGGGGCCCCTGATCCCGCTCATCGCCCTGGCCGCAATCGTTGCGGGCCGGCGGGCGATGCTGCTGTTCGCGCTGTTCTGGGTGCCGGTGCTCGTGTTCTACGTCGAGCTTTTTCCCGGAGGCCTGGCGCACTACTTCTATCGCTATCAGCATCCTGTGTTGCCGTTTCTGGCGGCGTTCGCGGGTGGTGGCGCCGCCTACCTGATCGCGGTGGCAGCGCGACGGGACCTCGTTGTCAAAGGCCTCGTGACGGTTGCGCTCGTCATCGTCGTGATCCCGATGTACCACCAGTACGACCGCTGGCGCGACATCTACACGGGCGCGTCGCGAGGAGACGTACACGGACCTCGAGTCGATGGCGAAGGACCTCAACACGATCGTCAAGCCGGACGAGACCCTGGCGACGCACGACATCGGCGCCGTTGAGTACTTCGCCGACTACCACGTGCTCGACCTCGTCGGTCTGGCGAACGAGGACGTGATCAAGTACCACAAGGACCGCGACGTAACCGACTACATCGACCTGGTGCAGCCGCAGTACATCCTGATCTTCCCGGACTGGGACATGTTCTTCTTACACTTCGATGCCGTCGACCACCCCGAGAAGTTCGAGCTGGTCAAGACCTACAAGGGCGGCAACATCCGCAAGCAGCCCTACATGCTCTACCGCGTGCACTACGAGTAGGTCGGGCCGGCTCTCGGCTTGCTTCTGCCGCCGGCGAGCAGGACCAGCAGGATTCCGGCGCTGAAGCCGCCGATGTGCGCCCACCAGGCGATGCTGGAGCCTGTCGTCTGGCCCAGGTCGGCGATGCCGCCCAGCACCTGCATGAGGAACCAGAAGACGATCAGCAGGGCTGCGGGCACAAAGAACGGGATGAAGAACAACGGCAGCACGATGACCTGGACCAGCGCCCCGGGATACAGGATCAGGTAGGCGCCCATGACGCCGGCAATCGCGCCGGACGCACCGACCGTCGGCACCAGCGAATCGAGCGAGAACACCGTCTGCAGCGCCATCGCCGCGATACCGGCGAGGAAGTAGAACAGCAGGTAGGGTAGGTGCCCCAGCCGGTCCTCTACGTTGTCGCCGAAGATCCAGAGGAACAGCATGTTGCTGCCGAGGTGCAGCCAGCCGGAGTGCAGGAACATGCCCGTCACGCCCTGCAGCAACGAGTGATCGCCCGAATTGCATACGGCGAGCAACGCACGCGAAGGTGCTCCGCTATCGATGCCGACCGCCTCGGCGATGCAGGCGGGCAGGCCGCCCCAGTCGTAGTAGAACAACTCGGCCTCGCTGGTGCGAAACGGGCCCAGGTTCTGGTTGAGCTGCTTGTCGAGCGTGAGGGTGTAGATGAAGACACCGATGTTGATCGCGATCAGCATCCAGTTGACGTAGGGGAAGTGTCGCCGTCGGACGAAATCGCTGATCGGTAGCACGGCACCATCGTACCCCGGTGCAGAGTGCAGGGGGTGAAACCTCACCCCCGTCGACTGCGGTCGCCACCCCCTCTCCGTCTCCACAGAGAGGGGGTGCCTGCTCGGAGGGTGCTGTTGTGTGCTTCGAGAGCATGGCGAATACCGTTCGTCCTGAGCTTGTGAAGGACGCGAGATGCCTGAGAGCGTCTCGGGATGGTGCCGAACCTCACCCCGTCGACTGCGGTCGCACCCTTCGTCCCACAGAGAGGGGCCTGTCCGAGGTGTGTGTGCTCGAGAGCAGGGCTAACCGTTCGTCCTGAGCTTGTCACTTGTCAAAGGACGCGAGATGCCCGTTGGCTGTTCGAGACGGCTGTCCCGAAGCTGCGAAATTCTAACTGCCAATCGATCCGCTCCACGTGTCTCCGAGACGCCTGCAGCCCCTCTCTGAAATCGGAGAGGGGCGCGCGGTAGCGGGGGGAGGTTAGAAATCGACCCCCGGTTGTGCCTTGATGCCTTGCTGGAACGGGTGCTTGATCTCGCGCATTTCGGTGACGAGGTCGGCGTACTCGATCAGGGCCTCGGGGGCGTCGCGGCCGGTGATCACGACGTGCAGGTCATCGGGGCGATGGCGCAGCGTGTCGATGACCTCATCGATGTCCAGCCAGCCGTACGTGAGGGGGTAGGTGATCTCGTCCAGCACGACGATGTCGTACTCGCCCGAGGCGATCTTCTCTTTGCACAGGGCCCAGCAGCGCTGCGCCAGGGCTTTGTCGTGATCGAGGTCCTTGCTGAGCCATGTGAAGCCGGCGCCCAGCGGGATCAGCTCGATGCCGAGCTTGCGGGCGGCGCGCTCCTCGCCGTAGTTGGAGGTCTCGGACTTGATGAAGGAGAGCATGCAGACCTTCATGCCACGGCCCCAGGCGCGAAACAACATACCGAGGGCGGCCGTCGTCTTGCCCTTGCCGTTGCCTGTGTAGACGACGACGAGCGACTGGCGCTTTTTTGCGGGCATCGCTGTGGTGGCCGGCCTGTTGCCTTGGACCCTATAGGTCGAGCAGCGGCAGGTAGCGCTTCTCGGAGCGGTGAGGGCCGACGACGGCGAGGTTGAGCTTATCGCGCTTGAGGATGGTCTCGATCACGCGGTGCAGATCGTCCGGCGTCACGGCGTCGAGGAGGTCGACGACGTCTTCGGCGCTGCGGATGTTGCCGGAGAGCATCTCTTGCCCGCCGAGCCAGCCGGAGACGGCGCGCGTGTCCTCCATGCGCAGCAGCATGCCGGCCCTTCGCCAGCTCCCGCGCCCGGTTCAGCTCCTCGTCCGGTACGCCTCAGTGCCAGACGTCGCAGCTCGCTCATGAGCGCGGCGACCGTCTTGGGGCCGTTCGTGGGGTCTACGGCGGCGTAGAGGCCGAAGGCGCCGGTGTCGAGGAAATGCGAGACGTGACTGCTGACGTCGTAGCAGAGGCCCAGGCGCTCTCGCAGCTCCATGAAGAGGCGAGAGCTCATGCTCTCGCCGAACAGCACGCTGAGGAGGTCAAGGGCGTAGCGGTCGGGATGGCCCAACGGCAGCGCCTCGAGGCCGATAGCGATGTGGGTCTGCTCCGTGCGTTTCGTGAGCATGCGGCAGGCGGGCGCCGATTGGCCGTCTGTCGCCGGGAACCAGGACTGCGGCGTACCGGCCGCCATCGAGCCCAGCGATTCGCCCAGCAGAGCAATGACTTCTTCGTGCTCCACGTTGCCCGCGACCGAGACGACCATATTGTTCGGCGCGTATTGGCGCTGGGCGTAATCGAGGATCATGTCGCGAGTGATCGCGCCGACGGAGTCCTCCGTGCCGCCGATGTCCCAGCCCAGCGGCTGGTCCGGCCACAGCATCTCGTCCAGCATGAGGTCGACCTGCTCGCCCGGAGAGTCGCCGACCGACGCCAGCTCTTCCTGGACGACCTTGCGCTCCTTCTCCATCTCGATAGCGTCGAACAGCGGCGACTGCACGAGGTCGGTGAGCACGTCGATCGCGAGGTCCATGTGCGGCCGGGCGACCTTGGCGTAGTAGACGGTGTATTCGCGGTCGGTCGCCGCGTTGAGCACGCCGCCGACGCCGTCGATGGTCTCCGAGACGAGCTGGGCGCTGGGGCGCTTCTCGGTGCCCTTGAAGCACAGGTGCTCGATGAAGTGCGAGATGCCGGCCTCGGGCGCGGTCTCGTAGCGAGAGCCGGCGCCGACGTAGATGCTGACGGTCACGGAGCGCGTGTGCGGCATCGGCGACGTAATCACGCGCAGGCCATTATCGAGGGTTGTCTTGGTGTATTCGGTGTCTGGGAAAGCAGGTGTAGTAGGCAATGTAGGGGCTAGTTTACGGGGTCGGTCGCGTCGCGGTCTATGCGGGCGGTGCGCTGTGCGTGGTTGTCAGTTGTCGGTAGTCAGTGTTCAGTTCGCAGGCAGTCGACTTTCGGCTTTCCGTGATGGATAGGCACCACCGAGCGTCATCCTGAGGCGCGCGAAGAATCTAGCCCTAGCCTGACGACCACCTCGGCGCGCTCGTACAGCGTCTGGTCTTTTGGGCTCCGGGACGATGCAGAGCGAATGAGGGGCCGTCGTAAATGCGCATCGAGGGTCTGTACTGGCTGGCTAGATTCTTCGGCTGCGGCCTCAGAATGACAAGGAGAGGGCCGCGCGCCAGCGGGGGTGTGATCCCACTTTGGATGGGAGTGGCGATGTGGCTGTGACCACTGAGAACTGTCGACTGAAAACCGACAACCAACCACCGACCACTCCCGAAGCTAGACTCATGCCCATCGCGAAAGCTACGCTGAGACAAAGACAATCACCAAGGAGCGCCGCCCAATGTCCAAGCTTGCAGACGCCATTCGACGCACTCAGCGGGTCGAGTCCGCGCCCATGGGCTTCGGGGCCGCCCGTAGCGCCGCGCCGCCCACGATGCTCGTGGGAGCCCTCGTGGACGCCGATGGCGTCGCGGCAGCCGTAGCGGCGGGCGCCGATGTCGTGCTGATCAACGTCAGCGGATCGCTCTCGCCTGAGAACGTGAAGAAGGCCCGTCAAGCCGCGCCGGACGCCGTCCTCGGCGCCATGGCGGCAGTGACCGATTCGGCGGCTGCGGCGGAGCTCAAGAGCGCCGGCCTCGACTTCCTGGTCGTCTCGGAGTCGACCCCGGCCGCGGCGCTGCTGGAAGACGACCTCGGTTACGCGCTCGGTATGCCGAGCCAGCCCGAAGAGCTGTTTTTGCGCTCGCTGGGGCCGCTCTCGTTCGAGGCGCTCTACCTCTCCGAGACGCCCTCACCCCTGACGGTGTCTGGTCAGATCGCCCTGAGCCGCATCGCTGCGCTGACGGGTAAGCCATTGCTGACGCGGGCGCCGGGCGACGCTTCGAAGGACGACCTGCGCTGCCTGCGCTCGGTCGGCGTCGCCGGCGTGATCGCGGACACCGCGGAACTCGAGGCGCTGAAGGAAACCGTGAAGTCGCTGCCGCCGCGACGCGGCAAGCGCGAGGACCGCGCCGTCGTCTCGTTGCCGCACACCGGCGGCGGTGGTCACGACCACGACGACGATGATGACGACGACGACGAGTAGCCAGAGCTATGCCGACGCCTGAACGCCTGCGTGAACTGGCGTCCGCTGTCGACCCGCGTGCCGGCTTAACCAACCTCTTCTTCGTTTCGCCGGGGGAAGGTGTTACCGACCTGCTGCTTATCCGTCACGCTCAGATAGAGGCGACGATGCTGGCGGACGACCTCCACCTCACCGACCTGGGACGCGAGCAGGCAGAGGTGCTGGCCCACCACCTCTCGCACGGCAAGTTGGACGCCATCTACGCCAGCCCGACGGCGCGGGCGCAGGAGACGGCGGAGCCCATGGCCCGTATCCACACGCTGGCCGTCGAGGTAGTCGACGACCTGCGCGACATCGCGCAGCTTCGGCCCTTCGATAAGCCGTTTCCGGAGCTGCTCGCGGAGGTGTTTGGCGCCGAACAGGGGCCGAAGGTCCTCGACCGCATGCGCACCGAGATGCGCTTCGACGCAATGGTGCCGTTGGTGGAGTCGAGCGCTTCGTTTCGGAGCCGCGTATCCGGCGCCATCGAGGGCATAATCGAGCGTCATCCTAGCGGTCGTGTCGCCGTTGTCACGCACGGACCCGTGATCATGAGCTACATAGCGTCCGTCCTCGAATCGCCGCTCGACTTCCCGATGAACCCGAAGCTGACCTCGATCACGCGCATTCTGGCCAAGGACGGCCGCCGTACGCTGGACTACGCCAACGCCACACCCCACTTCGACGAGCGGTAGGCGAGCTGCGAGCTTCAAGCTGCAAGGCTTCAAACCGTAAGCTGCTGGGCGCTTCGGCGTCCTTGTGCGAAGCGATACGCCCCCTCACCCATGACCAAGCACGATGGAACTGCCTGATACGTTGGCCCTCTCCCTCGAGGGAGAGGGTGACCCTGTCTGACGGCCGGAAATGCCGATAGTCGTGGGGTGAGGGGGTGTCTTGCGCATGAGATGACCTCACTGAAGATGAGGTGTTGGTGAATCGTGCGCCGAAACACCCGTACCAGGACGCATCCTTCGAGAGCCTCAGGATGAGCGGTGATGGGCGGAAGGATGAACGCTGATGCTTGTGCTTAGGGGAGCTGGAGCACGTCGCCGATGCTGAGGAAGTCGGCGTCGGAGAGGTAGTTGGCGGTCATGATTGCGTCCACATCTGTCCCGAAGGCGGCGGCAATGGACGAGAGCGTGTCGCCGGCGACGACTGTGTACTCACCCGCCGAAGCTGCGGTGCTCGCCAGCTCGGTTGTCGTGCCGACCGAGGCGTTGGCGCCCGGAATGACCAGCACGTCGCCGATGCTGAGGAAGTCGGCGTCGGAGAGGTAGTTGGCGGTCATGATTGCGTCCACGTCTGTCCCAAAGGCGGCGGCAATGGACGAAAGCGTGTCGCCACCGACGACTGTGTACTGACCAGACGTCGGTGCGCTGGCGGCCGTGGCGCTGTCAGGTGAAGCGGTTGCGGCGATGCTGCCGCTTCCGCCTGGGATGGTGAGCTCCTGGCCCAGACTGAGGTAGTCGACGTCGCTGAAGCCGTTGGCTGCCGCGAGCTCATCCACCGTCACGCCGAAGGTCTCGGCGATGCCGCTGAGCGTATCGCCCGACTCGACGATGTAGGTCTGGGGCGCGAAGGTCTCGACAGGCGTTTCGGCCGTCTTCTCAGCGATGGAGGGGAGCGCCGGGGCGTTCGGGGCCAGTGCGTAGCACTTGTTGGCCGCGCTCTCACGCTGGGTCACGTTGGCGCCGTAGTTCAGCGCGGCGCTGAAGTACGGCGAGGGGTCCTGCGTCTGCTCAATCTCGCGGTCGTCGTAGCCGGCGAAGGCGCCGACGGAGACGTGCACGTGGTCGGTCGCCTGGGTGGCGATGACCTGGCCTGCTACGAACGTCTGACCGATGGACAGAGAGTGGTTGATGTGGGTCAGGTACACGTCGATGCCGGCTTCCCCGGTGAGGAGGTTCGTGACGCCGGGCAGGTTGAGGTTGAGGCTGTTGGCGCCGGGCGGCCGCGTGATTACGCCGTCAGCCGGGGCGTAGACCGGAGAGCCCGTACCGCCATCGGCGAAGATGTCGACGCCCGTGTGCACCGTGCGATTGCCGCTGGCGTCTCGGTCGGTGCTCGCCGGGTCTGAGTAGGTCCAGCCGACGGTGCCGGATACCGGGAAGAAGAGGCTGGAGGCTGTGCAGTGGAAGGGGCCATCCTGTGCTTCGGCGCTTCGGGGTGTCCCGCTGGCGATGACGATACCCACCGCGAACACGGGAAGAAGGGCGAGCAGGAAGGACGTGAGGTAGGGGTGCTTCAAGTTCGCTCCTGGCGAGGACTCTTTCGGCCCGACTTACGACCTGCGCAGGCTACAGCGGCACGTCGAGTTAGGTCAAGACATAATGTGTTACAAAACCGGTACATGCGGTTCCCTGCATGGTGCGAGATCGCAAGATTCGTTATACAGATAAGAGAGGCCCCGGTATTTGCCGGGGCCTCTCGTTTGCTTGCGGGTGGCTGCTACCAGCCGGGGTTCGGCAGGGGCCAGGAGGAGATTTCGGTCTCCTTCTGGGTGATGAACTCCAGGAGGACCGGGATGCCCTCGCGGTTTTTCTCGATGCCGCGCTTGACCGCCGCGACGATCTCGTTGGGGTCGGTGACGCGCTCGCCGTAGCCACCGAGGGCGTTGGCGAACTCGGCGTAGTTGCCGGAGATGTCCGTCGAGCGGTACTTCTCGGTCGACTGCGCCATCGCCTTGAGCTCGATCGCCATCGAGAAGTTGTTCGAGAGGATCGAGAGGATCGGGATGCGCTCGCGAACGGCCGTCTCGAAGTCCATACCGGTCATGCCGATGGCGGCGTCGCCCCAGTAGTTGATGCAGATCTTGTCCGGGTCGGCGATCTTGGCGCCCATCGCCAGGCCGAGGCCGTAGCCGAGCTGGGTCGTCTTGCCCCAGCCCAGGTAGGTCATCGGCGCCGTCGTGGTCCAGAAGGGCGAGATCTGGTCGCGCGGGCTGCCGGCGTCGTGCGTGATCACCGTGTTGGCCACGTCGACGGTGTGCAGGAGGTCCCAGATCACGCGGTAGGGGGAGATCGGCGCCGAGGCGTCGGTGAGCTTCGGCAGCCACTGCTTCATCCATTCCTCGCGCTGGACGCTGATGCGGGAGGAGATGCCCTCGGTGAGGCCGCGAGGCTTGCCGCCGAGGCGGTCACGTACCGCCTCGGTCAGGGCCGAGAGCGTGAGCTGGGCGTCGCCGATGAGGGCGTTGGAGGCGCGGATGTCCTTGTTGAGGTCACGCGCGTCGTTGGTGGAGTGGACGTACTTCGGTCCCTTGGGGAAGTGAATGCCGTAGTTCGTGCGGGTGAAGCTGGCGCCGACGCCGAAGATCACGTCCGCTTCCATGAGGGCGTTCTGTACAGGCGCCGGGAAGGAGCGGCCGCCGGAGCCCAGTGAAAGCGGGTGGTTCTCCGGGAAGGCGCTCTTGCCCTCGAGGCTCGTGGTCACGGGCGCTTCGAGGATCTCCGCCAGGTCCTTGAGCTCGCTCCAGGCCTTGGCGTAGTGCACGCCCTGGCCGGCGTAGATCAGCGGGTGCTCCGCCTCGATCAGGACGCGCGCTGCCTCGTCGACGTCCTTCGGGTCGGGCGCTGAGCGGGCCACGAGCACGGGCTCGTAGTCGAGCGGCTCCGGCACCTCTTCGGTCCACATGTCGGCCGGGACCTCGACGAAGCAGGGCCCGGGCCGGCCGTTCTTCGCTGTCGAGAAGGCGCGGCGCATGATGTCTTGCAGGGCGGCCGCCGTGGTGACCTGCTCGGTCGACTTCGTGATGTGCTTGAAGTTGACGAGGCCGCTGAAGTACGGGAACACGTTCGTCTGGTTGCGCGCGTAGCCGCCGGCGATGACGACCAGCGGTACCGACTCCGAGAACGCCTGGGCGACGGCACCGAAGGCGTTTTCCGTGCCCGGGCCGGCCTGCATCGTGAAGACGCCGATCTGCTGGCCGGAGTTCATGCGGCTGAACGAGTCCGCCATGTGCACGCCGATGCGCTCCTGGCGCACGACGATGGTGCGAATATCAGCGCGAGCGGCCGCGTCGAACATGGGGTTGACGGGGTAACCGATGAGGGTCTTGACGCCCTCTCGCTTGAGGATTTCGGCGATTGCGTCCTGTACTTGCATTGATTCTTCCTAGCTCAAGGTCACTGACGATGCGGGGGTTTGGGCGCAAGTATAGCCGTCTCGGGTCTCGGGAAACACCGGCGTTGGGTCGAGACTTAGTGACACGCAAAAGATTAAGCGCATAGACCTTAAATCTCGGGGATGCTATAAAAGACGACGATAACAGGAGGGAACTTAATACAGTGAAACTGATTATGGTATTTCTCGCATTCGTGGCCGTTTTCGCGGTTGCGTGCGGGGGCGATGACGATGATGGCGGCTCCAGTGCCAGCAACGGCGTGGTAATCGCGGCGGCCGATGCAGACCGCGTGGCGCACGCCGGTTTGCCCGCCCTGGCGGACCTGCCGGGGGCCGGCTGGGAGATCGCAAGCCAGGACGACTTCGGCAGCGGCGGCAGCGGCGATAGCGACTTCCTGACCATGATTCAAGGCACGCCGGAGTGCGCGACGCTCGAGAACCTAACGACCCTGGAGAGCGTCTTCGGCGGCAGTGACACCCCTGACGAAGAGCCGATCGGCCAGGCGCAGATCGAGTTCGACCAGCAAGACCCGGAGGCGCTCATTCCCACGTCTGTCGACGTCGAGATCAAGGTCGATCAGTCTGCGGGCGGCAGCAAAGCCCAGTTCGCAATCGTCAAGAGTCTGTTCGAGTCGGAGGAGACCTCCAACTGCCTGATCACGGTGCTGAACAGCCAGTTCGCGGAAACCGGTCCCTCCGGTCTCACGATCGAGGTAAAGAAGGGCACCGGCGCTGCCACCACGCCTGAAGACGGCGCGCGCATGGCGTTCGACATCGACATGTCGGTGGCCGGGCTCAATCTCCAGATGGCGATGCAGCTCTACTTCTGGCCCTACGGCAACGCCAACGTCCAGGCGATGTTCCTCGGCACGGCCGAGTCGCTGAACGCGGACCTGGTGGGCGGTGTCCTCAAGACGGTGGATAACAACCTGCAAGAGGCTGCCGGAAAGTAGTCAGTAGTCTCGCACCCACAAAAGCCTCCAAGAGAGCCGGCAGCACGCCGGCTCTCTTGGGTTTTCGGCTTGTTTCAGGTTTCTTTTCGAATTTCCTTCAGACTCGGCCTGTCTCAGACCTGAAACGAGTTTCGGTTGACACCCCGGAAACATGACCGTAACCTCAATAAGCACGGCCGAGTCCTGACATGTGTCGGGAGCGGGGGAACCATCTTTTGGGGTGTGGTCACAATTGTGACAGGGCAGCTCTTTCAGCCCTAACCCGTCAGCTCACCCCGTAGGCCACTGAAAGAGGAGTCTCGGGGGCTCCGAAGCCCTGATAACCATTACAGTTATTGGCCCCCCAGTTTCTCCTCATAGCACGGGCACATCATAAAGAAGGGGTTTAACCGCCCCGGCATAACTGTGCCTGTCACATAAGGAAGGGAAAAAGAGGTTTGGCCATTCAGAGGATTAGTCCGAGTATGAAAGGTGGCAGCGAGGCTGCCCATACGGCGGTTATTGCACCGACAATCCCGGAGATCCGCATACCGAGTGACCCAACACTCTCGCAGGACGAGGAGTGGTTCGAGGTCGAGGTCGATGGTGAGTGGCGTCGCCGCCGCCTGCATGACTACGACGAGCTCTACAACATTCCCGGTCTGTATGAGGGCCTGTACAACCGCCTGCTGAAGTGCTCGTCACCGATTCGCGTCGTCTCGTTGCTTGCCGACGTGATGAACGAGTCGGATGAGAGCATGGAGAACCTGCGTGTGCTCGACCTCGGCGCCGGCAGCGGTCTCGTGGGCTATGAGCTCCAGAACCACAACGTCGATGTCGTAGTCGGCACCGACATCCTCGAAGAAGCCAAGATGGCGACGCTTCGCGACCGCCCCTGGTGCTACGACGACTACTTTGTCGCCGACTTCACCAACCTGGATGCGGTCACCGAAGGCGAGATTCGCGCCTACAACCTCAACGCGCTGACCTGTGTCGCGGCCCTGGGCTTCGGCGACATCCCGACGGCGGCGTTCCTGCAGGCACTCGACCTGATTAGCACGCCCGGCTGGGTGGCGTTCAACATCAAGGAGATGTTTGTCCAGGAGAAGGACGTCTCCGGTTTCGACGCCATGATCCGAGAGCTGGCCCGCCGCGACATCCTGCGCATCGAGTCGTACCGCCGCTACCAGCACCGCATCTCGTGCGCCGGCGAGCCCCTGTATTACATCGCCATCGCGGCGACGAAGCTGCAGGACATCCCGGTCGACCTGCGAAACCGCGACTAGCGCGTCAACCGTTAGGAAACCAAGAGGGGGCACTTCAAGTGTCCCCTCTTTTCTTGTCCGGCGTATTTTGCAGCCGAATTCTGTTATGCCTTCGTGTCATTTCGGACCATTCAGGGGCGCCGGCCGCAACGGTTCGAATGGGATGCTCTCTTCAATGCAGAGACCCGTTCGAGTGGGCGGGTTCGGAGTGAAGAAGCGGAGGAATGTATGTATATCGGTGGCGGAGCACTTGTCGTCATCCTGCTAATCATCATCCTGTTGTTGATCCTCTAGGACTATGCGTTGGCTTCGGCCTCTCGCTGTTGCTCCGGGGGAGCTTTCCACTGCAACCGTCCTGCCCAAAGCAGGGCGGTTGCTGCTATTGAGGCCATCGCCAGGCCCAGGGTGGCTGCCAGCATTTCGGGCGATGGGCGGATTGCGGCTCCGAACAGGGTATCCGGCGCCAGGACTTCGACCGCGGGCAACGTCAGGATGCCGAGGACGAATTGCTGTATCGATGCGCTGATACTTAGAGGCTCCATCTCCTGCTCCTTGCCTCGCCAGCGGATGACGAACTGCAGGATGTCCGTATCCGGGTAGGCGACGCCGATTCGCCCCAGTGCTGCCGAGATGCCCAGGAACAGGACGACAAGCCCTGCAAGGAGTGGCAGAAGTAGCAGGCTCTCGATCCCCATGCCTTCCTTGTATCCCGAAACGAAGATCATGATGCTGCCGGCAAGAGCTCTGGCGCCGCCGCCCCAGTGCGGTATCAGCATGACGCTGGCTGCCAGGCGTACGGGTGTGCGCTTGCTCGTCTCCATCTCGGCCACGGGCAGGTGCCAGATGTTGGGCGCCAGGATGTTCGAGAGGCCGGCAGAGGTCTCGATCACGCCAAACAGACCCAGGAACTGCCAGTTCGTCCATGGCTCGAGGCCGCCGAGTGACGAGAGCGTCACGCCGATGCCCACGAAGTTGACGAAGGTCAGGACGAAGACAAGGAAGAGCCCTCGGAAGGCGCGGCGTTTGTTCGGACTGTCAGCGCTTCTGGTCATCAAAAGCTCCTTACACGAGACAAGCCGCGCGTGGGGGAAGCGCGGCTTGTCTCTGGCGGGCGATTCGAGGACTGCTATTTGTCGTCGTCGTCCTTATCGAAGGCGTCGAACTGGCGCCGGATGGCCTCTTCGGCCTGCCCGGTCTTCTGCTTTACTGTGCCGATGAGCTGCTCTCGGTCGCCCTTTGCCTTGTGATACTCGTCGTCCGTGATGTCGCCCCAGGTGGACTGGATTTTGCCCTTGAGTTTCTGCATGCGGCCTTCGTTGGCGGTCTCAGACATGGGTTCTCTCCTTCTTGGGCTATGAGTAGCCGTGATGCCAGTATCACGAGGCCAACACCTACGCCGCATAAGCTGAGCCGACTCTGGCGTTTCGAAGCCATCGCGGTGGTTTGCGCATCGGGAGGGCGCCACACGAGAATGACGGCACGATGTCGCATGAGGCCGACGTATTCCAGTCCCTGATCCGCGGACGGCGCTCGATCCGGCGTTACCAGCCGGAGCCGGTGCCGGACGACGTGCTGCAGCGCGTGCTCGAAGCGGCGACCTGGGCCCCATCTGCCCACAACCGCCAGCCCTGGCGTTTCGTCGTGCTGACGGAGCCGGCGCAACGGGAGGCCCTCGCGCGTCGCATGGGCGAGCTGCTGCGCGCGGCCCGCACGGCGGACGGTGACGAGACGGGCGACATCGAGGGCGACGTGACGCGCTCGTACAACCGTATCGCCGGCGCCGCTGTCGCGATCGTCGTGTTCATGACCCTCGAAGACATGGATAGCTACCCGGACGCCCGTCGCTCGCACGCCGAGGAGCTCATGGCGGTGCAGGGCGCGGCGATGGCGACGCAGAACCTGCTCGTGGCGGCGCACGCAGAGGGTCTGGGCGCCTGCTGGATGTGTGCGCCGTTGTTCTGCCAGGAGGAGGTCGGCGCCGCGTTGGGCGTGCCGTTGCACTGGCAGGCGCAGGCCCTGATCACGCTTGGCTATCCCGCGAGCAAAGGCAAGCCGGCCAACCGGCGGCCCGTGGTCGATATGACCTTCGAGGCGCAGCAGTGAAAGTCGTTGCGATTGCCGGCGGTGTCGGTGGCGCCAAACTCGCATTCGGGCTCTCGAAGGTGCTGCCGCCTGAGGACCTCACCGTCATAGTGAACGTGGGCGACGACTTTACGCACCTGGGCCTGCGCATCTGCCCTGACCTCGACACCGTGACCTACACGTTGGCCGGGCTGGACAATCGCGAGACCGGCTGGGGCGTGGCGGGTGACACGTTTCACGCGCTCGATGCACTGACGAGGCTGGATGGTCCTACGTGGTTCCGCCTCGGCGACCGCGACATGGCGACCCACCTGTGGCGAACGTCGCTGCTGGCTCAGGCCATACGCCTGACGGAGGTGACGGGGCAGATCTGCGCGTCGTTGAAAGTCGGTCCGCGCGTGCTGCCGGCGACGGACGATGCCGTGCCGACGCGGGTGCAGACGGACGAGGGCGAGCTGGACTTCCAGGACTACTTCGTCCGCCGCCGCTGCGAGCCGCGGGTCGCGCGCATCGTCTTCGGCGGCATCGAGAGCGCCAAGGCCTCGCCGGAGGTGCTGGCGGCACTCGATGCGGCGGACGGCATCGTCCTCGCGCCCTCGAACCCGTTCGTCAGCATCGAGCCGGTGCTGGCGCTGTCGGGCGTGCGAGAGGCCGTCATGCGCAAGCCGGCCGTGGCCGTGTCGCCGATCGTCGGAGGGGAGGCGATCAAGGGCCCGGCAGCGAAGATGATGCTGGAGCTCGGCCTGGACGTGTCGCCCGCGGGTGTGGCGAAGCGCTACGCAGGCATCATCGGTGGCTTCGTGATGGACGAGGTCGACGCGGCCCTGACGTCGCAGGTCGCTACGACGGGCCTGCGAGTGCGCATGGCACAGAGCATCATGCGCACCGACGCAGACCGTGCTTCGTTGGCCCGCGAGTGCATCGAGATGCTGGGTGAGGTGACGCCGGCCGGCTGAGCTAGCCGAACGCCTTCTGGAGGGCGATCTGAAGCTCCTCTGTATTCATGGCGGGCTGCAGATCGAGGTTGGCCTCGAGGCTCATCCATAGCGGCTCGGTAATCGACGGTATGTCGGTGACGCCGTCGATCTCGAAGAAGAAATAGGCTGCTCGCTGGCCGTCCTGCAGGGCGAAGTAGGCTGCTTCGGGCTGCGTCTTTTCGATCGTGGCTTCGATGGCCTTCTGCAGGCTGCCGTCCTGGATCGCCTGATTGCCTTTGGCGGCCGGAATCGTGGCTCTGAGCATCATACGCATGGCTTCATACCTCCAATTTCCTCACCCCAACCCCTCTCCTTCTGAGGAGAGGGGGTTCTCGCGCCTGAATCCAGAGCTTGGCGCGTTAGCCACATTGGACGACCGCCGAATGGGGAAGGCAAGTCAGGGCTTTGTAATTAGCGTTCCAGGTCTGCGAGGTCCTGCGGCACGTCGACGTCGAAGGCGATGCCTTTGAGGCGCAGGATGCTCACGGTGGCGCCGGCCGCCGAGAGCAGGGCAATGTGACGCTGGAAGCTCTGTAGCCCGAAGGCCGGCTCGATGAGGTCCGGCGGGCGCAGGAGCAGCGCGTTCGTGCCCTCGGCGCGGCGGTCGGGCACCACGACGGCGCTTGCGGTCTCGCTGGCCTTGGCGACGCGCTGTATGTCCTCCGGCTGCACGAGCGGCAGGTCCGACGCCAGCACGAGCAGGCTGCCGGCGCCTTCGCGCATCGCCAGGTCGCGCGTCGTCACGATCGCCTGGTTGAGGTCGGCCGGGGCATCCTCGGTGAGGGCGTGAGCGCCCTGCTCCCGCGCTATCGAGAGCGCTTCAGCGTCCCGGCTAACTACGACGACGCGCTCGAAGCACTGCGACTCGATCAGGGCGCGCAGGGAGCCCAGCATGAGCTGACGCGCCAGGGCGGCACGTTCGGCCGGCGTGAGTACGCTGTCGAGGCGGCTCTTGGCCCAGTCGAAGGGCTTCACCGGCAGCACGGCCCAGCGATCGGTCTGCGCGCTCATCGGGCTACTCCGGCTTGAGGAACTGGGTCGTGAACACCTTCGAGACGTCGACTCCCGGCTCGATGACTTTGAACTCTACCAGAGCGTCGGTGAGGGCCTGCCACTGCTCGGTGGTCTGCCAGCCGTAGCCGTTGGCCTCCGTAAGGTCGGTCTTGGCCCGTGCCAGCTCCGTGGTGAGCATGAACTCCTGCTGCTCCCGCACCTCCTCGGGCGCGTACTTCATGACGATATCGACCGCCTCGTCCGGGTGCTCGGCGGCGTAGGCGATGCCCTTGAGGGCGGCCTGGACGAAGCGCCGTACCGCCTCCGGGTCCTTTTCGATCTCGTCCTGGCTCGCGATGTAGGTGAGGCCGAGCACGGGAATGTCGTAGTCAGACGGGATCGAAGACCTTCACGGGGTAGCCGATGCGCTCGAGGGTCCCCGGCTCGTTCGAGACGAAGACGGCGAGGATGTCGACCTGGCCCTCGCTGAGCACGCGCGGGTCATAGCCGACCTTCACCTGCTTGACGTCGTCCGGGTTGAGGCCGTTCGCGGCGGCGGTGGCGAGAAACTCGACCGGGACGGAGCCCTTGTAGCCGAAGGTCTTGCCGGCCCAGTCCTGCACGGTCTCGATGCCGGAGTCGGCGCCGACGGCGAAGCCCTGCTCGCTCTTCTGACCGATGAGGGCGACGGAGACGACGGGCAGGCCTTCGGATTCCCGCTGCACCACCTGCGCCGCGTTCGCCGTCGTGATCTGCACCGTGCCGGCGAGCAGGAGCTGCAGGTTCTCGCCCGACTGCGCGTGCTTGATGTCGACCTTGAGGTTGAGCTCGTCGAAGTAGCCCTTCTCCTGGGCCACGTAGGCGCCAACGAAGGGCAGGTTCGCCTGAGGCTTGAAGCCCGCCATGAAGGTCAGGCTCTTCGGCTCCAGCGTGGGCTCCGCGGTCGGCGAGGTCGCAGCCGCGGTAGTCGCCGGAGACGTGGCGTCAGCGCCTGTGGCCGCGCTCGATAGTGGCGGTTGGGTGGGGGTGCTGGCAGGGCTGTCGTCGTCGTCACCGCAGGCTGCCAGCAGCAGGGCGGCGACGACGAACACGATGCCGAAGACAAAGGGGTGCCGAAGACCGGCTAGACGCATGACCACTCCTCCCGGGAAGGGTTCGATCTATCCGGACCGGCGAGCCTGGCTTGCAACCGCCAGGGGGTGGTGATGTCGGCGCCTGGTCCTGTACTGGGTTGTCAGTTCAGGGATGCAATACCACGTGTCGACCGTGCACACATCGTGCAAAGCGCTTGTGGCGGGTCCCGGAGCGAAGCACGGCCGTCATGCCCTCGTTGTGCGCGCTCTCGGGTGCTCCGTGATTCTCAGGTGCGGGAAGGGCGTGGGTCAAGCGCGAGGCGGGCTGATGTATGGCCCGGTTGACCAAAGGCAGCCACGCCGCATCTAAGAACACTACCAACTGAAGACTGACAACTGGACCACCGCCCCTTGAAGCCAGGAGCTCACTCGATGCCTTAAGTCACCGCTCGAAGCGCCCCTAGTCGTGGCCGCCGGGGCGATAGCGGAACCAGAGCCATGCCAGCGACGTGAGTCCGAAGCATAGGCCGCAGACGATGAGCGCGACGGCAGGCGTGGTCTGCTGGATCGAGCCGAAGTAGGCGCGTTCGTCGTTGAGCAGGATGAGCCAGAACAGGTACGTGACGACGCCTGCGAGCGTGAACCAGGCCAGCCTGTTCCACTTCATAATCTTCTGCCCGTCCAGGTAGGCGATGGGGATCATGTTGATGAAGATGCCTTCGAGCCCGCCGATGAAGATGCCGATCAGAACACCCTCCATGAAGATGTCGAAGTGGCTGGGGTTGGCGCTGCGGAACTCGTCCACAAACAGCCACGAAACGACGCAGAGGGCGAGCAGGAAGAGCTGTGGGAAGTAGATATTCTTGCCGACTTGGTCGTCGGTCATGGTGGGTGGCGTGAGGAAGACGGCGGTGCCCACGAAGCCGTAGAGCACGCCGGGCGCCACACCGCCGAGGCGTGAGAAGAACACGCAGATCCCGGCGATGACGATGGCGAGCGGGAACACACGCACCGCGGCGTTCTGGTTCCAGACCTTGCGCGACAGGAGTGCTTCGAGGCCTTCTGTCAGGTAGGTCATGATGCCGACGCTGACGAAGAGGCTGAGGAAGATCAGCAGGCTACCGGCGGAGGTCGGGAAACCGGGGTTGAGGAAGCCTTCGATGAACACACTGACGATCAGCACGATGCCGAGCCAGAAGAAATTCAGGAGATGCTGGCTGTTCGCGGTCGCGGAGTGCATGACGGACTGCATGCCCTCCCAGACGCCCACCACCGGCCCGAACTTGTCTCGGACCCAGTCTTCGATGTCGTCCTGGTTGTCGCGGATCGTCTGATTGAAGATCTCGGACGTCAGGAAGATCAGGAGCAGCATGACGCCGGTGAGGATCAGGTTCGTCAGCAGGAAGTCGAAGTCACCCGAGATATCAGACAGGCCACGCACGGACTTCACGAACTGGCTGCGCTCGTCCTGCGCTCCCGCGACTTCCTGAGTGTTCTCACTCGTCGGCGTGGGCGTCGGCGTCACCGTCCCGGTCGCCGTTGGTGTCTCGTTATTGCCGGTCGCGCCCGTCGAGCCTGTTGAGCCGGTCGAACCCGTGGCGCCCGATGGCCCGGTTGATCCCGTCGCGCCAGTTGAACCTGTAGGGCCGCCGGTGGGTCCCGTTGGGCCGGTGGCACCGGTCGGCCCGGTACCTCCGGTTGGGCCCACGCCCGTCGGTCCGACGGGGCCGGTTGGGCCTGTGGCACCGATGGGCGTCGGCGTAAGCGTGGGGATGGGAGTAGGCGACTGCGACGGGGTTGGCGTGAAAGTCGGCGTCGCGGAGGGCGAGCCGGTGGGCGTCGGTGTGCTGGGCGGATCCTCGTCGTCGCCGGAGGGGACGGGCGTTGGGGACGGCGTCGGGGAGGGCGTGCCGGTGGGCACCGGCGTTGGCGTGCCGGTCCCCTGCGCCGGCGAGACGGCGGTGACGAGCACGGTGTCGGAGCAGAGGTTGTTGGTTTCGTCAATCTCGTCGATCAGGCCCGCCGGGTCGACCTCGCAGATGCCGTCCGCGACGGGGTTGGTGAGGAAGCCGGGTGTTGTGGGTGTGGCCGTGAACACGATCGTGAGGGAGCCAGCTCGATCGTCAGAGCTCTCGACGCCTTCGATGGTGCAAAGGAGCGAGTTGGCGCCATCGATGGCGCAGGCAAGGGCGCCGTCGCTGGTGACGCCGCTGATGACGGAGACGACGGGATCGCCGTAGGTGGCGCCGCCGGGGAGGTCGTCCTCAGACGTCCTCGCCCTCGAGAGGTGGCCGCCCGGGCCCTCGTTGCAGTCGATGGTCCACTGGAACGGTGCGTGTCCGTGACGTCGTTGGTCGTGTCGTTGGTCTTGACCGACGCCAGATCGCCGCGAAGACGGTGTATGCAGCCGTTGTCCCTTCGTCGAGCTCGACCGCGTATCGGTCGACTTCGCAGGTGCCGCCAACGGCTTGGTCCAGAGACCGGGGGCGTAGCGGTGGCCTCGATGCTGATGCGGTCGTGCGGCACGCCGCAAGGGCCGTTATTGACGCCGCTGTAGCCGGTGACCGAGCACTGAAGACCGTACCGTCCAGCGTGCAGGTGATGTCGCCTTCGTCCAAGCCGCCTTCGGGGTTATCCACGATCGTGTCGGGGTCGAAGACGAACCCTGGCGGCAGGTCGTCGTGCAGAGTCACTTCGCATCGGTGCCATCGATGTCTGCCTGACGCCGCCGTTTCGTCGACGTCCCAGTCAGCGTGTAGACAACCAACGTCCCCGAGTTCATCTCGCCGTCGGGGCAGGTGACGTCTCCTGTGCCGCCCGGCTTCGCGACGTGCAGCCGGTCGATGGATTGACGGAAGCAAAGGTCGTGCCGGCGGGCAGCTGTCGCACCATGTCGCTGCGAAAGCGGTACTGTGGCCGTCGTTGGTGACGGTGAAGGTGTAGCTGAGCGTGAGCCGGCCGAAACGGGATAGGCGTCTTCGTCCTTCTGGATCGAAACGTCCGCCAGCTCGGCCTCGAAGGCGCCGATGTCGCAGGCCTCGCCCTGAGGCCGGGCGACAGTGCGCTGGTCCTCATCGACGACACAGGCATCCTGGAGCGGCTCGATGGCGTCAATAGCCGGGCTGCCAGCGAGAAGCGCGTGTGTCTCTGTCATGCCGCCGTTGTTGGTAAGCGGGCCGAGGACCGGGTCCACATTCTCGGCCAGCGCAGCGTCATCAGGGCATGTGCCGTCATCGCTGAGGTTCTTGCCGGTATACGTGAAGCTACCGTCGTTACAGTTTGTGCCCGGCGTTAAGGCGCTCGACCCGTTGGCAAGGATGGAGTTCGTCAGTTCGACGCGTCCACCAACTTCACCCGGTGGTTCGGTATAGATGCCTCCCGTTCCGCCGGCCGACACGTTTTCGGCGACCGTGACTTGGCTCAGGAAGGCGGTGGCAAAGTCAGTGACGTAAATGCCGCCACCCTCCGTGGTGGCGATGTTGCCAGAGATCGTGCTGTTCACGATGTCAGCGTCGTCATAGCCCAGGTAAATACCACCGCCGGAGTCGGCTTGATTCCCGGAGACGGTGACGCGGTTCATGTGCACGGTGCCGAGGGCCAGCTCCGCCAGGACGCCACCGCCGGCACCCTGAGCGGTGTTAAGCGCGATCGTGACATCCGTCAGGTAAGCCACCGCGTTGGACATCAAGATGCCGCCGCCGTCGCCGGCGTCGTTATGCGTGATGGTCACGCGCGTAAAAGACTCTTCTTCCACCTCGACTTCGAAATTCTGGTTGCCGCTGATGTAGGCGCCGCCGCCGGCGTATCCGGCGGTGTTGTTGTCGATCAGAGTGTCCGTAATCGTGAAGGTGGAGCTGACGAGGCAGAGTCCGCCGCCCGAGCCTCCGTAGTCGTTGCCGTCCCAGCTGAAGTTGTCATGAATGGTCGTGTCTTGTTCGGTGACAACGGCTGCGAAATAGGCGTAGATGCCGCCGCCATTGCCACCGTCACCATCGAACTGCTCATCGCCAGGCGAATCGGAGTCGAACGTTCCGGCGGTGTTGCCATTGATCTCCGTGTTCGTCAGGGTGACGGTGGAATAGAGGCCGGCATAGATTCCACCCCCATCGCTATCGGCGCGGTTGAATGAGACCTCGGAGTCGGTCAGCTGCGCTTCAACCGACGAGTCGAGGTAGATGCCGCCACCCTGGCCGGCGCCGGTGCCCAGCGCATCGTTCTCGGTCACGACGGTCCTTGTAAGGGTTATCGAGGGCGCCGGCTCCCCGCCGGCGGCGTAGAGGCCTCCACCGTAGCCGCCGACCAGGATTCTGTCTCGCCGTCGAGGACTGGTCTCGCGACGTTGCTGGCGATCGTAACGTCGGTAAAGTCGACACTCACATCGAAGCCTGCGTAAACACCACCGCCTCTATCGGAGTCGCCACCGGTGATGTTGAGACGTTCAAAGCTAACCGTGATGGCTCCGTCGCCCTGGAGTACAAAGACAGACCCCGAGCCGTCACTGGCGTGGCCGTTTATGGTTACAACGGCGTCGTCAAGACTGGACGAATCGAGATGTTGTTGTAGTAGACGTACAGGGAGCCATTGGAATCGATGTCCAGATCGATCGTATTCGTGCTCATCGCGGCGGTATCGATGAGAATCTTCGTCACCGGCGCTTGCTTCGTCGATAGCCTCGCGTAACGTGCAAACGCCTGTCCCGCAGCCGTTGTACTCAGTATCACCAGGGTCGGTGACCGTGAATGTGGCGGCGAATGCGGGCTGTGGCGCGGGCACGAAGAGCATCGTGCCAATGACGACGGAAATCGCGAAGACAAGGGTTAGGGGCAGTCCGAACGAGGCGGCGCTGCGGCGCATGCGTATCTCCTGGGATGGCCGGACACGCTCCGGTCAAGTAGCGGGGGAAGCCTGCGGCACGTGCACCAGGCTCCAGCTTGGGTGCGGAGTTGTTGGCGGCTGGGGCCGCTTGGTAGATTACTCAATGAAAATGTCATAAGGAAGCCGTAAGGCGTTACATTTTGGATACGGAGTTGAGGCAACGCAGGTTTACCGCTTTCGAGCGCACGGTAGAGGTACCGATGCTCCTGCTCGCGCTGCTCATGCTGCCTCTCCTCCTCGTACCCGAGTTCTTCGATCTTTCGACCGAGATGAACGATGGCCTTCTGGTGGGCGAGTGGTTCATCTGGTCTGCGTTCGCCATGGAGCTCGGCGTGAAGACCTACCTTTCGCCGAGCCGCAGGCAGTACCTCGTGGAGCACTGGTACGACGTCGTCATCGTGTTCGTGCCTTTCTTGCGCCCGCTGCGAATCGTGCGCAGCTTCCGCGTGCTCCGGGCGGCGCGGGCCATGCGCCTGATCTCCTACGGTATGCGGCTCCTGGAGGACGCCCGGGAGCTGGTCACGAAGCACGGCCTGCACTACGCGACGATCATCGGCGCCATGCTGTTCTTTGCCCTGGCCGGCCTCGCCCTGGCTTTCGAGCGCGACGCGGCGGGCGGCAACATCCATACCTACGGCGACGCGATCTGGTGGGGCATCGCTACGGTCACGACGGTCGGCTACGGCGACCGCTTCCCGGTGACGACGGAAGGCCGGGTGATCTCGGTCCTGATCATGCTGCTCGGCATCAGCTTCTTCTCACTGATCACGGCTTCGATCGCGGCGATGTTTGTGCAGCCGGGGATGGACAAAGAGGAGGCAACCCTGGAGGACGTTTTGGTGCGCCTGGAGCAGATGGAAGCGCGTCTCATCGCCATCCAGCACAACCACAACGGCACCGAACCGGAGAGCCCGCTGGTCGGGGACAGCGTCAGCGGGGCTGAGTGATCATCGTTGTGGTCACGGTGGCGGCGCCAGGATTCAGTGTGGTTGACGCCCAGCCTTTGTTTGCGGCTGACCTGCTCTTGTCATTCTGAGGCAGGAAGAATCCAGCTCTCCAGCGCTAGCTTTCGAGTCGGCTGCCCCGGCACCCCGTTTCGGGACGTGCACTGTCTCGCTAGATTCTTCCGTCCGGTCTGAATGACAGGCCCTATGCCCTGCATCCATACATAGAGCCCCGCGAGCCCAAGCCTCTACCTGCTACTTTTTTCACCCTTGGTTGCATCGTTGTAATGCGTTTGTTACGTCCCAGAAACCTTCAAGGCTTAGGGTCTACAATGCAAGCCCTGCCGTCTGAGAGGGGAATGGGATGCTCTTCGAGGGGTACAAGACAGAGCACTGGTATGACGAGTTTTTCGAGGCGTCGGGAACGCCTCGTCCAGAAGCACGTCTGCTGATCGAGGCCATCGAGTCGCTGCCCGCCGGTGAGTTCGGGAGGCTGCAGGAGTCGGCCAACGCGGCCCTGATCAACCTCGGCATCACCTTCAACGTCTACAGCGACGGCGCGGGCGTCGAGCGCGTCCTGCCCTTCGATATCGTGCCGCGCGTCGTGCAGGCGCGGGAATGGGACCGCGTCGAGGCGGGCCTGAAGCAGCGCATCACGGCGCTTAACCTGTTTCTGGACGACGTTTATCACGAGGGCAAGATCCTCAAGGACGGCGTCGTGCCGGAGGAGTTAGTGCTCGGTGCGCCGTCATACCGAGAGCAGTGCAAGGACCTCGATCCGCCGAAGGGCATCTGGTGCCACATCACCGGCACCGACCTCGTCCGCGACCACAACGGTACTTTCTACGTGCTCGAAGACAACCTGCGTTGTCCCTCCGGCGTTTCCTATGTGTTGGAGAACCGGCGCTTGATGAAGAGCACGTTCCCGGCGCTGTTCTCCTCCTCCACGGTGCGGCCGGTGGACGACTACCCCAGCCAGCTCCTGGAAGTCCTGCAGTACATCTCCGGCCAGGGTCAGGAGGCGAGCGCCGCGGTGCTCACGCCGGGCATCTTCAACTCGGCCTACTTCGAGCACTCCTACCTCTCGCAGCAGATGGGCGTGGAGCTGGTCGAGGGCAGCGACCTTGTCGTCGTGAACGACGTGCTGTATATGCGGACCACCGCCGGGCTCGAGCGCGTGGACGTGCTCTACCGCCGCGTCGATGACGACTTCATGGACCCGGAGGTGTTCCGCAAGGACTCGATGCTCGGCGTGCCCGGCCTCATGCGGGCCTATCGCGCCGGTAACCTCGCCCTGGCGAACGCGCCCGGTACCGGCATCGCCGACGACAAGGTGATCTACGCCTTCGTGCCGGAGATCATTCGCTACTACCTGGGTGAGGACGCGATCCTGTCCAACGTGCCGACCTACCTGTGCTGGCGCCACTCCGACATGCAGTACGTGCAGGAGCACCTGGCGGAGCTCGTTGTGAAGCCGGCCAACGAATCGGGTGGCTACGGCCTGCTTGTCGGCCCGCAGGCGACCGCGGCGGAGCTGGATGACTTCAAGCACCGCATCGCCGATAACCCCCGCAACTACATCGCCCAGCCGACGCTGGCGCTGTCCCGCGCGCCCGTCGTTGTCGAGGACCACTTCGAGGGCCGTCACGTCGATCTGCGCCCGTACATCCTCTACGGCGATGACGTTTACGTGCTGCCGGGGGGCCTCACGCGCGTCGCCCTGCGCAAGGGCTCGCTTGTCGTGAACTCGTCCCAGGGTGGTGGCAGCAAGGACACCTGGGTGCTGTCGGACGGGATTGACTGATGCTGAGCCGAGTTGCCAACGCGATTTATTGGTGCGGCCGCTACCTCGAGCGCGCTGACAACACCGCGCGCTTCATCGACGTCAACCTCCAGATGAGCCTCGATGCGCCCGATCGCGTTTTCGGACCAGTGGGAGCCGCTCGTCGCGATCACCGGCGACCGGAGTGAGTTCTACGAGCGCTACGAGGAGGCGACGCGCGACAAGGTGCTGGAGTTCCTTACGCACGATCTCCAGAATGCCAGCTCGATCGTCTCCTGTTTGAGCAAGGCGCGTGAAAACGCCCGCTCCACGCGCGAGGTGATATCGAGCGACGTCTGGGAGCAGATCAATCGCTTCTACCTCCTGGTGAGCAATCACAGCACCCAGCTGCGCTCAACTCGCGATGCCTTTGCCTTCTATTCGGAGGTCAAGCTGATCGGCAACCTCATGGCCGGTGTGGCCGACAACACGATGTCGCACGACGAAGCCTGGCACTTCTTCCGCCTCGGCAAGATGATCGAGCGCGCCGACAACACCTCGCGCCTGCTGGACGTGAAGTACTTCCTGCTTCTGCCCTCGATCGAGGGACGTCGGCGGGCCGGTGGACGAGATGCAGTGGACGATGGTGCTCGGTTCGGCGTCGGCGCTGGAGATGTACCGCAAGCGTTTCGGCCAGGTCGCGCCCGTGAACGTGGTCGACTTCCTGCTCCTCGACCCGGATTTCCCGCGCTCGGTGCTGTTCTGCCTTGTGCACGCGGATGATTCGTTGCGGGATATCACGGGTTCACCGGCGGGCGCGTATCGCAATCGCGCCGAGCAGTGGTTGGGCCTGCTGAAGGCGGAGCTGGCCTATGCGAGCGTGGCTGACATCATTGGCTCCGGTCTGCACGAGTTTCTGGACGGGCTACAGAGTAAGCTCAACAAGGTTGGATTCGCTGTTCGAGAAGCTTTCTTTAACATGCAGGATATTCAGCCAGTGGTAGTACCCGGCGCACAGCCGGAGGGGGTTGTACGACGTGACGTTCTGTCTGGCCATCAAAGTCAGCGAAGGGCTGGTGGGTATCGCTGACACGCGTGTGATCTCGGGCAGTGAGAACATCACGGCGCGCAAGGTCGCCGTCTTCGAGCAAGAGGGTGGCAGCTTCTTTCTTCTGACCTCGGGCCTGCGTTCGATCCGCGATAAGGCGTTGACCTACTTCACGGAGTCGATGGCGACGCATGAGAAGCCCATGACAAGCTGTTCAAGGTGGCGAATGCGTTCGCCAACGAGCTGCGCAAGATCGCCGTCGAAGACAAGGCAGCGCTGGAGGACAGCGGCCTGCGCTTCAACATGCACTGCCTCCTGGGCGGGCAGATGGAGGGTGACGCCGACCCGAAGCTCTTCCTGATCTACCCCCAGGCGAACTGGGTCGAGGTCGGTGACGAGACGCCTTATCACATCATCGGTTCCGCCGGTTACGGGAAGCCGGTGCTCGACCGCACGCTGAAGTACGACGACTCGATGCGCTTTGCCCTCAAGGTCGGCTCGCTGGCCTTCGACTCGACGCGGATCAGCGCCGCGGACGTCGACTTTCCCCTCGACGTGGTGCTGTTCTTCCGCGACTCCAAGCGCATCGTGCAGCGCCGATTCGAGCAGTCGGAGTTGGTGGAGATATCGGAGGGCTGGCAGGAGCGCCTGCGCACTTCGGTTAGCAACCTGCCTTCGACCTGGCTCGATAACTTCTTTGCCGAAGTCGAGGGCGGCAAGAGCGACCCGCCTCTCGACCTCAGCGAGCTGCGCAGAGGCTGAGCGTGTACTTCGAGATTCATCACGAGACGCGGTACGTGTATAGCGCGCCGGTGCAGCTTGGGCGGCACACGCTGCGGTTGCGTCCGATCTCCGACGCCAACCATCACCTGCACCGCTTCGAGATCAAGGTGACGCCGGAGCCCGCGGGCACCAGCGCACTCTCCGACCTGGACGGCAACTACGCCACCGCCGTCTGGTTCGAGGTCCCCACCCAGGAGCTGCTGATCGAGACGAGCTCGGTGGTCGAAACCCTGCGCTCCAATCCCTTCGACTATCTGTGGCAGGGGTCACAGGCGCTGCCCCTGAAGTACTCGGCCGCTTATGCGGAAGCGCTGGGACCCTTCCGGGCCTCGATCGTGCCTCAACCGGTGCGAGATCTGGGCGAAGAGGTAGCGAGACTCGTGCAGGGCAACGCCCAGGAGTTCCCGCTGCAACTGGCGCGAGTGCTGCATCAGCGCTTCCCGCGCGTGATCCGCGAGCACGGTGACGCCTGGGAGGCGCCGATGACCCTGGAGCAGGGCGAGGGCTCCTGCCGCGACCTCGCGGTGCTGTTCATCGCCGCGGCGCGCTCGCAGGGCTACGCGGCGCGCTTCGTCAGCGGTTACAACACGGTGCCCAGCGAGACCGACGAGCACGACCTGCACGCCTGGGCGGAGGTCTACCTGCCGGGCGGTGGCTGGCGAGGCTTCGACCCGACGATCGGCATGGCGGTGGCGGATCACCACATCGCCGTCGCCGCGGGCGCGCTGGCGGAGCAGGCGGCGCCGGTCAGCGGCACCTACGGCGGCCACGCGACGAGCCGGCTCGAAACGCTGGTCCGCATCACGGAAGTGCCCTCTCTGGTCTGAGGGCCCCTTCGCTTCATAGGACGTTGACGGATGCCGGGTAGCGAGTCGGGTTGTGTGGGAGTAGGCTCGCGTTCAGTACGCACGTCTAGCGACAGGAGTCCGAGATGCTATTTCACGTGACTTGGCAGTTCACCGATCTCAGCGAAGAGGGACAGAAGCGCAGCCTGCAGGTCTTCGCGAACTGGCAGCCGCCAGCCGGTGCGGAGTTCAAGGGCTTCTACGGGTTCGCCGATGGCAGCGGCGGCGCCGCGATCCTCGAAGTCGACAGCGCCGCGACACTTGCCCGGGTCACGGGTCCCTTCACGGCCTGGATGGACTTCTCGGTGACGCCGATCCTGCCGATTGAAGAGGCCGCGGGCATCGGTGGCGAGGCGAGCGCCTTCCGCGACTCGATCGGGTAGCCGGCCGCTCAGTGACCCAGTAAGCCACCGGCTGCCGGTGTTCGGTGGCGTGATGCCGGATACGCGAGTCGGGGCGGCCGGTGTCGTACCGGCGTCCGAAGTGTTACCGATAACTTGGCAGGAAGCCCCGATGGCAGTCACGGGCTCGATGTTGGCACCGTCTACGACGGCGCGCTGACCGTGTGCAGTCGTCGACGGATGAGCCATGATCTGGTAGAGCATGCTGACGCCGTTGTCCTGGAGGGTACAGACCGTGACCGTGCGCGGCTTCAGCGGGTCCTTCACGACGATGAAGTTGCCCGCCGGCAGTGTGAACTGAATGTCGTCGCCCACGACCTGGACGCTGTTGCCCGCCGCCGCCGGGCCTTCAGGGCAGTACGGCTCCGGTGGCACGTCCGGGATGCGGCACGAAGCCACGATCTGGTCCAGGACGGCGTCCGCATCGGCGCTCGGGGCGTATCTGCTGCCCTCGCTGCAATCGAGGACGGACAGGGTGACCTGGCCGCCGGTCTCGACGTGGCAGAAGCCGAAGTAGATCGTTTCGGGCGGGATCACCAGCCGCGCGTAGTGCCCGGCCGGCAGCGTCACCTCGGCAGTCGCCCAGGATTTGGCGATTTGGTTGCCGAGCATGGCCTGGTCGGCGAGACAGTCCATCGGCAGCGGCGGAGGCGTTTCTACCTGTTGTCCCCGAGCCGGGCTCGAGATGGCGAGAGTCCCGAGGAGGACGGCAGTAAGCAGGGCTGCGAGGATGAGGGGGCGGGTCTGCATGAAGATCACCTGTCGATTTCAGGGTGTGGCGTTCGGTGGCGTGAGAGAGAAGGGCTCAGGGCCTGTCGCCGCATCGATCTGATAGCCGCCGGCGCCGTTGGGGACCAGGCTAACGCCGTAGGCCAGAAGTTCGCCTGAGACGCGCAGCTCGATGTCCATGGCTTTGCCGCTGGCATCGGGCGTGACGTTAGTCATGCAAAGCTGGCCCGCCTGCGTCGATGTGCTACAGGGTCCGGCGTAGGACGTGCCTTCGCTCGCCGCGAAGTCGTCGAGAGCGGCATGGACGCTCGGCGGCAAGTCCTCCATGAACAGGCCCGTGCTCGACACCGATGGGGCAGGCGTCATCGTCAGGTTTGCGGGTGGCGGCACGAGGCCCTTCGCGGCTTCCAGCGCTTCCTTGGTCGCTGTCTCGTTTGGGGTAGGCGTAGGCGTGGGGGTGCGCACAGCTGCGGCAGCCGTTTCCGCGACGGCCGCCTCGCTGGTGGGCTCGGGCGTCACTTTGGCGCCGGACGCACGCTGGTTCATTACCAGCACGCCGATCGCCAGCACGGCCATGAAGCCGACTGCGGAGACAACCAACGCCGTCGCGATTGTCTTCGATGCAGTGACGGCGCTGAGCTTGGGACGCAGGGCAAACAACGCTGCGACTCCTGCAAAGCGTCGCGATGCCGCCGCGGGCTCGCGCTCACGTCGCCAGGCCGCGGCTTCGTAGCGGCTGGAGACGCCGAGCTTCGACAGGATCTCGAGCACGTGGTACTTGGCGCCGTTCTCGGAGATGCCGAGTCGACGGGCAATCTGCTCGTTCGTCAGCCCCTCGCGGATCAGGTCGAGCACCTGCCACTCGCGAGGCGTCAGGATATCGGGGTGTTTAGGTCGGCCGCGTGGCATCGTGTCCAGTGTAGATAATCCGCGCGCGATTTACCCTAACCGGACATGCGTTCGCGGGAATTACAGGCATATGGGGCATACGGGCATAAATGCAACGGGCATGGAACTTGGCTCCATGCCCGTATGTGCTATGCGCGTATGCCTGTACGCCCTACGTGTTGCCCAATGGCGCCAGCGGTGCCAGCTCTGGCCGATCGACGAAGGCGCGGCGCAAGTCCTGCGTGGCGTCCCACCAGTCGGCGGAGCGAGGCAGGATGACGCCGCCGGAGCGCTGGGCGTAAATCGCAGGCTGGTCGACGCCGGGCGGCATGACACCTTCGTCTCGCAGCGCCTTGGCCGCCGCGATGAGGCGCCGTCGGGTGCGGATCACCAGTGCGTCCGTGGTGCCGAGGTGCTCTTTGTCGCGCTGGTAGATCGGTCCCATGCTGCCGGTGACGGCGGCGTCCTGCTGGCGGATGCCCCTGATGCCGGAGTAGCTCTCGCCGGACTTCTGGAGGTCGCGGTCGATGAGGAAGTCGTTGGTGAGGTTGGCGGACAGGCGCCAGCGGCCGAGCCAGTCCGTGGTGTTCGGCAGGTAGCCCAGCTCGGCAGGACCCAGCAGCGGCGCGCCTCGAACAGCCGCGGGCCGGGTGCTGTCAGGCTTCAGCTTGTTTACGGTCCAGACCATCACGTGGTCGTCGTCGATCGGCACGTAAGCCCGGAACCTTACTTCGAGGCCGAGGATGCCGGTCGGCACCATGGCGTAGAAGGGGAAGAGCTGGTGGGCGATGCGCCAGTAGTAGGTGTCGTCCTCGGCGGGACGCCGCATGCCGTAGGAGGTGCCCCACTCCGTGTCGAGGACGGAGAATACGCCGTCGCGGTGCTTCGACTGGTAGTACGCGAACGTCCCCGGCTCCGTGTCTTCGACGCGCGTCGCACCGAAGTGGAGGAAGGCAGCGTGGATGGTGTCCATCTCGCCTTCCCAGCCCTGCATCCAGTTGCAGTCCATCATGTAGAGGTACATGCCCCATTCGCCGTCCTCGAGCATGTTGGCTTCGAGGTCCGGCGGGGGTGGCGGCGTCTCGCGCTCGCCCATGTAGGCCCAGATGATGCCGCCGCGCTCGAAGATCGGGTATGCCTTCGTGCGCACCTTGTTCTTGAAGTTGCTCTCGGCGGGCTCGGAAGGCATGTCGACACAAGCGCCGGTGACGTCGAACTTCCAGCCGTGGTAGACGCAGCGGAGGCCGTCCTCTTCGTTGCGCCCGAAGAACATGGAGGCGCCGCGGTGGGGGCAGGCGTTTTGGATCATGCCGACATCGCCGGAGGTCGTGCGGAAGGCGATGAGGTCCTCGCCGAGCAGCCTGACGCGCATGGGCGCGCCATCCGGCACCGGCAGCTCGTCCGAGCGCACGGCCGGGATCCAGTACTCCCGCATCAGGTTGCCCATGGGCGTCCCACGCCCGACGCGACACATCAGCTCGTTGTCTTCTTGGCTCAGCATGGCATTCTCCTCGCTCGCCGTATGCGCTGGGCATCGGCGGCCTGGATTCGATGTGCCGACATCTTCTCACTTCACCGTATGGTTTGCAGCCCCCGCGATCATTTGGCCGACCGCAGGTCTACGACACGCAAATCGAGGCCCTGCATATCGGCGGCCTGGATCAGGCGGTTGAGCCGCTCGATCGCCGCGGATTCTGCTTTGGGCGTGCCGGCGACGAGGACGTGCACCGGCGGCGTGTGGAGCGTGTATTCGGGGTCGGTCAGGACGGTGTCCCAGACCAGGGTGCTGTAGGTCAGGGTGAGCTTGTTTGCCTGCGTGTCGTCCGTGACCAGGTAGACGAGCGCGAGGGGGCGATGTCCGGTCAGCGTGGGCGTGACGGTGGGGAACGGCGGGGCAAGGTTCGAAATGCCCGCTTGCTCCTCAGGCGGTGCGTTTTCGCTCACGGCGCCGCTCGCGACGTCGAAGTCGTGGCTCGTGAGGGCGAGGGCACCGACGGCGCCGACCACGAGGAAGCTGATCAGGGTGACGTAATGGCGTCGAAGCAGCCGTAGCGCGCGCAGGCCGCGCATCCGGAGCCGTCGACGCCCCCATCGAGTCATCGCGTGAGGTCGACCACCCTGAGACTGAAGCCTTCGATCGGGGCCAGCTCGGCAATCTGGGTAAGGAAGCGCGCGCCGTCTGCTTCTCGCTGCGGCGTATCGAGCAGCATGAAGTAGACGGAGACCGGCGGTAACGGCGGCAAGCCCGCCTCGATGAGATAGATCGAGTCGTTGCGGATCGCCGTCTTCAGGACCCGGATCTCATCGACGTTATCGACGATGTAGTAGACGAGGTTTGGGCTGGCGACTGGACTTTGGGGCAGGAGCAGGGGCGTGTCTGCGGCCGCCGTTATCGGCCGCGTCGTCTCGCTGGCGCCGAAGCCGAAGCCGGTGCCGCCCAGCGTGATCACCAGGGCGATCGAGAGCACGGCGGCGCTGAGCAGGGAGAAGTGATGACGCCTGGCGACCCGCAGGCCACGCAGAAACACGACGCGGGCGAATCGCCGGCGCCGTGTGGGTGTCATCGCATGTCCACCACGCGCAGGCGGTAGCCCTCGCTGGGGCCGAGCACGGCCAGCTCGTCCAGGAGCTCATTGGCCGCCGCCGCATCGACAGGGTTCTGGACGACGAGGAAGTAGCGAGACGTGTTCGGGCTCGGCGAGACGTCCGTGCGGGTGCGATAGACGGAGTCGGACTGCACCGCCGCCTCGAGCTCGGTCTGCTGCTCCTGCGAGTGCACGATGTAGTAGACGAGGAGCCGTGACGGCGGCGCAGGTGTCGCGCGAGGCGTGACGACGCCGGGCGTCGCCGTGGCCCAGGGCGTGAAAACGGCACTGGCGGGTTGGGCTGCCGAGCGAGTGTCGCCCTCAAGCGCAGAGCTAGTGAGGGCGAGGAACAGCGCTCCAGCGAGGATGCAGGCGCTAAGCAATGAGAAGTGGTGGCGCCGGACAATTCGAGGGCGCGCAGACCGGCGCACCTGAACCGGCGCCTGACGAAACGTCGTCGTGTGCCCTGACGTACGCCCAACATTGGGCGATAGCCTACGCCGGAATTAACCCCAAGTTAATCAGGTAATCAAGGAAGTTATAGGAAGCCTTTATCAGGAATGGGGCGCTTGCCAGCTCTGCGCGACCTTGCGGTAGTACTCGGCGACTTCCTCCGGCTGGCCCGCGAGCCACGGGAAATCGAGCGAGGGTTCCTCGCCTTCATCGGGGGTTGGCGTCAGGGTGACCGGCTCCGTGAAGGGCAAATGTAGTCGCTGGTTCTGGTTGGGGTCGTAGACCAGGCCCTTTGGGTCACCGCCGTCCTCGATCACCTGCATTTGAGTGAAGAGCTTGTTGCGGAAGGCGATGACACCCTCGTCGCCCTCCATCAACACTTCCTTCGTGCGGTCGACGATCGGCGACTGGTTGAGCCAGATCGCGAACTTCTGATTCAGGCGGTGGGTCTTGATCGCCTCGTCCTTGTCGTCACGGGTCTGCGCGAACCAGTACGGCGTCTTCTCCGGCAATTCGACGGCAGCGTCCCCGGCCGGGCGGTCGAGGAACCAGATGATGTCGAGCGTCGTCTCGTCGTCCATCGGTACGCGCCATTCGAGGCGGCAGGAGCGCGAGTCGCCGGCGAACAGGGCGTTGGGCCAGATCGAGGTCTTGGCGACGGAAGGCGTCGTGGTGTTGCGCACCAGATAGCCGTGCTCGAACTCGTCGTACTCGAACTCCGCGTCGGGCAGGGGCGGCGGCGCGCCGGTTCGCATCGCCTCTTCAAAGGCGGCCGTGAACAGCTCCATGTCGATGCCGTCCATGGTGTTTTCCTGGCACTGCAGCCAGTTGCAGTGCAGCACGGACATCACGACCTGGACGAGGCCGTTCTCCTGCCAGGCAAACGGCTCCCAGTCCGGCACGAGCGGCGCCGGCTCCTCGCCGAGGTAGACCCAGACCATGCCGGCCTTGGCGACGGCCTTGTAGGCGTTGAGCTTGACCTCGATCATCTCCTCTTCCATCGGCTGGTCGACGCACACGCCCGTATCGGCGTAGGCCCAGCCGTGGCGCGGGCAGCGCAGCGTGCAGTCTTCGACGATGCCGTAAGCGAGGTCGGTAAGCCGGTGGGCGCAGTGGCGGTCGATGAGCCCGTAGGCGTCGTCGCCGCACTTGAAGATCACGAGGTCCTCGCCGAAGATGCGCACCGGCCGGGTCGGTCGCTCCTCCAGCTCCTCGACGGCGGCGACGGGGTGCCAGTAGCGGCGCAGCAGCTCGCCCATCGGCGTGCCGAGGGAAACCTGGGTGAGCTGTTTGTTCTGGTCTTCGGTGAGCATGTAGTTGCCTCAGTCTCTAATTATCACAGGCGCATGGGCAGCAACAAGCGGGACGGGATGGGCTTGTCCAGCGTATCTCGGTATCAGCTATCGATATATCCAAGAGCCTCGTTGCGAGCCATCGCGACAGCGAGGCGAAGCAATCTCGGAATAGACTCTCGAAATGCCGTTCTACGTTTACATCCTGACCAACCAGACAGGCAGTGTGCTCTACACGGGCGTCACGAGGGACCTGGTGAAGCGTGTGTTCGAACACAAGCAGAAGGTTGTCGATGGATTCACCAAACGCTACAACGTCGATCGGCTTATCTACTTCGAGGTCAGCGATGAAGCGATGCCAGCCTTCGAGAGGGAGAAGGCAATCAAGGGAGGCTCTCGCCGGAGAAAGCTCGATCTGATCAATGACATGAATCCGGAGTGGCGTGACCTCTACGAGGAGCTGTAAGTGCACCGAGATTGCTTCGCCTTGCTGCGGCAATGGCTCGCAACGAGGAGGTCGGATGTCATATCCAGACTGACAGTCGTGACTGTCCTTATTGCCTGTTCCGCGTCGCTTGTGCTTCCCTAGAAGCCAGTGAGCCTCTACAGATACGAGCGCCGCTCGTCCCCCGCGTTGCTCCTGTTCGGTATCGCCTGCGTAGCCGCGCTGGCGCTGGCGTTCGGCGTCTACCAGATCTCTCGTGCCCTGCCCGACCCTTCGACCACGGTGACGCTGCCCGAAACGTCCGTACTCGGCCGGCCGAAGGCGCCCGACCTGCCGGAGGGTGGTGCTTCGATCGTCGCCGTCGATGGTCTGGGTACGCTCGGCCAGTCGCCCGAAGATGAGCCGAAGCCGATTGCCAGCGTTACGAAGATGATGACCGCCTACGTGTTGCTCCAGGAGCACCCGCTGCAGGCCGGCGAGTCGGGTCCCACGGTCGAGGTGACGCAGCACGACGCCGACCGATACTGGGAGATGGTGGCCGAGGACCAGTCCGTGCAGCCGGTGAACGCCGGTGGTGTGCTGACGGAGCTGCAACTCCTGCAGGGCATGCTCATCCCGTCCGCGAACAACTACGCCGAGATCGCCGCGGTCTGGGACGCGGGCTCCATCGAGGCCTTCGTAACCAAGATGAACGCTCAGGCCCTGGCGCTCGGTATGAACAGCACGGTCTACGACGACGCCAGCGGCTTCTCGGACCTCACCGTGAGCACCGTGGCCGACCAGCTCATCCTGGCGCGCAAGGCGATGAATAACCCCGTGTTCGCTCAGATCGTCGGCATGGCCGACGTGGACTTGCCGGCCGCCGGCACCGTCGCGAACGTCAACGAGCTCCTGGGGGTCGGCGGCATCGTCGGTATCAAGACGGGCCAGACCGAGGCGGCGGGCGGCAACCTCATGTTCGCGGCCCAGCGTCAGATCGGCGGCCAGACCGTCGAGGTTATCGGCGGCGTGTTGCATCAGGAGGACCACCAGGGCGCCTTCGACGGCACGATCACCATCCTCAACTCCCTCAACAACAGCCTTCAGGTGCTGCGCGTCGTACCCTCCGGTCAGCCCGTCGGCACCGTCGAGCCGCCGTGGGGCGACCCGGTCGACGTCGTGGTCGGGCAAGACGTGACGATGCTGGTGTGGCCGGGGATGACCCTGGAGACGACGGTCGAGTACACGACCGTCAAAGCAGACATGAAGGCGGGCGACCTGGTCGGCGACCTCATCGTGCGCGTCGGCGAGCAGGAGCAGCACGTGCCCCTCCTGCTCGCATCGGACCTGCCGAGCGCGGGGCTCAGCTACAAGCTGACGCGCTTCTAGTGGGCGAGCTGTCAGCCGTTAGCCGTCAGCGCTCAGCCGTCAGCAGGTAGTCCTCAGCTGTCAGCTCGTCGTCAGCGAAGGCTGGGAGAAGGCAGGCACGCTCTGGCAGGGCCTATTCAGGCGAGACTGACGCCTGGCACTCTTTCGGGCGATCACTCTTCATGTCATTCTGAGCGAAGCGAAGGATCTAGCCGACCAACTCCACGCCCCGTAATGCGGCGCTCGTGACGGCGCCTCGAAAGTCAGTACTGAAGCGCTAGATTCTTCCTGCGTCAGAATGACATGCGGCCGTTTGGCGCAACGAAGCGCTGGGCGTCACATATGCCCTCCATCGGAGGCTTTTGGGGCAGCCGACTGTGCGCTTCGCTGTCCAGCTGATAGCTGAAGGCTGACTGCCGAGGTCGCTAGTCGACCTCGTAGCGCTCGAGAGTGGGGCCGCCGGCGCTGAACTGGCTGCTCGGCGAGCCGCCGCGGGCCTGCATGGCCGTCATGTGCGCGTCGAGGTCCTCGGCGCTGGTCCAGCGCTCCAGTAGTACGAGCTTGTCGGCGTCATCGAGGGCGCGGAAGAGCTGGTACTGCTCACAGCCCTTCTCGGCGTGGGTGATCTCCATGACGGGCTTGAAGGCATCGGCGAAGTCCTGCGCCTTGCCGGGCTGAGCCGTGAACGTGACGACGAGTCGGATGGCCATGCTGCTGTTCTCCTGTACAGGTAGTCTCCGCGGCAGTATGGCCGAAACTAGCCTCCGGAGGTAGCTCTGATGCCCGATCACGACCTCGAACCAGGAAGGCGCCGGCTCCAGGAGGAGTACGCCGATGCGGCGAGCTACGACTTCGAGGACCCTTCCGACACCGGCATCGGCTTCTACACGGCGCTGGCGCGCGAGACCGGCGGACCGATCCTGGAGCTCGGATGTGGCACCGGTCGCGTCGCAGTCGCCATGGCCCGACACGGCTTCGAAGTCACCGGCCTGGAGGTGGTGCCTGGGATGCTGGCGCAGGCGCGGCGCAAGTCGGCAGACCTGCCGGTCCGCTGGGTGGAGGCAGACGCCCGCGATTTCGACCTCGGGCGGCAGTTCCGGCTGGTCTTCCTTACCGGCAACACATTCCAGGCGTTCCTGACCAACGCCGATCAGGAAGCCCTGCTGCAGAACGCCCGTCGACATCTGCACGACGACGGCCTGCTGGCCTTCGAGACGCGCAATCCTCGGTGGGCGACGGCTACCGGCGTCGGTGCAGCGAGCCCGGCGATGGGCGATGAGCGCGGCGCATTCGCGCTTCTGGAGACTCGGGACGAGGAGGAGGAAGGCCCTTCCTACGTCGACGTGAACGGCTGTGAGGTTCGGGTATCGAGGACGCAGGTCTACGATCACCTCACGCAAGTCCTGCACTGGACCGGTTTCCATCGTTGGCTCGACGACGGTGAGCTGCGCACGAAGGTCAGTCATGTCTCTGTGCGGTTTACGTTCCCGCAGGAGCTGGAAGCGCTGCTCCATCACAACGGCTTCGAGGTCGATCAGGCGATACGGTGACTGGGACCTGGAACCGCTGAGCGAATCGAGCCGCAGCATCATCGTCGTCTGCCGCAAGCGCCTGTAGCCGCGAGCACCCGGGGCGTAAACTCCGATCGAGTTACTGGAGGTGCGAAATGAGCGGCAGTCTTGAGGGTCAGGTGGCGATTGTCACGGGTGGTGGACGCGGCATCGGCAAGGCGATAGCAGAGGGGTTCGCGGCGGAAGGAGCAGCCGTCGCGGTCACGGCCCGGACGCTGAGCCAGCTTGAAGACACGGTCGCGGCGATCGAGGCGGCTGGGGGCAAGGCGCTGGCCATCGCGGCCGACGTGACGGTGCAGGCAGACGTCGAGCGCCTCGTCGCCGAGGCCGAGAGCAAGCTCGGGCCGGTCGACATCCTGATCAACAACGCCGGCACGCAGGAGAAGGGCGGCCCGCTCTGGGAGATCGACCCCGAGATGTGGCGCCGGACGATCGAGGTCAACCTCTTCGGCCAGTTCCTCGTCACGCGCACGGTGCTGCCGGGCATGATCGAGCGCCGCCGAGGCCGCATCGTCAACATGTCGAGCGCGGCGGGGAGCACGCCGGGCGGCTACACCTACTTCAGCGCCTATGCGTCCTCGAAGTCCGGCCTCAACCGCATGACGGAGACGTTGGCCAGCGAGGTGAAGGACTACGGCATCACCGTCTTCGCCATCCATCCCGGCGGCGTGCACACGGACGTCCTGCGCACGAACTTCGACCCCGACCTCGAGAAGCTGGTGCCGGGCCGGGCTGAGCGCATGTGGGCCACCGATACGCCCGTCGAGAAGTCCGTTAACCTGTGTCGCTTCCTCGTCTCAGGCGACGCCGATTGGCTAACCGGCGGCTACCTGACCGTCGAGGACGACGTGCGAGGAGCTTCTGCGGCGCAAGGACGAGGTCATGTCGCGCGACCTGTACAAGATGCGCGTGAACCGGCTCTAGAGCGCGTGTTACACCGGGTGGCGCAGCATCCACCACTCGTAGGCGTCTGCGAGGGCCAGCCAGGACGCCTCGATGATGTCGGTGCTGGCGCCGACGCACTGCCAGGTGTACTGCTCGTCCACGCACTCGATGAGCACGCGCACGGAGGCGCCGGTGCCCGCGCTCGAATCGACGACGCGCACCTTGTAGTCGACCAGCCGGATGTCGTCGATGCGCGGGGTAGAAGTCCTTGAGGGCCTTGCGTACGGCGTCGCTCGAGGGCATCGACGGGGCCGTCGCCTTCCGCGGCGGTCTGGATCGACAACGTCTTCGGCCTCGCCGCGACCGGGGATGCCGACCTTGACCATGGCCTCGGCCTGCATCTCCTTGTGGTCGTACGGGTCGTCGCGGTTGTCCGCGCGTCGCAGGATCACCCAGAAGTCGTCGATGTAGAACGGCGCCGTGTAGGTGGGCAGCGTGCGGCGCACTAGCATTTCGAGGGAGCCGTCGGCGCCTTCGTACTGGTAGCCGCGCGCCTCCATCTCTTTGATCTTCTCGGTGAGGGCGCGGGCGTCGTCGCGGCTGAACGGGTAGTCGATGTCGAGGTCGGCCAGCTTGTCGAGCAGGCCTCGGGAGCCGCCGAGCTCCGAGACCAGCAGGCGGCGCTGGTTGCCGACGCTGGCCGGGTCGACGTGCTGGTAGGCGTTCTCGACCTTGATCACGCCGTCGGTGTGGTAGCCGGCCTTGTGCGCGAAGGCGCTCTGGCCCACGTAGGGCTGCTGCGGCCACGGCGCCAGGTTCGCGAGCTCGCTGACGAAGTGGCTGACCTCGGTCAGGCGCGCGAGCTGCTCGTCGGTGATCACGTCGATGCCCTGCTTGAGCTTGAGGCCGGCGATGACGCTGGGCATGTTGGCGTTGCCGCAGCGCTCGCCGTAGCCGTTGATGCAGGCCTGCACCTGCGAACGCCGTGCTCGCAGGGCGGCCAGGCTGTTCGCCACGGCGACGTCGGCGTCGTTGTGGCAGTGGATGCCCAGGGGCGTGTTCGGGAAGGCGTTCTGGACGATCTCGATCGTCTCCAGGAGCTTCGAGGTCAGGGTGCCGCCGTTCGTGTCGCACAGCACGAGGCCGTCGACGCCGTTGTTCACGGCCGAGCGCAGGCAGGAGAGGGCGTAGTCCGGGTCGGAGAAGAAGCCGTCGAAGAAGTGCTCGGCGTCGAGGAACACCTGCTTGCCGACGGACTTGAGGAAGCGCACGGAGTCGCCCAGCATCGCCAGGTTCTCTTCGTAGCTGGTCTCGAGCACGGCGCGCACGTGCAGGTCGTGCGCCTTGCCGACGATCGTGACGACGTCGGTGCCGGCGTTGGCCAGGACGTTGAGCGTGGGGTCCTTCGCGGGGTCGGCGCCGGCGCGGCGGGTCGAACCGAAGGCGACGAGCTTGGCGTTGAGCTTGACGTCCCGCATGCGCTCGAAGAACTCGACGTCCTTGGGGTTGGCGGCCGGGAAGCCGCCCTCGATGTAGTGCACGCCCAGCTCATCGAGGCGCTGGGCGATGCGCAGCTTGTCCTCGACGGAGAGCGAGATGCCTTCCATCTGAGCGCCGTCGCGCAGGGTCGTGTCGTATAGCTCTAGGGTCATTGACGTAGCCTCCGGGTGGTCCGTCTGCAGCCCCGGGGTTCAGCCCGAGGAGGGGCGGGACCGATATGTCTCAGTCTGCCGATTGCTGACGATCAGCGAATGGCGCGCCCCGACGATGAGTCGGGACGATTAGAGACCTCCGGAGTAAGAAGAAGCGTCATGCCTACCAAGCATAGCAAGCTTGGAGCATGGCGCAAACCGCAGGCTATCGGGGAACGCCCGCAGAACTGTGTAATGACAATTGCAGTACAATGGCTGACGTGCCGAGACGAGAGGCTCTGATTGTCGAGGCTGGGGGCGAGCGCTTCCGCTTCTACTACGATCGTCGGGTTCCCGAAGTGCTCCACATCACGTTTGAGCACGCCACAACGCCAGAGGACGCTATCAGGACGTTTTTACAGGGTGGCGACGGCGTTTGGGATGGTGATCGCATGCGATTTCGTACTGAGTTAGATGGTTTCGTCCTTTATTGGACGCGTCATCCTCACGATGGTTCGGTGCTGGTCATCAGCTGTTTCAGGTTGGGAGATGAATAATGGCGAAGCCGGAAAAACGAAGGCCAATCGAAATGAAGGTTGTGGCCGTGCGTCAAGCGGAAGATGCGGATGTGTCTGATCTCGTTACTCAACTTGAGCAGGAGGCCGAAGCCGAGGTCGCTGCCGGTACGGTTACGCTGCGGTGGGGCCGGGAACAGATCGATGTAGTCAAGCGGGCGGCAGCAATCCTGGGCGTTCCTTACCAGACCTACCTCAAGCAGGTGGTGTTCAGGCAAGCTATGGCCGACATCGAGCAAGCTGAGGCCATACTCAGCAAGCGGTGACCTGCTAGACCAGCTTCTCGACCAGCAGGGCGCCGAGGCCGAGGAACACCAGGAACCCGATAACGTCTGAGAACGTCGTGACGATGACGCCGGACGCGAGGGCGGGGTCCAGCTTCAGGCGTTTGAGCACGAGCGGCACCATGACGCCGACCAGAGTGGCGTTGACGATGTTGGCCAGCATCGCGAAGCCAACTATGAGGCCTAGCCAGGCGTTGCCCATCCAGATCCACGCCATCAGGCCTACGATCAGGCCCAGCACGACGCCCTTGATCAAAGCGATGATCGCTTCGTGCTGGAGGACGTGCACGGCGTCTCTTGCCTCGATCTCGCCCAGCGCGATCGAGCGCACCACCAGCGTTATCGTCTGAATGCCGGCGTTGCCGCCCATGCCCGCGACCATGGGCATGAACACGGCGAGGGCAGCGACGCGTTCGATCGTGCCTTCGAACAGGCTGACCGTGAGCGCTGCCAGAGTGGCCGTGACCAGGTTGATCGTCAACCAGGCGAGGCGCGGCGGCACTGCTTCGCGGATCGGCCGGAAGATGCGTTCTTCCTCCGGCAGGCCGGCGAGGCGGTAGATGTCCTCCGTGGCCTCTTCGACCTGCACGTCGAGCACGTCGTCGGCAGTGATGACGCCGCGCAGGCGGTCCTGGTCGTCGACAACGGGCAGCGCAAGCAGGTTGTAGTGCCGCATGCGCTCCGCCGCGACTTCCTGGTCTTCGGTCGCCAGGACGCTGAGGATCTCTTCGCGCGTGATTGCCGCAATCGGCGTTTCGGGCGCCGCGGTGACGAGGCTGCGCAGGCTGACGGTGCCCGTCAGCTTGCCGGCGTCATCGACCACGTAGAGGTAGAAGGGGTGCGTGTCGTCCGGTGACTCGTTGCGCAGGAAGCTGATCGCCTCCTCGACGGTCCAGCGCCGCTGCAGGGCGACCACGTCGACGGACATACGGCCGCCGGCGCTGTCCTCGGGGTAGTCGAGCAGCTCCTCGACGTACTCGCGATACTCCAGGAGGGGGACGACCTCCTCCGCGCGCTCCGGCTCCATGTCCTGCACGATGTCGGCGGCGACGTCTTCGTCCAGGCGGTCGAGCAGGGGCGCGATCTCTTCGGCGGTGAGGTCTGCGAGGAGGTCGGTACGCAGCTCCTCGTCCAGGAACTCCAGGATCTCCGCCAACTGGCTGGCAGGCATGTGGTAGATGATGGCTTCCTGGGCGGGGCGCTCCTGCTCCTCGATGAGGTCGGCCTGGTCTGCGCCGTGCATGTCTTCCAGGAGGACCGCCGCCCGGGCGAACTCCTGCGACTCGACAAGCTCCCGAAGCTGGTCGCGCGTGATCTCAATCTGATCCTGATTCGTCATCGCAACCACCAAGGTAGCAGCCGTATGCGTTACGGCCTTCGCACGTAGGTAAACAAACTGTAACCGCGGGTCAGAGACAAGGGCGGCCCAAAGCCAGAGTCAGGATAGCAGAGGGCACTCCTCAGGTTCAGTGCTCGGGTAGACTAGGCAGCGTTCGGATGAGCAACGGCACCTCGCGCTGAACCCTGGCGTGTCGTGGCCGCCCTATCGTGGCCTCGGAGGCATAAGCATGACGACTTCCCCAACTCTGGACCCGCGTGTCGAAGCCCTGCTGGCGGCCGAGGCGACCCGGACCGAGATCGAGCGCATCGACCCTGAAGGCGCCCTGACCGAGGACGAGGCCTACGCGCTGCAGTTCCAGCTCATCGACCATCGTGTGGCGCAGGGCGATGCCCTCATTGGCCTCAAGACGGGTCTCACCAGCCAGGCGAAGCAGAAGACCATGGGCGTGCACGAGCCGATCTTCGGCCACCTCCTCGCCTCGACCGTGGTGCCGGAGGGCGAGCCGGTGCACTGCGGCCCACTGATCCATCCCCGCGCCGAGCCCGAGCTGGCCTTCCTGCTCAGCGATGACCTCGAAGGCCCCGTGACGGCGGCGCAGGCCCTCTACGCCACGGCGACAGTCTTCCCGGCCGTCGAGATCATCGACAGCCGTTTCGCCAACTTCCGCTTCGGATTCGGCGACGTGATCGCGGACAACACGTCGGCCGCCCGCGTAATCTTCGGGAGCGTCTCTGTGCTGCCGACCGAGCTGGACCTGCGGCTCATCGGCATGGTCTACAGCAAGAACGGCGTCGTGGAGTCGACGGCGGCCGGTGCGGCGATCCTGGGCAACCCGTGGGAGGCGCTGGCCTGGCTGGCGCGCAGGGCATCGCAGCTCGGCCGGCCGCTGCGTGCGGGCCAGATGGTGCTCGCGGGCGCCCTGGCCGACGCCGTCTTCGTCAACCCGGGCGATAACGTGCGCGTGGAGTTCGATAACCTCGGTGCGCTCGGTGTCGCCTTCGTTGAATGACAGAGTGCAGGCACCGAAGACCCAGACGTAGCTGCAGGTCTTCAGACCTGCGACGACCACATACCGGCATCCGTTAGCCAGTTCCAGCCGTGAAGGAGTAGCAGAGTGAGCGAGACAATCCCGTCCCAGGCCGAGATGCAGGCCTACCTGACCGAGAACAACAACTGGGGTCGCTGGGGGAAAGACGACCAGAAGGGCGCGATCAACCTGATCACGGCCGAGAAGCGCCTGGAGGCGCTCGCGCTGGCCCGCAAGGGGCGCACCATCTCCCTCAGCCGTCCCTTCCCGAAGGACCCGGCGCCGAACAACCCGACGCCCGCGCTGCACTGGATGCGCGCCCTGGAGCGCCCCTTCGGCGTCAACGGCGTCATCGACTTCTACGGCATCTCGTATCACGGTCAGAGCTGCACTCACATCGACTCTCTCTGCCACGTTTGGGACGAGCACGGCCTGTGGAACGGCGCCGACCCGAGCCTGATCAAGGCGGACGGCACGCAGTGGGGCGCGATCACGAACTGGTCGGACGGCATCGTCACGCGCGGCGTCGTGCTGGACGTGCCGCGATTCCGTGGCAAGCCCTTCGTGACCAAGGACGAGCCCGTGACCGGCGCCGAGATGGAGGCGATCTCGAAGGCCCAGGGCGTCGAAGTGCGACCGGGCGACGCGCTGATCGTGCACTCGGGCCGTGAGGCCTACAACCGCGCGAACCCGGATGTCCCGTGGGGTACGCCGGGTGTGCCGCGCCCCGGCCTGCACGTCTCGACCCTCAAGTTCATGCACGAGCATGACGTCTCTGTGCTGGTCTGGGACATGATGGACGACGAGCGCGAAGAGGACTGCCCCTGGGGCGTGCACAGCGCCATCTTCGCCTTCGGTATCGCGCTGGTGGACAACGCGCTCATTGAGCCCGTGGCGGACGTCTGCGTTGAAGAGGGTCGCCACGAGATGATGCTGATGCTCTGCCCCCTCGTCGTCGAAGGCGGCACCGGCTCGCCGCTCAACCCCATCGCCATGTTCTAGGGCATTGCGTGCCGGCAGCAGGGCTGCCGCCGTCAGGGGGATAGCTCCTCGGGTGTTACAGCGTCAGGGGTGCTTCTTGAGGAACCGCGTCACGACCTGGTTCCATTCTTCCGGCTTCTCCCAGAACGGGCTGTGGCCGGTGCCCTCGATGATCTCGTACTCGGCGCCCATGCTGTCGGCGATCAGCTTCATCACCGGCTCCGGGATGTAGGTGTCGTCGCCGCCCGCGATCACCATCGAGGGCGCCTTGATCTGACCCAGGCGCGCCAGCGTGTTCGGTTGTCGTGTGGGCTGACGGAAGCCGGCGGCGTGGCTGCCGTGCTCCATGGCTTCGAAGCGCTTCACGCCCTCCGGGTTGGTCTCGCGGTACCAGGTGCCGAGCTCGCGTACCGTGACGGGCAGCTCCGAAACGCCGGGCGGCGTCAGCTTCTGCCGCAGCGCCGCGAACTCCGGGTCCGTGATGCCCGCGATGCTGGTCGAGAGCACGAACGCCTTGAGTGCGTCCGGGTTGTCCGCCGCGAACTCGACGGCGCCGAAGCCTCCGTACGCCGTGCCCAGGAGATAGAACGGCGGTAGCCCGAGCTTCGAGACCAGCACCTCCAGGTCGCCCGCAACCGACCCGGAGGTTTCCTTGCCGGGCGCCCGCGTCTTGCCGAAGCCCCGCTGGTCCAGCGTGATCACGCGGATGCCCGATGCCTCGAACAGCGGCCTTTGCACGTCCCATGCGCTGGCGTTACCCGCTGCGGCATGCAGCAGGACCAATGGCGTGCCATTGCCGCCAGAATCTTCTACCCAGAGTTCAGCTTCACCAACGTCGACATAGCTCATGCCGGGGAGTATGTCACAGCCGCGTCTCGCTAGCTCGTCGGCTTCGCGGCGTAGGACTGGCCGGCGAAGATCGCCCGCACCTCGGCGGCGGAGCTTGCGTGCCGGAGGCGCTCCACCCGCTCCGCTTCCTCGTCACGCAGGCGCTTCACGTTCGCCAGGACTGCGGCCAGCTTGTCGGCGGGGAACTTGCAGGCGCCGTTCTCGTCCATATGGATGATTTCGCCCGGTGCGACGTCCATGCCGGCGATGTTCACCGGCACGTTGACGGACTGGACCGCCATGGCGCCGTGGCCGGGCGTGATGCCGCTGAGCATGTACTGGAATCCCAGGGGCCGGATTTCGTCGATGTCGCGCGATGGGCCATTCGAGATCAGGCCGACGCAACCCACGGCCCTCATGGCGGACACCATGTTGCCGCCGGCCAGACCGGCCTTGTTCGCCATCTCCGGGGGGAACTTCTGCTCCAGGAGGAGGACGGTAGGCTTGGGAGACGCGTCCAGCGCGTCGACAACGTCCATAAAGGTCGGGCCGCCCTTGTAGTTCGGGTCGGGCAGCCCGTACACGCAGGTCACGGCATAGCCGACTATCGGGCCCAGCTCGGGGTACATGGCGCGGACGCTGGTGTCGGTGTACCAGTTCTCCGTCCAGGGGTTGTACAGGCTGAGGCAGGTGTCTGCCCCGGGGTAAGTGGCGACAACGTTCGTAATCGACGGCGTGTCGAACTCACGCAGCTCTTGCAGCATCTCTTGTATCGACTGATCGGCCATGGGTCGCTCCTTGCTCGTGCGGTAGGACTAGAATCCTGCCTATCCTATGGCGACGCGGATCGCTTAAGGAAACGCATGGCCGTTCCGGGCCCTCTTCGTGTCCGCCGTGGCCGGTATTTCGTAGTGGGAATGATGGTCGCGGACAGGTAGAATCGGCCCGACCGCGATCGAGGGCATCGGGCTTGTCACTCGGTCGTCTGCTTCAGAGACAACGCGACTACGGATGGAGGACGTGACCGATGGCTGCTTCCAGTACTGAAAACGAGCTCCTTGAGCTGGATGAGAGGATCGACACGCTTGCCTCCGATGGCGACTTCGGGTCGTTGTCGGCGTTGCTTGCGGACGACTTCAAGTACATGCACTCGACCGGCCTCACGCAATCGAAGAGCGAGTGGATCGAAGGCCTGGAGAAGCTGGTCGGTCAGCGACGCCGTGTCGTATCGGGTCTCATCGCCGATCGGCACGACGACGTCGCCATCGTCACCGGCGACCTCGATGTCGTCTGGAATGACGGCCGCCTCGCGCTGGACCGCTACATCCGGGTGTACCGGCAGAAGGACGGCGCGTGGACGGCCTGCTTCCAGCGCACGTTTCCCGCCCCGGACCGCAAGCCGGCCTGACGAGACGCATTCGGCGGCGGGCGTTACTCGCGAAGGCCGGTGTGGCCAAGGAGCCTGACTGAGAACGGACGGGAGACGCGCATGCGGGCGACGGTAACGGCGCACAGGGACTACACAATTGCGAGCATCGACGACCGGCTCTACGGCGCGTTCCTGGAGCACCTCGGTCGGGCGATCTACACCGGCATCTACGAACCGGACCACAAGACAGCGGACAGCACGGGCATGCGTGGCGATGTCGCCCAGCTTGTCCGGGAGCTGAAGGTCCCGCTCGTGCGCTACCCCGGCGGCAACTTCGTCTCTGCCTACAACTGGGAAGATGGCATCGGCCCGCGGGAACAGCGGCCCACACGCCTGGACCTCGCCTGGCACACCTCGGAGAGTAACGCCGTCGGCATCCACGAATTCGCAGCCTGGTGCAGGACTGTCGGCGCCGAAATGATGCTGGCGATCAATCTCGGTTCACGCGGCCTCGACGAGGCCCGCAACCTTGTCGAGTATGCCAACGCTCCCGCCGGTAGTTACTGGAGTGACCTACGCGGCCGGAACGGGCACCCGGAGCCCTTCGGGGTCAAGTACTGGTGCCTTGGCAACGAGATGGACGGTCCGTGGCAGGTTGGGCATAAGACGGCCGAGGAGTACGGCCGGTTGGCCAACGAGACCGCGAAGACCTTGCGAGCTTTCGACAAGTCGCTCGAGCTCGTCGTCTGCGGCTCCTCTCATTCCTACATGCCAAGCTATCCCGAATGGGAGCGGGTTGTCCTCGAGCATACCTACGACGCCGTGGACCACATATCGCTGCACATGTACTTCAACAACCGCGACCAGAACACGGGGAACTACCTCGCGATGAATGCTCGCCTGGACGAGTACATTGCCACGGTCGCCTCCACCATCGAATACGTGCGCGCCAAGAAGCGCTCCCGGAAGAAGGTGACGATCTCGTTCGACGAGTGGAACGTCTGGTATCACTCCGAGCAGCAGGACCGCGCCATCCGGGGCGGCAGCGAGGGCTGGCCGCATGCACCGAGGCTCCTGGAGGACATCTACAACTTCGAGGACGTTCTCCAGGTCGGCTGCATTCTCAATACGTTCATCCGTCGTTCGGATGTGGTACGCATCGCATGCATCGCACAGCTTGTGAACGTCATCGCTCCGATCATGACGGAGCCGGGAGGCGACGCCTGGCGGCAGGCCACCTACTACCCGTACTACTTCGCATCGCTCTTCGGTCGCGGCACCGCCTTGCAGCTCGCAGTCAATTCGCCCGTGTACGATGCCGCGGTGGCCGATGACGTGCCCTATCTCGACATCTCCGGCGTGCATGACGAGGAGGAGAGCAGGCTGACCTTCTTCGCGGTCAACCGCAGCGGCGAGGAAGCCGCCGACGTCGAGATCAACCTGATCGGATTCGGCGACGCGCAGGTCGTGGACCACCAGGTGATGACACACGCCAACCTTCAGGCGGCAAACACACTGGCGAATCAGACGGAGGTCGTGCCGAGAAAGGGGACGGGCGCGTCGGTCGATGGCAATCGCGTCACCGTGACGCTGCCCCCGTACTCGTATCAGATGCTGCGGCTGAAGCTCGCTACCGCATCGGCGGCGTGAGTCCAACGGGGCGCCCGGGCGTGCTCAGTCTGGGCATTTACTTGCACGTGACACGGGGGCGCTTCACGCCGCAGCCGCAGGCGAGCTGCAGGTATTCTCGCGTGACTTCGTCGCCGTCTGTGGAGGCTGCTGTTAGAAGCGAAGGAGCCGCCCAACGTTGGGCGGCTCCTTCTTGTTCAGGCGTACCGATGCTGCCAATCACTGTCTGGGGAGAGGGAGGGATGCGACGGAAAGCGCGTCGCACACTCTGCGCTCTGCCAAGCACAGCCTAGCTGTCCATCGGTGCTACGACGCGCTCGCCATTGCCTCAATCGGTAGGTGATCGGCCTCGACGTACTCGGGCACGGCCGCGGCCCCAACAGCCTGGCTGTCATCAATCAGGAAACACGCGATCATGCCAAGGAGTGAAAGAGCGCCGGCGGCGAGGAATGCGTCGTGGAAGGCCGTCAGGGCAGCGTCACGTGTGGACGGATCCCCAGCACGGCGCCGTGGTCGGCCAGGCGTCCGGACAGGATCGTAGCGAGGATGGCCACTCCGATACTGGCTGCAACCTGGCGGGTGACGCTGAATATGGAGCTTGCTCGGCCTGTGTCCTCCGGTCGAATCGTCGCGAATGTCGCAGCCTGCATCGGTACCATCATGAACCCGAAGAAGAGACCTCGGACGAACATGTTGCCCGCGATCAGCCAGTCGCTGGTTCCGTAGTCCACCAGCGCCAGCGCGCAGGTGAGGACCATGTTCCCGGCGAAGGAGACGAGCAACATGCGGCGGGGCCCCAGGGCCGGATAGAGCCTGGCTGCCGGCTGTGCCGTGATGGCGACGCCGATTGCCAGTGGGAACGAGATCAGTCCGACGTCAAACGGACTCAGGCCCTTTTGAACCTGAAGGAAAATTGGCAGCAGGAAAAACGAGCCCATGATGCTGGCATTCACGGCGAGCAGAACGACGTTCGAGGCGCCGAACAGCTTGTCGAGAAGAAGGCGCAGGTCCAGCATCGGCTCAGCGGTCCGCAGCTCGGTCAAGACGAAGGCCGCACCGAGACCAAGGCTCGCAACACCCATGAGCAGGACTCTCTCATCCGTGAATCCCAGCTGTCCGGCCTCCGCCAGCGCGTAGACCAAGGAAACGAGAGCTGCCCCTGAGAGCACGAAGCCAAGTATGTCCAGGCGACCAGCATTGGGCTGTTTCTCCTCACGCAGGATCACGAGCCCAGCTACGAGCGCGAGGATGCCGCCAGGGATATTGAGGAAGAAGATCCAGCGCCAGTCCTGGAAGTCCACCAGGTAGCCGCCGAGAATAGGGCCTAGCGCCGGGGCGACCATCGACGGCAGAGCGAGAGCGGCCGAAGCGGATGCGCGCTCCGAAGGAGGAAATGCTCGGAACAGCATGGTCATGCCGACCGGCGTCAACATGCCGCCACCAACGCCCTGCAACACTCGGAAACCGATGAGAGACTCGACATTCCAGGCGAGGCCACAGAGCAGGGAACTGAGCGTGAACATCGCAAGCGCTAACAGGAAGATGCGCTTGGTCCCGAAGCGGTCTCCGAGCCAGCCCGAGACCGGGATAAACGTGGCCAGGCTAAGCAGGTAGCCCGTGACAACCCATTCGATGGTGGTTGTTCCGACCTCGAACCTCTCGGCCAAGGTGGGAATCGCGACATTGATCACCGTCATGTCCAGCAGGTCCATGAACAGAGCCATGCAGAAGATGAGGCCGACCAGCCATTTGTACTCAATTTTGAGCGTGGTTCTCGGTGTCTGGTTCGTCATTGCTGTGTCCCCTGTCGAATGCCCGTTAGCCAAACGGCTGGCTATTCAAGGCTCTACAAACACGTCGAATGGGCGACGGTGAGATCGACAGAGTCATGGAATTTATTTCGGCGAGCCGGCACGATAGGGCCAGGGCGAGACTAATGGCCAGCGACGCTTCAGAGGATGAAAGTTTGGTTCTCTGCAGAGCCAACGGCAGCCGTTGGTCCAGGAGATGCTCGGCCACAGCACGATCGCCGTGACGATGGACATCTATTCGCACGTAACGCCTGCACTTCATGCTGCTGCAGCGAGCAAAATGCAGGTCTTGTTCGCCTGAGTCCGTCACTGTCTGTGGAGGTTGCTGTCAGCGCTGCTGTCAGAAGTGAAGAAGCCGCCCGAACTCGGGCGGCTCCTCTGGTCTAGAAATACCTAGACTCTCAGAATCGCGAATGGCGGAGAGGGAGGGATTCGAACCCCCGGTGACCCTAAAGCCACAACGGTTTTCGAGACCGCCGCATTCAACCGCTCTGCCACCTCTCCACTCGCGAGTATAGCAAGCGATCTCTGTTAGACGCTCGCACCGTAGAAACAGAAATGCCCGCGATACGCGGGCATTTCTTGTTGGTTCGTTGCTGGTGCTACGACACGCGGTCGAGCCAGACGGCAGTACGAGTGCTGTACTCGTGCGCGGCCGGGTCCCACGTGCCGCCGCAGGTGATCAGGGTCATGTCTGCGGTGCTGGTCGCCACGATCGAGCTCCAGTCTGTGCCCGGCGAGTAGATGTTGACCGCGCGTACGGCATAGGTGGCTACCGTGCCGTCGTGGCTGTAGTACTGCACTTCGGCGCCCGGGACGAGCGAGCCGATGTAGTAGAACAGGGCCAGGCCCGAGCTTCCGTTGTGGCACGCGGCGCAGTCGACGTGGGCGGCGAGCACGAGGTTGCCATCGAGGTAGCCGCCGAGACCGCCAAAGTTCGAGAAGTCGTACCAAACGGCCGAGAAGTAGCCGGCCGGGTCGGGCATGGCGCCGGTTGAGGGCACCGTGGCGCCGTTCACGGGCGCGTTGATGCCGAGCGACGGGATCACCAGCGTGTCGCCGAGGGCGTACTCGCCGCCGTAAGCCGTGTTGCCGGTGACGGGTACGGTCCCGCCGCCACCGCCACCGCCACCGCCACCACCGGTGTTGGTTTCGGTCCCGGTGCTCGTATTCGCAGTGGCGCCGCCGATGCAGTTCGCCAGGAACCACGTGCGCTCTTCGGGGGACTCGTAGTCGGTGCCGCGAATGGCATCGCAGTCGGCGCGGTTAGCCGGCGCCGCAGTGGGTGCGGGCACGGGGGTCTTGGTTGCGACCGGCGTAGGGCTCTTCGTCGGTGCGGCGTCAATGTTGTTGATCGACGGCGAGACGGTCGGGTTGATGGCAAGCTCCGGGCTATCGTCGCCGCCGCCACTCGTCGCCAACGTGATCGCGACCGTCACGAGGAAGATCGAGAGCGGTATCGCGAGAAGTAGCGCCTTGCGGGGCATGTTCCTCAGCGAGTCGATTATGCCCTGGAGAAACTCTGGTAGCTGCATGCTTCCCCCTTTTCAGGCTTTAGAGGGTCCCTCTTACCTGAGAAGGTCGCCCTCGTGGGCGACCTTGCTGATTATTGTAAAGAATGCTGCACTTGTCGAGCGCTTTGACATCGCTATTACGAAGTCGCGGGCTCTTGGCCGACGAACGACGCCTTCACGACCTGGCGCTTGTCGTACTCACCCGTCTCGCGGTTGAAGTCACCGCCGCAGGTGATGATCGTCAACGTCGGGTCTGCGGTGGAGCTCACGATCTGGTCCCAGGGGCCGGTCGAGGCATTTACGGGCTCGTTTGAGGTCACGGCGTACTTATACCGCGTGCCATCGACTACCACGTTTATCGCATCGCCCACCGACAGGTTGTTGAGGTCCCACAGAACTGCCGTGCATGGCGGTGGTTCTGTGCCGTTATTGCAGGCCTGGTGACCGGAGTCGACGTGACCGGCGAAAATCGGGTTGCCGATGCCGGGCTGGCCGCCCTTGCCCGGCCAGGCACTGAAGTCGTAGTAAGCGACGTCGTCCGGGCCTGCGGGGTTGGGCATGATGCCATCGCCGCCCACGGCTCGGTAGGTCAGGGGAGCATCTACGTCGAAGCGCGGGATTTCGAAGCGGTCGCCATCACCGATGGAAGTCAGGTTCCCCGCCTGGGCAGTCGGCTGCGTCAGGTCGGCGGTTGCCTCCGAGGTCGGTTGTGCTGTCTGCAGCCCGCCGGAGATCGACGTTGGCGTGGGGCTGCGTTGAGCTGTGACGCCGGAACTGCCGGTGGAACCGTTGTTGTCATTCCCGCCGCCGCCGCCCAGGGCAACGCCGACGATGATGATGCCGATGACCACGAGTGCGGCGATGCCGCCAATGACTGGTAGCGGTGCCTTATCGAAGATGCCGCCTCCGCGCGACGGGGAATTCTGCGCCATACGTTTGGGACCTCAGAAGCTCTCGTTTTTTTGATGGGTTGTAAAGGGGTGTAATTCCAGAATACGGATGGGCCTGTACAACTGCAACTTCGGCCGTAACCTTGCCCAGGCGTGGAGAAGTGGCCCTGGCCTAAACCAGAGCCACTTCCCTTTGCCGGTCTTCCGGAGCGACTTCGAACTAGGCGCGCACCTTGACGATGCCCACCGCGCCGAAGACGGCGACGGCAACCATCGCGATGCCCGCGAATGCGATCCAGTTCGTGCTGGCGCTGGCGTCTGCCAGGCCCGCGTCACCGGTGTTCGGCGGCGAGATCACGCCACCACCGCTAACGGTCGGAGGCGGTGCCGTCGTCGAGGTCGGCGTCGGCGTCGTGCCGCAATTGATTGTGACCGTCGTGCTTCCCTGGGCGCTGCCGGAGATGGCCGTAACCGTGGCCGTGCCACCCTGGTTGGCAGGAGCGGTGAGGAACACGAAGGCGTTACCACTGGCATCGGTCGTCTGACCCGAGGTCGGGGCGACGGTGCCGAGCGTGGAGTTGATCGTCACGGTCGTGCCGGCCGGGACCGGGTCGCCGTCGGAGTCTCGCACCTGAATCGTCACGATGCTCGTGCCGGAGCAGGAGATCGAGCCCGGGGAGGCGCTCGTCGTTACGGTAGAGGCGGGTCCAGGCGTCGTCGTAACGGTGCCGGTGGCCGTCGCCGTGGCGGTGGGCGTGCCTGCCGCCGTGCAGTTGCCTACGAGGAGTTCAACCTCGGTCAGCTGGCCGGCTTCAACACCGAAGTCATCGTCACCGTTGACGATCTCGCATTGGTAGTCATCGGGAAAGTCGGTGATCGAAACGTTGTAGTCGTTGGCGCCGGACGGACACGCAGAGTTCTCTCGAATCGTGCCGACAGTGTTGGAGTCATCGTTCGTGCCGCCGTCGACGTATGAACGTGTGCCGGCGCCGTCGATCGGGTCGGGGTCGATGGTGATGGTGATGCCTTCCATGGCAACGGGGTTACTGCCGTTATCCAGGTCACGAATCTTGACCTGGATGATGCCCGGGCTGGCACCGCAATCGATGGCGGCTGATGCTGTCTGGGGCTGGGTGACGCCGCCAGGCGCCAGGAGCAGTGCGCCTAAGACGGCGACAATGGCCGCTAAAGGCAATAGTTTCCACGGTTGTGACATGGTGGTTCTTCGCACCTCCGGAAGATTCGTCTCAGCCGATCTGGCTTGAGACCTTGACCCTGGGAAAGCGTCCATTTTGTGGTAGACGCCCCGCCACTCTTCCCGTGGGCGTTTCGTGAGTTTGCTGCCAAGCAAACTGATCAGGCATCAGGCCTGAACACGCGAAGTATATCATCGGCTATCGCCGTGATAATCAGGGTGATCCCTGACCGCGCATAAAAGACACATTGCAAACCGGCCTGTGTACTACAGGATCGGCAGGTATTCCTGAAGCTCGTAGTCGGTAATGTGAGACCGGTAGTGTTCCCACTCGATCCGCTTCGAGGTTAGCAGACTTTCGAAGACGTGATCGCCGAGGCAGCGCCGCAGCAACTCGCTGCCCTCGGCTTGCTGCAGGGCTTCGTGCAGGCTGCCGGGCAGGGTCTGAGCCTGCTCCATGCTGCCTTCGTCGCTCGCGTCGAGGCTCGGCGGCAGGTCGTACTCCTTCTCGATGCCTTCGAGGCCGGCGGCCAGCAGCGCCGCGAAGGCGAGGTAAGGGTTGCACGCGGCGTCCGGCGCCCGGTACTCAATGCGCGAGGCGAGCTCGTGGCCGGGCCGATACTCCGGCACGCGCAGCAGGTCGCCGGGCATGCGTCCGGCCGCGCGGGCCTGAGGCATCGTCAGCGGCCGGGTTGCGTCCTTGCGGTTCCAGGCGACGCGGACCGGCGCCTCGAAGCCGGGGATCAGGCGCTTGTAGGAGTTCACCCACTGGTTGGTCACCAGCGTGATCTCGGCCGCGTGTCGCAGCAGGCCGGCGATGAAGCCGCGCGCGACCGCCGAAAGGTGCAGCGGGTCGTTGGCGTCGAAGAAGGCGTTGGTCTCGCCGCGGAACAGCGAGAGGTGGGTGTGCATGCCGGAGCCGTTCTCGTTCGCCATCGGCTTGGGCATGAAGGTCGCGTGGACGCCGGCCGCCATCGCCACCTCTTTGACGACGAGGCGGCAGGTCAGGACGCTGTCGGCCATCGTCAGCGCGTCGGTGTAGCGCAGGTCGACCTCGTGCTGCGAGGGCGCGACCTCGTGGTGGCTGGACTCGACGCCGATGCCCATCTCCTCCAGGGTCAGCACGGTCTCGCGACGCAGGTCGCTGGCGCCGTCGAGGGGCGTCAGGTCGAAGTAGCCGCCCTGGTCGAGGGGTCGGCGGCGATTCGGAGCTGTTGAAGTAGAAGTACTCGACCTCTGGGCCGACGTAGAACGTGAAGCCCAGGGCCGCGGCGCGCTCCAGGTTGCGCTTGAGCACGTAGCGAGGGTCGCCGGGGAAGGGCGAGCCGTCCGGCAGGTGGACGTCGCAGAACATGCGGGCCACGCGGCGTTCGCGCGGGCGCCAGGGCAGGAGCTGGAACGTCGATGGGTCCGGGATCGCCGTCATGTCGGACTCGCCCGCGCGGGCGAAACCCGCGATGGAGCCGCCATCGAAGCCGACGCCTTCCTCGAGCGCCTCCTCCAGCTCTTCGAAGGTGATCGCGAAGCTCTTGAGCGAGCCGAGAATGTCTGTGAACCAGAGACGGATGAATTTCACGTCTTGCTGGCGGCACTGCTGCAGTACGAAGTCGCGGCTTTCTTCTGCCATAGTCTTTCCATGATAGACGGCGGCCTTGCCCGGCGAAATCGGCAGGCCGAGAAGACAACGTTAAGTTCAGGTTACGTCGTTTCCAAGACGAGCTTAGAGGGGTTCTATCAAGACGTTCTAGCGGTATACTCCCTGACTATGCAGAAGGTACTCGTGCTCTACCAGACCGAAGGCGTTTCCGTGCTGCGGCAGGACCTCGCCGGACTCGACCTCGAGGTTGAGTCGGCGACGCTGGCCGACGCAGAGGGAGCGATGATGGACCCCGGAGTGGACATCATCATCCTGGAGGCTGTCAGCAATCTGGAGGAGACCAAGCACCTGCTGGAGTCGCAGGCTCGCCCCTCGCGCGCCCCGTTGCTGCTGGTGATGCGCCAGGAACAGCTCGCGGGCCTGGATGCGACGTGGCCCGCCGACGACTTGGTCGTACTGCCCGTTGCCCAGGACGAGCTGCTGCTGCGAGTGCGCCGCGCCATCTGGCGCAAGACCGGTGTCGACTCGGCGAACGTCCTGCGCAACGACGACCTCATGCTCGACCTCGCGAACTACAAGGTGTTCGTGGCAGAGCAGCCGGTGACCCTGACGTTCAAGGAGTTCGAGCTCCTGCGCTTCCTCATGACGAACCGAGGCAAGGTGTTCACGCGCGAGGCGCTGCTCAACCGCGTCTGGGGCTACGAGTACTTCGGTGGCGCCCGCACGGTCGACGTTCACATCCGGCGCCTGCGCGCCAAGATCGAGACCGGGACCACGGTCTACATCGAAACGGTGCGCAACGTGGGCTATCGCTTCCCTGTTGAGTAGTAACCGGTAAGCCGCCGCTTATCAACTCGAAACAAAACTGAAACAAATTAACTCCAGCGTAATCGTGCTGAAACACGGTCGTAACATAGCGTCCATACGCTCGCGTGGTTACTCGCCGGGCGGGCTTCCAGACCTGCTTGGCTCCACAACGGAGGTAAGCGTATGGATTCGGGAGATACCGCATGGCTGCTGGTCTCGTCGGCGTTCGTGATGCTGATGGTGCCGGGGCTGGCGTTGTTCTACGGCGGTCTCGCGAGGAGTAAGAACGTCCTCGCGCACGATCATGCAGAGCTTCTTCATGCTGGGGGTGATCACGATCGTGTTCGTCTGCGTCGGCTACAGCCTGGCCTTCGGTCCCGACCACGGTGGCCTGATCGGCGACTTCTCGTGGATCGTCATGAAGGACGTCTCTGCCTCGGAGCCTGGGCCCTACGCGCCCACGGTGTCTCACCAGACCTTCATGATCTTCCAGTGCATGTTCGCCGTGATCACGCCCGCGCTGATCACGGGCGCCTTCGCTGAGCGCGCCAAGTTCAGCACCTTCCTGGTCTTCATGCTCGTCTGGTCGCTCGTGGTGTACAGCCCCGGTGGCCCACTGGGTCTGGGGCCGGCGGCTGGCTCGGCGGCGTGCCTGAGGCCAACGGCGACGTCGGCATCGGCGCCCTCGACTTCGCCGGTGGCACCGTCGTCCACGTCAACGCCGGCGTCGCGGCCCTGATCGCTGCGGTGCTCTACGGCAAGCGCCACAACTTCGGCCGCGAGCCGATGGAGCCGCACGACATCACGATGGTCGTGATCGGAGCCGGCGCTGCTGTGGTTCGGCTGGTTCGGCTTCAACGCCGGCAGCGCCCTCGCGGCGGACGCGGCAGCATCCAACGCCTTCGTCGTCACCCACATCGCGGCCGCGGCGGCCATGGTGAGCTGGGTCGGCCTGAGCTGGCTGATCCAGGGCAAGCCCAGCGTCGTCGGCGCCGCGGCGGGTGCCGTCGCGGGTCTCGTGGCGATTACGCCCGCGGCCGGCGCTGTCGACGCCATGGGCGCTATCGCCGTCGGTGGCGGCGCCGGCGCGATCTGCTACATGGCGGTGCGATTGCGCACCAAGATTGGCATCGACGACTCGCTCGACGTTGTCGGCGTGCACGGCGTCGGCGGCGCCTGGGGCGCCATCGCGACGGGCATCTTCGCCACGGCGACGATCACGGGTGGCCCGGAAGGCCTCCTGCACGGCGACGCGGGCCAGTTCTGGACCAGGTGATCGGCGTCGGGCGCCACGATGGCTTACTCGTTGGTCGTCACGTACGTGTTGCTCAAGGTCCTCGATAGGGTGTTCGGCCTGCGCGTCAGCGAAGAAGACGAGATCGTCGGCCTGGACGTCAGCGAGCACGGCGAACGCGCCTACATCCTTGATGGCGGCTCGCCGTACTCCGGCATCCCGGTCATACCGGAGGCCGGTGGCGGTGGTTCGTAACGTGGCTCTTGTCGGCAGGCACGCGATTGAGGAGCACTGGAGTAATCGATGAACAAGGTAGAGGCAATCATCCGGCCGGAGCGGCTGGAAGCGGTCAAAGAAGCACTCGCGGCAGCCGGCTTTGTCGGTCTGAACATCGTCAACGTCACCGGTCGCGGCGTCCAGAAGGGCATCGTCCACTCGGGCCGCGGCGGCGAGGAGTACCGGGTCGACATGCTGCCGAAGAGCAAGGTCGAGCTCGTCGTCAAGGACGCCGACACGGACCGCGTGGTGGACACGATTATCGAGGCGGCCCGCACCGGCGCCATCGGCGACGGCAAGATATTCGTGACGCCGGTTACGGAGGCAATCCGGGTGCGTACGGGTGAGCGAGGCGAGGCGTCCCTCTAATCTCGATTAAGTTTGCGTGAACTGTAAACTAGTGGGGCGTCAGAGCTTTTCAAGCTCTGGCGCCGTACCATTGGCGCCGGATATAAAAATAGTGACGAACCCCGCAGCAAGAACACCAAGACTCGACAAAAGGTGGAGGAACTAAGTGCCATACAAGGCCGAATACATCTGGATTGACGGAACAGAACCGACCGCAAAGCTGCGCTCCAAGACGAAGGTTATCGCGGACGGCACAGGAGCCGCCGATCTGGGGCTTCGATGGTTCATCGACCAACCAGGCACCAGGTGCCGCATCCGACTGTGTGCTGCAAGCCTGTCTACATTGTCCCGGACCCGATACGCGGTGGCGACAACAAGCTGGTGATGTGCGAAGTGCTGCTGACGGACATGACGCCGCACCCGACCAACACGCGCGCCGCCTGCGCCGAAATCGCCGAGAAGGTCAAGGGCGAGGAGTACTTCTTCGGCCTCGAGCAGGAGTACACCTTCTTCGACGGCTCGCGGCCCGCTCGGCTTCCCCGAGGGCGGTTTCCCGGCCCCGCAGGGCGGCTACTACTGCGGCGTCGGCGCCGACGAGGTGTTCGGCCGCCCCGTGGTGGAAGCGCACCTGGATGCCTGCCTGGCTGCCGGCCTGCACATCTCCGGCATCAACGCCGAGGTCATGCCCGGCCAGTGGGAGTTCCAGGTCGGCCCGCTTCCGTCCCCGCAGGTCGGTGACGAGCTCTGGCTGGCGCGCTGGCTGCTCTACCGCGTCGGCGAGGACTTCGAGGTCAGCGCGACGCTCGACCCCAAGCCCGTCCGCGGCGACTGGAACGGCGCCGGCTGCCACACCAACTTCTCGACCAGCAAGATGCGCAACTCCTACCAGCCCAACGTCGACGCCGCCGAGGCGCTGGCGAAGCGCCACGACCTGCACATCGCCAACTACGGCTTCGGCATCGAGGAGCGCCTCACCGGCCTGCACGAGACGGCGTCCTACCGGGAGTTCTCCTACGGCGTCTCCGACCGCGGCGCCTCCGTCCGCATCCCGTGGCAGGTCGAGATCGACGGCAAGGGCTACATCGAAGACCGCCGCCCCAACGCCAACTGTCGACCCGTACAAGGTCACCCGCCTGATCATGGAGACCGTTTCGCTCATCGGCTAAGCAGCCACTAGCTTCACCAAAGAGGCCTCGCGTCAGCGCGAGGCCTCTTTCCTTGTGCTCCAAATCGGGCCGGTTCGCATAGACCGGCCGATTGCGGGAGACGCGGGGCTTTCGGCTAGGACGGTCGGACCGAAAGCTCCAGGCGGTTGCCGCTCGGGTCCACTACATACACGGAGTATCCCCGGCCGTCGTGCTCCGGTCTCACCGACTCGACGTCGATCCCGAGGGTGGCGAGCTCCTGCTTCATCACTTCCGGGTCAGCCGGCCCCTCGCAGTTGAAGGTGTGATGGGGAATGCCTGGTCGAGGCCCTTGCGATGCGTCGAAGAGGCCGATGCCCTGATCGCCGGCCCGTAGCCTGACCACGTTCGCGCCCGCGATTGTCTGTCGGCCGGACTCCTGTATTCCGAGCTTGTCGCGGTAAAAGCCGATCGTTGCTTCAAACTCGTCGGCATTGAAGTTCCAGGAGCGCATGCCAAGAACCTTGAACACTTTGTGGCCTCCAGTTGCATCTGCGGTGTGATGTCGAGTCGTGAGACAGAAGGAGACCGCTCCTTGTGAGCGGTCCCTTTCTCTGTCTCTTACGGTAGGTAGGAAAATAGGGTCCAGGGTTGTGTATGCGCTACGCCACCTCCGCTTCGACTAGCTTGCGGTTAAGCTCGATGTCCAGGTCGCCGGCCAGCAGGGATGTTAGCTCCTGAGGCACGTGGCCGGACTTGACCTCCATCAACACCTCCTGCGTGTCCATCGAAAGATGGCGCAGGCGTGAGCGCAGGGAGAGGATGTGCTCCCGAGTCGCCTCGTGGTTGGCGTCCTCCTTCGAGTGCCAGAGGGCGACGCGGCCCAGACGGTCTGTCTCCACCTGGGTTACGAAGCTGAGTACCAGGCCTTCGGAACCGGCCAGGGACTCGTCGAGGTCCTCCAGCAGGCGCTGAACTTCTTCACTAGCGCCGGGTCGGGGACGAAGCAGCGTGAGTCTCAAGCAGGCCATAGAGACCTCTGGGGACCGATCACGTTTACGCGGTCTACAAACTGGACGACGGGGGGCTCAGCCTTCAACGATGTTCGCGAGAGGCGGAGGACAACCCGGTCGTCGAGAGCATCGGGATTCGAGCGAGCCGGTAGGTGCTCAACTCGATCGGACTGCAAACTCATGCTCATCGATAGCCTCCTAGGTTGATGATTCAGCTTATGCCGCCAACCTTTGCGAGGACGTTTCGTCACCGTTGCATCGGTGTTAAGTCTGGTGACAGAGATATCGCGGAGACGTGCTTGACCACAGCGTAAGCCGAAACTTACGCTGTTCTGGTGCAGGACGTACTGAAGGCACTGGCCGAACCGCGGCGACAAGAAATCCTGACCCTGCTCGGCGAACATGAGATGGCCTCGGGCGAGATCGCCGGTCACTTCAAGGTCAGCCGGCCGGCGATCTCGCAGCATCTGCAGGTGTTGCGCGCCGCCGGCCTCGTCTCGGAGCGCTGGCAGGGCACCCGGCACCTCTACCAGGCCCGGCCCGAAGGTCTGGCGGAGCTGCGCCGCTTCATCGACCAGTTCTGGGGCGATGCGCTCTCTCGCCTGGCCGACGCCGCCGAAGTCGAGGAGCGAAGGAAGGGCTGATGGCCGAGTCCCAGAGCGACGTCTACGACACCCAGCTGCGCATTCAAGCGAGGCCGGAGACGCTGTTTGGCTTCTTCACGGACCCGGCGCGCATGCTGCAGTGGATGGGCACTGACGCCGCCCTCGATCCGCGTCCCGGCGGCGCCTTCCGGGTCAACGTCACGGGACGCGAGACGGCGATCGGCGAGTACGTCGAGATCACGCCCTACGAGCGCATCGTCCTGACCTGGGGGTGGGACAGCGGGCCGATCACGCCGGGCTCTACGCGCGTCGAGATCGACTTCATCCCGGACGGCGACGCCACGATCCTGCGATTGCGCCACTTTGGCCTCGACGCCGAAGCTCAGGCCTCGCACGAGATGGGCTGGACCCACTACCTGGGGCGCCTCGTTATCGCAGGCGGCGGGGGCGACCCCGGCCCCGACCCGTGGGTGGGTGCGGCGCCGAATTGACGCGACATTAACCCAAAAACATCGTCCATAGACTAGTATCCAACGCAGGCAGGCAGGATACCGGCAAGCACGAGTTCAGAGGAGAACCCACATGCCCAAGGTCACTCACTTCGAAATCCTCGGTAAGGACGCTGCCAAGTCGCGTGAGTTCTACTCCGGCCTCTTCGGCTGGACGATCGACGCCAACAACCCTATGGATTACGGCATGGTTCCGGCTACCGAGAACGGCATCGGCGGCGGCATCGTGGCCGCGCCGGAAGGCATGGCGCCCACGACAACGATCTACGTCGAGGTCGATAACTGCCAGACCTATCTCGACAAGGCCGTCGCGATGGGCGGCAAGGTGATCATGGAGCGCCAGGTCATCCCCGGCATGATCGCCTTCGCCCAGTTCGCGGACCCGGACGGCAACGTCATCGGCCTGCACGAGTCGGAGACGCCCCCGGCTCAGTAGGCACCGCCTCCAGCGCAATCTCGCAGAAGAGCGCCTGTACAAACAGGCGCTCTTCTTGTTTCTCTCGGGGCTGACCGGCAGACGTCGAGCTATCTCGTCAGACGTACCGGCTCACGAACTCGATCAGCTCGGGCCCGACGCTGGGGTCTTCCGTGTCGATGCTGAGCAGCGACGTCGAGTGGTTGTGTCCGTGCAGCATTCTGAACCACGGCGCCTTGCCCTGACGCTCCGTCACTTCGTCGATCAGCTTCGTGGCCGCCACCTGGAAGTTGTACACGTCGTTCTCGGCCACGAGGATGAACACCGGCACGCTGCTCTTCACGTTGCCCAGGCTGCCCATCTGCGCGTATTTCGAGGTGTCCTCGCCGTAGTAGGCGGCCTGTCGGTGGTCCGGCACTGCCGGGTTCGGCGCGTACGCCCCCGACAGCAGGATGGCGGCCTTGATCACGGGCCCCGCCGGCGGGCAGAGGTCGTCGCGGAGGGCATAGGAGGCGACGTGGCTGGCGCCGGAGGAATGCCCCATGATCGCGATGCGGTCGGGGTCGCCACCGTACTCGCTGATGTGCTCTCGTACCCAGTCGACCGCCCGGGCCACGTCTTGTGACCCTGAGGGCCACTGGAATTCCGGGGCCAGCCGGTAGTTCGCCGTGATCCCGATCATCTGGTGGCGGGCGAAATGCGCCGCGACATTGCCCGATATCCACTGGCCGTCACGGTTCTTGCTGCCTTCGATGAAGCCGCCGCCGAAGAAGAAGATGACGACGGGCAGCGCCGTGGCACCACGGTTCTTCGGCGCGTAGATATCCAGATCGTGGCGAGGGTCCGGACCGTAGGACACGTCAGGCCAGACTTCCAGGTCCTCTCGCGACTTCGCATGGATCTGGTCGACGTAATAGGCCCGCGCTTCTGCCGGCGTCACGTTGTCGGCGCCGGGCCCCGCCTCGCTTATGAGCCGGTGTACTTCGTTCGGTGTGAGAGTTGTGGTATCGCTCATGCTCGTCTCCTCGGCGCCTGTCGCGTGCGCCGCGCTCACGACGCCTGGCGAATGCTAATCCTCCGGCCGCGGGAATGACAACGACATCGCCGGACATGGAAATCGCTGTGGCCCCTCCGATGCCGAGGAATGGGGCACCAGATGCACGTGGGACTTAGATTACTTGATAAAAACACTATCAAGTCTATTGACAGCATAAGCGTCATTTGAAACAATCAATCTTAAGAACCAAAGGGTTGAGGTGGGAGAGATATGGCGACACTGAACTACACGGAAAAATCCCAGGCCGCGCTCGTGGAAGCCCAGCGCACCGCGGAAGAAGGTCACTTCTCCTCGGTCGAGGGCTTGCACCTGCTCGCGGCACTCGTGGGCCAGGAAGACGGCATCGTACCGGCGGCGATACGCTCCGCAGGCGTCGACGCGCGCGCCGTCAGCAGCCGCGTCGAGAGCGAGGTGGCGGGCCTCCCCAAGGCGTATGGCTCCACCCAGATCGCAGCGAGCGAGGAGCTTCGGCGCGCCTTGCAGGGGGCCGAGAAGGAAGCCCAGCAGCTACACGACGAGTACATCAGCACGGAGCACCTGCTCCTCGGCCTCGCAGGCGCAAACGGCGCCGTGGCGAACCTCCTGAACACGTTCGGGCTAGCGCGCGACGCGATTCTCGCTGCCCTGACCAAGGTGCGCGGCAACCAGCGCGTGACGGACGCGACGCCGGAGGACAAGTTCGATGCCCTCTCCAAGTACGGCCGAGACCTCACGGAGGCGGCGCGTCGAAGGCAAGCTCGACCCGGTGATCGGCCGTGACGAAGAAGAGCGTCGCGTGATCCAGGTGCTTTCGCGGCGCACGAAGAACAACCCCGTGCTCATCGGCGAGCCCGGCGTCGGTAAGACGGCGATCGTCGAGGGCATCGCCCAGCGCATCGTGCGCGGCGACGTTCCCGAAGGCCTCAAGAACCGCCGCGTCTGGGCCATGGACCTCGGCTCGATGGTCGCCGGCGCCAAGTACCGCGGTGAGTTCGAGGACCGGCTCAAGGCCGTGCTCAAGGAAGTCCAGGAGGCGGCCGGCGAGATCATCCTGTTCATCGACGAGCTGCACACCGTCGTCGGTGCCGGCGCGGCCGAAGGCGCCATGGACGCCTCCAACATGCTCAAGCCCATGCTGGCCCGCGGCGAGCTGCACTGCATCGGCGCCACGACCCTGAGTGAGTACCGCAAGCACATCGAGAAGGACGCCGCCCTGGAGCGCCGCTTCCAGCCCGTGCTGGTCGAGCCCCCGAGCGTCGAGGACGCGATCAGCATCCTGCGCGGCCTGCGCGAGCGCTACGAGGTGCACCACGGCGTGCGCATCAAGGACTCTGCCCTCGTGGCCGCGGCCGTGCTATCGAACCGCTACATCGCCGACCGCTTCCTGCCCGACAAGGCGATCGACCTGATCGACGAGGCCGCGAGCCGTCTGCGCATGGAGATCGACAGCATGCCTGTCGAGCTCGACGAGGTCGAACGCCGCATCCTCCAGCTCGAGGTCGAGCGTGAGGCCCTGCGCAAGGAGAAGGACGCGCCTTCGAAGGAGCGCCTCGCGTCCCTGGAGAAGGAACTCGCCGACCTCAAGGAGCAGCGCAGCGCCCTGCGTGCTACCTGGGAGACCGAGAAGCAGCAGATCGACCGCATCCGCAGCCTCAAAGAAGAGACCGAGCAGCTGCGCGTCGAGATCGAGGGTGCCGAGCGTCGCGGTGACTACGAGCGCGCCGCCCAGCTCAAGTACGGCAGCCTGCCCGAGCTCGAAGGCCAGCTCACGGCCTTCGAGGCGGAGTCGTCCCTGGGACGTCACCTGCTCAAGGAAGAAGTCGACGAGGAGGACATCGCGGAGGTGACGGCGCGTTGGACCGGCATCCCGGTCACGAACCTCCTGGAGGGCGAGGTCGAGAAGCTGATCCACATGGAGCAGCGTCTGCACGAGCGCGTCGTGGGCCAGGCCGAGGCCGTTTCTGCGGTCTCGAACGCGATCCGGCGGGCGCGTGCGGGCATCCAGGACCCGAACCGGCCGCTCGGCAGCTTCCTCTTCCTCGGCCCGACTGGCGTCGGCAAGACGGAGCTGGCGAAGTCGCTGGCCGAGTTCCTGTTCGACGACGAGCAGGCCATGGTGCGCCTGGACATGAGCGAGTACATGGAGAAGCACACGGTCTCCCGCCTCGTCGGCGCCCCTCCCGGCTACGTCGGCTTCGAGGAGGGCGGTCAGCTTACGGAGGCCGTGCGACGGCGTCCCTACAGCGTCCTGCTCCTGGACGAAATCGAGAAGGCGCACCCGGACGTGTTCAACGTCCTGCTGCAGGTCCTGGACGACGGCCGCCTCACGGATGGTCAGGGCCGCACGGTGGACTTCAAGAACACCGTCGTGATCATGACGAGCAACCTGGGCAGCCAGCACCTGCTGGAGTCCGAAAACCTGGCTGCGGGGCGTGCCATCGTCGATGAGCTGCTGAAGCAGGCGTTCCGGCCGGAGTTCCTCAACCGCATCGATGAGATCGTGATCTTCGAGCCCCTGGATCGCGCGAGCCTCACGCCACATCGTCGACATCCAGATCGACGTCCTGGCCCGGCGCCTGCACGACCGCAACATCGGCATCGAGCTCAGCGATGTGGCCAAGGAGCGCCTGATCGAGGAGGGCTTCGACCCGCACTACGGCGCACGTCCGCTGAAGCGCGTGATCCAGAAGCAGCTCCTGGACAGCATCGCCCTGCGCCTGCTCGAAGGTGAGTTCCGTGACGGCGACACGATCAAGGTCGACGCCGACGCGGGGGGCTTCGTCTTCGCCCGCGTCGTGCAAGGCGAACCGGTAGCCGCCTGACATTCGACCGCCGGGCTTGGACCTGGTCGAAGGCACAGTCCCGCCGGCTTGTACCGCCGGTATCAGCACCGCCATCATTTCCGATGGCGGTGCTGACGCGTGGTGGCGCCGGGCCGCAGCGATACGGGAGGACAGCATGGTCAACACGCCTCGTTACGACCGCATTGGGCAGGGCTACGCTCAGTATCGTCGCGAGGATCCGGGCATCTTTCAGCGCATCAGCGAGAGCCTGGGTGACGCGCGCACGCTCGTGAACGTCGGCGCCGGAGCAGGTTCGTACGAACCCGCCGATCGCGATGTCCTCGCCGTCGAGCCCAGCGCCGTGATGGTCTCGCAGCGCCCGCCTGAGCGTGGGCCCGCGGTGCTCGGCGTGGCATCGGCGTTGCCCCTTCGAGACGACTCGGTGGACGCCGCGATGGCTGTGCTGAGCCTGCATCACTGGGACCGGGCGCAGGAGCTCGGCGTGCGAGAGCTGTGCCGGGTGGCGCGAGACAGGGTGGTGCTACTCACCTACGACGCGGGCGTTTCGGGGCAGATGTGGCTGACGGCCGAGTACCTACCGGAGGTCGCAGCCCTCGACCTCGCGACGTTTCCAGCGCCGGAGGTGGTCGCCGGTTGGCTCGGCACGACCGCACGGATCGAGCCACTGCTGCTCTCGCGCGACACGCCGGACTGGATGCTCGGCTCCTACTGGGCCCACCCGGAGCGGGTGCTCGATGCCGAGGCTCGCGCTGCGACCTCCGGCTTCGCCCGCATGCCGGCCGACATCGTCGAGCGTGTCGTTGAGGCTGTCTCGCGCGATCTGGCCGATGGGAACTGGGACGCAAGACACGGCGAGCTCCGGCAGCTCGAACAGTACGACGTGGGGTTGCGCTTGATCGTGGCGGAGCTCGGCTGAAGGGACGAGTGGTGCGAGCGATGAACCGGTAGCTGTCCAAGGCTCGATGACGTTCGATAATGAAGGCACGAAATCTTGTGAGAAGAAGGACACAAGGAGAACGGGATATGGAATGGCTTGGTGGAGCGAACTACCTGGGTAGAGAGCGCATCTTTCGCGGCCGCAACGGCAACGTCGAGCGCGTCGGCGTCGACCTCGTGGCCTACCACGCCGACGGCAAGCCGGCTCGGGTGGGCGGCAGGCAGGTCAGATACGGGCCGGACGGCAAGCCCGCCTGGATCGGTGGCGAGCGCGTCGTCTATGGCAAAGACGGCAAGCCAACCTGGGTAGGCAACGAGCGCCTTTGGTGAAGCGACAGTCGCGCAGGCCATAATCGGCGAAAATCAGGGGTGCCGGAAGCGTTTATGGCTTCCGGCACCGTTTTCGTTAAGGCTTGACATCTTCAGATAATCGCTAGAATGCTCACAAGCTAATAGCGATTATCAGTCGCCAATAGGCGAAGGCAGGGGCAACCTGCCAGGGGAGAGGCGAGATGCTCAGCGCTACCGACAACGACCTTCTGTGCCGGATTGGTCCCGGAACTCTCATGGGCGACTTCATGCGTCAGTACTGGATACCGGCGGTGCGGTCGGACGAGCTGCCCTCGCCCGATTGCCCACCCGTGCGCATCAAGCTGCTAGGCGAGGAGCTCATCGCCTATCGCACGACCTCCGGCGCCGTCGGCCTCATGCAGAACTCGTGCCCCCACCGTGGCGCCTCCATGTTCTTCGGGCGCAACGAAGAGGAAGGCCTGCGCTGCGTCTACCACGGCTGGAAGTTCGACGTGAACGGCGACTGCGTCGACATGCCCTCGGAGCCTGCCGAGAGCAACTTCAAGAACAAAGTCCACGCCAAGGCATACCGCTGTCACGAGCGTAGCGGCATCATCTGGGCCTACATGGGCCCGCGCGAGGTGCCGCCGCCGCTGCCCGACCTGGAGACGACGCTGCTCTGCGAGGGCCCGCACCAGATATCGATCCTCCACCGCCCGTGCAACTGGATGCAGGGCTGGGAGGGCGAGATGGACACCGTGCACGCGGCTTTCCTGCATGGCGGCGCCAACACGCTCGAGAAGACGAAGCCGGGCACGGGAGCGCATTACACCGCGCTCAACCGCTCGGCCAAGTTCAGCGCCATCGATACCGATTTCGGCACCTCGTACGGCGCCTACCGGCCTGCCGAGGAAGACAGCTACTACTGGCGCATCGCTCACATGCTCTTCCCCTTCTACGCGATGCCGCCGCTGGGGCCGCTGGGCAAGAACGCCACGATTGGCATGTACGTGCCGATGGACGACGACCACACGCTGCAGTGGGAGATCATGATCGAGCCCGGCGTTGGCTCGACCCTCCAGGGCCTCGACGGCCGCGCTCAGACCCCCGGTGCGCCGACTACGGGTCGCGGCTCCACACTGCCCAACACCACGGGCTGGTACGGCCGCTTCAACATCGAGCAGAACTGGGATAACGACTACCTGATCGACCGCGAGGCGCAGCGCAACTGGGAGTCCTACTCCGGCATCCACGGCGTGCGCCAGCAGGACATGGCCGTGACCGAGAGCATGGGGACCGATCTACACGCGCTTCCGTGAGCACCTCGGCACGACCGACACGATGATCATTCGTACTCGCCGCCGCCTCTTGAACGCTGCGAAGGCGTACCGGGAGAACGGTGTTGCATCGCCCGGCGTCGACAACCCGGCGGTCTATCGCCAGCGCTCCGGCGACCTCGTCCTGTCTCGCAGTCTCGACTGGTGGGACGGTACGAAGGACCTGCGCGAGAAGTTCGACTACCAGCCGGAGGAAGCGTCGACCAAGGCCAGCGTTAGCTAGCACTCCTGCTATCGGCAGGGGGCTGATCTAACGAGACCGTGTGCTAAAATTGCGGACGCCTGCCTGGAATACGGCAGGCGTTATTATCAGCCGACGTAGCTCAGTGGCAGAGCAGCCGATTCGTAATCGGCAGGTCGAGGGTTCAAGTCCCCCCGTCGGCTCCACTTCTCTTTCAGGCAGGGCGCAGGTGCTATGACAGCGTTGGACCCCTACGCCCCGATCGCCGATCTGTACGACTTCTCTTACAGCGACTTCACCGAGGACATCGAGTTCTACGACAACGTGGCGCGCGCCGTCGATGGCCCGCTGCTGGAGCTCGGCGTCGGCAGCGGGCGTGTCGCGATCCCGCTGGCCCAGGCCGGCTACGACGTCGTCGGCATCGACAACTCACCGAGCATGCTCGAAGCCGCCCGTCAGCAGTTCGAGGCCCTGGACGACGTCGAAGGCAGCCTGGAGCTGATCGAGGGCGATATGACGGCCTTCGAGCTGGAGCAGCGCTTCGGCATGGTCTTCGTCGCCGCCAACACCTTTCAGCACCTGCTGACGACCGAGGAGCAGCTGGCCTGCGTGCGATGCGCCGTGGCGGCGCTCGAGCCGCGGGGCATCTTCTCAATGAGCATTCGCTCGCCCTCGACGGTGACCTGGGACGACACGGACGGTTGGGCGCCCATGCTCATGCACTGGAGCCGCCTCGACGAGGCTACGGGCGACACGATCATGAAGTTCTGCGTGGAGCAGCCGGACCCGGCGCGCATGGTGCGGCAGCTTACCTACATCTACGATCGCGTGCGGCCGAACGGCGACGTGAAACGCAGCGTGTTCACCACCGAACTGCGATACTCAACCGAAGCTGAGATACGCTTACTATTGCAACAGTGTGGACTGCGTGTTACACACGTTTACGGTGATTACGACCTGGCTCCAGTGGGGATTGGAGAGAATCTCGTTTTCATCGCCAGAGTGGAGACGCCTAGTTGAAAGTTGCGCTTGATGTCCTCGGAGGCGACCTCGCACCTGCCGAACCGGTAAAGGGTGCACTGCTGGCCGCCGAGGAGTTGGGCGTCGATGTCGTCCTGGTCGGTCCCCGCGCCGTCATCGAGGCCGAGCTGGCGAAGTACCCCCAGAACAATCGCATCACCATCGCCGAAGCTACAGATGAGATCAAGATGGGCGAGGAGGAGGTCGTGAAGGCCGTCCGTACCCGTCGCGATGCCTCGATCAACGTGGCGATGAGGATGGTGAAGGACGGCGACGCCGACGCTATGGTGTCGGCCGGCAACACCGGCGCCGTCATGGCCTCGGCCTTCTTCGTCCTCGGCCGCATCCCGGGCGTCGAACGCCCCGCGCTGAGCACGCTGATCCCGTTCAACGCCGGTCGCGTGTTCCTGCTCGACGCCGGCGCCAACGCCGATTGCCGCCCCAGCTACCTCGTGCAGTTCGCTCAGATGGGCTCCGTTTACTCGCGAGAGGTCGTCGGCGTCACGAACCCGCGCGTCGGCCTGCTGAACACGGGCGAGGAGTCCGGCAAGGGCAACGAGATCACGTCCGAGGCCTACGAGCTCCTGAAGGACTCCGCCCTCAACTTCGTCGGCAACATCGAGGGCCAGAACGTGCACAAGGGCCTCTGCGATGTCGTGGTCGCCGATGGCTTCACCGGCAACGTCGCCCTCAAAGTCGGCGAAGGCATGGCGGATTACATCCTGCAGCAGGTGCGCAGCGTGATCCGCAGCAGCATTCTTTACGCCCCGGCGGCGATTCTCCTGAAGCCGGCCCTGAGGCGCGCGCTCAAGAGCCTACAATACGAAGAGTACGGCGGCGGCAACCTCCTGGGTGTCAACGGCATCGTTGTAGTTGCCCACGGCCGTTCTGATGCCGTCGCGATCAAAAATGCGCTGCGCGTGGCCAACGCCTCAGCAGCCAGCGACCTGATGCTCAAGATGCGTGAGATCTTCGCGCAGCCCGGAACACCATCGGCCGCGGGAAGGTAACCCCATGGACGTAATCAACATCAGTCGCTCCCGGCGATTCCTGCGGGAGCGGCCGATGCATGTCAACCTGTTCGACAGGCCTCGGCTTGTCGTGGATTTGCTGTGCCTCGAACCGGAACAGGAGGAGTCTCGACGCGGTTTCGATCGCTCCGACTCGTTGCTCATGCTCATCGAAGGGGAGGCCCGGTTGCGCGCCGGCCCCCAGATCGAATCGCTGCAGGAGATGGACGCCGTGCTGGTGCCGCCCGGCCAGGAGTACGTCCTGGCCAACACAGGCGCCGGCCAGATGGTGGCCGTCGTGATCCTGACACCGAAGCCCCTGCGAGCGGACGATGTACGCGTCCAGGGCGATAGCCGGCCCTTCCGCACCGTGCGAGACGACGAAGCCGGCAACGGTGCGGCCCCGCGTTCCAGCTTCCGCGAGGACGATCGCCAGCAACCGGCGCGCTCATTTACGGGCCGGGACGATCGCCCCCAGCGCGACCGCCCCTTCCAACGTCGAGACGAGGGCGGTCAGCGTGCCCCCTATCCCCGTCGAGACGAAGGTGGCGAACGAGGCGGGTACCCCCGCCGGGACAACAACGGCGAACGTGGTGCCTATCCCCGGCGCGACGACGGTGGTCAGCGCGGTCCTTATCCTCGTCGAGACGATGCGGGCCCACGGGGTGCTTATCCCCGCCGTGACGATGGCGGCGAACGAGGGGGCTACCCGCGCCGAGACAACAACGGCGAGCGCAGCGCCTACCCGCGTCGAGACGAGGGGGGCCAGCGCAGCCCATATCCGCGTCGCGACGGCGCACCGGCTCGTCCGCCGTACCCGCGTCGCGATGGCGCGCCGAACCGCGCGTCCCGGCAATCGAGTCAACTCCGACCGCCCGCGGCCCTTCCGTCGCGATGCCGAAGGCGGCGAGGAGCAGCGCACTGGGCCGCGCCGCGGCAGCACCGGCGCCCGGCCTCCGCGCCGAAACGAGGGTGAGGGTCCGGTCTGGTTCCCCAAGGCGAAGCCGGCATGGCGGCCTCGAGGCGCGCCGCCGGCAGGTGCAGCAGGTGGTCGTGGCAGGCCCGCGAATACCCGAGGGGATGACCGAGGTCGTCCACCCCGGCGCGAGGGCGATAGTGCTTCAGGCGGTTCTGGGTCACGTGGGCCCGGTGGGCCGCGTGGACGTACGGGCGGCGGCTACGGTTCCGGTTCGGCGCCTCGAGGTGCCGGACCGCGTCGTAACGACAACCGGAGCAGCGGCGGCGGCAAGACCGGCGATGCGCGTAGGGCTAGTCGCGGACAGGGACCTCTGAGCGGGCACCGGGGACCAGGCCGTAGCGAGCCCAGGACTTGAGCACGTCCGCGATCTCCTGAGTCACGGGTGAGTCCGGCGGCAGGCCGTCCAGCAGGCAATCGTCGATGTGCGTCTCCATGAGCAGCAGGCCCAGGTGGTCCAGGCTGCTGCGCACGGCCATGATCTGCGTCAGCACCTCTTCGCACTCGCGATCGTTCTCCAGCATGCGCTGAAGGCCCTGCACCTGGCCTTCGATGCGGCGCAGGCGGGTGGTCAGGCTCTTCTTTGTCGTCTCATCCATGTGAGGTTCTTTCCGGGTGCTTCGAGACCCTTGACATACCCTCCGGGGGTATGTAGAGTATAGGACGTAGAAGGTTTTCAGTCAAAGGTCCCGAAACCAATCGAGACCGCATAGGAGGAACAGAAATGGCAAAGCCGAGCGAAGTCAACGACACGAGTTGGGACACCGATGTCCTGACGGCTGACAAGCCGGTACTGGTGGACTTCTGGGCGCCCTGGTGCGGTCCTTGCCGCATGGTAGCCCCAATTGTCGACGAACTAGCCGACGAGTACGACGGCAAGGTCGAGTTCCGTAAGCTCAACACGGACGACAACCCGCGTGTCGCCGCCAAGTACGGCATTCGCAGCATCCCCACGCTCCTCGTCTTCAAGGGCGGCGAGCAGGTAGGCTCGATCGTCGGCTTCCGGCCGAAGGGCGACCTCAAGAAGCGCCTCGACGACGCTCTCGCCTAACTCATAGGCCCGGATACAATCGCGACCGGGCGCCTGTAATTTGCGGGCGCCCGGTTTAGCGTATGGCCTAAGTTAACGTTTGATCGGTACGAGTAATGAGGAACAGGGATCATGCGCCTCGGGGTATCCTGTTCTTAGTTCCTGATTTCTCGTTCCCCGCAACAAATCAAAGAGGGTTGGTCCCGTGAAGGAATACGACATCGTCATCATCGGCGCCGGACCGTCTGGTCTCGCAGCCGGCCTATACGCAGCGCGCTCCCGCCGCAGCACGCTGCTGATTGAGAAGAACATCACGGGTGGCCAGATCGCCCTCACGGCTGTGATCGAAAATTACCCCGGCATCGACGAGATCAACGGCTTCGACCTCGGCCAGGCCATGCAGACGCAGGCCGAGAAGTACGGCATGGAGACCATGTACACCACCGTCACTTCGATCGAGCCCGGTGAGGGCGGCCACACGATTCACACTGAAGAAGAAGACGTTATGGCCAGGGCCGTCATCGTCACGGCCGGCGCCGACTACAACCGCCTGAACGTCCCCGGCGAGCACCGTCTTACCGGCTACGGCGTCTCTTACTGCGGCACGTGTGACGCGGCCTTCTTCAAGGACATGGAGGTCATCGTCGTCGGTGGTGGCGACGCCGCCATGGACGAAGGCCTGTTCATCTCCCGCTACGCCTCGAAGGTCAAGGTCGTGCACCGCCGCGACGAGCTGCGGGCCAGCTCGATCCTCCAGGAGCGCGCCTTCAACAACGACAAGATGGAGTTCGTCTGGAACACCGTCGTCGAGTCGATCGACGGTGAGAAGGAAGTCACGTCCGCGCACCTGAAGAACATCGAAACCGGTGAAGAGTCCGACATGCCGATCTCGGCCGTGTTCGTCTTCATCGGCCAGACGCCGAACACCTCGTTCATCGACGGCCTGCTGGACCTCGACCCCGGTGGTCACGTCCTGGTCAACGAGTGGATGGAGACCAACGTGCCCGGCATCTTCGCCGCGGGCGACGTGCGCAACAACGCCGCGCGCCAGGTCGTCACCTCCGCCGGCGACGGCGCCACGGCCGCCATCCGCGCCGACCACTACATCTCGAACCACTACAGCTAACGAATAACGAAGCTGGTGATAGCCGTCGCCGAGGCCTTCTGGCCTCGGCGTCTTCGGCTTACGCGGCTTTCGGCACCTCGGATTCATGAGGTGCTTGCTGCGCCGCCACCGGCGCGGCGATTCGCGGCTGCGATCGGCCCGCCACCTGGCTCGTGGGGTCCAGGGCGTCTCGCAGGCCGTCACTCACGAAGGTGAACGCCAGCATGAGCAGCGCGATGGCGCCCGCCGGGAAGAGCATGAGGTGGGGGAAGGCGAACGCCGCGTAGCCTTCCTGCACCATGGCGCCCCAGCTCGGCGTGCCGAGGGCGACCCCGTAGCCGATGAAGCTCAGGGTCGCTTCGATGAAGATGGCGCGCGGTACGCCGATCGCCAGGATGACGACCAGCGGCCCGGCCAGGTTCGGGATCAGGTGGCGCAGCATGATGTGCGCGTCGCCGGCGCCGATGGCTCTCGAAGCCGTGACGAACTCCCGCTCCCGCAGCGACAACACCTGACCGCGTACGAGGCGCGTGATGTCCATCCAGGTCACGAGGCCGATGATCGCGATCAGCAGCGCCAGGTTACCGCCGACGACGCCTCGCAGCAGGATCACCAGCAGCAGGTCCGGAAAGGCGTAGGCGAGGTCGGTGAAGCGCATGATCGCGCTGTCCTGGGGGCCGTTGCGGATGCCGGCGATGAGGCCCGAGCGGCAGGCCGATGCCGAGCACGACGAGCTGGGCGCAGATGCCGACGGCGAGCGAGATCCGCGTGCCGTAGATCAGCCTGCTCAGCCAGTCGCGGCCGAGGCCGTCCGTGCCCATGAGGTGGGACCAGCTCGGCGTCTGGTACTGCTCGCCGGCGCCCAGGTTCTGTTGCCCCGGGTCGTGCGGCGCCAGCAGCGGCGCCAGGACGGCGATCGCCACCAGCGCTCCGATGATGATCAGGCCGGCGACGGCCAGGCGATTGCGCAGCAGTCGCTGCCAGGCGTGGCCCCAGTAACCCGGTACGCGAGCCGGCAGGGCGATGGCCTCGTCCGGCGCCAGGGCTTGTAGTGCGGTCTTTCGTAGGCTCATCGGTAGCGCACTCGCGGGTCGAGGTAGGCGTAGGCGATATCGACCAACAGATAGAGCACGAGCGCGACCGTCGTGTAGAACAGTGTCATGCCCATGATCAGGTTGTAGTCGCGCGCCGCCACGCCTTTGACGAACAGCGTGCCCACGCCCGGCACGCCGAACATGTTCTCGACGATGAAGGAGCCCGTGAGCAGCGCTCCAGCGACCGGCCCCATGATGCTGATGATGGGGATTGCCGCGTTGCGCATGCCGTGTCGCCAGACGACCGTCCTGTGGGGCAGCCCCTTCGATCGCGCCGTGCGCATGTAGTCCTGCTGCAATACGTCCAGCAGGCTGGCGCGCGTGATCCGGGCGAGGTAGGCCAGCGGCAGCAGGGCCAGCGTGACGACGGGCAGGATCATCTGCTTTGGCTCCGGCAGCCAGCCGTGAATGAAGCCGGTGCTGAGGCTCCATCCCTGGGTCGGCAGCCAGTGTAGCTGCGTCGCGAAGACGTAGATCAGCATGATGCCGATGACAAAAGCGGGCAGCGCGGCGCCTCCGGTCGAAATCAGCACGGCGCCGTAGTCGGGCAGCCGGTTGCGGTTGAGGGCGGACGTGACGCCGAGGCCGAGACCGAGCACGGTCGCAAGCACGAACGCGATGACGCCGAGGACCACGGTCGAGCGCAGGCGGTCGGTGAGCATCGAGGTCACCGGCTCGTTCTGCTGCACCTTCAGCGAGACGCCGAGGTCGCCCTGGAGTGCGTTCCAGACGAAGATGCCGTACTGCTCCGGCAGCGGCTTATCGAGGCCGTACTTGCGGTTGAGGTTGTCGCGCACGACGTTGGGCAAGCGTGGGTCGGGGTCGTAGGGGCCGCCGGGCGTCGCATGCATGAGCCCGAACGTGACGAGGGAGATAAAGAAAAGCGCCGGACCCAGCCAGAGCAGCCTGCGCAAGATGTATGTGGCCATATGAAATGAGAGGTGAGGAGGGGCTGTACTGCAGCCCCTCCTCTCTTTCGTTCGTCGCTAACTAGTTGCTATCGGGTGCGAGAATCTTCGTTTTCCAGAAGAACGTGTCGCCCTTCAGCGCGCCGTCGATGCCGGTGATGATCAGGTCGGCGATGGTCGGCTTCACGTAGGTGTTGTCGATCTCGTTGTAGAGCGGGGAGAGACCAGCGTCCTCCAGCAGGAGCTGCTGCGCCTGGAAGTAGAGCTCCAGGCGGGCGTCCGGATTGGCGGTGAGCGCCGCCTGGTCCATCAGCGAGTCGTAATCCGGGTTGTTGTAGGCGCTGAAGTTGGCGTCGCCCTGGCTGTAGAACAGGCCCAGGAAGTCGTCCGGCGCCGGCCAGTCCGCGATCCAGCTCTGGACCGTGGCGTTGTAGTCGCCGGAGAAGAGCTGGTCGAAGTACTCACCCTGGTCGTAGAAGTTCACCGTGACGTTGACGCCGAGGTTGGTCTCGAGCTGGTTTTCGACGAACTGACCGACGAGGTTGTTGTAGTCAGACGCGATCATGACCAGGTTGATCTCCGGCAGGCCATCGCCGTTGGCGTAACCGGCCTGCGAGAGCAGCTCCTTGGCGTTCGCCGGGTCGTAGGCGAGGTTGCCCGTCGGCCGGTCGATGTGCCCAGGCATGCCCGGGGGCACCCAGCTCGTCGTGGGGATGCCGGCGCCCTGCAGCACGCCGCTGACGTAGGCGTCGCGGTCGATGGCGGAGCCGAAGGCCTGGCGCACCAGCGGGTTGTCGAACGGCGCCGTGGCGTTGTTCATGAATAGCGCGTAGGTGGAGAGCTGCGGCGTCGTCACCAGGTCGTCTTTGTTGGCGCCGCTGGCCAGCGAAGCGGTGGTGGCGCGGACAGCGTCCAGCTCACCGTTGACGTAGGCGTTGTAGGCGACGGCGTCATCGGCGATGAAGCTGACTTCGAGGCTGGTGAGCGTCGGCTTCTCGCCGTACCAGTTGTCGTTGCGGCCGAGGACGATCTTGCTGCCGCGGTCCCAGGCGTTGAGCACGAAGGGACCGTTGCCGATGAAGTTGCCGGGGTCGGTCCAGGCATCGCCGTACTGGTCGACAACGCTCTGCTTCACCGGGACGGCCGCCACGAGGGCAAGGACGTTGAGGAAGCTGGGGTTCGGTGCTTCCAGCGTGTAGACGATCTTGGAGTCGCCGTCAGCCTTGACGCCGACCTGCGAGCGCAGGTTGTCGATCTCGGAGGCCGGCGGGGCGGGCGTACCGTCCTCGACGTCCTTGGCGGTGTTGTAGGCGGCGGCGCCGGTGACGCCGTAGAAGGCCCAGGCAGACGGGCTGCCGAAGTCGGGGTCGAGAGCGCGGAGCAGGCTGTACACGAAGTCGTTGGCCGTAACGGGCGAACCGTCACTCCAGGTCGACTCCTTCAGCTCGATCGCGTAGGTCAGGCCGTCAGCGGAGATGCCACCGTTTTCGACGGTGGGCATTGCCTTGGCGAGTGCGGGTACGACGTCGAGGTTCTCGTCATACGTAAACAAGCCGGTCGAGAGCTGGCGGGCGATCGAGACTTCGTTGCCGATCGAGGTTAGCTGCGGGTCGATGGTGCCCGGCTCGCTGTTCATGCTCAGCCGCAGTACCTGGACGTCGGCCAGCTTCTGCTCAGTTTGGCCGCCGGAAGAGATTGCACCGGTATTCGCCGGTGTGTCATCGTCGCCACCACATGCCGTGATGACCACAATGCTGAAAATGGCCAGCAAATACGCAAGCCGGCGTGACTTGAATAGCGTCAAACTCTCCATACTGAAAACCTCTCGTCCCTCGACAACTCGAGCCGGCACCGTGATGCCACCTGTATGCACAAGTCTCTTATCGGCGGAAATTGCAAAGAAAAAAGCCGGGCGGTATGGAAACCAGGAATACCCCTAAATATCGGATCGCCTGCGAAAAACCTGAAGACGAGAGTGTAAAAAATCTGTTTAGCGGGTGGGACGGACTCTAGGGAGCAAACTAGGACAGCGCAACGAGGACGTCTATGCCCTCGATGCGCACGTCGAACAGCTCTAGCGGGTCGCCCGCGGGACCAGCGAGAGGCTCCCCATCTTCGAGGCGGAAGTAGGCGCCGTGGGCCGGGCAGTGCACCCGGCCGTCCTGCAGCGTGCCCGGCGTCAGGAGGTACGCCGAGTGTGTACAGGCGTTGAGCATGGCGTAGAAGCGCTCGCCGTTGCGCACGACGGCGACGTACTTGCCCTCGACTTTGTGGTTGTAGAGCACGCCCTGCTCGTAGTCGTCGACCGAGCCGACGCGGACGAAGTCTGATATATCCCGCTTCTGCGTGTTCATCGCGTTACCGGATCAGCTTCGCGCGCTCGTCCATCTTGGCCCACACCTCGTCGGGCGAGGCCGCCGGGATGCCGAAGATCACGCGCTGCAGGCCCATGCGCTCGGCCTCGGCGATAGCTTCGGGCGAGGGAGGGCAGCCGAAGATCGAGACGCTGATCGCGTCGGGATCACGGCCCGCAGCCTCGGCGCGAGTACGCAGGTCGCGCACCTTCTCCTCCAGGCCCTCCGGTAATCCACCGCGAGCGATAGGCATCCAGCCGTCGCAGAACTGGATCACGCGGTCGAGCGTTGTGGGGCCATCGCCGCCCATGATGATCGGCGGGTGCGGCTTTTGTACGGGCTTCGGGTTGCTGAAGATCGGGTCGAAGTCGACGTACTGGCCGTGGAAGTCGGCCTGGTCCTGCGTCCAGATCGCCTTCATGGCGAGCACGCGCTCTCGCAACACAGGGAAGCGCTTCTTGAACTCGACGCCGTGGTTCTCGACCTCCTCGGCGTTCCAGGCGCCACCGATGCCGAAGATGAACCGCCCATTCGACATGTGGTCCAGCGTCGCGATCGTCTTGGCCGTCGTGATTGGATCGCGCTGGACGATGAGGCAGATGCCCGTCGCGAGCTTGATCTCGCGCGTCACCATCGCCGCCGCTGTGAGGGCGATGAACGGGTCGTAGGTGTTGTAGTACTCGCGCGGTAGCTCCGGACCGCCGGGCCACGGCGAGCGCCGGTCTGCCGGGATGTGCGTGTGCTCCGGGAACCAGATGCTCTCGAAGCCCCGCTCCTCAGCCCGGCGGGCGAACTCGTCCGGCTGGGCCGTGTAGTCCGTGGGGAAGATCGACAGTCCGAATTGCATGGTCCCTCCAGCAGCTAGGCGCGCGTGCTGCCAAGCCTTGTCGATTCACGCCGGTGCGTCAAGACCGAGACAGTCGGGGTCAGCGCGCTTCGATGCGCACGCGCCCCTTCGTGCCGTCTACTGTGACCTTCATGCCGTCCTTGATCGTCGTCGTGCCCACGCGGGTGCCGACGACGGCCGGCAGGTTGAACTCGCGCGCGACGATGGCGCAGTGGCTCAGCACACCCCCCGAGTCGGCGACGACGGCGCTGACGGTGGCAAACAGGGGCACCCAGGTCGGCAGCGTCATCTCGCAGACCATGACGTCGCCCTGCTGCAGCTTGCTCGCCTCCACCAGCGTGCGCACGACCTTGGCCGTGCCAGTGAAGGTGCCGGGTGACGCCGCGACGCCGTTGATCACGTCGGCGTCCTTGCTGGCCTCGACCGGCAGCAGCCCCAGCATCTTGTCCACGAGCGAGACAAAGAACGGGTCTGCCAGCGCCGGCGTCGGCTCGCCGAGGTGGTCCGGCGGCACCACCTGCGCCCACTTCTCGATGTCGGCTCGGCGCGCCATCACGGCCCGCTTCATATCAGTGCCCTTCGACATGGCGTCCCGCAGTTCGGCCTTATAGAGGAAGAAGACGTCCTCGCGGTCTGAGAGAAGGCCCTTGTCTACCAGGCGGTCGGCGAACTGCAGGGCGAAGTGCCGGAATGTCGCGATGCCCATCTGGTCGATCCAGTAGCTGTGGTCCTCTGTGACCTGCAGGTTGTAGCGCGATGCCGCCAGCAGCGCGTCGAAGCGGGCCAGCTTCTCGGGCTGCCCGGCCAGTTTTGCCTTCGCGGCGGCCACGAGCTCCTCGCGGCGATTGGCCGCGCGCTGGAACACGGCTTCGGGGTTGTTGTCCTCGCCAAGCGCCAGGTAGCCCTGGATCGTGTTCAGGGGGATCGCGAGGTTCTCCCGCCACGTAGGCTCGCCGACCTCGTAGATGCCGTCGCTACGCCAGCCGAACTCGTCGAGGTACGGCTGAAGCTCGGCCATGAACGCCTGCCCGTCGTTCGAGAAGCCCAGCGCCACCTCGATGGCCTTGGGCTCCGAGCTCTGGAAGATCGCCGTTAGCGCTTCGCTGCTCTTGACGATGCGGCTGAGGCGCCAGAGCCCGTTCGCCGCATCGACCGATTTCGTGTGATAGCCCTGCATGAGCTCGTACGCCTCGGTCGGGTCCTCGGGGTTGAACTCGGCGTTGTAGAAGTCCGTCAGCGCGTTCGACGGCACGAGAACGAGGTTGATCCAGCCGTGGATCGTCCAGTAGTAGACGAGGTTTGCCAGCTGCTCGTCGAGCGCCTTCAGTAGCTCCTCGTCGCTCATCGTTTCGTAATTGGCGTTGCGCGCCTTCTCCAGGATCGGGACCAGCGAAGGCTCCCATTCGTTCACCCAGCGCTCGCCGATGCGCATCGCGTCGGTCGAAAGCATCTGCTCGTAGCGAGCCTTCAGTTCCTCCGGCGACTCCGTGATGCCTGTGTAGTCCGGCGTGAAGGAGGAGTAGAAGTAGTTGTTGATCATGCGGCACTTCAGCGCCAGCGGCGTGCCGAAATCGTGCTGGGCGATCGTGAAGCCTTCGCCCATCGCCATGACCACGGCGTCTCCGGCAAGCGGCGTCAGCGGCCTCGGCGCGTGGATCTTGTCCCAGTCCCAGTAGCCCTCGATCTCGTCGCGGGAGGGGAAGCCTTCCTGCGTTCGCGTCGCCATGATGCGCCTCCACGGCTGGCATTAGTGCGCGCCCAACATGAAGGTCGGGCGCGATGTGGCCGAACGTTATCAGGTGGGTAGATGTGCCGCAAGCAATGTGGCCCACAGCTTCAGCAGTCAGCAGTTAGCAATCAGCGTTCAGTCATCAGCACTCAGCCATCGACCAACGGTGTAGCTGCGGGATTCATCCCGCAGATCAGACCAGGTGCCCCTGTCCACCCCCGGCACCTCGTAGCAGGCGTTCCCCTCGCCCCGCAGGGAGAGGAGTGTCGACCGCAGTCGACGGGGGAGGTTGGCACCGCCCCGAAGTCTGCGCGCTGCGCCCGTCTTCCTGTAGCATGCGCGGCAACCGAGGCTTTCGAGCAGAAGGAGCGTCATCAATGGCATCGATTCCGCGCGCTGAGACCGTCGGCAGCCTGCTGCGGCCGGGCTACGTGAGAGACATGCGCGCCGGTGTGCGCTCCGGCTTCGTGAGCCAGACCCAGCGTCGCCAGGTCGAGGACCGCGCCGTCATGGAGGCGATCGCCCTGCAGGAAGACGTGGGCCTCGACGTGATCACGGACGGCGAGCTGCGGCGCGTGTCCTGGATCGCCACCGCGCCGACGACCGTGCAGGGGCTGCATCAGGCGGCGTTCAGCGGCTTCAAGGTGCTGGAGGATGCCGGGCCAGGCTGGATCCGGTTCTGGTGGGACAACGAGGGCAACTTCATCGAGCGCGGCAGCCGGCCTCGCGGCGTCGTGGTCGAGAAGATCGGCTTCGCCAACGAGATCACGTCCGACTACGCCTTCCTCACGTCGCACGCCTCGAAGCGCACGAAGTTCTGCTTTCCGTCGCCGAGCTACCATCGCATCTACTGGGACCGTAACTACTCGACCGCCGCGTATCCTACGTCGCGCGAGTTTCTCTACGACGTCGCCGACAAGCTGCGGGAGCACGTCGTGCAGCCTCTGCTGGACATGGGCTGCGACTACATCCAGATCGATGCGCCGAACTACGGCCAGTTCTACGTCGACCCAAAAGTCCGCGCCGCATACGAGACCGAGGACAAGGAAGACATGGCGGCCAACCTCATCGAGGACGCCGAGGTCGACAACTACTTCTTCGAGGGCCTCAGCGACATCACCTGCGCCATGCACGTCTGCCGCGGCAACTCGCCCGGCGGCTACTGGAGCGCCAACGGTGGCTACGAGGCGCTTGGTCCGCTGTTCGAGGGCATCCCCAACATCGACACGCTGCTGCTGGAGTACGACACGCCTCGCGCCGGCGACTTCGGCCCGCTGCGCCACGTCCTGCCGGACACCAACGTCGTGCTCGGTCTCCTGACCACGAAGGAAGGCGACCTCGAAGCGGCGTCAGAGGTCGAGGCGCGCATCCGCGAAGCCGGCGAGATCATCCCGCTCGAGCGCCTGGCCCTGAGCACGCAATGCGGTTTCGCGTCCGCCGAGGGCGGTAATCCGCTGACGGAGGAGCAGCAGCTCGCGAAGCTCCGCCTCGTGCGAGAGGTGGCGACCAAAGTCTGGGGCTAGCCTGACTCCACGTCGAAACGCCGAGGGCGAGTCCCCTCTCCCACTGGGAGAGGGTTAGGGTGAGGGGTATCGAAACCTCGTAAACAATGGCTGAGCCGAAGTTTCAGACCAAACTTGCGCGAGGACTGCGACGGACGATGACGCCAGCTGAGGCTGCATTGTGGCGACACCTCCGCAATCGCGAGACTCAACTGAAGTTTCGGCGGCAGCATCCCTTTGGGCCATACATTCTCGACTTCTTCTGTGAGGCTGCACATCTGGTGGTCGAGGTAGATGGTGGTCAGCACTTTCAGATGCAGGCATCGAGCACGATGTGGTGCGGACTCGCTACCTCGAGGGCGCAGGCCTTCATGTACTGCGATTTAGCAACCGAGAGGTGCTGACTGAGCTCAGTGCCGTCCTCGATGAGATTGGGCTGCTACGAGAGGTTATAACCCCTCACCCTAACCCTCTCCCACAGGGAGAGGGGACACGCCGTCGGCTTATCTAGCCCCGGTTGCATTTTGGCTAGCTTGTGGCATCGATCGTCACGGTGCCCTTGGTGCCGTCGACGGTGATCAGGGCGCCGTCCGGGATGCGCGTCGTCGCGACCTGCGTACCCACGACGCAGGGGATGGCGTACTCGCGGGCGCAGATCGCCGAGTGCGAGAGGATGCCCCCGGTCTCGGTGACCACACCCGCAGCGACGGCGAACAGGGGCGTCCACGGCGGCGCCGTCGTCTTGCATACGAGGATCTCGCCTTGCTGCAGCAGTCCCGCCTCATGCAGGCCGTGGACGACGCGGGCTCTCGCAGTCACCACGCCCTGGCTGGCAGCCTGGCCCTTGATCACGCTCTCGGTGGAAGCGCTGGCGACGTTACCGAAGAAGTAGCGGTGAACCAGCTGCGAGGGCCCAGGCCGGTCCGAAACAACGAAGGGCGCCCCGATGGACATCGGCGGCTCCAGCTTCTCGTAGCGCTGAAGGTCGGCCCGGCGCTGGGCGACCGCTTCCTGCATGGGCTGGGGTGTCGCAGCGAGCCTCCCGAGCTCGCTCTGCCGCAGGTAGAAGATGTCGTCGGCGGCATCGATGACGCCTGCCTCGGCGAGCTTGCGGCCGAGCTCCAGCAACGGCACGCGTACGCTGCCGATGGCGATGAGCTGCCACAGGGCGCGCTCCTCGCTGATCGGCACGTGCTCTAGCGCGGCATCGAGCAGCTTCTGAAACTCGTCGCGCTTCTCCGGCGCCAGACGCTCGGCGATCTTCGCCTCGGCTTCGTTGCGCATGCGGACGGCGCGCTCGTGGGCGGTGACCGGTGAATGCTCCGGGTCGCTGAGGTAGCGCGCGATTAGTTGTAGGGGTGTCGTGGGGTCGTCCGCCCAGGTCGGCTGGTGGAACATGCACCACTCGTCGGCCCGCCAGCCGTACTGCTCGAGATAGGTGTGCAGCTTGGCGAGGAACTCCGGTCCGCCTTCGTGCGCTTCGAGGGTCTCGAAGTGGCCCTCCCGCAGTGCCCTGGCGAGGTCGGCGTGCTTCGAGGCGAACGTCGCGAGATCGCCCAGGCCGGCGCCCGCAGCCGCGGTCTCGTTCGCGAAGCCCTGCAGCAGGGTCGCGGCGAGCACAGGGCCGTCTTCGCCCAGCTCCCGGTTGCAGAAGTCGGCCATGAGGAGTGCCGGCATCATGAACGTCGAAGCGATCACAGTGGGGTAGCGGAACGCATCGGCGACCTGCTGGAAGACGCCCGGCAGCGCATCGACGATCTCGGCGGCGCTCATCCCGTTGTAGTCCGGTGAGCGTACGTCAGCGCAAAGCTGCCTCACGATCGGGAGGTACTTCTCCTCCCAGATCCGCTTGGCGCCCATCTCCTTCACTTCGTCCGGCGTAGGCGGTGGCGCGAAGTCCTTCATGAACAGATACCCGTTGGCGAAGGCCGTGCGCGTGCCCCACGAAACACCGACGACGACCTCGTAGAAGTCTTCACCCAGCGGCGTCAGCGGAGAGGCGAAGTGGATGCGGTCAATGGCCCAAACGGACTTCGCGTCCTCCGGGTCGGTCCACGTGACACCAAAGCTCTCATCGAATCTCGCGACCATCCATGCTCCATTCAGGTCTCGGGGTTCAGGTAAGCGAAAGGCGCTGCCGGCGAAGGCAGCGCCCTTATTGTGGACGGTCGGCCCGGTTTGTTCCAGTTGCTCAGAAGGTGAGCCCGGCGGCGAACACGGCGTAGAGAATCGTGCCGACTGAGACGGCGCCAAGCACGAGATGGCGCATGAGGGCGCGCCCCTCTCGCAGCTGCTCGCTTCGGGAAGTCTCCTTGCGCTCGGCAGGGATCGTCCTTGCGAATCGCCGTGCTGGCGCGTGGGTTCCGTGGGTGTTGATCGCGATGCTCATTTGGGTCACCTCCCTGTCAAGGATTCGTTGTGACCTGAGTATCGGATCAACGTTGTTACAGCCGCATCAGACAAAAGGCGGAAGGCGGCTCACTCTTGTGGAGGAGCCGCCTTCTGGCCTAACGCGGGTGTAACAGTTAGGAGGAGTACTTGCCCGTGAGCTGCGGCGGCAGACCCTCGAGGCCGGCCTCCTTGCGCGCGATGCGAGTCTGGCGCTCCCAGGTGCGCTTGAGGTCGTCTTGCACCTTGATGTGCAGCCGGCCCAGGCCCTCGGTCTCCAGCTCGACGGACGCGCCGTCCTGGAACGGGTGCAGGCCACGGTGGTTCGTACCCAGGGCAAGGATGTCGCCCGGCTCCATCTCGTGCGCCTTGGTGACGAAGGCGATGCAGTCCGGGATCTTCGTCGCCATGGCGTCCGTCGTGTAGTCCTGCATCAGCTCCTCGTTGTTCCAGAGCTGGACGTGCAGGTTGTTCGGGTCGGCGATCTCGTCCTTCGTGACGATGAACGGCCCGATCGGGGCGTAGGTGGCGCGCGACTTCATCGAGTAGAAGCCGGCGACGGGCATGCCGCGCGCCGAGCCATCGATGAAGTTCGTGTAGCCGAAGATGTAGTTCTCCGCGTCCTCCGGGGCCACGTTGCGAGCCTTCTTGCCGATGACCAGCGCCAGCTCGGCCTCGCCCTCGAACACGCTGGCGGGGACGTCGCCTAGCACCATCGTGTCGCCATCGCCGATCACGGCGTCGGGCGACTTGTGGAAGGCATCGGCGCCACGGGTCGCTGCCATGCCGTCGACGTAGTTGACCGCCATGCAGACGATGCGTCGCGGCTTGGGCGAGGGAGCGCGGACGTGCACGCTGCTCAACGCCACGCCGGCGCTGGACGCAACCTTGGCCTCGAGCTTGGGGCGGTAGGTGTCCCAGTTCTCGATCACGCCGTTGATGATGTGCTGCGGCTCCAGGTGGGGGATGTCGCTGACCACGTCAGTGCAATCGACGACGTTGTCGCCCTTCATGACACCGAACTTGTAGTCGTCGAAAAAGAGAAGTTTCACTGCTTGCCTCCATCGTTAGTTGCGGTACTCGGGGACTGAGAGCGCGATGCCCTGGGAATAATACGGCTTCCTTTCCGGCAGCACGACGTTTTCTGGGCGATAGAAAATTCTGTTCCAGGCATGCGCCCTACCCCATTAAACCTCAGGCATTGATGTCCTTGTCTGATAGCGATTGTGGGAATCAAAACTCCTGATAAATCTCACCTGATGGCTTGTGCGTATGTTCTATCGACGTATAGTCCAAATGATTACGTTCAGTAATTGAAACTATTCATCGGTTAACTAACTCTGGAGCATTGGAAAAGGAGAGTCTATGAACTCAAACTACTGGTCGAAAGCGGTGGGACGCCGCATCTCGCGCCGTCGGGCGTTGGCCGTGACCGGCGCCGGCGCATTCAGCGCCGCATTTCTCGCAGCCTGCGGTGGCGACGATGACGACAGCTCATCGACCGGCTCGACCGGCTCGACGGGTGGCGCCACCGGCTCGACAGGGTCCAGCGGCGCCACTGGTGCGACGGGGACTTCTGGAGCAACCGGCGCGACGGGTACGACAGGCGCAACCCGCAATCCTCTGATCTACCAGCCGACGGACACGACAGCTCAGGCGAAGGCCGGCGGCATCATGAAGCACTTCGCCCCGGCAGACATCACACACTTCGATGCCCTCATCGCCAACTCGGCGTCCACCGTCAACTACGGTTCGACGTTTGCCTACAACCGCTTGCTCAAGTTCACGGCCGGCGAGTACCCGAATGTCGCCGACGGCGGCCAGGAAGCGGAAATGGCAGAGAAGTGGGAAGTCTCTGCGGACAAGCTCACCGTCACCTTCAAAATCCGCCAGGGCGCGGGCACGAAGTGGGACGAGCGCGCTCCCACCAGCGGTCGCGAGATGACCATGGACGACGTGCTCTACAGCTATAAGAAGTTTGCCGAGCTCAACCCCAGCGGCGCCAACGTCGACAACTCTCGCAACCCCTCGGCACCCGTGACCTCTGTCGAGGCGACAGACGACACGACCCTGGTGATCCACCTGGCCAAGCCGGACGCGACCATCCTCCCGCTCTTCGCGGCCACGGACCACCTCTACATCATGCCGACGGAATCCGACGGTGACTTCGATCCTGCGAAGGACACCCGAGGCAACGGCGAGTTCTTCCTTGAGGAATACCAGCCGTCCTCTCGCTACGTCTGGGCGAGGAACCCCAACTACTACGTCAAGGACCGCCCCTTCTTCGACAAGATCGAGCGCCCGATCATCACTGAGCTGGCCCAGCAGCTGGCGCAGTTCCGGGCCGGCAACATCATGACGGACCTCGTTGCCAACGCCCAGCAGGAGGTCATCCAGCTCAAGAAGGACGTCGGCGATAAGGGGAGCCTCTGGCTGCCGAACACCTACCCGAACACCCTGACGCCGTCGGTATGGTTCGGCTATGAAGACGACTCGCCGTTCAAGGATGAGCGCGTCCGCCAGGCCTTTTCCATGCTGGTCGACCGCGACGCTTTCAACAGCGCGATCTACAACGCCGACGTCTTCGCAGATGCGGGCCTGGGCGTCGACCCGAAGTTCAACACCTGCATCACTGCCGGGTGGGGCCCCTACTGGCTCGATCCCCTTGGCTCTGATTTTGGGGAAAACGCCAAGTACCTCCAGTACAACGCAGAAGAGGCCATGTCGCTTCTCACGGCGGCCGGTTTCCCGAACGGCGTTGACACGGAAGTCTTCTTCAACCAGGAAGGTACTTATGGTCCCTCCTACGGTCAGGCGGTTGAGGTGCTAACGGGCATGTTCAGTGCTTCCGGTGGCACTATCAAGCAGTCCGGCTTCCCGTACGCCGAGTACCTCAACGCTTACTACTTCGGTTACCGCGGCGGTGCTTCTACGCGTGGCTCCGGTGATGCCGCCAAGGGCTTCAACGGCTACGCAGTCGAAGCTGAGCGCCCCTACGCGACAGCGGTGAACCTCATGCTGGGCTCCTGGCACTCCAAGGGTGGCGCCTTCCACGGTATGAGCCCGGATGGCAACGATGCCTTCTCGGGGGACCCCAAGGTTGACAGCATGATCGAAGGCATCCAGTCGGAGTTCGATCAGGACACCCAGGTCTCCTTGACGCATGACCTCATCCGGTACATGACGGGGATGAGCTACATGATCCCTCGTCCCGTGGCGAGTCCGGCGTACCAGATCTGGCACGCGGCCGTGATGAACCTGGGTATGAGAGAGCGTTGGCCCAACAACGCTATCTGGTCGGAAGAGGCGATCAACTACTGGATCGACGAGACCAAGCTGTAGCAATCGTCTGGCCATGCGCCAGATATCACTACATCAAGTAGAAAAGGGAGCCCTCGTGGGCTCCCTTTTCTACTTGGCTGACCAAGCTCTGATTGGGTCAGATCAGAGCACTTTTCCTTAGATACCAACAAAATCTCGCGCAGACGCTTGAAAATCCACCCCACGAGTTTATAGTGCGGTTGAATTAGTGCATGCAACATAGGTATCAACTGCACTTGAAAGGTGGAATATGGAGACTAACTACTGGGCAAGAGTGACCGGCAGGCGAGTTTCACGCCGGCGCGCGCTGGGCGCCGTGGGTGGCGGCGCGTTCGGTGCCGCCTTCCTCGCCGCGTGTGGCGGTGACGACGATGACGCGTCACCGAGCACAGGCGGCAGCACCGGCTCGACAGGCAGCACCGGTGCCGCCACGGGCAGCACGGGGTCCACAGGCGCCAGCACGGGCTCGACCGGAGCGACTGGTGGCAGCACGGGCGCTACGGGTGGGACCAGCAGCGGCCTGATCACGTCCCCGCAGAACACGCTGTCGCAGGCGAAGGCCGGCGGCGTGATCAAGGACTTCTACACAGCAGAGCTCACCCACATGGACGCGCTGCTCTCCAACTCCGCGTCGACCGTGAACCTGATCTCGGTGTTCGCCTACCCGCGCCTCATGAAGTTCAAGGTGGTGGAGACGCCGGATTCCAACGACGGCAGCATGACCGAGGGCGAGACCGCCGAATCCATGGAGGTCTCTCCGGACGGTCTGACGGTCACCTTCAAGCTGCGCCAGAACATGCTCTGGGACCGCCGTGACCCCACGAACAACCGGGCGATTGATGCTGAAGACGTCATGTTCAGCTGGAACAAGTGGGTCTCGCTCAACGCCAGCGCACCGTACCTGGCCCACGAGGCTGCGCCGGGTGCCGCGGTGGACTCGATCGAGGCGCCGGACAGCTCGACCATCGTCATGAACCTGGTGCGCCCTGAGCCGGTCCTGTCGACGTTGCTCGCCGGCTGGGACGTCCTCTACATCATGCCTCGAGAGTCCGACGGCGGCTTCGACCCGAAGTCCGAGATCCGTGGCCACGGTCCGTGGATCCTCGACGAGTACGTGCCGTCCTCGCACACGCACTGGGACCGCAACCCGGACTACTACCAGGAAAACCGGCCCTTCCCGGACCGCCTGGAGCGTGCCCTGGTCCCCGAATATGCGGCACGACTGGCTCAGTTCAAGGCCGGCAACATTTACACCTACGTCGCCAGTAACGAGGACATCGTCCAGTCCAAGAAGGACGTGGACAAGACGGTCATCTACCAGGACCCGATCTACAACAGCATGACCTCGTCCTACAACATCTACTTCGGCTATGAGGGCGACTCGATCTTCCGGGACCTGCGCCTTCGCCAGGCGGTCTCGATGGCGATTGACCGCGACTCGTACGCCCAGGTGCTCGAGAACATCGACCGGTTCGGCGCTGACGGTATCGATATCGTCTGGAACTACAACAGCCAACTCTCACCCGGCTGGGGCGAGGCGTGGCTGGACCCGGCGGATACCGCCAAGTTCGGCGAATCCGTCAAGTACCTGCAGTTCCACCCGGATGAGTCGAAGGCCCTGGTTGCCGCCGCGGGCTACCCGGACGGTGTGGAGTTCGACTTCTTCCACAACTCGGAGGGCACCTACGGCGCGGCTTACAACCAGACCGTGGAGATCCACCAGGCACTCCTTGCCGATGTGGGCCTCAACGCCAACCTGCAAGGTAAGCCGTACGCCGAGTGGCTGGCGCAGTATCACTACGGCTACACGCCCGCGAAGTACAAGTCCGGCGAGGTCAAGGGCTTCAACGGCATTTCCCTCAACGCAGAGCGCACTCGCTATACGCCGGCCCTCTCGATTTTCGGGCTCATGCACCCCGAGGGCGATGCCTTCCACGGCACCGTCCCGCCGAGTGGCCAGGGCCTTGCGATTGACGGTGACCCGACACTGAGCGACATGCTGGCCAAGGTTCGCCTCGAGTCGGACCGAGACTCCATGCTGTCGCAGATCTGGGACGTGCAGCGCTACATCTCGGAGAACGCGAACTACGTGCCGCGGCCGTCCAACTCCAAGCCCCTGCGCCTCATGTGGCCGGTGCTGGGCAACGCCTACGCGTTCGACTCATCGGCAGTCGGCCGCAACCTCTGGGCGGAGAACTACATCAACTGGTGGATCGACGAGTCGAAGCCGCCAATGGGGTAGCTCCGGCCGTCAGCAAGTAAGAAGGAGCCGCTCCCATCCGGAGCGGCTCCTTCTTTGTGCCGGTCTCAATTCGGCCCGATGCAACTAGGACCAGAACTCGTCCCAGGCGTAGAGGTCGTAGAAACACTCCCTGCCGTCGACCAGCCGGCCGTCCTTGATCTCGAAGATGAGGCAGCAGTCGACGTCGAGCTTCTTGCCGTTTCGCTCGCCTGTGTTGCGGTGCATGGCGACGACCAAGCCGTCCTCGCTGGCACAGATGCTGTGCACGTCGGCTCGGAACGTGCCGGCCGTCTCGCCGCCGTAGCGGCCGAAGTGCGAGAAGATCGCCTCGTGGCCCCGGCGATCGCCGCCGACAGAGCCACGGCCCGGCGTGTGCCACACAGCTTGCTCGTCGATTATCTCCGTGAGTGTCGCGAGATCGGCCGCGTTGAAGGCTTCGTATCCACGCCGAACCAGCTCGGCGTTCTTGGAAGCGATTGTGTCCAGACTCTGGGCAGACATTGTCTTGTTCCTCTCTCTGCTTCTCGGATTTCGAAGCAACTTGCTTCGACTTGAAGGTAGGCCCGAGAGGATGGCATCACTATCGACAGATCTGTCGATTTGTCAGTCGAGGAGGGCATGCTCCATTGCGAAGAGGGCAGCGCCGGCTCGTGTCGAGATGCCGGCCTTCTCGTAGACGTGTGCCGCGTGGGTGTGTGCCGTCGAGGGCGAAATCACGAGCTCCTCGGCGATTTGCGGCAGGCTCTGACCGCGAGCAAGCAGTCGCAGTACTTCGACTTCGCGGTTGGTGAGGCCCGCGGGGTGCTGGCCCGATCCGGAGCGCTTCACCCCAGCGACTTGCAGCACCGCATTCACTGCATACGGGTCCAGGGCTTCCCTCGACAACTCCGTGGCGGCTGCCTCCGGCGACAGGGCCGGCCGCCCGGGCCTGTCCTCGATCAGCTCGGCGCAGGCGTCTGCCGCGGCCAGGACACGGGCCGCCCTGTCCAGGGAGGACGACTGGAGGCCCCGGAAGTAACCGCTGCCGTCCATGCGCTCGTGGTGCAGGCTGGCCAGCCGTCCAAGCGGCCTGAACAGGCTGCTCCGATCGAGAATGCGCTCCGAGTGGTAGGGGTGCAGTCGCACCTGATCCATCTCCAGCGTGCCCAGCGGCGCCGGCTTCTCCCAGATGCCGCTGGAGATGCCAACCCGACCGAGGTCGTGCAGAAGGCCGGCGCGGCGGAGCATGTTGCAGTCGGCCTCGCTCATGCCCATGGCTCTGGCGGCTTCTTCGGCCAGGTGGGCCACCCTCGCCGAATGCCCGAGCAGGAACGGCGTCTTCAGGTCGACGAAGTCGCCGAAGACACGGCAGATGTCGTCCAGGTCGCCGTCTTCAACCGTGCGCCAGGGTGCCGGTTCCGCATCGAGGGCCGCCTGCCATACATCTGGGACATCGAGGCTGGAAAGCAGCTCGTCCGCGTGCGCCATGAAGGTGGCGAAGATCGCCGGGTCCAGTATTCCGCCCGACCACCTGGCCAACGTACTCAAGGCTTCGGCAGTCCCGCGAGCTTGCGAGAACATCACTGCGGCGCTGGCAACGTGGCCGATGCGCGCTGCCAAGGGGATGTTCTCGCCCGTCACACCGTTGGGCATGCCATGGCCGTCCCAGCGTTCGAAGATGTGCAAAATACTGTTGGCGACTCCTGGTCCGAGGCCGAGGCGCGTCGCTGTACGCGCGCCCACCTCGCAATCGGCGCGCGTGCCCTCGACGACGACCTTCATGACCTCGCCGGGATCAGCGTCGCCGGCGCCCAGACTGGTAAGGAGGCCTACCAGTTGCTCTCCGTCCGCCGGGTCGATGGCGTCGCCGCCGAACCGTACGGCGATGTCGTTGCCCCCAAGCTGGGTCGCGTATTCGTGCGACGTCGCCGTGCAGCCCGCAAACCGCAGAAGCGTCGCGTAGTAGACATCGGTACGCTCAGGTGCGCCAAGCCCCAGCAGACCGGCAAGCTTCGTAGCGATGATGCTCGCGTGTAGCGCCTGCTCCGGCGGTTGCCCGCGGGCGATGTCCGTCGCCACCGAGAGCGCCGCCAGTGGCTCTGCCAGTCGAAGCTCGGAAGCCGGTACCTGATTCATTCGCGCGCCTCCAGTAATCTCCCGCGAAAGTCTACGCCAACGCCCGCGGACACATGGCGCTGATCGTACGAGCGACAAAAAGGGTCGAGCTAAATCGACGGCGCTCCCCAGTCCTCACCAGCGCTAAAATTGGGCGAACTAGAAACGAGGGAACCCACATGAGTCCTGAATACATGCCAAGTCCGTCAGATTGGGTCCGAGAGCAGGTCGAACGCTACGAGGCGTCCAACGGGACGGAAGCGACAACCCTGCGCGACACGGGATTGCCGGTAGTAGTCGTGACGAACACCGGCAACAAGACCGGCGCCGTTCGCAAGACGCCCCTGATGCGAGTCAAGGACGGCAAGAACTACGTCCTGGTCGGTTCAAAGGGAGGTGCACCGGAGAACCCGGTCTGGGTTTACAACCTGCGTGCCAATCCCCTGGTCGAAATCCGAGACGAGCAGGCGGTCCAGTCCATGCGCGTGCGTGAGGTGGCAGATGACGCTGAACGAGCGCGGCTGTGGGCGCTCGCCGTCCAGGCATATCCACCCTACGAGGACTACCAGCAGCGGACGCCCCGCAAGATACCCGTCTTCGTCGCAGAACCCGCTTAACGCTTGCAAGTGTCGGCAGGGGTCTTTACGCAGCGCCTGCTACCACGACTGCATCTCGGCTAGCCGGGAGGTCGCCCGGCTGAACGCGGTTGCTACGGGGCCGCTGGGGTAGAGCTCCTCCGGGAACCCGGCGGCCGAGACAATGACACGACGCCGGTGCTCGTAACACAGGTCGATCAGGGTGACGAACCGCAAGGCCGACTCCGCCTGCTCCGGTGGCATCGCCGGGATGCCTTCGATGATCAGCGTTTCGACGGCCAGCACGAGAATCGAGGTACTCGCGGCGACCTAGAGGTCGCTCGCAAAGCTCCTCGAAGTGGTACCAGCCGCACCGGCCTCGGAATGCCTTGGCCTGGATACCCGCCGGTGGCCCCGTCTCCCCTGGCTCGGCGTATTCCTCGAAGAGCCGCGCAAGCTCCGGGGGCGTCGACGACCTTGCAGGCCTGACGAGGTACAGGGGCCAGTGGTTTTCGTCACTTTGCCGGTAATCCTCCCCGTCGCCCAGGTCAATCGATTGCATGTTGCGTTCGAGGATGCGGATGAACGGTAGGAGGCTCTTCCGGTTCCGGCCGTCCGGATACAACTCGTCCATCGGCCAGTTGCTCGTCGCGACCACCACGACGCCACGCTGGAAAAGGTGCTGGAACAGACGCCCGAGAAGCATGCCGTCGCCGATATTGCTGACGTAGAACTCGTCGAACCCCAGTACGCGATGCGCTTCCGCCATTTGTCGCGCGATCGCGATCACCGGGTCACCGCTCTTGATCTCGAACAGCCTCTGATGAATCTCCGACATGAACGAATGCATGTGCGTGCGACGGGCCTTGGCCGGGTCGACGTGCTCCATGAACATGTTCAGCAGCTGAGTCTTGCCGCGCCCAACCGGACCGTGCAGGTACAAGCCCTTAACGGGCTGAGGCCTCGCGCTGGCGAGCGCGGTTAGGACGCGATTCATCGCCGTGACGGCCGTCTGCTGCGCCGGGTCTACCTGCCAGCCGTTGCTGAGTTTGGCCTCGTAGGCCCTTCCAAGTGAGCCGGCAACGAACATTGAACTTTTGACCCTCGCGCTGGCAGCCGCCCATTTGCAGCATCCGTTTAGGCGGATGTGAACTCGGTAAGGATCGGCGAAATCCCGGTTACGCTCTACCGCCCCTGAAACAGGACCGGACGTGGATAGCCGCTTCCGAATCGTTCACTCGCCGCCGGATACCCAACCCACAGCGGCACGTGAAAGGGAAATGCCGGGTAGCATACGCCACCCGGCACTTCTTATGAGGTAGAACGACCCCCTTCAGCCGACTACTGCCTCAAATCGACAATCTCGAAGTCCCCTACGTCCATTTGCTCTCCCACAATGGTGTTGTAAAGGAAGTCTCCGGACAACGTGCCCATTTCGATTACGAGGATGCTCGCGGATGAGCCTTCGTCGGACAGGCCCCGTTCGAGGATCGCCTTTTCGGCTTCAGAGCCGACGAAGTACACGGTAGGAACGCTGGCCTGTGCAGCATCGCGCAGGTCGACGACGCTAACATCGGTGCCGAATTGCGTCAGCTCGAGGCTGGCCAAGCGTGACCATGGACTGGAACTCGGCTTGCTGTTCAGCTGTCTTCGCAACGACGACTTCTCGCGCGACGTTAGTCGCGATGGCGGCGTTTTCCGAACTGAACACCGACTCCAGCATGCTCGCTTCGGCGTCGGAGTTGACGAGGTAGAAGATCATCTCGGCAGGCGTGCGCTGCGTGAAGGCTGTTGAACTCGCGGGCGCCGCGCTGACGGGAGGCTGCTGGAGTGGAGACGCTGTAGATGTAGCGTGGCCGCCACGGTCGAAGCCGCCCGCAATAGCGACGGCGCTGATCGCCACCGCCAGGCCACCGGCGAGCGCGACGAGCTGCCAGTTGTGCCTTCCGATCCAGGGGAGTGTGGTTCCGGTTGTGAAGTGCATTGCCTTCTCCTTGTCTGCTTAATGACGCGAGTGCGTCGACAAGGAGAAGTCTGGGTTCACAGCGAACCGGCGCCATCGTGCTAACGACCGATTACCAGGTACCAAAGATCGCGGCTTCTGCGCGTCTCTCGCACCCGTTATCGAGGCTACGAATGGCTCTTTGGTATCAGTCGGTATCAGCGCGCACCGGAGACCGTTCGCTCAGGCCGCGATCATGGGCGTAGACGATGGCCTGGGCGCGGCTGGTGACGCCTGTTTTGTGGAAGACGTTGCTAACGTGTCGCTTTACGGTGTGGAGACTGATCACCAGCTCGTCGGCGACCTGCTGGTTACTCTTGCCCTGAGCAACGAGTTGGAGTACTTCGGTCTCGCGCTGGGAAAGGCCGTCGGGCGGTACGATGACGTCGCGTTCGGGTGGCGGCAACTCTGCGAGGAAGCTAACAATCGCAGCAATCGCTGAACCCGGATCACCTGCCATGTTGTTGCCTCCACCACCCTCTGTCACAACGATCCGAGCGTGTGCGATTCTCGATGCGACTTCGGCGCAGTCATCAAGGGAGGGGGACCCGATTTCTCTCGGGTGGATCACCAGCGTTGGGACGCGCAAATCCTGAAGGTTACTTTCGATCGAGGATCCTTCCCAGGCCCTCGTCATCGTGATGAAATCGGCCTGCGTAGTCATTCTTTTCAGTAACTCCACCTCCTGTTGTGCCGCCTCGTGGTTGCCTCGCGGTCGCGCAAGGAGGTATAGAAAGGCGTCCCAGTCGCCGCTGGCAAGTTCCTGGTAGAGAGCAGGCCGCCACGGCTTTGATGTGATACTGCAAGAAACGAGCACCAGGGCCTCTACTCGGTCGGGATGCGCCGCAGCGTAGCGGACAGCCGTGTGGCAGGACGACCCGATGCCGAAGAGCACAAACCTATGCAATTCGAGATGATCAACCACGCACTCGAGATCCCGCGTCCTGACCTGCGGGCTGTAGGTGCCGGCCAACCCTCTGGTCGAGAGTCCCTGGCCGCGGCCGTCATACGTGACGAGGTTGAAGTAAGACGCGAGACCCCTGCACCATCGGCTGCGACCCCCGGCTTCCCAGTGAATCTGTACATGGTTGAAGCCACCCGGAACATGGACCAGCGACCGTCCGCTGCCGCTTACCGTGTAGGCGAGGTTGAAGCCATCGCTGGTCGTGACGTACTGGACGGGTGGCGTCGTCATTGTGCCCGCCATTCTACTCGCATCAGCAATGCTGCCGATCCGTTGTCTGGGATCGTCATACCTGAACTCTGCTCCGCGGTAGTTCATGCGCGGATGCCCAGTCCTTTCGTGTGATTGACCGTCGCAGCGGGCGAGGCCACGCTTAGCGCATTCATGCGCCTGAAGCTGCCCGCTGCCCCGATGCGCCACGAGCACGATGCCGAGATCGCACGGTTGGCCGTGCCGGCGTTCGGGGCGCTGGTTGCCGAACCGCTGTTCCTGCTGGCGGACTCGGCAATCGTTGGGCACCTCGGCACGACCCAGCTCGCGGGCCTCGGTGTCGCCTCGACCATCCTGCAGACGGCCGTGAGCCTGTGCGTCTTTCTCGCCTACGGCACCACGGCGGCGGTCGCGAGGCGTCTCGGCGCCGGCGATCGGTCCGGTGCCCTGCGCCTGGGCGTCGATGGCCTGTGGCTGGCCGGGCTGCTCGGCGCCGTGCTGGCGACCGTAGGGCTCCTCGGTGCAAAGACGATCATCGGCTGGTTCGGGCCGGAGCCGGACGCCCAGCATCACGCCGTGATCTACCTGCGCATCAGCATGGTCGGCCTGCCGGCAATGCTGGGCGTTTTCGCCATGAACGGCCTCCTCCGAGGTCTCCAGAACACGAAGACGCCGCTCTACGTCGCCGTTGCCGCCAACTTCGTCAACGTCGGGCTGGACTATGGCCTCGTCTACGGACTCGATATGGGCATCGGCGGCTCAGCCCTCGCCACCGTCATCGCCCAATGGGCGTCGATCCTGGCCTACGTCGCCGTTGTGCAGCGCGCGGTGCGAGAAGACGGCGTGGCGCTCGGGTTCTCGTGGCCCGGCGTCAGCAGCAGCTTTCGCGCCTCGGCGCCGCTGTTCGTGCGCAACCTCTCGATGCGCATCGTCATCGTGTTTTCAACCGTCGTGGCTGCGAGCTTCGGCAGCGTCGACCTCGCGGCGCACCAGGTCGCTTTCGCCATCTACACGACGCTGGCCCTGGGCATGGACGCCATCGCCATCGCCGGCCAGGCCCTGGTCGGGCGCTACCTCGGCGCCAGCGACCTGACGGGCGCCCGCCAGGCCACGACGCGCATGGTAGAGCTCTCGGTGCTCTTTGGCCTCGTGCTGGGTGCCGTGATCTTCTTGGGCCGCGACCTGATTTCGCCCCTGTTCACCTCAGACCACGAGGTTCAGATGACATTGAGCAGCGTGCTAATCGTGCTGGCGGTGTTCCAGCCCGCGGCGGGCTGGGTGTTCGCCCTCGACGGCGTGCTCATCGGCGCCGGCGACGCCCGCTTCCTGGCCGTGGGCGCTACCGTAAGCGCGCTCGTGTTCGCGCCGGTCGCCGCAATCGTCATGGCCGCCGACCTGGGCCTCGAAGCCCTCTGGGTGGCCGTCGGCGTCTGGGTGCTGGCGCGCCTGGTGGTGCTCGTGTGGCGTGAACGCGGCGATTCCTGGGCCGTCGCCGGCGCTACGCGCTAGAGGTCTCTGGTCAGCCTGACGCTATCGAGGCCCGCGGGTATACTTCCGCTTGAAATAGGGGCACAGCTGGACAGGAATAGATATGACACTGGGACGAGTACTGGTAGAGCACTTCTCGGATGACGTGATCGAATGGCTGAAGGAGCGCTGCGAGGTCGTCATGGTGGACCCGTGGGCGGAGCAGGACCGCTGGCGAGAAGAGGTGCCCGACTACGATGCGGTGATCTCGCGCAAGGGCCAGATTACGGGCGACCAGATGCGCGCCAGCGAGGGCCGGCTCAAGATCGTTGCCCGCACCGGCGTCGGCGTCGACCCCAGCCGCGTCGACCTCGTGACGGCGAAGGAGCTGCACATCTGGGTCACGAACATGCCCGGCAGCAACGCCGCGGCCGTGGCTGAGCTCGCGTTCGCTCAGATGCTCTCGCTCACCCGCCATACGCACGAGGCCGATGCGGCCGTGCGCGAAGGGCGCTGGAGCGACTCCGTGAAGCTGTTCGGCACAGAGCTCGCGGGCAAGACCATCGGCATCGTCGGCTTCGGCAACATCGGCTCGCGCGTGGCGATGCGGGCGCGCGCCTTCGAGATGGAGTTCATGGCCTACGACCCCTACATCCCGGAGACCTACATCAACGCCATGCGCGGCAAGCCGGCGTCCCTCGACGAGCTTCTGACCGAGTCCGACTTCGTGACGATTCACTGCCCTTCGACGGAGGAGACGCGCGGCATGATCGGCGCCCGCGAGCTCGGCCTGATGAAGCCGACGGCCGTAATCATGAACCTCGCGCGCGGTGGCATCATCGAGGAGCAGGCGCTGTATGAGGCGCTTCGGGACAAGCGCATCGCCGCTGCCGCCGTCGACGCGATGGCGCAGGAGCCGCCGGACCCGAACCACCCGCTGTTCAGCCTCTCGAACGTCCTGCTCACCCCCCACATCGGCGGCTCCACCTACGAGGCGTCCGACCGCGGCGAGTGGGGCGCGGCGCAGGAGGTCGTGCGCGTGCTCAGCGGCGAGCGCCCGAAGAACCCGGTGATCAGCTGGGAATAGCTTAGGGACAGCCGAAGTGCCTGGCGGCGTATGACGCCGAGGTGTCCCCACCTCGGCTACGGCTCTATGACCCGCCGTGCTAGACGGGCGCCAGCGCCTCGTGCACGCCCGCGGGCAGCTCGACGGCGATAGGGTCGCCCGGGCGCACGAGGCCGCCGGTGATCACGATCGCCATGACGCCCGCCTTGCGCACGAGGTTGCCCTCGCCGTCGCGGTCGAGGGTGGCGGCCATGAGGCCTGACTGGTAGCCGTCGAGCTGGCTGCAGGGGTTGCGCAGGCCCGTTATCTCGATCACCGCCTCGGCGCCGAGGCGCAGGCGGGCGCCACGTGGCAGCCCGAGCAGGTCAATGCCGCGAGTCGTCACGTTCTCGCCCATGCGACCGGGCGCGACGTCGTAGCCGGCGTCTCGTAGCTCATCGATCAGCTCGGCGTGGATCAGGTGCACCTGTCGCAGGTTGGGCTGGGCCGGGTCCTGGCGCACGCGCGACCGATGCTTCACCGTCGTGCCCGAGTGCGCGTCGCCCTCCACGCCGATGCCCTCGATCAGGCGCACGAACATCTCGTTCGGCTTCGAGAACGTGTGCCCGGCGCTACGGCTCACGGCGACGACGGTGGCGCCTGAAGCTGCATCGGGCTGGTCGGTGGTCCGGCTACTCACGTGCGCATGATAGCCGTACGCTGAGTGTCATGCGCTACGTCTGCCCCTGCTGCGGCTACAAGACGCTGTCCAAGACAGCCACCCGGCACATACGAGATCTGCGACGTATGCAACTGGGAGGACGATTCTGTTCAGTTCGATCTACCGGATTCCTGGAGGCGGTGCGAACCATGTCTCGCTACGAGAGGCTCAGCAGCAACTTCGTAGCGTTTGGCATCTCCGATCGGCGTCACCAGGGTAAGGTGCGGCTACCTCGGCCTGACGAAGCTCGCGACCCGGCCTGGCGACCGATACCTCCGGCCTGACCTACGCCCGCTGGAACGCCCGGCGCGCGCGCTGCGTGGGGTGGGTCTTCAGGCGCAGCGTGTGCATGTCGCCGTCCTTGATCTCCTCGGCGCGCTTCGCCATGTCGCGGTAGTCGTCGTTGACGCTGACGAAGCAGCCGGAGAGGCCGTCCGCCTCGCCCGATGCCAGGAAGTTCACGAGCTGCGAGGCCCACTCGATCGGCGTCTGGCCCATCTCCAGCGCCTGCTCGTAGGCCGGCAGCCACTTGCGGCCCTCCTCCGTCAGGCAGTAGTCGGACATGCCGGTGTGCACGACGCCGGGGTGGATCACGAAGCACGAGACGCCGTACTCCTCCGTCTCGATGCTGATGCCCTCGCAGAGCCGGATCAGCGCCGCCTTCGTCACCGAGTAGCCCGTGTCGTATGGCGTCGCGAACAGGCCGCCGCCGCTGCCGACGAAGATCAGGTGGCCCTTGCGACGCTGCGTCATGCCGGGCAGCACGGCCTGGGCGCAGTTGAAGCCGCCCATGACGTTCGTGCGCAGGCAGTACTCCCACTCCGCGTTCGAGACCTCCCACATCGGTCCCAGCGGCCCCTCGATGGCGGCGTTGCTCACGAAGACGTCGATGGGGCCGAGCTGCGCCTCCGTCTCGGCCACGAGCTGCTTCATCGCCTCGGGGTCCGTCACGTCGGCGGGGAAGGCGAGCGCCTTGACGCCCTTCGCCTCGATCTCGCGCACGGTCTCCTCGAGTGTCTTCGGCCGAGCGACCCGTGATCGCCACCGCCGCGCCGGCCTCGGCCAGCCCCAGGGCAATCGCCTTGCCGATGCCGCGTCCGCCGCCCGTGACGACGGCCACCTGTCCCGTAAAGTCCTCCGACATTTCTCAATGCTCCTTCAGAAATGCGTCGCAGATGCTAGCTCGGGCTGTCTTAGACCGCGAATCCTGAGATCAGACAGCCTGGGAGCCGAGGTGATGTTACGCCACCGAACTTTCAGGACGCATCGACCCCCTCTCCGCCAGCGGGGAGGGGGCAGGGGGAGGGGTCGCCTACCACTCGATCTCGCGCTGGTCCCGGAAGAAGCCGCCGGTGGGGCCAGCGTCCGGCAGCGTCGCGGCCCAGACGATGCCCTCGGCGCCCTCGGGGATCGGCCTGCCGCCGCCGCCCATGTCGGTGTTGACCCAGCCCGGGCATACGGCGTTCACCAGCACGCCGTCGCGTCCTAGCCGGTTCGCCAGCATCCGGGTCAGGCCGTTGAGCGCCAGCTTCGAGAGGCTGTAGGCGGGCGTCGAGCCGGTCATGGCGCGCCATTGCCCGGAGCCGCTCGACACGTTGACCACGCGGGGGTGGGGGCTGCGCTTCAGCAGGTCGAGGAAGGCCAGGGTTGTGCGCCACGGTCCCAACGTGTTCGTGTCGAAGGCCTCCTCGACGATGTCGAGGTCGGCGCTGACGACGTCCTCGAACGTGTCGTAATGGATCGCCGCGTTGTTGATCAGGACGTCGAGCACGCCGCGTTCGCGTTCGAGCCAGTCGCGCGCCGCCGCAATCGAAGCGTCATCGGTCACGTCGAGCTGCACCGCAACGGCGTCGAGGCCCTCGCGGCGCAGCGATGCCGCCGCGGCCTCGCCCTTGGTCGCGTCGCGACAGCCCAGGATGCGCCTCGTAGCCGGCGCGGGCGAGCTGGCGCGCCACCTCCAGGCCGATGCCGCGGTTGGCGCCGGTGACGAGGGCGATGGGCTTGCGGGCGTTGCTCACGCCGCTACTTTAGCGATTGCCGCGGGCGGGCGGCGACCACGACGTGATCATGTTGGAGCGGCGCTCCGGCATCTGCGGCGGCGTCAGGTCGATCTTCTTCACCGCCACGATGAGGCCCGACGACGGCGCCGTACAGCGCGCCGACCACGGCATCGAGCAGCAGCAGGCCGATCAGGCCCGGGATGTCGCGCTCGAACGTGAGCTGGACCACCTCCCCGAAGGCGCCTGTCTCCGCCTTCACGGCCTGGTAGACGAATCGATGCGGGCTCCACCACGGCGCCGCGAACAGCTCCTCCTCCCACACGTAGACCGTCGGGTCGCCCAGCGCCGTCTGGCCGACGTGGCGCAGGAAGAAGCGGTTGCCGGACTGCTCTGCCGGGAACGTCGCGGTATAGGCGTAGTCGCCGGCCTTGAAGTCGTCCTCGGAGACCTCGACGAGCTCTCCGTTGCCGTCGATCGCCGCCTGGTATGCCTGGCTGAGCTGCTCGCCCTCTTCACCGCTGAGGATGCCCGTGGCGCTCACGTCCGACGCCGACTTCACGATCTCGGGCTGGGGCAACGAGAACAGCCCGAAGCCGATCGCCACGGCGAGGCCCACCACGATGGCCGCCCGCATCGGGCTTGCGAACAGGACGTGGAAGATCCGGCCAATCACAGTCGTTCGAAGACGGCGACGCCGGAGTCGATGCGCGCGAAATAGGCCTCGACCTGGGTGCCGGAGAAGCTCTCGCCCAGGTCCTTCGATACCGCCCGCAGGTCGCGCTTCTGCTTCTCCTCGATCGAGAAGCCGGCCCGCCTGAGGTAGCTCGAAAACCCTTCGAGGTAGCGCGCGCAGTCCTGGTGGCCGATGAGCACGATGCGGCTAGAGCCACGGTCCTTCAGCGCGCCCTTGACCATGCGCATGCCCACCTTGAGCTGCTTCGGCAGGGCTTCGGCGAACGAGAGCATGTAGGCGCCACCGGGCACCGCGATGCTCTCCCAGCTATGCAGCATCAGGTGTTGCGAGAGGAACTCGTTCGTCGCCTCCCGGAAGCGGCTGTCAGAGCAGGCGATTACCAGCGCGCCGGGTACGGCATCGCCCACGAAGGCGCGCGTCCGGTAACTCGAGGCGGTCGAGCTGACCATGGCCTACTCTTGCTCGTCGGGCTGAGCGTCGTCATCGGGCGCGACCGCTGTGGCGCTGCGCTGGCCGCCGTTGTTGACGCCGAGGTTCTCGACCACGCGCCGAGACGCGCTCTCGATGTCGATGCCGGTGGTCTCGCGCACGACCTCGAAGGTCTGCTTCATCGCCCCGGTTGCGCTGGCCAGGAAGCGGTTGATCGAGTTGCCGTTGTGCCCGTTGGAGCCGTTGCCGCCCATGTCGAGGATCGTCACCTTGTCGATCTCGGAGAGGTGGCGCGTGATCCGGTCCGCGACCTCCGGCATCGCCTGCATGATCGTCGGCAGGATCTGCAGCAGCTGGGCGGCCTCGTTCATGGCGTTCAGCGCCTGGGCCAGCTTCTCCTTACCTTCCGCCTCAGCGAGGAGGTGAGCGCGCTCGCCTTCCGCCTCCGCTAGCAGCTTGGCGCGCTGGCCCTCGGCTTCGGCGAGCAGGCCTGACTTGCGGCCGGCCGCCTCCGCTTCGAGCTCGGCCTGGCGTGCATGGGCGATCGACGCTCGCTTGGCCGACTCACCGGCGCCGTCGGCAATCGAGGCCTTCTGACGCCCCTCGGCCTCGGCAATCGTGGCGTCGCGCCGGGCCATCGCCGGCACGACCACGTCTGCCTCTGACGCCTTTCTGGACTGTTCGATGCGCATCTCTTCGACGCCGATTCGGGACTGCGTTTCGGCCTTCTCGACCTCGACCTCGGCGATACGCACCTCGCGTCGCGCCAGCGCTTCGGCCAGCGGTCCGGCCTGGGTGGTCTTCGATTGCGCCGATTGGACCTCGGCCAGGTAGGTGGCGCGCGCCACGTCTCGGGCCTTCTCCGCCTCTGAGATCTTCTGGTCCGCCATCGCCCTCGCCTGAGCCGCAGCGAGGTCTGCCGACGCAACTTCTTCGACCTCCTCGCGGCGGGCGTCGGCGGCGCCGATCTCGGCGTCTCGCTTCACCTCGGCGGTGCGCTTCTTGCCCAGCGCTTCGAGGTAGCCGACGTCGTCCCAGATCGCCTGGATCACGATGTTGTCGATTTGCACGCCCATCTTCGCGAGGTCGGACGAGGCCGCGGCGGTGACGGACTGCTGGAACTCCTCCCGGCTGTCGTTCGCCTTCTCGATCGTCAGGCCGGCGAGGACGGCGCGTAGCTGGCCTTCGAGCGTCTTGAGGACGATCGAGTGGATGCCCTCGACGCTGAAGGTGAGGAAGCGCTCGGCCGCCGCCATGATCGAGGCGTCGTCGGAGCCCACGCGCACGTTTGCGACGGCATCGACGTTCAACGGCACGCCTTCGCTCGTAATCGCCTTGCGCACTTCGATCAGGAGGTTCATCTCCTCCAGCGACAGGTAGTCGAGGCGCTCGATCACGGGCCAGACGATCGTGGCGCCACCACGCACGACCCGGAAGCCCACGGTCTGCCTCGTTCCGTCTATGCCAAGGAGCTGGCGCCGGCGTCCGGAGATCACCGCCACCAGGTTCGGCGGAACTTTGACGTAGCGCTGGCTGACCGTGGCCACCAGCAGGAAGAGGACGAGCAGGATTAGGACAATGCCGAGCCCGGCAAGCACCGCAGCCATCGTGAGCTACTCCTTTGGCGCCGTCTGAGGTGCCCTCGAGACGACGAGATCGCTACCCAGTGTTGACCTGACCACTATCGATGCCCCTGTCGGGATCGGGTCTCCGTCTTCGGAGCGCGCGAGGAAGCTGCCGCGCCCTCCGCCCGCCGTGTTCAGCAGCACACGCCCGACGCCGCTCGCAGGCAGGGAAACCTCGACGACGCCGTTGCGTCCCACTAGTGAGTTGATTTCCAGCACGCTGCTGGACTCCTGGCCGTACAGCGCGCGCATGAACCGGTACGCCACGAAGGCCAGCGCGGTGCCGGGGATGACCGCGAACAGGCTGCTGGTCAGCGTGCCCCAGCCATACGCCGACGTGATCATCCCGGAGGCGCCGAACGCCGTCAGGAACGCCATGAGGTTGCGCAGGCTCAGGGGCGAAGGGCCGTCGGCGCCGCCACCGTCACCGCCGTCGAAATCGACGTCGCCACCATCGGCGCCATCGAGCAGGTCGCCGACGCTGTCGAAGGCGTCGCCCAACTCTCCGAGGATGAACGAGAGGAACAGGAAGCCGGCGCCAAACAAGGCGATGATGAGGAAGAAGATCTGCTCGGTGGCCATGGGATCCCGCCTGACCAGATGACACCGGAGCCTCGTGCAAGGCTCTTGTTATACAACCTCTATTGTATCGGTTTGGATCGCTGGGGAGTTGATCCCTAAGGTAAATTCGAACCTGAACCTAAGTACGGTGCGTGGATTGTCGATCTGCCGTAGTTGGCTGCTCGACCGGCAGCACTGCGGGTTCATTGAAGGATTGGGGGCGTCTTCGGGCGGAACGCGGGGCGTCGTCGCCCTCCTGCAGGCGAGCTTCGCAACGTAGCAGAGTCTGTGGGCCTGCTCCCGCCTACACGCCGTCCTTCAGCGCGCGGTAGACCTTCTCCGCCGTCACGGGGAGGTTGCGCACGCGGGCGCCACACGCGTCCTTGACGCCGTTCGCCACCGCCGCTGCGACCGGGATGTGCGGCCCTTCGCCGATGCCCTTGATGCCGTAGGGGCCGTAGCCGTCCTCAGACTGCACCAGCACGGTCTTCAGCTCCGGGATGTCCATGATGCTCGGTAGCTTGTAGTCGCCCAGCGAGAGGTTGGTCACGCGGCCGTCCTCCACGATGACCTCTTCCATCATCGCGTAGCCCACGCCCTGGATCACGCCGCCGTTAATCTGGCCCTGGTGGCCGATGGGGTTGACGACCTGGCCGATGTCGCTGGCGTTCGTGAGCTTGAGCAGCTTCGATTCGCCCGTCTCAGGGTCGACCGACACCTCGGCGACCTGGCAGACGAACGAGGTGATCCGCGCCGAACCCGGCCCGCCTTCGACGACATGGCCTCGTCCCGTGACCTCGGCGCCCGTTGCCCCTAGCAGGTCCTGCCACGAGATCACCTCTTCCAGGTCGGTGCGCCGGATTTCGCCGTCATGGTACGAGAGCACGTCCTCGGGGCAGCCGAAGTGCTTGCCGGCGACCTCAATGAGGCGCTTTTTCACCTCCTCGGTGGCCAGGAAGCACGCAGCGGTGTTTACGCGCGTGCCGCGGGCGCCCGCGATGCCGGAGTCGAACTCGACGGCGTCGGAGTTCCAGATGTCGAGGCTCAGGCGCTCGTAAGGCACGTTGAGCTCCTCGGCCGTGACCTGCATCAGCGTCGCGTACGTGCCCGTGCCCTGGTCGAAGATCGGCGTGCCGACTACGGCCGAGCCGTCGGGCTTGAGTGTGATTTCCGTGGTGCCCTCGCCGCCGCCGGTGCCGCGGTCCGTGAACGCCAGGCCGCGCCCGATGCCCTTCGGCTTCGGCGAGAAGTAGTCGCTGCCTTCGACCGCCGCCTCCAGCGTCTCGAGGGCGTGAATGTGCTGCAGGGCCTCGCCGGAAGCGGTCTCTTCGCCCTCGACGATGAGGTTCTTGCGCCGGAAGTCGACCGGGTCCATGCCGATCTGGCGGGCGATGTCGTCCATGTGCGACTCGACCGGGAACACGCCCTGCGGGTCGCCCGGCGCGCGCATGAAGCCGCCGGGGATCTGGTTCGTGTAGACGAAGCGCGAGTCGATGCTCACGTTGGGGATGCGGTACGGCCCGGCGGCGTGCGTCGCGCCGCCGATCGTCCCCATGGGCTTGAACGCCGCGTAGGCGCCGGAGTCGACGAAGTACTCGACCTTGTGCGCCACGAGCGTGCCGTCGTTCTTCACGCCGGTCTTCAGCTTCGTGATCGTGTGGTGGCGCGGGTTGCCGGCGCCTAACTCCTCGATGTAGTCACACACGATCTTCACCGGCCTTCCGGTGGCCTTCGCCAGGTAGTAGGCGACCGGCGTGTTGCGCGAGTTGCCCTTGCCCCCGAAGTCGCCGCCGATGTGCGAGTGGTGGAACAGCAGCGTCTTCTCGTCGATCCTGGCCGAAGAGGCGAGGGACTCTCGCGTGTTATGCGGCACTTTGCTGCACAGCCAGACGTGCACGCGCCCGTCGTCCGGGTCGATGTGCACAGTGATCGCCTGGGGCTCCAGGTAGCCCTGGAACATGCGCTGCGTCGTGTAGGTGGCCTCGTACACGAAGTCGGCCTCCGCAAAGCCCGCCTCGATGTCGCCGCGCTCCCAGTGCGTCTTGTGGAAGATGTTGGAGGGCGTGTCCTGCTTCTGGCGGAAGCCGAAGTAGGTGTTGAAGTCCGGGTGCAGGATCGGCGCGTCCGGCTGCCATCGAGTCGAACAGGTTGAGCACAGGCGGCAGCTCCTCGTACTCGACGTCGATCAGGCTGATCGCTGCTTCCGCTGCCTCCTCGGACTCGGCGGCGACGGCGGCGACGCGCTCACCGGCCCAGCGCACCTCGTCGACGGCGATCACGGGCACGTCCTTGACGGCGCGACCCCACAAGCCGGCGTCGGCGATGTCGCGGCCGGTGATCACGGCGACGACGCCCGGCAGCGCTTTCGCCTTCGAGGTGTCGATGCTGACGATGCGGGCGCGCGGGTACGGGCTCTTGAGCGTGCGGCCGTGCAGCGTGCCGGGCAGGGTCACGTCGGCGGTGTACTTCGCCGTCCCCGTGACTTTCTCGACGCCGTCGATGCTGCGAAGGGTGCTCTGGCCGATTACGTGGAGGTCGGGCATGGTAGGTGCTCCGTGTTCCAGGTCTGTGTCGATGCGGGAGTCGGGGCTTAGTTTAGCGGAAGGGCACCTGTGGATCAGTTAACTGATAGTGCCATTACCGAGTTTGCTAGGTGCTGGAAGGCCTCTTGAGCCGAAGGAAACGAGTTCAGGTAGAGTCTACGCGCGACAAAACGCGCAAGGAGGGGCTTTGCAGTATTGGAGGACAGGCCGAACGCGGTACGCCCTTCTTCTTCTAACCGAACGTAGTCGAGGCCTACTATTTGCCGCATGCTTGTTTCGAAGTCCCTGCCAAAGACTGCGAACTTGTCGGTAATGCGCCAATCCGTGACTTGAAGGATTCGAAGCCTGTTCTCGGGCAGGAACTTCGAGTGCCTGAAGAAGGTCCTGCCGTTTGATTCCTTGCGGGTCATCCTGACTGCCGTCGTTGTCAAACAAGACGTAAGTGGGAATCTCATAGGCGGTGAATAGGCGCCACCACTTCGCCAAGTTACCCACGCCATGGACTGGGATAATTGCGAGACCGTCTCGGGTGGGATGCACTCCCGTCTGCTCGAAGTACTCTGGAAGCGCAAGCGCCTCGGAGGGCCCTTCGACAAGTAGGATCCTCCTCGCGAAGAACCCAGAGAGAAGTTCCTCAGTCGCAGCCGCGGAATAGAACGGGAGTATCGTTTCGGCTTCTGCCTTGGCTGCACCCGTTTGCCTGCAATGCTGAGCCAGCTCAAATCGATTTAGCTGAACAGCTTTTGTTCCGTCGCTGTCCTTGCTGATAACCACAAGCCCTTCGATGTCCTCAATGTTGAGGAAGGCAGAACTATGGGTTGTCAGGATGACCTGGATGCCCTCCTGCGCGAGTTCGTGAATTTTGAGAGCAACCCATTTCTGTGCCAGTGGATGAAGATTGGCCTCGGGTTCTTCTATGACGAGGATGAGGTTCGATGCCTCGTGGAAGGCTTTAGCATAGGCGTAGGCAAAGCTAAGTGCGAGTAACTGCTGTTGACCAGTACCCAGTTCTTCGAATTCACGAACTTCGCTGTTTTCTCTTGCCTGAACTCGTAGCGCACGAAAAATGTTGGATGGGTTATAGGCGGAGAAATCTATTTCTAGGCCGTAATTCAGACCACCGCACAGTTCGGACACCTGGGCAACTAATTCCTCAGAGAACGTTGAGAACTCCGAGACCTCTTGGAACGTTGCTTTCAGGGAATCGAAAATCGCCTCTAGACGTTGAACCCTATCGGGATCTTCAACGAGACGATCGTGAAAGGACTTCATGAGCTTTGAAAGATACGTGTACTGTGAGGCATAGCTGAGCTGATATGAGAGGCGCCGGTCAGCTTCGATCACCACGCACATGCACTGCTGGCGGACCTCGTTATTGGTGGCTCGGTCATCTCCATTTTCGAAGTAGGTCCGCAGACGAGCTTTTTCTTCTTGGTCAAAGGACCATACTAACTTTTCGACCAGAGCACCGTTGTAGCGTGGGTCAACGACGCCGTTGACGGCCACGGATATCTGGATTGGCCTTGTCCCCCGTTCACGGTTGTAGAACTCATGATCTTCGGGTGCATAGTTTCCCGGCCAAGAGTCACCGAGTACTAGGTCTATGGCCCGGACCAGGTTGGACTTTCCGGTGTTGTTCTCACCAACCAACGCGAGCGGAACCTTGGGTGGAATCTTGATGTCCAAAGGTCCTGAGATTGAACGATAGTTATGAACCACAAGTCTTTGAATTCGTCCCATAGGTCAAAGATCGGCTATAGGAATAACTTTGTGCATCTACGAATGATAGTACATGCGTAAAGAGCGGAACAAAGAAACGGCGCTCCGGTCATAACCGGAGCGCCGTCTAGCCAGCGATACCACCCCAGGGCCCAAGAAACCCTGTTGCGTCTAGTTTACCCCTCGAGCTTCTCCTCGAAGAAGGTGAAGATCTTGCCCCAGCAGTCCATCGCCTGCTGCGGGCGGTAGAGCGGCGTCTGGTAGTAGAAGATGCCGTGGCCCGCACCGTCGTAGCGGTGGAACTCGTAGTCCTTGCCTTCCTTCTTCAGGCGCTCCTCCAGCTCGTTGACCATCTCCGGGGCCGGGTTCTGGTCGTCGTTGCCGAAGAGGCCCAGGATCGGGGCCTTGATGTTCGGCGTCAGCTCGATCGGCGAGACGGGGCGCTGCGGCGTGAACTCCGTTTGCACCACGCCGCCGCTCCAGCAGACGACGCCGGCATCGAACTTCTCGCTGCGACCGAGGACCATGTAGGTGTGGCGGCCGCCGGAGCAGGTGCCGATCAGGCCCACCTTGTCCGACGTGTAGCCCTCGCCGCGCACGTAGTCTGCGGCGGCTTCGCAGTCGAACAGGACCTGGTCGTCGTACATGCCGCCCTCGCCGCGAGCACGGGCAGCCGCATCGTCCGGCGTGCCGTAGCCGAAGTGGCCGTAGATGTTCGGGCAGATCGCCGCGTAGCCGTGCTGGGCGAAGCGACGCGTCATCTCGCGATAGAACTCGTCCCAGCCGGGCAGGTGGTGGATCAGCACCACGCTGGGCAGGGGTTCGCTGAAGCCCGTGGGTCGGGCGTAGTAGGCCTGGACGGTGTCGCCGTTGTGGCCTTTCAGGTCGACGATCTCGCAAGTCATGCCGTCGCGACCTTCAGTCGGGAACTGGTTCCACTGGTGCACGTTCGTGTCTCCTCCTATTAACCCTGAAACGTCCAGACAATCGTGCTTCCGGCGCCCCTTTGTCAAGAGACCGGAAAGGTCACTCTGCGAGAGATAGATTTGAGTTCGTTATTCAATTGCAAGAATTTCGTAGGCGAAACTGGTGACATTCTTGACGACTACCGCCGATATTGTCGTGGGAGGTTTTCCAGTAGACCCCTCCCAAAACGCCCCCTCCTCTGTTCGTGACCGAGGGGAGGAGGGGGCAATCCCTTTCCTTCTTCATCCGGTAGTCCTAACTTGGCGGCTGTTCTCTCCTCGGAACTCAGAGGGGGTGCTGGCTGAGGTGAGGCGTACCCGTGTGCATCCAAACTGGCAGGGGTCTGTCCCACCTCGGGATGAACGCCCTCGCGCCGATGGCATACAATCACGCACGCCATGACTACGCTGGCGCCGTCCGCGGCCTCGCTGCTTCAGTCCGTCCGGGACCTCCGACCCCTCATCGAGGCCGAGGCTGAGCAGATCGAGCGCGACCACCGCATCACGACTCGGGTTATCGAAGCCCTGCGAGAGGCCGGTGTCTACCGCATGCTGACGCCGCGCGTGTACGGCGGCTCGCAGCTCACGCTCTGGGAGTTCGCCGCGGTCATGGAAGCCATCGCCGAAGCCGACGCGAGCACGGCCTGGACCGTCGGCCAGAATTCCGGTATCTGCCGTCTCGCCGCCTACATGCCACCGGAGGGCGCGCGAGAGATCTTCGGCGACCCGAACACCATCCTGTCATGGGGCAACGGTCCGGGCACGGCCCGCAAGGTCGATGGCGGTTACGTGATCAACTTCCAGGCGACCTACTCCAGCGGCATGCACCACGCCACCTGGCTCGGCACCCAGGACTGCGACACCTATGATGCCGCCGGCAACCTGGTGCTGAACAAGCACGGCGAAAAGCTGCGCGGCACCTGCTTCTTCCGCCCCGAGGACGTGCAGGTGCGCGAGATCTGGCAGGTCAGCGGCCTCAAGGGCACCGGCACGGACTGCTACACGGTCACGGACCTCTTCGTGCCGGAGCATCGATTCGCCTTCGAGGAGCCGGTGGTGGGGGAGCCGCTCTACCTCTACAACACCACGAACATCTTCGCGACCGGCTTCGCAGCCGTGGCCCTCGGTCTCGCCCGCGCAACCCTCGATGCCCTCATCGACATCACGGCCACGAAGTCGGCGCGCGGCGCCTCGGGCCCTCTGCGCGACCAGCGCCCTATTCAGGCCCGGCTCGGTGTCGCCGAAGCCACCCTGCGCTCCGCCCGCGCCCTGCTTGCACGAGGCCGTCTCGGCTGGTTGGGAGCGCGTGAGCACGACGCGAGAACTCGATCTGCAGACGCGCGTCGAGTTGCGCATGGCGACCACGTTCGCCATGCAGCGCGCAGCAGAGGTCGTGGACATCGCCTACAAGCAGGCGGGCATCGACGCCATCTTCGAGAAGAACGCCTTCGAGCGCCGCTTCCGCGACATGCACGCCGTCTCGCAGCACATCCAGGCCCGCGACGATCACTTCGAGAAGGTAGGCCAGTACCTCACGGGCCTAGAGCCGGACAAAGGCTGGCTGTAGGGAACGAGTTTCCGGCTTGTGATGGCACACAGTTCGGCGACGGTTACGAAACTCATTGCCCTGGCTGTGCTATGCACGGTGATGCTGACGGCGTGCGGTTCCACCGAACAGGCTTCGACGCCTACCGCCACCTCGACCATGACGGCCGGCGCCAAAGTGACCGTTTCACCGAGACCGACTGTCACTCCCACGCCCACGCCGTCCGGCCCCACGGCCCACTTCGCCGGTCCATCGGATGCATCCGACGCCGCTTGCGCTGCATCGGCGATTTCAATCCAGCTTGGGCGAGGAGTCTCTGAGGCGACCATGCAGCACACGACTGTGCTGGTCTTTACCAATGAGTCTGACACGGCGTGTGCCCTGACCGGATATCCGGACGTTAGCTTCCTGGACGCAACCGGAAGAGCTTTGAAGTTGGAGTACCGCAACAGCGGTGACCAGATGGTGACCTTCCAATCCGCAAGAGCCGTGATTCTGCCGCCTGGCGCTCAGGCCTTCGTCGCGGTGAACAAGTATGTCTGCATGAGCAGCACGGCGGCGGCCTCTTCTGTGGACGTGACGTCACCGTCGGTCAGCGGCCGTGTGTCTTTGCCATCGACGGGGTTCGTATATGCCGATGAGTGCAGCCATCCCGGCGACATCGGCGGGACCGTTCACGTCTCCCCGTTCGAGCCAACGCTTCGCGACACGCTGAGCCATTAGTGGACGGTCATGAACTCGGTGCTCGAAATTTGCCTTCCTGACTTGCAGCTCTCAGGTTGACGAAAGGCGTAGACTCGGAGCCACCTGAATCGCCTCGCAGCGCTCGGACGGAGGCTCACAGTGGTCCGACAGCCCCAGATCCAGTTCGGCTCCTTCATGGAGTTTCACGCCCGCGCCGGTCGCTCCCAGGCCGAGGACTTCACCGAGAGCTTCAATCACGTCCGGCAGGCTGAGGATCAGGGCCTGGACGGCGTCTGGCTGGCCGAGACCCACTTCGCGCCGGAGCGTTCCCTCACCTCCTCGCCCCTCATCCTCGCCAGCGCCATCGCCGGTGCGACGACGCGACTGCGCATCGGCACGTCCGTGCTGCTGGTGCCGATCCGAAACCCTCTGGAGATGGCCGAGGAAGTGGCAACGCTGGACCACGTGTCCAAGGGGCGGTTCGAGTTCGGCGTGGGGCGCAGCTCCTCTCCCGGCTCCTACGAGGGCTATGGCATCTACTACGGCGAGAGCCGCGATCGTCTCTTCGAGGCGATGGAGGTCATGCGTCTCGCCTGGTCGCAGGAGCGCTTCACCTACCACGGCAAGTTCTACGACTACGAAAACGTCTGCTTGACCCCGAAGCCCCTGCAGCACCCGTACCCAGCGTTACGCGTCGCGGCCACGACGGACGACTCCTTCGTGCAGCTCGGCGAGATGGGCCTGCCGATCTTCATCGGACTGCGCACCTCTGGCCTGCCGAAAGTGCGAGGCCAGGTCGAAAGCTACATCCAGGCCTGGAAGGACAGCGGGCACGCCGGAGAGCCTGATGTCTCCCTTCGCGTCCCGATTTTCGTGGCCGAAACAAAGGAAGCAGCCCTATCACAGCCCGAAGCCAGCTTCATGCGCCAGTTCAAGCGCCTGAGCAACCAGCTCGCCCAGTCGACCGTGTCCGCCGGTGCCGACCAGCTCGAGTCGCGTAACGAGCGCGCCCAGCTTCTGGCCGACCTCGAATGGCCTCGAGTGTTGCAAGAGCGGGTCGCAGTCGGTACGCCCGAAATGGTCGTCGACCGCATCGAAGTGCTGCGCGAGGCCCTGCACGTCAACACGATCGTGGGTGAGTTCAACGCCGGCGAGCAGCTCCCCGCCGAGGCCATCGAGCAGTCCCTGCGCCTCTTCTGCGAGCGCGTGATCCCGAAGTTCCGGTAGGGGTTTATCTCCGCCCGACTCCCATTCCGTTCGTCCTGAGCTTGTCGAAGGACGCGCAGTGCCCGATGGCGTTCGGGCCTCAACATCTCGATAGCCATTACAGGGCTCGCATGCTCGATGGGCTCACCGCCAACGATGTTGGAGCGTCCAGAGCGCACAGAATCCCCAAGTCTCAATGGAGCGCCCCCTCACCCGCGTTGTAATGCATTTCGACGTGTCTCAGTCACTCGCCTCTCCCTCGAGGGAGAGGGGAAATGCCCGATGGCCGGTCGAGATGCTCAAGATGCCAGGTGAGGGGGCGCTCCATGCGCATAACTACGCCCGCAAATCGCCCGGGAGCAGGAGTAGATGCATGATGCCCGCCAGTGCCCCCGATTACGGCATGCTGAGCCTGTCGAAGCACGCCCACGCTTCGTAAGCGGCTGAGCGGAGAACCACGAAGCGAGGTCGCGTAGAAGGCGCAGTCTGCCATCCCGGAGCGACTTTGTTTGCGCGGAACGCTCGCGTCCTTCGACAAGCTCAGGATGCCCAGACGGAGGTGTTCGTGTGTTACAACGTGGCTCCCTCGACGACGCATCGAAGCGCCGGCTCTACGTCGTCGGCACGGCGACCCAGTGGCCCTCCATGGCCGAGACGTAGGCAGCCTTGAGGTACTCCATGTTGTGCACGCCGTCCGCGAACGTGAAGCTGGGCTCCTCCACCTCGCCGATGCACAGGCGGATGAACTCCTCTTCGACCAGCCAGGGACTGTCGTGCTCCGGCGGGATTGGCGTCTCTTTGAGGGCGTCGTCGCCGGCCTTGCCCATGAGCAGGACGTCGCCGCGCTGCTTGTACACGACCGTGCCCTCGGAGCCGTAGATCTCGAAGCGGCTTTCGCCGAACCGGGCCGCCCAGTTGAGCACGTTCGTAGCGACGGCGCCGCTCGCCGTCTCGCCGATCACGGTGACTTCGTCCGGGTAGGGCGCCTTCGCCAGCGGGCCGCCGGGCTCCGACGGTCGCTCCGGCGCGAAGAAGGCTCGATGCGCAATCAGGCGGGTCGTGGGGCCGGTCCACGGCACCATCACGTCGTAGGACAGGCCGAGCTGAGCGGCGTTGTAGGGGCCGTACAGCTCGGGGTGGTTACGCCCCACCGTCAGCGGCGTCGAGAGGTCGGCCATGCTGCCGTTCTGGTTGAAGCCCTGCACGTGGGTGACACGCCCGAAGTAGCCGGACTGCACGAGGTGAGTGATGAACTTGCGGGCGCGGTAGAACGGGCCGGGCGGCACCAGCATCGTGCGCACGCCGCGCTTCTTCGCCTGCTCGGAGGCGGCGAGCATGTCTCGCGCTTCCTCCGGCGTCGGGGCGATGCGGGTCTGGCACAGGACGTGCTTCCCGGCCTCGAGCGCGGCGATCACCATCTCCTTGTGCAAGCTCGGCGCCGTGCCCACGAGCACCGCGTCGATATCGTCGCTCTCGACTACCTGGCGCCAGTCGTCGGCCACATGCGGGATGCCGAACTGGGCCGCGACCTTCTCGGCGTTCTCGCGACGCCGGTTGACCACCGTCGTGACCTCGCAGTCGGCCGCATTCATGAAGCCCGGCAGCATGCGGTTCACCGTGAAGCCGCCCGCGCCCAGAATGCCCACTCGTACCTTGTCAGCCATTGCGCCCTCCCGCAGTCTTCGAGTCGTCGATTGTGTCGCCGGTAGTCTACGGCGTCGGGTGAGCGCCGCCTAATCTTTAGCGAGACATCTTGATGCAAGGTTGGTATGCTGAAACCATGAGGACGACGATTCGATTGGACGACGAGCTGCTCAAGGAAGCAAAGCGTCTCGCGGTCGAGAGTGACAGGACTCTCGCCGAAGTTATTGAGGATGCGCTTCGGGAGACCTTTGCGCGGCGCAAGACCACCCCGAAGAGCAATGAGTTGAGTCTCCCAACCTTTCGGGGAAGCGGGTTGCAGCCCGGGATAAGTTGGGAAGACTTGAATAGCAATAGTCGAATGCTGGACATCATGGAGGAGTACGACTCCCCAAGTCCTCGCCATGCTGATTCCTGACGTTAATGTTCTCATCTACGCATCAAGGGAAGAGTCGCCCGATCATCCGGCATATCGGGCCTGGCTTCAGTCACTCGCTCTAGGAAATGAGAGCTTCGGACTGTCCGAGTTCGTTTGCAGCAGTTTCTTGAGAGTGGTTACGAATCCCAGAATCTGGAATCCTCCAACGCCTGTAGACGTCGCGCTGGACTTCATCCAGGCCCTGAGGGACAGACCCAACTGTGTACTGGTATCGCCCGGTCCGCGTCACTGGGACATCTTTGCTGACCTGTGCAGGCAGTTGGCGCTTCGAGGGAACATTGTTGCCGACGCCTATCTCGCCGCGCTTGCCATTGAAACCGGTAACGAGTGGATAACTGCGGATCGTGATTTTGCCCGCTTTCCGGGCCTACGCTGGCGCCATCCACTGAGCTAAGGTCCCGCTCTCGACGCGGTGCGCTCATATCGCGGCCGATAATGAACGTATGCGTTGCGAAACCGGGCGGGTTCCGGTCTTCCTGATCTTCGCGCTGCCCTGCGGGCTACTGGTTGCTGCCCTGGCTCTCTACTTCATCAAGGGCGGACCACTGGTCGACTCGTCGCGTGAAGAGTTGCTTCAGCTACTCCGGCCGCCGTGCGCCAGGGCGGACGACTGCGCAGAGCCGTCCCTGGACCTGATCGCTGCGTTTCCGGGCGACGGCGTTTGTGAGGACGCGACCTCGCGTGAAGAGCACGTGTGTCTGTTGCTGGTCGGCGACATGCCTCTCGAGCTGATGCAGGACCTCGTGACCTACTACGACACCGAGTACGGCCTTAGCGTGCACGTCGCGCCGCCCATCTCGTTGTCCCGTCTCGACCTGCAGTATCAGCGCAGCCAGTACTCCGCCGAGGCGATCAGGGCGGCAGTTGCCGCCTACTATCCGGCGCCCTTTGCCAACGAACTAAACCGGGTGATCATCCTCACGCCGGTCGACATCTATCTGGAGTCAGAGCCCAGCTTCCATTGGGCCTTCGGGCGCAGGTTCTTCCTCACAACGCAGTCCGGCCACGAGGCGTTCTCCGGCGTGATTTCCACCTACCACATGGACCCGAGAGCCAGTTACTCCCTCTACCGCAAGTCGCTGTTCTTCGAGCGGGTGCGCAAGATGCTCAACAAGTACATCGCCATCGGTTACTACGGTGTGCCAGTCAGCACGGACCCCTACAGCATCACCTACGACCACATCGGCGGTGTCTACGACCTCGACCGCATGGATGAGCACATACCGGTGCCCGGCAGCTAGCCCTCGCGGTTGTAGATGCTGTGCACCGGGAACTGGTCGACCTTCGGCATGCTCTTGATGCCCATCGCCTGCACGGCCGGCAGCAGGCGGTCCTCCATGAAGCGCATGACGTGTTCCGGCGACTTCCAGACCTGCGTGACCACGAGGCCCTTGTTGGAGAATGCGGCCACCTGATGATCCAGGCCATCGGGCGGGTCGCTCTCCCACTGCGTCCGCGTTTGCAGGTCGGCGAACTGCTCCTCGGTGATGCCGTCCCACTCCACCAGCCAGATCACTGCCAAGACGTTTGCTCCTATTCCTCGACTCCGCACGGCAGATCGGTTCGAAGCTGATCCACGTGCGGTCGACTTGCATCCATGGTTTGCGACCGTCTTGAAGCCCAGGGCGCCCATGGGACGAGATGAGGTAGACGGTACCCGGTTCGACCGTACAGGGGTACCTGCTCACCTCGATGGGCCCGGTATGCGGACCAGGCGCTGCGATCCGGCCTCGGGCAGCTCGAACTCGATTTCGACGATAGCCGTGCTTGTCCGGCACGCCGGAGTACGTACCGAGCGGTGTCCGAGAGCTGGACGTGATGCACCGTGACGCACGAGCTCGTCGATGTCCTGGATCCGCGCCGGCATTCTCACAAGGGCATCGGCGGTGACTTGTACCTGCCCGTAGCCCTTGGCGCCGTGCATCACTCTCGGTTCTGCAACGCGTTCGTCACCTCGAACTCCAGGAGACTGAGGACTGTCGGCGATACTCAGGTGATGGCAGGTCATCCGCTCTGCAGCAGCACAATTCCGGAAGATGCACTACCAAGCACGGCGAGGTCAGCAGACAAGCGTGCGCATCGATGACAGTCTACCGATCACGCACAAGAACGTATGTCCTATAATGGGCGGCATGCAGTATCGCGAGGAGCCGTGCAAGACCGCGCTCAACCCCTGTAAGGGCATGCCGTTTCGCTGGACCCTCAACCCGTACATGGGCTGTGTGCACCGCTGTACCTACTGCTACGTGCGGGCCTACGAGAAGCGCGCCGACCGGCCCTCCGACGATCGCTACGGCACCTCGATACGCGTGAAGACCAACGTGGCCCAGGTCCTGTACTGGGAGCTGCGGCGTCGTAGCTGGAAGCGCGACGGCGTCGCCATCGGTGCGGCCACGGACCCCTACCAGCCCGCCGAGGGCCAGTACAAACTCACGCGCGCCTGCCTGGAGGTGCTCTCAGGCGTGCGTAACCCCTTCAGCCTGATCACGCGTGGTCCCATGGTGATCCGGGACATCGACGTGCTGCAGGAGGCATCGAGGCGGGCCGAGGTGTCGATCAGCGTCTCGATACCAACCGTAGACCCCGACGTTTGGCGCAAGACCGAACCCGGCACGGCTCCACCGCATCAGAAGCTGCGGGCGGTGCGCATGCTCGCGGACGCCGGCATCAACGTCGGCGTCGGCATGGCGCCGGTGCTACCCGGCATCACCGACACCCGAGAGCAGGTCGAGGCCGTCGTCAAGGCGGCGCGGGACGCCGGCGCGACGGGCGTGTGGGCGAACCTCCTGCACCTGCGCTCCGGCACCCGGGAGCACTTCCTCGGCCACCTGGCGCGCGACTGGCCTGAGCTCCTGCCCGCCTACCGCGAAATGTACCGCACGGACGCCTACCTGCCGGACGAGCGCCACGAGCCCGTGCGCCGCATGATGCGTGAGCTGCGCGAGAGCTACGGCATCGGCGACCGCAGGCCGCAGCCGATCGCGCCGCCCCCGCGCGAGCAGCAGCTCTCCCTCCTTGCGCTCGTTAGCTAGGGTTGGTTGATTGTGCCGCTCACACAGCCGTTGCCTCGTTGTAGCTCCCCAGCATGCTGGGGCACTACGGAAAACAACCTTCGATGGGCAAGGATGAATGACCGTTAGTTCGCACGGGTCTAAGATCGAAGCGTGAGCAGCAACGAGCTCCTGCGATGACCAACGACGGACCCGCAATCGAGGTGCGCGGCCTGCGCAAGCTATACGGCGAAAAGCCCGCCGTTGACGGCATCGACCTGCGAGTCTCGCGCGGCGAGGTATTCGCCCTCCTCGGGCCCAACGGCGCCGGCAAGACTACCACGGTCGAGATCCTCGAAGGCCACCGCGATCGCACCTCGGGCGACGTAAGCGTTCTCGGCTACGACCCGCAGTCGAGGGACCGCGCGCTCAAGGAGCGTATCGGCATCGTTCTGCAGGAGACCGGCGTCAGCCCCTACCTCAGCGTCGCCGAGACGGTCGAGTTGTACCGCGGCTACTTTCCCCACCCCAGGCCCCTTGATGAGGTGCTCGATCTCGTAGGCCTGCAGGAGCAGCGCGACATGCGCGTGAAGAAGCTCTCGGGTGGCCAGCAACGCCGCCTCGACGTCGCCATCGGCCTCGCCGGCGACCCCGAGCTGCTGTTCCTCGATGAGCCCACTACCGGCTTCGACCCGGCTGCCCGCCGCGGCGCCTGGGACATGGTGCGTGGCCTCCAGGCCCTTGGTAAGACGATCTTCCTCACCACCCACTACATGGAAGAGGCTGAGCACCTCGCGGACCGAGTCGCGATCATCGCGCGCGGGCGCATCGTCGCCGAGGGCACGCCGGCGAGCCTCACGCACGTCAACCCCAACACCCGCATTCAGTTCAGCGCCACGGAGGCTACGGCAGGCCTTTCGGATGGCGTCGACGGCGCCCGCATCGAGGGCGGTTACGTCCACATCGAAACGCCCTCGCCCACGGCCGTGCTCGCGACCCTGACCTCGCGCGCCACCGAACGCGGCATCGAGCTCCCGGAGCTCACCGTCATGCGCGAGACCCTGGAGGACGCCTACCTGGAGCTGATGGGCGAGGCGGAGCAGGCCGAAGCATGAAAACGTTGATGCTGAGCCTGCGACAAGCCCGCTACGAGACGCGCGCCTTCTGGCGCAACCCGGCCTCGGCGTTCTTCACCTTCGTCTTCCCGCTGATGTTCCTCTTCATCTTCAACTCCGTCTTCGGCAGCAGCGAGATCCCGGTCCCGGGCGGCACGGTCGACACGTCGATCTTCTATGTGCCAGCGATCCTGGCGTTTTCGGTGATCAGCGCCACCTACACGAACATCGCGATGAGCGTTGTTTATGCCCGAGATCAGGGCATCCTCAAGCGACAGCGTGGGACGCCGCTGCCAGCCCTCGCCTTCATCCTCGGGCGCATCTTCCAGGCCATCGGCGTCACGTTGATCCTCGTGGTCATCGTGGTCGCCGCCGGCATCCTGATCTACGGCGCCGACCTCGAAGCATCGAAGGTGCCCTGGCTGATCACGGTGCTCGTCGTGGGCTCGGCGAGCTTCTGCGCCCTCGGACTGGCGATCACCGGCTTCGTGCCCAACGCAGACGCCGCTCCGGCTGTGATCAACGCCTCGATCCTGCCCCTGCTCTTCATCTCGAACGTTTTCATCCCCACCCAGGACGCCCCGACCTGGATGAACGACCTCGCCTCCGTGTTCCCGGTGGTTCACTTCGCCAACGGTCTGATCGCCGCGTTCAACCCGTTCGAGACGGGCAGTGGCTTCGACCTCAAGACGCTCGCGATACTCGTGGCTTGGGGCGTCCTCGGCATCGTTATCGCCGTGCGTTACTTCTCCTGGGAGCCGCGCAAGTAGCGGGCGGGTGTCATGCCGTGGCCATACGTCGATGGCGTAGCCGAGGCGTCCTCGCCTCGGTGGTCATGCGCCCAACAAGCCGTCTCTATAGTCGTGCCGGGTTGCCTACGCCTGACGGTATCTGGACATGTATCGCGCACGTCTGGTCATTGCGAGAAGGCGATAGCCGACGTGGCAATCTCGCATCGTGCTGAGCGCTACTTAAAGCAAGCTCCATAGGGCGACGTAGGACACGTACCCATCGTCGTGCGCATAACGAGCCCCCTCCACAGCCGTAGCCGAGGTGTCCTCACCTCGGCGGGCATCGCTTGAGGCCTTCTCAGCGTGCAGACCCAATCGCCGCGCCCTTTCGGCCAGAGCGCACGTCCGTAGAGACGGCTTCGTGCCAATACCGCCGAGGCGAGGACGCCCCGGCTACGCTTCCATAGGTGCTCCGCCTGACCACTAAGAACCAACAACCAAGAACTCAAGAACTAAGAACTACGGGTAGATCCCCCGCAGTCTCGTAGCCTCCACGACGCGCTGCAGGGCGAGGACGTAGCCGGCATCGCGCAGACGTACGCCGCGGTCGTCGGCGACGCTCGTTACCTCGTGAAACGCCTTGACGATGATCCGCCGCAGCCTGTCGATAATCTCCGATTCCTCCCAGAAGAAGGACTGCAGGTCCTGCACCCACTCGAAGTAGGAGACGATGACGCCGCCCGCGTTGGCCAGGATGTCCGGCACCACGTAGATGCCGCGCTCCGTCAGGATGGCGTCGCCCGCCGTCGTGGTCGGCCCGTTCGCGGCCTCGATGACCATGCGCGCCTTGATCTTGTGGGCGTTTCGCTCGGTGATCTGGCCCTCGATCGCGGCCGGGATCAGGATGTCGACCGGCAATTCGAGCAGCTCGGCGTTGCTGATCGTCTCGTGCTCGATGCCGCTGAGGTCGCCGAAGCGGCCGCGGGGCTGGCGGTTCGCGTAGATCGTCGCGACGTCGAGGCCGTTCGGGTTGTAGAGGCCGCCCCGGTCGTCGCTGACGGCGACGACTTTGGCGCCCGCCTGCGCGATCAGGTTCGCCGTGACGCCGCCCACGTTGCCGAAGCCCTGGATCGCGACGCTCGCGCCCTCGAGGTCCAGTCCGACGCTGCCGGCAGGCCTCCTGGGTCACGAACACGACGCCGCGGCCGGTGGCATCGACCCGCCCCAGGCTGCCGCCGATGGCGATCGGCTTGCCGGTGACCACGCCCGGGATCGAGTGGTTCCTGTGCATGCTGTAGGTGTCCATCATCCAGGCCATGATCTGGGCGTCCGTGCCCATGTCCGGCGCCGGGATGTCCATGCCGGGCCCAATGATCACGGCGATTTCGGAGGCGTAGCGCCGCGTCATCCGCTCCAGCTCGCCCAGCGACAGTGAGCTGCGGATCGACGATCACGCCGCCCTTGGCGCCACCATACGGCAGGTCGACGACGGCGCATTTCCACGTCATCCACATCGCCAGCGCCCGAACCTCGTCCAGGCTGACGTTGGGGCTGTAGCGGATGCCGCCCTTGACCGGCCCCCGCGCCTCGTTGTGCTGCACCCGATAGCCCGTGAACACCCGGGTCGTGCCGTCGTCCATGCGCACCGGGAAGTTGACCGTCAGCTCCCGCTTCGGCTGCGCCAGGATCTCGATCAGCCCCGGCGAGAGGCCGGCCATCTCGCCGGCGCTGCGAAGCTGGGCCTGTGCGGTCTCGTAGGCGTTGTCGGTATCGGGCGATTCGACGGTCATGGCTGCTCCCGGTCGTTCTCTAGATAGGCGTTTCGAGGATAGCATCGGGCCCGGCTTGCTTCTGGAATGCGAGACCGAAATCTCGCCGTGACAACCGTGAACGAACGCCCTGCTATCCTATTGGGCATTCGGCCTCCTCGTACGCGCGATAGCAGCGGCAGGGTGTCCAAACCGAGCGTTGGAGGAAGCATGACCAGAGACACGACCGAGCGCCAGGCTGCGACAGCGGCGGCGACCGAGATCCGGGAGATCGCCGAGCAAGGTCAAGGCCAACATCGGCCGCGTCATCGTCGGCAAATCCGACGTCATCGATCTCGTGCTCGTCGCGATGCTCTGCGACGGCCACATCCTGTTCGAGGACGTACCGGGCATCGGCAAGACGACCCTGGCGAAGTCGATCGCGCAAGTCCGTCGGCTGCACTTTCCGGCGCATCCAGTTCACGCCCGACGTCATGCCCTCCGATATCACGGGCATCAACTTCTACAACCAGAAGGCAGGCGAGTTCGAGTTTCGCCCCGGCCCCATCCAGGCCAACATCGTCCTGGCCGACGAGATCAACCGCGCCACGCCGCGCACCCAGAGCTCCCTGCTCGAAGCGATGGAGGAGCGTCAGGTCACGGTCGAGGGCGTGACGGCCATGCTGCCGGCGCCGTTCCTCGTCATCGCCACCCAGAACCCCATCGAGCTCGAGGGCACCTTCCCCCTGCCCGAAGCCCAGCTCGACCGCTTCTTCATGCGCGTCAAGCTCGGCTACCCGACCGAGGAGGAAGAGGAGGAGATCCTGCTGCGCTTCGAGGAGGGCAGCCCGCTGACGGAGCTGGAGCCCGTGACCACCGACGAGGAGCTCGTGCGCCTCAGCCGCCTCGTGGCCCACATCTACTGCGAGCCCTCGGTACGCCGCTACGTCGTCAGCCTCGTGCAGGCGACGCGCCATCACGCCGCCTACGAGCTCGGCGCCAGCCCCCGAGGCAGCATGGGCCTGTTCAAGGGCGCCCGTGCCCTGGCGGCGATTCGGGGCCGCGACTACGTGCTGCCGGACGACGTGAAGTTCCTGGCGCCGTACATCCTCACGCACCGCGCCATCCTCAACTCGCAGAGCCGCCTGCGCGGCCGCGACGCCGCCGGCGTGCTCGAAGGAGATCATCGAGAGCGTCGCGGTGCCCGTGGCGGGGTAGGCGCTCTGATGCCCTCGCGGGCCTTGTTGAGGGCGCTTCGGGGTGCCGATCGCTGCGCGTCCTTCTCAGGCTGCTCCGCTCTGGTTAGTGAGGGAGGAACCTGGGAGGACACCCCCCAATGCCCCCGGCACATGGGCTTCGTCCCCGCTACCCCTGTGAGCAAGCCCTGGGCTTGCTGGCCGAAGATTGACGCCTCACTGGGGGCTCAAAGCTCGCGACTCGAAGCTCAGAGCTTGCAGCTCGTAGCTTTCAGCTTGCAGCCGGGGCGGCGCCGGCGGAGGAGGGGCTCCCGTGTGGTTTAGCCGCATCACGCTGCAGCTCAGCATCGGCTTCATCCTGGCCGGGATCATCTTCGGCAGCGCGCCTCTGATCGCGCTCGGCGTGTTTCTGCTCATCGCGACGGTGGCCGCGCGCTACTGGTCCAACCACGCCCTCGACAAGCTGACCTACGAGCGCATCATGCCGGAGAACCGCGCCTTCGAGGGCGAGCATCTGCACCTGACGCTGCGGTTGATCAACGACAAGCCGCTGCCCCTGCCCTTCGTCGAAGTGCGCGACTCCGTGCCCCTGGATTCGCTAGTCGGCGAGGCGCACGTCTCGCTGAGCACGTCGCCGGGCTACGTCTTCCTCGGCCGAACGACCCACCTCTCCTGGTACGAGCGCATCAACTGGCCGGTGGAGCTCAAGGCGCCGCCGCGAGGCTACTACCGCATCGGCCCCGGGCGCATCACCACCGGCGACATGTTCGGCTTCTTCCCCAGGGAGCGCGAGGAGGAGACCTCGACGCCGGTCATCATCTACCCGCGCATCTACTCGATGCCGGAGCTGGGTTTGCCCGCCGCCCGGCCCTTCGGCGAGCAAAAGGGCCGTGAGCGCATCTTCGAGGACCCCGGTCGCATCGCCGGCATCCGCGACTACCAGCCGGGCGACCCCATGCGCCGCATCGACTGGAAGGCCTCGGCGCGCATGCAGGGCCTGCAGTCCAAGGTCTACGAGCCCTCAGCGACCATGCACATGCTGATCGCCCTCAACGTGAACACGATGGAGCATGCCTGGGAGGGCTTCCTGCCGGAGACCCTGGAGCGCCTGATCTCCGTCGCCGGCTCCGTGGCCAACCACGGCTTCGAGACTGGGTACGCCGTCGGGCTCGTGGCGAACGGCTCCTTCCGGGAGAGCGACCGGCCGATGCGCATGCCGATCGGCCGCAGCGCCGACCAGCTCGGCCGCGTCCTGGAAGCCCTGGCCGTCATCGGGCCCATGACGCCCTCGCCCCTGGAAGACGTCATCGACCGCGAGTCGCACAGCTTCCCCTTCGGCGCCACCCTCGTCTGCGTCACCTCGCGCATGGACGACCCCCTGGCCGTCTCGCTGCGGCGCGTCGCTGCCGCCGGCCACACCGTCACCGTGCTCTCGCTCTCGCAGGAAGAGTTCGACGTCGACCTGGGTTCGATCCCGGTTGCCTACATCCTCAACGCCATCCGGGCGATCGAAGTGCGAGAGGTTGAAGCGGAGGGCGGCGAAACGTGAAACGCTACGCGCCCCTGATCGTCAAAGGCTCGCTCCTGCTCATGGAGTCGATGTGGGTGTATGCGGCCATCGCCTGGCTCGTCGCCATCACGGTCGGCGGCGGCAAACCGACGTTCCTCGGCGTGGCGGCCGTGATTTTCATCAGCTTTGGCATCTCACGTGGGCTGCAGAACTCGGAGTTCTCGCTCGGTCTCCTGCGGTTTTGGGGCGCTCTGCTCTCGATCCTCGTGTTCTACGCCATCGTGCGCTTCGACTACTACGGCGACCTGCGCCTGTGGGACTTCACCTTCCTCGATGACATCGTGTTCAAGACCTCGCCGACGTTGAGCGACGCCAAGACGGCGGTAATGAGCGTGCCGGTACTCTGGGCGTTCTGGATGCGCGGCGTCCTCCGCGGCCAGCAGTCGATGAACTTCGACGATGTCTTGCGCAGCTTCGGGTTCGGCATCGTCGTCGTTGCCTTCGTCTCGATCTTCACCGGCCTCAACGAGGACTTGCCGCGTGAGGTCGACTTCATCGCGGTGCCCTACATCGCCGTCGGCCTGCTCGCGATCGGTCTGTCCCACGCGGCCCGCGCCTCGGACCAGTTCGAGCGCGGATTCGGGACGGACTGGCTTTTGTTCGCCGGTGGTGGTCTCGCCTCGCTGGTCATCGTCGGCCTGCTCTTCGTCGTTATCGACTTCAACGCCGCGCGAGACGGCCTCGAGTTCATCGGCCGCGGCATCGGCTACGTCTTCGCCGGCATCCTCTACGTCATTCTCTGGCCCATCCTCAAGCTCATGACCTGGATGTTCGAGGCGCTGCGGTTCCTCATCGACCTCTGGGGCGGCAAGAAGAACCCCCCGATCGAAGATATTCAGGGCGAGATCCCGAACCCGGCGGACCACCAGGACAACGGCAATAGCGTCCTGCCGGGCTGGGTCGAGACCGTCACGCGCGTCATCGTGGGCACCGGGCTGATCACCGCCTTCGTGGTCGGCACGGCCATGCTGTTCGCGCGCTTCCGTAAGGAAACCGAGACCGGCGAGGCCCGCGAATCGACCTACCAGGAAGGCCGGCTCGCCAACGACCTCGGCGACATGCTCAGCAGCTTCCTCGGCCGCTTCCGCCATCAACGCCAGGCTGATGGCCAGACCGAACCCGCGCGCCGTCTCTACTTCGAGATGCTCGATGCGGCCGCGGCCCGCGGCGTCGAGCGCCGGCCCATGGAGACGCCACTGGAGCTCGTCCCCCGCATCAACCGCACGATCAGCGGCGACACGCCCGCCGAGATCACCCGCCTCTTCGACGACACCCGCTACGGCGCCCTGACGCCCTCCGAAGAAGACCTGCGCCGCCTGCGCGAAGACTGGGAACGCCTGCCGAAGTAGCGGGTCAGCCCTCAGCGATCAGCAGTCAGCTTTCAGCAAGTGGTCTGGGCCCGTGCGCTGAGCGAAGCGAGAGTAAGCCGTAGGGACGGAACTTGAGTTCGGTCCGATCAGGGCAACGCCGCAATACGCAATTTTTCTGCCGCGAGACCATCGAATCGCCAATCCCTAACTGATGGGCGCCGATCAGCCCACCGGACGAAACATTTGGCTGCCCTCCACCCCTCGTTGCGAGCCATCGCAACAGCGAGGCGAAGCAATCTCGGTGGCCAGCGCTCGAAGCATGATGCACGCGCCCTACGGGTAAACGCGCGCGGTCATTGCGAGGCCCGACCCAAGGAGGGCCGCGGCAATCTCACGAAACGCCCGCCTGACCTCATGCGCTCAGAGCCGAGAGTCCGCCGAGCGACCGCCATTCATGCGCATGGCAGCCTGTTCGCCGATGCGAGATTGCCACGACGGCTATCGCCTCCTCGCAATGACCATCGGAAAGCAGCCATGCGAGACACCCCTCGAGGCTCCGAGCTCGAAGCTGACCGTTGACGGCCGACCGAAGCCCTCAGATCGCCACTCCGTACAACCTTTGCTATTCTTAGCTTCGTAATGGCGCGAATATCTCCGGAGAAAAGGCAAAGCCTCGGTTCATCACCGAGGCGGGCTATTAGCTCGGTCTGACCGGCTGGAGTCCGCGTGCTGGACTCGCACCCCTTTTCAGTTTCCGGAGGTTGTCCGTTGAACCCCAATGACTTGCGATTCGCTTCGATGCTAAATGGAGGCCGGCGTGGCGTTTAAGCCGGTCCCGACGCGCGTGGACTACGTGACCCTGGAGCACGAGGTTCAGGCGTTCTGGGACGCTAACGATATCCCCGACACAGTACATGCAGCGCAACCAGGGCGCCGACAAGCGCTGGTCGTTCATCGACGGCCCGATCACCGCGAACAACCCCATGGGCGTGCACCACGCCTGGGGCCGCTCCTACAAGGACCTCTACAACCGCTTCTGGACCATGCGCGGCTACAAGCTGCGCTACCAGAACGGCTTCGACGGCCAGGGCCTCTGGATCGAAGTCGAGGTCGAGAAGGAGAAGGGCTTCACCAGCAAGCACGACATCGAGCGCTTCGGCGTCGCCGAGTTCGTCGAGGCCTGCAAGCAGCGCGTGCTCAACTTCTCGGAGCGCATCTCCGAGCAATCGAAGCGCCTGGGCTACTGGATGGACTGGGACAACTCCTACCAGACGCTCTCAGACGAGAACAACTACTCGATCTGGGGCTTCCTCAAGAAGGTCTGGCAGAAGGGGTGGCTCTACAAGGGCAAGGACACCATGCCCTGGTGCCCCTCCTGCGGCACCGGCATGTCGCAGCAGGAGATCGTCACGGAGGGCTATCAGGAGACGGTGCACAAGTCCGTCTACCTCAAGTTCCCCATTACGGGGCGCGTGGAAACCCCTCCCCCTAACCCCCTCCCCGCTGGCGGAGAGGGGGGAGACCCCAAGTCCATCGCTCGTCCTGAGGCCCTCGAAGGACGAGGCCACGGCGAAGCGAGCATAGAAACGTTGAGTGCGGCCGACTCCCCCTCTCCGTCGACGGGGAGGGGGCCGGGGGGAGGGGTAATCCCCGGAGTGGGTGAAAGCCTTCTCGTGTGGACGACGACGCCCTGGACCCTCGTGGCCAACATGGCGGCCGCCGTGAACCCGGACCTCACCTACGTGCGCGTCAAGCAGGGCGACGACGTGTTCTACGTCTCGAAGGGCGCCATGAACGACGCCGTCCGTGGCGAGCACGAGGTACTCGGCGAGGTGCAGGGCTCGAGCTCATCGGCCTGACCTACCGCGGCCCCTTCGACGAGATGCCCGTGCAGCAGGGCGTCGTCCACCGCGTCATCCGCTGGGACGAGGTCAGCGACGCCGAAGGTACCGGCATCGTCCACATCGCCCCGGGCGCCGGCGCCGAGGACTTCGCGCTATCCAAGGAATACGGCCTCGACGTCATCGCGCCGCTGGAGGAAGACGGCACCTACACCGTCGGCGGCGGCTTCGGCTTCCTCGAAGGCCAGTCGGCCAAGGCGGTGCCGGAGGAGGTCTTCGCCAGCCTCAGGGAGAAGGGCGTCCTCTACCGCGTGCACGACTACACCCACCGCTACCCTCATTGCTGGCGTTGCGGCAGCGAGCTCGTCTTCCGCCTGGTCGACGAGTGGTTCATCTCCATGGACGGGCCGAAGGACGGTACCCAGGCCCACGCGGAGCCCGCAAGCCTCGACGATCCCACCGCCCTGCGCAGCAAGATCGCCGAAGCGACGAAAAAGGCGCGCTGGATCCCCGAGTTCGGCGAGGCGCGCGAGATCGACTGGCTGCGCAACATGCACGACTGGATGATCTCGAAGAAGCGCTACTACGGCCTCGCCCTGCCGATCTTCGAGTGCCACGCCTGCGGCAACTTCGAGGTCATCGGCTCCGAGACCGAGCTGCAGGAGCGCGCCGATCGAGGGCTGGAGCGAGTTCGAGGGCCACAGCCCCCACCGCCCCTACGTCGACGCGGTGAAGATCGCCTGCAGCAGCTGCGGCGCGCCCGTCGAGCGCATTCGCGACGTCGGCAACCCCTGGCTGGACGCCGGCATCGTGCCGTTCTCGACCCTGAACTATCGCCACGACCCGGAGTACTGGGCGGAGTGGTTCCCGGCAGACTGGGTCTCGGAGTCCTTCCCGGGCCAGTTCCGCAACTGGTTCTACGCCATGCTCGCCATCGGCACCGTCATGGTCCTCGACACGCCGTACGAGGGCCAGCCGCCGTTCAAGAACCTGTTCTCGTACGCCCTCCTGCGCGACGAGAACGGCGACGAGATGCACAAGTCCAAGGGCAACGCCATCTGGTTCGAGGACGCCGCCGAGCGCATGGGCGCCGACGTCATGCGCTGGATGTACCTGCGCGCTCAGCCGGCCAACAACCTCAACTTCGGCTGGCACGGCGCCGACGAGCTCAAGCGCGGCTTCCTCTCGACCCTCTGGAACACGTACTCCTTCTTCGTCACCTACGCCAACATCGACGGCTGGGCGCCTTCCACGAACTCCCCCTCTCCGCCAGCGGGGAGGGGGCCAGGGGGAGGGGTCAGCGAGCTGGACCGCTGGGCGCTCTCGGAGCTCAACCAGCTCGTCGGCCTCCGTGACCACCGCTCTGGAGAACTACGACGCCATGACCGCGACCCGCCAGATCGAGGAGTTCGTGGACGGGCTCTCGAATTGGTATGTACGCCGTTCACGCCGCCGTTTCTGGAAGAGCGAGTCCGACTCCGACAAGTCGGCCGCCTACGAGACCCTGTGGACCTGCCTCTCGACCGTCAACCGCCTCATGGCGCCGATGGTGCCCGTTCATGGCGGAGGACATGTACCAGAACCTCGTCAAGGACGCGATGCCCGGTGCTTCGGAGAGCCTGCACCTCTGCGATTGGCCGGTGGCCGACGAGTCTCTGATCGACGGCGAGCTCTCGGCAGGCGTCCGGGTCGTCCAGCGTGTGGTCTCACTGGGCCGCGCCGCGCGCTCGAAGGCCAACATCCGCGTGCGCCAGCCCCTGGGTACCGTGCACGTGAAACTGCAGTCAGCGACGGAAGCCGATTCCGTGCGCCGGATGGCCGACCAGATCCTCGAAGAGCTCAACGTGAAGACGCTCGAGGTCGTCGAGGACGACTCGGACCTCTTCGAGTACCAGGTGCTGCCGAACTTGCCCGTCCTCGGCCCCAAGTATGGCCGGGAGGTCGGCAAGATCCAGGGCGCCCTCAAGCAGGCCGACAAGGCTGCGATTGCTCGCGACGTCGGCGCCGGCCGCACCGTCACCCTCGATGGCATCGAGCTGCTCCCGGAGGAGCTGCTGGTCTCGATGGCGGGCAAGCCGGGCTACGCCGTCGCCGAAGAGGCCGGTTACGCCGTCGCCGTCACGACCGAGATCACGCAGGCGCTCGCGGACGAAGGCCTGGCGCGTGAGCTGGTGCGCCGCGTGCAGGAGATGCGCAAGTCGGCCGGCTTCGAGATCGCCGACCGCATCACGCTGCGCTACGACGGCGACGCCGACATCGCGCGGGTGCTGGAGGACGCCGTCTGGAAGGACTACGTCAGCCAGGAGACCCTCGCAACCTCCATAAGCGCTGGTGACGGCGCCGGCTTCTCAGAGGCGCATGAGATCGACGGTCGCAAGGTGCGCCTGTCGGTCGAGAAGGTCTAGCCCTCTCGACGACGCAAAAGAGAGGCGGCGGTCACATTGACCGCCGCCTCTCTGATCGTGCCGTGAGACGGAGCTACTGGCGGTTTTGACACCAGATCTCGTAGGAGTAGCCGCCTCCATAGTAGCCGTAGTAGTAGCAGCCCTGACGGCGGCGGCAGCGGCACCTCGTTCTCGTGGTACCAGCCGTAGTAGTAGCGGTAGCAGGTGCCATGTTGCGGACAGGTCTGCGTACCGTCGTAGTCCGGGTCCCACGTGTTGTGCGGCGTGGCCGTAGGCGCAGGCGTCTTCGTCGGCGTTGCCGTTTTGGTCGGCGTTGCCGTGGGCGGTTGCGGCGTCGGCGTTTTGGTCGCCGTCGCCGTCGCGGGCAGCGGCGTCGGCGTCGGCGTCTTGGTAGCCGTCGCGGTTGGCGGCACCGGCGTCTTGGTTGGCGTCGGCGATGGCGTGGCTGTTGGCGGCACCGGCGTGTTGGTTGGCACGGGCGTGCTGGTGGCAGGCACCGGTGTTGGCGTAGCCGTGGCAACTCCGCCGCCGCCACCACCGGGCACGGGCGTGGGTAGCGCGTCGGATTCACAATCATCCCAGGGCTCGTTCGTCATGCGCTGCGAGCCCTTGATGGTAATAGGGTCCTTGCCGAGTACGGCGAAGAGAGGTTTCACGAGGGGCGTCACCAGAGTGTGCTGGTAAGTAACCGTGATCTGAATGGCGTCACAGGCGCCTCCAGCACCAACTATCGCCGGATCCGCATAGTCCGGGAAGTCCCAGTACTCGTAGCTCACGTCCACGATGCTGGAGTTCTTGCCGCCGTCCGGAATGCCGGTCGTTGCCTTCTTGGCAGTCTGGACGATGCAAGCCGTTCGGTCGGCAATCACGCCGTCACATCCGACCTGGCCGGTAATGGCGTAGCGAGCGCCTTCACGTGCAGCGTGCTGGATCGTGATCCACGACTGGAACAGGCGTGCCATATCGAAGACACCAAAAATGAACGTGAAGAAGACGATGGCCACAAGCGCGAACTCGACCAGGATCTGGCCGCGTTCGCGAATGCCGTGAGGCGGTTGGCTTCGGAGCTTGAATAGCTTCATTTCTTCCTACTCGACCAATCGGTGCGATAACTGTGCCGCGATCTGGCCGAAAATCGATGGCAGCTCGCTGGCATCTGAGGCCCAGAAATAGTGGTCGTTCTTGGTCTTGGACGATGTCGCGATGCACTTGTCGAGGCGTTCGTCGGCAGTATCGTCGTGATCGCTGTTGCCGATCTGAGCGTCACACTGGGCATCCGTGTAGATGGTGTTCGAGGTGTCGTGGCCGCAGACGCCGAAGCCAACAACGAAGATCTCGATACCGTCGGCCTCGATCTCCTTCGCCAGCTCCCACGTTTTTACGTCTATCTCCCGCTCACGTGTCTGGGCGGCCCGACAATTCGAGTCGGTGTATGAGTCGCTGTTGGAGGGGCTCGTGTTCGGTATGCAGGAAGCGTGCGGTGACAGCGGGCTGCTCTGGTAGGAGTAGCTGTTGTAGGTGTTGTCCCCGTCGGACAGGAGGATGACCACCTGCTGGTTCTTCTCGTCGTCCTGGTGGTTACCGGGCCCGTTGAGGACCTCCAGTCCTCGTATCAGGCCACCGCAGACGTTCGTGCCAGAACCACCCTGGGCGGTTATGGCGGAGACGCCGCTCTCAACCGTTGTGAGGTTATAGGACAGTGCTGTCACTTGGCTGTCACTGTTGACGCAATAGCTGGTGCCGGAGTTGATCGACTTCGGTGCGTAAGGGTTTGCAGCCGAAGGAGATGAGGAACGGAAACAGCCGCGGAACGGCAGCGCGCCGATGACGACGTTGCCTTCCGGTGCCGTACCAAGAAGTTGATCCTTGAACTGGTTCGCGGCAATTTTGGCGTTGTCGATAGGCGAGCCGGACATACTGCCCGTGGCGTCCAGCACCATGACGATATCCATGGCCTGGGTGCCGAAGCCGGCCTTCGCGTGGGCGGACACCGTGGCCGTATGAATGCCCAACACGGGCAGAAAGATCAGCTTCACTGTCTTGGTGGCATCAACGGTCAGCTGGTTCTTGTCGCTATCAGGGGTGGCAATGAACGTGGTGTCTCCGCCGCCCTCGTTGTTGTCGAAGTACTCCTTGGCCTTTACTTTGGCGTTGTCGAGCCCGGAGGTGGTTCCGTTGAACTCGAGAACGCCGGAGAGGGCTGCGGCGTCCACCGAGCGAGACAGCTCTGCCTTCGTGACGTATAGCCGGCCCGCGTCCATCGCGAGACCCGCGATCGCGAACATCGCGAGCGCCGCGAAGGCGATGATGATAATCGTCTGACCCTGCTCACTGCGCCAAGGCGTGGTTGGCCTACCCCTGGATCCGCGAGACATTACTCTAACTCCTGAATACAGGACTTCATCAGATCACTCATTGCGCGATTCTCATCTCTGTTGACGAACACATCTGCAGCGGGTCCAGAATCGACGGCACACCTGTGATCGTCGGATGGTCATAGCAGACCTCGACCCTTACCCATTTGTCCTTGGGTGAGCCGGTGCAGGTGCTGGATCCTACGCCGTTGACTGGTTCGCAGCTTGTAATGCAGACGTACATGCGGCCGCCAGGGCAATTGGTGCTCGTGTCGATCGTGTTCTCGAGCCGCTCGGTCTCTTTGCGGACCATGTTGAGCATGGCTGTTACTTCCTCGGTATCGACGCCGTACTGGGCGCCATAGCGCGCCGCGTCGCGCGCGGAAGCCACGACGGTGAGGTAGGAGTTGAGCGCGTGCCCGAACTCGACCAGTCCCAGGAGCATGATCGCCAGCAGCGGTGCGCCGATTGCGAACTCGACAAGGGCCTGGCCGCGCTGGGAGCGCTTGAGCCAACGGATGACACGAAGAGGTCTTTTGTCCACGCTTCCTCGCAGCTGGAACGTAGAAGGAGCGTCCGTGCCCTAATCGTTCCTGTTCATATACTCGGCTTGAGCTGGTCCATCTGAAGATCGAAATCGGTCAGGAGGGAATGATCTTGCTGTTCTGGGAAGATTATGCACGCCGGCAACCCTTTCGGCCTGGCAGACTTCTGATTGCTGTCTCTTCAGCAACACAAAAGCCTGCCCCTAAAAGGGCAGGCCGGTCGGTTTCGCCTTTAGCTCCCGCAACACCCCAGGCGACCATTTGATGGGTGAAGGATCGTTGCTCCCGGCTATTTGTCCGTCCTTGGACCCTTTTGGCTGGAGTTCATCCCCTGCAATTTACTTATCGGCTCTTGCTGCTTGATTCTGAAGCCGGGGATGACCGGAATCTATGAGCCATAAAGGCTTGTGGGCCGATCCTGCTGCTGCTACTTGACCAGTGTGACCACGGTAAGCTTGCTGTCCAGGGAGAGGTCATCGAGGCCCTGGTAGCTTGCCGTAAGCGACGTCTCGATGAATTTGCCTGTGATGTCGCAGTCACTGCCTTTGCAATCCTTCGCAACGAAGTCATCGAGGAAGAAGAGCGCGAAGCCTTGGACCGTGACTATCTTGGTTCCGCCGCTGCCAGTAAAGAGGCCGTGGACTACCGGGATCATGATCACTCGGCGGCTTTCCTCGTTGCGCCAGGGATTGCATTCGGGGCGCAGGCCTCCGTCCTCGAACGTGACTTCGTCCCATTCGTCGCAGGCTGTCGAGGTGTGGGTCATGCGGTAGCTCAGACCCTCCTTGATTGCACTGGTCGTGTTACCGGGCTCAGTACAGGACTCGTCGTCCTGGGCGTGATTGCCTGAGCAGGAGTCGTCGTCAACGACACCGACACAATCCGTCGCACCCTGAGAACAGAGGAATCGATTGGCGCCAAAGCAGATGGCTTGCTTGAGCTTGAGCTCTGTACTCGTGTCGGGCGGCGAGCCGCAGCCCGGCCCAGCGCCGCTCGTGTCGATCGAGAGCAGGCCAAAGTTGCCGTTGGTCTTGTCGCACCCTTCGAAAGTTGAGTCGGGGTCAGAGTCGTATTTCAGGTCATAGAATGTTCCGAAATCGCCGCTGCCGAGGCAGGTGTCCTCAATGCCGAAGGGGACGATGCCGGTGCCGCCCGCCACCGCAGCCTTCCGGGCCGTAGCGCACGTGTCGATGTCCGCACTGACGATGCCGACCAGCTTGGCAAGGAACGTCGGCACCGTGCGCTCGGTCCTGACCGTAATCAAATCGTGGTTCGTGCTGATCGTCCCGTCGCAGGCAGTACCAACGACGACCGACTTCACTTCGGTGTTCCCGACGTTGTTCAGGTCGGCGTAGCTCGTCGCCAGCGCGATCGCGTCGTAGTCGCACCCGGCGTCCGCACAGAGCTTCTGGGCGCCGGCCAGCGCCATTGAGTCCGCGTCGGCCTGGAGCTTTGTGCGCGTATGCACCCAGAGCCCGACATCGATTGCCAGGCCGGAGAACGCGAGCATCACGGTCAGGACCAGAACTGACATGATCAGGATCTGTCCTCTTTCGCCGTCCGACGGCAGCCGGCTTCGCAGGGAGGAGAACCACCGCATGACTACTCCATCCTCATGGTCGTATCGCTGGAGATTGGCAGCGGGTCCGGTACCGCACCGCCGGAAAGCAGGCTGAGCAACGGCGCCAAGGGGGAGATGTAGTGGTGCTTATAGTCGACCTTGACCGTGAGCTCCGTCCCGGGGGCCGTCCTCGCGTTGGTCACCGTCACGTCGGACGCCTCCAGTAATCCGGAGGACTTGTCTACCACGATGGCGATGATCTCGTCTTCGCTGCCGCCGACGACGCCTTCGCGCGCACCTTCACGGGCCGCGTTCGTGATCACGATGTAGGAGTGCAGCGCCCACCCGAAGTCCACCGTCGCCATGACGATGACGAGGAATAGCGGCAGCACGAGCGCCAGCTCAACGACGCTCTGGCCGCGCTGTCGCCGTCCCTGCTTCTTCCGAACGTTCTGGTTTAGAGCCTGCGGTGCGTCATCCTGGTGCACACAGCGGCTGTCAGCCTGATTCCCACCCACATAAAGAATATCGGGTGCTCAGGCTGCCTGCCGAAGACCAAAGGAGCGCCGGGGGCAGGGAAATTTTCCCTACGTTTGGATAATCGGCCGCTCTGTCTGGGGCCTGAAGGCTTTGAGCATATCTTTCGAAATTCCTTGAATCATTCTCTGGTTAAAGGAATCTCGATCAAATTTTCAGACCTAGTTGTTGTTGCCGTTCCCGTTGCTGTTACCGGAGTTGCCACCGGCGTTGCTGTTGCCCGAGTTACCGCCGGCGTTGCTGTTGCCGGAGTTGCCGCCGGCATTGCTGTTGCCGGAGTTGCCGCCGGCATTGCTGTTGCCGGAGTTGCCGCCGGCATTGCTGTTGCCGGAGTTGCCGCCGGCATTGCTGTTGCCGGAGTTGCGCGCCGGCGATTGCTGTTGCCCGAGTTGCCGCCGGCATTGCTGTTGCCCGAATTGCCGGGCGTGCCGTCGTCCTGCTGCCCCGGCGGCGTGCCGCCATTCCCGTTCCCGTTGTTTCCGTTGTTGGTGTTTCCGCCACCGGGCGTGCCGTCGGAGTTACCCGGGGTGCCGTCGTTCTGCTGGCCTGGGGGTGTACCGCCCTGACCAACCGTTGCCGTTGCCACCACCATTACCGGGTTGTCGCCGCCCTGGCCCGGGGGTGTACCGCCCTGACCGACACCGTTGCCGTTTCCACCACCGTTGCCGGGGTTGTCTCCGCCCTGGCCCGGGGGTGTACCGCCCTGACCGACGCCGTTGCCGTTGCCACCACCGTTACCGGGGTTGTCGCCACCCTGCCCCGGCGGCGTCCCGCCCTGACCGACGCCGTTGCCACCGTTGTTGCCGGGGCTGTCGCCACCTTGGCCCGGCGGGGTTCCATCCGGCCCAACACCCTGGCCGGGGTTTTCCGTCGTCGTTACTGGCGATGCGTCTTGCGAACCGGCAGCGTTGCCGCCGGGACTCTCGGTGATCTGGGCCGGCGGCAACGCCGGCTGGCCGGCGTTGTTCGCCGGGGTGCTCGGCGTTGAGCCCGCGTCTCCTGTGCCTTGCTCGGCCGCCGGCGTGTTCTGTTCGCCGCCATTCTCTGGTTCATTCTCTTGTGTGCTTGTCGAAGGGCGGTTGGCCGGTAGCGTGGTCGTGCCGGCGCTGGGTGTCGTCGCCGGCTGGCCGTTCTGGGCAGGCGTGCTGCGGCGCGGCAGGGCGTCGAGCGAGTCGCTGGTCGAAGGGCTCACGAGCTCCTCCGTCGGCGCGGTCGAGGAAGAGGCGCTGCCGATCACGGGCAGCGAGCCCAGGAAGCTCGTGAGCCTGTCCGCAGGCAGGGCGCCCGACGCGAACGCCGCCGAAAGCCCCATGCCGAGGCCGAGGGCGCCGATGATGCCGAACAGGCGCGGCTTGAACCACGCGAGGGCTCTGGCGCTCGTGTCGTCGTCCTTGATCAGGGTGCGGAACTGGCGGTGGGCGCGCTCCTGGCCGGCGTACACCTCCTCCGGCACTTCGACTTGCAGCCTGGCCTCCAACCCCGCCATCGCCCGCAAATCGCGCTCAATCGTGGCATCGCTGCGCAGGAAGGCTTCACCGTCTCCCCCGCTCTCGATGATCTCGAGGTAGGTGGCGAACGCTCGCATGACCTCGTCCTCCGGGTAGTCCCGGCCGCGCAGACTCATAGCTCCAACACCCCATCGAGCTTGCTGCGCAGGCTGGCGAGCGCACGTGATTGCAGAGAGAACACAGCGGGCTGCTTCTTGCCCATCAGCGCGCCCACCTCGAGCGAAGACATCGCCATGAAGTAGCGCAGGATGATCACTTCCCGCTGCTCCGGTGTCAGGCTATCGATCGCCTTCAGCAGGTCGATGCTGACGATGTTCGCTTCCGGCCCATCGCCGAGCGCGAGCTCCACTTCATCGCTCTCCTCCGGCCGCCGCGATTCCGCCTTCAGACGATCGAAGATCACGTTGTGGGCGATGCGATAGAGCCAGGCGAGCAGGGGCTTGCCGGTGTGCTTGTAACGGCCGATGCCGCGGTAGGCCTCCGCGAAGACCTGCGCGACGGAGTCCTCGGCCTCGGAGCGGCTGCGCAGACGCAGGTAGGCGTAGCGAAACAACGGGCGGTAGTACTCCTGGAACCATTCGTCCCACACGGAGTCGTCGCCGGCGTGGGCCCTCTTGACCCTCGCAGCGTCCTTGTCGTCCGATGTGCTGGCAATCGCCGGAGCGTCTTTGCCAGATAGTGGTTGGAGCAATCTCCCCGCCTGTTCGGTATCCCGCAAGCTCATGGCTTGAGATGAGAATAGCATCGCCAAGCCGGCTGAACTCTTAGACTATATTCGGCAGGCGTTTGTGTCTGCCATAGAAGAGAAACGCATCGAATGAACGTTCATCTCATCGACGGCACCTACGAGTTGTTTCGCCACTTCTTCGCGCTGCCGGAGCACGTCACGAAGGACGGTCGAGAGGTCGCTGCGACCCGTGGCGCCGTCGGCTATGTCCTCTCGTTGCTGGAGGGCGGCGCGACCCACGTCGGCGTTGCCACCGACCACGTCGTGGAGTCGTTTCGCAACGACATGTGGGCCGCGTACAAGACAAGCGAGGGCGTCGACCGGCGCCTGCTGGACCAGTTTCCGTTGCTGGAAGAGGGCCTGCGCGCCCTCGGTGTCATCGGTCTGGCCCATGACGGACCTCGAGGCCGATGACGGCATGGCGGCTGCGGCGGCGTTCGCGGACGGCGTACCGGAGGTCGAGCGCGTGTACATCTGCTCGCCCGACAAAGACCTCGGCCAGTGTGTGCGCGACGGCCGTGTCGTCCAGCGCATCGACAGCCGCACCGGCCAGATCCGGGACGAGGCAGGCGTCATCGAGCGCTTCGGCGTGCCACCGGCCTCTCTCCCGGACTACCTCGCCCTCGTCGGCGACAGCTCCGATGGCTACCCGGGCCTGCCGGGCTGGGGCGCCAAGTCCACGGCCGTCGTCCTCGCCCGCTACGGCCACATCGAGAACATTCCGGCCTCAGCGGGCGATTGGGAGGTCGCCGTGCGGGGCGCCGACAAGCTCGCGACGGCGCTGCGGGAGAAGATGGACCTCGCGATGCTGTTCCGTGACCTCGCCACCGTACGTACCCACGAGCCCGCCCTCACCGACATCGAGGAGCTGCACTGGCTCGGCCCCACGGAGGCCTTCATCACCTTCACCGAAGCCGTCGAAATGCCCGCGCTCCTCCAGCGCGCCCAAACCCTGGCGCGCCGCGGGCTGTAACCACCGATGGCGGAATTGCTCGGGATCGCCACGATCGGCATTCCCATGCTGGTCCTCGTCGTGCTCATGCGGCGCTCTCGAGAAGCACCGCCACCAGAGGGCCTTGAGTTCAATGAAGCGCTGTTTGGCGGCTTGGAGGCGTGGGCGGAGATCGACGGCCTGAAGCCGAATGGCCGGGGTTACGCATATCTCACCGACAGACGCATTGTCTGGACGCCACGCTTGAACAGCTGGCAAGTGCGGAGCTTGCGGTCCGGTCTGCCATACACCGAACCAGTAATTATTGGGCTCCACGAGATACGGCGAGTGTCGATGCTGTTCGAGTTGGGCGGATCGCGGCTGAGGGTCGAGACTGAGGACCTCGTGCTGGTACTGACAATAGAAGCCCGGAGCTTCTCGAAGTGGCGGACATACATCGTCGCGAACGCACCTGGTCTGGTGCCAGTCGGCCAGCCACTGGAACGAAGACCCGCCCGATACGATCGCTCGGAGTTTCTGCAGGCCTCCAGGCCCTTTGCCTTGCTCATCGCAGGAATCTTGGCTCTCTACGGCCTGTGGGCAGCCGCCGGAATGTTGCAGTTGCTGGACTCGACCCTGACATCCGGCCAGATGGTGGCGCTGCTCCTGTCGGGCCTGCTGCTGGCCGGCGGATACGTGCTCTGGACGTTCACCCGGCACTCCGAATGACAGCAAGCAACCGGCGTCCGTCCGGGCCGTGTAGGGGCGTGCCTCGCGGGTGCCCTACGGGGTACGGCGCAGTGCAGAGAGCGAGTGTAGGGGCGAAACCTGCCCCTACACTCGCTCTCTAAGAATCTAAGAACTAAGCAAGCTAAGAACTAAGAACTAAGAACTAAGAACTAAGAACTACCTCGCCATCGCTGGCTCATGCGCCAGCAGGAACCGCCGCACGTGCGCGACTGCCTCGCTCAGGTGTTCCGGCGTGTCCTTCCACGGGTAGATCGTCACTTCCGAGTTCGGCGCCAGGCTGGCCGACTCCATGGCCACCGCGTACGGATGGGCCGGCACGTCGTCCGGCATGACCAGGACCGGCGTCTGGCAGCTGCGCACGAAGTCCCGCGTCGCCGTGAACACGAAGTCGCCACGAGACGTGTACATGGCGTTGAGGAACTGGTCGACCATCTCCATCGTGATCGCTCGGGTCGCGCTCGACACAGCGGCGGGCCCCAGTTCTTGATGTTGTTGTCGTAGAACAGCGTCGGCGCTCTCCGGCCGGAACCCGCTGGGCTGACACAGCACCGCCGCGACCACGCGCTCCGGCGCCCGCTGCAGCATGTTCCAGATGAACGGCCCGCCGATGCAGCAGCCCAGGACCATGAACTGCTCGCAGCCCAGGTAGCTCATCAGGCCCGAGCTGGTCGTCCGTGTAGCCGTCCCATGGGTTTCCCATGTGCAGCGGCCCCGTCGAACTGCCGCCGTTGGCGTTGCGCTGGTCCATCGTGATGCAGCGGAAGTGGTCGCTGAACTCCTTCATGGCGTCGAACGGCCCGTAGGCGGAGGACCAGGCGTCCATGGTGGAGTTGAGGCCGCCGCCGGGGATCAGCAGCAGCGGGAAGCCCGAACCGGCCTCCTCGTAGTGGATGCGGACGTCTCCGTTTTCGTAGAAAGGCATGTCATCCTCCTTCGAGTTTCGAGCTAGCGCCCGTACTCTACCCGATCGGGAGCAATCACGAGCGCAACCCCCCGGGGCGATTGTCAGAAAGATGGCGTCGCACCAAGGCATCCTGAGCCTGTCGAAGGACGTGAACATAGCAGCGTAAAGGGAACGCTCATTGCCTGACGGCAGAAGGACGTGCTTCGACAAGGTCAGCATGCCTGGGCAAGGGAGGACCTACATCATTCTTCAAGGCACAGAGGCGCATGGAGGCCAGCCAACGTATTTCTGTGGAAGGGCGCCTGTAGGACAAAGAAAGAGGCCGGACACTAAGCCCGGCCTCAAAACTGACTACTGACTACCGAAAACTAAGAACCAAGGACCAACCTCTACAGGTTCGCAAGCACCTTCTTCGTCGAGACGACGTGGCGGTCGACGCGAAGCTCCTTCGGGTCCATGCCCAGCGCCAGGCCGAGGAGCTGGGGCAGGTGCAGGATCGGCACTTCCAGGCCGTTGACGCTGGCGTACTTGGCGGCGTCCGGCTGCTGCGCGTCCAGGTTCAGGTGGCACAGCGGGCAGGGCGTTACCAGGCAGTCGGCGCCTTCCTCCTGGGCAGAGCTCAGGTGGTTGGCGGCCATCGTGAGGGAGTTCTTCTTGTTGATCGTCAGGATCGGGAAGCCGCAGCACTTGTCCTGGCCCTCGTAGGTGATCAGGGTGCAGCCGAGGGCCTCGATCACGTCCTCGAGGTAGTGGTCGCGCGGGTTGTCTCCGTCGATGCCGAGGACCGGCTTCCGGGCGCAGGATGTAGCAGCCGTAGAACGGGCCCACCTTGAGGCCGGTCAGCGGCTTCTTCACCATGCTCTTGAGCTTGTCCAGGCCGATGTCCTCGACGAGCACCCAGAGGAAGTTCTTCACCTCCAGGCCCTTCTCGGCGTCGTAGAACAGGCCCTCGTCGGCCAGCGCGGCGTTGACCTGCGCAGCCAGCTCGGGGCGCTTGCGCATGCGGTCCTGGGCCAGCGACTGCACGCCCTGGCAGGTGCTGCAGATGTTGATCAGCGGCAGGTCCAGGCGCTGCGCCATCGCGAAGTTGCGGGCGTTCAGGGCGTCCGCCGTCTCCATGCTGTGCTCGCTGATCACGCCGGCGCCCGTGCAGTTGCCGTCGTACAGCTCTTCTAGCTCGATGCCGAGCTGCCGGGGCCACCTTGACCATGGACTGGTAGAGCTCCGGTGCCGCGCCCTTGGAGACGCAACCCGGCCAGAAAGCGTATCGCATGATTTAGTGACTCCCTGCGCTAGTCTTCTTCCGCTCGAAGAAGCTTGAAGATTCGCTTGACGTGCCGGACGCCCCGGGATCTTGCTGGGGGAAGAACGGTGGCATCTTACCTGCTTTGAGCATGCGAGGCGCACTCGGCAGGTAGGACAGCTGACCGATGAGGTTGAACTTGCCTTCCGTGTAAATCGGCAGCCGGAACTCGTCCAGGCGGCCGTTTGTGTCGACCAGCTCGACGAAGGCGAGCGTGTGGCGGCTGCCGTTGTTGTTCTTGATGCCGGCGTGGACCGCGTCCGACCGCAGCTTGAGGATCTGGTCCATCGGCTTCACGTCCTTGGGGCAGACCTCGACGCACATGTTGCAGCGGGTGCAGTCCCACATGCCGCTCGGGTCGCTGTACTCGCGCAGGCGGGCGAGGTCCGCGTGTCGTCGCGCGGGTCGCCGACGAAGCGGTAGGCCTTGGCGAGCGCGGCCGGCCCGAGGAACGACTTGTCGACCTCGAGGACGGTGCAGTCGGACACGCAGGCGCCGCACATGATGCAGTTCATCACTTCGCCGAGCGCCGCCATCGATTCGTTGGGGACGAGGTACTCGCGCTCGGGCAGCTCACCCTGAGGCTTCAGCCACGGGCTCGACGGCGCGGACCTTGCTCCAGAAGGGCGCGAAGTCGACGACGAGGTCCTTGATCACCGGCATGTTGCCGGCGGGCTCGATCGTGATCGTCGCCGCCCTCTTTGGCGACCGTCGAGATCTGCGTCTTGCAGGCCAGCCGGGCCTTGCCGTTGATGCGCATGGCGCAGGAGCCGCAGATCGCGCTGCGGCAGGAGCAGCGCAGAGACAGCGTGCCGTCGTGGTACTCGCGGACCTCGATCAGGGTGTCGAGGACGGTCGCGTTCTCCGGCATGTCGACGGTGTACTCTCGGTAGCCCTGTTCTTCTGCGGAAGCTTCGGCTTCTGGGTCGTAGCGTTTGACCTTGAGCTTGACCTCCATGCTTAGTACTTCCTTTCCTGGGGCTCCCAGCGGGTGATCGTCACCGGCGCCGTGCCGAGCTGGGGGCCGGACGCGCCGTAGGTGCAGACGATGTGGTGCATCCAGTGCTCATCGTCGCGTGCGGGGAAGTCAGTGCGATAGTGGGCGCCGCGGCTTTCCTTGCGCTCGAATCGCCGACGCCGCGATCATCTCGGCCACGTCCAGCATGCCGCCAAGCTCGATGTAGAAGAGCAGGTCCGTGTTGAACACCTTGCCCTTCGATTCCACGCCGACGGTCTCGTAGCGCTTCTTCAGCGCCTTGATGTCAGCCAGCCCGGCCTTGAGCTGTTCTTCTTCGCGGAAGACCTGCACCTTCTCGTTCATCGCGGCAGCCCATGTCCTGGCGGACGTGAGCGATGCGGTCCTCGGTCGCCGGCTTGGCGAGCATGTCTGCCAGGCGCTTCTCGCGCGTTCGTGGCCCAGCGCTCGTCGGGCATGCGCAGGGTTCTCGTTGCGGGCCCGCTCGGCCGCGTCCATGCCGGAGCGCTTGCCGAAGATCACGGTGTCCAGCAGCGAGTTCGCGCCCAGGCGGTTGGCGCCGTGGACGCTCACGCAGGCGGTCTCGCCGGCGGCGTAGAGGCCCGGGACGTTGGTGCGGCCCCAGACGTCCGTCTTGATGCCGCCCATGATGTAGTGCATGCCGGGCAGGATCGGGATCGGCTCCTCGACGATGTCGACGCCGGCGAGGTCGATGCCGATCTCGCGGATCTGCCACAGGCGCTCCCGGATCACGTCGAGGCCGAGGTGGCGCATGTCGAGGAACACGCAGCCGTCGACACCGTTGCCGGCGTTAATCTCGGTCTGCTCGGCCCGCGACACGACGTCGCGGCTGGCGAGCTCCATCATGTTCGGCGCGTACTTCTCCATGAAGCGGCTTGCCGTCTTTGTCCAGCAGGTAGGCGCCCTCACCGCGGGCGCCCTCGGTGATCAGGACACCGGAGCCCTTCAGCGTCGTGGGGTGGAACTGCACCATCTCCATGTCCATGCACTCGGCGCCGATGCGGTAAGACAGCGCCAGGCCGTCGCCGGTGCAGATCAGGGCGTTGGTGCTCGGCTCGTAGACTCGGCCGGCGCCACCGGTGCAGATGATCACCGACTTGGCGCCGATGACGCTGATCTGGCCGGTGCGAATGTCCATCGCCACGGCACCCTTGCACATGCCGTCTTCGTGGATCAGCTCCAGCACGAACCACTCTTCGTAGATCCGCAGGCCGTCCTTGATCAGCTGCTCGTACAGCACGTGCAGCAAGGCCTGGCCTGTGATGTCACCGACGAAGTAGGTACGGGCGCGCTGCTGGCCGCCAAAGGCGCGGGAGCCGAGGTGGCCCGTCTCGTCGCGGTGGAAGATGACGCCCATGTGCTCCAGGTTGAGCACTTCCTCGCCGGCCTCGGAGCACAGGACCTCGATGGCGTCCTGGTCGCCCAGGTAGTCGGAGCCCTTTACGGTGTCGTATGCGTGGTCCTCCCACGAGTCCGTGGGGTCGACGGCGGCGTTGATGCCGCCCTGGGCCGCGTTGGAGTGGCTGCGTACGGGGTGCACCTTGGAGATGATCGCCACGTCCGCGCCCGTCGCCTGGGCCGCTAGGCCGGCGCGCATGCCGGCCAAGCCGGCGCCAATAATCAAGACATCGTGCTGGTAGACAGCCATGAAGGGCTCCTCCGTGGGGCTTTGGGCAGGCGGCCTCCACTCATTCGGGTTGTTTGTACCCAGGCCGCAGTTGCGATGTTAGCCCTACCTCTAGGTACGGGCAACCTCAGGTGGTCTTCAGCCATCCAATCTCAACCAGTCATAGACAGCGATGAAATCCCATCCCATACGCCGTCTATACCTCGTCTAGTTCCATTGTATTGCGCGTCCGGTAACGTCGACTTCACGACGCAACTCGTTGTCACTTGAGGTGATAAAGGAGAGCAGTTCCTGCTGGTCGGCATCCTCACCTCGGCTTCGCTTGTGGTGAAGATCCAGGAAAACGCCCGTCGGTTCATATCAATCACAAGGGGCCCTGTAAAGAAGGACTAGAGCGTTTGCGGTGTAATCGGCTGAGCGTCTTTAGCGGCTCCGCGACGGCCGATACTACTCAGCCGACGATGGGGAAAAGAGGTACACACTTGGATACGCACAGCGAAGGTTCTCGGTGGTCCTTCTTCTCGGTAGTCATCTACTGGGGTGTCATCATCGTCGCCTGCGCCTGGGTCTTTCTGACCCAGAACCCCGGTAACACGGCGATAGCCTCCCTGGTGTTGGTCGCCCTGATCGCGGCGGCGTTGCCGATGGAGCGCCATGCCGGGCGACTGCGTATCCGTTCCCTCACCTGGCAGGCAACCCACGACCCGCTGACCAAGCTGCACAATCGTGGCTACTTCATGACTGCGCTCGCGAAGAGCCTGAGAAAGCGCCGCTGGAAGCAGTCCATGGCCGTGCTGCTTCTGGACCTCGACCGGTTCAAGACGATCAATGACACCCTGGGACACGCGGCGGGCGATCAACTCCTCCAGGAAGTCAGCCAACGCCTCCACAATCTCGTCGACCGCTCCTCCGTCGTCGGTCGCCTCGGCGGCGATGAGTTCGGCATTATCACCGAAGTCTCCGAAAAACTCGAGCTCGAGAAGTTCGCCGATTCGATCGTCAAGGAGCTCAACTTCCGGACCGTCGTGGGTGGCACGCCGGTGTGGGTCAACGTCAGCGTCGGCGCCGCTATCGCCACGATTCCCAGGCCGACCCTCGAAGAGCTGCTCAGCCAGGCCGATGTCGCCCTCTATCAGGCGAAGGGCGCCGGGCGCAATCAGATGAGCGTCTTCGACCCTCACAAGCCCTTGCCAACCGTGAACGAGCTCTCGATGGACTACGAGCTCAAGCTCGCCGTGCAACGGGAGCAGCTCTTGCTGCACTACCAGCCGGTGATCAATCTGGAGTCAGGCCGCATCGATGGCTTCGAGGCCCTCGTGCGGTGGAATCACCCCTACTTCGGCCTCGTCAGCCCCGACAACTTCATCCCGCTCTCGGAGGAGAACGGTGCTATCTACGCCATCGGGGCCTGGGTGATGTCGGCGGCCTGCGATCAGTTGCGCGAATGGCA
>CAVYJE010000010.1:0-458885 GCA_963768705.1 uncultured Chloroflexia bacterium
TTGTTCATCGCTGAGTTGGCAGGAGAGATCGGGCCGGATGCGCACCATCACGTGTAAGTGATTCGACATCACCGCAAAGCCAAGTACGTCGATGGCAAAGGCGCCGGCGAGTTCCCCAGCCGGTTGCGGATCCAGTCCTTGCGATGATCGAAGTTGCGGCCGGTAAAGGCGTCGTCCCCGCACAAGAAGGCACTTACGCATCAAGAGACGCAATGATAGATGTCGACTTCCGTATTATCGACGATTTCACGGCGAGCATAGGCGGGCATAGCCTCGTCCCTCTGGGGTCGTCGAAGGTATACATTCGTTCACGTCAGCGTCAACAAGCTCGCACCAACAAATTCACAACGCTCTCTGTTTCAGCAAAGGCTGGGTGTCTGCGAATTCGAGGAAAATGCCGACGGAAAGTTGCATGATGCCGGCAAGCTGAAGGCGAACGACTGGGGATTCTACGATTTGCTAGGAAACAGTTGGGAATTCTGCGAAGACGAAAGCATCTTTGGTGGAAGCATACTGCAGGCCCCTACAGATCACTCCGCCGCGCCTCGCCACGGTAGCCGTCACGAGCCGGCCGCGACCACGTTCGGACTACGAGTCGCCGCCGACCCGCGTTGAGTCTAGAAGTCAATTTTCTAGCACGTATAGCCTGCGGCCACCTGGAGTCGGATTGAGTACTCTGGTGCGCTCTTGAACTTGCTCGAGAAGAATTGATCGAGATACTCATGCCTGGTGATTTCGTTGCTCTCGAAATAACAGGTCTTTGCCGCGAGTCTCGCAGCAGCATCATAGATGCATCGCGGCGAGTGATCCAGTGGTCGAGAGAGCCACAAAACACAGCGTCGAACGCCTCCGTTGGGAACTCATCAACGTCGGCATCGAATCTTCTAAATGACGCGGTCAACCCACATGCTGACGCCAGCTTGTTGGCCACGTCGACACAATCTCCGTTTTGCTGGATACTAATGACCTCGGCGCCTCGCCTCGCGAATTCTAGGCCGATTGCCCCACAGTGGCTCGCGAGTTCAAGAACTCGGAGTCCCGACATCGAAGCCGTGCGCTGAACCACTCCAGACGCTGCATCGTATCTCGGTACGCTCTGTCGTATGTGAAACCAGGAAGCGTGAATGACGCGTATGGGATCTTTTCGCCGCCCGTTCCGAGGATGCCAAGATTCCTCGCCTCGCGGAGTAGGGGAATCAGATCTTCGTGAACATGGTCCGCTGACTCCGGCGCGTCCTCGGGGATTTGATCAAGGCGTGAGTAATCGCCACCACTGTGCACTACGACTCTTTTCACACCTTCATGAAGCGAGAGCATCTTATATACCATGCTTCTATGGGCTATGCACTGTGCGATCCAGTCCGCAGAATGCGTGTCGTCGTTTTGCGTATTTGAACCCGACAGTCGCCTGTGCCTTAGCACTTCGTCCCTGAATATCCGCCAATGCTCGGAGAGCGGGCGCCAAAGCAAAATTATAACCCTTTCCGCGTTAGGGTGAGCGATGGTAGACCTGTCTATCACATCGTCATAAGCTCCCTGCCATCCTACGACCGCCGAATCAATTGCTTCACCATGCAACGCCAGCTCATCAACGGAGTACGAACAATCGAGGATGCCGAGGCGTCCAACTATTCCTATACGTGTTCGGACCCGGTCGCCAGGTGATCCCACCAGTCTCCTGATAAGCGTCCGTTTGCCGATTCCCGATGGGCCTGCGATGAAAAAATATTGCATGGTCATGGATTTGGTTCCCGGCGGTACTGAAGAAGTTGAGAAAGCGTGTCAGCCACGACGTCCGACGAATGGTGATCGCGAATGTAGTCTCGCGAAAGTTGGCGTAGAGTTTCCTGACGTCCACATGCTAGCGTCTCGCCAATAAGGTCGGCGGTTTGTTTCGCGTTGCAGAATTCGCTGATCCTAATGCGGCCAAGATCTCTAAGCGATTTGATCCCAGGAGCGTAGCCAGATGCGACGATCGGAAGACCGGCCGCCAGATAGTCCATCAGCTTTGTGTTCGCCACCCTGTTGGCCGACACCTGCCTGCACATCCAAGCCGATATCCGCGTACCAGTAAAATTGGCTGAATGTGCCGTGCACCATGGGCGGGTGACAGATGACCTCGGAAGGCATATCCGCCACAGGAATAAGACCTGGATGCACGCGGTCGGCTTCTCAGGGCCAGCGCACACTAAGTTGCTTGCGGCGTAAGGACTTCGATGAGGAAGTCGTCGTCCCATCCACAGCCTCTCCGCTTCATAGCGATGCTATCCTTGCCCGGATGTTGTTTCAGAAGGGATAGTGTGAATCGTCGAAGCCAGGCGAAGTTGTTGGCGCGTTGTCGTCTCGAATGCGTGATTCGTCCTCTCGGTAGGTGACGTCGAGACACCAATGGCAGGTATTTTCGATACCCCAATGCCCTCGCACGGCGCGGGCGAACAGTTTCACGCCGACGTCAAGGCTGCTGATGTAGTACCGAATCTCGGTGGTCTCTATGCCCTGGCAAAGACGCGTGAGCATCACGATGCCGATCGACTTCAGGTTTTTCCAGCGGTCGTATCCCGGCAGCGTCTTGGGAGCGGGCATTTGAACGTAAGTTCGCGTCTCTTCACGCCCGTGTCCTTTTTCTGTCGTGGTCATTTGACGGGCATCGACGTTGGCGAAGTCATTCTCGAACTGCTCTTCGATGTACTTGATGGCGCCCTGATGCAGCGTCCCTTGGTTGCCTTTCAAGGCCAGCAAGTAGTCGCCTCCTCCCTCGACGATCTGCTCGGCGATCTCGGTTTGCGTGCCCATGGCGTCGATGGTGATGATCGCGCCTGCCAGGCTCACCAGCTTCAAAACCTCGGGAATCGCCGTGATTTCGTTCGATTTCTGGTCGCAAGCCACCTGGGCCAACGTCAAGCCGAAGTCCGACGCCCACACGCTGACCGAATGCAGGGCGCCCAGGCCTTTGCCACGATTGTGGCTTCGCCGCAAGGTCTTGCCGTCCACGGACAAAATCGGTTGTTCGACGGGGCTCGCCTGGCAGCCTGCGTTTGCAATGCTTGGAGCCAGCTTGCAAAACAGGCTTGAAATCCGGCGGGATGAAGTGCCGAGAGGAGGTGCCGAAAGACGTCTTTCCTCGGAATGCCGTTGGGCAAATCCAGATGCTCTCGCAAGAGATCGCACTTACACCGGGCCCATTTGGCAATCGCGGTCGGCCCATCGGCTCCCGCGAGTACCGCCATGATCGAAATGACCACGACGCTGACCAGTGGATGACGCAAGTTAATATGCGATCTGGGATCCTCCAAGCTTTCAAAATGCTGTGCCACCGCCTTCAAACTGACCCGTACGTTTCCTTCCATGTCCATCCTCCGTGTCACACACAACGTGAAGTCCACAGAGCATGATTTACTGTTTTATTGGCCCGGCGCAACTGCCTGCCTATATTGCCGAGACTACGCAGAATGTGGCGCTGGCCGTGGGTGTTTCCGCATTGCTGGACGGTGCATCTGGCAGCGGAAGTGGTGCAGGCGCCGGTTGTGGTTCCGGCTACGGCTCAGGTGCAGGCTGTGGTTCCGGTTACGGTCGGGGGCGGGGTGCGGGTCGGGCTATGGCTCCGTGGCGGGCTGTGGTTCCGGTTACGGTTCAGGGGCGGGGTGCGGGTCGGGGTACGGCTCAGGTGCAGGCTGTGGTTTTGGTGCGGGGTGCGGTTCGGGCTATGGCTGCGGCTCAGGCTCAGGAATTGGCAGCGGTTGCGGCAGTGGCTCTGGGCTGGATTCGTATTTGACTAACCTTTTCTGTGACAACGACGTTTACTACTGTACATGCACGTGCGGGTGCGGCAACTTTGAGGCATCCCCGCAGCCGTTGACGGGCGGCTCAGACGGCCATATCGGCGGGTCAGGGCGGGGCGTATGCTGGGATTCAATCAAGACTTCACGCCTCATCCCATCATCGGAGTTGGCGGGGTGTTTCCGACTGATCTGTCGGATGTCGCCTACATTGAGACGACGCTCACAATCGGAACGGTCAGCAAGACGGTGGACTACAGCACCGCAGGCTATCAGGCGAATCAGAACGTGCTTTTTTCCACGCAAATCGACGCCGCCAGTCTGGCCACAGGCGAGTATCAGTGGCAAATGCAGGTCACCGAACATTTTTGGGGGGGTGGGACCCAAGACGGGCCGACGATCGTTGGCTATATCCAGATCGAAAACCGAGACTCTTCGCCGTACGGCCACGGCTGGACCCTGCACAATATTCCGCAGTTGCACATCCAGTCCGCAGCAACGGGACAAGACGACGGAGTCTTGTACAGCGACGGCAGCGGCAATATGTCATTCTTTTTCAATCAAACCATCAATGGCCACGAGCGACTCCTGACTCCCGACCCGCTGCCAAATATCTACACGCTCGTCAAGAATTCCGACGGCACTCATACCCTCACGTATACCGATGGCAGCACGACCGCGAACAGGCTGTTTTCGGCCCGCTCGACGAGCAGCACCGCCTTGGGGCGGAACTTGAGCACCTGGCGGCAAATCTCCGATCCGATGCTGCCGCCGGCCCCGGTGACCATCACGGTCCTTCCGGCCACCAGCGTGCTGATCGCGCTGTTGTTGAGCTCCACCGGCTCGCGCCGCAGCAGGTCGTTAATATCGACGTCGCGAATCTGGGGCGAATAGCTGCCGGCCAGCAGATCGTCATAGGCCGGAATGACCTTGAGCGTGATGTCGGCCTTGTCGCAGCTCTCCATCAGGCTGGAACTGCGACCCGGTCAGCACGCCCGAGATGACCAGAATGTCTTCCACGCCCAGTTGCCGTGCGATGTGAAGCGCCCGTAACGGCTGGCCCCAAATCGGAATGCCCGAGAGCGTCGATCCGACGCGCGAAGCGTCCTGATCGAGGTAGCCGATGGGGTGGTATTTCAAACGGCGATCGGAGAGCAGGTGCCGGGCCAGCGTTTCGCCCGACTGGTTGGCGCCCACGATCAGTCGCCTTGCGATATCCGCTCCGCCACAGGCGCGGACCGAGCTCCTCGCGTGACAACCGGGTCGCGGCCCGCATCGCCCCCAACACGAGGATGATCATTCCCCAGTCCAACACGAGCACGGTGCGGGGCGGGTGAATCTGGCTGACGAACAAATGGTCCAGCGCCGCGATGATCAACCACGACAGCGTGGCCGAATGGAACAGCATGACCAGGTCGGAAAACGACACGCTGTGCCACGAGCGGTGGCAATGCCCCGCATAGTAGAAAACGATCGTCTGGATGAGCACGACGCCGGGCAGCGTCACCTGCAGCGTCCACAAGTCTTTATCGCTGAGGGAGAACTCCTTGTGGATGGAGAAAGCCAGCCAATACAGAAACGCAAAAACAACGGCGTGCAACATGAGCGCACAAAGGCGCGCTTCGTGAGTCGTTGCGGGATCAGTTTTGTGCTGATTTGATTGGCCAAGGTGTCAATCCAGTCGTTTCATACAGGCCGGCCGCGGGAACTTCATGACGACGATGCGCCTGCCGAAGCGCGCCTTTACCGCAGCATACTCTCGTCCAGCCGGGGAGCGATTATTCCCATTTCTCCCCGCGTCAACGCGGCTTGCCAGCATCGCGAGCGCGCTGTGCAAGTGGCTGCAGGATCAGACAGGTGCTCATGTGATTGGTCAGGTTGTCGATTCGTGGAGAAAGATCACATGCGACGTGCGAACAGTCCCCTTCCCGGCACCAGGGGGCAGCATAACTTGCGGCCGCCGGGTAATCAATTCGATTGGCGATTTGCCGGCACGTTTTTGCTGGCAAGTCGCCGGTTTCGCGCCGCAGGGCGGTTTGTTGCAATTGCATGCGTGTTCGGTTCAATTTCCCCTAACTCACAGCGGCTCCACCTGAAAGTCTTCCAACAGGACGCTGGCCCCCTGCCCGAGAAACTCGACCGCCACGACGAGCCAGTCCCTGCCGCGGCGTTTCTTGACCGTGCCTTCCAGCCCGGCCATCGATCCGGAGCGGACGCGAACGCGACGGCCCGGCTCGATCTGCGCCTCGACGGTCAACGGGGCGTCGAGCTCGATCAGGTGGCGAATCTGCCGCAAATCGTGCACCAGCCGCGCGCCTTCGGGAACGCTCAAACAGCGTGAAATGCAATTGGTCTCTGTGCGCCTTGTGCCGCTGATTCTCGCCGCCGAATACAAACACGTAGCTGGCAAACAACGGGACGTGGCTCTCGCGCACCCGGCCGCCGGGCGAGCGTGTGCGTTTGTGGACCAGCGGGGAATAAAACGCGATCTCCATGGCCCGCAATCGCCGCATCAGCTCCTTTTCGCGTCGCGCCATGGTGTACATCGCCCACCACTGACCGGCCGTCGCCGCGGGCTCGAAAGATTCGTCGAGCAGCTCGGGCGGAAAGATATCGGGTTCGCGGGGTAGAATCGGCATTCAGCAGGCAATTCCGGTCGGGCGGCGGAGGCGTCGGGGCGGCACGCCGGCGACCCCAAATGGGCCAGCGGCGCGGCGCACTCCGTTCCCCTGGGTGACAACGGTCCCCTTTTCAAAACGCATGTTTGCTCCGCCTTGAGAGACGTTCGACGGGGGCTTCGTCGAGACGATGGGACCCCCACCACTCAGGGCGACTTAGGGCAGATCGACCCAATCCTTCAGCTTATCAGAACACCTTGAGTCGGTCTGCCGGCCGGAACCGTGAAAATGTTGTAAGCCCGGCATTTTCATGCATGCCGGGATCGTTTGCAAATCAAATGCCCCAGAGGAGTAACGTCCGATCGGCTGCCGGATATGACAGATGGCGCGGTTGTAGGGCTCCACCAAAACGCGCCTGGCGGCGCGACCCTTTTCGGACACCTGGGGCGATGTGGTCGATGGGAACGCCGATGTCTTGTTTTTTCATCCTGATCGCCACCCGTCGCGGGCCGCCGCCGGGAGACACGGGCTGCGAAAAATGAGGCGGCAGACCACGTTTTGTCCGAATCCTGGATCGACGCGGCACGCCCAGGCCCCGCTTGGGCGGCCCGGAGACGTGGGGACCTCAAAACGGCGTTCCAACAAGAATACGCACCGGTGGGGGCACGATTACTCCCGACGGTCCCAGCGACGCCTGGGAGCCACAGCCTCGCACATCAAGGCGAGCAGAAAACGACCACGCCTTCCCTTAGCCGTCGAGCAGAAAGCGGATCGCTTTCCAAATACGAATTCGTCGGCCGCGGCCGCCTTTATTGCCCGCCGGCGTAACGGCTTGCGGACGCGCGCGCAGGATTCCGAGGCGTGGCGAAAGGAACCGCCCCGGCGGCCCCGCGGCCGGTCTGGCGCCACCGCCGCACCGCTGGTCCGACGCGCCAACTCGGCCTATGATAAAAGGTTTCGCATGGCACGAAACCGAGGTCCTTGTGACGGCTCGATCGATAACACTCGCGCGGCGTCGCAGGTCCATAACCTGAAGGAAATCGACCTCGACATCCCCCACCGCAAGCTGGTGGTGTTGTGCGGCCTCAGCGGCAGCGGCAAAACCAGCCTGGCCCTGGACACGCTCTATGCCGAAGGGCAGCGGCGCTACATCGACAGCTTCTCGGCCTACACCCGGCAATTTCTCGAACGGCTGGAGAAGCCGGCCGCCGAGCGGATCGACGGCATCCCGCCGGCCATCGCCGTGACCCACAAAAACACCAGTCGATCGAGCCGATCGACCGTGGGCACGACCACCGAAACGGCCGACTACCTGCGGCTGCTGTTCGCCAAGATCGGCGAAGTGTATTGCCTAGGGTGCGGCGAGCGAGGTGCGCCGCGCACGATCCTCGAACGGCCGCCGAGCCTGGCCGAAATTGCCCCAGGGGACGCGATACATGGTGGCCTTCCGCTGCAACCGGGCGGCGGCGAGCAGCGCGGCTTGTGGCCCGCGTTTCAGGAGGACGGGTTTCGTCCGCGGCGATTGTCGGCGGCCGCTGGTCAACCTGGCCGAAGAACCGCTGGTCCGAGATCGCACGAGTCGGACAGCGGCCGGCGGCCGTGTTGGCCGTGGTCGATCGGCTCGGCCGCGGGCGGCCAGCCCGGCCCGGTCGTCTGCGCGATTCGCTGGAAACGGCCTTCACCAAGGGCAGGGGGAAGTGCCAGCGTGCTGGTCGACGGCGGGACGACGGCGGCCGCTGGCCGGCCTTTCCGCCGGGAAGTCGCGTGCAGCTCAGGGCGGACCGAGCTGGCAGCAGTTCGACTTTCAGCGAGTTTCGCTGCGAAGACGTGCGGGCTGGACTACCCGGCTCCCGAGCCGCGGCTGTACAGCTTCAACAGTCCGCTCGGCGCCTGTCCGACTGCGAGGGGTTCGGCAACGTCATCGACATCGACATGGAGCTGGTCGTCCCCGACCCGAACAAGACGATCCCAGGGGGCCATCGCGCCCTGGAACACGCCGGCCTATGCCCATGAACTCGAAGAGCTGCTGGCGTTGGCCGGCCGACTACGGACCTGCGCGTCGACGTGCCCTACCACGAATTGTCCGACGAGCAGCGGCGGCTGATCGTCGAAGGCGTCGGCGAGCGCGACTTCGGCGGGCTGGTGGGTTTCTTCGCCTGGCTGGAACGGCGCAAGTACAAGATGCACCTGCGCGTGTTTCTCAGCCGCTGGCGGAGCTACCGGCCGTGCCCGGCTTGCGGCGGTAAAGTCCGTAGCCGAGGCGTCCCCGCCTCGGCGTCATACGCCTGAAGGCGTCTCTAAGTGCCAATCCCTCGGCTTTCGGCGAGGACGGTCAATCTCAGACGCTATCGCCCCGAGCTTGTCGATGGGTGAGGCGCAACAAAGCCGTTGTTGCGCGCAATACCCCGAAGGGTGCCCCTTCCCGATGACGTCTCGTGTACGTAGACGCCGTTGTGGGCACATGACGCCGAGGCGCGGACGCCCCGGCTACGACCGCTTGGGCACGCCCAACGCCCCAAAGGCGCTCGAAAGACCCCCGGTCGCGTCCCCGGCGAGGCGTCCCTCTCCGCCAGCGGGGAGGGAATGAGGGAGGGGTCCTACTGGCTCTCGGGCTGGTACCGCGCTACCGAGAACGCAAACAGCAACGGGATGTTGATCGCGAAGATCACCAGCATGGCGATGAGAAACGTCATCACGTCGCCGGGAATGTCGTCGCGCAGGAAGACGAACATCAGCAGGCCGGCGATGACGCCGTAGCCCACCAGCGACCAGCCGTAGACCTGCTTGAACACGCCCCAGGCGAACTGCTTGAGGGTCGAGACCTGGTAGAGGTTGAAGACGAGCAGCACGGCTGCGGCGATGGCCAGGATCGTCGGTAGCAGCAGCGGCACCTTGTCCGGGATGTGCCCGGCGATGAAGGTGCCGCCGATGACGACCAGCGCCATCGTCACGACCGCGACCTCGGCGATCGGTGGGAGCTTGCGTCCCGTGTTCGGCATCACCATGTCGCGACCCTCGTCATGATGATCAGCGTTGCGACCTGCATGAGGCCGGTGATGCCCGCCGTGTAGACGAAGCGCTGCATCAGCTTGCCGATGAGCTCGCCGTTGGGCTCCGGCTTCTTCAGCTCGAACAGCACCGCCAGGTTCGCCGGCTCCAGGATGCCCAGGGCGATGACCGACATGATGCCGACGACGATGAACGACGCCGTCAGCCACCAGTGGTCCGGGTACGCCGACGGCGATGTCGCCGGTCTGGTTCGCCAGCGCCCAGCCTGCCACCAGCGTGCAGGTCACGAGCGTCGGCATCAGCAGCACCATCTTCGGCATGAAGCTGGTGACGAACTCGATGCGGGCCTGGACCGACAAACGCCCGAGGATCGGCCCGACGATCAGGCCGACGAAGAGGTCGACGGCGGTCCAGATGCCGCCGGCCGTGACGTGGAAGAACTCCAGCGGCCACAGCTTCTCCGAGAGGATCGCCGCCACAAGCCCGGCCAGCACGATGCCGACGAGCGGTATCGCTTTGACCGGGATGATCTCGAACTCCGGGACGGCCGGCGCCTCCATGGGACGCGCCATCTGCCCCGGCAGCGCTTCAGTATGCCCAACCATGTTGCGCTCCTTCTAGCTCCCGCCGAAAACGTCCCTAGTTTACGCCCGCAAGGGTAGGCTTACACGCCGACTTTCACCGGCTCTCCGATGCCGACCTTGGGCCAGCGAGCCTCCTGCGTGGCGTTCATCCAGTTCTGGGAGCGCGGCAAGATTACGGAGCCGGAGCGAGTGCGGTAGACCTCGGCATTGAGGACGCCGGGCGGCACTTCGCCGTGGTCCCGCAGGGCCTTCGCGGCGTTGATTACGCGGCGCCGCGTGCGAATGATCATGGCGTCCGTCGTGCCGAGGTGCTCGTGCGATCGCACGTAGATGGTACCCATGCTCTCGGTCACGGCCTGGTCCTGCTGGAAGATGCCGGGGATGCCCGTGTAATTGACGCCGCTCTTCTGAGACTCGCGGTTGATGCCGTAGTCGTTCGATGCGTTCTGGTCCAGGCGCCATCGGCCCAGGAAGCCGGTCGTGAACGGCTCGTAGTACTGGCCGTTGCCTCGTTCACCGTTGGAGTCGGCAGTCGCGGGGCGACCCGATGCGGCGTTACTACCGGTTCCCGAGGCGCCGGCGCGGCCCACTGCCCGCGTGCTTGGGATGCTCATACCCCAGAACATCACGTGCTCGTCGTCCACCGGCACCCAGGCGCGCGCGTGTACGGCGACGCCCAGCGTGCCCGTAGGGATCATCGTGTAGAAGGGGAAGAGGAAGTTGGCGACGCGCCAGTAGTACGTGTCCTCCTCGGCCGGCCGGTAGGCGCCGTACGTCGTGCCGAACTCGGAATCTTGCACGTCGTACTTCGGTGAGCGGTCTCGCACGCCGTAGTAGTCGAAGCTGCCGGGCACGGCCTCCTCAGGCTTCACCGCGCCGAGGTGAAGGAAGCTCAGGTGGCTCGTGTCGATGTCGCCTTCGAGGGCCTGCATCCAGTTGCAGTCGCGCATGATCTTGTTGGCGACCGCTTCCTTGCCGGGCATCATGTTCACTTCGAGCTGCGGCAACTCCGGCAGCGGGTCGCGCGAACCCATGTAGGTCCAAACGATGCCGTTGCGCTCGATGCACGGGTAGGCCTTCGTGCGCACCTTGTTCTTGAAGTTGCTCTCGGCCGGCTCCGAAGGCATGTCGACGCAGGCGCCGGTGACATCGAACTTCCAGCCGTGGTACACGCAGCGCAGGCCGTCCTCCTCGTTGCGCCCAAAGAACATCGAGGCGCCGCGGTGGGGGCAGGCGTTCTGGATCATCCCGACGTCGCCTGACGTCGTGCGAAAGGCGATGAGGTCCTCGCCCAGGAGGCGAGTGCGCAGTGGCGGCCCGTCAGGCACGTCGAGCTCGGTGGAGAGCAGCGCGGGGATCCAGTACTCGCGCATGAGGTCGCCCATCGGCGTCCCAGGCCCTACCCGGCACATGATCTGGTTGTCGAGATCACTAAGCACTTAACTACCTCCTGATTTGGGGGCATGTTAACGCCTCGGCCGACGATTCGCTAGCAGGCCATGGGGTGGCCGCCAGCTTTCAGCGGTCAGAAGGCACAACGGTGTGTTGCCGACCACGAAATTCTGTAGGGGCGCACGGCCGTGCGCCCCACCGAGGCTCGGGCGGCAGACCAAGCCTAGTTTGTGCTCGACGCTGATAGCTGAAAGCTGCCGGCTAACCGCTGACTGCCCGTCAGTTCGTCACGGGCGCCGGGAAGTCGTCGATGAACAGCGTGTCGTCGTAGGTCGTCAGGGTGACGCCGACGAGCTTGTGCAATTCGGCGTCGGTCTGCAGGAGGGCGCAGTGCTTCCCCCGAGGGTACAGGCTGCGGATCCAGCTCACGTCGTAAGGCCCGGAGCGGAAGCCGTCGGGGCCATCGATCAGCACGGAGACCGAGCCTTGCTGCACGCGGATCTCTGAGAGGCGCCCGGCCGGGATGTGAGGGCCGAAGCTCGGGATCACCCACTCGGCCTGGCCGTAGTTCGTGCTGCCGCCGAACTGGAGGACGATGGGATAGTCGAACGTGTCATGGACCGAGGTACCGATGCGCCCGGCGAGAATGACTTGAATCGTGGCCATGGGTTCCTCGGATCCGGCGTCCTCGCCGTGTAGGTGCTGTGGATAGCTTAACGCCGGCAGCAAGCCCCGTGGTTACCGCCAGGTTTCTTGCCTATCGCCAGGCCTCCATGTTGTCTTGCGGCTCGTAGCCGATGCGGCGTCGCGCGTCCTCGATGTCCCAGAAGTTCCACCGGTTGTTCGAGACGCCGTAGAAAATGCCGAATCGCAGGTCGGCCGGCGCCGATACGGCGCACTGGTACAGGTGCTTGACGTCGCGCGGCGTCAGCATCGTCGCGAACTGGCGGGGCGCCCTTGGCCCTTCACCCTCACGACCCATGGTGCCGAGCCGCAGGCAGATCACCGATATGCCGTGCTTGTCCGCGAAGTAGCGCCCCGCCGCTTCCGCCGCGGCCTTGCCGATCCCGTAGGGACCGTTGGGCCGCACAGGCATCATCGCGGTGACCCGGGGAAATGTCGCGACGTCGATGCCGTCGTAAGCGCCGCGGCAGAGCGAGGCGTAGGGCTCGTCGTGCTCGTAGCCCTCGGTCGCCCGGTTCGAGCTCGTATAGACATAACGCGTAACGCCTGCCTCTTGCGCCGCGCGCATCGAGTTGAAGGTCGCGAGGATGTTGTTGTCGTAGGCGCCCTCCCAGCTCAGGTCGCCGTTGGGGTCGTTCGCGAAGTCGACGACGACGTCCATGTCCCGAAACAGGGGACGGATCGCATCGAGGTCCGTCATGTCGACAACGGCGTCCTCGGGGTGGGCCTCCGACCGCCGCATGTCGACGCCGGTGACGTCGTGGTCGGGCGCCAGGGCCTCGCGCACCATCAGGGCGATGCGGCCTGCGGCGCCGGTGATCAGGATGCGCTTGCGTTCGGGCATGACGTTCCTCCGTAGGTATTGAACCGCGGCAAGTATAGGCGCGGGAGGATGTAGGATGTGGCTCGAAGTCCCGCAGTCAGGCGATCACGGAGGTAGCGATGTTTCTTCTACAGGAGATTCTCAAGGTGCGCAACACGCGCCAGTCGGAGGCGGTGAAGCGCCTGAACTGGATCCACGGCCTGATGAAGCCCCAGCCGGGCTTCGTGCGCGCCGTCGTCGCTCGCTACCTCGGGAACCCCACCGATTACCTCATCCTGCGCATGTGGGACTCTGCCGACGCCTATCGCGCCTTCCGCCAGACCGAGGACGGGCAGAACTACCCCAAGAACCGTCCGGAAGGACTGTACGAGGGCGTCCCGGTCGGCCGGGAGTGGGAGCTGAAGATCGACTCGCCCGGCAGCGTTGCGGGTGGCTTCCTCGTGCGCAGCGTCTACCGTGTGACGCGCAGAGAACGCCGAGGAGTTCATCGCCAACCGCCAGCGCCATGATGGCCTGGCGCTGCAGGTGCCGGGCACCGCGGGCCTGTGGACCTTCCAGTGCCAGGACAAGGACTCGGAGCACTCCGACACGTTCTTGTGCCTCGCACGCCGTACCGATCGCGATGCCTACAACGCCTACCTCGAGAGCCCGCAGTCGGCCGAGTACCGCTCGGGCAACCGCCGCGGCCTCTACTCCACGGTCTCGACGGAGTGCTTCGAGGTGGTCGACGAGGTCGTGCCTTAGGCCGATTGCTCGCCGCGCGCCTCGAGCTCCAGGGCGTCGAGGTGCGCGTCGACGACCTGAGGCGGCACGAAGCGCGCCAGCAGCCCCAGCGCTACGACCAGCACGAGAACGTCGTCGAGCTGCCCGAGGATCGGGATCACGTCTGGGATGATGTCGAGCGGCATCGCCAGGTAGAGCACCAGCAGTGGCGGGATCGCGCGCACCAGTAGCGGCACGTGGTCGTCGCCCATCAGCCGCCACGCCAGCTTCACGCGCAACCGCCATGGCAGCTCACTCAGGCGGTCACCGAACTCCTTCGTGCGGGCGGAAGCCGTTCGCCAGAGCAGAAACGCGGCGATGGCGAGAACAACCAGTGCCAGCACGGCGGTGAGCAGCACGACTTCCCACCACTGCATGGCACAACGTTACTCCTCGTTGCGAGCCATTCACCGGAGGGAATGGCGAAGCAATCTCAGTCAGCCCTACGAGACCCGGTGAGAGTCCCGGTTAGCTTCGCCTCGGCGATCGCCGATGGCTCGCAGCGAGGAGTGGCGAGGCATTGTGGCCTCTACCCTATGACCGCAGGGGCGTCGTGCCCGAGAGCGATACCTTTGGGCTGGGGCCGATGAACCTTGGGTTACCGGGGCCGGTCGCGCTTTGCAGCTGGCGGCCGAAGAAGGCGTAAATCTTGCCCCAGGCGTCCACGGCCTGCTCCGGCCGGTAGCGATAGCGGTCCGTCGAAAAGAAGGCGTGCCCGGCTCCCTCGTAGCGGTAGAACTCGTAGGTCTTGCCGAGGCGCTTGAGCTCCTCCTCGGTTGCGTCGACCTCCGACGGCGGCGGGTTAGTGTCGTCGTTGCCGAAGATGCCGAGCAGCGGGCAGTGCAGGTCCGGCGTCATCGTGATTGGGGCAACGGGGCGCTTCTCCGTGAGCTGACTTTCGTTCTCGACGATGACGCCGCCGCCCCAGCAGTCCACCGCCGCGTCGATTTCCGGCAGCTTGCAGGCGATGATGTAGACCTGACGGCCGCCGGAGCAGAAGCCGATGACGCCCGCCTTGCCGTTGCTGTAGCTCTGCTGCTTCAGGTAACGTGCCGCCCCCGCCGCATCACCTACGACCTCGTCGTCCGACATGCCGCCGAAGCCACGGCCGCGCGCCGCGACGTCGTCCGGGCTGCCGGGGCCGAAGCGGGAGTAGAGGTGGGGCGAAATCGTCGCGAAACCGTGGTGCGCCAGCTTCCAGCACACCTCCAGCGTCCACTCGTCCCATCCCGGCATGTGGTGAATGACCACGACGCCGGGGAACGGGCCATCTCCCTGCGGTCGCGCCAGATACGCCTCGATGGCGTCGCCGTTGTGGCCGGTGACGTTCAGGGTTTCGGTAACGATGCCTCGGTAGCTCATTCAGACCTCCGGTTGTGTGTTCAGTTCCGTATGGGTGCAGCGCTTGTGAGAGCCGCGCCCATTTCCGGGCGACCCGTCCGGTGCCGCCCGGGTTTCGTGCCGATTGTAGTGCTGCAGACTCGCGATGTGAGCACACAATCGCTAAACATTGACGTATCTTTGCTGTCGCCCCTACAGTTCTCGGCGTCTCGGAGGGCGAGCATGATCCCGTTGGCGGCCAGTCGAAAGCCAGAGCAGCAGTACGTCTTGTGACCACGTCTGGTGCGTCTGAGCCCTCTCTGCCCTGGCAGGCCCGATTGCCGTTCTTCTACGGCTGGATCATCGTCGGCCTGGCGTTCTTCACGACATTCTTCGGCATCGGCCTGACCTGGGCGGCCAGCATCTTCGCCGTGCCCATGCGGGACGAGCTGGGCTGGGGCAACTCGGCCTTCTTCTTCGCCGTCAGCCTGCGAGGCTGGATGGGCATCGTGATCTCGCCCTTCGTCGGGCCGTTCCTGGACCGCAAGCAGGCAGTACGTGTCGTCACGTTCATCGGCGCCCTGATCAACGTGGCCTCGTTGGTGCTGATCAGCGCCGTCCACGAGGAGTGGCAGTTCGTGTTGCTGTTCGGCGTCGTCGGCGGCGTGGCGCAGGCGTTTCAGGCCGGGCTCACGGTCATCGTCGCGAAGTGGTTCATCCGCCAGCGAGGCTTCGCGACCACGCTCTCGACCATGGGCGGCGGCCTCGCGGCCCTGGTGCTACCGCCGCTGCTCATCGCTCTCGATAGCGCCGTGGGCTGGCGGCCGAGCTGGACGATCGTCGCGGTCATGGCGCTGGTTTGCTCCGCGATCCCGGTGACCCTGCTGCGCCGCGAGCCGGAGGACATCGGCCTGCTGCCGGACGGCGACAAGGCCCCGCCCGTTCAGGAGCGAACCGCCGCTCCACGCCGGGACGAGGACGTCAGCTTCACCCGCGATGAGGCAGTCAAGACGACGACGTTCTGGTTGTTGCTGTTCGGCGTCTCAGTCGGGGCCCTGGCGGCGAATGGCATCCCCGCCAGCCTGACCAATATGTTCAAAGACCGCGGTCAGGAGTTCGACGTCGCCGCCACGGCGCTCGTGGCCTACGGCGTCGGCTCGATCATCGCCAAGTTCGCCTGGGGCTGGCTCTCGAACCGGATGCACCTGCGCAAGGTCATGCTGTTTCTCACCGCTTACGGCATGATCGTCATCCCTTCGGTCCTGCTGATTCCGGACAGCGTCGGCACGCCGGCGCTGGCGTACGGGTTCCTCATCGGCTTCTACGTGGGCGCCTACATCCCGTTTCACTTCCTGGTCTGGGCCGTGTACTTCGGGCGCGGCCACGTCGGCGCCATCAGCGGCGTCGGGCGTCCACTGGGCTCTGTGCTGCTCTCCGGCGGGCCCTTCATGATGGCGTTCACGCGCGACGTCTTCGGTACGTACGCGGCCGGCCTGCTGATTTCGACGGTGGCCGTTGCCATTGCCTTCGTTTGCCTGCTTTTCGTCAAACCGCCGGCGCGGCCGGAGGCGCACAGAAGTGGCGGAGCCGTTGGCGCTGCGGTGGAGGCTGCCGCTCCCGGATAGCTGAGGAGTATCCTTCCTCTGAGGCAGTCGCGTGACCAAGGCAGACGAAGCTACGACATCGAACGGCGATGCGGCGGACGAGAGCCCGGAAGACAGCTTCCTGCGTCGTGCCCGGCGCTACAACGAGGTCTTCCCGGATACGCCCACCGAGGTGATCACCGGCCATCTCGCCGTCATCCATACGGGTGGCGCAATGGGCCGTGCCGTCACCCGACATCTCGAGCGATACAACATCAACCCGGCCCGCTACTCCCTGCTACGCGCCATCTACTTCGCGCCGGATCGCATGCTGCCGCAGAGCCAGATCGCGCGTGAGATGGGCACCTCGCAGCCCAACGTGACGCAGCTCCTGCACGCCCTCGAGAAGGACGGCTTCGTCGAGCGCGTGATCTTCCCGGAGAATCGCCGAGTGACCTACGCGCGCCTCAAGCCCGAAGGCGTCGCCCTCTGCGATGTCCTGGTCCCCGACATGGTGCGGTTCATGCAGAGCTCGATGCAGGCCCTCTCGACTGACGAGCGGACCGAGCTCCAACGTCTACTCGCCAAGGTGCGCGAGCAGGCAGACCGGCTCGACCAGGACTGAGTCGTCTCGCACCTGCTCCATAAATTCGCAATTCTTATTCCAAGATTCAGTTTCCCTTGACAGTGTAGGGCGGTTCCGATAACTTTTCCGCGCCAATACTTAAGCCCTTAATGCTTTGTGGCTTAATTCACAAATGCTACGAAGTGGCCAACTCGTATGGCAGGAGGAATTGCCAATACCCGTCCCTTGTACCGGTCGGCTGATGATTCTTTGGTTCATGAATTGGGGAGGATTCTCATGGAAGCAAGCTATTGGACACGCTCACTAAGAAGGCGGGTTAGTCGAAGACGCGCCCTGGCCGCGTCAGGCGGTGCAACGGCGGCCGCGCTATTCCTCGCGGCGTGCGGCGATGACGACGACGGCGGCTCAAGTCCCACCGCCACCTCAGCTCCCACCGGCTCGACTGGGTCAACGGGCGCCACGGGCTCGACCGGCGCATCGGGGAGCACCGGTAGCACGGCGACGGGCTCGACCGGGAGCACCGGTGCCACGGGAGCGACCGCGCATCCTCGGGCATTCTGGCTGAAATCGTTGACACCACGGCGCAGGCCAAGCGCGGCGGTGTGCTCAAGGGCACACGCGGTTCTGATGCGCGCAGCCCTCGACCCGCATCAGAACTACACCGCCCTGGTGCCGTTCTACGGACCGTTTTCGGTCGCCTGGTCGGCTTTGAGCCGGGGCATCTTGGCCCGCAGCAAAGACGTGCCCACCGGCGACCTCGCGGAATCATGGGAGATCTCCGGCGATAAGACCACGGTGACCTTCAAGCTGCGTTCTGGTGTGACATGGCACGACATCGCGCCGGTCAACGGGCGCCCCTTGGACGCCGAGGACATCCTGTACAGCTGGAAGCGCTTCACCGAGATCGGCAACCAGCGCACGGCGTACTCCAACGCCCTCAACCCGGACGGGCCGATCCTCTCCGTCAGAGTCACCGGACCTCAAGCACGATCGTTGTGAAGCTCGAGGAGCCCAACTTCTCGATTCTTCGCGATGTTCGGTGCGCGCGAGAACGTCAACATCGTGTGCCGAAGGAAGCAGAAGACCCCAACGTCCTCGACCTGCGCACGTCGATGGTCGGCACCGGCCCGTACTACCTGGAGGAGTATCAGACCTCCGCAGGGCTGGACGCTCAAGCGCTTCGAAAACTTCTGGGACCCCAGAGCGGCCCTACTTCGACGGCATCGAGTTCCCAATCGTGTCGGAGTACGCGGCGAAGGCGGCTCAGCTTCAGGCCGGTAACATCCACCTCATCGAGGGCGGCTCCGGCTCCGGCTCGGTACGCCAGCCCGACGTCCTGCGCCTGAAGCAGGACGTACCCAACATCGATGTCTACAGCGGTGAGGTCGTGCCGTCCAACTACCGCCGCATCTTCGGTTGGATGACGCCGAGAGCTGCGCGACGAGCGTGTGCGCCAGGCCTTCTCGATGGCCTACGACCGTGACCTCTGGATCGACACGGTGCTTCGACACTTCGACACCTCGAGGACGCCGGCTTGCCGGTGCGAGGTGCGCTGGAACACCGCCCTCACCGCCCTCGATGCGGACACCGCCGGGGGATGGTGGCTGGATCCCAAGGGCTCCGACTTCGGCCCCAACGCCAAGTACTACGAGTACAGCATCGAGGAGGCCAAGAAGCTCATGTCGGCCGCCGGCTACGCGGATGGCCTCGAGCTTGTCGACAGCTTCGTCGCGGGTACGGAGTACGGCGCCAGCTTCCACGAATGGCTCGAAATCACCCAGGGCATGGAGAAGGAGATCGGCATCACGTCACTCCAACAACCACGCAGGAGTATGGCCCGGAGTTCGGGCCGAAAGACCGAGACTCCCGCGGCCAGTTCGAGGGCATCTCCACCAAGCTCGGACCGCCGCCGCCGTCCGCCGACCCGGTGGGTCGCCTCGCCTTCGACTACTACTCGAAGGGCGGTGCTGGCTTCTACGGCTTCGATGCTTCCGGCGCGGGCGACGGCTAAGGTGACCCCGACGTCGACGCCCAGTTCGCCAAGGCCTACGGCGAATTCGATGACGACAAGCGCAAGGCCATCGTGCTCGACCTGCAGCGCTACCTCGCGGAAGAAGCAGTACGCTGCTGCGCGGCCGGGCGGCAAGACCAACTTCGACGTCGTTTGGCCCGTCGTGGGCAACTATCGCGTCTGGAACGGCGGCTCGGCCAACAGCTACCGCATCCGTTATTCGCACTGGTGGTTCGATGGGAGCAAGCCGGGCGCATAGCCCCGAAGCGGACCAGGGAGGAGCATCGAGGCTCCCCCTGGTCCGTCCCGTAGCTGGCCACCCAGCGAAAGAACGGTCTCGGCGACCCTTCGCCTTGACAGGCGTCCGAGGCACTGCTACGTTTTCGTTTGATAACCATTAAGGACTTAATCAAGAACGCTGGAGGAGCCGGACCATGCTGAGCGAAGCTGAGAACCAGAAGCTCATGGAGACGGGCGCGGGGACGCTCATGGGCGAGCTTCTGCGCCGATACTGGATGCCCGTCGCGGCTGTCGCCGAGCTCGATGACAATCCCACGAAGCAGATCCGGCTCATGGGCGAAGACCTGGTTATTTACAAGGACAAGAGCGGCACCTACGGCCTCGTCGACCTGCACTGCCCGCATCGCCGCGCCGACCTGTCCTACGGCTGGGTGGAGGACTGCGGGCTGCGCTGCAACTACCACGGCTGGAAGTTCGACGAGCAGGGTAACTGCGTCGACCAGCCCTTCGAGGAGGTCGCCCACCCGGAGGCGAACTACAAGGAGCGCATCCAGATAAAGGCCTACAAGATCGAGCCCAAGTCGGGCATCCTCTGGGCCTACCTGGGGCCGGACCCGGCGCCGCTGGTACCGGACTGGGAGTACTACCACGTCAACGGCTACAAGCAGGTGATCATGCTCGACCATCCCCTGCAACTGGATGCAGTGCCAGGAGAACAGCATCGACCCGGTGCACTTCGAGTGGCTGCACTCCAACTGGAGCAGCGAGATGGCGGGCAAGGACGAGAGGGCTCCCACCCACCTCAAGCTGGGCTTCGATGAGTTCGAGTACGGGTTCGTTTACCGCCGAGTCCGCCAGGACACGACTGAAGAAGACGAGCTGTGGACGACGGGCCGGGTCTGCTTCTGGCCCAACGCGCTGTTCACCGGCTTCTTCGAGTACCGTGTGCCGATCGACGACGACAACACCCTCAGCATCGCCATCTTCAACAACCCGGTGCCCGGCGATGAGCCCTTCGAGCAGGAGCGCATCCCGTACTGGTACTCGCCGATCAAGGACGAGAAGACCGGGCGCTGGATCAGCAGCCACGTCATGAATCAGGATTTCATCGCCTGGGTGGGTCAGGGCACCGTCGCCGACCGCACGCAGGAGCACCTGGGCGAGAGCGACCGCGGCGTGATCCTCATGCGGCGCAAGATGCTGGAGCAGGCCGAGGTCGTCGCGGACGGCGGCGACCCCAAGGGCGTGATCCGAGACGCCGAGAAGAACCACAAGCTGCACCTGCCGCGCGTCGGCGGCGTCACGAACGTCAACTTCGGCGCCAACGCGGGCAAGGCCCCGCGCAACCGCCACCTCTACGGCCAGCCGCAGGAGATTCTGGACGAGATGGACCGCATCTGGGCCGAGCGCTCAAAGGAACTGGAGCCGACTGCCGGCAGCTAGGCTAGTTACGTCGACGACTGCGGTCTCCTAGAATGGCCCCTAGCAGGCCGCCCCCAAGGCGGACGCTGCGATGGGGCGCCCCGTGAGAGAGTTCACGTCCGAGACTCTAACCTTGGGCCGAGAGGCCTACCGCCGCCACGACTGGAGCAGCGCGCACTCGCAGTTCCTCGATGCGGATCGAGTGAATCCGCTCGTCCCGGCGGATCTCGAGCAGCTCGCCATGGCCGCCCACCTCGTTGGCCTCGACACCGATAGCACAGCCTACTGGTCTCGCGCCCATCGCGATTACCTGGAGAACGACGATTCCCGAGGTGCCGCTCGTTGCGCCTTCTGGCTGTCGAGTCTGGCGCTCATGATCGAGGGCGACCCGGCTAGCAGCGCTGGCTGGCAAGCGCGAGGCCTGCGATTGCTGGACGATGGCGGTCCCGATTGCGTCGAACGCGGGTACCTGCTCATGGTGAACGCGATCCAGTGCCTCTTCATGGGTGACCATGAAGCTGCACAGATGGGCTTCGACTACGTCGCCGCGTTTGGCGAGCGTTTCAAAGATCCGAACCTCACGGCGATCTGCCGGCTCGGCAAGGGTCAGGTCCTGGTGCGAATGGGCCATGTGACGGAAGGCATGGCGCTATTCGACGACGTGATGGTCTCGATCACGGCTGGAGATATGCAGCCGATGTTCGCCGGGATCGCCTACTGCGCCGTTATCGAGGACTGCGAGCTCAACTTCGAAACCCGTCGTGCCCAGGTCTGGACCGAATCGCTGGACCGGTGGTCATCCGCTCAGCCCGGCCTGGTCCCTTATCGGCGTCAGTGCCTCGCTCATCGCGCGGCAATCCTGCGATTCCACGGTGCCTGGCTGGAGGCAATCGCCGAAGCTACGCAGGCCTGCGATATGACTTCACAGGTGCCGGACCGGCTCTCGACCGCCGAGGCCTGGTACCAGCGTGCCGAGGTGCACAGGCTCCGCGGTGAGCACGCGATGGCCGAGGAGGCTTACCGGCAAGCCAGTCGCCTCGGCCGGACCACGAATCCTGGTCTGGCGCTGCTCCGCCTCGATCAGGGCAGCATCGATGCCGCGCGGACCTCGATTCGCCGCGAGCTGGGCGAAACGGAGGACCCGCGGGCCCGAGCGGCTCTTCTGTCCGCTGGTGTGGAAGTGCTACTCGAGGCTGGCGACCTCGATGCGGCCAGCAGCGCTGCTGAGGAGCTATCAGCGGTCGCCGATGCGCTGCGGACACCGCCGTTCCTGCAGGCGATGGCGCTACAGGCAGTGGGGGCCGTGGCGTTGGCCAGAGGTGACGCTCGTTCCGCGCTCCTGAGTCTCCGTCCAGCCTGGAAGGCCTGGTTCGATCTCGAAGCGCCGTACGAGGCGGGGCGCGTGCGTGTGCTGATCGGTCGGTGCTGTCGTGACCTGGGCGATCTCGAAAACGCCGAGCTTGAGTTCGAAGCTGCCGAGCAAATCTTTCTGCAATTGGGCGCCATACCCGCGTTGAGCCGTCTGCATGCCACGACTGCAGGTGCAACCGATAGCAAACACGTGGGCGGCCTCACGGATCGGGAGCTGGCAGTACTCCGCCTTGTCGTGGCCGGCAAGACCAACCACGCCATCGCGTCAGAGCTCGTTATCAGCGATCACACGGCTCGCCGCCACATTCAGAACATCTTCGCCAAGCTCGGCGTCTCTTCACGGGCCGCAGCCACGGCATTCGCGCTCCAGAACGACCTGATCTAGCCCCGTTCGTTCTTCATGGTTCGTTCGTACCACGCCGGCGTGATCTCGGTTTGGTACGTCCGGGCGATGGCGCTCATTGCCATTCAGGCTTGAATCGCATTACGACATCGGCCTCCCACATCCGGTGTCCGTAGCGAGAGGAGACCGGCATGGCCAAGTTCATCGACCATCACCCCACGAATCCGAACCTGCCCCCTGAGGTGCTGACGATCATCCGGCAGCGGCTCCAGGCAGGTGAGGCCGACGAGTTCGGCGATCGTGGACTCAACGTCTTCATCGGCAACGCAGACACGTACTGCTACACCGAGGCGCCGGATGCCGACGCGGTCCGCAAGGCGCACGAGGCGCTGGGCATCCTTCTCGGCCCCGAGGACGTCGACGAGGTTCGCGTGCTCCCGTAGCAATACTGAGATCGGGAATTGGAGTAGAGACATGGCAACCGAAACCAACGTAAATCGAACCACGGCCCTTCAGGCAGTCGAGCGCATCCGGCCCGTCATCGAGCAGTATCGCGACGAGGCCGAGCGCGATCGCAACCTCCCGGCGCCCGTTGTCGAGGCGATGCAGCATGAAGGTCTGCTGGACCTCTGGCTACCGAAGGAATTCGGTGGCGTCGAATTGCCGCTGCCGGACTACCTCGAGGTCGTGCAGGCCCTGTCCGCAATCGATAGCGCTGCGGGCTGGGTGTTCACCATCATCGCAACCGGCGGCTTCCAGGCCGCTCTGTTGCCTGAAGCCGGCGCTCACGAGGTCTATGACCCAAAGCCGCTCACCGCCGGCTCGATTGTGCCACGTGGTCGCGCGATACCTGTCGAGGGAGGGTATCGCGTCTCCGGGCGATGGCCGCTGGCGAGCGGGTCCATGCACTCGGCCTGGCTGGGCGCGAACTGCCTCGTCTTCGAAGGCGACACACCGCGCATGGGCCCCGGCGGAATGCCGGACTTCACGCTGATGTATCTCCCGGCTTCCGAGTGCAAGATCCTCGACACCTGGAACTCGACGGGCATGCGAGGTACCGGCAGCCATGATTTCGTCGCCGAAGATGTCTTCGTGCCAGCGCACAGGTGCTTCCCATTGTTTGCATCTCAATCGCATGTAGCGGGTGACCTGTACAAGATTCGGCTGGAGATGGTCTTCCTCATGGCCCTCTCGTGCGTGGGGCTGGGAGTCGCCCGCAGCGCGATCGACGCCTTCGTCGCGATCGCGAAGGAGAAGACGCCGACCCTGAGCCAGACAGGCCTCGCGGCCCGCCCGACCGTGCATGCCGAGCTTGCCCGGACGGAAGCGGTCTACCAGTCGGCCAAGGCCTACATGCAGACGGTTGCCGGAGAGATGATGAACGCCGTGACCACCGGCGAAATGGTGCCGGAGGAGCTGGAGGCCCGGCGACGTCTGGCCTGTAATCACGCGGCGGCGGCTTGCGAGGAGGTTGTGGACCGCATGTACCGGCTGGCCGGCACCTCGGCGATTCAGGCCGGTAGCGCGCTGGACCGCTGCCTGCGCGACATCCACACCCTCAATCAGCACTTGGCGGTTTCGCCGGTGTGGTGGGAGAAGACTGGCCAGTACTACTTCGGGTATGGGCTCGGCATGCCCTGAGTCTGTCCCTAGACGCTCTGGATGCCGTCGATGATCAGCTCGACGGCGAGCAGGACGATCAGGGCGCCGTTGAATCGGGCCAGCGCTCCGAGGCCCACGGTCCCGAGGCGCTGGCCCAGCCATGCCGACGCCATCAGCAGGCATCCCGAGACCAGCACAGCAAGCCCCATCGCGCCTATCGAGGTGCCGGTGCCGAAGCGGGCGCTGTAGCTCAGCATCGCCACGACAGCCACGGGCGAGAGCACCAGCGACAGAGCGCCCCAGAAGCGCGGGGCCAAGTTGGGCGCACCGAGTCCGCCCGTCCAGAGCAGTCGCAGCGCCAACGTGAGCATGACGATGCCCGCGGCGAGCTGGAAGTTCTCCGGCGTGATGTTGAGCCACTCGAGCACGCTGTCGCTGAGCAGCGCCGTGGCCAGGAGTACCGCGAACGTCAGCCCCAGCACGCCCGCGATGAGCTTCAGGCGCTCTGACGCGCTGCCGGTCGCGATGGCGCTGAAGGCGCCCAGGACGCCCGGCGCGTTCAGCACCGCGAAGAGGGCGACGGCGATTCGCGTGAAGTCGTTCATGGCGTCACCAGTACCGGGGTGTCGGATACGCGCGGCAGGCCCTTGAGCGCGCGCAGGGTATAGATCAGGCCGGAGAGGGCGTGCTGCTGGTCGTCCATGCGTGTCTCGCCCCGCTGCACCCAGGCGCCCTCGACCAGCCCCGGTCGCGCGCTGTCGGCGGCTTCGTCAGCGTCGGTCTGCCTCGCGGCCAGGATGCCCGCCGAGCACACCAGGCGCTCTTCGATCTTCGGTTGCTCGCCGGCGAATCGAGGGTCCAGCGACGCCAGACGCCACATCGACCCGAGACCCTCTACCCAGGTGCCGAGCCCAGCCGCACGCGCTTCTCGGCCTTTCACCAGCCTGCCGATGGCCCCGCCCTGGCGCTGCGCCGAGGTGCGTACCAGCAGCCCGAAGCGTCCGGCCAGCGCCGTCGCGTGCTCGATGTCGCGGTCGGCGAGGCCCCAGTCTGCCATCTCCGCCAGCCCGTAGGCCAGCCACTGGTCGGGCAAAGGCGGGAAGTCGATACCCGCTTCGGCGTCCCGTTTCGTGATGATGTAGTCCAACGCCTTCCAGGCCGCGTCGTCCCAGCCTTCGTCCGGAAACGCCTCCGCCAGCAGCGCCAGGCCCCAGAGCGCCTCGCCCGGGTAGTAGCGCGACGTGCCCGCGATGGCCGAATCGGTGCGGAGGTCCCAGCCGGTGCCGAAGCCGCCGTCCTCGTGCTGCACGGCCAGCATGAAGCGCCCGAGGTCATGCATGACGCCGTCGTACTGCGTGTCGCCCGTGACGAGGCGGCGCTCGGCGAGGCTCACGGTCATGAGGCCGACAGCGCCCAGGCTCACCTCGTCCTCACCGAGCACGGGCGCACTCCAGCCGTGGCGGCTCTCCAGATGGTCGACCAGCCACCCCATGCCGGCATCTGCCGCCGAGAGCATCTTTCTGTCCTCGAAGTAGCCGGCCGCTTGATAGAGCGACATCGTCACGCCGGCATGGCGCACGATGTTGTAGTCGTCCGGGATCGTGTCGGAGTCAGATAGGTAGACATAAGTGTACGAGCCGTCGTCGTGCTGGTTGCGCATGATCCACGCCGCCGAAGCGCGGGCGGCCGATTCCAGCGCGGCCGGATCGGTGTCGCCGCAGGACTCCGGCGGCACGACGCCCACGCGCAAGACGGCTGCAAGCACGACCCAAAACACAATGGAAGGCAGCACCGACCTCGAAAGCACCCGAGCATTCTAGGTCAGGTGAGCGAACCGGTCTGTCGCGCGCACGATCTCGCTCGCGATGCCGCCGTGCTGCGCCGCGTGCCCCGCGTCTTCCACGACGATAAGCTCGGCGGCGGGCCAGGCGCGTTTCAGCGCCCACGCGTTGCCAAGCGGCGCCTGAAAGTCGAAGCGTCCGTTGATCAGCACGCCCGGGATGCCCGCGAGTCTGCCTGCGTTGCGCAGCAGCACCTCGTCTTCCAGCCAGAGGTTGTTGCGCATGTAGTGCGTGACGATGCGCGCGAAGCCGAGGGCGTATCGAGGGTCTCTGAACCGCTCGGCCAGCCCGTCTGTCGGCGGCCACGCCGGCGTCGCTGACTCCCACAGGCACCACGATTCGGCCGCGTGTTCTTGTACCGACGGGGTCGGCGTCGTTGAGCAGCCGGTGGTAGCCCTCGACTACGTCACCGTCGCGAAGCTCCTCAGGCAGCCCGTGCAGCAAGCGCTGCCACTGCGCCGGGAAGAAGCGCGCCAGGCCGCCCCGAAACAGCCAGTCGACCTCGCTATGCCGGCCGGTCGTGACGCCGAACAGCACTAGCTCGCTGACGTGCGCCGGGTGTGCTTCCGTGTACGCGAGCGCGAGTGTGCTGCCCCAGGAGCCACCGAGCACGAGCCAGCGCTCGATGCCGAGGTGCTGTCGCAGGTGCTCGATGTCCTCGATCAGGTGCTGCGTCGTGTTGTGCGCGAGGTCCGTCTCGAGGGCGCCGGCGTGCGGTGTGCTGCGGCCGCAGTTGCGCTGGTCGAACAGCACGACTCGGTACGCGGCCGGGTCGAACAGCCTGCGAATCCAGGGCGTGCACCCGGATCCGGGCCCGCCGTGCAGCACGAGCGCCGCTTTGCCCTCCGGATTGCCGCAGGTCTCCCAGTACACGCGATCGCCATCGCCGAGGTCGAGGTGGCCGTGCGCGTAAGGCTCGATTTCCGGGTACAGGTCGGGCATGGCTCGCCGAAGCTTATCCAGTTCGCAGTGCGATGTCTCGCGTGCTTTGATGCGACACCCGTGGGTACTGCTAGCGCTCACGGGCGTACAGCCACATGGTCAGGGGCGCGAACGCGGCTACGAGGATGACACAGGCGACGAGAACCCAGACGACTTGCCCCGAAGTGGCGTCGCCATACATCAGACCACGCACTGCGGTCACGAGGTGGCTCACTGGATTGACCTTGATGAACGCCTCCAGCCAGCCTCGGCGTCGTCTTCGGGATCGACGAAGACGTTGCTGGCCAGCGTCAGCGGGAACAGCACCATCATGCCCATGTTCATGATCGAGTTCGGCGATCGCATCACCATCGCCAGCACGGTCCAGATCCACGACATGCTGAACGCGAACGCGAGGATCAACGCCAGCGCACCGACTACGCCCGTGACGCCGCCGGGCGCATGGAAGCCCATCGCGAATCCCAGGCCCAGCACGAGACCCGATGCGATCAGGTAGCGCCCGACGTCACCGACAAGGGCGCCGATGATCGGTGCGGGCTGCCAGATCGGCAGGGTGCGGAAGCGGTCCGATACGCCGCGCGTGATGTCGGCGTTGAGGCCGATCGCTGTGTACATGGTCAGGAGCAGTATCGTCATGACCAGCGTGCCGGGCAGCAGGAACTGCAGGTACTCGCCGGTCGACCCGGCTAACGCGCCACCGAACAGGTAAGTAAACATAAGGGTGAAGATCACCGGGATCGCCAGCACGTCCAGCAGCTGTTCCGGGACGTGCTTCACCTTGAGCACCGAGCGCCAGGCGAAGGCACGGGAGGCCGCAAACGCGCTGGCGCGGGGAGGCCGCGCTCGTCTCGAAAGGGCGCCGGTGAGGTTGTCGTGGCGTTGGTTGGGTAGCGTGGCGGTCGTCATTTCGACACCTCCTGCGTCTTCTCGGGTTCTTGAACAGCGACGTGGCCGGTGAGGGCCAAGAACACCTCGTCCAGGCTCGCCTCGCCAAAGGCGAACTCGATGACTGGGATGTTCTCGGCAGACAGCGCAGTCAGGGCGCGCTCGACCAGTTGCACGTCAGAGACGCGGGCTGTAAGCGACGCCGGGTCGCTGTCCAGCGCAACGGAGGTCCGAAGCTCTCGGGCGAGCAGACGTTCAGCGTCGGGCCGCTGGGCTGGGTCGCGCAGACGCACGTGCACAGCGCCGGCGCCGACCGATGCCTTGAGCTCGCCGGGACTGCCCTCTGCTATCACCTTGCCGCGTTCGATGACCGAGATCCGGTCCGCTAGCTGATCGGCCTCGTCGAGGTACTGCGTGGTGAGCAGCACAGTCGTGCCCTGAGCTACGAGTGCCCGGATCAGGCTCCAGACCTCGTTACGGCTGCGTGGGTCCAGGCCGGTCGTGGGCTCGTCCAGAAACAGCAGCTCCGGTGTCACGACGATACTGGCCGCGATATCGAGCCGGCGCTGCATACCGCCGGAATAGGTCTTCACCTGCCGGCCGCCCGCATCGCTGAGGCCGCAGGCATCCAGCAGCTCGGCGGAGCGTTGCTTTGCCTCCGACCGCGTGAACCCGAGCAGTAGACCGAGCAGCAGGAGGTTTTCGAAGCCGGTCAGGTCTTCGTCCATGGAGGCATACTGGCCCGTGAGGCTGATGCAGCTGCGCACGGCATCGGGCTCCTTCAGCAGGTCGTGGCCCAGGATCGTCGCGTTGCCCGCGTCTGGGCGCAGCAGGGTGGCCAGGAGTCGAATCGCCGTGGTCTTGCCGGCGCCGTTAGGACCAAGGAAGCCGTGTACAGAGCCTCGACGTACGTCCAGGTCGATGCCGTCCACGGCGCGGGTCTCGCCGAAAGTCTTCGTCAGTCCCCTGGCCTCGATCGCAAGGCCGGCATCTCCGTTCATGTCGTCTGCCTCCCGGATGATTTGCGAGCCTATGTCTTTTGATAGTGACACGCAGTTCCGTTGCATCCAGAATATGCCAGTCACTGTCATTGTCAAGTCACTGTCTAAATTAGCCGAAGAACCTTAGAATGGACGCTATGACCGCTGAGGGTGGCCTGAGGGAGCGCAAGAAGCTAGCGGCGATGCGTCGGATCCAGGCCGTGGCCCTGGACCTGTTCGACCAGTCGGGCTTCGTGAACGTGACGATCGAGCAGATCGCGGCCGCTGCGGAAGTTTCGCCGAGCTCCGTCTACCGCTACTTCGGCACGAAGGAGCAACTCGTGCTCTGGGACGAGGGCGACATCGAGTTCATCGAGGCGGTCGGGGCGGAGATGTCAGGCCATTCGCCGGTCGAGGCTGTGCGCAGAGCCGTGGCCCAGGTGCTGACCGACTACTTCGAGTCCAACGAGGAGCACGCGAAGCGGCTGACCCGCATCCTCTTCGAAGAGCCGGCGCTGCGGGCGGCGCAACTGGAGCAGACCAACGCCTTTGCGGAGATGGTTGCGGCGTCACTCGCGCACGCCTCCGGCCGCCGCAGAGCGACCTCGAAGTGCAGGTCATTGCTGCAGTCCTCGTTGGCGCCCTCATAGCCGCCATTCGCCACTGGTACGACTCCGGCTACGCCACGCCGCTCCAGGACGAGATGGAGCGCGCCCTGGCAGTCGTCGAGGGCGGCCTGAAGCTCGAGTAAGCCCACGCAACAGCCCGGCTGCGAAAACTACGGCTGCACGGCGCCCTGAGGCTGCCGCGGTCGCCGCCGGCTTCGGAGCGGACCGACGAGCACCGGATGGACATCGCTGACGTCAACGGTGAACCGGCACTCGAGGTCGCTACGGAGGCCTGCGTCTGGATCGCCGAAGCGAAGGACGATGTCCCAGCACACCGATCCGACGCGACAGAAGGCACTCGGCTCCAGGTCCAGAGCAACGAAGCGCATGTTCATTGCCGCAGCAAGGCCGACCGAGCGCACGACCTGGAAGGCGTTGGTGCCCGCGAAGTTGCGGGCCCGGTCGAGGCCTCGCATGCCGGTGCCCTGCTCAGCGTAGATGGCGCCGAGCAATGCGTGTGCACCCGGGGCGACCGCCTCGCGGTCGAGGCCGTTTGCCGCTATGGCTTCGTCCACAACTTGCTCGGTCGTCCAGGCATGCATGCCGCGCAGGTCGGCCACAACCACGTTCGCCACGCCTTCGCCCGATCGGAGCGTGGAGGTGGCGCCGGGGTAGGTGATGCCCGGCAGGCTCATCCGCTCGACGGAGATCTCCCCAAGCCCGACCGACGCCGCAAGGATCTCAACCAGGTGGCCGTGGATCTCGTCGGCGAACCCTTCGACGGGCTTGATGCAATAGATTGGTGCCGACCGGTCGGTTAGCAGCCACGTGAGGTTAGCGGCGTCGGCCGGATTCTCTCGGAGGTGCTGGACCATCATTCGGCGGTCTTCCGGCGCCCCCATACGCTGGGCGAAGAGCCGCTGTGTCGTCTCGTCCGGGATCTCGTAGTCGAGCGAGCCGATTGCAAAGACGTAGGTGGGCTTCGGCGCTGGTAGGACCGAGGGCGAAATGGACGGGGCGACCCCAGTTACACCCAACACGCTCGCGGCCGCGCTGATGTCGATTACACCGCGTAGCTTCGGACCATCGACAGATCCCTCCGGCAGTGGTGTAGCCGTGCTCAGGATCGCGGACCGTACCTGGTCGAAACTGCCGTGACCGTGGACACGCCTGAGGCGTCCGAGCAGCAGCGCTGCTACACCCGTGACGATGGGCGCTGCACAGCTCGACCCATGAAAGGCCTTGACTTCGCCGTTGTCGATGGCGGCGGCGAAGTCACCGAGGGTGTAAACACCTTGTTCCCGAAGGATCCCGCCACTGTTGTTGTAGTCGAACGGCCTGCCTTCCGGATCGAGCGCACCTGCAGCCAGCACGCCCGGCGATATCGCCGGCTGGCACTGACACTCGTTCGTGTCGTTGCCGACGGGAGCGATGATCCCGATGCCGACCGCGAGCGCCGCCTGCACGGACCGGTCGAACCGTTCGTCGACCCGCCCTGTGGCAGTCGGAAGGCAGAAGGCCATGTGGATCAGGTCGACACCGAGGTTGATGGCGTACTCGATCGATCGGGCCAGCCGCAGAAGGTCGACGTCGCCGGTCGATTCATCGTAGCCGGCAGGGATAATCAAGCCCCTGGCGTGAGGAACGATCCCTTCCACGGAAGTGCCCGGTTGACCGAAGAGCGTGCTCGCGACAAAAGTCGCGTGCCTCACGAAGCCCTCGTCGCCCTCGACACGGTCGTCCCACGGGCGATCGACGACCGTAACGTCGGCGCCCTTGAAGCAGGGGTGGCTAAGGTCCGGAGGCCCGTCGATAACCGCGATCGTGACTGGGTCATCGCCGCGCGCAGCGGCCCGCAACTCTGCCATTCCGGCGATCTCGAGGTACTTCACCTCACGCCCAGATCCGGCCACGCCGAGCCGGCAGTGTTTCGGACGAGGCTGCATAGCTCAGCAGGTCGTACCAGAAGCCGTAGTCAGTCAATCCGGTGCCGGCGTGCCGATGGCGCAGAATTTCAGCGAACTCTTCGGCGCTAAGCCGCTTCGCCGTCTTCGGCTTCGCGGCCCCGGGCTTGGCTGTCGCCCTCGATCGTCTTGGCGACGGCTTGGAAGATGCCCGAGGGTCCTGACTTGGAGTCAGCCATCACCGCCTCCGCATGACATCGTAATGGGCCTGCACGTAGGGCGCCGGATCGTTGTAGTTGGCGCCGTGGAGCAGCTTCATCCGGATCGACAGAAGCTCAGAGAGCGGGCCACCATCGACCTCGACACAGGTGTGAGGCTGGACGAAGTGCGGCCGCCGCACCGGCGCCGGTTGAGGCGGCCGATGCATCGTCATGAGCTCGTAGACCACGAACGCACGTCACCGAGCGTCACCGGCATCAGGTCGCTGACGTCGACGGTGTAGCGGAACACCCTTCGCGCTCGGCGGCTATTCTCCGGATCGAAGAACTTGAGCTTCACGTCCCAACAGTCGCTGTCCATGCGGCCGAACGGGCTCGGCTCCACGTCGATTGCGTCGAGCTCCATGCCCTGCACTACCGCCTCTGCGAAGGTATGAGCTGCCTGGAAGGCATTCGTCGCCGCGAAGTTGAGCGCCCGGTCGTGCGAAAGCATGCCGAGGTTTCGCAGGTCGTAGTAAATCCGGCTGAGGAAGCCTTGCAGCGACCGGTGCAGCATCTCCTCGTCCGCGTCGGTCTCGCTCCTCGCCTGCGCGGCCTCGATCGCCGTCGAAACGAGGTCATGCACCTTCCATCCGTAGAGGCCGCGCCCATCGCCCGGCTCGATCACGGGCACGATCTGACCGCTGAACAGGCGCACCGACCTTCCCGTCAGATGGCCGGGTACGCTCACCCGCTCGACGTAGCTCTCGTCGGACGCAACGGCCACCTGACCCTCCATGAGGTCTCGCAGCTTGGCGTAGACCTCGCGGGCGAACGGGCCGCCGGGCTCGATCGCATAGACCGGTGTTAGCTCCAGGTTCAGGGTCCAGATCAGGGAGCGGGCCTCCGAAAGGTCCTGGTTGAGATAGTCGACCATCTGACGCGCGTCATATGGGTTGGCCGGCACGGCGCTGTCGCCAAACTGCACGGGCGGCATCAGCTGCTTGAAAGTGTCCCGGCGAGCTTCCGTGCCGAAGTCGTAACCGAGCGTGCCGAGGGCGTACACGAGGGCATTGTCGCTTCCCGGCGCCATCTGGGGCTCGACGGCCGAAGGCGCTACGAGCCTCGGCCGCGACGCCGCTGAAGCCCGCGGGCCGTCCATGGATGCCGAGGTAACGGCCGGTGCCGGCACCGCCGACAGCCCCACCTCGGCGCCACTGGACGTGGCGGCGAACTGGGTTTCTACCGGTTGGTCACACCCGCACGCTGCCGTGGCGCCGGGCTTTGAAAGGGTTTGCTCTTCAATCGTTGTGCCGATTTCGTTTGTCATGATCCTCCACGCTCGGTCAGCATTTAAGGTTCCTACTAGGTAGCGGTTGCATTCCAACCCGGAAAGATGGTCACAGCGATCGGCACCGGCCAGGATGGCCTGACGGACGCGCCGTGGGTCAAGCGGCTCGCCGCGTTCAGCCATCTCGCTGAGCAACAGGGCAGCCGTCCCCGCGACAATCGGCGTCGCAAGGCTGGTGCCGCTTCGAGCCACCACGCCGCCATTCGCCTCCGCCGTCATCAGGTGCTCCCCTGGCGCGAGGACGCCGTTGCGACGATACGACTCACCCCAATTCGAGATGTCGGAGGGGCTGCCATGGCTGTCGAGGGCGCCAACCGCCAGCACCGTGTCAAGCACTGCCGGGACGTGCAGGCAGGGGCACCCGTCATTGCCTGCAGCGGCCACGAGCAGGACATTCTCCTCGTCGCACCGCTGCACCGCTCTGGCGAGCTGGTCTTCGGCATGAGCCGAGTCGACATATTGGCCCGCACTCAGGTTGATAACGTGAGCCCCTTCTCCGATTGCCCACTCGATCGACCGGGCGAGGTCGAGCTGGGACACGACGCGCTTGTCTGGCGGATAGATGTTCCTCGTAAGGAGCGTTACTTCAGGCGCGACGCCATGTAGCGGGCTGCCTCGGCCGCCCACCAGCAGGCTTGCGACGGACGTGCCGTGGGGCATCGATGGGTGTTGGCCGTCCTCCGGCTCTGGCGGAATCGCGAAGCGTGTGGTCGTGAAACAACCATGGCTGCGGTCCACAGGGCCATCGAGGAGGGCAACTCGAACCGAGGGTGAGCCGCCGCCGGTCCGTGTCCGCAATGCGTCAAGACCGGGAACGGCGGCCACACCATCGATGCCACCGGGCAACGTCATACCAGCTTGCCGGCGATCGTGTTCTAGCTAGCTCGTGACGCCGGACTCGCCGGCGAACGGCGGTACTGGCAGCGGGAAGAAGAGCGACTCACCGACACCAGACTCACCGGCGAAGGGCGGAATGGGCAGCGGGAACCAGGACTCACTGACGCCGGACTCACCGGCGAATGGTGGGATTGGCAGCGGGAACCAGGACTCACTAACGCCGGACTCACCGGCGAACGGCGGAATCGGAACAGGCGGGAAGAAGAGGGACTCACCGACGCCGGACTCTCCGGCTGATGGTGCTGCGATGGCGCTTCGGGTCGCCGGGGCAGACTGGAGTGGGGAAAGAGCGCGCATGATAACTCCTCGTTGGACTGAGCGCTGCGGGAGGATTCGGAAACCCATTCCGAAGCCCGCTGCGGTCTCCTGCCCCACAGGCTATCTACTGTTGGAATACACTCGTAGAAGACTGCCTGTCAACGCAAGAGAGCCAAAAACCTGAATAATTTATGAAAACGATAGATGTCTGAGGGCTTGGCGTGTGTCCGATGAGATGGCCCATTCGGGAAAGGCCTTCGCCTGTGCAGTTGCTTTGGCGGTCGCTGATGGGTAGATGACGCTCGCCAGAAGTGGCCTGGGCAAGGGTGAGCACGCAGCAAGCGCTTGAGAGTTTGGCGTCCCTGGCAGGATTCGAACCTGCGACCCGTCGCTTAGAAGCAACGCTAACGCTGGCGACTTAGCGGCGTAACGGTTTTGAATCTGAGAACCGACCCCAGATCCACCACTTTGGTGGCCAGAGCAGAACGGCTTAGACATCGGTGTATCAGCGCAATGCGATTGTAATCCAGGTTTGGGAGAGGGATCACCCAGGAGGGCCGGATACCTTCCACCCTGCCACTGCCAGTGCCTGGCAACCCCGGAGGCTCAACTCTTGCTGCTGACCGAAGGGCCGCCACCGGCATCGACGAAGTAGCTGTCATGAGCGTGGAAGAACTTCAGCCGCTCCGCGTCGCTGAGCTGCGCCAGTCCTGCCAGCCCTTCGAAGTAGCCTTCGCGATCGGCACCGGGTACGAAGAGATTCAGCAAGGATACTGCCTCGTTCGACTGGTTGCGAAAGCCATGCAGGGAGCCGATAGGCACGTAGAGAAAATCACCGGGCCCAGCATTGAGCCAGTCGGCGCCATCGAAGATGCTCAGCGTGCCTGAGACGATGTAGAACGCCTCGGAGACGGCGCGGTGGAAATGGGTTGTAGTCCCTGCGTTCGGGGCGAGTTGGACTGCGTAGAGGCCGAACTCACGATTCGTACTTCCACCTGTCGCCAGATAGCTCAATACGCTGCCGGGACCAAGTGCAACTTCGGGTGGTTTGGCGGCAGGTCTGAACTGGGTATTTGTCTCGCCGTTCTCACCTGTGTACTGGGGCTCTGGATACCACACATCGACACCTCCCTGATACGCCAGAGAACCAAGTTTACCCGTATTAGCGGACTCGTGCGGCTCAGGCACCCGCACGAGTAAACGTCATGTGCGTGACGCCGCTGGGCGAGGAGATTGCCTCGATCTTGTAGTCCTTTTCGAGGCCCTCCAGTCGGTCCCAGAGGCGTACGCCTCGGCCGAGCAGGATCGGGACCACCACGACGTGTAGATGGTCAATGAGCCCGGCAGCAAGGAAGTCACGGACCACAGTGGGCCCCCCGCCAATGCGTACGTCCTGACCGCCCGCGGCGTCGCGAGCCCTCTTGAGGGCCTCGGCAGGCGAAGCGTCGATGAAGTGGAACGTCGTGCCCCCCTCCATTTCGATTGACGGGCGGGAGTGATGCGTGAGGACGAAGACCGGGGTGTGGAACGGCGGGTTGGGACCCCAGGCGCCCTTCCACTCCCGATCCTCATGCCATCCTGGGTGGCCGAACTTTCCTGCACCCATGATCTCGGCGCCAATGCCCGGCCCATGCTCCTGGGCGAAGACGTTATCAACCCCGCCGCCACCGCCGGGCTGGCCGACCATGTTGCCCCAGAATCGTGTGGCAAACATCCATTCGTGCAGACGTTCCCCGGCGTGACCGAAGTGTGCGTCGCGGCTCTGACCCTCACCTGTGCCAAAGCCATCGAGTGAGATGGAGAAGTTGTGGACGCGGACGAGTGACATTACGGCTCTTTCCCTCCCTGCTGGTCAAGCGTCGGCGGATCAGCTCGGCCATGAAGCGATGATGATTGCTGCATTGTCATGACGTCAAATGCCAAATTTGGCGATAATTCATAAGGAAACCTGATGATACACTTGGCCGATGTTGAACCTGACGCACCTGAAGGTGCTTGATGCGGTTGCCCGCCATGGATCAGTGACTGAAGCGGCGAAGGAGCTTCATTACTCCCAGCCATCGGCTAGCCACCACCTTGCGCGCCTGGAAGCCGCCACCGGGGCCACGCTGATCCAACGAGTTGGCCGCGGGATCCGACTCACGCCCGAAGGAATGCTACTGGCGGGTCGGGCGAGAGAGATCCTGGGGCGGCTTGACGCTGCATCCAACGAGTTGGCCGCTCATGTCGGACTTCGTGCCGGACGCATACGACTTGCCGGATTCCAGACCGTCCTCAGCACGCTCGTGCCGAAGGCAGCAACCGAGCTCTCCCGGCTGTATCCGGGAATCGAGCTAACCTTGGTCGACGCCCACCCGGCTGAGGGTCTCAAAATGCTGCGTTCGGGACACGTCGACATTGCCTTGATCTTCCAGCACGCCGAAACTCCCCAGGAGACAGAAGGGATGCGGCTCACCCACCTGCTGGATGACCCCCTGTACCTCGTTAGCAACCAACCCAATCAGCGTCTCGAGGACCACATCGGGTCCGTCTTCGTTGGAGGCTGCGAGCACTGTCGAGCGGGCACGATTACAGCATGCGAACGGGCTGGCTTCTCGCCACAGATGGTCCACACTTTCGATGACACGATAATTGCTCAGTCTTTGGTAGCCGCAGGAATGGGTGTTGCCATACTCAACGGACTTGCGTTGCATGCACACCGGACGCCGGGCATCTACACCACCGAGCTCTCAGACAACGTCCGCCACATCTACGCCGCCACCTACGGCGAGCCGCCAGACCCACCCGCCACGACAGCTCTGATCGAGATCCTTTCGTCGACGGCTAGGAAGCTTAGGGGATAGAGTCGGCAACGATCATCGATGACTCTCGGTGTCGGTGCCGGAATCGCAGTAGGATTGGAGGGAGCCTGACCTGTCCACTTGCGCTACGATCATGAGCTTCATGGGAAGTAATTGGCGGCAATCAGGAATTCAGTGACTACGCCAACACAATCGGACAGACCTCCCGAACCGCCTTCTTCGTAGAACCAACCGCATTACATTTCGATGGAATTGAATGGCGTCCCTGGCAGGATTCGAACCTGCGACCCGCCGCTTAGAAGGCGGCCGCTCTATCCTCTGAGCTACAGGGACGTGTGGACGTGCGACACCGTCAGGCCGTGAGAACCGGTTCTGGCGCGTCGGCCTGGCGTCTGGTGCGCACCTTGTAGAAGCGCTCGTTCTTCGTCTCGATCGAGACCACCTCGACGCCTTCGAGGTCCGGGCTCGTCGTGATGTACTTCTGGATCCAGCGCCCCACCGGCTGCGAGATGATGATCGCGGCCATGCTGGCGACCATCGCCCCGCCGATGCGGTCGGAGCGCTTGCCGTTGCCCAGCGCCAGCGCCGAGCCGAGGCCGGCCAGGATGCCCGCCGTCGCGATGTTGGTGCCGCAATGCGGCGTCACGGCCCAGTAGCCCTCGCCGCGCTGCAGGCGGGTCAGCGCCTCGTTCACGCACTCCGTCAGGAGCTCACGGGGAGCGTCTGCGAACAGGAAGAAGCCATCGGCGGAAGCACGGCCGGCGACCCGCATGTCGGGGCCGACCCTGCCGAGCAGCACCGAGACGGTGGCGTGTTCCAGAGCGTGATTGCGGCGGACGTCGGAGAAGTATCGTGAAAGCATTTGCACCTCAGTATAGCATCGGCCTATCCGGTAGCCGGTCTTAGCGTCCGACCGCTGATGGAAACAGCGAGGAGGTCTCTCGCCGGACGGAAAGCCGACGACCGACAACCGACGACCCTAGTTACTCGTGATTCCCGGTGCCCCCAGGCGCATGACGCGGTTGACCCGCACGTTCACCACCTGCTGCTGCGTCGTGCCCAGGGCCTGCAGGACGATCTGGCCTTCCGTCACGCCGGCCGGAAGCTGGCTCGGGTCGACCGTGATCTCCAGGTGGCCGGCGCGGTCGCAGTCGACGCCCTGGTTGCACTCGTAGTCCAGGCCGACGGCGACGCCGGTGTAGGGCAGCACCGAGAGCCACGGCGCCGACGGGATGGCGTACCACGCCAGGACGCCCGTGCCCGTGTTGAACACGTCGACGATCTCGGTGGTCGAACCGGCTTCGTCCGTGTAGCCGATGCTCAAGGTCGGGTCGCTGACGGCAATCGACGGGTGGCCGACGATCGTGTCGCGCAGGCTGGCGTCCGGCGGCTGCGTCTCGTCCACGTGGAAGGGCTGCGGCGTCTTGATGTCCATGTGCGCGTAGGGGAAGACGAAGTTGTCGAGGTCCAGCGCCTCGCTCACGTCCGGATTGTTGAGGTCCGGCAGGGTCACGGGCTGCGCCTGCCACAGAGGCTCGCCGTCCACGACGGGTGGGTTGTTCGCACAGCCGATGACGAGCTCCTGGTAAGGGTAATTGCTGCGGTTGTGCCCCAGCCCGTCCGATTCCGGCCCGCAGCTATAAGACGTCCGCGGCCAGGAGCCGTAGATCGGGTCCATGGGGTGGTTGCTGCGGTTGGCGCCGGGCCCCGTGAAGCCGTTGTAGTTCCAGATCGCGTAATACCAGTTCTCGAGCACGGCAGGGAAGCCGCCGGTGTCCGAACCGACGATCGGGTTCTCCTCCGGCGCCTCGTTCCACTTGTCGACGAGGATGGCGGCGCCGCGGGCGATGTTGTACGCGAAGTGTGTCGCCACCAGCGCCTGCTCCGGGGAGCCGCGGCCTGCTTCACCTGTCGGCACCGTCATGCCGGTCGTGACCTGGGTGACGCCGTGGCCGCAGTCGAACGCGACCAGCGACGGGCCGATGGAGCCGAAGGGCGTTTCGCCGGAGCCCTGCGCGATGAAGACTCGATGTAGGCGATGGACTTCAGCAGCACGGACGGTACCTTGCCCGGCTCCTTGTCGCGGCTGGAGCTTCGGTTGCCGACCTCGATGTCGGGCAGGCCGAAGTAGGGGTCGCCGGGGAAGAGCATGTTGAACGACGCCAGCTCGATCGTGTCGAGGAAGAGCTTGCGGTCACGCAGGCCCTCGTACGTCGTGGGCGTGAACGGGAAGGCGCAGCCCTCGTCGTCGGCATCGGCGGCATCGGCCGGTTGCAGCGCCAGGGTAACCGCCACCAGCGAGAGGGCCAGCAGCCCTTTCAAGGCCAGCGACTTGTGGGCCAACAGGGGCCGCAGTCTAGGGATGAGTCCAACCGACAAGGGTCACCTCGCCTTCCGCAATGGTTTGTCGTGTACCGTCCGAGCCCACTAGCGTGAGCGTCGCGCGGCCGGGTGCAGTAATCGAATCGTTCTCGAAGCTCGACACCAGGTAGGCATCGGCGGTCGGGTTGTACGCGAGCGGCACGTCGAAGCCGGTGGCAGGACCGGCGATGTTCGAGCGCGAATCGCCGTCGACGATGAGCAGCGCGGCGTCCCGCGTCGTCTCGTCGAACGTGCCGACGGCGAGCTCGCCCGCATCGCTCCACACCGGACCGAAGGCGACCTCATCCGCAGGTGTCATCAGCGTCACGCCGCCGTTGGCGATGTCGAGCACGGCGGCGCGCGAGGCGATCGCCGTCTCGTTGAAGGCGATGTCGAGGAAGGCGAGGCGGGTACCATCGGGCGAGAGCGCCCACTCCCGCGTCAGGCCGCCGGAGAGCGTCGCGATCTGGGTGGCGACTCCGCTGGCGAGCTCGACGTCGTAGAGATGCGAGCCGCCATCCTCGCTCAGGCCCACGTAGAGCAGGTGGCTGCTGCCCTGTACGAAGCCGGCAGGGAACAACGCCTCGGTCTCGGAGTAAGCAACGATGTGCTCCTCACCGCCATCGGCGTCCATCAGGGCCAACGTGTGCGCGCCGGTAGTGCTGCGCCGGTACACCAGCGACTCGCCATCGGGTGTCCAGACCGGGTGCACCAGCAGGTCGACGCCCTCGGTCAGCATGCGCGGGTCGGCATCGCTGATGCCGGCCACCCAGAGCTGGGCCGGCGAGTCTGGGCCCGGCGATGCGAGGCCCGCCTCAAGCGCCGTGTAGGCGAAGCGGTCGCCATCGGGCGAAATCGAGGGCAGGATGCCGTACTCGGCGGCGTGGGGAATCGTGAGCAGTGTTTCGACCTCGGTGAGGTCTGCCGGGTCGGCACGACGCAGCGTGTCGGCGTTCATGCCGAATTGCAGGTACGCGACTCGATTGCTGGTCGCGCCGGCAACCTCGCTCGTCGCCTTTGGCTGCGTAGTCCGCCATGAAGGAGAGGAGAAGAAGCACCATAAGGATGACGCCGACACCGGCGATCACCCACGCGAGGAGGCTATTAGCCTGTCGAGGAGACGTTTGTGCTTGCATCGGATACCTGCGGCCAAGGCCCTGACGTGGTAGCCACCACATGTCACGGGCCAACCCCCGCCTGCTGGCGCGCTTATCAGGCCTCAGGTCCGGACGGTCTTCTTACCTCCCAAGATTGCTTGATCTGCGAATAGACGTACCAAACCGCGAAGGCCACCAGGATCGCCGCAACAACGAAGTCCATGGGGCCAAAGAACGTACGGATGTCCTCCCAGTTCTCACCCAGGTGGTAGCCCAGGTAGGCGAGAAACGTGGCCCAGATTACCGAGCCCAGGAAGGTGTAGACCGTGAAGGTGCGCAGGTCCATGCGCGCCATGCCTGCCGGGATGCTGATGAAGCTGCGTACCAGGGGCACCATGCGGCCGAAGAACACCGCCCAGGTGCCCCATCGATCGAAGAAGCGCTCTGCCTTGTCCATATCGGACGGGGCGATGAACACGTAGCGCCCGTAGCGCTCCAGGACCGGACGCCCGCCCCAGACGCCGACGTAGTAGAAGAAGATCGAACCGATAGTGCTGCCGATGGCGCCGAGGATACCGGCGAGCGGGATCCATTCGATGCCGTGGCCCTTGTCCTTGATCAGTAACCAGCCGGCGAACGTCATGACGGCTTCGCTCGGGATCAAGAAAATGATCGTCTCGAGCGCCATCATCACGATCACACCAGGCCACGACATGAAGTCGTAGACGTCGGTGATGAGGTCAAGCAGAGAGTCTTCGATGCCGCTAAGCAGTCGTATCCACCCCCACCCACGCCGGCCCCGCCTCCGACTGATGCGAGTCTTGAGTCTAGCAGACTAGACGTAACGGCGGTCAAGCAATCTCAGGGCGCTACCACCCAACGGGTGCCCTTCCTATAATCGTGGGGTGACTACTGAGACCGAGCCTGAAGAGACGCAGGAACGGCGCGAGATCTACCTCGACCGCCGTATCTGCCTGATCACGCCGGGGCGCATCGACGTTCATCCCGCGCGTAGCATCATCTTCCTGCCGATTATCACGCTGCTGCTCGGGCTCGCCGCCTTCCCCGTGATCTTCTTCTGGGGCGACTCGCTCTCGATCCCGATACGCCTGCTGCTCACGCTGGGCGCGATCATCCTCGTGCCGGTTTCGGGACTGGGCATTGTCTACAGCGTCGCGGGGGCCCACCTCGTCATCGATGCCACGAAGCAGTCGGCGGTTCTCCAGCAGGGCTACCTCGGTATGGGGGTCGGCACGCAGGAGCTGGTGCCGTTCTGGAAGATCGACAAGATCGTCGTGCAGGAGCTCACGCCCCACGACTACCGAGGCCACCATGAGGACTTCGTGCAGTACGAGGTCTACATCCTCAAGCTCAGCGGCCGTCAGGTCAGCGTCGGCATGATCACGACCGCCCGTACCGACGCCGAGGACGCCCGCGCTCGCGCCATCGAGATCGCCGAGGTCATCGCCGACATGGCGGGTTCGCAGGTCTACGAGCCGGCCGTTAAGGAAGGCCCGTACTGGCCGGAGCAGCTCGCGGCGCAGGAAGCCGCAAGGGACGCGGCCGCAGAGGCGCCCGTGGCGGGTGCCGAGGCCGGCAGCACGGCCAGGCCTGCGCGGACCTACAAGCGCATCGAAAAGTCCAAAGCGTGACCAAGGGCGGTGAGGGGGACAGCCCCCACCTTTCGCTCATCGTCCCGGCTTATAACGAAGAACGCCGCATCGAAGCCTCGATGCAGCGTATCGGCGCCTACCTGGCGTCGCAGCCTTACGTCTCGGAGATCGTCGTCGTGGACGATGGCAGCGCGCCTGCCGGCCGTGAGGCGGTCGATGCCGCCGTCGCCGCATTGCCTGAGGGCGTATCGGGCCGAGTCGTGCGTCATGATGCCAATCGCGGCAAGGGCGCCGCGGTGCGCACGGGCGCCCTGGCTGCGCGAGGCGAGTACGTGGCGTTTATCGACGCCGACCTCGCGACGCCGCCCGAAGAGCTCACGGCGCTGGTCGAAGCGCTCGATGCCGGCGCCGACGTCGCGGTGGGGGTGCGAAACCAGCCCGGCGGCGCCGACATGCGCAATCGACGTGGCTTCGCCCGCCGCCTCGCCGGCCAGGGTTACGCCTGGGTGATGCAACGACTGCTCATGCCGGATGTCAGCGACAGCCAGTGCCCGCTCAAGGCCTTTCGCCGCGATGCTGCCCTGCGCCTGTTTCGCCTCCAGCGCATCGACACTTGGGCCTTCGACGCCGAATTGCTCTTCCTGGCGCACAGGTTGGGCCTGCGCGTGCAGCAGGTGCCGGTCACCTGGCACGCCGTCGAGGGCTCACGATTGCGCCTCAACTTCAGCACGGCCCTCGAGCTGCTGAACCTGCTGCGCATCCGCTGGTGGCATCGCAATGTGAGAGCAGACCACTAGACGAGCCGCTCGCCGTCTGCTTCGAGGATTCTGTAACAAAGGCACGTCGGGCTTTGACACTGAGAGCTACACCGCTTCGCAACAATGACTTTGCGTTGAGGCTAGCTCCCTCTCGTGTGAAAGGAGCCCAGAAGTGATAACCGCGCTTGTCGTAATTCTTCTGCTCATCCTGTTGTTCGGTAGTCTCGGCATATTCGTAGCCAAGGTGTTCCTGCTTGGCATCCTCTTGGCGGTGCTGGTTGGTGCGCTCATGGGCTACACGGGCCGGCGAGGTCACACGCATATCTGACCCTCGTAGGGCACAAGCGTCCCAGAAGGTAGCAATGATGGACCGGGACGATGGACAGAAGCAGCAAGCCGAGGACCGGCTGGTAGAGAACTACCGCACCATCCTCAACGAGCTTGCGCTCCTGACCACCGTCTCGGTCCTGCTATTTGGTTTCCTGCTCAGCTCATCCGGCAAGTTCGAAGACACGGTCCTGGAAGAATCGCTCTACTCCGTCGCCATCGTCATGGTGGCGACCGCCACGCTGGTCTTCGTCATGCCCGTCGCCTATCACCACCTGCAGTTCCCTTACCAGGACTTCGACAAGTTCACCGAACGTGCGCACGCCTGGACCCTGCTCGGGCTGCCCCTGCTAGGGGTTAGCTTCTACCTCAGCCTCAGCCTGGCGATCTGGTCCCTTCTCGACGCGTGGGCACTGATCGTCGCCGCGCTGCCGTTGATGGCGACCTTCATCGCCTTCCTTGTTCGACGCAGGCTCTCGGACGGCTTCTAGCCGGCGACCTAGTGCTTTACCTCGCCCAGAATGCGTTCCGTGAACGCTGCGACCGGCATGGCGCCGAGGTCCTCGTTGCCGCGCGTGCGCACCGACACGGCGCCGGCCTCGATGTCACGGTCGCCCGCGATGAGCATGTACGGCACCTTCTGCATCTGGGCGTCCCGGATCTTCGCCTGCATGCGCTCGGAGCGCTCGTCCACCTCGACGCGCAGGCCGGCGGCCCGCAGCTCCGCTGCGACGCCCTGGCAGTACTCGACGTGGCGGTCGGCGATCGGGATCAGCGTCGCCTGCACCGGCGAGAGCCAGGTCGGGAAGGCGCCGGCGTGGTGCTCGATCAGGATGCCCATGAACCGCTCGATCGAGCCGAGGATGGCGCGATGGATCATCACCGGCCGCTGCAGCGAGCCGTCCTCCGCTGCGTAGTGCAGGTCGAAGCGCTCCGGCAGGTTGAAGTCGAGCTGGAAGGTCGAGATCTGCCACTCGCGGCCCAGGACGTCGTCCATGAACAGGTCGATCTTGGGCCCGTAGAAGGCGCCCTCGCCTTCGACCTCCGTGAACAGCACGTCCGATGCCTCCAGGGCGTCTCGCAGCGCGCCCTCGGCCCGGTCCCAGACCTCGTCATTGCCGATGCGCTTCTCGGGCCGCAGCGAGAGCGTGAAGCGCGGCTCGCCGAGCTCGAAGGCGGCGTAGGCCTCTCGCATCATCTTGATCAGGCTCGAGATCTCCCCGCCGATCTGGTCAAGCGTGCAGTAAATGTGGGCGTCGTCCTGTGAGAAGGAGCGCACGCGCGTCAGGCCGTGCAGCGTGCCGGAGCGCTCGAAGCGGTGCAGGCGCCCGAAGTCGGCGTAGCGCAGGGGCAGCTCTCGGTACGAGTGCACCTGGGCGCCGAACATGACGCAGTGGCCGGGACAGTTCATCGGCTTGACGCCGAGCTCCGTCTCCTCCTCCTGGATGAAGTACATGCCGTCTTTGTAGTTGTCATAATGACCGGAGCGCTTCCAGAGGTCGACCGAGAAGATCTGCGGCGTGATCACCTCCTGGTAGCCGTAGCGCGTGTACATGTCGCGCATCAGCGCCGTCGCCAGGTTGTAGAGGATGGCGCCCTTGGGCAGGAAGAACGGGCTGCCCGGCGCGATCGGGTCGACGAAGAAGAGGTCGAGCTCGCGTCCGAGGCGGCGGTGGTCGCGCCGCTCGGCTTCCTCCAGGCGGTGCAGGTAGTCGTCCAGCTCTGCCTGCGTCGGGAACATGATCGCCGTAGATGCGCTGCAGCATCGCGTTGTGCTCGTCGCCCCGCCAGTAGGCGCCCGCGACGCTCATCAGCTTGAACGCGCCGACCTTGCCCGTGCTCTCGACGTGGGGGTAGCCGCAGAGGTCCGTGAAGTTGCCGTGCTTGCAGATACCGACGTTGCGGCGCGCGATGCCCTCGATCAGCTCCAGCTTGTACGGCTGGTCCTTGAAGAAGACCTTCGCCTCGTCGCGGGCCGCCTCGCTCTTCACGAACGGCTTGTCGGCCTTGATCGAGGCGCGCATCAGCTTGTCGATCTGCTCCAGGTCCTCCGGCGTCAGCGGCCGCGGCAGGTCGAAGTCGTAGTAGAAGCCGTTCTCAATCGGCGGGCCGATGGCGTACTTCGCCTCCGGGAACATCTCCAGCACGGCCTCGGCCATGATGTGGGCGGCGGAGTGTCGCTGCCTGTACAGCAGCTCGTCCATGCCCTTGATCTGTGCGGAATCAGAAACCATTGCGGTGCTCCTCTTCGAGTTTGTTGGTTGTCAGTCTTTAGTTCTTGGTTCGACGTTGGCCCTGCGTCGTAGGGGCGACCCTTGCGGTCGCCACTGCGGACACGCTCGCCTCATCGCCCCGATCCTGCGCCATGGGCGTAGCGACACTGCGGGATGAATCCCGCAGCTACGCCGCCGTGGTCACGAGGCGCCGCGTCAGTCGACGCTCGGCTCGACCCACGACAGCGCCCGTGTGACACCTCTGATTTTCATCTCGTCTCCCGGCCAGCCATTCGCAAAGGCGAAGCCACGATCAAAAAAGCCCTACCGTCACAGGGACGGTGGGCTTTCCGTGGTTCCACCCTGGTTCTCCTCCCGAACGCATCGGAAGGACTCATGGCTGCCGTTATCGCCGGCGGTACGGGACCGTCTACTCGTCCCCGCCGAGGCCGCTTGGCCTCGGCTACAAAGGTGTGGGGACTTTCGGGGTCCGGCTCTGAGGGGGTTTTCGTCCGTGCCGTGGGCGGGGGAGTTCCAGCCAAGCTCCCGTTCTCTGGTCGCCACAGACGCGGCTACTCGTCCTCGTCTACGCCTGTATTCGATTGCCCCGAGTATAGCAGCGGTGCATCGCACGCTGAAAGCAGGCCGAAAGGGCAGGGTGGCGACGCGAGAACCTCTGTCACGGATCGCCGGCCGCAGGAGAGGTCCCGTCCTCCGGGACGTATTCCACGGTCATTTGGATGCCTGGCTTGAGCTTCACCCCTGGCTCTAATTCCGCCAGCGCGGGCAGGACGTGATTCAGCACTTGCTCGGCTGTTGCCTTGTGCTGGTTACCCGCCGAAGTGAATTGGTACCAGCTATCGCCTTGCTTGGCGAAGGAGTAGTAGAAGCGGCCCCGCTGAGAGCTGAAGGAGATTCGGTACTCTGAATTGCGTAGCGTCATGGCTTGCTCCCCCCTGAACCGAACCCTGGCAAACAACCAGATGAGCGTATACGGCATCCCGTTCGGATGCGCTGCCGGGCGACGCACTGGCGGCACGAATTCACCCGGACGATGAGCTGGATTCAGGCTGGTGATCAAATGAGTGGTGGGCCGTACTGGACTTGAACCAGTGACCTCAGCGATGTCAACGCTGCGCTCTAGCCAACTGAGCTAACGGCCCGGAGGTATCGATGATGCTAGCAAGCGCCTTCGGGAGCGTCAAACCTGGCAAACCGGCCGGTAGGGGACACAGAGGCCCGACGGAACATACCGTATTCGGTCGCGGCGCAGCTGCAGGATTCATCCTGCTGTGTCGAAATGCCCAAACCGGCCACTGACAACTGAGAACTAACAACCAACAACCAACAACCTACCGCTTCGGCGTCCCGTCCGCGTGGTGCGTGATGCGACGCAACCAGCCCTTCGGCGGCTGCTCAGTCACGCCGAGGCGCTCGGCGATCTGCGCCACGGTCTGGTTGAACTCAGCTTCGAGATGGCCCATGGCCAGCTGGCGCTCTTCGGCCGCCGCTTGCAGGGTGCGCGCTTCGTCCAGCGTGCGGGCTGCCGAAGTCAGTACCTGCTTCGCCTGCGCCTCGGCAGCCTCGACGATGCTCTCAGCGTCGCGATTGGCCTCGCCGCGAATGCGCTCCGCCTCGATCTCGGCCCGGTTTAGCAGGGCTTCGATCTCGGTCTCTGCCGCGAGGCGCTGGGACTGCAGCGCCTGTCGCAGGGCGCTCGTCTCCTGCTCGCGAGTCCGTCTCGCGTCGTCGATGGCCTGGAGGCGGATCGTGCGCGCTTCTTCCAGCGCTTTTTCGAGGGCTTCGCGGGCCCGGCGATAGGCCAGCTCGGCCAGGCTGCCGGCGCCGTGCTCGGTGTCGAGTGTCTTCAGTCGTTCCAGGAGATCGGCTCGTACCGTGCCTGGCGGATCGGTGTCTTGCATCCTTGCATCATCCTGTTACCGTGGGGCGAGGCATGGATATGTTAACGCTTCTGTAAAGTTGGGCGTGCCTCCAAGAGGCTTGCCGTATCTAGTAAAGGCTAGGGCGCCGCGTATAATGCTTTCTGTAGCCCATCACCGCGCTTTAGCAGATTCGAAAACGAGTGTAAGCAGGGCTATCGTCCAGAGAGTGAGGGAACGTGGCAGCCAAACCATCGACGCTAGGTGAGCTGCGCAGCTCCGGCTACAAGGTCAAGACCGTCAAGCAGGAAATGCGCAGCAATCTGATCGAGAAGATGCGCAAGGGTGACGAGCTGTTCCCGGGCATCATCGGCTACGAAGAGACAGTGATCCCGCAGCTCCAGAACGCGATTCTCTCCGGCCAGGACGTGATCTTCCTGGGCGAACGCGGTCAGGCGAAGTCCCGCCTCATCCGCTCGCTGACCGGCCTTCTGGACGAGTCCATGCCGGTCGTCTTCGGCAGCGAGATCAACGACGACCCCTTCGAGCCGATCTCGAAGTACGCCAAGGACCTCGTGGCCGAGATGGGCGATGCCACCCCGCTCGAGTGGGTGGGCCGCGACCGCCGCTACGGCGAGAAGCTCGCGACGCCCGACATCACGATCGCCGACCTCATCGGTGAGGTCGACCCGATCCGCGTCGCCGAAGGTCGCTACCTCTCGGACGAGCTGACCATCCACTACGGCCTGATCCCGCGCACCAACCGCGGCATCTTCGCCCTCAACGAGCTGCCCGACCTGGCCGAGCGCATCCAGGTCGGTCTCTTCAACATCATGGAAGAGCGCGATATCCAGATCCGCGGCTACCAGATCCGCCTCCACCTGGACGTCTTCCTCGTCTCCAGCGCCAACCCGGAGGACTACACCAACCGCGGCCGCATCATCACGCCGCTGAAGGACCGCTACGGCGTCCAGATCCGCACGCACTACCCGCGTGCTGTCGAGCACGAAATCGGCATCATGGACCAGGAGCGCATGCACTTCGAGGACGACGAGTTCAAGGTCGTCGTCCCGCAGTACATGAAGGAAATCGTCGCCGAGATCACGCGCCTCGCGCGCCGCAGTCCCGACATCAACCAGCGCTCCGGCGTCTCCGTCCGCGCTTCGATCGCCAACTACGAGAGCCTGCTGGCCAACGCCCAGCGCCGCGCCATCCAGACCAGGGAGATCGGAGGTGGTGCCGCGCGTCTCCGACCTCCCGTTCGTGATTCCTGCCATCCAGGGCAAGGTGGAGTTCGAGACCGTCGAAGACGGCAAGGAAGAGCAGATCCTGGAGAAGCTGATCCAGGGCGCCGTGCTCGCCGTGTTCAACCGCTACTACAGCGTCTCTGACTTCGATGACATCGTCACGCGCTTCAAGTCGGGCATCTCGGTCGAAGTCGGCGACATGATGCCGTCCGCCAACTACGAGAAGGTCGTCAAGGAGGTCGACGGACTCGCCGAGCACGTCGCCAAGGTGGAGGCAAAGCCCTCGGCCGCGGTCACCGCGTCGGTCGTCGAGTTCATCCTCGAAGGCCTGCACCTCAACAAGCGCCTAAACAAAGACAGGGTGGGGGCAGCCGTACAGTACCGGGGCTAACCTCCAGACCCCGGTCAGGGGATTCACATGGTAATCAGATATCGATACACGGAGTGGGACGGCACACAGGAAATCCCCCCGCTCGATCCGGACGACGTGCTCAATGCCCTGACCGACGACCTGATGAACTTCGGGGACCTGCAGCACGCGCTGCGCAACCTCATGCAGCGCGGCATGCGCAACCAGGCCGGCGACCGCACGCAGGGCCTGCGCGACCTGCTGCAGCAGCTGCGCCAGCAGCGCCGCCAGAACCTCGACAAGTTCAACCTCTCCTCCGCTTTCGAGGACATCCAGAACCGCCTCGAAGAGCTCCTGGACAAGGAGCGCAACACCCTCGACGAGCGCCTGGGCGACACGCATGCGGCGACCAGCCCGATGCCGAGTGGCGACGGCGATGCCGACGCAGTCCGGTGAGCAGGGCGAGAGTGGCGATGGCGAGTCCGGCGAATCGGGAGAGTCCGGCGAGCGGGCAGCAAGGCGGCCAGCAGTCCGGCGCTCGATCGCAGCGCGGGCAGCAGGGCTCACCGCAGGGCGGCGGCCAACGCGGTCAGCAGGGCCAGTCCGGCCAGCAAGGCGGCGACCAGAGCAGTTCGCCGAGATGCTCAAGAACATCGTCGAGCGCAAGCGCAACTTCCTCGAAGGCCTGCCGAACGACCTGCCCGGCCAGATGAAGGAGCTGCAGAACTACGAGTTCATGGACCCCGAGGCCCAGGCCGAGTTCCAGGAGCTCATGGACATGCTCAAGCAGGCCATGACGGAGACCTTCTTCAAGGACCTGCAGCAGCAAATCTCCAACATGACGCCCGAAGACATGGAGCGCATGAAGCAGATGATGCGCGACCTCAACCAGATGCTGCAGGAGAAGATGCAGGGCGGCGAGCCCGACTTCGACTCCTTCATGCAGCAGTACGGCGACCTCTTCGGCCCGAACCCGCCGCAGAGCCTCGAAGAGCTGGTCGAGCAGATGCAGCGCCAGGTGGCGCAGATGCAGAACCTGCTCGACTCGCTGCCGTCCGACATGCGCCAGCAGCTCCAGGACCTGCTCATGGACAAGATCGCCGACCCGGAGCTGCGGGACGAGATGTCAGAGCTGGCCGCGAACCTGGAGTTCCTCTACCCCCAGCGCGACCTGCGCAACCAGTACCCCTTCCGCGGCGACGAAGAACATCGACCTCACCGAGGCGATGAAGCTCATGGGCGACATGCAGGACATGGACGAGCTGGAGCGCCAGCTCGAGCGCACCCAGTACGGCGGCGACATCGACGACATCGACATGGAGAAGCTGCGCGAGCTTCTCGGCGACGAGGCGGCGGAGACCCTGGACGAGCTGAAGAAGTTCCTCGAGATCCTCGAAGAGGCCGGCTACATGCGCAAGCGCGGCAACACCTGGGAGCTGACGCCGCGCGGCACGCGCAAGATCGGCCAGGCGGCCCTCGGCGAGATCTACGCTCAGCTCAAGAAGGAGAGCCTCGGCAAACACCGCGTCGCCGACGCCGGCCGCGGCGTCGACCGCGCAGACGACACGAAGCCCTACGAGTTCGGCGACCCGTTCCACCTGCACCTGGAGAAGACGATCATGAACGCCGTCACGCGCGAAGGCGCCACGCTGCCCGATCCAGCTCCAGCAAGGACGACTTCGAGGTCTGGCGCTCGGAGCAGCTCACCCAGACCGCCACCGTGCTGATGGTCGACCTGTCGTGGTCGATGGCGCTGCGGGGCAGCTTCCAGGCGGCGAAGAAGGTCGCGCTGGCGCTGCAGAACCTGATCACGCTCGCAGTTCGCGCGAGACTCCCTCTACATCATCGGCTTCTCGGCCTACGCGCGGGAGCTGAAGCCGGAGCAGCTGCCCTACGTGCGCTGGGACGAGTCCGTGCTCGGCACGAACATGCACCACGCGCTGATGCTGGCCCAGAACCTGCTGGCGAAGCACAAGACGGGCACGCGCCAGATCATCATGATCTCGGACGGCGAGCCGACGGCCCACATCGAGCGCGGCCGCAGCTACTTCGCCTACCCGCCGAGCCCGATCACGATCCGCGAGACGCTCAAAGAGGTGAAGCGCTGCACCCAGAAGAAGATCACGATCAACACCTTCATGCTGGACCGCAACTACTACCTCAAGGAGTTCGTCAACCAGATGGCGAAGATGAACAAGGGCCGCGTCTTCTACACGACGCCGGACCACCTCGGCGAGTACATCCTCGTCGACTACGTGCGCAACAAGCGCAAGAGTCTAGCCAAGTCGTAGCGACCTACGACCAGTCGACCGCAGGAAAGCCGTTCCGCAAAGGGCGGCTTTTCTGTGTCGCTCCGGTCTCGGGCACACTGCCACCTATAATCGACCAGTCGCATGAGCAAAACCGCCGGGTACTTGATGAGCAATCGCGTCATTGCGGGCCTCGTGCTCCTTGGTCTCGTGCTGGCCATCGCAACGGCCGGCTACATGCTGATCGAAGGCTGGAGCTTCCTCGATGCCTTCTACATGGCCGTCACCGCCGTCACGACGGTCGGCTTCAGTGAAGTACACCCGCTCTCGACCAACGGGCGCGTCTTCACCCTCTTCGTCGTCCTCTTCGGCGTCGGGATCGCCTTCTATATCCTCACCGCGATGGTTGCGGCGATAATCGAAGGCGACTTTCGGCAGGTACTCGACCTAAGGCGGCTCCGTTTGGCTGTACAGGACCTCGAAGACCACTACATCGTCTGCGGCTACGGGCGCGTCGGTGAAGAAGTCGTGCGCGAGCTCAAGGAGCGCGACGCCCCGCTCGTGGTTGTCGACATCAGCGAGACGGCAATCGATCGCGCGAGGGCGGCCGGTGTGCTCACGGTGCTTGGCGATGCCACGATGGAGGAGACCCTCGTCGAGGCCGGCATCATGCGCTCCAGCACGCTGTTCGCGGCCTCCGATTCGGACTCGATCAACACCTACATCACCCTAACCGCCAAGGGGCTGCGTCCGGAGACCTTCGTAGTCGCCCGCCTCCGTTCGCCCAACGTCGAATCGAAGCTGCGACAGGCCGGCGCCGACCGCGTCGTCTCGCCGTACAGCATGGGTGGACGCCGCATGGCCTTCGCGGCCCTCCAGCCCTTCGTGACCGACTTCGTGGACCTGTTCTCCAACGATCCCCTGGGAGAGCGTGTGCTCGCGGAGATGGCCGTCGATGAGGGGTCAGAGTTCGCGGGCCGGGAGCTGGGCGACGTGCTCGCGCGCTCCGGAGAAGTGGTCGTGCTCGCCGTGCGCGACACCGAGGGCAGGCTCATCGTCGGGCCGCCGCGTTCCCGCCTCTTGCAGGCCGGTGAGATCATGATCGTTATCGGTGCGGAAGACGACGTCGGATCGATCGGTGTGACGCGCCGGCCGGCCCACACGGCGTCTCACGCTCTCGATCGTTCGCCCGTTCTGGCTACGCTGCGCCGCCTGATCCGGCGTACCTCGTCGCACTGAAACTCGGTCACCGCACCGGCACCCGAGGCCTGCCCCCGGTATAATCGACGCCATGTCCAGACGCCAGCGCAGGAACATCGTCGCGTGCGGCAACTGCGGCGCCAACTTCGATGCCTCAGGTGCAGACCCACGCTGCCCCGCCTGCAACGAGCGCCTGGCTGATTTCGAGCCCCAGGCGCCACGGCCAGCGGTTCAGGGCTACAGTACCGACCTGGAGGGCCCCGACCTCCTGCGGGGTCAAAGCGATTCGTCGGAGACCGCACCGGTCGAGGAGTTTGTTGCAGCAGGCTTTGTGTTCATCGCCTTCGTAACCATGGTGGCCTCGATCGGGATGCGGTCACCGCTGGGACTCCAGCTAGGCATGGCGATGTTCGCCGTCACCGGCATCGGCTTCGGGCTGTTCAAGGTGTACCGGTTCGTCACAGGCAAAGAAAAACGTCGCGAAGATGCGTTTTCGGACCAGCCCAGCATGCTCGAATGGCTCGTCGGCCGTGGCTTCTGGGACCGCTGGCGCTAGAGGCGGCGACTGGCGGGAGGGCGGCTCCGTGACTGGCGAGTCCGCCTCAGGCTAGAATCTCTCTAATGACGCAGAAGTATCACATCTGGACCGAAGGCTGTCAGATGAACGTCGCGGACTCCGCCAAGCTGGCGGCTGGCCTCGACCGGTTCGGCTGGCAGGCAATCGATGGCCCCGAGGACGCCGACCTCGTCGTGCTCAACACCTGCGTGGTGCGCGACAAGTCGGAGCAGCGCGCGATCAGCCACCTCGGGCGCCTCAAGGCCATGAAGACCAAGGGGCAGGCCGACTTCAAGATCGTCGTCATGGGCTGCATGGTCGGCCCGAAGGACGATGAGCTGCGCAAGCGCTTCCCCTACGTCGACCACTTCGCCCGCCCCCAGGCCTTCGAGGGCATCTTCGAGAACCTCGGCCTCGCCGACGACACCGGCGGCGAGTTCTGGCCCACGGCCTTCCCGACGCCCACCGGCCCCACGGCCTACGTGCCGATCATCCATGGCTGCGACAAGTTCTGCACCTACTGCATCGTCCCGTATCGCCGCGGTCGCGAGACCAGCCGGCCCATGGACGAGATCGTGCAGGAGGTCGCGCACATGGTGCACGGCGGCGTGCGCGAGGTCACCCTGCTCGGCCAGACCGTCGAGGCGTACGGCCTCGACTTCCCGGACGAACGCCCCGACCTCGGCGACCTCATGGCGGCGATGCACGACCTGCCCAACCTCGAGCGCATCCGCTTCCTCACGTCCTACCCCAAGAACATGACGCGCAAGATCATCGAAGCCGTGCGAGACCTGCCCAAGGTGACTGAGTTCTTCAACATCCCCGTGCAGCACGGCTCCGACCCCGTGCTGGAGCGCATGCGCCGCGGCTACACGCTGGCCGAGTTCCACGAGAAGGTCGGCCTCATCCGCTCGATGATGCCCGACGCGTCGATTACCACCGACATCATCGTCGGCTTCTGCGGCGAGACCGAGCAGGAGTTCAACGACACGCTGCGACTGCTGGAGGAGGTGCGCTTCGATAAGGTGCACGTCGCCATGTACTCGCCGCGTCCGGGCACGATCGCCGCGCGCAAGATGGAGGACGACGTGCCTCCCGAGGTCAAGAAAGAGCGCCTTCACGCCATCGAGGAGCTGGAGGAGCGCATCTCGACTGAGCGCAACCTGCGCCTCGAAGGCACCGACCAGGAAGTCCTCGTCGAGGGCCGCCGGGAGTCGCGCTGGTATGGCCGCACCCGCAGCAACAAGCTCGTTCACTTCGTCGGCGAGACGCAGGTCGGCGACGTCGTCACGGTACACATCGACCGGGCCACCGCCTGGTCCCTGCAGGGCACCACGGCGGACGACGCGCTGCCGCTGGTCTTGTAGCCGATTCGTGCATCACCCCTCTCCGCCAGCGGGGAGGGGTGGGGGAGGGGTTTCCAATGGTCGTTCGACTCGACGCCGGCAGGGACGCCGTCCGGGCCTACGTGGCAGAGCAGGCGAATCAGGGCCTCGCCCACGTCCAGAGGCTGGTGAGCGACGACACCAACAGCATCGCCGCCGCTATCGATGGCCTCAGCGAGGAAGAGGGCACCCGCGTCACCCTGGAAGGCGAGTGGGTTCCCGCGCAGGTCCTGGCCCACCTCAACAGCAGCCTCGCTCGCAGCCTGTCGCGCCTCCAGGCGATGTCGAGCGGCCACGAGTGGGTGAATCCGCCCGTGATGCCCGGCCAGACTACGGACTCACCCCGCAGCTTCGAGGCCCTGCGCCGGGAGTACGTCGACGGCATGCAGGCGATCATCGATGTGCTGGCCGCCGCGGATGACACCGTGGGCCGGGAGCTAACGGCCGACCACGTCGAGCTCGGCTCGTTCACCTGGCTTGAATGGGCCGTTTACTCCCACCACGTCCACACGTCCGACCACATCGGTCAGCTCAATGAAGCGAGGGCAAGAGTCAAAGGAAGGGCTTGAGTCATGACGCCGGAAGAACGCCAGCAGCTCATCGAACGCTATGCCGGGAGCTTCGAGTCGCTCCAGATCGCCCTGTTCCAAATCGGTACCTACGGCCTCGACAACGCACCCGGTGAAGAGTGGACGCCGCGTCAGATCATCCACCACCTCGCCGACGCGGAGGTGATCCGCAGCGCCCGCCTGCGCTTGCTCCTTGGCGCAAGTGAGCCGCGAATACCGGGCTTCTCCGAGCACGAGTTCGCTTACCGTCTCGACTATTCGCGCCCGCTCGACGCCTCGTTGGGCGTGCTCAAAGCAGCGACGGAGGCCAACCTCGAACTGCTATCGACGGTCTCAGAATCCGACTGGCTGCGGGCCGGCTATCTCGATGACGGTGAGCGCTTCACCCTGGAGGACTGGTTGATCAGAGCGGCTGAGCACTGCTACGAGCACGTCAGTCAGCTTCAGTCGTACGTGGCGGTGTTGCACGGCAATGAGTGAGTCCCGGCACCCGCCGGCGGACCTGCCGGCTACGCCCTACGCCGAGGACATTCGCGCCTACTGCCTGGACCTCGCCGACGTCTGGGAGGACTATCCCTGGGGCGACATCGTCTACAAGATCGGCGCGAAGATGTTCGCCTCGCTCGGCGTCGACGACGGCGTCACGTCCGTGACCGTGAAGGCAGCGCCGGATGATGCCGAGATCCTCGTGCAGATGCCGCACATCAGCGTGGCGCCCTACGTCGGTCGCTACGGCTGGGTCACTGTCGCTGTGGCGGACGAGGACGCCCTGGACCAGGTCATGGCCCTGATCTCGATGAGCTACGACCTCGTGAGGCGCGGCGGTTCCCGCAAACGCCAGCGCTAACACGATGACACGCTGGTACAGAGTGAGATTGAGTGTGGCTGTAGTGCCCCAGCATGCTGGGGCGCTACGGTCGGCGACGCTCCATCTGTAATGAACCCGATCCCGTCCTTGCGGGACGCCACGCCGGAGGATGCACCGGCCATCTTGGCCTTGTGGGACGCTGCATACGTCGAGTCGTCGCGCTCCAGCGCCCAGGACATTCCGGCCCTGCTCTCGCACGGCCCGATGGCGCGTTTGCTCCTCGCCGAGGTCGATGGCGTCATCGCCGGCACCTTGATCGTCACCTTCGATGGCTGGCGGGGCAACATGTACCGCCTCGCCGTGCACCCGGACCACCAGCGACACGGCGTCGCATCGCAGCTCGTCACAGCCGCGCACGAGTGGCTGCGCGCCGTAGGCTGCACGCGCATCACCGCCCTGGTCGAGGGCGACCACGACTACGCCACGCGCTTCTGGGGGTCGGCTGGCTACGTACACGACGAGGTGATGCGGCGCTATCATCTCGACATCGGTAGGCAGGAGACATGAGTCAGGAGAAGCGACGAATGGCTGGCAAGAAGTACGGTGCTGTCTTTCAGGCAAAGGTCAAAGGCGCTTACTTCACGCTCTCGGAGCAGGAACAGAACCTGCCCGGCGAGGTCTTCGGCGAGCTGATGCAGAAGTACGCGGGCAAGATCGACCTCGTGCGGCGCTACTGGACTCGCGCCTTCAACGCCGACGTCACGGACGTCTTAATCTTCGAGTGCGACGAGCCCTCAGACTTCCACGCCTTCGTGGAGGATCTTACGCGTGGCATGGCAGCCGGCGGTGGCGACCCGGACCGCTACGGCGAGGACGTAAGCATCACGTTCGGCATCAACCCGGACGCGGATTGACAGAGACTTAACCGGACGGACCGTGCACGCTCTGAAGCCACGAGGATGACACCCGTATACTCGGGACATATGCGGGTTGCCGTTCTCGTCGTCATCCTCACGGTCAGCGAGGGTGAGTTGCGCGTGCTGCTCATCCATCGCGCCGGCGAGCCCCACCAGGGCATGTGGGCCCTGCCCGGCGGCCTCCTGCATCAGGAAGAGACCCTGGGTGAGGCTGCGGCGCGCAAGCTGGTGGAAGAGACCGGCGTGCACGACGTCTACCTGGAGCAGCTCTACACCTTCTCCGGCCTCGGCGAGGAGAAGGGCGCCGTCGCCGTCGCCCACTTCGCCCTCATCGACATGAAGCGCGTGCGCCTGCGCGACGAGCCCGTCTGGGAGCCGCGCTGGTTCTCGATCCGGGAGCTACCGGAGCTCGCCTTCGACAACGACAGCGTGATCGAGAACGCCATCCTGCGACTGCGCAACAAGCTCGAGTACACCAACGTTGCTTACAGCCTCATGCCCCTCGAGTTCACCCTCAGCGACCTCCAGGCCCTCTACGAGACGATCTTCCGCCGCCGATTCGACAAGCGAAACTTCCGACGCCGCATGCTATCGCAGGACATCATCCGCCCCACCGGCCGCACCTACTCCGGCGGCGCCCACCGCCCCGCAGAGCTCTTCGAGTTCACCTCGCGCCAGCCGATGACGCTCTAGCGAGTGGGGCGGTCGTTAGTTGTCAGTTCTCAGTTTTCAGTTTTGGCCGCCGCTGGTTAGCGGACTCGGGATCACGGATCCTGCTTCCGTCTCGTCATCCTGAGCGAAGTCGAAGGATTTGCAGGCTCCCAACAGTCGTGAGAACGACATCGCGGCCATAGACTCCGGCGTGTGCTCGACTGGCCCGGCTGAGCGCGGTGCTGACTTCCAGAGGTCTGGTGCCCAACATTGGTCGAGCCAACTGACCACTGACGACTGACCACTGAAGAACTAAGAACTGAAGACCGAGAACTAAAACTCGGAGCTACTCGAACCCGCAAAGAAGCTCCAGATCAGCTCCGATGCGCTGATCGAGTGCGTGGTCTAGCCCAGGAAACGAATGTCGCGGGTGGCGCCGGGCCAGGTGTGACCGCCGCCTTCGATCACGTAGAGCAGCACGTCGGCGCCCTCGTCGCAGTTCGTGTAGCGCTCCAGCACCACGTCTTCGGCGATGCGCTCGGTCTGCAGCGTCATGTCGCAGCCGTTGTGCTCCGCCCAGTCGCGCATGTTGTCGCGCACGGGCGTGACCGGCAGGCCGAGGCGACCGCCGTTGCCGCCGTCGAACGGCACCAGCGTGTCGTCCGTGCCGTGGAAGGCGATGACGGGCACGGGGCCGGCGTTGCGACAGAGGTAGGCCGAGTACGGTGACCCGGCGACCGGCGCGATCGCGGCGATGCGGTCGTTCTCACATCCGAGCAGCGACGACAGGCCGGCGCCGTTCGACATGCCCGTGGCGAAGATGCGCGCCGGGTCGATGCAGACCGAGGCGCTGACCTCGTCGATCAGGTCGTCGACGAACGCGAAGTCATCGACATAACCGCGCTCCCACTTGCCGTAGATGTACCAGCGCTTCGGGCTGTTCGTGCCGTCCGGCGACACAAGCACGAAGCCCTCGCGCTCGGCGATGTCGATGAAGCCGGAGCCACGCTCCTGCTGCTGCCCCGAACCTCCGAGGCCGTGGAAGTTCAGCACCATCGCCACCGGCGCCGAAGCGTCGTAGGAGGAGGGGACGTAGAGCCGGTAGCTGCGCTCGATGCCGCTGGAGGTCATCATCTTCACGCTCAGTCCCGTCGTGGCGCCGGCCGGGCAAGCCGTGGTCTGTGTGGTAGTGGTCGCGCGCGTGTCCAGCGTCTCCTGGACGGGCGCCGGGCTCTGCGAGGTGGCTTCGGTGACTTCGCCTGTATCGTTCGCCGATGTCGCGGGCGCAACGATCGATTCGGCGGCCGTCTGGGTCTGCTTCGCCTCGCGACGCTCCTTCACACGCCCGCAGCCTGTCGCGACAAACGCAACGACGACGAGAAGGGCGAAGGCTACAAGGGCTCTCCGAGTCATAGATTCAACTTACCTCGGCTTCACTATCGGCGGGTTGCGAAAGTATCTGAATCTGCTAACCCCCACGGGGTATCGGTTGACAGCATTGTTGGACCGCTGTTAGCATTGCCTGGCTAGTAAGTGTCACAATGACACTAAGTATGGTGTCACGGTGACACTAACTGACCCTAGACAGGGAGGCAGCAGGCTATGGCCTCTATGTCCGACGACATAATTACCCTCAACAACGTTACCTCCGGCCTCGCGGGCATCGCCTGCGAGACCGATACCGGTATTCAGACCCTACCGCTCTCCAGCGAGGCGTCCTTTGCCTACTGGCAGCAGGACATCCCGAAGGAGTACTGGGACCTCGGCGCCGAAGAGCTGGTCGCCCGCGTCGCGAAGGCGCGCGAGAAGCTCGGCTCGAAGCTGGTCGTCCTCGGGCACCACTACCAGCGCGAGGACATCATCCAGTTCGCCGACTTCCGGGGCGACTCGTTCAAGCTCTCGCAGTGGGCCGCCGAGCACGCCGAAGCCGACTACATCGTCTTCTGCGGCGTGCACTTCATGGCGGAGGCCGCCGACATCCTCAGCGCGCCGCACCAGAAGGTGATGCTGCCGAACATGGCCGCCGGCTGCTCCATGGCCGACATGGCCGACCCCGACGACGTCTACGCCGCCTGGGAAGAGCTCGAAGAGGCCGGTGTCGCCGACAAGGTCATCCCGGTGACCTACATGAACTCCGCGGCGTCGCTGAAGGCGTTCTGCGGCCAGCACGGCGGCATCGTCTGCACGTCGAGCAACGCCGACGCCGTCCTGCGCTGGGCCTTCGAGCGCGGCGAGAAGGTGCTCTTCTTCCCGGACCAGCACCTCGGCCGCAACACCGGCGCCAAGATGGGCATCCCGCTGGACCAGATGACGCTGTGGAACTACAACCAGCCCTACGGCTCCCTCGGCGGCATGACTGTCGAGGAGCTGGAGCGCTCTCGCGTGCTGCTCTGGCAGGGCCACTGCTCGGTGCACCAGCGCTTCACGGTCAGCCAGATCGAGGCCGCGCGCCAGAAGTACCCCGACGTCCACGTCGTCGTGCACCCCGAGTGCCGCTACGAGACCGTGCAGGCCGCCGACTCCAACGGCTCGACCGAGTTCATCGTCCAGACGATCGCCAAGGGCGCGCCCGGCAGCAAGTTCGCCGTCGGCACCGAGATCAACCTCGTCAGCCGGCTGGCGCACGAGAACCCGGACAAGACGATCTTCTGCCTCGACCCGGTGGTCTGCCCCTGCAGCACGATGTACCGCATCCACCCGGCCTACCTCGCCTGGACCCTCGAGGAGCTGGCGGAGGGCCGCATCGTCAACCAGGTCTCGGTGGACGAAGAGACCGCCGAGTACGCCAAGATCGCCCTCGACCGCATGCTCAGCGTGAAGTAGCATGCACATTGCCAGTCCGAAACCGGTTCGTTCGAATCCAGGGTCTGACGCCATCGGCAGTCGCCAGTACGAGCGCCTGCGTGCAGAAGCCCGTTGCTCAGAGTGCTCGACGCGCTCGAGGCTTGGCATTCGATTCCTCGACAGACGATGAGATCTCTGGCGAGCCGCGCACTGGCAGGCTGGTCTGACCGCGAGCGAACCTGAGCGTTGCATCTCGAGGAATTGTATGGCAGTCTCGATTGAGCGCTCGAATAGCTTGGACCCGTTGATTAAGATGGCATGAGCTTGCGGCTCGGAACCCGCCGATCAGCGATCGGTCCCGCCTCGAGACCCAGCGCTTGGCATCGAATGCCGCGTCTGGCAGAGTATGGCTCAGCTCGCTGAATGTCGCTACGAGCAGTGCGCGTCTTCCTGAGGACGAGTTCGGCATCGGGTACCGGCGAATCTCTGCGCCAGACCTTTTCGAGCGAAGCTCCAGAGTTGATGGTGGTCGTCAAGCGCATTTCGCTCAGTCGCTCGGCGTGCCTACACCACGCTGAATTTCGCCTGACCCGGGATCTACAGCGGTCAACATCTTATCCTCCATGCGAGAGCCAGTCGAGAGTTCGGGTCAGTGAGCCTCGGAGGCCTTGTTCAGATCCAACCGGTACCCCATCGCTAGCTCGCCTGAGCGTGTGACGAAGTCGAACGACTCGTCTCGCACGAAGCCCATGCGCTCGTACATGGCCCTCGACACCGCCATCCACGCCGTCGCGTGCAGCGCCAGCGTCCCGATGCCGGCCTCGCGACAGCGCCTGATGCACTCTTCGGTCAGCAGTCGCCCGATGCCGTGGCCCCGGAACGACGGGTGCACGGCCAATCGCAGCATGCCGGCCCAGCCCGGCGGCCACTCGCCCTGGCCCGACAGCGTGCCGTCGCGGTAGAACATCACGCAGCCGGCGATGACGCCGTCGCGCTCCGCGACGATGACCGCGGCGCGCTCGAAGTGGCTCTCACGTCGCCGAGCAGGCCGAAGTAGCGCTGCCAGCCCTCCGGCGTGTAGTCGGCTCGTACTCGGCGTAGGCGCTGCGGATCAGCGCCGAGATCGCCTCGGCTTCTTCGATACGGGCGTCTCGGACTCGGATGTCAGGCATGGTGGGTTCCCGTTCCTGCATGCGGTGCTTATCATGACGCGGCCACACACCGGTCCGAAACCCCAAAGGAGAGCCCAATGCCCACACGACACATCAATCCCGAAGCCGTCTCCAAGCCCGCGAACTACACCCACGTCGTCGAGGCGACCGGCAGCCGCATCGTCTTCATTTCGGGGCAGGTGGCGCTCGATAAGGACGGCAACGTCGTCGGGGCCGGCGACCTCGGCAAGCAGGCTGAGCAGGTGTTTCAGAACCTCCAGGCCTGCCTCGCCAGCGTTGGCGCCACTTTCGCCGACGTCACGAAGATGACGACCTTCATCGTCGGCTACCAGGCCTCGCGTGACCGCCCCGTGCTGGGCGCCGTGCGCCAGAAGTACCTCCCGGCCGAGAACCCGCCCGCGAGCACGCTCCTGGGCGTCCAGTCCCTCGCCTCGCCCGACATCATGATCGAGATCGAGGCAACGGCGGTGCTGCCCTAGGCCCGCTCGTACAACTTGAGGTCTGGGATGTCTGCGTAGTCGCGCACGTTGCGCGTGACCAGCGTCAGGTCGTACTCCAGCGCAGTTGCCGCGATGACCAGGTCGAAGCCGCGACGCATGGGACGCTGCCCAAGGTCGAGGAAGTGCTGTCGCAGGCGGGCGCAGCGTTCGGCGATTGGGATGGTCACGCTGACAATGGACGTACCACTCAAGAAGTCCTGGAGCGCCTGCATCGCTACATCGGGCGACGGATCCCTGATTGTGCCCTGGAACACCTCGATGTAAGTCAGGATGCTGATAAACGTTCCTTCGGGTTCAATACGCCGCAGTAGCTCGATTGCCCGGGGCTCCTGGTTGAGATGGTCAATGGTCCAATCTGAGTCAACCAGATAGGCCACCTACCCAGGACGCCCTTCACTGTCTTGTTGGCGCATGATGCGGAGTTCCTCCAGGAACTTCTCGCGATCCGGAGTGTGGAAACCACCGGCGCTCTTCCGCAGCGCTTCGAGCCTGACTTCAAGGGGCGGTAGCGGCGGCAGGCGCTCGTCCAGCTCCGGATTCGTTGGGCCCACGCTGAACGTCTGGCCGTTCTTCTCGATAAGCACGGTTTCGCCTGCGCGGGCCAACTCGTCCAGGACGCCCGGCAGGCCCGCGACGAACTCCTCGTAGCTCATGTGTCGCTTCGTCGTCATGACTGTTCGCTCTCGATCATAGCCCATGCTATGCCGGCGGCGCGCTGATGGTCCGGTAGAGGAGCTCGATGCCACCTCGGACCACGTTGTCCTGGCGGCTGTCCAGGCCGTAGAGAATCTCATGCAGCGGCCAGCGAAAGGCCGAAAACGCGCATCGCGGCCGGATCGTTTCCAGGTCGCCCTCCGATATCCCGTATGCCAGGAGGACGTCCCGGAGGTGCATTCCCTTGGCCGCGAAGCCGCCGTAGAGCAGCGTTGTGAAGTCCCTGGCTGGGTCACCAATGCTAATGTCGCCCCAGTCGATCACACCGGATAGCTCGCCTGACGACGGGTCGGCCAGCACGTTCCAGTCATCTAGATCCCCATGGGACAGCACGGGCCTCCAGTCGAAGTTCGCCGAGTCGCTCAGGTACGCGTCGAACCGCCCCGTGATATGCAGGCGCGCCTCTTCCGAAACCAGGGGAAAGACCTGTAACCGCACGTTATTTTCAATGGCCTGCAAGTCGGCCTTGCGGCCTGCCGGAGGTACATTGGGGATGCCCAGTTCTTCGGCTCGTTCTACAGGAAATCTGTGCATCGCCCGCAAGAATCGCCCAAAGACGCTTCCAGAATCGGGACTCAGCATGCACGGCAGATCAACGACGGAGATTCCGGATATAAGCCGGTGTGACGTAAACGGCAAGTCATTCGGCCCATTGTCGTGCAGTTCGATAGCCGCCGCAGGAAGCGAAAGCGTTGGCGCCAGTTCCTGCATGACTGCTGCTTCCGCTTCCAATCCCCCGACGAACTCCGGATCGCGCGGGAAGCGCAAGACAACGTGACCGGCGCGATAAGCCCAGAAAGCCCAACCATTCCCCAACGGGGCGATTGGTTCGTCAGCCAGGTCAGGCCACACCTGAGCGAGCGCCTGTCGCACGGCGGGCTCGTCAGGCCGTGGCAGGTCGAAGCTCACGGCCTAGAAGTCCATCTCCGTGCCCAGCCCCATCGCGCGGGCCTTGTCGTAGGCCAGCTTCGTGGCGGCGATGTCGGCAACGCCCGTGCCCTGGAGCTTGGCGTAGATGATCTCGTCGCGGTTCACGCGGCCGCTGGCCTTGCCCGCGACGATGCTGCGTAGCTCCTCGAGCTGGCTCCACTGCAGCAAGCCCCGGTCGACGGCGCTGGCAAGGTCTCCCGACTCGCCCGGCGCCTGCTCGATCGAGTCGATGATCAGGCGGTCGGCGCGCAGGAGGGCGTTGTCGTCCACCTCACGCGCCCGCCAGGTCGTCGGGCCCGCGGCAATAAGGGTCGAGCCGCCGGAGAGCCACTGCCCTTGCACGACGGGCTCCATCGTGGCGGCGATGCACACCACGAGGTCGGTGTCGCGCACGGCCGCCTCGGCGCTGTCGACGGCGCTCACCTCGATGCCGAGCGCATCGCTGGCGGCGCGAGCGAAGGCCTCCCGGCGCTCCGGCGTGCGGCTGAACGCCTTGACGCGCTTGATGTCGCGCTGCTTCTTGATCGCCTCGATCTGGGTCAGGGCCTGGTTGCCGGTGCCGATGATGCCCATCGTGGCGGAGTCGGGCTTCGTGAGGTACTTCACGGCGACGCCCGTCGTGGCGCCCGTGCGCAGCTGGCCCAGCCGGTTCGCCTGCGTGTAGCAGAGCAGGCCGCCTGTGTCGGCGTCATACAGGCTGATGTGGAAGCTGTACTTGCCTTTCACGACCGTGTACGTCTTGACGCCCAGGACGCCCTCGTAGAGCAGGCCGGCGCCCATCACCGCCAGCAGTCCGCCCGGCGCGATGATCTTGCGGCGCGCCAGGTTGAACGCCTCGCCCTCCCCGAAGCGACGCTGCATCGCCTCGATCGTCGTCAGCATCTCGTCCATGGAGACGCACTGCGTCACCTCTTCATCGCGTAGAAAGAGCGCCATCGTCCGGTATCCCCCGTCGTCGTCTGTGTCCGTACGTTGCGCCAATCCTAGCGGCGACACGGCATTGTGTCATGGCCAGCCAACGCTGGTTACACGCACTGGATGCCGAACGGCACCTTCTCGTTCAGCGCCAGGATGCCTTCCTCGATCTGCACAAGGTCGTCGCGATCCAGCCCGGAGAGGATGTCGGTGAGGGGGAAGTTGAGGTCAATGAAGTCGACCTCGGGGCGCATGCGGGCCAGCCACTCGTCGTCGATGCCCGCAGCCTCGAGGCAGGCCGGTAGCTGGTCCTCGATGTCGACGCGGGCAAAGCCGTACAGCGGCAGCCACAGGTCCAGCGCCGGGTTCGACACGATCGTGCCGCCGAAGTCGATCACGCCGGAGAGCTCCCCCGTCTGCGAATCGATCAGGCAGTTCATGTCCAGGTCCTGGTGCACCAGCGACGGCTCGAACTGGAAGTGCGCCGGCTCGTTCAGGTAGGCCTCGAAGCCGCTTTCGATGTAAGTGCGGGCCTCGCAGCTCACGAGCGGGAACACGCGCCGGATCACCTGCTCGTAGTGGCGCCCGCGCTGCTCTCGCACCGCCGCGCCGTCGAGGTACGGCACGCCCAGCGTCGGTGGCCGCCTCGACCGGGAACCGCGCGCAGCTCCCGCAGCAGCAGGCCGTAGTCGCGACCGAAGTGCGGCCCCGGCGCTCGCTTCGCGAACAGCACCGGCTCTCCTGGCAGCATGCGATGGCCCAGGAACGGCGCGTCGTTGGGCCCGTCCTCCCCGAAGACGTCGATACGCGGAACCGGCACCGTGAGCGCCTCGGCCAGCGAGGGCAGCACGGCCATCTCGAGGCGCAGGGAGCCGAGGTTGGTCGAGCCCTCCGGCAGCCGGTGCAGGTCCACGACGGGCCGGGGGAAGCGCAGGACGTGGTCGCCCGCCGTGAAGGCCCAGAACTCCCAGCCCTCGCTGAGAAACTCGATAGGCTCCTCGGCAAGCTGCGGCGCATACCGCCGTAACACCGCGCGAATCTCCGCCGTTTCAGGTTTCAGCCACGCCATGCGGAGATCGTAGTACGGCAAGAGCCAAAGCGACAACGAGCCTGCTGCCGAGCATCCGTAAGCAGTACGGCGAGATGCCCCTCTCCGAAGTCGGAGAGGGGTTAGGGGTGAGGTATCCCACGCTCTTGATTGACACCCCATAGGCGCGGCGATAGCATGAACGCCTACTTAGTGTCACTTCGACACTAAGTAGCATGTAGGGACGAAGCTTCAATTCCGTCTCGAGATGCAGGGGGAGCCTGGGTCCGTCCGGAGGGGGCAGCACACACACATGGCGCGTCATTTCGACTACATCATCGTGGGCTCTGGCATCGCCGGGCTCTACGCGGCCCTCATGGCGCGCGAGCACGGCAGCGTCCTCGTCCTCACCAAGGGCAGCGTCGACGAGGCCAACACGAAGTACGCCCAGGGCGGCATCGCGGCCGCGGTCGGCGCCGACGATAGCGCCGAGCTGCACTACGAGGACACGATCGGCGCCGGCGCCGGCCTCGTCGACCCCGAAGCGGCCCACATCCTCACGGACGAGGCCGCCGACCGCATCGCCGACCTCGTGCGCTTCGGCGTGCCCTTCGACAGCGTCGATGGCATGGTGGCGCTGGGGCGGGAAGCAGCCCACTCGCGCTCCCGCATCATCCACGCCGGCGGCGACTCCACCGGCGCCCACATCGAGCTCACCCTCAGCGAGCTCGCCCGCCACTCAGCGGTCACGATCCTCGAGCACAGCCAGGCCGTCGACGTCATCGTCGATGACGGTGTCGCGCGTCGGCGTCATCGCCCTCGATGCCCGCAACAACAGCACCGAGGAGTTCAGCTGCGACCACCTGCTGCTCGCGACGGGCGGCTGCGGCCAGCTCTACCGCGTCAGCACCAACCCGCCGGTCGCCACGGCCGACGGCGTCGCCGTCGGCTATCGCGCCGGCGCCGAAGTGACGGACATGGAGTTCATCCAGTTCCACCCCACGGCCCTGCGACTGCCCGGCGTGCCCGTCTTCCTGATCTCGGAGGCCGTGCGCGGCGAGGGCGCTCTTCTCGTCAACGTCAACGGCGAGCGCTTCATGCCCAACTACGACGAGCGCGCCGAGCTCGCCCCCCGCGACGTCGTCGCGCGCGCCATCCTCTCCGAGATGCAGCGCACCGAGTCGGACCGCGTCTACCTGGACGTGACCCACCTGCCCCCCGGTCAGACGGCCGCGCGCTTCCCCCAGATCATGCGCTACTGCGCCCAGAACGGCCTCGACATCACCAAGGAGCGCATCCCGGTCTCCCCGGCGGCGCACTACATGATGGGCGGCGTCAAGACCAACGCCTGGGGCGAGACCAACGTGCGCAACCTCTACGCCGCCGGCGAGACCGCCTGCACCGGCGTCCATGGCGCCAACCGCCTCGCCAGCAACTCGCTGCTGGAGACCATCGTCTTCGCCAAGCGCGTAATCAACCGCACCCTCGACCCCGACCGCCGCCCGACATCGCCTGACCGAGCCGATATTCGCCTCCCCGACACGCTGAGCGAGGCGCACAAGTCCGCCATCTACAACCCGGAAGGCATCGCGATGCCCCGTGTCGGTGCGCCGGCGCGGGCGCTGCCGTTCGCGGAGCAGGGCCTCAGCCTCGTCGAACCTGCAGACCCTGATGTGGGAGAAGGTCGGTATCGTGCGCGACGGCGCCGGGCTGGCCGAAGCGGCGCTGACCCTCGCGTTGTGGCAGCGCAGCATGCCCGAGCCCAACGACCGCCCGTCCCAGGAGCTGGCGAACCTGCTGGTCGCCGGCACGCCTCGCCACGGAAGCCGCCCTCATCCGCCAGGAGAGTCGCGGCGCCCACTACCGCACCGATTTCCCCCAGCCGGACGACGCCTGGCTCAAGCACATCGTCTTCCGCAAGGATGCGTAGCGGGCGATACTGACCGCTGTAGGCCGAGAGGCAGCTGCAGGATTCATCCTGCAGTGTCGTAGCACGCAAGGAGCCAACGTGACGGACGCAACCCTGGACATGGAGCTCGTTCGCCGCGTCGTACGCGCAGCCCTCGAAGAGGACGGGGCGTTTCAGGACGTCACGACGCTGAGCACGGTGCCGCCGGACCAGCGCGGCCGGGGCGAGTTCCTCTCGAAGGACACCGGCGTGCTCGCCGGCATGCCCCTGGTGCGCGCCGCCTTCGAGGCGGTCGACCCTACCATCGAGCTGCACGCGGCGCTGGAGGACGGCGCGCCTCTGGAGTACGGCAGCATCATCGCCCGCGTCGAAGGCCCGCTGGCCTCGATCCTCTCAGCGGAGCGCATCGGGCTCAACTTCCTCCAACGACTCTCCGGCACGGCCACGCTCACACGCCAGCTCGCCGACGTCGTCGCGGGCCTGCCCACGCGCGTCGTCGACACGCGCAAGACGACGCCGGGCCTGCGAGCGTTGGAGCGCTACGCCGTACGCGTCGGCGGCGGGCACAACCACCGCTTCAACCTCACGGACGGCGTCCTGATCAAGGACAACCACATCGCCGCCGGGCGCTCGCGCGGCCTGACGCTGGCCGAGGTCATCGCGTTAGCACGGGCCGGTGTGCCGCACACCCTGCGCATCGAGATCGAGGTCACGAGCTTCGAGGAGGCCCAGGAGGCGGTCGAGGCGCGGCGCCGACGTCATCCTGCTCGACAACATGACGCCGCCGGAGATGGGGCGCTGCGTGCAGATGATCGCCGGTCGCGCCCTGACCGAGGCTTCCGGCGGCATCACGGTGCAGAACGCCCGCGCCATCGCCGAGAGTGGCGTCGACATCATCTCGTCCGGCGCGCTGACCCACTCCGCGAGGGCACTCGACATAAGCCTGAACATCGAAACGGTCTGATGGCGCAGATCCTCATCCTCACCGGGCCGCCGGGGGCGGGCAAGAGCAGCGTCGCGAACGCGCTGGCGGACCGCTACGACCGCGTGGCGCACATCCCGGTCGACTGCGCTGCGACACTTCATCACGCCGACGGGCTATCGGGCGCCCGGCAAGCCCGGCTTCGAGCGCCAGCAGGCCCTGGCCATCCGAAACGCCTGCGCCCTGGCGCGCAACTTCATGGCCGAGCGCTTCGCCGTGATCATCGACGACATCGTGCCGGGCCGGGAGCAGCTCGAGCAGTACGTCGAGGAGCTAAAGGCCGCGGGCGTGCCGGTGCACTACGTCCGCCTGCTGCCCAGTCGTGAGGTCTGCCGGGAGCGCAACCGCGGCCGCCACGCCGACCGGGTGCCGGACGAGCGCCTGGAGCTGCTCTACGACGAGTTCGAGGCCGCGAAAGACCTCCCCGGCAGCGTCATCGACAGCGCCGGCCTCAACATCGAAGCCACCGCAGACCGCCTGCAGGACCTGACAACGTCAGGCGAGAGCATCGTCTGGCCGGTTGCACGGGAGGCGTAGGGTTACGCTCGTGTGGCCGGAATCGAGATCCGCTGCCCGGGTAGCTGAAGATGATCCCTGGGTCAAGAGCTTCTCGATCGAGAGCTGGGGCTCATCAAAGATTGTCAGCCGCGGCCGTGTGCTTGCTGCAGAGTCGCTACCAGGTTTCATGGCGCTGATGGACGGTACAGAGCGGTCGGATTCGCGACTTATCGCATCGAGGGGCTGGCATGCGAGCTCGTGACGCTGAATATCAGCGAGAGAACCGGGTGGATAGGCACTGCTCTCATCGAAGGTTCCGAGCGCGAAGGAGACGCAGTCGAGACGTGCCAGTGCCTCACGCGAGACGATGAACTCCATCACGGCTGTTGGCTGTTTTGACGCTGCGCAGCTGCCAGGCCATGCTTCGCCTGGTGCTCGACTGTTGTCGTGTAGAAACCTCTACCGAAATCGGTATCCAGGTTTCCACGTAGCACGCTCACTCCCGAGTTCAGATCGATGTCGCCACGGGCGTGTCGTGCCGTGGTAGAGGAAGATATGCTGGTTCGTCCAGGTAACAGTTTGGAAGGCGATGTTTACCAATCGGCGGCAGCATATCAGACTGCGCCGTCATTTTCACCGCCTCGGCGCCTCCAGCTCATCGCTATCGATCACGATGGTCACGGGGCCGTCGTTGACCAGCGAGACCAGCATGTGCGCCCCGAAGCGACCTCTGGCGACTCGAATGCCGTGCGCTGCAAGGGCCCACATGTACGCCGAGACGAGAGGCTCGGCAACCTCGGCCTTGGCGGCATCGTTGAAGCTGGGACGGCGGCCGCGACGCGTGTCGCCGTAGAGCGTGAACTGGCTCACGACCAGCGCCTCGCCGCCCACGTCGACTAATGATCGATTGAACCGGCCGCCTTCGTCAGGGAAGATGCGCAGCTCCGCCGTCTTCGTGGCCATCCTCTGCGCCGTCTCTTCGTCGTCACCCGCGCGTACGCCCAGCAGCACTAGAAGCCCGTTGTTGATGGCACCGATCGTATCGCCGTCCACGCTGACGGAGGCCTGAGGACGCGCTGGATTACGAGTCGCATGGCCTAAGAGTACAGGTCGGCAGACGTGTGGTGCGCACGTCGATATCACTTCGCCTGACGTTCGCGGCAACAAGAACGACCTCCCGAATCTCGGGAGGCCGCTGCTGCTGCATCTGAGTGAAGGCTAGTCGTCGCTGCTGGACGTAGTCGCAGCCTTCGTGTCCGAGGAGGAAGACGAGCCGGAGTCGCCCGAGTCCATGAAGGAGTTGTCGGCAAGCGTCGCCGAGTCGCCCTTCTTGCTGTCGGTGATATAGAAACCGGAGCCCTTGAACACGATTGGTGGCGGGTGGAGCACACGCTTCGCCTCAGCGCCGCACTTGGGGCAAGGCTGCCGCGCCGGGGCATCGAAGCCCTCGCGCAGTTCGTAATGGTTGTCGCAGCTAGTGCACTTGTAGTCGTAAAGCGGCACGGCGCTCGTGTCCTCCTGGATCGTTGCTCCCTCTGGAAGAGCTAGCTGAGTTTATCTGTCAGAGGGTTGAATGGCAAACTCATATTAGCACTCGATGCAAGAGAGTGCTAACGGAGCTGCAAGCTAAAAGCTCCGAGCTGCAACTTGGGAGCTCTAAGCCGGGCCGATGCCGTCGTCGCAACACGAACGGACAGCGATCGCATGAGACCTGGGGCGACGGCGCGACGAATGACAGTCACCGCTCCAGGCTTGCAGCTTGTAGCTCTTAGCTACTCCACCTTCCCCGCGGCGCGCTCGGCCGCTTCGACGGCGTTGCGGAACAGCATCGCGATCGTCGTGGGGCCGACACCGCCGATGCGGGGCGTGATGTAGCCGGCGACTTCCTCGCAGGCGACGTCGACGTCCGGCAGGAGCTTGCGGCCCTCGTAGCGCACGCCGCCGCCGACCACCGTGCAGCCGGGCGAGATGTGCTCGGGCTGGAGGATGCCGGGCACGCCCGCCGCGGCGATGACGATCTCGGCCCGCTGCGTGTATCGAGGCCAGTCCCGGACGCCGGTGTGCACCACGGTCACGGCGGCGTTGGCCGTCGGGCGCTTCTGCGAGAGCAGGAGGGCAAGCGGCCGTCCCAGCGTGGTGCCGCGCCCGAGGATGACGACCTCCTTGCCGGAGATCTCGCGGCCGTAGTGGGCCAGCAGCGCCTCGATGCCGGCGGGCGTGCACGGCACCGGGCCCGGGCATGCCGAGGGCCAGGCGCCCCATGTTCACCGGGTGCAGGCCGTCGACGTCCTTGTCGGGGTCCATCTCCAGCAGCGCCGCCTCGAAGTCGATCTGCGGCGGCGTCGGGTACTGCACGAGCATGGCGCTGACGTTGGGGTCCTTGTTGAAGGAGTGGATTGCGTCGACCAGGTCTTCCTGGGTGGCGTCGTCGCCCAGGTGCAAGTGCGGGCTGGCGAAGCCGAGCTCCTGCGCCTTCTCCATCTTCATGCGGATGTAGCCGGCCGATGCGGAGTCGCCGCCCACGAGGATCGTGCCGAGTCCGGGGTTAACGCCCTTCGCCCGCAGGTTCGCGATGCGGCCCGCGAGGTCCTCGAATACGGCATCGGCAACCGGCCCGCCCGGCATGTAAGTCGCAGTCATGCTCTCACCCTTCTCTCACGTACGGCGTCTCGCTCGCGTCGGTCGCGAGTGCGCCTTCTGCTTCAGGTACCCGGCGATTATCGCGGCTGGCAACGGCGTTTGTCGAAGTATGCCAGCACGAAAATGCGATGGCCCGGTTTGTAGCGCCGTACCAACGACGCGTACGCCGCCGCGAGCAGTAGCTCAGGGCACAAGCGCGCCGATTTCGTATTGGTCCAGCAGAGCGTCGGCCCGCGAACTGTGATCGTCCCCTTCGCCTCCCTTGTCCCCGTAGGCCTGAGTCGCCTCCTGGCCGCACCAGGCGATCAGCACTTCGTAGTCGGCGGGATGGTCCGGGAGGTAGGTCGTGACGTCGTAGACGGTGCCGCCCACGACAATCCAGCAACTCGAAGCGCTGTCGTGGCTGGCGACCTGCTCCAGGGTGATGCCGGGATCGCCGACGGGTGTCGGGCTCTCAGTGGGCGCGGATGAAGTCGGTTCGGGCGATGCGCTCGCACTGGGCGACGCGTTGGTGCTAGGCGATGAGCTTGCGTCCGGCGTCGCGTCTTCTGGCCCGAGCGTGGCCGTAGGGGAGGGCTGCACGACGGCGCTGCCGGGCCCTTCGTCGTCCTCCGGCGCAAGCCAGTTGACGGCCAGAAGGGTCAGGATGCTCGCCACAAAGGCGACGATGACGGTGTAGGCCACCTTGCCCATGGTTGTCATAAGAAGGTGAACTCCTCGCTGTGAATGCGCGATCCGGGTACACCCTGGCTCTTCAGGACGCTCCGGAAGTAGGTCAGCATGGGCGGCGGGCCGCAAAGATACGCTTCACGTTCTCTGAAGTCCGGGCAGTGCTTCTGGAGGAACTCTGCCGTCATGGCGCCTTCTTGGCTGAAGTAGTGCTCGGTGAGTTCAAGGCGCTTTGCCTGTTGGGCGCAATCCAGGAGCACGGTCCTGTAAAAAGCTCGTTCGGCGCTGTCAGCCAGGTAGAACAGGTGAACTTCGCTCGCTGGAGCAGCCCCCGCTGACGCGAGTGCTCGGGCGCCCCCAACCATCGGCGTGATGCCGATGCCGCCTCCCAGCCAGAGCTCTGCCCGTTCCGGAAAGCAGCGAGCGAAGAAGTCTCCGAATGGACCCTCGATCCAGACATCGCTGCCGGGGGTGAGCTGCTGCAAAGCGTGGCTAGCGTCGCCAAGGTCCTTGATCCCGAGCCGCAGCAGTTCATCCTGGGACGAAGAGGAAACTGAAAACGGGTGTTCCTCGAGTCGACCAGCTGCGAGCCTGCCATCAGTCGCCGTCACGTAGACGAATTGTCCGGCCTCGTAGCGCAAGGGCTTTCCTGCCGGGCGCAGGCTGATCTCGACCACGTCCGGCGCCAACCTGTCCACGCTTTCCACCGTATACCGCAATCGTCCCGCCAGCCTCGAACCCACTCGCCGCCAGGCGACCGAGACCCCAGCTATGCCGCCGATAACCCACCAGATGCCCGGATCCGGGGCGAGCGTGGTGGCGTGCAGCACGGCAACCAGCAGGGCCGTGGGGGCCGCAACCATGTGGATCAGCTTCCAGCCCTGGTATCGCGGTGGCCCGAAGAACTTGAAGGAGGGCGCAAGAAACAAAGTAAGCGCTAGCAGCGCCAGCCAGCCCAGCCAGACGCTGGTCGAGGAAAGGGAGGGAAACAGGATCTTCGACGGGAGCTCTCGCGATATCGGCAGCGCGCTGACGGCGATGAGCTCGACGTGAGTGAAGACGAGGACAAAGCCGCCGAAGCCGAGCATGTGGTGGAGCTTCCACAGTCGCGTGAGGCCGCCGAAAGTACGGTCGACCCTCGGGACGCGGACACTGAGGATGCCGGCGGCGAGGATCATTGTCAGGCCGAGAATGCCGGCGGCACGGCCAATCATTAGCAGCGAATCGCCAAGGTCTTCACCGAATCGCTGCAAGAGGCGCGACGAGGCTAGCGCTAGCGGGATGAGGATGCTCAGGAACAGGATATCGCCGGGCTTGATGTAGGCTCGCAGGCTAGACACTACGTTTCACCGACCCTGCCCGTTGAGCACATCAGCATTCGATCAGTCTCCACTCGTCACGGAGGGTAGCGTCGCCCGAGTAACCCACCAGGAAAGTATTTACTCCATTCATGAGGGGGCAAAGGGCCTCCCGGCTCCTGTTGACGGAGCCCTTCGGCCGTTCCTGTCCTAAGACCACCCTACACTCCCGACTGCACCACGCTCCCTCTGCTCTGTACTAGAATCGATGCAATGCCCTCATCCCTGGCCGCCGGTATCGATGCCATCGAGCTCGTGCGCGTGGAGAAGACGCTGAAGCGCCATCCCGAGCGCTTCCTGAAGCGCGTCTTTACCGACCTCGAGATCGCCTTCTGCCGTGGTCGCGCCCATGAGTTGGCCGTCAGGTTCGCGGGCAAGGAGGCGATGATGAAGGCGCTCGGTACGGGCGTTCGAGGCGTCGGCTGGCGCGAGATCGAGATCCTGCCGAATCGTCGGGGCAAACCCCTGGTTTACCTGCACGGGCGGGCGAAAACGCGCGCTGAGACCCTCGGCATGGGCCAGCCCGAGGTCAGCCTCACCCACTCGGACACGCTGGCGTTCGCCTTCGTCGTGGCGCCCGTGACCGACGACACCGATTACGACGAGGAGAAGTCGCTGCTCATCGAGCGGCTGGTGCGCCGGGGGCTGCTGTGAAACTCGTTTCGTCCGACCAGATGCGTGCTATCGAGGCGGCCGCCTTCGCGGCGGGCGCTACGCCGGCGGGGCTCATGGAGACGGCGGGGTGCAACGTTGCCGAGGCCGTCACACGCCGGCTGGGCGGCGCACGGGCGAAACGTATCTTGATCTTCGTGGGCCCGGGCAACAACGGCGGCGATGGCCTCGTGGCGGCGCGCTATCTTCACGACGATGGCGCCGACGTCCGGGTGTTCCTGCTGGCGAAACGCCCGGAAGACGACGCCAACCTCGCCGCGGTGCGGGAGCGCGATATAGACCTGATTGAGCCGGACGAGTCCACCGTGTCCGGCATCATCGCGGACAACCTGCATCGCTGCGATGCCGTGATCGATGCCGTGCTCGGTACGGGCCGCCAGCGCCCGCTCGAAGGCGTCGTGGCGCGCGCTCTCGATGCCCTGGCGGAGCGACGCTGCCCTCTCTTCGCCGTCGACCTGCCCACCGGCGTCAACGCCGAGACCGGCGCGGCCGACGAGCACGCTGCTCGGGCCGAGGTCACGCTTACGCTGGGTTACTCGAAGCTCGGTCTTCACCTCCTGCCGGGCTCGAACTACGCCGGCGAGGTGGAAGTGCTCGACATCGGCCTCGACCCGGCCCTGGGCGCCGGGATCGACGTCGAGATCATGACGGAGCAATGGGCGAAGGCGGCGCTTGCCGGAGCGGCCGCTCGTGTCCAACAAGGGCACGTTCGGACGCGTCATGGTCGTTGCCGGCTCCGAGAACTACACGGGCGCCGCGACGCTGTGCTGCCTCGGCGCGCTGCGGGCCGGCGCCGGGCTCGTGACGCTCGCCTGCATCCCCTCCGTGCGCGCCGCCGTCGCCGCCCAGCTGCCCGAAGTCACGTTTCTGCTCCTGCCGGAGCAGGATGGCGCCCTGGCGCCTGAGGCGACTGAAGTCATCGCCAAAGGCCTCGATGGCTACGACGTACTGCTCGTCGGCCCCGGTCTCGGGCAGTCGCAGGGCGCCCAGAGCGTCGTACGCACGCTGCTGACCCTGCCTGCGCTGGCCGACGTCCCCGTCGTCATCGACGCCGATGGGCTCAACGCGCTCTCCCGCTTCTACGCCTGGCACGAGCACGTCACCTGCAAGGCCGTACTGACGCCTCACCCCGGCGAGCTGGGGCGCCTGACCCACAAACCCGTCGCGGAGGTGCAGGCGGACCGGCTCGCCATCGCGCGCGAGTGCGCCGAAAGGTGGGGCCAGACCGTGGTCCTCAAGGGCGCCGAAACCGTGATCGCGGGCGCCGAGGGCGTCAAGCTCAGCCCCTTCGCCAACGCCGCCCTCGCGACTGCCGGTACGGGCGACGTGCTCGCAGGCACAATCGCGGGTCTGCTGGCGCAGGATGTCGAGCGCTTCACTGCCGCGTCCCTGGGCGTCTACCTGCACGGCGCCGCGGCCGAGCTCTATGCGGACGACTACGGCAGCTCCGGTCTGCTGGCCAGCGAGCTTGGCGCCGGCATCGCGAGAGCGGCGGCCCGCCTGCGCAGCGCCGAATAGCCATCGCCTGAGACCAGTGCGCTCGTACCGCCTGCGAGGCTGCATGCCCGTTTGATCTTTGCCCGGGGAGAAGGGATGAGGGGAAGAGTGTCTGGCGGAGGGGGTGGGATTTGAACCCACGAAGGACGTTACCGCCCTTACCCGCTTAGCAGGCGGGCGCACTAGACCACTATGCGACCCCTCCGGCCGGTTTCATTCTAGCCGGGCGGCACGCGTGACCACAAGGAAGGTGAAGTGGGTTTTGTGCGGTCATGCTCGCACCTGGAGAGCTCCTTAAAAGACATAAAGTTCGGTAAAGACGGACGTAGCATACATGCAATCTGTTTGAGCTTGACAGGCCCCCCCAAAGGCGCAATGATGCAGACACTGGGCGAATACGACTAGTAAAGTGGGTACGCAACCGAACAGTTTTGCGGCTTCTTGAAGGAGGCAATATGCAGGCTTACTGTCTCAAGTGCAGGACACAGCGCGAAATGAAAGACCCCAAGGCGGTTACCATGAAAAACGGTAAGCCCGCCACCCAGGGAGCGTGCCCGGTGTGCGGCACAAAGATGTACCGCATCGGCAAGGGTTAACCCAGACCCGCGCAGACAGAGACACCCAGATGAGAGGGACCGCCGCCGGCGGCCCCTCTTCCTATTCGGCCACAAACGTCCGGCATGGTCCCGCCATGAGCGTCGGTTCGTCATGCTCTGAACTGGTGCAGTGATAGTTCGCGGTTCTAGCGGTCGAGGCTGAGGACGGCCATGAAGGCTTCCTGCGGGATCTCGACGTTGCCGACGCGCCGCATGCGCTTCTTGCCCTCGGCCTGCTTCTCCAGCAGCTTGCGCTTTCGCGACACGTCGCCGCCGTAGCACTTCGCCAGCACGTTCTTGCGCATGGCCCGCACGGTCTCGCGCGCGATGATCCGGCCGCCGATCGCGGCCTGGATCGGCACCTCGAAGAGCTGGCGCGGGATCAGCGTGCGCAGCTTCTCCACCAGCTCCCGGCCTTTGTGCTGGGCCTCGTCCGGGTGGCAGATCAGGGTCAGCGCGTCGACCGGCTGGTTGTTGACGAGGATGTCGAGCTTCACCAGCCTCGCCGCCTCGTAGCCCGCGAGCGTGTAGTCCAGGCTGGCGTAGCCCTGGGTGCGCGACTTCAGCTGGTCGTAGTAGTCGGTGAGGATCTCGCCCAGCGGTACGCGGTACTCGAGCAGCACGCGCATCATGTCGCCGCCGGTGTCCATGTACTCCATGTTCTTGAACACGCCGCGCCGGTTCGTCGTCAGCTCCATGATGGCGCCGACGTAGCGGTCCGGCACCACGACGGAGATGTCGACCCAGGGCTCGCGGATCTCGGCGATCTCGTTCGGCGGCGGCAGCTCTGCCGGGTTGTCGAGGGCAAGCTCGGTGCCGTCCGTCTTCGTCACCTGGTACTCGACGCTGGGCGCCGTGAAGATCAGGTCGAGGTCGTACTCGCGCTCCAGGCGCTCCTGCACGATCTCCATGTGGAACAGGCCCAGGAAGCCGCAGCGGAAGCCGAAGCCGAGCGCGACGCTGGATTCCGGCTGGTAGGTCAGGGCTGCGTCCGAGAGGTGGAGCTTCTCCAGCGCGTCCCGCAGCAGCTGATAGTCGGTCGTTTGCGCCGGGTAGAGGCCCGCGAACACCATCGACTTCACCGGCCGATAGCCCGCCAGCGGCGCCGAAGCGGGCGCGGCGTCCAGCGTGATCGTGTCGCCGACCTGGGCTTCCTTCACGCTCTTGAGCCCCGTGGCCACGTAGCCGACCTCGCCGCATTCGAGTGCCGGCAGGGGGAAGAAGCCTGGGATGAAGGCGCCGATCTCGATGGGCTCGATGCGGAACTGGTTCGCCATCAGCCGCAGCGCCTGGTTCGGCGGGATGCGCCCGTCCACGACGCGAACGTAGGCGATGACGCCCTTGTAGGAGTCGTACTTCGAATCGAAGATCAGCGCCCGCAGTTTCGGCGTCTGGGTTGCCCGTGGGCGCCGGGACGCGCTCGACGATCGCCTGCAGGATGTCGTCGGTGCCGGTGCCGCTCTTGGCGGAGGCGTAGATGATCTCGTCGCGGTCGAAGCCGATGAGGTTCTCCAGCTCGGTGGCGACGCGGTCCGGCTCCGCGTTGGGCAGGTCGATCTTGTTGATCACCGGGATGATCGTCAGGTTCTGCTCCAGGGCGGCGTAGAGGTTCGCCAGGGTCTGCGCCTGCACGCCCTGCGCCGCGTCGACGACCAGCAGGGCGCCCTCGCAGGCCACGAGGGCGCGCGAGACCTCGTAGGCGAAGTCGACGTGTCCCGGCGTGTCGATGAGGTTGAGCTCGTAGTCGCCGTCCGACGGCGACTTGTAGAGCATGCGCACGGCCTTGGCCTTGATCGTCACGCCCTTCTCGCGCTCGAGGTCCATCGAGTCCATGAGCTGAGGCATCGAGTCGCGCTGACCGATGGTGCCCGTGTGCTCAAGCAGGCGGTCTGCGAGCGTGGACTTGCCGTGGTCGATATGCGCGATGATCGAGAAGTTGCGAATGCGGCTCAGTTCCAACGTGAAGCCATCGTAGCATGGGGCTGCCCCGGCTCAGCCTGACGCCAGCGCGCCCGAGGCGCCGCAGTGCTTATGCTGTTCGCATGACGATCGACCGCTACTTCGAGGCGGAGGGCGAGGCACGCGAGGAGTACCTCGGCTCCCTCAGCCCGGAAGAGCTCTTGCAGCTCGGCATCGACCTTTACAACGCCGGCCATTACTGGAATGCGCATGAGGCGTGGGAAGAAGTCTGGCTGGAGTCCGAGCGCGGCGTGCGCAACTTCTATCAGGGCCTGATCCAGGTCGCCGCCGGCTTCGTGCACGTCACGCGCAACCGCTACCCCGGCGGCGTCAAGCTCCTCGGCTCCGGCATCGAGAAGCTGGAGCGCTACCGGGGCGACTTCATGGGCGTGAACCTGAACGCGCTGGTTACCGGCGCCAAGATCGCCCGCCGGCGTCTGCTGGAGCTGGGCGAGGCGCGCATCAGCGAGTTCGATCGGGACTTGATCCCAAGGATTACACTCGTATCGGAGTAGGTTATATGTGGCGCTTCCTTTCCCGGCTCCTCGGTGCTCCTGACGGCACCGCCATCTTCAACGAGCAGACGGCGGACCTGGTCATGAAGGCGCATGAGGAGCACCCGAATCTGGGGCATCGCGGTCTGCACCGCGTGCTCGACGGCCAGGGTGTCCACGTGTCGGAGCGGGACCTCAAACGTTTCTTGAGGGCGAAGGGCCTCCGCATCGAGGGTCACGACACCACGCCGCCGCCTTCGTCCACGTTCCCGCCCGTCGCCTGAGGGCGAGTCGAGTAGCTAACCGGAGTCCGGATGCAATACGAGCAAGAGCAACGCCGCCGCACGGTCGAGCCGCACGTCCCCTTTGGCTGGGTCCTTGCGGCAATCGTCAGCCTGGAAGCCGCGTGGCTGTTCGTCAACTCCGTGGTCGTTTTCGCCAGGCTGCACACCGACTATCGACTTTGGCCGGTGACGGTCGCCTCTGGCCTCATCTGGCCGGCGTTGTTTATTTGGGTTGCCTATGTCTTATGGCGTCCCAAGTTCCCGCAGTCGTCTGGTGAAGCCATCCGGCGTTCATGGCCGGTGTGGTTGGTCATCGTCTTCAACGCCTTGTTTGTCATCGCGGTCCTGTCCCACCCAGGGTGGGTACTACGTTGGCCGTGGTGACCGCGCCGAATCCACTGCTAAGAACCAATAACTAGAGACCAACCACTGACAACTAACCGACCGCCTTGAGTCCGACGCAAGCCTGCACCTATACTGGGCCTTGGCGGAGGTTTCGCGACCACCCACAACGGAGAGTACGTTTTGGCTTATAAAATCATCGAGACCTGTATCGGCTGCACGGCCTGCACCAAGCGCTGCCCGACCGAGGCGATCACAGGCTCACGTAACGTAATTCACCAGATCGACCCCGACCTGTGCATCGACTGCGGCGCCTGCGCCGTCGTCTGCCCGCCCGAGGCGATCCTCGACGAAATGGGCGACGTCGGCCGCACCTTCCCGCGCAAGGACTGGCCCAAGGCGAACGTGATCGAGGACAACTGCATCGGCTCCGGCTGCGAGCTCTGCATCTCGGTCTGCCCCTTCGACGCCCTGGAGCTCGACGTCTCCGGCGGCAAGGTCGGCGACTTCTTCGGCATCGCCAGCGTCATCGAGCGCCGCTGCACCGGCTGCCGCCTCTGCGAGCAGTCCTGCGGCTGGAGCGCCATCTACATCGACCCGCCGCGGGAGATGCAGAAGAAGCTCGTCTGGCCCGACGACGAGGGCGAAGAAGAAGCCGAGAAGGCAGAAGCCGAGCCCGCCAAGGCGTAACCGTAACAAATCCGTCCCAAAGGACCTCCAATCACGGAGGTCCTTTGCTTTTGCCGTAATGCCCGCCTACCCAGCGGGGTTCTTATTGGTAGATGCGCCCAGGAATCGCCCTCGCTGTCCTCGTCGCCGTCGCGATCATCCTCGCCGGCATCACGGCTTCGTCTCCGCCGGACAAGCCGCTGGAGATCGTGCCGCCGGAGCCGTCGTTCGGCGTCAAGGACCGTGTCGCGCAGGATGATGGCACGACGCCTCCCTACGGCGATAACCAGCCCTCCCTGCGCGAGCTGGCGCAGCAGGCCGGTATCCTCATCGGCGGCGCCGTCGAGCCGGACGACATGGCATGGGAGCCGGAGTACGACCCACTCGTCGCCCGCGAGTTCAACATCGTCACGACGGAGAACGTGCTCAAGTTCGGTCTCGTGCGCAAGACAAAGAATCGCTACGTCTTCGGGCCTGCCGACGCGATCGTCGACTTCGCCCAGCAGAACGGCATGGCGGTGCGAGGCCACACGCTGGTCTGGCACGAGCAGCTTCCGGACTGGCTCAAGATCGGCAACTACGACAGCCAGGAGCTCTCCGACCTGCTGGAGGACCACATCAAGACCCTGGTCGGCCGCTACAAGGGCCGGATCCAGTACTGGGACGTGGTCAACGAGGCGATCGACTGGGACGGCAGCATGCGCGACACGCTCTGGCTGCAGAACCTTGGCCCCGACTACATCGACAAGGCCTTCGAGTGGGCCCACGAGGCCGACCCGGACGCCAAGCTCTACTACAACGATTACGGCGCCGAGGGTCTCGGCGACAAGTCAGACGCCGTCTACGAGCTGGTCAAGAGCATGGTCGAGCGCGGCGTGCCGATTGACGGCGTCGGTCTCCAGGGCCACTTCACCCTCGACAACGCGCCGGATGCGGCCGACGTGGCGGCGAACATCCAGCGCCTCGCCGACCTCGGCCTCGAAGTCCAGTTCACGGAGGTCGACGTGCGCATCGAAGATCCGGTGACGGACGAGAAGCTGCAACAGCAGGCGGACGTCTACTGGAGCATGATGAACGCCTGTGTCCAGAACCCGGCCTGCACCGGCTTCATCACCTGGGGCGTTACGGACAAGTTCTCCTGGATCAACAGCTTCCTCGACGGCTACTCGGCCGGCCTGCTCTTCGACGAGAACTACGACCCGAAGCCCGCCTACTGGGCGATTCGAGACGCCCTCGAACGCCGCCTCGGTATCGGCATCTACGGCACGACCAACTAGCAATTGGCGCCCCGCTAGGACAGCCGCGCGAAGGAGCCTCTTCCTCGAACGTAGGCGTTCGTTCTAGTCTCACTGCGATGTCCCAACCCGTACTCAAGGTGAAGCTCCTGCGTGATGGCGCCCAGCTCCCTCGACGCGCCACGCCCGGCTCCTCCGGCCTCGACCTCCACGCCTGCCTCGATGCGCCCGTCGACCTCACGCAGGACGTCACGCTCGTGCCCACCGGCATCGCCACCGAAGTGCCGCCCGGCTACGACCTCCAGATCCGCCCCCGCAGCGGCCTCGGCAGACGAGGCGTCGACATCATCTTCGGGACTCTCGACTCGGACTACCGGGGTGAGATCTTCGTCTCGATGCGCACCTTCGGCTCTACCCAGAGCTTCCGCATCGAACCTGGCGACCGCATCGCGCAGCTCGTCATCGCCCGCGTCGAGGCGCTGCCAGTCGTGCAGGTCGAGGAGCTGTCGGACTCAGAACGGGGCGCCGGAGGCCACGGCTCCACGGGGCGCTAGGAGTAGAGCGCAGAGTGCAAGCGTTTCGTGGACGTTTGTCATCGCAGGACGCCGACGCGGGCGGCTCCGACCCTCTAGAAAAGACATCCCCAGTCTTGTCCCGATGCCGTTCGTAGCAGGCTTCCCCTCTCCGAAATCGGAGAGGGGTGGTCGCCGCAGCGACCGGGGTGAGGTTCCCCGCCAAGCCGAGTGCCTCCAACCGTAGCCGAGGCATCCCTGCCTCGGCGTCATGCGCACAATGGCATTTCGAATCGCGTGCAGAGTGAAGAGTGCGTGCCTTACGAGGTGCCTGGGAGCGCTAGGAATGCCTCGTTGCGAGCCATTGACCGGAGGGAAAGGCGAAGCAATCTCGGTTCAGGACCTGGTGTGCCTGTAATCCTCACCTGCGCTTCTGGCATTTCACCCTCTACCGAGAGACGCGCACCTTCAACCGTAGCCGAGGCTTCCCTGCCTCGGCGTCATGCGCCTACCAAACGCTTCGAACCGCCTGCACCCTGTACTCTGAGCGTTACGCCAGCGAGCGCCCCGCCACCATGCCCCCGTACGCCAGCATCAGGCCCACCACGACGCTGCCTGCGATGTACGCAAACACGAAGAAGACCTCGCCGTTCTCCAGGCGGTCCACAGATTCGAACATGAAGCTCGAAAACGTCGTGTAGGCGCCGAGGAAGCCCACTGCGCCGAACCAGCGCCAGAACGCCGGTAGCTCGGCGCGCTCCTCGATGAACCCGAGCAGCAGGCCCAGCATGAGGGCGCCCGTGAGGTTCGCGATCAGCGTGCCGAGCACGGACGGGCGGCCCGTGACCTCGTTCATCAGCGTCGCGAGGCCGTAGCGGGACATCGCGCCCAGGGCGCCGCCCAACCCGATCGCCAGCCAGCGCTCCATCAGGCCCGGTTGTACGTGTCCATGGCACGCTCCCATCCGTCCCGGATGATCTTCTCGACGGCGTCGGCCACTCGCTCTGCCGTGTCCTCCAGCAGCTCCCGCGCGTCCTTCGGTGGGTCATTCAGCAGCCAGTCGATCACGACGTCCTGGTCCCACGATGGCATCTTGTTCTTCCACGGCCGCCCGACGCCGACCCGGATGCGCCCGAACTCGGTGCTCCCGAGCGCGCCGCCGATCGACTTGAGGCCGTTGTTGCCGCCGTGGCTGCCTTTGGGCCGGATCCGGATGCGGCCCTCCGGCAGGTCGAGGTCGTCGTAGATCACGATCAGGTTCTCGACGGGCACGTCCTCGCGCTTGAGGAACTGGCGTACCGCGCTGCCGGTGCCGTTGTAGTAGGTCGTGGGCTTCATGAGCAGCACCTCGGCCCCGGCGATCTCGCCCTTGCCTGCGTCCGCGGGTGCGCGCTGCCAGAACTTCGGGCCCTTCATCTCGATCTTGTGGCGTCGCGCGATGGCGTCGATGCACCAGAAGCCGACGTTGTGCCGGTTGCCCTCGTGCTCCTTGCCCGGGTTGCCCTGGCCGCTGATCACGTAATCGGTCACGCCAGGTCCTCACGCCCGATGACGATGCGACCGCCGCCGTTCTGCAGCTCGTCCTGCAGCAGCGCGCGAAACGCCGCCACGACCTCGTCGACGCGGTCGCTGGTCACCTCGGGGAAGTCCTCGGCCAGGCGGTCGATGAGGTTGAGGCGCGGCTCCGGCGTCTGCAGCAGGTCGTCGAGAAACTCCAGCAGCCCTTCGTCCAGCACCTGCGCCAGGCCCGTAAGGTCGGACGCTTGCACGACCTGGATGAAGCGGTCGAGGCGGTCTTCCTGTGCCCGGCCCGGCCTCGCTAGCAGCCGTCTCACGACGCGCTGGGCCAGCCGTGCCTGCTGCGTTGCCAGCCCGCGCTCGATGGCGACGAGGGCGGTGTTCAGCGCTTCGACCGGCGGCACGTCGCCGAGGCGATAGCCGCAGTACGGGCACACCGGCGTCTCCGCCAGCTCGACGGCGAGCTGTACTGCGTCGGACGTGCACACCGCTTCCGTCTCCAGGGCGTGGAACCGCGTCAGCGCAGCCAGCGCGACGGGCTCTCCCAGGCGTTCGAGGCGGTTGAGCTTCTCGATCGCGTCCATCTGCCACTGCGCCGCCTCGATGTCGCCCACGACCGCGACAAGGTGGTGGTTGTATTCGATGTGCTGGGCTGTGTAGACCGGCTGATAGGCTCGGCGCCAGATCTGGATCGCGTCTTCCATCCAGCCCAGGCGCGCCTGTTCCCGCCACAGGGTTTCGAACGTGGTTGAGTCGAGCAGGGCGGCCTGATCCGTCGCCAACTCGGGGTAGGCCGCGGCTGGTGCCACCGCCGCGCTGAGGTAGGACCGTTGGCGTATCAGCGTCAGGGCGCCCGCCGAGTCACGGTCGAGGCAGCGCACGAAGAACAGCGCGTCGCGGAACCGCTGCGGCGACTCGAACAGCGAGGCTGCCTCCGACACGGCATCGTCGATGCTCGGGCGCTGCACGATGGCATCGAAGGCGTCCAGCGCCCCGATCGCCGTCTCATCCTCACCAGCGACCGTGCGACAACGATAGAGCATCGACGTCAGCGCGCTCAGCGGGTCGGCATCAGACACACCCCGAGTCTCCCCTGCCAGGGCGTCGTAAAGGGCATCACGGAACAGCTGCGCGCGCGAAGCGTAGTCGGACGACATGCCAGCTAATGATAAGCGACGGTCCCCAACGGCCAAACCACCGGTCGTCCGGTGACGTCCTCTGCCATCGATCACGATACGCTCGACTACCTATTCGAAGTGCCAGCTAACGAGTCCCCTCGCCCTGTGGGAGAGGGTTAGGGAGAGGGGTTGCAACGCCCCGAAGACGGCCGAAGCGCACTACAGACGAGACGCCGCATTTGGCTCGCGTCCTTCGACAAGCTCAGCACGAACGGCTAAGTCAGATCGGCTCACTACGCCGGTCTGACTTCGAAACGCCTGATGGAAGGTCCCCTCGCCCCGTGGGAGAGGGTTAGGGTGAGGGCGAGCGCCCCGAACGCCTACCCCGCAGCCGCCACCGGCCTCAGGCTCTCGACCGCACCCGGCAGGCGCTGCACGACCGCGTCGATCTCCGCCTCGGTCGTGTCGGCCGAGAGCGTCAGGCGCAGGCCGCCGACCGCCTCGGGCATCGTCAGGCCCATCGCCAGGAGCACGTGCGATGGCTCCCAGGTCTGCTGGCCGCACGCGGCGCCGGCGCTGGCCGCGATGCCCAGCTTGTCCAGCTCCAGCACGAGGTCGTCGCCGCGCACGCCGGGGAAGCTGACGTTCACGTTGTTCGCCAGGCGATTCATGGGGTCGCCGTTGAGGCGAGAGTCCGGCACAGCCGCCAACACCGCTTCGATAAGCTTGTCACGCAGCTTCGAAATGTCTTCGACGCTCGCCTCGCGGGAGGCTTCGGCGTCTTCGAGGGCCGTCGCGAGGCCGATGGCGCCCGCGACGTTCTCGGTGCCGGCGCGACGCTGCCGCTCCTGGCCGCCGCCGGTTTGCTGCGGCGCGAACGGTACGCCGCGGCGGATGTACAGCACGCCGGAGCCCTTGGGGCCGCCGAACTTGTGGCCGGAGAGGCTAAGCAGGTCCACGCCGAGGTCATCGACGTTCAACGGCAGCAGACCTGGCGCCTGCACGGCGTCCGTGTGCACCGGCACGCGCTTGTGCAGCTCGCGCGCCCGCGTGCGTACCGACTGCGCGATCTCGGCCACGGGCTGCAGCGTGCCGACCTCGTTGTTCGCCAGCATGACGGACACCAGCACCGTGCTCTCCGTGATCGCATTGACCACGTCGTCCACGCTGACGCGCCCGTATTCGTCGACGTGCAGGTAGGTGACCTCGAAGCCGTATTGCTCCAGGTAGTTGCAGGTGCGCAGGACCGAGTCGTGCTCGACCTCGGTCGTGATGATGTGGTTGCCCGCCCGCGCCTTCATCTGCGCGAAGGCGACACCCCGCAGCGCCGCGTTGATCGACTCGGTGCCGCCGCTGGTGAACATAACGTCCGAGGTGCGGGAGCCCAGCACGCGCGCGACGGTCGCCCGTGACTGGTCGATCGCCTCCTGCGCCTTGCGCGCGAGGCCGTACGAAGCAGACGGGTTACCGAAGCTGCCCGTGAGGAAGGGCATCATCGCGTCCAGGGCCTTGGGGTTGAGGGGCGTGGTGGCCGCGTTGTCCAGGTAGATGAGGTCGTTCACGGCCGTCACTGCTTCAAAGTAGCGTCAGGGCAGGGCACTGTCAATTTTACAGCGCTAGATGAGGTAATACGGACGGAGACCCGTCTGTGATAGTCATAGGAAATTGCCATAAGGTAGATGCAGATGAGCAATGATCGAGAAATCGATGCATGCAGACGCTGGGTGGGACACTCAGGGGCTTCGATGATGATGAGTCGCCGGAAGCGTGTGCTTGGAGTATGCTGCGTCGCGTTTTCGTTTGAGCCCTTCGCTGGTGCGGAAAGCAAGGCTGTTCCTAACGATTCACATGATGAGGCGGACGAGGGAACCGGACATGGCCGAGTACACAACACTGGCCGACTATTCTCTGCTGCAGGCCCCCAAGACGAGAACCACAGAAGGCATTGGTAGAGAGCGTACTGGTTTCAGCAGATCGAGGGACGAAAGTGAACTGGATAGCCAGGCGCTAAATGACGTCCTTGAAAAACTGGGGCACGGCAGTCAGCAATATCACCAGAGCAATGACGAGCTAATCAAAACAAAGCCGCAGTTGGTCATGCAAACGAAGAAGTCAGGCAACACGAAACAGGGGCGAAAGAAGTACCGGTCTTACGGCTGAGGGGCATACAAGTCTGTCGAGTGAATGACGAGGGCTAAATCATGGAGACCTGAGCGACTTAGTAACGACCCTGAGTGCTATGTTCCCAGAATCTATCTCGAGGACCTGATCCAGAACTTCTTGCAATCCGTCAGGACGTGAGACTCAGACACTGGGAGGTAAGCGCTCCTGGCAAGTTTGTGAGACGTATGTCCAGGTCCTGCAAGTACCTACACGGTGGTGGCGTACGATACTGCACCAGCTGTGGATGAGACGCTGCGGAAGATGGAGAGTCAGGCAAGTACTGTGCCTGATGGTCTGTAAGAATCGTCGGAGCACGAATGGCAGCTCGATGTAGCGCTGCGAAGCAAAAGAAACATCCTCCACAAGGGCGGATGTGGACCCGAATAGTTTACGATCTGGAGTATCTGCATCATGGCGCACAATGGATTGGTGACGGAGTTGCTGCGATTGGCCACTGGAAAGTCACGATGCAGAGATGCAGGCGCGCTAGTAAGGCATGGTTGCAGCAGCGAGCCGGGGGTTTGGTTAGAGGATCTCAACGGCAAGGTGATTGTTGGGAAGAACCTCTCCAGTCGAGAGGAAGTACTGGTGCTGCTTCAACATCACTATCCTGAGTTGGTCACTCTAGAGTCGTCTGACGACATCGCATGGACAGGCTTCAAGCCACAAACACAGTCCGTAATGTGAGTAAGAGACCTCGTGGCACTGAGAAAGCACTCGATGGAGACGGCGAAGAACGGGATAGGCTCACGAAGAAGGGCCACGCCGAGGCAATAGCCAGGTATACGGCGCACATCTAAGCTTTGGCGTATACAGGTTCTCTATCTCGAACGGCTCGATGTCGTCCGCTGGCTCGAAGCCGAAGATGCGGCCGTAGAACAGCAGCTCCGCCTCCAGCGAGCGCTTGATGTTCTCGGCCCGCCGGAAGCCGTGCTGCTCGCCCTCGAACGGGAAGTAGGCGACCGGCACGCCCTTGCTGCGCAGCGCCTCCACCATCGTCTCGGCCTGGTTCGGCGGCACGATCTGGTCTTCGAGGCCCTGGAAGAAGATCACGGGCGTCGAGAGCCGGTCCGTGTGGTGGATCGGGGAGCGCTCGACATAAGTAGCGCGGTCCTCCGGGTACGGCCCGATCAGGTTGTCGAGGTAGCGCGACTCGAACTTGTGCGTATCGGTCGCCAGCGCCTCCAGGTCGCCGATGCCGTAGTGCGATGCGCCCGCCTTGAACACGTCGTGGAACGTCAGCGCCGCGAGCGTCGTGTAGCCGCCGGCGCTGCCACCCGTGATCGCGAGGCGGTTCCGGTCCACGAGGCCCTGCTGCGCGAGGTACAGCGCGCCGTTCGTGCAGTCGGCGACGTCGACGATGCCCCAGTTGCCGTTGCAGGCGCTCGCGGTAGGCGCGCCCGTAGCCCGTCGAGCCGCCGTAGTTCACGTCGAGCACGGCGATGCCCCGCGAGGTCCAGTACTGGATGCGCGGCGAGAACGCGGCGGCGGTCGCGGCCGTCGGTCCGCCGTGCGACATCACCAGCAGCGGCGGCAGCTCGCCCGTCGGGCGCCTCGAAGTCCTTGTTCTGCGGCGGGTAGTAGAAGGCCGACGCGGTCAGGTTGTCGCCGGTCGGGAACTCGATCGGCTCGGCGACGGAGATGTAGCCGGCGTCGAGCTCCAGCGTCGAAGCGCGCTTGATCACATCGAGGGCGCCCGACTGCAGGTCGACGCTGACGAGGGCGCCTGGCTCGGTCGGGAAGCCGGCGAAGAGGTAGGCGCGACCGTCCTTCACGCTGAGGTCTCGGGCGCTGGCGATCGGCGTATCGAAGTCGGTCAGGCGCCCCGAAGCGTCGATGCTCGCGAGGCGCCACAGGCCGTCGCGGGCATACAGCGCGATGATCCGGTCGCCGTCGAAGTCGTAAGTGGACGTGCCGAGCTGCCACAGCGGCTGCGCGAAGTCGTACGGCTGCGGGCAGATCGCCACCGGTTCGCCGTCCAGCGCATCGAGGCGGTAGAGGTTCCAGTAGCCGCTGCGGTCCGAGACGAAGTGCAGCTTGCCGTCCGGCGACCACGCCGGCTGCATGATCGACTCGCCCGGCCCGCCCGCGAGCTGTCGCGGGTTGCTCAGGCTGCCGTCCGGCGCCACGTCGGCGACATAGAGCATCGTCGCGTCCCAGGGCATGTTCGGGTGGTCCCAGGCGATCCACGCCAGGTGGGCGCCGTCGGGGCTCAGGCGCGGGTAGGCGTAGAAGTCGTGCCCGCCCGTCAGCGCCGTCTCTTCGCCCGTCGCCAGGTCGATCGCCGCGACGTCGTTCACCGCCTCCGACTCGCCCTCATGCACCTCGCGCACGCAGATCAGGCGGTTGCGCGCGCGGTCGATGACGAAGTCGGCGTAGCGGTGGCCCTCGGCGTGGGTAAGAGCCTCGGGCTCGCCGCCGGGACGCACAACGTAGAGGCGCTGGTCGGCGAAGTTGGTGAAGTAGACCGTGTCGCCGTCGACCAGGTAGTCGGCGCCGCCGTACTCGTGCACGCGCGTGCGGGCGTTGAAAGGCTGAGGGTTCACGTCCTCGGTGCGACCGTCCGCCAGGCGGCGAACGATGACGCTGCGTCCGCCCTCGGTCGGGCGACCCTCCTGCCAGTACAGGACGTCGCCAACGGCAACCGGCGCCGCGAGGCCGATGTTGCTGGAGACAAGGACGTCGGCGGTGATCGGTGACTTCCAGGAGCCGTAGGGTGCGGTAGACATGCTCCGAGCTTACAGCCTCGGTGGGTGGGAGGTGTACCTCGAGCGATGCCGCCGGCCGAAGGAGCCTTAAGGCCACGGACTTACAGGATAATCAGGATGGTAATTGAGCCAGCCCGAGCCGCGGGTTCGCCCAAGCAGAAGACCAAAATCCTGATCATCCTGTATATCCGTGGCTAATTCCTGTCAGGTCAACCACCTGCAATGCCCGGCAATCAGCCGCCCGTCTCGCAGTGGCGCTTGAGCCCAGCCAGCGACGCCCCGAAGTCGCGTCGCACCGCGGCGCCGTCGATAAACCGCAGGACGAGGCCGGCGATGAACGGCGCCCTCACCTTCAGCTCGATGTGCAGATCGAGCCGCGTGCCACCGGGCGTCTCCGAGAGCAGGTACGTCTCGTCGAGACGCTGTCGCCCGAAGTCGAGCAGGGAGCGCAGGCGCCGGTTGGGCTCGACGTCCTGGGGCCGGTCGTGCAGCAGCTCGCTCGTGCCCTTGCAGCGCCACTGCACGTGCTGGCCGGACTGCGGGTAGTCGAGCGGCGCATCGAGGGCTGCGACGACGGTCGAGTCCCAGCGCGTGACCTCGTTGGGGTTGCACAGGGCCTGCCAGACGCGCTCCGGCGGCGACGCGATGTCGATGCTGAGGTCGATGGTGTACGCCACGTGGCGAGCTTACCGTACGCGGAAGCCGCACCGGGGGTGCTAGGCTTAGCCGGGGCGTGGCAGGAGGCTTCGATGCGTCTGGTCGTGGCGGCGATTGTGGTTGTGGTGCTCGCGGTGGGCGTCGTCGCCTGCGGCGGTGGCGGCGACTCGACGCCCGAGGCCAGTGTCGACGTCACGCTCTCCGAGTGGGAGATCACCGCCGAGCCGTCCTCGGTCACCGCGGGCGATGTCACGTTCAAGCTCAACAACGCTGGTACGACGCGCCCACGACTTCGTCATCGTCAAGAGCGACCTCCCTCCCGGCGAGCTGCCCCTGACCAACGGCGCCGTCGACATCTCGAAGCTCAACCTCGAGGGCTCTGCGGGCCCGATCGCGCCCGGCCCGGCCCCGGCGGACGACGAGGGCTACACGGTCAACCTCTCGCCCGGCAAGTACGTCCTGTTCTGCGACATCGTCATCGGCGAAGGCGCTAACGCCGTGAGCCACTACCGCAACGGCATGTACACCTCGTTCCTCGTCGAACCGTAGTCGAGATTCCAAAGCCCAGATTTCACGACGAGCAGCCGAGTAGCCGAGTGGGCCTCATGGCGCCTAAGACCGTGTCCCCTCGCCCTCTGGGAGAGGGTTAGGGTGAGGGCCGGGCTGGAGCCCCTTCTCGTCGAAACCAGTCGCAGTCACGTGATCTTGGCTGCTAGGCGTGTCTGCGCCATGATGTCGCTGGCCTGATCACGGCCGAGAGGAGTGTTCATTTGCAGTACGTTGCTTCGCCGACGCTCGCCGATGCGCTGTTCCCGAGAATCGATTCGGACAGCAAGGCCGTGGCGTGGGCGCGCGATATCGCCTTGATGGCAGGCTTCGCGGCGTTCGTCGCCCTCGCTGCCCAGATCCAGGTCCGGGTGCCCTGGACCACGGTGCCGATCACGGGCCAGACCTACGCCGTGCTGGTTACCGGCGGCGCCCTGGGCATGAAGCGCGGCATGGGCTCGCTGCTGCTCTACACGCTCGTGGGCATGTTCCTGCTGCCCGTGTTTACGCCGGGCTCCGCTGCCACCTCCGGCACCTGGGACGTGCACTTCATCCTGCCCTGGGCCGGCAACGAGAGCGTGCTCTGGCACCTCGCGAACGGCGGCTACATCGTCGGCTTCATCCTCGCCGCCGGGCTCGTCGGCTTCCTGTCGGAGCTTCGCGTCGACCGCGGGCCCTGGGTGCACGTCGCCATGTTCGCCGGCAACGTCCTCGTCTATCTGCCGGGCCTGCTCTGGCTCGGCTACCTGATCGCCACGGACTGGACGGCGCCGGGCGGCAGTGCACCCCTGAGCGAGCTCATCACCGGCACCGACACGCTGGACAAGACCCTGAAGGGCGGCCTCTACCCCTTCATCGTCGGCGACCTCATGAAGCTCCTCGCCGCCGCCGCGACCCTGCCGGCCGCCTGGTGGCTGGTCGAGAAGCTCGGGCGGGGGCATCGCTAGCAGCGAGTTCTTAGTGGTCAGTTAAGAGGCGAGCCGACATCCCTCAAAACGCCTGAAGGAAGCTCCCTCTCCCCCTGGGAGAGGGCTGGGGTGAGGGCAACCTCCCACCGAAGTCGCCACCACACATCCAAAGCGCACAAAGAAGGGCCGCTCATCAGAGCGGCCCTTCCTAACGCTGTCCAGAATCTCGATCGCGCTAGGCCAGGAGTTGGGACGTGCAGGCCGGGCAGCGACGCGCCTCGAGCGGGATCGTCGTTATGCACTCCGGGCAGGTCTTCGTGGTAGCGCCTTCTTCTGCCTCGCCGCGCTTCATGCGCTCCGTGATCTGCGTGTACGGCAGGACAATGAAGAAGTAAACGGCGACGGCGACGGCAACGAACTGAATCACGTCGGTCAAGAACGCGCCATATGCGAAGATCGAGTCGTTAATCGTGAAGTGCATGTAGCTCAGGTCCGGCTTCCCGAAGAGCATCGAGATGATCGGCGTAATCAGGTTCGCGATCAGCGAGTCGATGACGGCCTTGAAAGCCAGCGCCATGACGAAGGCGACGGCGACCTCAATCAGATTGCCCCTGACCAGGAAAGCCTTGAATCCGGTAATCATTTCTTTCATGGCTGCCTCGGAACCTCCTGTGCTAATGGCGGAAATCTAGGGCCGCACACGCAGCGTGTCAATCGCATGGCAGCCGCGTGGTGTTCCAAATCCAGCCGATCGTGAACCTCCGACAGGTTGGTGTATCGATTCGAGACGCGGTGGCTTGACGCCGTGGCCGTCCGAAAGGCCTCAGGTCGTCAGACGCGACTTCAGCGCCATGATGCGCTGGTAGGACTGGTCGATGCGCTCTTCGCTGATCGTGCCGTCCTTGACGCCGGCCATGACGCCGTTGAACGTCTTTGAGGGCAGGTCGGGGTCGTACTCGAGCTGGTTGGCGATGGCGAGCAGGTCGGCGCCGGCGAGGATCGCGAGCTGCAGGGCGTGCTCGTAGCCGTAGTACTGGCGGATGGCGCCCATCTGCATGTCGTCCGTCACCACGACGCCGTCGAAGCCCAGCTTCTCCCGCAGGATGCCCGTGATCGTCGGCTTCGAGAGCGTGGCCGGCACGCCGTCGTCGATTTGCGAGTTCACGATGTGCGCCGTCATGATCACGTCCGCCACTCCGGCCTCGATCACGCGCTGGAAGGGGATCAGCTCCTTCTCCGACCACGTGTTGGTCACGTCCGTGAACCCCAGGTGCGAGTCGGTGGTGGCCGAGCCGTGGCCCGGGAAGTGCTTCAGCGTCGTCAGCACGCCGTGGTCGTGGTGCGCCTTGATGAACTCGATCGCGTGCTGCGCTACGACCTCCGGGTCGGCCGAGAAGCTGCGCTCGTAGTAGCCGATGGCGGGGCTGTCCGGGTTCACGTTCGTGTCGACCACCGGCGCGAGGTTGAGGTTGATGCCGGCCGCCTTCAGCGTCATCGCGATGCTGTCCGCGTACTGGCGCGTCACGGACAGGTCCTGCGTGCCGAGGTACTGGGCAGTGACGGTATCCGGGAAGCCCTTGTCCGGCCGCAGCCGCGCCACGTAGCCGCCTTCCTGGTCGATCGAGATCAGAGGCGTTGTCGTAGGCAGCTTTAGCAGGCCGTCGTCGAACGTCGCGAGCTGGTCCGGCGAGACGACGTTGCGGTCAAAGAACACCAGGTTGCCTACGGTGCCGTTGCGCAGGCCATCTGCCGTCATCGGGTCCATGTCGGCCAGGGTCGTGCCGTTGAAGCCGATCATGATCATCTGCGCGATCTTCTGCTCCAGCGGTACGTCAGGCGCGAGGCGACGTTGGCGAGTGGGTGACGAGTCGTTGGAGCCACCGTGGGCTGGACGGTCGGCGCCGGGCGGGTCGGGCGTCGTGCCGGCGGGCGTGGTCGCCGTCGGCGTCGCGGCAGGCGCAGAGTCGGCCTCACCGCAAGCGGCGGTGAACGTGACGGCGGCAGCCCCGCCCAGGAGGGCCTTGAGGACGTAGCGACGGGGTACGAAGTGATTCAGAACGGGGCCTCGATGTCTAGTTGGTCTCTATCCAGTGTGACACAGCGCCATGCAATCCTGTAGGGGCGCACAGCCGTGCGCCCCTACAGCAACCCGGGTTAGATGAGGGTGTCGAGTAGCCCGCCCTAGTGGCCGTAGCCGGGGTGCCCACACTACCTCGGCGGGTCATGCGTCCCGGGCCCATCGGCGCTGCTCTCGGCCAAACGATGCCGGCCGGGCAACAGCGTAGCCGAGGTGTCCTCACCTCGGCGTCTTAGCACCCGGGCCTTTCATCGTGCAGCGAATTCCGGGCCGGGGCGTCATGCCAACGGCGTAGCCGGGTGCCTACACCTCGGCGGTCGTGGTCCCCCAAGCCTCTCAGCGTGCAACGACGTTCGTGCAGCGCCTTAAGCCTGGAGTAGCGCCTCAAGCAGGCCATCCGGGTACAACGGCGCCTCGCCGCGCTCGAACAGGCTCAGGGGCACCCAGTGCGCCTCGAACCGCGCCTCGCCCTCGATGCACTGCACCACGTCGCCCTCGTAGAACTTCGGGTCGACGAACGACGCCTCGAAGCTCCAGACCAGCTCGTGGCCCCGGGAACCAAGGAACGTGAAGATGTTCTCGGCCACCTGCAGCAGTCGCACGTTCTCGATCTCGGCCCCGACCTCTTCGCGCAGCTCACGTCGCGCAGCCTCCTCGGCCAACTCGCCGAACTCGATCTCGCCGCCGAGAGGGCGATAGAAGCGCTGCTGCTTCACGCGGTCGAAGCCGGGCGCGGCAAGGATGCGGCCCCGCCAGTCGCCCTCGTCCGCGGCGGTCGGCGCCGGCGTCAGCTCCTGCTCGGGCTCAGTCATGCTCGGGTTCCCTGAACGACGTAGCTGCGGGATTCATCCCGCATCGTCCGAAACAACCGTAGGGTCGTCCGGGCTGAAGTGCGCCTTCAGCGCCTCGACCAGCGCCGGCACCGTGTGTGTCGCAGGCTCGATGCTCACGTCGAGGCCGTACTCGCGCGCCGTCGCCGCCGTGACGGGGCCGATGCAGGCGACCAGCGTGTGCTTGATCGCCTCGAAGTCGTCGCCCAGAAGCTGCGCCAGGTTGCGTACCGAGGAGGACGAGGCGAAGGTCGCGACGTCGATCTGGCCGTCCCGGATCAGCTCCAGCGTCTCGGGGTCTGCGCTCGCGGGCACGCCGGAGCGGTACAGCGTGACGTTGTGGATGATTGCGCCCTTGACCGCCTTGAGCTCCGTGCCGATGTCGACGCCGCCCTCTGCCCGCGGGATCAGCACGTGCTGCCCGCCGATGTCGAGCGGCATCGCCGCCACCACGCCCGCCGAGCTGAACTCGGAGGCCACGAGGTCGGCGCGCAGGCCCTTCGCCGACAGCGAAGCCGCCGTGGCGGAGCCCAGCGCTACGAGCTTGCAGCCCGCGAACGCGCGCACGTCGCGCCCGGAGCGGTCCAGGTAGCTCGTGACGAAGTCGACGGCGTTGGTGCTGGTGAACAGGCACCAGTCGTACTTGTGCGCCTCCAGGCCCTGCGCCATCGATTCCAGCTCGGCGTCCGTGGCGACGGGCTGCAGCTCCAGCGCTGGAAGCTCGACTGGCACGGCGCCTTCGCGACGCAGCAGCTCCGTGAGCGCGCTGGCCTGACTGCGGGTGCGCGTCACGAGCACTCGCTTGCCGAACAGGGGCCGGTTCTCGAACCAGGCGATCTGCTCTCGCAGGCTGGCGACGCCGCCGATCACCGTGAGCAGCGGGTTGCGCAGGCCGGCGCCGCGCACGGTGTCAGAAATCGTCTCCAGCGTGGCCGAGACGCTGCGCTGGCGGGTCGTCGTGCCCCACTCGACGCTGATCGCCGGCGTTTCGGGCGCCCGCCCGCCCTCGATCAGCCTGCGCGAGACGCCTGCCAGGGCCGCGGCGCCCATGAGCACGACGATCGTGTCGACCGCCGTCGCCATCTTCTGCCAGTCGACGCTGGAGTCGGGCTTGTCCTCGTCCTCGTGCCCCGTGACGACCGCGAAGGACGACGCGATGCCTCGATGCGTCACCGGCACGCCCGCGTAGGCCGGTGCGGCGATGGCGGACGTGATGCCGGGGATCACCTCGAAGGGCACACCTGCGGCCGCGAGCGCCAGGGCCTCTTCGCCGCCGCGCCCGAACACGAAGGGGTCGCCGCCCTTGAGCCGCACGACGCGCTTGCCCGCCAGCCCCTTCTCGACCAGCACGGCGTTGATCTCGTCCTGGCGTCAGCGCCTTCGACTCCGGCGACTTGCCGGCGAAGATGCGCTCGGCGTCCTTCGGTGCGTAGTCGAGCAGTGCGGGGTCGATCAGGCGGTCGTAGACCACGACCTCGCAGCGCGTCAGGCGGTCGCGGCCTGCCACCGTGATCAGGCCGGGGTCGCCGGGACCGCCGCCGACCAGGGAAACGAAACCACTCATGCTCTCGCCTCGATCTTCAATCGCCACGCCAGCGCCTGGCCGATCTGCTTCGCCGTGCGCGGCTGGCCGGTGGAGTCGCCGTGGTGCAGCGTGCCGTTCTCGTCCGCGATCACGGCGCGCAGCTTCAGGCTATCGCCGGTAACGGTGGCGTGGGCGCCGACGGGCAGTCGGCAGCCGGCGCCGAGGACGGCCAGGAAGGCGCGCTCGGCCTCAGTGGCGGCGCGCGTGTCGCGCGTCGTCCACGAGCGCCAGCAGGGCGCGTGTGGCCTCGTCGTCCGCCCGGCACTGCAGCGCGATGGCGCCCTGGCCCGGCGCCGGGATCATCTCGACTCGTCTCGAACACCTGCGTGGCGCGCTCGCGCAGGCCCAGGCGCTCCAGCCCGGCCAGCGCCAGCGCGACGCCGTCGTACTCGCCGGCCTCTACTTTACGTAATCGCGTATCGACGTTGCCGCGAATGCCTTCCATCCTCAGGTCCGGGCGCATCGCCAGGAGCTGGGCGCCCCGGCGTTTGCTGTCGCTGCCGATGCGGGCGCCCTCGGGCAGCCCGGCGAGGTCGAGGCCGTCGCGGGCGACCAGGGCGTCGCGGGCGTCGGCGCGCGGCAGCAGGGCGCCGATGCACAGGCCCGCCGGCGTCTCGGAGGGCATGTCCTTGAGGCTGTGCACGGCAAGGTCGATCTCGCCGTCCAGCAGACGCTGCTCGATCTCCTTCACGAACACGCCCTGACCGCCGACCGCCTCCAGCGACACGTCGAGGCGCCGGTCGCCCTCGGTCTGCACGACGATCACCTCGAACTCGGTCTCGGGCGCCGCGCCCGCAATCGCCTCCATCGCCAGGTCGACCTGCTTGCGGGCGAGGGCGCTGCCGCGCGTGCCGATGCGCAGCTTCACGCCGCGCCTTCGTCGATGCCGAGGCCGCGGTGCAGGCGCTCGCGTGCCTCCTCGAGGCGTCCCTGGGCCACGAGCGCTCGGAAGCGGCCGTCCATGGCGCGTCTGCCACCTGTCGCCGTCGATGCTGAGCTGGCGTTTGCGCACCTCGGCGCGCACCTCGCGCAGGAGGTCGGTCAACGGCACGTAGTCCTCGCTGAGGAAGGCCGTGAGGTCCTCGCGCAATCGACGCGCCAGCGCCGGGCTCGCGCCGCCGGTCGACGCGGCGACCACAACGTCGCCCTGGCGCACGACCGAGGGCAGGATGAAGTCGCAGTTCTTCGGGTCGTCCGCGGCGTTGACCCAGATGCCAACGCGTTTGCCCTCGGCGGCCACGGCGGCGTTGACGGCGCCGTCGTCCGTCGCCACGAAGCACACCTCGTAGCCCGCGAGGTCGCCGTCGCGGTACTCGTGCGCGTCGTAGGCAATCGTGCCGTCCGCCACGAGCGCCTGCAGTTGCGGCGAAAGCTCCGGGGCGATAACCGTGATCGCGGCGCCCGCCTTCAGCAGGCCGCCGATCTTCTCCTGAGCCACCTTGCCGCCGCCCACGACGAGCGTCTTGCGCCCGGCCATCTCGACAAAAATCGGGTAGTAAGCCACGGAACAATTGTAGACCAGGGCTGTCTTAGGGCCTCGGGTCATACAGAAAGAGAGAGCGCTTCGGTTAGCTACCGCAGTCCTTCAGCGCATCGACGATCTTCTGCGTGTCGGCGCGCATCATGCCGACGTAGGTGCCGCCGTCCGAGTCCGCAGCGCCCAGCGAGTCGCCGTAGAGGTCGTCGACCACCGTGACGCCGGCCTCCCGCCCGACCTGCTGGATCAGGTCCGGGTTAATCGAAGCCTCGGCGAAGATCGCCGGCACGCCCTCCGCCTCGATCGCCTGCACCGTCTGCGCCACGTCGGCGGCGGACGCCTGCGCCTCAGACGAGGTGCTGGGGATCACGGAGCCGATGAGCTCGAAGCCGTAGTCGGCAGCGTAGTAGCCGAGGACGTCGTGGTTGGTCACGAGCTTGCGGCACTGCTCCGGGATCGTCGCGACCTCCGCGCGAATGTCTGCGTCGAGCCCGTCAAGCTTTTGTAGGTAAGCCGTGGCGTTGTCCTCGTAGAAGACTGCGTTGGCCGGGTCCGCGGCCACGAGGGCATCGCGCAGGTTCTCGACCATCTGCTTCGCATTGGCAACCGAGAACCAGATGTGCGGGTCGATCGCTTCATCGCTGCCCTCCTCGCCCGCGCGTGTCGTGACGCCGTCTGAGAGCGTCGCGACCTCCGCATCGGAGCCTTCGAGCACCTTGTCGAGGAAGGCGTCGAGCCCCAGGCCGTTGCGCAGCACGAGGTTTGCTTCCGAGACGGCCCTGATCTGGCTCGGCTGCGGCTCGAAGTCGTGCACGTCCTGGTTCGGCTTCACCAGCACGGTCAGGTCGATGCGGTCGCCCCCCACGTTGCGCGCGAAGTCGCCGATCTGCGTCGTCGTCGCGACGACTTTCAGGCCAGCGCTGCCTCCAGCGCCGTCATCGTCCGAGCCCGAACAGGCGGCGGCGGCTGCGATCAGGAGGAGGACCAGCGGAAGCAGCAGGATTGTTCGCAACTTGTTGAGACTCCATCTCACTATTAAGTGAGATACTATCTCAGCCTCTTGTGACCGTGCAAGCGGCAGGGAATTGGCTTGCGGACCTTGGGGCAGTCGGTACGTACCCGATAAATATGGGTAAAGCCCTTCAAATATTCTGAAATCTGAGGAGGTTTTCCAGTCTGACGAAGCGAGGGCGATGCTATAATCCGCCTCGGCTAATGGGACAACGAGTTGATGGTCGCCACCACGATGCACTTCGCCCCCTGACAATTCAGGTGGGTTACCTTAAGTTTGCCGAAGGGTCAGCCCTGATCAACCTCGGCAACACGTCGGTGCTCTGCGCCGTCTCGATAGAGGATCGTCAGCCCCCCTTCTTGCGCGGCACCACCAAAGGCTGGGTGACCGCCGAATACTCCATGCTGCCCCGGGCCACCAACACACGCACGCCGCGAGAGTCCGTCTCCGGCCGCATCGGCGGTCGTACGCACGAGATCCAGCGCCTCATCGGCCGCTCCCTGCGCGCCGTGGTCGACCTCAAGTCGCTCGGCGAGCGCACCTTCGCCATCGACTGCGACGTGCTCCAGGCCGATGGTGGCACGCGCACGGCATCGATCACCGGCGCCTACGTCGCGCTCGTCCAGGCGATGCACAAGCTGGTCGAAGATGGCACCTACTGCGCCGTGCCCATGAAGATTCCGGTGGCCGCCACGAGCGTCGGCATCATCGACGGCGTACCGATGCTCGACCTGGCTTACGAGGAAGACTCCCGCGCCGACGTCGACTTCAATGTCGTCATGACGGGCGAGGGCAAGTACGTCGAGACCCAGGGCACGGCCGAGAACGGCGCCTTCACCCGCGAAGAGATGGGCCGCCTGCTGGATCTCGCCGAGAAGGGCATCCAGGATTCCTTCGCTGTCCAGCGCGCCGCCCTCGCCGCAGCAGGGCTCATCGGCGCCTAGCTCATCTCCAGGTTGTCGCCGCGATGAAGGGCCGCCTCTACCACTTTGTCCAGAAGGTTGCCCGGCCCTAACAGACCTTCCCTTACGGGGACCTTCGGCTGCCAGTACTAACGGTGCTATTCGAGGATCCGGAGGGCCTGATGGTCGAGGTCCTGTACATCGAGTGAGGTCGTATCGGCGATTGCTGAGCTATCCCTCATCTGTCGTGGTGCGAGGCGCGGGACCAGCAAAACCCAGGAAGACCAGCACTGCACGCTCCAAGTTGGCCATCTCAGCCGCGTTCAACTCACCGATGCGTTCACCCAGGCGTGTGCGGCGCACGGTCGTGATCTTGTCCCCCATGATCCGTGATTGCGCCTCTAGGCCATTCGAAGCCGTCGGTCGCAAGACGGCACGAAAATGTGGTGCTTCGGATGGGTTCGTGGTGAGAGGGCAGATCGTGACGGAGTCTAGGTCAGCAAACCGATCGTCCTGGAGGACGATTACTGGCCTTGGCTTGCCCACGAAGTCTCCTCCACCCGCCAGAGTCCAGACTTCGCCACGCTTCATTCGGTGATGAAGTCGGAGATGGACTCGATGAAGTCGAGGTCCGCCTGCTCTTGAGGGCTCTGGGCGATGGCGAGCGACTGACGCTTGGCTTCGGCAATGAACTCCGCCGAACGGACATCGGGCAGCCAGAACTGCACAGGTCGCAGACCCATCTTCCGAGACGTTCGCGATGGGCCATTACGCGCTCTCCTGCCGTGCGTCGGCCGGCGTGGCGTTGCCATTGGCGGGTGTCCCTCCTCGTTACATGTAACGTACCACGTACGAAGGCCCGGCTTCCTCGCACCTCACGTCCACGGCTATCATGCCTGCATGGCTGACCTCCAACCGTTTCGAGCCCTGCGTTACAACCCCACCGTTGCTGGCGATGCTGCCAACCTCGTGGCACCGCCGTACGACGTCGTCGCCGGTCAGGGACGCCTCGACCTCTACGCCCGCAGCCCCTACAACATCGCCCGCGTCGACTACGGCGAGGATCGCCCCGACATCGACAAGGCCGTCGACCACTACGCCCTCGCCGCGCGCGAGCTCAAGGCCTGGCTGGCGACGGGTGTCCTCGTGCGTGAGGCCGAGCCGCGGCTCTACGTCTACGACCAGGAGTTCGAGCTGGCAGGCGAAACCCACCGCCGGCGCGCCGTCTTTGGCGCCCTCCGACTCGAGGAGTGGGAGAAGGGCATCGTCCTGCCCCACGAGGTCACCGGCGCCGGCGCCAAGCTCGACCGTCAGCGCCTGCTCGAAGCCACAGCCACCCACCTGAGCCCGATCATGGGCCTGTACAAGCCCGATGGCACCGAAGGGCTGCTGGACGCAGGCGCCGAAGCGCCCGTGCTCGATGCCGTGTTGCCGGACGCCCGCCACACGTTGCGATTGCTCAGCCCCGAAGCCGCAGCGAAGTTCAGCGCGGCGCTCTCGGAGCGCAAGGTCTACGTCGCCGACGGCCACCACCGCTACGAGACCTCGCTGACCTACCGGGACGAGCGCCGCGCCGCCGCCGGCACCTGGACGGGCGACGAGGGCTTCAACTTCGTCCTCGCTGGCCTGATCGCCGCGGACGACCCCGGCTTCGTCGTCCTGCCGACGCACCGCCTGCTCAAGCTCCCCGGCCGCGCCGACGACCTCACGGGCAACCTCGAAGCCCTGTTCGACGTGGCGCCGATGGGCGAAGCGACGCCGGAGAACGTCGACATTCTCGTGGCCAAGATGGCGGAGCTGGGGCGCAACGGCCCCGTGTTCGGCGCCATCGGCCTGCAGCGCGGCCAGCTGCACCTGCTCCTGCCCAAGAACCTCGAAGCCGCCATCGCCCGCACGCCCGCCGACCACACCGACGCCTGGCGCGCCCTCGACGTCACGGTCCTCGCCTACGCCGTCCTGCCCGACGTCGGCTACGACGGCGCGCCGGACCACATCGATTACTCCGAGGACGGCCGTCACGCCCTCGAAGCCGTCGAGCACGGCGGCTTCGACGCCGCCCTCCTCCTCAACCCCACGACCATCGATCAGGTCATCGCCGTCTCCGAGACCGGCGACCGCATGCCGCGCAAGTCGACCTTCTTCTACCCCAAGCTCGCCACGGGCGTGGTCATGCTCCCGACCGGCGACTAGCGTCACTCAAAGCCAAAAGGCAAAAGGCAAAAGGCAAAAGCAGCAAAAGCCAAAGGGCGCCGCCCTGGTCATTGCGAGGCCCGACCCAAGAAGGGCCGTGGCAATCCCACGAAACGCCCGCCTGCGCACCGCGCCCTCGGCCACTCCGAGTCCAGTACGAGGCGCTACGGCGGTTCGTGATGTCGGAGCAGCGAGATTCACGCATTGCTCGCAGTCACGGGACGGCGAGCCGTCATACGAGGCCATGCACTTGCATCCGTGCACGCCTGCGCTTGAACGCCATGCAGCACGCCTCGTCCGAAGTCGGTAGAGGCGCGCGCGGCTAGCGGGAACTAACTCGGTCGTCACCTGCGCATGTAAAAAGTCCATCTGCACACGCAAGTTTGCATAATCCTGCTTGCGAGGCCTGCCGCCTGAAGTCGTAGGATCAGAAATCATGTTCGAGTCTCCCGCCACGGCTCGACCCCTCGTCACGCTCGATCCCTGGTCGGTCGACTACGGCTCTGCCGTGGGCTTCGAGGAGGAGACGCCGGACGAAGAAAACTCGTTCGACGTCGACCCCTTCGTGGAGACGCGCGAGTGGTCCGCCGGCATCGTCCCCGCAACCGATCGCCCTGCCTGAGTCCGTCGCCTTCGTCGATGGCGTGCAGCGCGTCGAGTACTGGGCCCGCGTCGATGACGGCGAGACCCTCGCGGAGGCCGCGTTCGCCTCGGTGGCCGTCGGCGCCGTCGTCAGCCGCGTTGGGCATGCCGAGATGACCTGCGAGTACACGCAACGCGTCTTTGGCGTCGCCGGGCCGGTCAACGCCCAGCCCATGGTCGTGCGAGGCGGCGGCAGCGAGCTCGTCTACCAGGTCGAGCGCTCGGACGAGACCGGCGCAGCGCGCCGTGTATCAGGCCATCGCCGTGTGCCGACGTGACCTCGAGCGCGCCTGTGTCCAGAAGATGCTCTCGACCCACCCGCTGGTCATCGCCGACGGCCGCATCGACCGGCCTGAGGTGTCGCACAACCAGCTCGCCGGCATCGCCAAGACGCTGCACCAGCTCTACCTCAAAGGCGAGCAGCGCGCCCTCATCGCCCGCATCGGTGCCGGGGAGCGCACGCCGATCTTCCAGATCACCGACTCATGGGGCTCGCGCTACTCGTGGTTCCTGCGCTTGCCCCACACGCGCCGCATCCATCACTCCTACGCCGGCATCGTGCGCCTGGAAGTGCCGGTTGCGAGCTCGCAGGCGCCGGTTGAGGTCGCCGATATGCTCACGCACAACCTGCCGCGCTTCGCTTCCCGCCCCGAGCACGACCCGCGCGCACCCCAGAACCTCCTGCCCGTCGGCGCGCTGGAGAAGCGGCTGCGTCACGAGCTCGGCGACGTCGCCTACATCCGGCGCCTGATCGAGGACCACATCGCGAAGGGTGGTGTCCTATGAACGAAGGGCAATCCCTGGCTGATTCCCCCTCTCCTCGCAAGGAGAGGGGGTTAGGGGGTGAGGATGCTCCGGTCGGGCGGGTCATCGGTACGAAGGGCGCGCAGCCGCTGGAGTTCTGGCTGGCCGTTGCCCCTGAGGAGTACGTGCAGCTCGATGAGGTCGTCGCCGTCACCACGAAGCTGCCGAAGTCGCCCCCGGACGACGAGCGCACCGACCTCGACCACTACGGCGTCGTCGATGCCATCGAGTCCGCCTACGAGGGCGCCAGCTTCCACTCCGACGTCTTCCGGGATGCGGACGGGACGCTGCCCGTGACCGTCTCGACCATCGCCCACGTCTCCGTGACCCGCGTCGGCATGCGGCCCAGCCTGCCCGAGACGGAGGTACTCGTGCCGCCTCGACCGGGTCAGGCCGTGCGCCGCGCCGACGAGCAGGACCGCGAGCTGGCGCTGTACTTCGACAAGATGAAGGACGCCCGCTTCCCCGCCGGCCTCTCGCGCGATGGCCTGCCCGTCTACGGCAACCTGGAGTTTCTCGATGGCAGCCGTGGCGCCCACATCAACATCAGCGGCATCTCCGGCGTCGCCACCAAGACGACCTACGCCCTGTTCCTGCTCTACGGCCTCTTCCACTCCTCCAGCCTCCAGAACGCCCACTCCACCCACGCCATCATCTTCAACGTCAAAGGCGAGGACCTGCTCTGGCTCGACAAGCCCAACGGCAAGCTGCCGGACGACGAGCACCGCAAGTACGCGACGCTCGGCCTGCCGGTCGGCCCGTTCGCCGACGTGGGGTTGTGGGCGCCGGCGCAGCGAGGCGACGTCGTCCTGCCGGACACGGGCTCCCGTTCCGAGGGCGTCGACGCCTACTTCTGGACCCTGCGCGAGTTCTGCCGCGAGCGCATGCTGCGCTTCCTGTTTGCCGACGGCGATGACGAGACCAGCCAGCTCGGCTTCGTGATCACCCAGGTCGAACGCTTCCTCGAATCGCAGGAGGCGCTCCAGATCGGCGACGACGGCGACCTCGTGCTGCACATCACCGGCGTCGACGCCGGCCTGCGCATCGACTCCTTCGACCGCCTCGTCGAGGTGATCTGCGACTTCGTCGACGGCATCGCCCCTCGCGCCGCCCAGGGCACGCAGCAGGCCTTCGCCCGCCGCCTCGAAGCCGCCGGCAATGCCGTCGCGCCCCTGATCCGCGCCGCAAGAGCGAGCGAAGCCGCGAAACACCGCTTCGACTGGCGCAGGCATCAGGTCAACGTCATCGACATCAACCGCCTCAACGACCGCGCCAAGCGCTTCGTCGTCGGTGTCGTCGTCAAGCGCCTCATGGAGGAGAAGGAGCACGGCGGGCGAGACCCCCTCGTCTTCCTCGTGCTCGACGAGCTCAACAAGTACGCCCCGCGCGAAGGCCGCAGCCCGATCAAGGAGGTCGTACTCGATATCGCCGAGCGCGGCCGCAGCCTGGGCGTCGTCCTCGTCGGCGCCGAACAGACCGCTAGCGAGATCGAGCGCCGGGTCACCGCCAACGCCTCCTTCCGCGTCGTCGGCCGCCTCGATGCCGCCGAGTCGCAGCGCGACGAGTACGGCTTCCTCACCGCCTCCGCCCGCGCACGCTCGTCCATCCTCAAGCCCGGCAGCATGTTCCTCCAGCAGCCGGACGTGCCGGTGCCCCTCCTCGTCCAGTTCCCCTTCCCAGCCTGGGCCACGCGCGCCGACGAGGTCGCACGCCTCCTCCCGCGAGAACGCCGACGACATCTTCGCCCGCATCGCCCGCAACCACGAGCTGCGGTCATGAGATACGTGCATACCGGCATACGGACATACGAGCATCAGATTGTGACCCCGGCTCTACTGTGCGTTCCCCCTCTCCGCCAGCGGGGAGGGGGCCAGGGGGAGGGGTGGCTTGAAGTTCCTCCACACCTCCGACTGGCACATCGGCCGCGCGGTCCGCGGTCAGAGCCGGCAATCCGAGCAGGAAGACGCCCTCCAGCAGGTCCTCACGCACGCCAAAGAGCAGGCCGTCGATTGCGTGCTCATCGCCGGTGACATCTTCGATACCTCGGCGCCGTCCGCAGAGGCCGAGACGCTGGTCTATCGCTTCTTCGGTGAGCTCTCGGGCGCTGGCATCCCCGCCGTCGTCATCGCGGGCAACCACGACCATCCCCGCCGCCTCGAAGCCATCGCGCCGCTGCTCTCCTCGCTGGGCATCCAGGCCCGCGGCCACGTGCGAGGCCCTGACGACGGCGCCGTCGTCGAGGTGCAGTCGCGCGACAGGCGCGAGCGGGCGCTGGTCGCCACGCTGCCCTGGCTCAACGAGCGCGACGTCGTCGACTTCGCGCGTCTGCAAGAGGAGCCGGGCTCGTCCCTGATCCAGTACGCCGAGCGCGTCCAGGTCGCCCTCGAAGCCCTGACTGCGCGCTTCGAGCCCGACACGATCAACGTCGCGATGGCCCACCTGCTCGCCGACGACGCCATGGTCGGCCCCGGCGGTGGTGAGCGCGAGCTCCACATGGCGATGGGCATCTACGGCGTGCGTCGCGAGGCCCTGCCGGTGGCCGCGCAGTACGTCGCGCTCGGTCACGTGCACAAGCCGCAGGAGATTGCCTGCGCTACGAAGGCGGCGTACTCAGGGTCGTTGCTCCAGCTCGACTTCGGGGAACGACGATCAGGAGAAGAGCGTCAACCTCGTTGAGATTCACGCTCGCCAGCCCGCGAAGATCACGACGCTGCCGATCACGGCCGGTCGCAAGCTCATCGACATCGGCTCGCTGGAGCACGGCGTCACCCTGCCCGACCTCGCCCAGTTCCGAGACCTCAACGACGAGTCGTGGTTCCGCGTCTACATCGACCTCGATATGCCCGTGGCCAACCTGCCTCAGCTCGTGCGCAACGAGCTGCCCTCCGCCGTGCACGTCGAGCGCGCCCGCGGCCAAATCGAAGCCGCCGACGGCCCCCAGGCCCTCGGCCACCTCGGTCCCGTCGAGATGTTCCAGAGGTTCTACGAGAGCAACCTCGGCCGCGGCAAACCGCCCGCAGAAGAGACCATGACGCTGTTCCGCCAACTGCTCACCGAAGAGGAGCACGCCGGTGCGGAGGGATAGGCAGGTGCCCGCGACCGTCTTGGGAACCACCAACGTTGACCCTACCCCTTGCGTAGCCGAGGCCTCCCGGCCTCGGCGCCATGCGCATGAGATGCGTCTCGGGCGTTCCACGCCGAAGCTTCCCGGCCTCAGCTACGGGAGAGAAAGAATGTCTGCGGGTTGGCCGGGCATCTCGTGCCCCTCAAGAGCCGTGTAGCTGCGGGATTCATCCCGCAGATCACGCCAACCACGCGACATTCGCCGCCGATATTCCATTCGCCAAGGACGCCGCTTTCGCCGCCGACGTTTCCTTTACCAACGACTCGATTCTTTACCAACCACGCCCCATCCGCCGTCCGCAGCCACGCAGGTCTGCACTCTGCCCCTCGTACCCTGCACTCGACGCCGGAGGCGTCCCCATGAGGCCCCTAAAGCTCGACATCGAGGGCTTCACGGCGTTCAAGGAGCCCGCGAGCCTTGACCTCACGCAGCTCGACCTCTTCGCCATCACCGGCCCCACCGGCGCCGGCAAGTCGTCGCTCATCGACGCGATTTCGTACGCCCTCTACGGCCGCGTGCCGCGCGTCTCGAACGAGGTCGCGTCGTGCATTTCGCAGGGCCTGGACCGCATGCTCGTGGGCCTCGAGTTTATGGCCGGCGAGGAGCGCTATCGCATCTTCCGGGAGACCCGCCGCAAGGGCCAGGGCAACGTGCGGCTGGAGCGCTGGACCGAGGACGGCTGGCACGCCCTCGAAGAGCGTGCGAAGGAAGTCAACGCCGAGATCGCCGGCATCGTCGGCCTCGACTACGACGGCTTCACGCGCTCCGTGCTCCTGCCTCAGGGCCAGTTCCAGGAGTTTCTCGCCGGGCTCCGCGGAGAAACGCCGCGCCGTGCTCAGCTCCCTGCTGCGACTTCAGGTCTACGAGAGCATGCGCCGTCGCGCGGCCGGCATCTCGGCGGAGCGCAAGACCCGCATCGAGGAACGAGAGCACCAGCTCGCGGCCTTGGCAGAGGCGACGCCGGAGAACGTCAGGCGCCTCGAAACGGAGATGAAGAGCGCCGGAGTACAGCTCGAAGGCGTGCAGGTGGAGCTGAAGTCGCTGGAGCAGGGCGTTGTGCTCGCGACGGCCCTGAAGCAGGCCCAGGACGCCCTCGGACGCTGCGAGACCGAAGCGATTCAGGCCCTGGCCGAGTTCCAGAAGACCAGCCGCGTCATCGATGAGGGCGACGAGGCGCTCGTACAGATCGACCAGCAGGTCGAGAGCCTGCAAGCCCAGCTCGACGCCAACTGCTACGACGCCGAGCGCCACACCGCCCTGAGCGTGGCGATGGAGCGCGTGAGAGCGGTCGCCCAGGTGCAGGCGGCGCATCGAGCAGGCGACAACGTTACATAACGACGGAGTGCAGCGGCTCGCGGCAGCCAACGCAGCGCTGGACGGTCACCGGTCGGCCCTCGAAGCAGGCAAGCAGGCGCGTCTCGCAGCCGAAGCGGCCTGGTCGGAGGAGCAACGCCAGGACCTCGACGCCCAGTCGTCGGACACGCAGCGCCATCAGGCCCTCGGCATCGCCAGGGAGCGCCTTCAGGCCCTCCATCAGGCGCAAACGGGCCTGGCGCAGCTACAGAAGGCGCACGACGACGCCGTCGTGCAGGCGGCGAGGGCTGACGCGGCCGTCGCGAGCCGTACGCAGGCCCTCGAAGCGGCGAAGCAGGCGAGCCTTGCAGCGGAAGCAGCTTGGGCGGAGGCTCAACGCCACGACCTCGCCGCCACGCTGCAGCAAGGCCTCAAGGCCGGTGACCCGTGCCCCGTCTGCGGTGGCGTCATCGGCGAGATGTCGCCCCTGGACGCGAGCAACCTTCAAGCCGCCGAAAAGCAGCTAAACGCCGCCCGCAAGCTCGAGGCCGATGCGCTCGCCTCCCTCACTACCGCGTCCGGCTTCGCTGCCAGGGCCGCGGCGACGGTCGAGGGCGGCGAGGCCCAGCTCTCGACCCTGAAGCGCAACATCGAAGCCATCGAGCAGTCCGTGGCCGAAGTGCTCCCGGCAGGCATCGCTGCTTCGGTGGCGGCGATCGACGAAGCCATGCAGGCGAATGCCCTGGCGCGACAGGCCCGGCAGGAGCGTCTTGAGGCCGCGGAGAAGCAGCTCAACACCGCCCGAAAGGCCGAAGCCGACGCTCTCGCCGCCTTTACGACCGCGTCCGAAGCCGCGACCAAGGCCGCCGTGACCGTCGAGAACTGCGAGAGCCAGCTATCGAGCCTGCAGTCGCGTCTCGAAGCCGCCCAGGCCGCCGTCGACGAAGTGCTGCCCGAGGGCCAGGACGCCACGCTCATCGCGGTCGAGGCCGCTTTGCAGGAGCAGACACAGGCTCGCACCGCCCGCATCGAGCTCGATGCGCAGCTCAAGCAAGCGTCGCTCCAGGCCCAGACCATGCGTACCCAGCTCGACGAAGCCCGACAGCACCTCGCGGCCTTGGAGCAGCGGTCGTCCGCAGCCGCCGAGGCGCTCGAAGCGGCACAGTCAGCGATGACGAAGGCCCGTGCAGAGCTCGAAGCCGCCTCCGATGCATGGCCGGAGGTGCTCTCGGCCCTTCGAAACGACGCCAACGTCACGGCCGTACTCAGGCGCCGCGTCGAGGAGGCGCAGGCGCAGCAGGCCGCCCTCGTGAAGTCGATGGGCCAGCTCGAGACTCGCATCGAGTACCTCAAGAAGGACATCGAGAAGGCGGAGGCGCTGCGCGCCGGCCTGGCGGAGCTCAAGCAGGAGTACAACGTCGCCGCCGACCTGGCCCAGATGCTGGGCGCCGCCAAGTTCCAGACCTTCATCCAGCAAGAGGCGCTATCGATCCTCGCGGCGCACGGCTCGCAGCGCCTGGAGCAGCTCTCCGGCGGCCGCTACAAGCTCAAGCTCGACGACAAGGGCGCCGAGTTCGAGGTCGTCGACCAGTGGAACGCCGACCTCGCGCGCTCCGTGAAGACGCTCTCCGGCGGCGAGACCTTCCTGGCGTCGCTCGCCCTCTCCCTCGCCCTCGCCGAGAGCCTGCCCGGCCTCGCAGCCAGCCGCCGCGTCGTCCTCGACTCGATCTTCCTGGACGAGGGCTTCGGCTCCCTCGACGCCGAGGCGCTCGACCGCGCCGCCGACGCCCTCGACGCCCTGCGCATCGACAACCGCATGGTCTGCATCGTCACCCACCTGCCGGAGCTGGCGCAGCGCCTGCCCGCCCGCGTCGTCGTCACCAAGACGGAGGCCGGCAGCAGCGTAGCGATCGTGTAGCAGCGCGGCCAGCGGTCACCAGAACGAGCGCCCCGGATCACTCTTGATCTGTCATTGCGAGCCATCGCGGCAGCGAGGCGCGGCAATCTGGGGTGGGGCATGCCCTCATGCGCCCTATGGCGTGACTCGGCACGCCTCCGACATCGCCCTCCGATTAACCCAAACGCTCGAAGACCGGCGCAAAGCTCTGCCAGCAACACTCAATGCCAGCCTCTGATCGCTAACTGCTAACTGCCAACTGCTTACGGCAGACAACTCACAACCCTGTAGCTTCCGGCTTCGATGCGCTTACAATGTGGCGGCTTCAACCCAACGCAAACGATACCTAGCAGGAGATACCAATGAAGGCAGCCCGAGTCGTAGGCCCCCGGCAGTTCGAGATCCTGGACATTGAGACACCGACCCCGCAGGAAGGCGAGGTCCTCGTCCGTCTGGAGTACGCCTCCATCTGCGGCAGCGACCTGATCAACTACAACAAGGTCCTGCCGGAAGAGGACTACCCCCTGCGCATCGGCCTGCCGTGCCATGAGACCTCGGGCGTCGTCGAAGAGAGCCGCGACCCCTCGCTGAAGAAGGGCGACCGCGTCGTGGCCCTGACCTACACCGGCGGCCTCCTGGAGTACACGACCATCGCGGCCAACCGCTGTATCAAGGTGCCGGAGCACGTCGACCCCAAGCTGGCGGTGCTGTGCCAGCCCATCGGCACCGTCGTCTACGCCGTGCAGAAGCTCGGCAGCGTCCTCGGCAAGAAGGTCGTCATCCTCGGCCAGGGCCCCATCGGCCTCAGCTTCACCGAGTTCATGTCCAAGGGCGGCGCCTCCCAGGTCATCGTCACCGACATCGTCGATGCGCGCCTCGACGTCGGTAAGGCTGCCTTCGGCGCCACCCACACGATCAACGCCTCGCGCGAGGACGTGATCGAGCGTGTGACGGAGATCACGGGCGGCGAAATGGCCGACGTCGTCATCGACGCCTGCGGCATCCACGAGACCAACAACCAGGCCTTCCACTGCCTGCGCGTCCAGGGCATGGTCTGCATCTTCGGCATGCCCCACGGCGACCCCGTCTTCCCCTTCGACTGGGGGCACATGTACATGAAGCTGCCGAACATCATCGTCTGCAACAGCGCCCGCTCCGGCGACGTCGTCGGCGTCGTCAAGACCTCGGTCGACCTCATCGCCCAGGGCCGCCTCGACCCGTCGCCGATGATCTCGCACAACGTCGAGTTCAACGACCTGCGCACGGCCTACGAGATGTTCAGCAACCGCACCGACGGCTGCGTGAAGCCGATCATCAGGATCAGCTAGGCGATCTCAGCGAATTGCGTTCGCGGGGCGGTCATGCGGCCGCACGTCAAGTCGGGCGGTCCCCGGACTTCGAAGTCCGTTCCTGAGCTTGCGAGGACGAGCGACGCTCGTGCGGCTGATCGCTCAGGCATCACTCGCCCCGAAACTCGACCTCCAGCGGCAGCTCGTACACGGGGTCATCAAGCCCCTCGAGGATGGTTCGCACCGCCGCCACGACAGCGTCATCGCGAATCACGTCGGCATCGAACTCCACCGTCAGCCTCGGGACGCCGTCTATGTCCTCCGAGAACGCTGTGCCCGTGACGCCGGCGAGGCCCTCGAGTCCGGCGGTCACGGCATCGCGGCCGCAGTAGCTCACGTCGCACCGCAGCGCCTTCGAGGTGAAAGTTAGGTTGCCGGGCGCCGATCTGTCGACACGACGAGCACGTTCGGGCGGTAGATCGTCGACACGATGCGCAGGACGACGGGCACCTCGCCGGGCGGTTCGGCGTCAATCGCCGCGGTCACGTACGTGTCGAGCACCTCCGGGTTGGCGTGGCCGCGATAGACGCCGCGCACCACGCCGTTCGCGTCGAGGAACACGCTCAGGGGCAGCCCGTAGACACCGTAAGCGTCCGATAGCACGAGGCCCGGGTCCATCGCGTACACAAACGGCGCGTCGAGGAAGTCGATGAACTCCTCCGCGTCCGGCCGCGACTCGCCCGCGTTGACCGCGAGCACGTTGAAGGCGTCCTGCGCCCTTCTCCGCCTGCAGCGCCTTCAGGTCGGGCATCTCGGTCAGGCAACTCGTGCACCACGTCGCCCAGAAGTTGACCACCAGCGGCCGCCCCTCGAAGTCGCTCAGGCGCACGCGCTCCCCCTCCGGCGTCGAAAACTCGAAGTCCGGTGCCTGGTCGCCGAGGTCGAGGCCCACGTCGAGCCCAGAGTCGCTGGGCGTATCGAGAAGCACAGCGCGGCGCACGTTGGCGTCGGCGGGCTCCCGGATCAGCAGGAAGTACGCCGGCACCATCAGCAGCCCGAGCACGATCAGGCCCGCAACCAGTCGTACGGGGCTAAACAGACGAGGCTTCTCTGACATCCCATCAAGGATAGCGTGAACGGCACTGCGAGGGAGAAAGGAGTGCGTAAGAACTGCACCAGAACTCGCGGTCTCGATGAGACAGATGCGTCGTCGACCCCCTCTCCGCCAGCGGGGAGGGGGCAGGGGGAGGGGTCAGTTACGCGCCTGGAAGGACCTGATCGCAATCGTGAGCATGAGGGCGCCAAAGGCGATGACGATCGCCAGCGATTCCGGCGTCGAAAGCACGTGGCCCAGGAGCTCGACGTTGACGACCGTGTCGCTGCTGGCTGGCGTGGTGAGCTGGTCGCTCAGAGCCACCTGGCGGATTGGTGCCACCGCGTAGGTGACCGGGTTTATCTTGGCCAGCACTTCCAGGAAGAGGGGCACATTGTTGATGGGGAAGAAGATGCCCGACAGGAACATCGCCGGCATGATCGTCATTTGGGTGACCATCTGGAAGGCCTCAGCCGTTCGGACCTTGGAGGCGATGACGATTCCTACGGACGACATCGCCAGCGCGAGGATCAGCATGAGCCCCCAGAGCTTGATCAGTACGAGCGGCGAGAGGTGCACGCCCAGCAGCGGCGCCAAAACAAAAAGCACCGACGCCTGGACGACCGAAATCGAGGCGCCGCCGAGCAGCTTGCCTATGCCGATAGCGCTACGGCTGATCGGGGCCACGAGCATCTCCCGCAGGAACCCGAACTCGCGGTCCCAGATGATCGAGACGCCGCCGAAAACTGCCGTCGTGAGCACCGTCATGGCGACGACGCCGGGGTAGATGAACTGGCGGTAGTTGATGCCCTCTTCGAACGTAGATACGCTGCCACCGAAGCCCTCACCGAAGATCAGAATCATCAGCAGCGGCATCACCAGGGCCGAAATCAGGCGCGCCCGGTCCCGACGATAGGCAATCACCTCGCGCAGCCAGATCACGCGGATCACCCGTAGCGAGCTGGCGTGGCCGACCCCGGGCTGAGCGGCCTGGCTTGCGACCCGGGGTTGCTCTGTAACCGTCGCCACTAGCGCCTACCTCCTCGCCCCATGCCTCGGACGCCGCGTGTGCGCAGCGCATGCCGGGCCTGATCGCCTTCGCTGGCGCCCTCGTCGCGGATTTCGCGGCCGGTGAGTGTGACGAACACGTCATCCAGTGTAGGCCGCCGAATCGACACTGTCTGGATCGCATTCGAGAGATGGGAAAACAGTTGCGGCACGAACTGGTCGCCGTGGTCGACACGGAACTCGACGTTCTCCTCGGTCACGCGCAGTTCAACGTGGAAGCGCTCCTGGATCTCGCTCGCCAACGCTGCGTTGTCCTCGCCCGAAACGGTCACGACGTCGCCCCCGAGGCGTCCCTTCAGCCCCGATGGCGTATCGAGGGCAATGATCTTGCCGTGGTCGATGATGGCGATGCGGTCGCAAGCCTCGGCTTCGTCCATGTAGTGCGTCGTCAGGAAAATCGTTACGCCTTCGGCGTCTCGCAGCGTCTGCGCGTACTCCCACAGGCTACGGCGCGTCTGCGGGTCCAGGCCGATCGTCGGCTCGTCCAGGAACAGGGCGGTCGGGTGGTGCATGAGGCCGCGCGCAATCTCCAGGCGGCGCTTCATGCCGCCGGAGAACGTCATCACCAGCGAGTCCTTGCGGTCGTCCAGTCCGACACGTCCTAGCATCTCCGTCACGCGCTCGCGGATATCGTCGCCCGACATGCCGTAGAGCTCGCCGTGGAAGGCGAGGTTCTCTCGGGCGGTCAGGCGCTCATCCAGGGTCGAGTCCTGGAACACGAGGCCGATCTGCCGCCGCACCGCGTCGCTCTCGCGTCGCGACGTCCCGGCCGCCGATGAAGGCCTGGCCGCCGGTGGGGCGCAGCAGGGTGCAGAGCATCGAGATCGTCGTCGTCTTGCCGGCGCCGTTGGGGCCAAGGAAGCCAAAGATCTCGCCGCGAGGGACGTCGAAGGAGACGCCATCGACGGCGGTGAAGTCGCCGAATGTCCGCCGAAGCTCCTGAACCTCAATTGCGGGTGCTGTGGTCATGCATACTTTCGGTTGAGTTTGTGTGGGTCTTCACTAGAAAGGTTAGACCTGTACGATCCTTGAGGGCAACCTGATCGTCCTGTCGAGCCGCTCACGCAAGCCCGTTACATCGTCTGGTAACTGCGCTCGAAGCCTGATCGCCGGACAAAAGAAAACGCCCCGGTCTCGGCTCCGGGGCGTTTTATGTGCTGGTGGCCGGCGGGGCTAACTGCCGCCCGCTGCCGGGGCCTCTGAAGGCTCCCGCAGCCCCAGCTTCTCGATGACCATAGGGTCTTCGGTCGTGCCAAGAATACGCCAGTCCTCGCCTGGCGCAAGGATCTTCTCGGCGGAATGGATCGACTTGTAGGGCAGGTCGCCGGCCACTGCGGGCGGCTCGATGCCCTTCTCGAGGTCCTTCGCCGCCTTGAGCAGCAGCGATCGCATCTTGATGATCGACTTGTCGGTCGTGCCCAGGTGCTCCTGGGAGCGGTCCCAGATGCCACCGGCGGACTCCGTCACCATCATGTCCTGGCTGACGAAGTTCCCGATGCCCGTGTACAGGGTCGACTTCTGGAGGTCGCGGTCGATCTTGTAGTCGTTGTCCTCGCGCCACTCACGCTCTTTCAGCGTGTTGGTGCCGGAAGGCCGCGTCACCGGCGTCACCTTGCCCTGCTGTTGCTGTGTGTTCGCTGCCACCAGGAAGCCGTAGGGCTGCCCGGCGGGCTGACTCGGTCCCAGGAGCGAGCCGTTGACGAAGACCGGGTCCTCCATGAACTGGCGCGTCGAAATCAGAGCGAAGTTCCAGCGCCAGCACGTCTCGTCATCGATCGGGACGAAGAGGCCGGCGCCGGTGCCGAAGGGCGTCGCCGCCACGAAGGTGAAGTAGGGCATCGCGAAGGCGCTGATTCGCACGTGCGTGTGGCCGTTCGGCGTCGTGCGGATGCCGGCGTACTTGTAGCCGTACCACGTGTCCTCGACCTCGAGACGCGGCGCCCGGTCGTGGCCCCAGAGCTTCCAGGTCGTGGCGTTGCTCACGTAGCCCGGCGCGTCCGTGCCGTCGTCCGGCGTGTTCTCAACGCCGAAGTACTGGTGCAGCCAGGAGATGTGGGAAGTGTCCATGTTGCCTTCCATGGACTGCACCCAGTTGCAGGTGCTCAGGGTGCGAGCGGAGCGCCAGTCCTCTTTCGGCAGGTCGTCCGTACCGAAGTTGCGGAAGGGCGTCATGGTTTCGGCCGGGCCCATGTAGGTCCAGACCACGCCGCCGGACTCGTGCGTGGGGTAGGCCTTGATCCGCACCTTGTTCTTGAAGTTGCTCTCGGCCGGCTCGGACGGCATGTCGACGCACTCGCCGTTCACGTCGAACTTCCAGCCGTGGTACACGCAGCGCAGGCCGGCTTCCTCGTTGCGCCCGAAGAACATCGAGGCGCCACGGTGCGGACAAGCCTGTGCGAACAGACCGACCTTGCCTTCGGTGTCCCGGAAGGCGACCAGGTCCTCGCCGAGAAGCCGTACCCGCATCGGCACGGAGTCGGGCTCCGGCAGGTCGCTCGAGAGCAGCGCCGGCGTCCAGTAGCGGCGCAGGAGGTTACCCATCGGCGTGCCGGGGCCAACCCGTGTCAGTAGCTCGTTGTCTTCCTTCGTCAGCATCTAAGTAGCTCCTATGCTCCTACCGCCCCATCGGGCGATTAGCGGCATCGTAACCCAAATTAGGCTCTGTTTCAGTATTGAGACCGAAAAGGCATTACGTTGTCATAACAAGGGCATGCGGGAAAACCCGCGATTCTTGTCCGCCTCGGTTCTTCCTCACGCGCCTCGGGCGCCGGCGTCCGTCGAGCCCGGCTCCGCGGCCGTCTGGTCGAGGCCGAAGTGGGTGCGCGCCGCAGCCTCCTGGTTGCGGTCGTACATCAGGCTGTGGTGGCTCAGCAGCGTGATCATGTCGCGGTAGTAGCGCTGCATCGGTCGGCCGGGACGGATGGCGCTGGTGCCGGCCGTCTTCTGCATGAGGTCCATGGCCTCGCCGGCCATCCTGCAGCACTGCTGCTCCACCAGGACGATGCGCTGTGCCATCTCCGGCACGAAGTCTTCCCGGCCGTCAGCCTGCCAGCGACAGTAGTCCATGAAGTCGCTCGTGCAGCCGATGAGGGCGTCGCGGGCCGTGTCCAGGATCGCCATCGCCTTGCCGAAGTAGAGCTGGAACTCGCGCTCGTCTGCGCGCTTCTTCGAGGTCGAACGGGGCGCGTCACGCTCCGTCAGGATGTCCTCGAAGCAATCGAGGGCGGCGTAGCCCGTGCCGATGGCGACGGCGGCGATCTCGGCCATGAGGATGCACTGGCTTGGCCCCACGTACATCGGGTTATCGAACAGCTCCCGGGCGTTGTCGTCCGATACGGGCATGAGCAGGTTGCGCTCCATCGCCATGTGGGCAGGCACGAAGAGGTCCTTCACGACGACGCGGTGCGAACCGGTGCCCTGCAGCCCGAGCATCTCCCAGTTGTGCTCGATCTCGAACGCCTCCCGCGGGAACAGCGTGACCAGCATGCCCTTCTGCGGGCTCTCCGGCGTCTCCTTCAGGGCACATGCGCCGAAGAAGTGCGTCGACACGTCGATGCCGGACGCGTAGTCCCAGTGGCCGTTGATCACGTAGCCACCTTCTACGGGAACCGCCGTGGCGGTCAGGCCGCCGACGAAAGGGCCCCGGAACTCGCCGTTGCTGCCGTAGACCTCGTCCTGGGCTTCCCGCGGGTACTTCGAGAGCACGTGCGTGTGTCCCGCCGTGAAGGCAACCACCCAGCCCGTGGCCGGGCAGCCACGCGACACCTCCATCATCACCTTGACGAAGGTCGGCAGGTCGAACTCGTAGCCGCCGTAACGCCGTGGCTGCAGCGTGCGATAGAACCCCGCGGCCACGCACTCGTCGTTCGTGGCGTCCAGGATGCGTCCCGCCCGCTCCGTCTCGTCCTGGCGGCTGCGCAGCGTCTCCCGCATCGCCCGCGCGCGCTCGATCATGCCTTCCGGCGTCAGCGCGGGGTCCGGTACGGGGAGCTGTGCCGGCTTCGAGCTGCGTGTTGCTGTCATCGTGAGCCCTTTCGGTCGCTTGCGCGCGACATGGCTCACTTATACAGCGAATCTATGGCAATGTGAACTACAGCCGATGAATCTTCAGACGGCCGGCGTTGAGCATGTTGTGCGCGACGAGAGGGACTTGTCAGGCGCGACGCAGCAGGCGCTTCGCGGCGGTCTTTGCAGTGTCCACGGCAGGATGGCGGTAGATGCGATGACGCCAGCCATGCAGCCGGAACCGCAGCGAAAGCTCGTCGAGGCGGTCGAGGTCAACGCGGTGGAGCAGCGATGGCTGGTGCTGCGGCTGCTCGCCACCGAGCGCCGCCCTGTAGCCCGCCGCGACCACCTCGGCCCGGACGTCCTCGTCCTGGTCCCAGTGCGGGTAGCAGAACATCTCGGCCTCGCGGTCCAGCAGCGCTTCCAGGTCTCGCTTGGCGCCGGCGATTTCGCTCACGCGCTCCGCGGGCGTCAGGCGCGAGAGGCGCGGGTGGGTGGCGCTGTGCACCCCGAAACGCACGCCACGGGCGTCGAGCTCGCGGATCTGGGTTTCGGTGAGCAGCTTTGCCTCCGGCATTGCGTGGGCGTCCCAGGTGTTCGTCTCGCCCAGGCGTCGGGTGACGACGTAGACGCTCGCGGGGCACTGCAGCGATTCGAGTACGGGCAGCGCGTGCGTGTAGAAGTCCTCGTAGCCGTCGTCGAAGGTTAGGCAGGCGAGATGCTCGACCGGCTCGCCGCGCTGCCAGGCAGCATAGGCGTCTTCGATCGTGCTCATCGTGTAGCCGGAGTCACGCAGGAACGCGATCACGCGTGCCAGGTCCTGTTGCGACATGCAGAGGTTGTACGGGTTCGGCCGCGGCGTCTCCTCCACAATGCGGTGTTGCATCAGGATCGGGAACCAGGGCAGCTCCGGTTCATTGAGGCGGGTGCGGGTGGCTTCGACGACGTTCAGCATGGCTCGACTAGGCTCCAACTCCAACGCGAATACGCTCGCGAACTCGATCGATCATCTCGCGATAGTTTTCCTTTTTCAGCAGATTGTTAATCGAAGGCGTCAGCAGGCTGCTTTCGTGCAGGCTGATCAGGGGCTCCAGCTTCTCGTCCAGCTCGTGGCGACGCCACTCGTCGACGCGCGTGAAGCTGTACGGCAGGTACGTGAAGCCTTCCAGGCGGGCTTCCGGGTTGATCAGCTTCATCTCCTTCATCTGGCGCAGCGCCTCGATTGCCGTCTCTTCCGACTCCGGCGCCTTCTCGTCGATCGTCAGGGCGATCAGGCGTGCGTTGGGCGTTTCCTGGCTCGGGACGGCGTATCGGGAGAGGTCGGAGGCCCGCTGCAGCAGCTTCGGGTTCGTAAACACGGTGTAGGTGAAGGGCGGCTTCGGGCAGTCGTGCAGCGAGAGGTAGAGCGTCTGCCAGCACGTGTCGAAGGGCGCCAGGTCGATTGTCTCCTCGCCGTCCGCGATCGGGCCGACGTTGCTGCTGGAAGTGAGGTGCATCTTGCTCGCCGTGGTCTCGACGTTGTTGAGCTTGAAGCGCACGAGGTTGGCGTCGCGGTCGATGACGATGTTGCTGAGCCAGGTGGAGCACCGGATCTCGACACCCAGGTTTCGCGCCAGGTCATCCAGGCGCTGCACGATGTCCATGGCGCCGTTCGGCGGGTACTTGGCGGGGTGGCTGATGCCGCGCAGGGCGCGAGAGGCCTGACGGCCGGCCCGCATCGCCGCCCGTAATCGCGACTTCACGCTGTGCTTGTCGACCCAGTAGAGGTCGTAGTTCGACTTGCCGGCGATGACGTCGTGTAGCTCGCGCACCCAACGGTGGTGGAAGACAAGCCGCCTCGGGAAGTAGCTTGGCTCGACGGAGACGAAGACAGGCTGCGGCTCCATGACGCTCAGCGGTATGCCGAGGTCCTCTAGCAGCTTGTACACGGGTCGGATGGCGTCCAGCTCGTGGCAGCCCAGCTCGACGTTCGAGTAGCCCAGCAGCTCCGTGACCTTCCACGTGCCGCCGACCGACTCTGCGCCATCGACCATGAGCACACGCTTGCCGCCGGCCTGCTCTGCCAGGGCCGCGATCATGCTCATGGGACTGGTGCCTAGGATAACCACGTCGTAGTGGTCAGGGGTTTGAGATGAAGAGATCGGCGCGCGCGTTTGCTGCTGCACCATGTCGAGGACGCCTCCTTGCAATCAAGGACGCTCCTGAGTGGTCGTCCTCAATCACAAGAACGCTATGTGTGGGCAGTCGTTTCAGGGTTAAAGAACTGGCGCGCTCGCACCCAGGCGCCGTAGCAGCGACGCCTTGATCGAAGCGCGGCTACCGAATACGAGGAGGAAGGCGGCCTCTCGATACAGTCGCTGGGCGTGATCGCCGATGAGGATGGAGCGGCTGCCGTGCCCCACAACCAGCGCCGTCGCCGCCCGGGCCGCCAGCTCCGCCGCAGCCGCGCGGGCGTCTGCAAGCTCCTGCTCTCCGGCCTCGTCCAGGTTCTTGCGCACGGCGTCCAGCTCGCCATCCAACGCCGACGGTCCCAGCATCCGCAAGCAGCGTCGCGTCACGCCAAGTGCGAGCGACCCGTTGGGCCGGCCGCCGCCGTCGTAGGCCGGTGGAGGCGTGTACGGCGCAATCGAGGTCACGCGCTCGGATGGCACGAAGTGCTGGTCGAAGTGCAGGCGCACGGTACTGCTGGCGTTGGCCGCGACAAGGTGCAGCCGCTCCGGCGTCACGGCAGGCGATTCGGTGGCATCAATCATCGCCCGCACGACCTGGTTGTCGGGCGTCAGGGCGGCGATCAGCACCACGTCGAGCAGGCCCCAGCCCGTGACGTACGGCGCATCGCCGTTGATCAGCCAGCCACCCTCGGCCGGCGTCGCCTTGAGCCCGGCGCTGCCCTGGTGCAGCCCACCAAGGGCGATGCCTGAGCGTAGCCGTCCGGCGCACATCTCGGCCAGCCATTGCTCCCGCAGCGTCTTGTTCACGGACGTCGTTAGCTCCAGGACGGGCGTCGTGTGCTGCACCCACACGAACGTCGTCGTCAGGCACCCGCTCGCCAGGCGCTCGCGCACCGCGCTGGCGGCCTGGATATCGACGCCGAGGCCGCCGTACTCGGCTGGGCCCGCGAGGCCGTAGAGCCCTGCCTCGGCCAGCACGTCCAGACGGGCGCGCGGCACGATGTCGGCGGCGTCCACCTCCAGCGTGCCCGGAAACAGCACGTTGTCCGCGATGTCCTCAGCGACGTCGATGATCGAGGACAGGTTTCTTCTCCTCGTTGCGAGCCATCCGCGCCAGCCGAGGCGAAGCCATCTCGGCCCTGCTCAGGAGTACGCCAGAGAGGCACACTCTACTGGTGACGATCCGTCGCTCGCAGCTTCCAGCTTGTAGCTTATCGCTTGAGGCTTGCGACTACTTCGTCAGGCGCAGCACCTGCAGCTCGCCCTCGGCGACTTCCTGGGCGCGCGCCGCCAGAGCCCGGAAGTCCTCCGTGGCGCTGACGTAGCGACCCGTCAGGCCGTCCGCGTCGCCCGAAGCCAGGAAGGCGCAGCAATCGGCGCACTGCTCCGTGCCCGTGAGCGCGTTGCCCGCTTCGACCATCTTTGCCATGTGCGGCACCCACTTCTGGCCGGCCTCGGTGCGCACGGCGGAGTCGAGGATCGTCGAGTTGATCACGCCGGGGTGGATGGCGAACACGCTGACGCCGAAGTCGCGCACCTCCAGCGCCATGATCTCGGCCAGGCGCAGCAGCGCCGTCTTCGACACTCGATAGGGGCTGGTGTACGGCGTTGCGGCCAGCGCGGCGCCGGAAGAGATGATGATCACCCGCCCCTTGCGACGCTCCACCATGCCGGGCAGCACGGCGCGACCGCCGCGCACGGCGCCCATGACGTTGGTGTCGAGCGTCTTCTGCCACACGTCTGGGTCGATGTCGTAGATCGGGCCGGCCGGGTCGCTTAGGGCGGCGTTGGCCACCAGCAGGGTCACAGGGCCCGAGCTTCGACTCCGTCTCCGAGACCACCTTGTCCCAGTCGGCCTGCGAGTTCACGTCGCCCGCAATCGCCAGCGCCTTGCCGCCCGCCGCCTCGATCGACGCTTTCGTCTCGTCAAGCTGCGACTGCGTGCGCGAGGTCACGGTCACTGCCGCGCCCTGCGACGCCAGCTTCTGCGCGATCGCCTGGCCGAAGCCGCGCCCGCCGCCGGTCACGATCGCGACCTGTCCCTTCAGTTCGTCCGTCATGTGTTCCTCCAAAGCGGCCTCAGCCACGTGATTGTCGATACTGGGAGCCTAGCGCAGGCATGAGCTACAGGCGATTGGCTTTTGCTGCCAGATCTAGGCACTCGTCATGAATTCCCGCGCCAGTGTGCCTAACTGGAGAATCTCGGCATTTGAGTTGTGTGTTCGTGGTTTGCGGAGGAACGGAAAGCCGAGGACTGGGTTGCCATCCAGGAAGCCTTGCCTGTGCCACAGGAAGCGCGTTTCCTTGGTAACCGAGGGATATCTGATCTCCTGCCATCGTTGGAGACGCGGGGCATATAGGGCCTCGAACGTGTCCAGGGTCGAACGGCCGTTGAGGAGAATCAGCGCTGGCGCCGCTTGGGCCAGCAATAGGTCGATTACACGTGCCGCGGTCTTGAAGCCGATGTCGCTCTTGGAGAGCGCTGCTACCTGCTCAGGCCCAAGCTGGAACTGACTTGAAGCGTACGGGCAGAGTTCGACGAAGAGCATACGCGAGGTCGCATATTCAGGTTGAGCGTCGGGCTCAATGCTCTCGCCGAGCGCGGTCGATGCGAGCATCACGAGCGGTCGGAAGAACCGCGTGTACCAGTAGTCGCGGTTGTGCGTGCGACAGAAGTTCCACATCTCGTCCGGTGTGAAGCTTCGATCGCCCGCCCCGAGCTGATGGTTCAGGGAGATGACCAGCGTCCATCTGCCTGGCTCGAGTGGCTTCGACGTCGCCGTTGAACCAGATCGGCGGCAGTCCTTGATAGAGACAACGAAAGGGTCGTCCAGCCAGGCCGAGATTCCGATTGAGCGTCGCGAGATGAGCGTCCCAGTCGATTGCGAAGCTATCGTTGAATAGCTGGCGAAGGTCTTGTCGCCATTGGTCGCCGATTGGCATGACGCCCTCCAGACGAACCTGTGCCTGAAGTGAGTGTGAGTGGTAGCGCCACGGAGATTCGAACTCCGGTTCCAGCCTTGAAAGGGCTGTGTCCTAGTCCCCTAGACGATGGCGCCAAGAGCCCTCAGCGTACCATCCGAAAACCGTAGCGGGTAGTTGTTCGGCCGTTGAACCGGGCACACTCTTCGCGCGCACAGCTTTCGATTCCATCTAAGGCGTAGGTCGATACCCCCTCGAGTGTCGCCTTGCTCAGATGCCCTGCTATACTGGCGCTGCTTGTCCCACGTTTTGGCGGGCGTGATCAGGCGTTACGCTTATGGCACCAACCGCAACTCGGACCCGTCAGGGCCGTCCACGATCAGCCGGCGCACAGCCGGTTGGACGACGCCGTCAGGGTCCTTCCCTTACCCAACGCACGATCTACTGGCTGACGCGCATCGAGACCCTCGGTCTCGCCATGGCGCTGCTGGCCCTCATCGTCACGGTCTGGCTCATGGCGGGCCGCGGCCTGCCGGTGCTGAACGACCTCGTCCAGGCGACGGGCGTCCTCGCCTTCGTCTTCGTCTGGCTGTTCGCGATGGCCGGCATCCTCGTCTGGCGCCACCAGCTCTCGTTGCCCCTGGCGTACCCGAAGTGGGTGGCCGCAGCTGTACCACTGTTCCTGGTCACGGAAGGCTTCCTGGCCTTCCTCAAACCGTCGATGACGATCGGCAGCGTCCAACTGGCCCTGGCTTCGGCTGGCGGCGACCTCGGTGACTTCCTGACGAGTAGCGCCCTCGGCGTCGCCGTGTGGCTGCTGAGCCTGCTGGCGTTCACGGTGATCGTGTGGCCTCAGCAGGTTCGTGTCACGCGTCGAACGCACGCCCGGTGCGATGCAGACGGCGTGGAGCTGGCACATCCCGCACAAGCTCTGGCATGTCCTCCTCATGCTCATCGACTTCGCCTTCCCCACGAAGGCGCCGCCGGACGAGAGCCCCCTCAGCACGGCCCCGGGCTGGCTGCCGGAGGACGAGGAGTTCGACGACATCGAGCCGGAGCCCCTGCCGGTCGCCCTCGTGAAGACCCAGGAGGCCGAGATCCCGGACGAGCGCCTCAAGCAGGCGGAGCTGCCGGTGAACTGGTGGGCTGCCGATGAGCCCGAAGAAGAAGCCGAGAAGCCCGCGGCCAAACCGAAGCTCACGGACTGGCGCATGCCGCCGATGGACGTGCTCCAGAACGCCCCGCCCGCCGACGAATCCGCGAAGCCCGACAACGCCCTGCGCTCCAACCTCATTGTCGAGACGCTGGCGAGCTTCGGCGTGGACGCCCGCGTCGCCGCCTTCCACGAAGGCCCCGTCGTCACCCAGTTCGACATCGAGCCGGGCTGGGAGGTCAAGTACAAGACGGTGCAGGAGCGCGACAAGGACGGCAAGCTGATCTTCGACAAGGACGGCAGGGCCAGGGCGCGCCAGGAAGAGGTCTCCCGCACCCGCGTGCGCGTCAACCAGATCACCAACCTCTCGAACGACCTCGCCCTGGCGCTGGCCGCGCCGTCGCTGCGCATCGAGGCGCCGGTGCCGGGCCGCTCCGTCGTCGGCATCGAGGTGCCGAACAGCGCCGCGTCCGTCGTCACCATGCGCAGCGTGATCGAGACGCCTGCCTTCCAGCGCCTGGCCCAGAAGACGAAGCTGGCGATCCCGCTGGGCAAGAGCGTCTCGGGCGAGCCGGTCGTCGCCGACCTGGCGAAGATGCCGCACCTGCTCATCGCCGGTGCCACCGGCGCCGGCAAGAGCGTCGCCATCAACTCGATCATCTCGAGCATCCTCATGCAGGCCCGGCCCGAGGACGTGCGCTTCGTGATGATCGACCCCAAGCGCGTCGAGCTCGCCGGGTTCCAGATGATCCCCCACCTGGCGTTCTCGAACATCGTCGTGGACATGGAGAAGGTCGTCGGCACCCTCGGCGCCGTGCTGCACGAGATGGAGGAGCGCTACAAGGTCTTCGCCACCCTGGCCGTGCGCAACATCGAGTCCTACAACAAGCACCCCAAGACGACGACGCAGATGCCGTACTGGGTCGTGATCATCGACGAGCTGGCCGACCTCATGATGGCCGCCCCGTTCGAGGTCGAGCGCCAGATCTGCCGTCTCGCCCAGCTCGCCCGCGCCACCGGCATCCACCTCGTGGTCGCGACGCAGCGCCCTTCCGTCGACGTGATCACGGGCCTGATCAAGGCGAACTTCCCCACCCGCATCGCCTTCGCCATGACCTCGCAGGTCGACTCCCGCACCATCCTCGACATGGCCGGCGCCGAACGCCTGCTCGGCCGCGGCGACATGCTCTACATGCCCACCGACTCCTCCAAGCCGAAGCGCGTGCAGGGCGTCTACCTCTCCGATGCGGAGATCGACCGCCTCGTGTCGTTCTGGGCCCAGCAGCGCACGATGCACGCTACCGACGTCTACGACCACCTGCTGGAAGAAGCCCTGCAGGAGATCGAGGACGCTGAAGACGCCGACCCGATGTACGAGAAGGCGAAGGCCCTGGCCGAGGAGCACACCCGCGTCTCGACCTCGATGCTGCAGCGCCGCCTGCGCATCGGCTACCCGCGGGCCGCGCGCATCATGGACCGCCTCGAGGAAGAAGGCCTCGTCGGTGACGGCGCCGAGGGCTCCCGCGAGGTCGTCGTCACCGCCCGCGACCTCGACGACGGCAGCCCGGGCTTCCGTCCGCCCTCTCACAACCCCTGGGAAGACTAGTCACTGCGTGACGCCTGCTTGGGCTTCGCCCCTTGCTACGAGGGCCTCATGGACGTGCTCGATCTGCCTTCATGACGAGGGCAGATCGCCCCTGAAAGCCCACCATCAGATACAAAACCTGGACAAAAAGTGGTATTATGTAGGTGAAGAAAGGAAGGGTGATGAGACAGGACAGGGAGCGCGGCACAAGGCCGCTGGCAACCCCGGCTCCAGGCTCCTGACCCGCTTTCAGAGACGCGACCTAGTCCCGAGGGACGGTCACATCAGCGACTGTTTCGCTGGCTTGGTGGGATGTGAGCTGAGGCGGAGCCGGTACACAAGAACCCATTCGGAGGAAACCACCGTAATCAGTAGATCGTAAGGCCCCGGCAGGACGCCGGGGCTTTCGCATACCCGTCGCTGGACGCAGACCCTGGGCTTGCGTCCGGGTATAAGATCGAGGTGAAAGGAAGGTTCGGTGATGGAACCGGAGCAGGAGCACGCTTAAGGGGCGTTTGAAGAAGCCGGTTACAGGCTCCTGACCTGCATTTCCTACATGCGGGACTGCGTAGCAAGCACCCACCCGCGGCGATGGTTCGCCCAACCGGCAGGTACGTGAGCAATCGCTAGCCGGCAAGCACCAGACCGAAGCAATCGATTAATAAGAGACCCCGGGAACGCCCGGGGTCTCTCTTTGTCGTTTGAGGCGAGTTAGGAACCGCCGGCGCCACCACCACCGCCGGCGCCGGTCGGCACGTTCTCCGGCTCGGCGTCGACGCGAATCGTGGGCAGCATTCGCACCAGCCACTCCGGCGCCCACCAGTTCGCCTTGCCCATCAGCTCCATCGCCGATGGCACGAGGATCAGGCGCACGATCGTGGCGTCGATGAAGATTGCGGAAGCCAGCGTGAAGCCCACCATCTTGATCGAACGGTCGTCGCCCAGGATGAAGGCCCCGAACACGCAGACCATGATCAGCGCTGCGGCGGAGATCACGCGTCCGGTGGCAGCCACGCCGTCCGCCACGGCCGCCCCGTTGTCGTTGCCGTTACGGTCGTACTCCTCCCGCACACGGGCGAGCAGGAAGACCTCGTAGTCCATCGAGAGGCCGAAGACGATGGCGAAGATGAACATCGGCGCCCACGCCTCGATAGGCCCTTCCTTGCCGACGCCCAGCAGCGACTCGCCGATACCCCACTGGAACACGATGATCGTCAGGCCGAAAGCCGCGCCGATCGACAGCAGGTTCATGATCACGGCTTTGATCGGCACCACGACGCTGTGGAACACGGTCAGCAGCAGCACAAACGAGAGCAAGCAGCACGGCGCCGATGAAGAACGGCAACCTCTGAGCGGTGTAGTCGGAGAAGTCGACCACCGATGGCGGGATGCCGAGGGTCAGGACGGATACGTTGGCGCTGCCGGCGATCGGCGGGATCGTTTCGTCCCGCAGCCGGTGCACGAGGTCCGTCGTCTCCCGGTCCTGCGGCGACGTGGTCGGGAAGATGTTGAACAGCACGAGGCCCGTCTCGCCCAGATTCACAGGCGGTGACACCTGCGCCACGCCTTGCGTGTCTTTGAAGGCGGTGCCTAGCGCGTCGAGAGTCGCCTGGTCGGCCGCCCCGGAGTCGTTATCGATGAGGGCGACGATCGGTCCGTTGAAGCCGGGGCCGAAGCCCTGCTCCAGCAGGTCGTAGGCTCGACGCGTGGTGTCGCTCTCGAGCCGGTTGCCCGCATCGGAGAAGCCGAGCTGGTAGGAGAAGACTGGTACCGCCAGGGCGATCAGCACCGCGGCGCTCGTGATCAGGGCGACCCACGGGTGCTTCTGGATCACGCGGCTCCATTTGTACCAGAAGCTCTTCGACACATCGTGCTCCGACTCCGCTGCCCGGTGAGGCAGGCCGAAGCGGTCGATGTTCCGGCCCACGAAGCCAAGGAAGGCCGGCAGCAGCGTGATCGCCGCGAGCATGGTGAACAGGACCGTTGCGACCGCTGCCACGGCCACGGAACGCATGAAGTCCAGGTTCATCATGAACATGCCGAGAAGCGAGATAACAACTGTCCCGCCTGCGAAGAGCACGGCGCGCCCGGAGGTGTCCACCGCCAGCATCACCGCCTCGCGAGGCTCCAGGCCTTCGTGCAGGCCCGAGCGGTAGCGGGTCACGATCAGCAGCGCGTAGTCGATACCGACGCCAATGCCGATCAGGGTCGCGATCAGAGGTGTGAACTCCGGCACCGCCAGGATGTTCGTGATGAAGCCGATGACGGCCACGCCGCAGCCAACGCCGAACAGCGCCGTCGCGATCGGCAGGCCCATCGCCAGCAGGGAGCCGAAGGCGATGATCAGGATGATGATGGCGGCGCCAATACCGAACGCCTCGCTGTTGGGCTGAGTGAACTCGGCGTAGATGTCACCGCCCAGCTCCACCTGGAGGCCCGGGACGTCGATTTCCTCCCAGAGGGCCTTGATGCTCTCGGCATCGTCGATGTATTCCTCCTGGGTGCGGTCGCCCAGGTTCAGCTCGGCGTAGGCGATCTTGCCGTCCTGGCCGACCTGGAAGGCGTTTGCCGGGTCGTAGGGGCTGTTGAGGCTGACGTCCGGGACCGCAGCCTGGACGTCGGTGAAGAACTCCTCCATGCGGGCTTTCACCGCCGGGTCGTCGTATCCGGCGTCACTGCGGAAGACGATCTGGGTTGAGATGCCGGTGCGGTCGGCGGCGCCGCGGGCCTCCAGGAGGTCTAGCGCTGCCTGGCTCTCGGACCCGGGCAGCTTGAAGTCCGTGCGGTACTCCCCGCCGACAGCAGAAGAAATCACCGTAAGAAGGACGAGGAGGACGATCCACCCGCCAAGGACATACCAGCGTTTGGAATAAGAGAATGCTGCGAGACTTCTCATGTTTGACCTCCGAGTAACGAATAGAATGCGCACAAAAGTGCTAGAAGAACAAGCCGCTTCCGGCCGGCTTGGTACCGATTTGATACAATGTTCACAACTTAGGTGCATCATGCAGTATCTGCACCATGCAGAGAATAGTGGGCAGGGATTGTGACGTCAAGACATGGCCATCCTCACCGGCGGCATTTTCATCGCGGGGCTGAGGAAGACGCCATCCGCCAGCGGGTTTACGAGCTGGCACGCGAGATGCGTCTCATGAGCTCGTTCGACTCGCTGTTCAGCCATGCCGTGGCCGAGCGCGCCGGCATGCACAACACCGATATCGAGACCCTTGACCTGCTCAACGTGCTCGGGCCCATGACGGCCGGGCAGCTCTCCCAGATGACCGGCCTCACCAGCGGCGCTACGACGCGCCTGATCGACCGCCTTGTGAAGGCCGGTTACGTCCGTCGCGTCTCCGACCCGAAGGATCGCCGTCGTGTCCACATCGAGCCCATCGGCGAGAACCTGCAGCCCATCGGCGAGATGTACGTGCCGCTGGCCGAGGCGCTCACGCGCACCTGGATGTCCTTCAGCGATGAGGAGCTGGAGGTCATCCTGCGCTTCGTCCAGCAGTGCAACACCGTCGTCGCGGCCGAGAACGCTCGCCTGCGCGGCCTCGAAGGCGGTCCCGACTATCACAGTGACCCGCCGAACCCCGGTCACGAGATGCCCCATCCGTCCGATTGGCGATAGGCCGTCTCTGGCCCTTCTGTCATCTGATTCGCTCCATCCGCTCGCGCTCCTTGGTCAAACTCGGCCGGGCGACGCCCGTCCTCTGCAAACACGACGAATGGGCAACGCCGAAATCGACATCGCCCTCAAAGACTTCTACCCACATCGAGACGAAGACGCCTCTCCGATAGTTCCGCGAGCAAGAAGCGGGGCGCGTCGTACGACGCGCCCCGCTTCATTCGGTTCTCCGGTGTCGGCCCTAGTTGCCCCAGAGCCGCTTCGTGGCGATGCGGGCGCCTTCCGCGCCGGCGCGGAACTTCGCCCACGTGATCGAGGAGTGCGCCGTGCGCTGCAGGCCGCAGTCCGTCCCGCCGATCACGTTCTCCTTGCCCACGACCGATGCGTAGCGCTCCAGGCGCTGCGCCACCGCCTCCGGGTGCTCCACGAACTCCCGTGCCGCGTGGCCGATGACGCCGGGCATGAGGATCTTGCCGTCCGGCAGCGGGTGGTCCTTGAACACGGTCCACTCGTGCTCGTGCTGCGGGTTCGCCGCTTCGACCGAGATGCACTGCGCGTTGACCTTGTACACGATGTCGATGATCTCCGAGAGCGGGATGTCGGTCGTGTGGGGGTGGTGGATGCTGCCCCAGCAGATGTGCAGGCGCACCAGCTCCTCCGGCAGCCCCTTGATCGACTGGTTCAGGGCCTCGACGCGTACTTCGGCCCACTTCTTGTAATCCTCGACGCTGAGCTCGGGGTGGCAGGCGTAGCCGTCCGGCAGGTCGGGGTCGTCGAGCTGGAAAATCAGCCCGGCGTCCGTGATCATCTTGTACTCCTCGTGCATCGCGTCCGCGACCGCGAAGAGCATCTCTTCGTCCGTCTTGAAGTAGTCGTTGCGCAGCCAGTGCTCGATCGTCCCCGGGGCGAGCGCCGTCAGCACGCCCTCGACCACGTCTTGGCCCTGCATGGCGTCCTTGATGTTCTTGATGTCGCGCTCCACCTCGGCCTGGCCCCGGTAGCCGAGCGGCCCGACGGCGTACACGCCCTGGGATGCGGAAGCCGCCGCCCGCGAAGCCGGAGGTCAGGCTGCCGAAGTACTCCGGGAACGAAAGCTGCTCGCGCGCCGTGATCGGCAGCGTGCCGACCGGCTCGCCCTCCTTGATGTCGCGCAGCTCGATGCCGGTGAGGCGGCCTCGGGCGTAGGTCTGCCAGCTGCTCTTGCTGTACTCGCCGTCGTTGACGACGTCGACGCCGTTCTCGGCCTGCAGCCGCACAACCTCGAAGATGCTGTCGCGCACCAGCTTCTCGAGGTCGTCATCGAACGGGTCGCCGTCCTTGTGGCCGCGCATCGCGTCTTGCAGCGCAGGCGGCCGGTGCAGGCTGCCTGCATGGCTCATGAGGATTCGGTCAGTGCTCCGGTGCATGGGTCTTCTCCTTGGGTAGATCGAGGTTCTGTTAGAGGATGATCAGCTGGTTGGTTACTTGTGTCGAGGCAAAAGGCAAATGGCAAGAACAAGACTTCGAGTCAGTCGGCATCGTATGTGACAGATTCCTCTTTGACGGCATAGGTCTTCCCTTGACTGAGCGTCTTCATTCGCGCCGTCAGAAGCTTCTGGACCTCCGTGCAGCGTTCGATCAGATGTCGACCCACTTCCGGTGAAAGATGGCCCTGTCGCATCAGCAAGTCGAGCCATGATTCCGTTTCGAAGGCCGAACCCCGCGCAATAGACAGATGGTTCCGGTAGGCGGCCTGCGAATAGCGCCCGTAGCCCTCGGCAACATTCGCGGCTATCGATGTCCCTGAACGGATCAGCTGGCGAGCGATGCTATCGGCCTCTCGGTCCTTCGGTAAGTCCCGACAGCACGTCAGCAGTTCGGCGGCAAACTCCTGCGCCTTCTGCCACAGGAATTGCTGGCGGAACTCAGATCCGTAGGCGCCCGTTCGCGCGCCCTCTTTGCCGTTTGCCATTTGCCTTTTGCCCCAAACCTCGTTCGGGACTCTAGCAGTTGCGTGACCAGAGCACCATCTTGATCTGTGAGCGGCCACGCCTACCCAGAGTGCGAAAGGTAGTCCATTCTCCCGCCGTCCGACACGATGATCTGGCCCGTCATGAAGTTGGCGTCGTCGCTGGCCAGGAAGACGATCGGCCCGGCGATCTCCTCCGGCTCGCCCATGCGACCGAGGGCGGTGCGGTCCGTGATGTACGCCACACGATCTGGCGGCGACCCCGAGGTCATGTCGGTACGGATGAAGCCGGGGCACACGGTGTTCACGTTGATCTTGTGCGGCCCGAGGTCGAGCGCGAACCGCCGCGTCAGGCCGATAAGCATCGCCTTGCTGCCGGCGTAGGGTGTGTTCTCCGTCAACGAGGTGCCGATGCCCGCGATCGAGGCGACGTTGACGATCTTGCCGCCGCCGTTCGCCACCATGTTCGGCCCGACGGCCTGGATGCAGTGCAGGACGCCCTTCACGTTGACCGCGATCAGCTTGTCGAGCGCGTCGACGTCCATCGTCAGCACGGTGCCCCGCTGGCCCACGCCCGCGTTGTTCACGAGGATGTCGACCCGCCCGAAGCGCGCCAGCACGGCCGCCGCCATCGCGTCGACCTGCTCCCGCTCCGCCACGTTCGCCTGGTAGGCCATCGCCTCGCCGCCCGCGTCCGTGATCGCCTTGACCACCTCGTCCGCAGCGGCGCTATTCGAAGCGTAGTTGACGGCGACCTTCGCGCCCTCGCGCGCCATCATCAGCGCCGTCGCCCGGCCGATGCCCCTCGATGCGCCGGTAATCAGCGCGACTTTGTTGTCCAGTCGTCCCACGTGTGTACCTTTCAGTTTCTTGGCCGGTTTCGAGACCTCGCCCACAGGTCCAATACGAAAATCACCACCGGCCCCGCGATAAACGTGACCAGCAGGAGCGTGAACAGCGACGTGACCAGCGTCAACGCCACGAGGGCAACGAACGCCCCCGCCGCCATCACCAGCCCCGTGTCGCCGGGCTTCGGAGGTCGCCTACGCTTGGCCCGGTGGGTGAGATCGACGGCGCCGAACATGGCGCCCTCCAGGAGCATCCCGAAGATCAGCTCAAGAAGGAATCCCATACCGCATTGTCGCCATGACGCCCACGTCAGGCCACGGCTATCGGGGCAGAGCGAGCGCAGCTGGCCAGGCCTCCCACAACGGTCGGTGCAGGCAGCCCGTCTCGATAGCTAGGAGCCTGCTTGCGGCACCGGCACTTCGACCTTCTGCGCCAGGTACTCGGCGCGGTCCTGCTCCCAGATTGGCCCGAGGTTCGTCTCCGGCGTCACGACGTGGATCGGGACGCGCGGCGAACCACTCCGGGTGCTGCAGGATCTCCGGCTCGATGCCGTTTTCGAGAGCTTTCGCCGCCCGGATCATCATCCGGCGCATGTAGGTAATCGCGCCGTCTACGCTGCCCAGGTGCTCCTGCGACCGGTCGTACAGGTACCCCATCGACTCGATGATCGCCGAGTCTTCGACGCGGTTGCTCGCCAGGCCGGTGTAGTTACCGGTGCCCTTCTCGAGGTCGAGCGACGCCTGCAGCTCGCGGTCGATCAGGTAGTCGTTGCTGCGATTGCGCGTCTGCGTCCACGTGCCGTCGATCAGCTCCACGAAGGGCGGCCTATCCGCGCGGTAGCCCGGCTGGATCACGAGCCACCAGGAGGTGTTGTCGTCTCGCGGGATCAGGAAGTGGCCGCTGCCGTTGAAGTTCGGGCCAGGTATCGAGGTGAACGTCGGCATCATGTAGGGCGTCACGCGCCAGTAGTACTGATTGTCGGACTGTCGGGCGCCTGCCGCTGTACGTAAAGCCGAATTCGGTCGGGATCACCTGCACGTTCGGCGCGCTGTCGGGCGAGATGCCGTACTGCTCGCCGATGCGCGGCGTGTAGCCCCGGCGGTGCAGGTAGGTGATGTGCGCCGTATCGATGTTGCCTTCCAGGGCCTGGACGTAGTTGCAGTCCTGGTTCCACTTCCAGACCTTCACGTCCGGCGCGATCTCGCCGCGCTCGTGGCGCAGGCACCAGTCGTACTGGGGCAAGGGCGGCTGCTTGTCCCTGGGACCCATGTAGACCCAGATCAGGCCGCCCCACTCGGCGCTCGCGTAGGCCTCGATGCGTACCTTCGACCTGAAGTTGCTCTCGGCCGGCTCCGAGGGCATGTCGACGCAGGCGCCGGTGACGTCGAACTTCCAGCCGTGATAGACGCAGCGCAGGCCACCCTCCTCGTTGCGCCCGAAGAACATCGAGGCGCCCCGGTGCGGGCACGCCTGCTTGAAGAAGCCGACACGCCCCGCCGTATCCCGAAACGCCACCAGGTCCTCCGAGAGCACCTTGATCCGAATCGGCGCGCAGTCCGGCTCCGGCAGCTCGGAGGGCAGCATCACGGGCAGCCAGAACCGCCGGAACAGGTTGCCCATCGGCGTGCCGGGGCCGGTCTGGCACAGGTACTCGTTGTCTTTGACGCTCAGCATGTCGTGTCTCCTTTGGCGGTTACCAACCGAAGGCTTGAAGCTCCCTAAACCGTAGCCGGGACTCTCCAGTCTCGGCGTCATACGGACGAGGGCGTCTCATCCGCCTGACGGCGAAGCCCAAAGGCCTCGCGTATTCCTCGGACGATGGCGCCTTCAAGGTACCTCTATTCTCGCCAGCACCGGGTCGGCCTGCGTGCCCAGCGTGCGCCAGTCCTCGCCCGCTTCGAGTACCTTCTCGGCCGACCGGATGCGGTCGAACGGCATCGACGCGTCCAGCGCGGGCGGCTCGATGCCGGCTTCGAGGTCCTTCGCGGCCTTGATCAGCATCCGTCGCATCCGGATCACGGCGGCATCGGTACGGCCCAGGTGCTCGTGCGAGCGGTCGTAGATGCCGCCCATGCTCTCGGTCACGGCCATGTCCTGCTGCGGGATGCCGCGAATGCCCGTGTAGCTCACGCTCTTCTGCGCCTCGCGGTCGATGAAGTAGTCGTTGGCCAGCGACTGACGCTCCGGGAACGGCGATGCGGGCGGCGGGCCCGCTAGCGGCCGTGCACCGGCGCCCTGCGCGCTCGCGGCAAACGCATCCCGGCCCGGGATCGGCACGGCCTGCTTCGTCGTGAAGCTCATGCGGAAGAAGTGGTCGTCGTCGATCGGCACCATCATCAGCAGGTTGTCGCCGCCCACCGGCACCGTCGAGATGTAGCACCCGAACGGCATGATGAAGTCCGTCACGCGCGCATGCGTGTAGCCGGCCGGCGTCCTGCGCAGGCCGGCATACCGAAAGCCGTACCACGTGTCCTCGACCTCGATCGCCGGCGCCTGGTCTCGGCCTCGGATCACCGTCGTCGTCACGTCGGACGGGTAGCCCGGCCGGTCGGTGTCGTCCGGCTCCAGCTTGAAGTCGGCGAGGGCCCGGTGCAGGAACGAGATGTGGGCGGTGTCCAGGTTGCCTTCGAGGCCCTGCACCCAGTTGCAGTCCGAGATCATCTTGCGCGCCGACCACTGGTCCGGCGTCAGGTTCGCGCCGATGAAGTCCCGAAACGCCGGCTGCGTCTCCGGCGGCCCCATGTAGGCCCAGACGATGCCGCCCGACTCAACGGTCGGATAAGCGCGGATGCGTACCTTGGTCTTGAAGTTGCTCTCGGCCGGCTCCGAGGGCATGTCGACGCAGGCGCCTGTGACGTCGAACTTCCAGCCGTGGTACACGCAGCGCAGCCCCGACTCCTCGTTGCGCCCGAAGAACATCGAGGCGCCCCGGTGCGGGCACGCCTGCACGAACAGCCCGGCCCGCCCCTCGCTGTCCCGAAACGCCACGAGGTCCTCGCCCAGGATGCGCACCCGAATCGGCGGGCAGTCCGGCTCCGGGATCTCGTTCGAGAGCAGGCAGGGCATCCAGTAGCGCCGCAGCAGGTTGCCCATCGCCGTCCCCGGCCCGACGCGGGTCAACACCTCGTTATCTTCAGGGCTGAGCATCGGCCGACCTCCCGTATCGTTCGCTTCGCCAATAAAGGACTCGTCTGCGACGCCTGTCAAGGGCACGAACAACGAGGGACCAGGACGAGGCCCAGCCGGCCCGTATGCCCGTATGCCCGTATGCCTATGCCTGTGTTCGATGCAATGCCTTAGGATCCCCATATCTAGAAGGAGACTCCACATGCCTGACCTACCGAAGAGGACCCTCGGACGCACCGGCGTCGAGGTCACGACCCTTGGCTTCGGCGCTATGGAGCTGCGCGGCGGCCCCCGCGGCGTCCAACTTACCGACGAGGACGCCGGCAAGCTGCTCAATCTCGTGCTCGACTCCGGCATCAACTTCATCGACACCTCGATCGACTACGGGCTCAGCGAGGAGCGCATCGGCAAGTTCATCTCCCACCGCCGCGACGAGTACTTCCTCGCCTCGAAGTGCGGCTGCGTCGTCGACGGCCAGCAGGGCGAGCACGTCCACACGGCCGAGAACATCCGCTTCGGCGTCGAGAACAGCCTCAAGCGCCTGCAGACCGACCACCTCGACCTCGTGCAGTTCCACCGCAGTCTGACCATGGACGAGTTCCAGGCCGAGGGCGGCTTGCAGGAGCTCCTCAAGCTGCGCGACGAGGGCAAGGTACGCTTCGTCGGCGTCTCCGGCACGCTCCCCAACCTGCCTGAGCAGATCGAGTCCGGCATCTTCGATGCCTTCCAGATCCCGTACTCCGCCCTGCAGCGCGAGCACGAGGCCGCGATCCAGATGGCCGCCGATCACAACATGGGCGCGATCATCCGCGGCGGCGTCGCCCGCGGCGCCCCGACCGACTGGGACAACCGCAGCTACTACATGATCTCGTCCGACACCATGAAGCAGCGATGGGACAACGCCGACATCGACGAGATGCTCCAGGGCATGCCGCGCGTCGAGTTCATGCTCCGCTTCACGCTCTCGCACCCCGGCCTGAGCACGACCATCGTCGGCACCAGCAACCCGGACCACCTCAAGAACAACGTCGAGAACGCCATGAAGGGCCCGCTACCGGACGCCGTCGTCGCCGAGGCCAAGCGCCGCCTCGACAAGGCCGGCGCCATCGTGGAGCCGATCATCGCTCAGTAGAGTGCCTCCGTCCTGTAGTACCGCAGCACGCTGCGGTACTACAGGGGGCAGGGGTCCCGTCGCGAGGCTCCGTCGCCAGCCGACGATTTCAATCGCCCCGGGCAACGCGATACGTCCCCACACGGCCGGCGCCTACTGCTGCGTCCCGTACCTCTGAATTGACAGCCGACCTGCCCAAGACGTGGAAAGTTCCCCCCTCTCCTCGCAAGGAGAGGGGCCGGGGGTGAGGTTACCCCTCGATCTCAATCGCCACGGGCAGCGCGGTCTCACCCCACTCGGTCAGCGGCTTTTCCGGTGTCGCGTACTTCTCGACGAGGAGTCGTCTTGCCATCGAATCCTCCTCGATGTCGCTGACTATCCGTCCTGTTGCCGTGTAGGTTTGGTCCTTTATCCGTAGCGTTGCCGCCGCGTTCTTGCGCAGATTCCGTACCCAATCCGCCTTGCCTGCGTCGTATTTCGAGTCGCCGTTCATCAGGTACGCCGTGTTGCCCACGAGCGCGAACCAGATCTCGATCTCGTGCGGCTTGCCCGTGACGCGCCCGGTGGTCGTGAGGTAGCAGTAGTCCTCGCTGCCCAGTGCCGGGTCGAGGCTCATGACCCCGTGCTGGCCCTCGATGGGCGCCGGCAGGCGCTCGATCACCTCGTCGTGGTGGAAGATCGTGCGCTCGCCGTTTTCGAACAGGACGACGCGCTGGTGGCCCATCACCCGCCACTGGTTCTCCGTCCACACGGCTGTCGTGTCTTCGTCGACGCCGATGGCCATCTGGCCCGGCTGCAGGCTATCGAGAATGCGCTGCACGAACTCGGGGCGGCGCTGCTCGGCGCGGTCGAAGTGCGCCATCGCCCGCACCGGGTTCGCGAGGCCGAGCGCCGTCGGGCCGGGCTGGGCGTCCGGCGACATATTGGGCACGTCGGCGTTCAGCACGCCGAGGCCGCCGCTGGCGCCCGCAACGGCGGCACCGCGCCGGTTCGCCGCTTCGAGGGCCCGGAAGCACAGCGTGTCGTGGAAGGCCTGCGCTAAGTAGACCGGGCTGCCGCCGGAGAACCACACGAGGCCGGCGTTCGCGATCAGGTCGGCGTGGGCCTGCACGTTGGCATCGTGCTGGTCTTTGATCCGCACCGGCGTGGCGTCGATGCCGAGGAGCTTGAAGTGCTCGACGCCCATCTGCTCCCACTTCGTCATCATGTCCTCGCCTTCCATGGCGCAGGAGGTGGCGATCAGCAGCACGGGCTTGCCGTCCGCGATTTCGAGTAAGTACTGGTCGACGATGTCCATTGCGGGCGTGTACTCACCGGAACCTGCGAGGACGAGTGGGCCGAGGGGTTGTTCAGTCATAGTGGGTAAGAAGTACCCGGTAACCGGTTACAAGTCAAGGCGGCGGCACCTGCTCTCTTGCTACGGGAACAGCGTCTGTACGCGTGCTGCCAGGTTAGGGTCGCCGATCAGCTCCAGCTCGCCGCTGGCCGTGTCGACCTTCCAGAAGCCCGTGTCGCCGATGGCGTAGACGTCGTGACCGTCGCCGGACCAGGCCAGGGAGAGGCTGGAGTCGGCGATCTCGGTCAGGCGGTGCAGGTCGGTGCCATCCAGGTTGGCGAACCACACGTCACGCAACGTCGGGTGCACCAGCGCCATGCCTCGTCCGCCGGCGCCGACACTGCCGGGCGCCATGAGGGAAATCGGGTCGGAGGCGGCGAATACAAGGCGGCTGCCATCCGGTGACCAGGCGATGTTGGCGACGTTCGACATGATCTGGTTCGCGGGCAGCAGCGGGCGGTCCTCGCCGGTCGCCATGTCACGGATCATGATCGCTTCGGCGCCGGTCTCGCCGTTGTAGGAGACGTAGGCGAGCTGGCTGGCGTCAGGGGAGAGCGCGGGCTCCACCGCGTTCTCGATGAAGACGCTCTCGCGCGCCCGTGTTGATGTCGATCCGCTCGATGCGGAGGTCGGCGCCGCCGGTTTCGTCCCGGCCCAGCACCGCGAAGAGGATCTCACTTCCGCTCGGCAGCCAGTTGGGCCGCGACATCGTCTCTCCGATACGGTCGTGTGTGGCGATCTGCCTCAGGTCGCCGCCGTCGAGGCTGACGAAGAGGTCGACGCCGAAGTCGTAACCGTTGGGTGTCTGGACGGGCGGCCCCTGGATCGCCAGCGCGACGTCGGTGCCGTCCGGGGAGATCGCGGCATCGTAGATGAAGGACTGGTCCGGCCGCGCGACGAGCAGGGTGCGGTCATCGCCCTTGAGCTCGAAGAAGCCGTCATCGTCGAGGAGAAACAGGCGCTCCGAGAGGGACCCGATGTCGTGGGCGCGACGCGCAATCGTGGGCTCGACGGTGCTGCCAGGCGGCAGGGCATCGGAGCGCCACCAGAACACGACATAACGATGAATGCCGATGCAGATGAACAGTACCGGCGCAAGGAGGCGGGGACGTGTGCACGCATCAATGATACGACGTATCGATTTAGCGACAACCGGCCTACCGGGCTTACCGCGATATGAAGTGTCCCTTAGTATGGAGTGAAGTACTCAGTGAGAAAGGCGTGCCTATGCCGGCTCTCAAGCCTCAGTCAGCCGATCGTAGCCGCGTTGCTATCGAGAACGTGCAGCCTGAGGTCGATGCTGGCCGTTTCGCGGTCAAGCGAACGGTCGGCGACACCGTTGTCGTGGAAGCAGACGCCTTCGCGGACGGCCACGACGAGCTCGCCTGCCATCTCTTCTATCGCCTTGAATCAGGGCGAAGGCCTGGCGCGAAACTCCCATGCGCCTGCTCGGCAACGATCACTGGCGCGGCGAGTTCACCGTCGCCGAGATGAAGCCCTACGTCTACAAGGTCGAAGCCTGGATCGACAAGTTCGGCACCTGGCGCCGCGACCTCGAGAAACGCTACGAGGCCGGCCAGGACGTGAGCCAGGAGCTCCTCGTCGGCGCAGGGCTGGTGCGCGAAGCGAGTGAGCACGCGGCCAACAAGGAGGCCGCCGAGCGCCTGGCGCAACGGGCCGACGCACTGGAGAAGGAATGGCCTGCCGGTGTGCGCGCCGACATCGCCTTCGAGGAGTCCCTGCGCGACCTGATGCTCCAGCACGCACCGCGCAAGCACAAGGCCGTGCGCGACGTGAGCCAGCGCATCTGGGTCGACCGCGAGCGTGCCCGTTTCAGCACCTGGTACGAGCTCTTCCCGCGCTCGACGGCCTCGGAGCCGGACCAGCACGGCACCTTCCGCACGACAATCGAGCAGCCTGCCGCACCTCGCCCACATGGGCTTCGACGTGCTGTATCTGCCGCCGATCCACCCCATCGGCGTCACCCATCGCAAGGGCCTCAACAACAATCCCGTGTGTGAGCCCGGCGACCCGGGCAGCCCCTGGGCCATCGGCTCGTCAGAGGGCGGCCACGATGCCATCCACCCCGACCTCGGCACGCCGGAGGACTTCCGGGCGCTCGTCGCCGCGGCCTCGGAGCACGGCATGGAGATCGCGCTCGACCTTGCCCTGCAGTGCTCGCCCGGACCACCCATGGGTCAAAGAGCACCCGCAGTGGTTCAAGCATCGTCCGGACGGCTCGATTCGCTACGCCGAGAACCCGCCCAAGCGCTACGAGGACATCTACCCCATCGACTTCGAGACGGAAGACTGGAAGGCGCTCTGGGCTGAGGTCGAGCGCGTTGTACGCCACTGGATCGGCCAGGGGGTGCTGATCTTCCGAGTCGACAACCCCCACACGAAGCACCTGGCGTTCTGGGAGTGGCTCATCGCCAACATCCACGTCGATCACCCCGAGGTCCTGTTCCTCGCCGAGGCGTTCACGCGACCCCGCACGATGTACCGGCTCGCGAAGCTCGGCTTCACGCAGTCGTACACGTACTTCACCTGGCGCAACGCCAAGGCGGAGCTCGCCGAATACATGCAGGAGCTGACGCACACAGAGGTCAAGGAATACTTCCGGCCCAACTTCTGGCCTAATACGCCCGACATCCTGCACGAGGTCCTGCAGCAGGGTGGCCGGCCCGCCTTCGTGATCCGACTGCTGCTGGCGGCGACGCTGACGGCAAACTACGGCATGTATGGCCCCGCGTTCGAGCTCATGCAGGCGACGCCGCGAGAGCCCGGTTCGGAGGAGTACCTGCACTCGGAGAAGTACGAGGTCCGTCATTGGGACATCGATGACCCGGACAGCCTATCGGAGCTCATCGCCGTCGTGAACAGGGCTCGGCACGAGAACCCGGCCTTGCAGCGCGACGATGGCTTCCTGCTGCTCGACTCCAGTGACGACAACCTCATGGCGTACGCCAAGATGAACGTGGACGGCACGAACCGCATCGTCTGCGTCGTGAACATGGACCCGTACAACACGCATGCGGGCTGGATACGCGTCCCGGTCGAAGAGCTGGGCATTGAGCCCGGCGCCGCCTACGACCTCGTCGACCTGTTGGACGGCGCCCGCTACACGTGGCACGGCGAGTGGAATTACGTGGAGCTCAATCCGCAGGTGTTGCCGGGCCACATGCTGAGAATCGATTGGCCACAGAGACTGCCTGAAGGGGCATAGGGGAGCGAGGCGTGACGGAAGCGATCGTCAACAGCGAGCAGGTTCAAACTCAAGGCACGGCCGACTGGTACAAGGACGCCGTGATCTATGAGCTGCACGTCCGCGCCTTCTTCGATAGCAACGGTGACGGCACAGGCGACTTCGGCGGCCTGACCGCGAAACTCGACTACCTGAAGGACCTGGGCGTCACGGCGCTCTGGCTGCTGCCCTTCTACCCCTCGCCCGGCCTCGATGACGGCTACGACATCGCCGACTACACCGACGTGAACCCGTCCTACGGCACGATGCGCGACGTGCGAGTCCTGATCCGCGAGGCCCACAAGCGCGGCCTCAAGGTCATCACGGAGCTCGTCTGCAACCACACCTCTGACCAGCACGCCTGGTTCCAGCGCGCCCGCCGTTCTGCGCCGGGCAGCCCGCACCGCGACTTCTACGTGTGGAGCGACTCGCCGGAGAAGTACAAGGGCACCCGCATCATCTTCAAGGACTTCGAGGCCTCGAACTGGTCCTGGGACGACCAGGCCAACGCCTACTACTGGCACCGCTTCTACCGCCACCAGCCCGACCTCAACTTCGACAACCCGCGCGTGCGCGAGGCGATCATGCGCGTCATGGACTTCTGGCTGGAGATGGGCGTCGACGGCCTGCGCCTGGACGCCGTGCCGTACCTCTACGAGCGCGAAGGCACGAGCTGCGAGAACCTGCCGGAGACCTTTGGTTTCCTGCGCGAGCTGCGCGCCCACATCGACGCCAACTTCGAGGACCGCATGCTCCTGGCGGAGGCCAACCAGTGGCCCGAAGACGCCGTGGCCTACTTCGGCGATGGCGACCTTTGCCAGATGGCGTTCCACTTCCCGCTCATGCCGCGACTGTTCATGTCGATCCACATGGAGGACCGCTACCCCATCGTCGATATCGTGCGTCAGACGCCAGCCCTGCCGGATAACTGCCAGTGGGCGATCTTCCTGCGCAACCACGACGAGCTGACGCTGGAGATGGTCACGGACGAAGAGCGCGACTACATGAACCGCGTCTACGCCGTCGACCACAGCATGCGCATCAACCTGGGCATTCGCCGCCGCCTGGCGCCGTTGCTGGGCAACCACCGCCGCCGCATAGAGCTCATGAACGGGCTGTTGTTCGCCATGCCGGGCACGCCGGTGATCTACTACGGCGACGAGATCGGCATGGGCGACAACGTCTACCTCGGTGACCGCAACGGCGTCCGCACGCCGATGCAGTGGAGCGGCGACCGCAACGCCGGCTTCTCGCGCGCCAACCCGCAGAAGCTCTTCCTGCCCGTGGTCATCGACCCCGAGTACAACTACGAGACCGTCAATGTCGAGGCGCAGGCAGAGAACCAGCATTCGCTGCTCTGGTGGACGCGACGCCTGATCTCGCTGCGCAAGCGCTACCGGGCCTTCGGCCGCGGGACGATGGAGTTCCTGCAGCCGGACAATCGCAAGATCCTCGCCTTCATCCGCCGCTTCGAGGATGAGCGCATCCTCGTCATCGCCAACCTCTCGCGCTTCGTCCAGGGCGTCTCGCTCGACCTCTCGGAGTTCGCTGGCATGTCGGTGATCGAGATGTTCGGGCGGGTCGAGATGCCGGGGATCAACGAGGGCCCGTACTTCCTCACCCTGGGCCCTCACAGCTTCTACTGGTTCTCGATCGAGCCGCAGCGTGTATCGATGTCGCTTCCGGCGTGGTCGAACGAGTCCGGCGAAGCGCCGCTCGTCACCGTGCGTCGCGGCTGGCGTGAGCTGTTCGAGGGCGCGGCGCCCGGCCCCGAGACGCTCGCGGCCCACCTGCCCGGCTTCCTTAGCACGCGCCGCTGGTTCGCTGGCAAGGGCCGCCGCATTCGCTTCGCCGCCATCGAGGAGTCGATCCCGGTACGCACGAGCGGCGCCAATGCCTTCATCAACCTCGTGACGGTGCAATACACGGAGGGCGCCGCCGAGACCTATGTCCTGCCGCTGGCCTACGAGACCGGAGACGCCGCCTACCAGCGCCAGAGCCAGACGCCCGAAGCTGTCTTCCTGCGCACGCGCATCGGCGCCAGCGGGGAAGAGGGCATCCTCTTCGATGCCATGCACGACGAAGCCTTCGCCGAAGCTATGCTGCGGACCTTGCAGCGCACCACGAAGATCAAGGCGCGCGACGGCGAGATCGCCGGCGTACGCACCTCCGCCTTGCGGCGTCTGGCGCCCAGCGGCGCCGCTCAAGGGAAATATCCTGCGTGCGGAGCAGAGCAACACGTCGATCGCATACGGCGACAAGCTGCTGCTGAAGCTGTTTCGCCGCGTCGAGCCGGGTATCAATCCGGACCTCGAGATCGGCCGGTACCTGACCGAGACAGGCTTCAAGTACGCGCCCCAGGTTGCGGGCGGCATCGAGTACCATCGCGGGCGCAAGGAGCCCATCAGCCTTGGCATCATGCACGAGTTCATCACGAAGGAGAGCGACGCCTGGGAGTTCACACTGGACTCCCTGCGCGACTTCTTCGACCGTGCTGCCTCGTCCAGCGCCGAGGTCGTCGCGCCACCGATCAACGCATCGAGCCTGTTGCGCCTGACCGAGGAGGAGTTGCCGGAGCTCGTTGGGGAGACGATCGGTGCCTACGTGGAGTCCGCCCGGCGCCTGGGGGAGCGCACAGCCCAGATGCATCTGGCGCTCGCCGGGGGCACGCCGGAGTCAGGCTTCGTGCCGGAGAACTTCACGCCCTTCTACCAGCGCTCCCTCTATCAATCGATGCGCAACATGTCGACCACGGCGTTTGCCCTGCTAAGCCAGCGCGTCAAGTCGGAGGTGGGTGTGCCACCGGAGGCGGTTGCCGTGGCGGGGATGGAGGACGAAATCCTTCTGCGCTTCCGCGGCATCGTGAACAAGAGCCTGTCGTCCTCACGCGTACGTACCCACGGCGACTACCACCTCGGCCAGGTGCTCTACACGGGCTCCGACTTCATCATCACGGACTTCGAGGGCGAACCGGCGAAGTCGCTAAACGAGCGCCGTCTGCGTCGCTCTCCTCTGCGCGACGTCGCCGGCATGCTGCGCTCATTCAGCTACGCCGTACACACGGCGCTGCGAGAGCGAGGCCAGCGCGGCCTGCCGGAGGAGTCCGAGGTCCACACGGCCACGTGGGGCCAGTTCTGGCAGGCGTGGGTCAGCAGCGTATTCCTCGGCTCATATCTGCGCGAGGCCTCGAAGGGCAACTTCCTCCAGGCGAGCCAGGAGGAGCTGGAGCTGCTTCTGGGCGTCTACATCCTGGAGAAGGCCGTCTACGAGATGGCTTACGAGCTCAACAACCGCCCGGACTGGCTGTACGTGCCCCTGCAGGGAATCCTCGAGCTAATGCAGGTCCCGGCGTGAGCAATGGTGAATTAGAACGGCTCGCGCGAGCCTACGACATCCAGCTTTCCTACAAAGACCTGCAGGAAAACGAGATCCATGCGCGCCCGCAGTCCCTTGTCGCGGCGCTGTGCGGCATGGGCGTCATCGAGTCCGCCGCGGATGTCTCCGATGCCCTGAAGCATTTCGAGGTCACGGCCTGGCGCTGGAGCATCCCGCCGGTCGTCGTGACGTGGGAGGGCAAGCGCGGCCACGTCAGCCTGCGCTTGCCTGAGGCCGCGGCTCTCGGCACGGGCAGCCTGAAGGTCGAGCTGGAGAGTGGCGCCGAGCTGGTTCGCGACCTCGTGCTGGCAAAGGCGAAGGTCACGGACCGCGCTACCGTCGGCGGCGAGCGCTTCGTCGAGCTCGACGTCGCCCTGCCGAGTGGCCTGCCGTACGGCTATCACCGCCTGTGCATCGATGTCGGCGGCCAGCGCATGCAGGCGCAGGTGATCTCGGCGCCGCGCAGAGTCTATGCGTCGCCGGAGGGCCCGTCCTGGGGCGTCTTCATGCCCCTCTACGCCCTGCACTCGAAGCGCAGTTGGGGCATCGGCGACTACACCGACCTCAAGCGCCTGATTGAGTGGTCGGGTTCGCGTGGCGCTGGCCTCGTCGCCACGCTGCCGCTGCTCCCGGCCTTCCTCGATGAGCCTTTCGCCCCGAGTCCCTACGAGCCCGTGAGCCGCCTGTTCTGGAACGAGGTCTTCGTCGATCCTGAAGCGCCGCTCGATGGTGACATGCCCTCGGTGGACGCCGGCGTCGCGACAGAGGCTCGCAGCCTAGTCGATACTCCCGACGTGGACTACGCCGCTGTCATGCGGCTGAAGCGACAGGTGCTTGAAACGCAGGCAGCGGGCCTTGCTGACGACAGCGAGGCGGGGCGCGAGATGCAGGCTTACCTCGCATCGAGGCCGGAAGTGCGCGACTACGCGGCCTTCCGCGCGGCCGTCGAAAAGCTGGGCCCGGACTGGCGCGCCTGGCGGCAGAAGCAGCGCGATGGCGAGCTTGGGCCCCACGACTACGACCCTGCCACGGCCCGCTACTACGAATACGCCCAGTGGCGTGCGCACACGCAAATGCGCATCGTGGCGGATACCGCCACGTCCCTCGGTATGCGCTCCTACCTCGACTTGCCGGTCGGCGTGCATGAGCAGGGCTACGACGCCTGGCGATATCGCGACGTGTTCGCCCAGGGCATGACCGTCGGTGCGCCGCCGGACCTCTACGCCACAAACGGCCAGAACTGGGGCTTCCAGCCGCTGAACCCCCATGCGCTTCGCAAGTCCGGCTACGAGTACGTCGCGCGCTACCTGCGGCACTATTTCGCCTCGGCGAAGATGCTGCGTATCGACCACGCCATCGGCCTCCATCGCTTGTACTGGATCCCGGAGGGTGCGACGGGCCATGACGGCGTCTTCGTGCGCCAGCCGGCCGAGGAGTTGTACGCCGTGCTCTGCCTGGAATCGACGCGCTACGAGGCGGTCGTTATCGCCGAAAACCTGGGACTGGTACCGCCGGAGGTTGACCGCGGACTCAAGGCGCACGGCATCAGCGGGATGTACGTGCAGATTTTCGAGATGACAGGGCGCAAGAACCAGCCCCTTCGACGGCCTCGCGCGGACGCCGTCGCCAGCTTCAGCACCCACGACCTGCCGACCTTCGCCGGCTACTGGCAGGACGACGACCTCAAGCAGCGTGAGGCGCTCGGCCTGCTGACGCCGGAGCGCGTGGCGGAAGAGCAGAAGGATCGCTCGCGGGACCGCAAGGCGCTCGTGGGCAGGCTCAAGGAGCGCGGCCTCGTACAGGAAGAGACGGAGACCGGTCAGCTGTTTCGCGGCAGCACAGCCCTCCTGGCAGAGAGCGACGCCCACTGGGTCCTGCTCAACCTTGAAGACACCTGGGGCGAGACGCGACCGCAGAATCTTCCCGGTACGAATACCGAGGAGCATCCCAACTGGGTGGCCCGCTCTGCCTACAGCCTGGACGAATTCGATTCTGTTCCAGAGCTAACCAAAGCGATTGAGACGGTCAAGCTCTATCGTCCCGTCGATAACAAAGCAGCTATTCGCAACAAGGAAGGAGTCTGAGCGCCATGATCGACCAGCGATTCTCTCTGCTCTCGGACGACGACGTCTACCTGTTCAACGAAGGCAGGCACCTGCGCCTGTACGACCACCTCGGCGCCCACTACGTCGAACGTGACGGCGAGTCCGGCGTCTACTTCGCCGTCTGGGCGCCCGATGCCCAGACCGTCTCGGTCGTCGGTGACTTTAACGGCTGGACGCCGGGTGCCAACCCGCTCTCGCCCCGTGGGAGCTCCGGCATCTGGGAGGGCTTCATCGAGAACATGCCCCTTGGTGAGGCCTACAAGTACCAGGTCGAGTCCCGCTATAACGGCTACAAGGTGCAGAAGGCCGACCCGTTCGCCTTCTTCGCCGAAGAAGCGCCGAAGACCGCATCGAAGGTCTGGACGCTGGAGCACGAGTGGCGCGACGGAGAGTGGCTTGCGAATCGACCCGCCAGGCAGGCGCTCGATGCAGCCGTCTCGATCTACGAGCTTCACTTCGGCTCATGGCGCCACGTCCCGGAGGACGGCGACCGGCCGATGACCTACCGGGAGATGGCGAAGCCCCTGGCGGAGTACGTCAAGCGCATGGGCTTCACGCACGTCGAGTTCTTGCCTTTGATGGAGCACCCCTTCTACGGCTCTTGGGGCTACCAGACCACGGGCTACTTCGCGGCCACCAGCCGCTACGGCCGTCCCCAGGACCTCATGTTCCTCATCGACTACCTGCACCAGCAGGACATCGGCGTCATCCTGGACTGGGTGCCCTCGCACTTCCCGTCCGACGAGCACGGCCTGGGTTACTTCGACGGCACCCACCTCTACGAGCACGCCTCCCGCGAACAGGGCTTCCAGCCGGACTGGGGTAGCCTGATCTTCAACTACGGTAGGCCGGAGGTCTGCAGCTTCCTCCTCAGCAGCGCCTGCTTCTGGATGGACAAGTACCACGCAGACGGCCTGCGCGTGGACGCCGTCGCTTCGATGCTCTACCTGGACTACTCGCGTAAGGCGGGTGAGTGGCGCCCGAACAAGTACGGCGGCCGCGAGAACCTCGAGGCCATCGACTTCCTGCGCCAGCTCAACCAGGACGTGCACCGCGAGTTCGAGGGCGCCCTGGTCATCGCCGAAGAGTCGACAGCCTGGCCGATGGTCTCGAAGCCGACCTACCTCGGTGGCCTCGGCTTCAGCCTGAAGTGGGACATGGGCTGGATGCACGACACGCTGCAGTACATGGAGCGAGAGCCGATCTACCGTCGCTACCATCAGGGCGAGATCACGTTCCGCCAGATCTACGCCTACACCGAGAACTTCGTCATGCCCCTCTCGCACGACGAGGTGGTGCACGGCAAGGGCTCCATGGTCAACAAGATGCCGGGCGACGATTGGCAGAAGTTCGCCAACCTTCGCCTGCTCTACTCCTACATGACCGCCCAGCCCGGCAAGAAGCTCCTGTTCATGGGCGATGAGTTCGGTCAGTGGTCGGAGTGGGCGCACGACAGCAGCCTGGAGTGGCACCTGACGCAGTACGACCGTCACTACGGCCTCCAGCAGACGGTCGCCGACCTCAACGGCCTCTACCAGCGCGAACCGGCCCTGCACGAGGGCGACATCGAGTCCTTCGGGTTCGAGTGGATCGACGCCAACGACTCCGACCGCAGCGTGCTCCTGTTCATGCGAAAGCCGCGTGACGAGGACGGCGACCCCATTGTCGTCGCCTGCAACTTCACGCCGATCCCGCGCGAGAACTACCGCGTCGGCGTGCCGAAGCCCGGTCGCTGGAACGAGATCTTCAACAGTGACGCCGGCGATTACGGCGGCAGCAACATGGGCAACATGGGTGGCGTCGAGGCGGCGCCGGTGCCGTATCAGGGCCATCGCTGGTCCGTGATGCTTACGTTACCCCCGCTTGCGGCCGTGTATCTGAAGCCTGAGGCGTAACAAGGGCGCTTGGCCTCTATACCTCTGGGGCCGCTACCCGTATTGTCTCTATTAGTGCCGTGGCCATGGAAGGTCGCGGCACTCAATAGTTGGCGGGAGAAAATCCTTGGCAGAGGTAAAGGTTTCTTTGCGGGAAGAGCTCATCTTCCTTCTCAATCAGGCTGCGGAGTTGGAGCACAGTCTCTGCTGCAGCTATTTCTTCACAGCGCTCAGCCTCAAGAGCAGCCTCGAAGAGGGGCTGACGGAGGAGACGCTTCCCAAGGCGCGGCGTTGGAAGCGCGTGTTCAACGACATCGCCATCGAGGAGATGATGCACCTCGCGGTCGTCAACAACCTCCTCGTTGCGGTCGGCGCGCCGCCGCATTTCGACCGCCCGAATTTCCCCCACGATTGCGCCTACTTCATGCCGGACCTCGAGATCGGCCTGCGACCATTCAGCGAGGCCACGCTGCGGCACTTCATCGCCGTCGAGCAGCCCTTCGGCGGTGAACTGACCCTCAGCCGGGAGGCGCTCGATGCCGCGGACGTTCACGGCGACCTCGACAACGAGATCGGCCCTGACCCGCATAGGCTGGAATCACAGGGTGAGATCTACACGATGATCGCCGACGGCCTGCGCTACATGGTGGGCAAGCACGGCGAAGAGAACGTCTTCGTAGGGCCGCCCGCCCGTCCTGCGGTGAAGAACTTCTTCGAGATGTACGGCTTTCAGGTCGTCACCAATCTCGAATCCGCCATTCGGGCACTCGACCACGTCGTCGAGCAGGGAGAAGGCGGCAGCGGCGACAACCTGAACTCGCACCACTTCAAGTTCGATGACGTGCTAAAGGACTATCTCACGCTCAAGCAGCAGGACCCGGGCTTCGAGCCGGTGCGTCCGCTGTTGGCCAATCCCTTCACGCGCACACCCCCGGAGGCCCAGGGCCCCGTCAACCTGATCACAGACGAGTTCGCCATCCAGGTGAGTGACCTGTTCAACGAGGTCTACGTGGCGATGCTCAACCTGCTCGGGCGTTTCTTCGTTACCACAGAGGAGACCGAGCGCGAGGCAGCCGTCCTTGGTGATGCCGCCATCGAGATGATGACGGGCGCCATCCGGCCCCTCGGCGAGCTCCTGGCGCGCCTGCCCGCGGACGACGGCCACTCCGGCATGAACGCCGGTCCCAGCTTCGTCGTAAGGACGCTGCACGCCCTGCCGCACAAGACGTCGGCCTGGCACCTCATGAGGGAGCGTGCCGGAGAGCTGCGGGACTACACGGGCGGCCTGGCCGAGAAGGGACGCGAGACCAAGGCCCTGGAGCAGGTGCAGGCCTCGCTGGGCCGTATCGTGAGGATGCTCGGAGGTTAGACGGGCAGCACGTCTCCGTCTGCCGGCGGCGGCACGTCGAAGGCGTTCACGACGCCTGCCAGCATGACGTAGTAGCCGACGACCGTCGTCATCTCGATCAGCCACTGCAGGCCGTAGCGGTCCTTCAGCGTGTTGAAGATGCCTTCCTCGACCCGGTTCGTGCGCACGAGCTGTCGCACGTAGGTCACGATGTCGCGCTCCTCCACGGTGAGGGCTGAGAGGTCCTCCCGGCGTTCCTTCACCACGGCGATGGCTTCCTCGCGCAGGCCGCCTCGCTTGCCCGCCGCGACCTGAGCCGCCCACACGTACAGGCAGTCCTTCTCGCGCGTGCCCGTAATGATCGCGAGCTCCTTCTCCGGCGACTTCACTATCGAGTCGTAGCGGAAGAAGTTACCGAGGTTAAGGCTCAGCTCCGCCAGCGGCGGGTCGTGCAGCATGACGCTGTTCGGCCCTCGAATGCTGCCGAAGACACCTAACACCGCATCGAAAACGTGCCCGTGTTCCTCGGCAACCTGCGACTTGTCTGAAACCAGCGTGATCTTGGCCATTTGCGTTTCTCCTGAAGGGCGATTCTACCGCGGTCGGGGATGAATCCGTTTGCCACGGATGGACAGGATACTCAGGATGTCTCTGGTGAGGTTCAGAAGACCATACGTTTGTGCTCAACGCGAGCGCCGAAGTTGAGAAGCAGACCGACCTTGATGCCTGTTGCCTTCAGATAGTTGAGAAGCTGTGCCTGATGTTCCGGTGCCAGAGTACGCACAGCTTTGACCTCGCAGATCACCGCATCTTCGACAATGATGTCGGCGAAGAAGACCCCAATTTGCTGGCCTTTGTATTGGACGGGCAAGGCTTTTTCAGTCTCCACGCTCAGTCCGGCGTCCTTGAGCTCCTGCGAGAGCGCCTTCGCGTAGACGCTCTCGAGGAACCCTTGCCCCAGAGTGCGGTGGACCTCAAACGCAGCTCCGATGATTCGCTCAGTCAGCTGCCAGTGAGGCTTGACAGCCTGAACCTCACTCAAAGAATCCTGACCATCCTGTATATCCGTGGCAAATTCTCACGACCCCGACTCGAACACACGCCCGATCGTGACGATGACGATGCCGAGGACCGTGATCGCGGCGAACTCGCTGACCACCGGCGCGCGCAGGTCGTCGTTGAGGTGGTGCTGCACCAGCCCGGACGCCAGATAGAACACGAGGAGCAGGAACACGCCGGCGAGGTAGCTCTCCAGCGGCAGGAAGTACAGGGCCCAGCGCGCCTGCGCCACGATGACGCCGATCGCCCCCGCGTAGACCAGCGCCCGCACGGGGTCAGCCTCCGACTCTCGTAGCACCTCGACGCTCAGGAGCAGGCTGATCAGGCCCACGGTCAGCGCCGCCGGCACCAGCGACACGTCGAATGAGTAGACCACCGCGAAGAAGGCGAAGGCTGTGAGGAAGGTGCCGAGGTTGAGGAGGAATCGGGCGCCCGCGAAGCCGGGGCCGTAGGCGTCGATCGTGATGTACTCGGCGTAGAGCACCATCGCCATCAGCACGGCGGCGACGGCCACACCTGGTAGCACCCAGTAGCCCGAGAGCGCGTCTTCGAGGAACAGCCCGGCGCCGAGGCACATCAGTGTCGGCAGGAACAGCAGCGGTGCCGTCCAGGCGATGTCCTCTTCGAGCACGGCGCGGGGATGCGTGCGCAGGATGCCGTCCGTGCCGAGCGCGACAAGCCCCGTGAGAATCATGAGCATCCAGGGCTTCGTGGGCTCGACGGCCAGGAACAGCACGAGGCCGATCGCGTACACCACAACGAGCAGCGGTACACGCGTCGACGAGTACGGCGACGCGGAGGCAGCCGGTGCGCGTGGTGGTCGGATGGTCTCGTCCGCCTGCATGTCCTGCAACTCTCCGCGTCTGATCGGGACGTCCCTTCCGCCAGAAGGACGGCCATCGAGGCCGGCGCGACGATGAGAGCGCCGCGTCTTCAGTGGAGGCTATCGTACCGAGGCTAGGCAAATCTGGGCAAGGTGACGATCAGGGAAGCAACAAGAGCGATGTGGCATGTCGAGGTCTCAGGAAGCCGAAGTGCTTGCGGTCTAGCGTCACTAGCTTCGTTTCGTTGAGTCGCTCCGTAATCGCGAACACCGCTGCATCGACAAAGCCTATGTCGGCGTCGGCATACTGAGCGCACAGTTCCCAGATCCGCTCAAAGTCTTCCTGGAACAGGCCTTCGATGCGATACGCCCCTTCAAGAATGTCCGCAAGGAAGTCTAAGCGAACTTGCGGATGAGCGCGTTCATGGATGAAGTAGTCCACCTCTGCCAGAACAGGCAGGGGAATAATAAGCTCCTCCTGGCTGGACTCTAGGAGGAGTCGACAACGATCATGGTTCGAATCGCGTCGATCCAGTGCCGCATAGAGCGGACCGGTGTCCAGAATCAGCGCCACGATACCGGCGGAACAGGGCCTTCGCTTGCAAGTTCGGACGTGTCTGTGTGCCCGGAGTCAAACAAGCCGAAGTGCGGCTTCGGCCTCGTTTGGGCTTTCTGAGTCTTTTCCTCGACAGCTTCCCGGATGATTGCTGCCATGGACGTGCGTCGTTCTGCCGCAAGGATACGAAGGCGGACGATTACCTCATGGGGAAGCGAGATTGTGGTGCGTTCCATATGCATCATGATATCACCCGTCATACGGAGGGCCATGAGCCGGCAAACAAACTTAAAGGACGTTTACGCGTAGGAAAGACGGCCTTTGGGGGCCGGGATCTCACGACCTAGCTCCCTCGCAGTCTCGATCCATCCAGCGATGACGGTCTGCACATTGGCAAGCGCTTCTTCATAAGTTGCGCCGTCGGCCATGCAGCCGGGTAGCTCGGGTGCTTCGACCAGGAACGCCTTGTCGTCCTCGGACCACCAGATCACAAGCTGGTACTGGCTCATTTACGCCCCTGCCGGCACGGCCGCTGGCGGCGTCATCGCGTCGATGGCGCGCACGAGCGTCTCTCGCCAGCCTTCGCCGATGACGTCCCGGTCCAGACGCACCATGTGGTTGAACGCCGACGCACCCGGCGGCAGCTTGCGCTTGACGGCGTCTCGGTCCAGCGACAGGCCGGGCAGCATGCGCAGCACGAGGTCGTTGTCCTCCGTCTGCATCGCGCCCAGGCCGGCGACCGTGGCCATGAGGCGTACTCGTACCAGCCAGAGCAGGTTGCGCGCCGCAATCGGCAGCTTGCCGAAGCGGTCGACGAGCTCCTGCTCGATCGTCGCGGCCTCGGCGTCGTCCTGGGCGTTCGCGATACGCTGGTAGAGGGCGAGGCGCATGTTGAGGTCCGGGATGTAGCCGTCGGGCAGATACGCCGTCAGCGGCAGGTCCATCGTCACGGCCGGCCGCGATGAGGTCGGTGGCGGCGGCATCTCGCCCCGGTCGAGGGCCTTGAGCCGCTCGACGGCCTCGCCGAGCAGGCGGATGTAGAGGTCGAAGCCGACCGCCGCCATATGGCCGCACTGCTCCGAGCCCAGCAGGTTGCCGGCGCCGCGGATCTCCAGGTCGCGCAGGGCGATCTGCATGCCGGCGCCCAGCTCCGTGGCCTCGAAGACGGCCTGCAGGCGGCGCTGCGCCACCTCGGTGAGTGCGCGGCCGCGGTCGTAGAGCAGGTAGGCGTAGGCGCGCACGGTGCTGCGGCCGACGCGGCCGCGGAGCTGGTAGAGCTGCGCCAGGCCGAGGCGGTCGGCCTGGTTGATGATGATCGTGTTGGCGTTGGGGATGTCGAGGCCGGACTCGATGATCGTCGTGCAGACGAGCACGTCGACCTCGCCGTGGGCGAACTTCAGCATCGTGCGCTCGAGCTGGTCCTCGTGCATCTGGCCGTGGCCGATGCCGACCTCCGCCTCCGGCACCAGCTTGCGGATGCGCGCCGCGATCAGCTCGATGTTGTAGACGCGGTTGTGGACGAAGAACACCTGGCCGCCGCGCTCCAGCTCCCGCGCGATCGCCTCGCGGATGATCTGGTCGTCCGATTCCAGGACGTAGGTCCGGATCGGCGAGCGGTCCTCCGGCGCCGTCATCATGTTCGAGAGGTCGCGGATGCCCGCCAGCGACATGTGCAGCGTGCGCGGGATCGGCGTCGCGGACAGCGTGAGCACGTCGACCTCCTTGCGCATCTGCTTGAGGCGCTCCTTGTGCGCCACGCCGAAGCGCTGCTCCTCGTCGATGATCACGAGGCCGAGCTTCTTGAAGCTCACGTCCTTCTGGAGGATGCGGTGCGTGCCGATCAGGATGTCGACCGTGCCCTCCGCCGTGTCCTGCGACGACCTGGCGCGCCTCCTTGTCGCTGAGGAAGCGCGAGATCATCTCGACGCGCGCCGGCAGGCTGGCGAGGCGCTCCTTGAAGGTGTTGTAGTGCTGCTGCGCCAGGACGGTGGTCGGCACGAGGATGGCGACCTGGTAGCCGTCCATCACGGCCTTGAAGGCGGCGCGCACGGCCACCTCCGTCTTGCCGAAGCCCACGTCGCCGCAGATCAGGCGGTCCATCGGGCGCGGCGACTCCATGTCGGTCTTCACGGCGTTGATCGCGGCGATCTGGTCGGGCGTCTCGACATAACCGAAGGAGGCTTCGAGCTCCTGCTGCCACGGCGTGTCGGGTGCGAAGGCGTGGCCGTTCAGCACCTGGCGCGCCGCGTACAGGTCGAGCAGGTCGCGCGCCACGTCCGCGACGGCCTTGCGCACGCGGTCGCGCGTGCGGGTCCACTCGCCGGAGCCGAGGCGTGTGAGGTCGGGGTGGTAGTCGCCGGGTCCGACGTAGCGCGCCACGCGGTCCGATTGCTCGACGGGCACGAACAGCCGGTCGCCCTGGGCGTACGTGAGCTCCAGGAACTCCTTCTGCACGCCCTCGACGTCGCGCACGATCATGCCCGCGAAGCGCCCGATGCCGTGCTCGAGGTGGACGACGTAGTCGCCCGGCGTCAGGTCGGCGATCAGGTTCGAGCGGTCGGCCGTGGGTTGTCGCAGCGCCCGCCGCTGCTTCACGAAGCCGAAGACCTCGGCGTCGGTCAGCAGCAGCACGGTGGGGAAGACCCCTCCCCCTGCCCCCTCCCCGTTGACGGAGAGGGGGGGCACCCTTAAATCATCTTCTCGCGGACGGACCGGATCGCCGGACGCCTTCGCGGCAGTCCTAGTCCTTCTTGCACTAGGTAGTTTCGAACCCATAGGAGGATAAGACTCCCCCTCTCCGCCAGCGGGGAGGGGGTTGGGGGGAGGGGTTGCTCGCAGCAACCAGCCGTGCGGGATCGAGCCCTTGAGCACCTGCACCACGCCCGGCGTCAGGTCCTCGACGCTCTCGTCCAGGGGCCGGACGGGCAAGCCTTCTTCGTCCAGCAACGTCAGGAGCCGGTGCGCCTGCTGCGAGACGATGACGACCGCCTCCGCCTGGCGGATGGAGTCTCGCAGGTCGCGCGCCAGGATGCGTACGCGGCCGCCGAAGCCCGGAGCCGGTGCGAAGGCCGGCCGGATGGCGCCGCCTTCCTCCACGGCGAAGCGAGAAAGCTCCAGTACCCCGAGGGCTTCGAAGCGAGGCTGCAGGTCGGTCCAGTTCGCCTGCGCCGGCGGCAGGCCGATCGGCAGCTCGCCGCGCGCCTCCCGCTCGATGCGCATCGTCGCAGTCTCTGCCACGTACTCATCGAGGGCGCGCGAGAGGTCTGCCGGCTCATCGAGGACCACGAGGGCGTCCGAGGGCAGGTGGTCCACGAGCGAGTAGGGTGAGAGGATGCCGGGCAGGAACGCCGGCCCCGGCAGCGCGGCGCCATTAGCGATGGCGGCGAGCTCCTCCCGTAGGTTCAGTTCGGTCTCCTCGTCGCAGGCGCCGAAGTTCAGCGTGTCGAGCATCTCGCCCGCCAGCTTCGGGTCCGGGCTGAAGTCGCTCGCGACGCCGAGGTCGACGCTTGGCACGCGGTCGCGGGAGCGCTGCGTGTCGACGTCGAAGCTGCGGATGCTGTCGACCTCGGGGCCGAAGAACTCGATGCGCACCGGCGCGTCGGCCTGCGGCGGGTAGACGTCGAGGATGCCGCCGCGGCGTGCTGCTTGCCCCGGCGTCTCCACCAGCGACACGACCTCGTAGCCGGTGGCCTGCAGACGTCGCAGCAGGTCCTCCGGCTCGATGCGGTCGCCGAGACGCAGTGTGGTGAGCGCTGCCCGCGCCGCCTCGGGCGAGAGCGCGCGCTGGGCGATCGCCTCGACGGACACGACCACGATGGGCGGCAGCGCTCAGGGTGCGGGTTTGTGCAGTGCAGCGATCGTCTCGAGGCGCGCGCGTACGTCCCAGGCGTCGTCCATGGCGCGCTCGTACGGCAGGATGTCGCGCTGGGGGTAGAGACGCAGGCGCCGGCTATGCTCCGGACCCAGCCAGAACGCCAGCTCCTCGTACAGGTCGGTGACCCGTGACGACTTCGGCACGACCACGAGGGTGGCAGAGGTCGTGTCTCGCAGTACGGCGCCGAGCACGGCCGCCTTGGTAGCGTCCCCTGCGCCGATCGTGCCCCTGACGCCGGGTTCGGCGGGCAGGGTGAGGCCTGCGCTCGCAAGCGCCGAGGCGACCGGGTCTAACAGTTTCGACAAGTCCATATTCAAGAGACAGCAAAACAGGCCCCCACACGTCGTGTGGGGCCCCTGCTCTCTCTAGTGTAACGCGCGAAGTGGGTAGGGAGGTTAACCCTTCATGCGGCCTAGATCAGCCACAGGATGAGTAGGACGACGAGGACGATGGCGAGACGCTGCCCGCGCTGTAGCCGTAGGCGTGACCACTTTCGTTGCTGTGCTTCTTCATGGCTGGCTCCTTCCGCCGAGACGGCGTTCGTTTCCAGTCATTCAAGCCGCGATCGGCTTTCGGCGCGCGCGCCGGTGAGGGGCGGAATCTCAGCGACCTAACAGTCGCGGAGCGGCGCTAGCGGCGTGTGAGGGCGAACCTGAGGCTTCTGCGAGCGGCCTCAGGCGTCCTCCGAGTTAGCTGCATCCGGCGTGCAGTTCGTTGATAGCAGTCGCAATCGCAATCGCAGTCACATTGACTGGCGGCCGCGCCGCTGGCGATGACGAGCAGTTCCAGCTGCATGCGTCCATGGATTCGCTGGCACTGAATCAAACTCCCCATCGGATAAGAGCTCGGAGGAGTTGCATACGGCTAGACCAATTGGTCTGCGGAACCTTCACGGCACTGGGTCGCATGGTCCTGGAGACTCAGGATAGTCCTCGCGGACGGCAGTCAGCTCGCCCAGGACGTTCGTCGCGCGTCTCACCGACTGGCGCGCACATCCGTTGAGGTCAGCGTCAAGGGTAGCATAACGCTCGCCCAGAGCTTGTGGTTCCGTGACTCGATCGACGACCGATCATAGCGCACGAACTCTGACGATCCTTCAGGCGCTCAGCTCGGCTTGCAGTATGAGCCGGTAGCCGGAGTCGCTGCGGCGGGTGGAACGTCAAGGCTAGGCTTGCCTCGCCACAGTCACGAGTCCTGGGCTTAACAGCTGTCGACTGAATTGCCGGTGACTTCCTCTCGTTGCTGATGTGCCGGCCAGCCATCCATGCTGCAAGGTAGTCTGATGAGGTCTCTGACCTTCACCTCTTGGGCGCTACCGGCGGTAGCGGGCGCCTCGACGGCCGGGCTTGTACTGCACATCGCGCTGCTGACGCTGGGCGGCGAGCGCGGCCTTGTCGGAGAACGGCACGGCGCCGTCCTGACCGGCCACGGACGCCATCTCGCGTACGGCGTCCACGTCGCTGACGAGCGCCTTGCGCAGCTCGATCACCTGGTCGCGCAGGCCGGCCGCCTTCTCGAACTCGAGCGCCTTGGCCGCCTGCTTCATCTGCTTCTCCAGCCCGATGACCATGCGCGTGAGCTCTTCCTTCGGTACGACGCCGGAAGTCTTGTACTCGGTCTGCTCCTCGGCGACCTTGCGCAGGCTGTCGGTGATGTCGCGGATCGCCTTCTGGATGCCGACCGGTGAGATGCCGTTCGCCTCGTTGTAGGCGATCTGGATCGCCCGCCTGCGCTCGGTCTCGCTCAGCGCGAACTTCATCGAAGCCGTCATCACGTCGGCGTACATGATCACGCGGCCGTTGACGTGACGGGCGGCGCGGCCGATCGTCTGGATCAGCGAGCCGCCTGACCGCAGGTAGCCCTCCTTGTCGGCATCGAGGATGGCCACGAGGCTCACTTCCGGCAGGTCCAGGCCTTCTCGCAGCAGGTTGATGCCCACAACGACGTCGTAGATGCCGAGGCGCAGGTCGCGCAGGATCTCGACGCGCTCCAGCGTGTCGATCTCGGAGTGCAGGTAGTGGGTACGCACGCCCATCTCCTGCAGGTAGTCGGCGAGGTCCTCTGCCATCTTCTTCGTCAGCGTCGTCACGAGCGTCCGCTCACCAGCGGCGATGCGAGCCTGTATCTGCTCCAGCAGGTCGTCGATCTGGCCCTTCGTCGGCTTGACCTCGACCTCGGGGTCGATCAGGCCGGTGGGGCGAATGATCTGCTCCACGACCTGCTCGGCGTGCTCCTGCTCGTACGGCCCCGGCGTCGCCGAGACGTAGATCGCGCGGTCGATGTGGTCCGCGAACTCGGCGAAGTTCAGGGGCCGGTTGTCGAGGGCCGACGGCAGCCTGAAGCCGTAGTCGACCAGCGTCGTCTTGCGCGCGAGGTCGCCGAAGAACATGCCGCGCACCTGCGGGATCGCGATGTGCGACTCGTCGATGAACAGCAGCCACTCGTCCGGCAGGTAGTCCAGCAGCGTCCACGGCGTCGAACCCTGGCCACGCCGCGCCAGGTGGCGGGAGTAGTTCTCGATGCCGGAGCAATAGCCGGCCTCTCGCAGCGACTCGATGTCGTAGCGCGTGCGCTCTTCCAGCCTCGACGCCTCGAGCAGGCGGCCGGATTCCCTGAATTCGGTCAGGCGCTGCTCCAGCTCCGCCTCGATGTCCTCGATTGCCTGCTCCAGTTTGTCTTTCGAGGTGACGAAGTGCTTCGCGGGGTAAATATCCAGCTCGTCGCGCTCGGCCAGCAGCTCCCCGGTCATCGGGTCGATCTCGATGATGCGCTCGACCTCGTCGCCGAAGAAGTCGACGCGCACCGCGAGCTCCTCGTAGGCCGGCAGCAGGGTCAGGGAGTCTCCGCGCAGGCGGAACTTGCCGCGGACGAGGTTGGTGTCGTTGCGCTCGTACTGCATGTCGACGAGCTTGCGCATGACCTTGGATCGCGGGATCGACTGCCCCTTCTTGAAGTTGAGCACGAAGCTCTGGTACTCCTCCGGCTCGCCGAGACCGTAGATGCAGGACACCGAGGCGACGATGATCACGTCCTTGCGCTCGAACAGCGCTCGCGTGGCTGCGTGGCGCAGCTTGTCGATTTCTTCGTTGATGTCGGCGTCTTTGGCGATGTAGGTGTCCGTGCGCGGGATGTACGCCTCGGGCTGGTAGTAGTCGTAGTACGAGACGAAGTACTCGACGGCGTTATTCGGGAAGAACTCCTTGAACTCGGAGCACAGCTGCGCCGCGAGCGTACGGTTCGGCGCCAGGATGAGCGTCGGCTTCTGCCAGCGCTCGATGATGTTCGCCATCGTGAACGTCTTGCCGGAGCCCGTGACGCCGAGCAGCGTCTGCTGATGCAGCCCCATATCGAGGCCGTGCACCAGCTTATCGATAGCCTCAGGCTGGTCGCCCGTAGGTTGGAAGTCAGAAACGATTTCGAACGGTTTGGAGCTTGTCTGGGTCATAGGCCCAATCATTATCCCACGTGTGAGGGGCGCATGGTCTCTTGTACCCCCGCAGTCGATGCGCCTCCTGACATATGGTGGCAGCTTGATGCAGAGTTGCAGCGCTTGGAGTGTCGGACCAGGTCAACCTGCCAGTCACTTCAGGATGGACTCTTTCTCTCCTGGCGACATGGGCGGTTGATGGCGGCTGACGACAAAACCCGCGTAGGCAAGTGCTGCCCTGACGTCCGATTCCGCAATCAGAAATTCTTCGCACACATCTTGCACGCTATCGCCGGCGGAGAGAGCTTGCAAAATGACCTCAATGAGAACGCGCCGACCCATGATCACCGGTTTCCCACCCATGATGCCGGGATCGATGTTTATCCGCGATTGCCAGTCAAACTTGTCCGTGTCCATGCCATCGATCATCCCACGTTCCATCTCCGACCAGCGCCCTACTCGATGCCGAACAGCCGCTTTGCATTGCCGGAGCTGACCAGCGCCTGCTCCTCAGCCGTGAAGCCTGCTGCCTCGAAGGCTGCCGTGACTTTGTCGGCGAACGCATCCGTCCGGATCGGCCAGTCGCTGCCCATGATCACGCGATCTGCGCCCAGCGCGTCGACCGCGTATCGCAGGGTCGGCGGGTGGAACGTCAGCGTGTCCATGTAGAGCCGGGGACTGGTGCCGTGCGCCTGCTTGTACGCCGCCAGGGCGTCTGCCGCGAACAGGATCGCGCCCGCACCGTAAGCCGTGACCAGGATGTCGAGATCGGGGAACTCCTCGAACACCCCGGAGTGCAGCAGCGACAGCGCGGCGAGGCCGTTCGTGACGCCGCGTCCGAATGAACCGCCCGCCGTCCCGCCGGCAGCCCGGAAGATCGCGTCGTCGGGCGCCCACACCGGATGCACGAACACCGGTACGCCCATCTCCGCCGCCGCGGCCAGCGTCGGCCGGGCTTCGGGCGCGCCGGGATAGACGTTGTGGCGCTGTGCGTCGAGGAAGAGCCCGTGCAGCTTGAGCTCCTTGATCGCGTACTCGGCCTCCTTCGCTCCGTCGTCGCCCGCGTAGGCATCGACCGTCGCCAGGCCGAAGAACAGGCCGGGGTCTTTGGCGACAGCCTCAGCGGTGAACTCGTTGACCCGTCGCACCTCGCTCGATGGCACGTCGCCCTCGGAGCCATACACGCCCTCGACGCCCGCCGAGAGCGCCCGCCGCGCGATCCCGGCCGTACGCGATTCCTCGATCATCCTGTCGATGTCGATCATGCGGGCGGCACGTTCGCTGGAGCCGGGGCTGAGGTTCGTCGCGGTGGCGTCGGTGGCGCCCGCCCACCACGGCGGACGGATGTGGGTGTGGAAGTCGATAAGCTCGGGCATAGAGGTTCACCTTTCTCGTTCGACGTGGAGGCTCTCGTTTGGACGTGGGAGCGCATCCTGAGGGCGCGCAGCCGCAAACGCCTAGATGTTAAGCGGTTCCGCCGCTCGAAAGACTGCCGTGTGTGCGATTTCTCAAGGTCTGCCCTGCGCTTCAATCGGGAGCAAACGCTGGGCGTCGGTGTCCCAACGCAGGAGCAGGATCGCCAGCGTCGTCGCGCCGATCACCGCCGGCTCCCCGGGCTCACCGAACAACACCGGCGCCACGTCCTCCTGCTCCCCGACCGTCGTCAGTGCGCGGCCGAGCTGCCGGAAGTGCGCTTTCCCGTCGCCGGTCTGTAACCGCACGACTCGATGCGGCTCGATGCCCAGCTCGATCAAGGCGGGGGCGGGCACGCTGCTGAACGTCGCGTCGGGGTCGACGACGGCTTCGACGGTGTACTGGCCGTAGGGGCCGGAGACGGTCATGAGGGAGGTGATTGGCGACATGGCGCGATTATCCCGTAACCAAGGCTTAACCGCATATTGCCATTACCAGATTGACGTCCTTCGGTTGCGTTGCTAATATCGGCGGCAGGAAAGGAGGTGATGCGGATGGACCATCAACGTTGCAAGGCAGATAGCCTGGCCATCCGCCTAGTTTCTATGTATCGAGGTATCTCGGCCTAGTTATTAGGCGATGCTGGGCGATCTGCCTGGCAACTCACTGTCCTTCTTGTGAGGACGCAAAGAAATGGCCGCCCCGGTTCGCAAGAGCCGGGGCGGTCGCTTGTTTGGCGCCAATGCATATAATCAAGCGGTGACCGGAAGCGTACTTCCGGCTGGATAGGTAGCACGCTTGTCAGAGGCCTACTTCGAACGCTTCCGTCGCATGATGGACGAAATGGACTTCGAGACGCTGCCTCTGTTCTCGAAGCCTCACTACTCCTGGGGCCTCCACACCGATTACGTCGGCCGGCGCTTCCAGTACCGCCCCTACACCGAGTCAACCCAGGACGATGCCCGTCGCATGCTGGAGCGCTGGCGTTCCCCCAACGGCACGATCGTCCTCGCCGAGTCGCAGAGCGCCGGCCGTGGCCGCGCCGGGCGCTCCTGGGTCTCGCCCGCGGACGTAAACCTCTACTTCACCCTCTCGCTCTACCCGGTCGATGACCCGCGGCCCCTGGCTTACGTGACGCCTCTCGCCATCGCCGAGGCGATCGAAGACGTCGCCGCGCAGAAGGGCGGTGAGCTGCGGGTGCTGCTCAAGTGGCCCAACGACGTGTTCATCAACGGCAAGAAGGTCGCCGGTGAGCTGATCGAGACCACCCAGACGGAAGCAGGCGAATTGGTCGCCCTCGTCGGCGCCGGCATCAACGTCAACTTCGACCCTGACGGCCATCCCGAGATCGCCGATATCGCCACGAGCATCAAGGACGAGCTGGGCTTCGAGGTGCCGCGCGAAGAGGTGCTCGCCGCCTTCTGCAACCACTTCGAGGTGCTCTGGGAGGACGCGAAGGCCGGCAGCACGGCGGCGTTCCATGCCTGGAAGTCGCGCCTGATCACCCTAGGCGCCGAAGTAACGGCGCACGGTCTGCGAGAAGACATACAGGGCCGCGCGGTCGACGTGCGCGACGACGGCGCCCTGATCATCGAAACGCCGGACGGCCGTCACGTAACTGTCGAAGCCGGCGACGTCAGTCTCAACGGCTCGTTAGCCTAGAGGAGAACCGAAATGCCCATCGCATCCTTCGACCACGCAGCCATTCCCACCGCGAAGCCCGAAGAGATGATCGAGTTCTACAAACGCCTCGGCTTCTCCGTCGTCGGCGAGGCGGAGTGGCGCGCCGGTACCGGCCGAGCCTTCTCCTTCGCCTTCGGTAACTCCAAGATCAACGTCCACCCTCCCGCCGTCTGGCAGAACGAGAAGTTCACCCTGCGAGGCCCGAAGGCCGTACCGGGCTGCGGCGACTTCTGCTTCGTCTGGGACGGCACCGTCGACGAAGCCAGGGCGCTGTTCGAGTCGGCCGGTGCGGAGGTCATCGAAGGGCCGGTCAGCCGCGTCGGCGGCAAGGCGACCGGCACCGCCACGGGCACCAGCGTCTACACCCGTGACCCCGACGGCAACCTCCTGGAGCTGATCACGTACTAGCGCTCGTGAGGCCAACTCGATATCAATGACCGGCATCCGATGCCGCGCATGAAGTACGCCCCGCGACCAGCCCACACACGCCAGAGACGTGAGCCTGCGTCATCTCTCCGGCGTTGGAGATGCCGGTCCCCCTTGGTCATTGCGAGGAGGCAAGTGCCGGCGAAGCAATCTCACATCGTCGCACTGGCTAGCGACGACCCCTACGGCGATCGGCGTATAGGACCTCGGAGGCCGCCGTGCGATTGCCACGGCCTTCCTTACGTCGACCACGTAATCACCAGGGGAGCGCGACGTTTTCGACGGCGATCAGCCCTCTTCTGCCAGCCGCCGCACGTTGTCCATCGAGCGCCGAAACACCTTGCGCATGTGAGGCCCAACGACCATCGAGAACCCCAGCTCGCCGAGCTTGCCCAGCGGCGGCTCGAACTCCTCGACCCACCGCAACACCGTGCCGTTGGGCACCGGCTCCAGCAGGAAGAAACCAGTGCCGCTGAACGAGCCGGTGTGCTTCACGTCGAAGCGGTAGGGCGGGTCCCAGGCCGTGATTACCATCTTGTCCTTCACCACGGGCTGCCCGAATAGCTCACTCGTCACGTCCATCTCCGTGCCCACGCCGGTCTGCTGCCTCGCTCGTAATCTCAAGGCTGCGCAGGTCGGCCATCCAGCGCTTCTGGCCCTGCAGGTCGCTCAGGACCTCCCAGACCCGTTCGGGCGTGGCACGAATGAACAGGCGTAGGTCGAGCGTCGCCATCAGACTTCCTGTGCCGGGGCCGCTGGCAGCAGTTTCACGAAGGCAGGGTCTCGCTTTACATAAAGTAGGAAGCCCTCGGAGCGCGTGACGATGATCGGCGTACCGTCCTCTATGAGCTCGCCGTCGTCGGTGATTGCGTCCCAGCGCTCGCCTTCGACCAGCACGGCGCCCTTCGGGGCAAGCCGCGTACGTGTCGTGCCCTTGGCGCCAACGAACGACGCCCGGCCGGAGTGCAGGGGCATTCGCCGCGCCTTCATGATCATGCCGCCGAGGCCGAGGATCAGCACGCCGGCCGTCGCTGCGAAGGCGATCACCAGCCAGCGCGAGACCTGGAAGCCCGTCTCGCTGCTGCCGGTGAGGATCAGGCCCCCAAAGGCAATCGCAATGATGCCGCCGATGCCGAGCACCCCGAATCCGGCTACGAACACCTCCGCCGTGATCAGGATCAGTCCGAAGCTGATCAGCCCGACGCCGGCCCAGTTCGTCGGCAGGGAGCCGAGGGCGAAGAACGCCAGCACCAGGGCGATGGCGCCGAAAATGCCCGTGATGCCGTTGGTCGTGAAGATCTCGGCAACCAGCGCAAGCCCGCCGAGGCTGAGCAGCAGGAACGCGATGTTCGGGTCGGCGATCAGGTAGAGCAGTTCCTCGAACAGGGTCTCGTTGTTCTTGGTGATCGGTGCGTCCGCCACATGGATCGTCGCCGTCACCGGGTTGCCTGTGGCGTCTTGTACCTGCACCTGGAGCCCGTCCGACTGCGCCAGCAGGTCATCGACGCTCGTTGCCACGAAGTCGACCACGTTGAGCTCGACCGCCTGGTTCTGGTTCACCGCCACCGCGTTACGCACGGCGTCCTCGGCCCAGTCGGCGTTGCGGCCCCGTAGCTCGGCGATGCCGCGGATGTAAGCCACGGCATCGTTCGTCACCTTGCGACCCAGCGTGCCTTCGATGTCGCTGCCGTCCGAGTTGATCGGCGAGGCGGCGCCGATCGTCGTCCCGGGCGCCATGGCGGCAACCTGGCCGGCCATCGTGATGAAGGTACCGGCGGAAGCGGCCCGGCCTCCGGAAGGCGAGACGTACACGATCACGGGCACGGTCGAGGACTCCATGCGCTGGATGATCTTGCGCATGGCGCTATCGAGGCCGCCGGGCGTATCGAGCCTGATCACGACGGCGGCCGCGTCGGAGCGCTCAGCCGTATCGATGCCGCGATCGATGTAGCGCTCCATTACCGGGTTGACGTCGCCGTCCCAGGTCAGCACGTGCACCTGCCCCGGCGCGCGTGTGCTTGCGCCGCAGGCGAGCACCAGCGCCCCGATTGCGAGCAGCATGACACCGAGGACAAGACGTCGAGGACGCGTTATGTAGCGCATACGTAGATTATACGTTCGCCGTCGAGGCTCTGCATGACCAGACCGCCATCTTCGTGACCTCGTTCCGGCGCCGGATGGCCTATCATCGTCACGAAGTGGTAGCTGGCTCCTGGCAGGCTGTGACGTGCGTCGACCTCACTGAGAAGGTCTGTCGCCTGGCGAGCTGTCGTGCCGAGCTGCCGCCCCGGCGCACGGCCTACTGTTCCGACAAGCACGCCCGCGAATTCGAGCGCAATCACGTGTGGCTCGCCGCCCGTCGAGCCGCCCGGCGACGCGCTCGCTGGGCCTGCGAGCGTTGCGGCTTCAAGCCCTCCGAGATTCGCAAAGATCCGGAGGCGCGCCGAGCCTACACTCGCCACGAGCTGCGTCTGGAGGTCAACCACATTTTGCCGCTGGTCGGAACCTATCGGACCGTGAGCTGCCTCAACCACCAGACCAACCTGGAGGTGCTCTGCCACCGCTGTCATCTCGTGGCGACTCGGGAGCAGAGAGAAGCGGTGGCAGCAGTCAAACCGAAGCGCCAAGACGCCGGTTTGGCGGTGCAGACCTTGCCCTAAGTGCAGTGTCTTCTCTATGGGTCACCGATGCCATCTGTGCTAGGCTTTATGCCGTGAACCCGACGCCATTCTGTCCCTACCATCCTCACTAGCGTCGCACCGCGCGTCTCACTGATCGCGCCTTTCTTCATTCTTGGAACGAGAACATGACAACATCGCAGGCCTTCGGCACTACACGCCGGGCTGCTCTTGTTGCGACCGCTAGAGGGAACCTGACATGACAGAACGCAAGACACTCCGGCTCGCCATCCCCAACGGCAGCCTCCAGCAGGGCACCGTCGACCTCTTCGGCAAGGCCGGCTACAACATGGTCATCCGGGAACGCTCCTACTTCCCCACCATCGACGACGATGAGATCGAGTGCATGCTCGTGCGCCCGCAGGAGCAGCCCCGCTACGTGCAGGACGGCATCATCGACGCGGGCATCACGGGCAAGGACTGGATCATGGAGACCGGTGCCAACGTCATCGAAGTGGCGGAGATGAACTACTCGAAGGTCTCCCGGCGCCCCACGCGCTGGGTCTTCGTCGTGCCGAACGACTCGCCCGTGAAGACCGTCAAGGACCTCGAAGGCAAGCGCATCGCCACGGAGCTGACGAACCTCACGCGCGACTACCTCGACAAGCAGGGCGTGCACGCCCTGGTCGAGTACTCCTTCGGCGCCACCGAAGTGAAGCCCGGCCTGCTCTGCGACGCCATCGTCGACGCCACGGAGACCGGCAGCTCGATTCGCGCCAACAACCTCCGCATCATCGACACCCTGGTCGAGAGCACGCCGCGGCTGATCGCCAGCCCGCAGGCCTGGGAAGACCCCTGGAAGCGCCAGAAGATCGAAGACGTCGCCCTCATGCTCAACGCCGTCATGGCCGCCGAAGGCAAGGTCTGGCTCTCGCTCAACACCAGGCGTCGAGAACATCGCCGCCGTCATCGACCTCCTGCCGGCCCTCGACAAGCCCACCGTGAACTCGCTCTCCGACCCGGAGTGGTGCGAAGTCACGACCATCGTCGATGAGGACGTGGTGCGCGTCATCGTCCCGCAGCTCAAGCGGCGGGCGCCCACGGCATCGTCGAGTACCCGCTCAACAAGATCATCGAGTAGTACGGGCATTCAGGCATAGAGGCATACGGGCATGGCAGGCGCTGAGGACTTCACGCTCGTATGCCCGCGTGCCCGTATGCTACGAGGAGAGCACGTTCTGAACTGGAACTCGAACCCATGAACATCATTCGCGGCGCAGAAGAAGCCCGACGCACCATCCTCAAACGCGGCGCCACCATCGGCGAGGACCCGGCGGCGGCTGAGAACGTCCGGCGCATCATCGCCGACGTGCGCAGCGAGGGCGACCCCGCCGTCCGACGCTACACCGAGCGCTTCGATGGCCCCATTGCCTACGAAGGCCTCGAAGTGCCGCACGAGGAGCTCGAAGCCGCCCTCAAGCGCATCGAGCCGACCTTGCGAGCCGCCCTGGAGTTCGCGGCTAGCCGCGTGCGCACCTACCACGAGAAGCAGCTCAAGCGCTGTCTGGCCTCCTACGTGGAGGACGACGGCCTCGGCGTCCAGGTACGCGCAATCGAGACCGTCGGCTTCTACGCGCCCGGCACGCAGCCGGCCTATCCGTCCTCGGTGCTCCACACCGTCGTGCCGGCCAAGGTCGCCGGCGTCGAGAACGTGATCGTCGTCAGCCCCGCGGCGCCGGATGGCCGCGTACCGGACGTGAAGCTCGCGGCCGCCGCCGTCGCAGGCGCCGACCGCGTCTTCTGCTGCAGCGGCGCCCAGGCTGTCGCGGCCCTGGCCTACGGCACGCAGATCGATCCCGCGCGTCGACAAGATCTGCGGCCCCGGCAACATCTACGTCACCCTGGCCAAGCGCGCCGTCTACGGCGACGTCGGCGTCGACTCGATCTACGGCCCAACCGAGACAGTAGTCGTCGCCGACGCCGACGCCGACCCGGCGATCTGCGCCGTCGACCTCCTGGCCCAGGCCGAGCACGACGAGCTGGCGGCGCCGATCTTCATCACGAGCTCAGCAGAGCTCGCCGAGAAGGTAGTCGCCGAGGTCGAAGAGCGCCTGGAAGTCCTGCCGCGAGGCGCTATCGCCGAGGACTGCCCTGACCCACCGCGGCGGCTTCATCGTCGCCGGCGAGCATCGAGGAGGCCGTGGCGCTGGCGAGCGAGTACGGCCCCGAGCACCTCTGCATCCTTTCGAAAGACGCCCACCGCCTCGCCGCGCTGGTCAAGAACGCCGGCGGCATCTTCATCGGCGACGGCTCGCCTGAGGCGATCGGCGACTACACGGCCGGGCCGAGCCACGTCATGCCCACGGGCGGCGCCGCACGCTTCGCATCGCCGCTCAGCGTGCAGGACTTCCTCAAGTTCAGCACCGTCATCGACTTGGACGACAACGCCGTCTTCGACCTCGGCCCCGCCGGCGCCGCCATCGCCCGCGCCGAGGGCCTCGTCGCCCACGCCAGGGCGATCGAGGAACGGCTGCCGAAATGATGCGGGATACATGCGCAACGCAGCGCATGCGAAGGGCTTGAGCTGGCGCAGACAGGCGATCGGCCACAGGCATGGGCTCAGACCTCTATGCCCGCATGCCACGATTGCCCGTATGCCGCGCCTTCGGAGGCCGCATCATGACCCCCTCATCCTCAGACGACATCCTCGACCTCGTCCAGCCGCATCTGCGCGACGTACCGCCCTACGTGCCGGTCGAGCCGCCGGACGGAGGTCGCGAAGCGCCTGGGTATCGCCGCCGGAGCGCATCGTCAAGCTCGACGCCAACGAGAACCCCTACGGCCCGTCGCCGCGCGTGGCCGAGGCGCTGGCCCGTGCCGACTCGCTGCACATCTACCCGGACCCGGAGCAGCGCCGGTTCCGCGAGGCTATCGGCCGCTACGTCGGCCTCGGCGCCGACTACGTCATCGGCGGCACCGGCTCGCGACGAGCTGATCGACCTGCTGATCCGCATGTTCGTGCCGCCGGGCGACGCGCTGCTCAACTTCCCGCCCACCTTCAGCTTCTATCCCTTCCTCGCCGCCATCCAGGACGCCTTCGTGGTCAACATCGAGCGGCGCGAGGACTTCAGCATCGACATCGACGAGGCCCTGCGCCACGCGTCCGGCGTCGGCCTCATCGTCACGACCTCCCCCAACAACCCGAGCGGCACCCTGCTGCCCCGCGAAGACCTCGCTGGCCCTGCTCGCGACCGGCAAGCCCGTGATCGTGGACGAGGCCTACGTCGAGTTCTGCGGCGAGACCTGCATCGACCTCATCCCGGAGCACGCGAACCTCATCGTGCTGCGGACCCTGAGCAAGTGGGCCGGGCTCGCCGGTCTGCGAGTCGGCTACATGGTCGCCCAACCGGCCCTGATCGACCTCGTCATGCGCGTGAAGCAGCCTTACAACCTCAACGCCGCTGCGGAGATCGCCGACCCTCGCCAGCCTGGACGACCTCGGCTACATCAAGGAGCGCGTCGCCTGATGATCGCGGAGCGCGACCGCATGTCGAGCTGCTTTCGGCCCTGCCCGGCTTCGAGGTGACGCCCTCGCGCCTCGAACTTCCTCCTCTGCCAGCCTCACCGGCATCACCGCCAGCGACGTGCACGCGCAGCTCTCTCGAGCGCGGCGTCCTGGTGCGCTACTTCGACACGCCCCTGCTGCAGAACCACATCCGCATCTCCGCCGGGCGTCCGGACCAGACCGACGCCCTGATGGCGGCGCTTGCGTGAGATAATCGGCGTCAGCGGCGGCGTGAAGGGGGCATGACGATGAGCTGCCGGACCAGTGATGGGCTCGCGTGCATGCTGCAAACGAGCTCGGCGTTCATCGGCTCACGACACCGGGAGTTAACAGGCAGGGGTCGCGGGGGCGAAGCCCATGCGCGGGGGGCATGGGGGGTGTCCCCCCAGCCTCTCCTTTTTAGGAGAGCGGAGCAGACCGAAGGGATGCGCAGCGAATGACAGCCCGCGTTGGAACATACTCTCGCGAGACCAAAGAAACCTCAATCTCCGTCACCTGGGACCTCGATGGCACCGGCAAGGCCGACGTCTCGACCGGCATCGGCATGCTGGACCACCTCGTGTCGCAGATCGCGCGCCACGGCATATTCGACATAACGTTGAAGGCGAAGGGTGACCTGCACATCGACGCCCACCACACGGTCGAGGACACCGGCATCGCGCTCGGCAGGGCGCTCGCAGACGCCCTGGGCGACTCGACCGGCATCGTGCGCATGGGCGATGCGCTGGTGCCGCTGGACGAAGCGCTGGCCCAGGTCGCCGTCGACCTCTCGGGCAGGGCGTACTCCGTGATCGACGTCTCGTGGACGGGACCCAGCCTCGGTGAGATGCCGAGCGACCTCGTGGAGCACTTCGTGCAGTCGATTGCCCACGAAGCCCGATTCAACCTCCACGCCCGCGTCCTCGCCGGCGTCAACGACCACCACAAGGCCGAGTGCATGATGAAGGCCCTCGGTCGCGCCCTCTGCGCCGCCACGCGCCTGGAGCCCCGCCGCGCCGGCCAGACCCCGAGCACCAAAGAGGCTATTGGGTAGTAAGGCGCAATCATACGACGAAGCCGGACCAGAAGAGCAAATTCTTCCGTCGCGAGAGGCTTGCTCCCGGCACTCTCCCTTTTCAGCCTGACCTTCCCGTATGCGGTCTCCATTTCGAGTTGAAGTGCGCATCCAAGAAGCAGCATCTGTCCTCCGACGTCCCGCTGTGACTCCAACCATGGTCCTCCAGGGAGAGGATATCCCTGACGGGGAATTGAAGATGCGGGCATAGTCTTGTCGTCAAGACTAACTAGCGTCAGTGTTCACTTTCCGCAAGCTCGATCCCGAAGGAACGAGTGTGACTGCATCATCGGGCCGCGCAGGAACGAACACAGCGTGTGACCATCGCTTCTGCAAGCCTGCGCCAGGGCTAGGATTGTGATTGCGTCCAACGAAAAGCCGTATATGCAATCGGACTCAGGACCAGGATTGCTCAAGACAAACCACGCCACAAGGAACTGATCATTAGGCTCAATGAGCGTAAGGACGTAGGCAGGTTTAAGAAGCCATCTTCCTCGTTTCAGGAGACTCCAAAGGGCAACGGCAGAGAAATGAAGTTACACCCAGTATGTCTAGCGACGAGCGACCAGGTCATCTCAGGTAGTGGAATACTACACCGCCTGCCCCGCCGCGAACCCCGACGCCCACGCCCACTGGAAGTTGTAACCGCCCAGCCAGCCCGTCACGTCCACGGCCTCGCCGATGAAGTACAGCCCCGGCACGTCTCGACACTCCATCGTGCGGGACGACAGCGCCGTCGTGTCGACGCCGCCGACGGTCACCTCGGCCTTGTCGAAGCCCTCGGTGCCGCTGGGCGTCAGCCGCCACGCCTTCAGGCGCTGCGATAGCTCTTCCAGGCGGGCTTTCGAGAGGCTGTACAGGGTGCCGGAGTAGTCGTAGCGCTCACACCAGGCCAGCGCGAACCGGCGGGCGTGTCGCAGGTCCAGCAGCGCGCAGCACGCCCCGGCCGCGCGCCGATGCTTCTTCCAGCACCTCGCCGACGTCCTCGCCCGGCAGCAGGTCGACCGTGATCTCGTCGCCCTCGCGCCAGTAGCTCGAGGCCTGAAGCACGGCCGGGCCGCTGATGCCTCGGTGCGTAAACAGCAGGTTCTCCCGAAACGACTGCGCCGTTGCACGACACCTCGACGTCGATCGAGACGCCGGCCAGCGCTTCGCAGAACGCCAGGTCCTCGCCGTCGAAGCGCAGGGGTACGAGGCCGGGGCGTGTCTCTGTCACCGGCACGCCGAACTGCTGCGCCAAACGCAGGCCGAAGTCCGTGGCGCCCATCTTCGGGATCGAGAGCCCGCCCGTCGCCACGACCAGCGACTGCGCCTCGAAGTCGCCCTGGCTCGACATAATGCTGAAAGAGCTGCGGGGTTCATCCGCAGTACCGATTCGTCAGGACGCGAAACGCCGTCGACCTGGCAGTCCGTGACGACTTCGACGCCCGCGTCACGGCACTCCGCCATCAGCATGTCGACGACCTGGCGGCGCGCTGCCGTCGCAGAACAGCTGCCCGAGCTTCTTCTCGTGGTAGGCGATGCCGTGCTGCTCCATCGAGGGCGATGAAGTCCTCGGGCGTATAGCGGGCCATGGCGGAACGGGCGAAGTTCGGGTTTCCGGAGATGTACTGCTCCGGCGAGGCGTACAGGTTGGTGAAGTTGCACCGGCCGCCGCCCGAGATCAGGATCTTGCGTCCGGCCTCCTGGTTTGCGCTCGATAACCAGCACGCGCCGCCCGCGCTTGCCCGCCTCGATGGCGCACATCAGCCCCGCGGCGCCCCGCGCCGATGACGATGGCGTCGTAGCTCGTCGCGTCAGGCAGGCGCCAGGGCCCTCGATGTCGAAGCGGTAGGCCTCGATCACGGAGTTGGCCAGCAGCTTGTCGCACATCGCGTCGACACGCTTGCCGGCCGTCTCCGCGTCCGCGGCGCTCAGGCGAATCTCGATGTACTTGCCGGCGCGCACGCCCTCGACCTCGTCGAAGCCGAGATGAGCGCAGGCCGTCGGCGATCGTGAGGCCCTGAGGGTCGTTCACGGTCGGCTTGAGGGAAACGTAGACGCGCGCAAGGAAGTTGGTCATTCGTACCTCGTGAGCTCGCGGCCGGTCAGGCGCTGAAACGCCTCGTAGTAGCGCTGGCGGGTCTTCTCGATGATGTCGTCGGGCAGCTCGGGCGGCGGCGGCTCCCGGTTCCAGCCGGACTGCGTCAGCCAGTTGCGCACGAACTGCTTGTCGAAAGCTGGGCTGCGATTGGCCCGTCTTGTACTCGTCGGCGGGCCAGAAGCGCGACGAGTCCGGCGTCAGCATCTCGTCGATGATGATCGGCTCGCCGTCGACGATGCCCGAACTCGAGCTTCGTGTCGGCGATGATGATGCCGCGCTCGAGGGCGTACTGCGCGGCGTACTGGTAGATCGCCAGCGTGCGCAGCCGGATCGCGTTCGCCACCTCGGCGCCGACCAGCTCGACCAGCTCGCGCGTAGCTCATGTTCTCGTCGTGCCCCGACCTCGGCCTTGGTCGTCGGCGTGAACAGGGGCTCCGGGAACTGCTCCGACTCCACCATGCCCGGCGGGACGCGCATACCGCAGACCCGGCCGGTCTCCTGGTACTCGGCCCACGCCGAGCCCGTCAGGTAGCCCCGGGCGATGCACTCGACGTCGAGGCGCTGCGCCTTCTTGACGATGGTGCTGCGACCGCAGCAGCTCCGGCGGCAGCTCGAAGGGCAGGTCGTCGCCGGCGGTGCCGTCGGCGAGGCGGATGAAGTGGTTCGGCACGACGCGGTCGGTGAGCTGGAACCAGAACGCCGCCATCTGGCTCAGCACCGCGCCCTTGTCCGGGATGCCGTTGGGCAGTACGGCGTCGAAGGCGGAGATGCGGTCGGTCGCGACGATAAGCAGGCGGCCGTCACCGAGGTCGTAGGTCTCCCGCACCTTGCCGCGATGCGTCGGGCTAGGTAACGGGCTCTGCAGGAGTACTGGTGACATCATCCCCACCCTTTCGTGCCCGAAGGTCGAAGAACATCAGGCTCATCCCGATTATGCCAAACGGCACGTAGATAAACCCAGTCGCTCCCACCAGTATCGTGCCTATCACACCCGGTGCGGCCGCAAGCAGGGCCTGCTGGAACACGCCGACAGGTATTTCCACCACGAGCGCCACGACGATCAGTCGCCCGAAGGTGTTCCACCATCGACCGCGTACCAACGCCGCACTGCGGGCGAGGACCGACTCGCCTCGCAACCCCTCAATCATGATCACCTGCGCCAGGAACACCCACCGCACAGCACGGTTGATCGCCCACGGGATGCCGACGATGGTGAAGCAAAGCAGAAGAACGATGACGGTTGCGCGCAGTGTGGCGCCAATCAGCGCACCGAGCTTCTCCTGGGCACGGTCGAGAGCATCGGATGGCGCGATGGCGTTGGCTTTGTCGACCTCGTCCAGGAAGACCACGCCTCCTCCTGTTACCAACTCCTGAAGCACAAACAGGACTGGAACCGAGAGGAGCAGGACGAAGAAGAGTAGGAGAAGCTCGCCGGCGGGGAAGTCGGCGGTATCGTTCGAGATCTCTTCGGCAGTCGGGAAATCCTGCGTAACCGCGAGGATGACTAATGAGAGGGCGATATTGCCGACCACCACCGGTACAGCGATGATCGCCAACTGGCGCCAGTGTGCGAACAGGATGTTGAACGAGTCCGTGAGGACCTCGCCGAGCCGGCGTTCCTTGCGAAGCTCGGTCCCCGCCAGCAACCTCTAGCCCACCAGTCCGCGTCGTGACCGGAACAGGTTCGCTGGGTCGTACTTTTGCTTCACAGCCTGCAGGCGCCCCAGCGCGTCGCCGTAGGAGGCGGCCGTGGCCGAAACGTCGTCGGGGTCCTCGAAGTTCATGTAGGAGCCGCCGGTCGAGAACGGCCGCAGCTTCTCGACCGCCTCACGCCCGAAGCGGAAGTTCGCCTCGTCGTCCGCCGCCTCGATCCAGTTGCACTCGACGCCGATGGCGTATGGCGCGTCGCGATGGCCTAGCGGTGATTCGTCCTGCGACACGGTTGCCATTGCCCCGCCGAGAGGCCAGATGTCGATGCTGCTGAGCTGCGACGGGCGCGTGTCTGAAAGTTCCAGAAGCACATCGATGGCGTCGTCGCTCAGGCTGGTGAGGTAGCTCGACTTCCAGTAGTAGCGCCGGCCCTTGGGGTAGTCCTCATCGAAGAACTTCTGCACCTCCAGCCACGGCGCCGGGCCGCTCATGTCCGTGAGCACGGTGCCCAGCTCCCGGAAGGACTTCATCGCCGCTTCGCCCTCTTCCACCGAGCCGGCGTAAGGCCCGACGACGGCGACGAACTGCTCGCCCCACAGCTCTTTCGGAAAGATGTCGGCTTCCGGGAAGGTCCAGCACACGGCTAGTGGTGCCGCACCGGCTGGGGCCGCCTCGTTAACTTCACGGAAGCGCCGCAGCACCTCCTTGCCTTCGGAGCGGGCGTAGGTCACGAAGGTCAGGTAGACGTCAGGGCCCAGGGGGTGGGCCTGGAGCTCGAAGCCGACGACGACGCCCATGTCCCAGCCGCCGCCGCGCAGGGCCCAGAACAGGTCGGCGTTCTCATCGGCGCTGGCGTGAAGTAGCTTGCCATCCGCCGTGACCACGTCGGCGCCGATCAGATTGTCGCAAGAGGCGCCATAGAGCTTGCGCAGCCAGCCGAGGCCGCCGCCCAGCGTCAGCCCTGCGATGCCGGTCTCCGAAACCACGCCGAGCGGTACGACGAGACCATGCGCTTGCGTTGCGGTGTCGACGTCGCCGATCTGCGCCCCGCCCTCGGTGCGCACGATCCTTGTCGCCGGATCGACGGTGACGCCGCGCATCTGCGACAGGTCGACTACAAGACCGCCGTCGATCAGGGAGCTGCCGGCAACGTGATGGCCGCCGCCGCGCACCGAGACGCCGAGCCCCTGCTCGCGCGCGAAATTGACGGCGCTAACGACGTCGTCGACGCTCTTGCAGGCGACGATGATCGCCGGCTGCCTCGTGATCGTGCCGTTCCAGATCACACGTGCTTCGGCGAAGCCATCGTCGTCGGGGACGAAGGCCGCGCCGGTGAGGTCCTTGCGTAGCTGGTCTAGTGCTTCGGTGTTCATAGTCTCCGCATTTTAGACACGGAGCGCCGCCCATGGGAGACCAGTGATCGCTCGGTTTGATGAATGCAGCGAATGAGGCGGGACTGTCCGCCTGTTCCTGGCCGAAGAGGTAGCTGCATGCCTTTAGGCTTGCATCAGCGCACCTCTCGGGCCGGACCAAGCATATGTCCGTAGGTCCTCGGTGAGTCCAGCTCTCACGGGATTTGCCCAAATGTACCCAGCCACGTCCACAATGGCCTCTTCGCGGCGCAGGAGATGATCGTAGTAGCTCGTTTGCCATGCTGATTCACCGGTGGCACGCCTTAACCCATGGCCAGATCGGGTTTTGAAGTTGTGCACGACATCCTCAAGCGAGATTCCATCCGGTACCTCAATCAAGAGATGAAGGTGGTCAGACATTAGGCAGTAGGCATGCAGGGTTACTTGGTATTGGGTGATGCTTGTGTGAAGTGCGTCGATGCAGAGAGATGCCAGGCCTTCGTCGACAAACAGCGAGCGGCGCAGCCGGGTCACTAGGACAACGTGCGCCGCTAGTGGGCCCAGACAGTCGTAGCCTTTGAGCCGGGGCGACTTGCGAAACCGTTGCTTCATCGGGCGCCTCGTGGGGCCATTTAGCAAGCCTCAAGGCATGCAGCTACGGTAGGTTTCTCCGTCTACGCTTCCAGCAGACCCATGCGCGCGAAGCTCTTGTCGACCTCGCGCGTGAACCAGGCGTAGTCGAAGATCGCGTCGAGCTCGGCCGGGGTGAGGCGCGACTGCACCTCGGGCTCCTCGCCGATGGTCTCGCGGAAGGGCCGGCGCTGGGCGAGGGCGTTGTGGCCGGCGCGCTGCACGACGTAGTAGCCCTCCTGGCGCGACATGCCCTTTTCGACCAGGGTCAGGAGCACGCGCTGCGAGAACACGACGCCCTGCGTGATCTGCATGTTCTCCAGCATGCGCTGCGGGTAGACCACCATGCCTGCCACGATGTCGGTGAACAGGCCGAGCATGTAGTCCAGCGCCAGGCAGGAGTCCGGGAAGATGATGCGCTCGGCGCTGGAGTTGCTGATGTCGCGCTCGTGCCACAGGGCGACGTTCTCGACGGCGGTGCTGGCGTTGCCCCGCAGCACCCGCGCGAGGCCGCAGACGCGCTCGCACTTCTCCGGGTTGCGCTTGTGAGGCATGGAGCTGGAGCCCTGCTGGCCCTTCTGGAACGGCTCCTCGGCCTCGCCGACCTCGCTGCGCTGCAGGTGCCGCATCTCGGTGGCGAAGCGCTCCAGCGAAGCGCCGATCAGGCCAGGGTCTGGATGAAGTGGGCGTGGCGGTCGCGCGAGACGACCTGCGTGCTCACGTTGTCGACGCCGAGGCCGAGGTAGGCGCAGACGCGCTCCTCCAGCTCCGGCGGCACCGTGGCGTGGCTGCCCACCGGCCCGCTGAGCTTGCCGACGGCGACGTCCTCGCATCGCGGCATCGAGGCGCACCTGGTTGCGGCGCACCTCGTCCAGCCAGTTGAGCATCTTGAGCCCGAACGTGATCGGCTCCGCGTGCATGCCGTGCGAGCGGCCCATGCAGATCGTGTCTTTGTGCTCGACGGCGCGCTTGGCGATCGCCGCTTCGAGCTGTCGCAGGTCCTCCGCGAGGATCTCGCCGGCCTCGACGAGCCGGATCGCCGTCGCCGGGTCCTCGGTGTCGTAGGACGTGAGGCCCAGGTGCACCCAGCGGCCTTCTTCGCCCAGGCTGTCGCTGACGGAGCGCAGGAAGGCGTTCATGTCGTGGTGCATCTCGCGCTCGTAGCGCTCGGTGTCTTCGAGGTTGAACCGGGCGTTGCGCGCGATCAGGTCGGCGTCTGCGCGCGGCACGGCGCCCAGGTCCGCCCACGCCTGCACGGCGGCGACCTCAACTTTGAGCCAGGAAGCGTACTTGTTTTCGTCGGACCAGACCGCAGCCATGGCCGGACGGGAGTATCGAGATATCACGGCTCAGTCTAAACCAGGACGGAAGAGCCGGACAACGCCATCCAGGCTCTGCTTCCGGGTGATAGATCAGGCATCGGTGCGCCGGAAGATCGGTTCGGGGACATCTTCGGGCCAGGGCAGCCGGGCGAAGTCGTACTCAGGATCGCCCTGCAAGGATTCGAACTCGGTCCGATCTATCCAGCGGTGCCCCAGGAACCTCGTCGTCCCATCCTGCTCGGGCAGTACAACCTCCTGCGGCCATCCGTCCGGTTCGGCCAGGAACACGAAGCCAATGCCGTACATCGCGTCGTCCTTCCAGAACTGGTCGACGCACAGCAGGCGCTTGAGCCGGATGCGCAGGCCCGACTCCTCGAAGGCCTCCCGGACCACGCAATCCTCGATCGATTCGCCTGGCTCCAGACCGCCGCCCACGTAGCCCCAGTCCCGCCCTCGAGGATGCTCCTGGTGCACGAGCAGCAACCGCCCACCCGGCGCGACGATGGCTGCAGCGCCACCCACGATGACGCGAGTCCTATCCGGTCGATCGTTCATGAGCAAATCGGGGTCGAGCGCTACTCCTGCAGCCCGATGTCGCGGCGCCAGTGCGCGCCCTCGAAGTGGATGCGCTCGACGTTGGCGTAGGCCTTCTGTCGCGCCGCCTCCAGCGTCTCGCCCGTCGCCGTCACGCCGAGCACGCGCCCGCCGCCCGTCACGAGCTGCCCGCCGGCGTCTCGACGCGTGCCGGCGTGAAACACGGTCACGTCCGGGTCGACGTCCTCGATGCCGGTGATCGGCAGGCCGGTCTCGTACGAACCCGGGTAGCCGCCCGACGCCATGACGACGCAGACGGAGGCCCGCGGCGACCAGCGCACGTCGACCTGGTCGAGCGTGCCGTTGGCGCAGGCCCGGACGATGTCGAGCAGGTCGGACTCCAGGCGCACGAGCAGGGCCTGCGTCTCGGGGTCGCCGAAGCGCGCGTTGCACTCGAACACCTGCAGGCTCTCGTCGTTCACGAACACGCCGGGGTAAATGATGCCCTTGAACGGACGATCCTCGGCAGCCATCGCGCGTCGCGAGCGGCTGGAGAACGCGCGAGGTGATATCGGTCTCTAAGGCACCGTCTGCCCACCAGGGAGGGCTGTAGACGCCCATACCGCCCGTGTTCGGGCCCTGGTTGCCGTCGAACACGGCCTTGTGGTCGCATGAGAGTGGCATCGCGGCGATCGTCTTGCCGTCACTGAACGCGTGGCCGGAGACCTCGCGGCCCGTAACGCGGTCCTCGACGGTGAGGCGCTTGCCGGACTCGCCGAGCGCGATCAGCTCGTCGATGGCCTCCAGCGCTTCTTCCACCGTCGACGTGACGATGGCGCCCTTGCCCACGGCGGGACCATCCGCCTTCACAACCACTGGGCCACTTGCGTTGCGCACGTAGTCGCGGGCAGCGTCAGGGTCATCGAAGATCTCGGTGCGCGTGTGAGGGATGCCGTGGCGCTGCATGAGCTGCTTGGCCCACGACTTGCTCGCCTCGAGCTGGGCGGCTGCCTTCGTCGGCCCGAAGGCCGGGATGCCGGCGCCCTCGATCGCGTCGACGAGGCCCCACGCCAGCGGGTCGTCCGGCGCCACGAATGCGAAGTCGATCCTGAGGTCGCGCGCCGTCTTCACGACGGCCTGCATGTATGTCTCGACGTCGCCTCGTGAGGCAGTCGTACGCGGCACCGGCAGGTCGACGTTGTGTCCGAGGTCGGCAGTGCCCGCGTTGCCCGGTGCGATATGCAGGTCGGTCAGCCGCGGCGACTGTCGTAGCTTCCAGGCGATGGCATGCTCGCGCCCGCCGCTGCCGATCAGGAGTACGTTCATGCCAGGAATCGTACCGGAACGCCGATTTGTGCGGCAGCATGTCGCAGACCGCGATCGCGCGTGACCAGATCGGCTTGATGCAGCTCCGCCGCGGCGAGATAGTGCGAATCGTATGCCTTCTTGTGCTGGAATTGTTCGGCGAGGGAGAACGCTCGCTGGGAGATCGATGCAGAATGAAGCCCCACGATGTCGAGTGCTAGAAGCACGTTCACCATCCCTCTCGCGGTCGTGCTTGATATCTCGCCTCGAAATGCGGCTTCGCGAATGTTCGAAATGCACTCTGGGAACAGGAGTTGGGCGGCAGAGAGTTCATCCTCGCCTCGGAGGTTGGCAAAGAAGGCATCGACCGCGGCCACGTTTCGCTCGAAAAGCCACGTCGTTACTACACTCGCATCCAAACAGTAATGTGCCAGCCTTAGTGCCCTTCGCGGCTGCGACGGAGCATTTCCAAGGCGTCGAATGGCTCACCCCCATGACGGGTGTTGTACTCGTTTGCTTCCTCTCGAAGCCGCCGGACCCGCTCGATAGTCTCCGGCGGGATGAGCGGCCGAGTGTCAGCGGTTGCGGCCTCGACGGCTGCAGCATCGACGAACCACTGGTTCCCCACCCGATGCCCTCGCAGCTTGCCGGCGCGCAGCTTCCGGCGCACCTGCTCTATGGAGAGGTCGAGTCGCTCTGCCGCTTCCGCAACGGAGACGTAACCGCTGGTGTCAATGGCCATGCACTGATCGTACGGGATGTTGTCGAGCGCAACAACACGATCAGGGGTTCAGCCGCGCGATGACCTCATCCTGCAGCGCCCGTGACGTCGTCGCCACGATCGACTCGGCCCCGATCGCGTCCTTGCCCTGCCAGTCGCTGATCGCACCGCCGGCGCCGCGCACGATCGGGATCAAGGCTGCGATGTCCCACGGGTTCATGATCGGGTCGCACATGATGTCGGCGTGGCCGGTGGCGAGCAGCAGGTACCCGTAGCAGTCGCCCCAGGTGCGCACGAGCTTCACGTCCTGCATCAGCGACTCGAACGCGGCGCCGTCCTGGTGCTTCGATACGTCCAGCAGGTCGGTGACCAGCAGCGTGGCGTCTTGCAACGACCGCGTCTTGCGTACGCGCACCGATGCGCCGTTCAGCGTGGCCGTCTCGCCGTCGCCGATCAGCATCTGGCGCAGCACGGGCTGATGGATGCAGCCGAGCACTGGCTGGCCGTTGTGCAGAAGGGCGATCAGCGTGCCGAACAACGGCGACGCCGACGCGAACGAGATCGTCCCGTCGATGGGGTCGAGCACCCAGACGAACTCTGCGTCCGGCCGCTCCTCGCCGTACTCCTCACCCAGGATGCCGTGGTCCGGGAAGCGACTGCGAAATCATCTCGCGCATCAGCGCTTCGGCGTCTCGGTCGGCCTTCGTGACGATGGTTTCGTCTGCCTTGAGTTGGACGTCGAGGTTCGCTGCCCCGAAGTAGGGGCGGATCAGGTCGCCGGAAGCAGTCGCAAGCTCAACGATGAATTCTCGAAATGACTGCTCCACGGCGACCTGTCTGTTGCTAATCCGCGCTTACGCTGTCGGCCCGGGCGCGTCGTACAGCGGCGACTTCTTCACCGCCGCGTCGATTTCCTCGGGCGTGATCAGGGCGACGACGGAAGAGGTCGCCAGACCCGATGCGTTGACCGTCAGTGACGCAGCGACGCCTGAAGCCACGTCGGGCAAGTCGACGATTACGTAGGCATCCGTCTCGCCAAGTGCGAAGTAGAACGATTCTACCTTGCCTCCCAAAGACGCGAGCAGCTCGTTAACGGCCTTCACGCGGGCCGTACCACCGTCTGCGATAAGCCCCTTCACTCCCTCCGGTGGCGTGTAGTTCGCCTTCACCAGATACTTAGGCACTGTTGTCCAGACCTTCCTCGGGCTTATGAGGCTCGTACTATCCGGCGGCGCGCCGGGTCACTCCCATTCGATCGTGCCGGGTGGCTTTGAGGTGATGTCGTAGACCACGCGGTTCACGTCGCGGACCTCATTGACGATGCGGTTGGAGATGCGCGCGAGCACCTCGTAGGGCAGGCGTGCCCAGTCGGCCGTCATGGCGTCGTCGGCCGTGACGGCGCGCAGAGCGACGACGGAGCCGTAGGTGCGATAGTCGCCCTGGACGCCGACGCTGCGGGTGTCGGTGAGCACCGCGAAGGACTGCCAGAGCTCGTCGTAGAGCCCAGCCGCCTCGATCTCGTGCATGACGATGCTGTCGGCCTGCTGGAGAGTGGCGACCTTCTCGGCCGTCACCTCGCCGATGATCCGGATCGCCAGGCCGGGGCCGGGGAAGGGCTGGCGGCCGACGATCTCGTGCGGCAGACCCGACCTGCAGGCCAACCTGGCGCACCTCGTCCTTGAACAGGTAGCGCAGCGGCTCGACGACCTGCAGCACCATGTCCTCCGGTAGGCCGCCCACGTTGTGGTGGCTCTTGATCACCTTCGCAGCGCTGCCCTTCGATGCGGTCTGTCCGCTCTCGATCACGTCGGGGTAGGTCGTGCCCTGCACCATGTGGTCGATGTGGCCGAACTCGGCCGCGGCGTCCTCGAACACGCGGATGAAGGTCTCGCCGATGCGTTTGCGCTTCGTTTCGGGGTCCGTGACGCCGGCAAGCTGACCGAGGAAGCGCTCCTTCGCGTCGACGAAGTGCAGCTTCATGCCCATGTGCTTCGCGAACGTCTCCTGCACCTGCTCCGGCTCGCCGGAGCGCATGACGCCGTTGTCGACGAACACGCAGATCAGCCTGTCGCCGATCGCTGCGTGCGTGATCGCTGCCGCCACCGAGGAGTCGACGCCGCCGGAGAGGGCGCAGATCGCCCGGCCGTCGCCGACCTGCGCCTGCACGCCTGCGATCGCGGTCTCGAGGATCTTCTCGGGCGTCCAGCCGCCGCGACAGCGACAGATGTTGAACAGGAAGTTGCGCAGGATCTCGGTGCCCTGGGGCGTGTGCACGACCTCGGGGTGGAACTGGATGCCGAAGCGGTCGTGGCCGTCCGTGATCACGGCATGCGGCGCGTTCGCCGAGTGGCCCACGGACTGGAAGCCGGGCGGCGGCTCCGTGATGCGGTCGCCGTGGCTCATCCAGACGGCGAGCGACGTGGGCAGGTCATCGAAAAGCGGCACGGCTCGTCCAGCTCCAGGATCGCCGGGCCGTACTCGCGGTGCGTCGACGGGTCGACCTTGCCGCCCAGGTGGTAGGCCAGGAGCTGCATGCCGTAGCAGATGCCGAGGATCGGGAGCTGCGAGTCGAACACGTAGGACGGCGCCAGCGGGGCGTCCGCTTCGTAGACGCCGGCGGGACCGCCGGAGAGGATGAAGCCGCGTGGGTTGAGCTCGGCGACCTTCTCCAGCGGCGCATCGTGGGGCAGGAGCTCGCAGTAAACACCAAGCTCTCGCACGCGGCGGGCGATGAGCAGGCTGTACTGGGATCCGAAGTCCAGAATGACGACCGATTCGCGTACCCGGCTGCGGTCGGCGGCTCTGCGGGCGGTCGCCGCGGCGGCCCAGCTGTCCTCGCCGGGCTCACGCTGAAAGGGCTCCTGGCTGGTCCTCGTCTCGCTCAACTGCTTAGGCTCTTTCGTGGTTTTTCACAGCTAGGTTCATGCTACTATACCGGCGGTTAAGCCCCGACGAACTCTCCAATGACAGTCCCAGGGCCACAAGAAATCAAGCAAGCCGTTGACGTTCTCCGGAATGGTGGCGTAATCGCGATGCCGTCTGACACATTGTACGCGCTGTGTGCCGCCGCGAGCGACGCGAAGGCCGTGCAGCGCGTCTTCGACGTCAAGGGCCGCGAGGGTGGCCGGCCGCTGCCGCTGTTCGTCAGTAACCTCGCCATGGCAGAGCGTCTCGGAGCCTTCGATGAGCGCTCCCGAAACCTTGCAGCGCGGTTCTGGCCCGGCCAGCTCACGCTCGTGGTCAACAAGCAGCCGGGCTTCGAGTCCGATGCGTTGGCAGGCGGTTCGACGGTGGGCCTGCGCAGTCCCCGATAACGCCATCGCCCTCAGCGTCGATCGAGGGTGTGGAGCGATGCCGTGACCGGCACCAGCGCCAACCTCAGCGGCGGCCCGGACCCGTATCGGCTGAGGAGGTTCGACGCCAGATTGGCGATCGTGTCGACCTGATCCTGGACACGGGGCCGGCCCAGCACGGCATCGGCTCGACCATTGTCGACTGCACCGGGCCGGAGCTGCGTATCCTGCGTCAAGGCGCCGTCAGCAGTGAGGCCATCACCAGTGCGCTGGGCGAATAGCGAGGGGGACGAATGCGCGTAGCCATCGGTTCAGACCACGCCGGCATCGTCTACAAGAGCGTGCTCATCGACCTGATGCGAGAGCTCGGCCATGAGGTGCAGGACTTCGGCACAAACTCTGAGGTCTCAGTCGACTACCCGGACTACATCCGCCCCGTGGCGGAAGCGGTCGCCCGCGGCGATTTCGATCGTGGCATCGTGCTCGGTGGCTCCGGCAACGGCGAGGCCATGGTCGCGAACAAAGTCCACGGCGTGCGCTGCGCCCTCTGCTGGGACACGACGACGGCCCGCTTCGCCCGTGAGCACAACGACGCCAACGTCGTCTCGATGGGCCAGCGCGTGATCGGCGTCGAGACCGCCAAAGACATTACAAAGGTTTTCCTCACCACCGCGTTTGAGGGTGGACGCCACATCGCCCGCCTCGCCAAGATGGAACCGCAATGATCCAAGACATCTGGGCCGGCCACCGCGAGTTGCTTCGGGAAGGCGTTGCGCACTGCGTCGACGACCCGAGGTTTACCAGCGGTCAGCTCGTCCGAGAGCAAATCGAAGCATCTGAGACCGCCGACTACGAGACCGCCGCCTTCGCCTGTCTCTTAGCGGCACAGGCGGTCGGCGGCTCACCGGAGGCCGCGCTGCCCGGTGCCGTCGCCATCGCCTATTTGTCCCAGATGGCGCTCGTATTCATGAGCCTCGAGAACTCGGGCGGTGCCGCCAGCCTCAGCACCGCCTGGGGCATGCCGAGATCGCTCAACGCGGGCGACGCTATGTTTGCTCTTGCGCAGGAAAGCATTCTCGCTGTGCCGGACGAGCTCACGGCAGAGGTGCGCTTGCAGGCAACCGGTATCCTCGATGCAGGAAGCCGCGATCTCGTAGATGCCCTGTTCTCAGCGAACGGTGAAGGTGACCCTGTCGCCATCGGCCAGACGGCATTGCTCTCGTCCGCGATGGCGTTGGGCGGTTTGCTCGGTGGCGCGGACGCAACAGGTAGGGAGCGTCTCGCACAGCTTGGCCGTCAGTGGTCTGCTTTGCCTGCGGAGGAGCTTTCGCGCATGCTGGCGAGCGATCCTGCCGGCTGGCTGGCAACCTGAGGAAAGTACAGATAGACTCGACGGAGTAACGATGAAGCAGTCAGTCCGCGACATCGATGTCAGCAACAAGAAGGTCCTGGTACGCGTCGATTTCAACGTGCCGTTGGACCGCAACGGCGAGATCGCGGACGACAGCCGCATCCGTGCTGCCATCCCCACGATCCAATACCTGCAGACCAACGGCGCCGCCATCATCCTCTGCTCGCACTTCGGTCGTCCCGACGGCAAGGTCGTCGAGTCGATGCGCCTCGGTCCGGTTGCTGACCGCCTGTCGCAGCTCTTGAACCAGCACGTGCAGAAGCTCGACGACTGCATCGGCACGCAGGTCGAAGCGGAGGCCGCGGCCCTGCAACCGCGCGAGATCATTCTGCTGGAGAACCTGCGCTTCCACGCTGAAGAAGAGAAGAACGACCCGGAGTTCGCGCGCAAGCTGGCCTCGCTGGCCGACGTCTACGTGAACGACGCCTTCGGCACGGCCCACCGGGCCCACGCCTCCACCGCAGGCGTTGCGAAGTACCTGCCGGCGGTTGCGGGCTTTCTCATGCTCAAGGAGATCGAGGAGCTTGGCGCCGTGCTCACGAACCCCGATCGCCCGATTACGGCGATTCTCGGTGGCGCCAAGATCAGCTCGAAGCTCGGGGTGATCCGCAACCTCCTCACCAAAGTCGACTGCCTGCTCCTGGGCGGCGGCATGGCCTCGACCTTCCTCAAGGCGCACGGCGTCGCCGTCGGCGACTCGCTCGTCGAGGACGATCAGCTCGAGGCCGCGAACGACATCATGGCCTACGCGGACATCCGCGGCGTGCCGCTGCTGCTGCCCACGGACGTTGTCGTAGCGGACGAGTTCAAAGCGGACGCCGAATACCAGACCGTCTCCGTGAACGCGATTCCGCCCGGCTGGCGCGATCATGGACATCGGCCCCGACTCCCTCGACACCTTCCGTGAGGCCCTGCGCGACTGCAAGACCGTGTTCTGGAACGGCCCCGTCGGCGTCGCCGAGTTCCCGGCCTTCGCCGAGGGCTCCTACGCCCTGGCGATGGAGCTGGCCGACATGGACGCCCGAGTCGTCATCGGCGGCGGCGAAACCGCGGCCCTCGTAGAGCAAGCCGGCCTGCACGACCGCTTCACCCACGTCTCCACCGGCGGCGGCGCCTCCCTCGAGTTCATCGAGGGCAAGACCCTCCCCGGCGTGGCGGCCCTGCTCGATAAGTAGCTCAGGAGACGCCGGTCATGCCGAGGCTCCCGCGCAACGTTCGCCAGCCGGAAGCCATTCGTGCCTTTGTCAGGGCCGGTGGTGAGGAACGCAAAGGGAAGGGCGGCCACCGCGTCGTCAAGATGCCCAACGGCCACATCGTCAGCCTGCCCACGGGCATCATGAAGGCCGGTCTTCTAAGTTCTGAAATCAAGAAGTCAGACCTCACGGTCGAACGGTTTGCGGAGCTATTATGAAATGCGAGAGGGCATTGCCATGATCAAGACCTTCACGATTCTGGTTCATGAGGCCGAAGAGGGTGGCTACTGGGCGGAATGCATGGAATTGGACTGCGGCAGTCAGGGCGAGACGCTTGACGAGCTCGACTTCAACATTCGCGAGTCGATTGAAGCCGTTCTCCAGGTTCGCCTTGATGACGGCGAGGACATTTCGACCATCGAGAAGGCCCAAAACGTACAGGCCGCCGCGGATGTGCGGAAGTGGGAGATCGCGGTGCAGCTTCCAGCGCTCGCAGCAGCTTAGGTCGACCTAGCAGCTAACCCAAGAGACTTGCCTCCACAGCCGCTTCACCTTACGTTTCCACCGAAGGAGCCCTCGTCGCCGGCGTGCGATAATCGTTCGGGATGGGAACTTTTCAGAGACCCCTGACACTCACGGGTCCTTCCGGCGCCTCGATCGCGTTGGATGGGATGATTGACACGGGTGCGCACTTCACGGTGGTGCCGGCCGTCGTGTTGCGTCGCCTGGGCGTAGAGCCCCAGCGTCGAATCCCCGTGCAATTTGCTGATGGCAGCCGAGGTGAGTGGGACCTGGGCGAGGTCGACGTCGAAATGGAGGGACAGAAGAGCCCCATTCTCGTTCTGTTTGGCGAAGACGAAAGCACCGTCCTTGTAGGCGCCCACACTCTGGAAGCGCTTCTTCTCGACGTCGACGCGGTCGAGAAGCGCCTCGTGCCCAAGAGGGCGCTTCTGATGACGGTCCAAGCGTTCAGTCCAGAAGACTAGCGGCCAAATCGTCAGATCGATTGCCGGTTGGTCGGAGTTGTGACTGTAGCCCGATTGTCCGGTTCGAGTTCGCGCGATTGAGCCGCTAACTTCTACACACACGTAACGCACCCCTCTGGAGCAACGCCCGCGCCCGCCGTAGAATCGCCCTATGGACACCGAACTGCTGCGCCAGCTAGCTACGCCCAACGATTCCAAGATCCTCCTCTGCGTCGTCGATGGCCTCGGCGGCCTGCCTGACCCCGAGACCCACAAGAGCGAGCTCGAGACGGCCCACACGCCCAACCTCGACAAGCTGGCGGCCGACTCGGTCTGCGGATGACCCTGCCGGTCGGCTACGGCGTCACGCCCGGCTCCGGCCCCGGCCACATCGCCCTCTTCGGCTACGACCCCCTGAAGTACGAGGTCGGGCGCGGCGTCCTCGAGGCTCTGGGCATCGACTTCGACCTCAAGGGCAGCGACGTCGCGGCGCGCGGCAACTTCTGCACCATCGACGCCAACGGCGACATCACGGACCGCCGCGCCGGCCGCGTGGCGACTGAGATCTCGACGAAGCTCTGTGAGCGCATGCGCCAGGTCAAGCTGCCGGGCGTCGAGGTGCTGGTCGAGCCCGTGCGCGAGCACCGATTCGTGCTCGTCCTGCGCGGTGAGGGCCTCGATGACGGCCTCGAGCAGACCGACCCGGAGCGCGAGGGCGTGCCCATGCTGCCGGTAAAGGCGATTCGCCCCGAGGCGAAGCACACCGCCGACCTGGCGAACGAGTTCGTCAAGCAGGCGAGCGAGCTGATCAAGGACGAACCGCAGGCGAACGGCCTCCTCCTGCGCGGCTTCGCCAAGTACCCGACGTGGCCGGCGATGCCCGAGGTCACCCAGATGCGCGCCGGCGCCTTCGCCGTCTACCCCATGTACCGCGGCCTCGCCAAGCTCGTCGGCATGGACGTGGCGCCCGGCGGCGGCACCTACGAGAGCCAGCTCGAAGCCGTGCGCAAGCGCTGGGACGACTTCGATTTCGTCTTCTATCACTTCAAGAAGGCCGACGCCGCCGGTGAAGACGGCGACTTCGCAGCCAAGGTCGAAGCCCTGCAGGAGTTCGACAAGCTCGTGCCGGCCCTGCGAGACCTCGGCGCCGACGTGATGATGGTCGCCGGCGACCACTCGACGCCCGCCCAGCTCGCCGCCCACTCCTGGCACCCCGTGCCGTTCCTCCTCAACTCCAACCTCGGCACCATCGACAAGGTCGATTCGTTCACGGAGGACGCCTGCCGCCACGGCATGCTCGGCATCTTCCCCGCCAAGGAAGCCCTCTCGCTCGCCATGGCCAACGCCGGCCGCCTGATGAAGTTCGGAGCCTAGTCCCAATATTCTTCTGTGGGAGCCCGCGCTTGGAACGCATAGCCGCGAAGACGGGCGCCGCCGGTGGGTCTCCACTTCGGCAAGCCCTTCCATTCTCTCGTTTGTCATTGTGCTCGCAGCGCGAAGCGCGTCCGAGCCGGGGGTAGCGGGGGCGAAGCCCATGCGCGGGGGGCCCTGGGGGGTGTCCCCCCAGCAGACTTTCTTTCTATATTGAGCGGAGCAGCGCGATAGCGATGCGCAGCGATCACCCCGGCGGTATCGCCGTCTAACGAAAGGCTAACCCATGCCCCGAACCCCAATCGTCGCCGGCAACTGGAAGATGAACACGACCCTTGAGGGCGGCGAAAGCCCTCGCCCAGGGCATCAAGAACGCCAACCTCGATACCTTCGGCGGCGTTGAGAAGGTCGTTTGTCCGCCCTTCGTATACCTGCCTGCCGTGGCCGACATCTTGGCGGGCACGCAGGTCAACGTCGGCGCCCAGGACGTGCACTGGGAGGCCAAGGGCGCCTTCACCGGCGAGGTCAGCACGGCGATGCTCCAGGACTTCTGCAGCCACGTGATCATCGGCCACTCCGAGCGCCGCGCCATGTTCGGCGACACGGACGAGGTCGTGGCGAAGAAGCTCGCCGCCGTCATCGCAGCCGGCCTGACGCCGATCCTCTGCGTGGGCGAGACCGGCGCCGAGCGCCAGGCCGGCGAGACCCAGAACGTGCTGCGACGCCAGGTCGCGTCGGCCCTCAAGGACGTCGACTTCCCGGCGACGGGCGTCATCGCCTACGAGCCGGTGTGGGCCATCGGCACCGGTGTCGCCGCGACGGCCCAGGACGCCAACGACGCCATCGGGTTCATTCGCAGCGAGCTCGCCGGCCACAAAGGCCAGGCCATCGCCGATGCCGTGCGCATCCTCTACGGCGGCAGCGTCTCGCCCTCGAACATCGCGGAGCTCGTCGGCCAGCCGGAGGTGGACGGCGGCCTCGTCGGCGGCGCCGCCCTGGATCGCCGAGTCCTTCGCCGGCATGGTGCGGGCCATCGCCTGACGCCACATGCCTGATCGCCGTCGCCTCGTCGCCGTCGTTGGCGCCACCGCCACCGGCAAGAGCGAGGTCGCCGTCGCGATCGCCGAGGCCCTCGGCGGCGAGGTCGTCAGCACCGACGCCTACCAGCTCTATCGCGGCCTCGATATCGGTACGGCGAAGGCGGGCCCGGAGCATCGGGCGCGCGTACCGCACCACCTCATCGATATCGCCGACCCCTCAGAGCCGATGACCCTGGCGCTCTTCCTCGAAGCCGCGAAAGCCGCCCTCGACGATATCTGGGCGCGCGGCCGGCTGCCCGTGCTCGCGGGCGGCAGCGGCCAGTACGTCTGGGCCCTGCTCGAAGGCTGGCAGGTGCCGCGGGTCGAGCCGGACGCGGCGCTTCGGGCCGAGCTCGAGGCCCTCGCCGTGTCCGGTGGCGCCGAGGCGCTGCGTGGCACGCCTCGCGACCCTGGACCCGGAGGCGGCTCAGACCATCGATGCCAGCAACACGCGTCGCATCGTGCGCGCCATCGAGGTCGTGTCGAGCACGGGGCGCACCCTGGCGGCCTGCCAGACCCGTGCAGCCCATCGACGCCGACGTGCTCATCCTCGGCCTGCGCCTGCCCCGCGAAGCCCTCTACGAGCGCCTCGACGCGCGCACGGACGCCATGTACGACGCGGGCTTCGTCGCCGAGGTCGAGGCGCTGCGGTCGCGCGGCCTCGGCGAGACCTCGGCGGTGCGAGGCGGCGTCGGCTACAAGGAAGTCAGCGCCTACCTGGACGGGGAGTACGACCTGGACGAGGCCGTTAGGCGACATAAGAACGCCAACCATCGCCTCGTCCGGCGCCAGAACGCCTGGTTCAAGGAGACAGACGAGCGCATCCGCTGGCTCGATGCGGGTGAGAATGCATCGCCGCAGGCCGTCCAGATCGCCCGCGAATGGCTGCAGACCTCTCGTCAGGCCTGAGAGCGAGGGCGCAAGGCCGCGTAGAATCGAGGCGTGAACGATGTCGGCGACAATGCGGGCGGCAATGCAATCGAGGTCTCCGGCCTCACGGTCGACCGTGGCGGCCGCACCGTGCTCGATAACCTCAGCTTCTCCGTAGCCGGGGGCAGCGTCACCGGCCTCCTCGGTCCCAGCGGCGGTGGCAAGACCACGATCATGCGCTGCGTCGTCGGCGTGCAGGTACTGCGCTCCGGCAGCGTCACCGTCCTCGGCAGGCCGGCGGGCGCCTCGAGTCTGCGGGGCGAGGTCGGCTACATGACGCAGTCGCCCTCCGTTTACGAGGACCTCTCCGTCCGCGAGAACGCCCGTTACTTCGCCTCGCTGTACGGTCTCGGCCCGCGTGAAGGTGACGAGGCTATCGAAGGCGTTGGCCTCGGTGCCGCGGCGCAGCAGCTCGTGAGCACGCTCTCGGGCGGTCAGCGGGCCCGCGCCTCGCTCGCCTGCGCCCTCATCGGCCGTCCGAAGCTCCTCGTGCTCGACGAGCCCACCGTGGGCCAGGACCCCGTGCTGCGTCGCGACCTCTGGGACCGCTTCCGGGCGATGGCGGACAACGGCACCACGCTGCTGGTCTCCAGCCACGTCATGGACGAGGCCAGCCACTGCGACCGCCTGCTCCTGATCCGGGACGGCCGCCTCATCGCCGACGGCACCCCCGCGTCGATTCGCCAGGCCGGCGGCTCCGATGACCTCGACGAGGCGTTCCTCAACCTCGTGCTGGCCCGCGAGCAGGAGAAGGCCTGATGTCGCCCCGGATCACCCTGACCACCGCCGCACGCGTGCTCCTGCAGCTCCGCCACGACCCGCGCACGATCGGCATGATGCTCGGCGTGCCCTCGGTGCTCCTGGCCCTCCTGCGCTTCATCTTCGACGCCCAGCCCCAGGTCTTCGACCGCATCGGTCTCATCCTCCTCGGCGTCTTCCCATTCACGTCGATGTTCCTCATCACCAGCGTGGCGATGCTGCGCGAGCGCACCTCCGGCACCCTGGAGCGCCTGCTCACGACGCCCCTGAACAAGCTCGACCTTCTGCTGGGCTACGGCATCGCCTTCGCGATCGCGGCGACGGTGCAGAGCTCGGTAGCGGCGGGCATCGCCTACGGTGTGCTCGGCCTCGACACGATCGGCAGCCCGGCCCTCATCGGCTTCATCGCCGTGCTGGACGCCATCCTCGGCATGGCGCTCGGCCTCTTCGTCAGCGCCTTCGCCACGTCGGAGTTTCAGGCCGTGCAGTTCATGCCGCTCATCGTCATGCCTCAGACCCTGCTTTGCGGCCTCATCGTGCCCCGCGAGAGCATGGCGGGCTGGCTGCAAACCGCGAGCGACGTCATGCCCCTCACCTACGCCGTCGAAGCCCTGAGCAAGCTGGGCGAGAGCAGCGCCGTCACCTCCGCGTTGGTCGTCGACATCGGCGTTGTGTCAGGGGCCGGACTGCTGGCCCTCGTCCTGGCAGCCGCCACGCTACGCCGCCGCAGCGCCTGACGAGACGCCTCTACTCGGTCGCAAGGGATTTGCGCCGCATCCATCGAGCGCCCCGCGAGGAAGTGCAGAAGCTGACGGGGAGCGCGAGGGGTGTCCCCTCGCAATCATCTCTAATTTCCTCTTCCTCCGCTACGCGGGGAAGAAACGGAAGATGTATGCTCCCGCTCCTCCGCCTTTTGGCATTGGCCGAATTCAGTGACACCTGGCGCTAGAATCGCCCTCATGCGCAACCTCGAGTACAAGGCCCGCATCGATGACCCGAAGCCCTATCAGGCGAAGGCGCGCTCCCTCGGCGCCGACCTCTGGGGCGACTTGCGCCAGACCGACACCTACTACGCCGTCCCCAACGGCCGCCTCAAGCTGCGCGAGACCGCCGGCTTCCAGGGCGAGCTGATCTTCTACCAGCGAGACGAGGACGGCGCCGATCGCGCCAGCGACTACGAGGTCTCGCGCACGGCCGAGCCTGCCGTCCTGCGCGACTTGCTGAGCGCGGCGCTGGGTGTCCTCGCCGTCGTGAAGAAGCGCCGCACCCTGCTCGTTCTGGACGGCGCTCGCATCCACCTCGATAATGTTGAGGGCCTCGGCAGCTTCCTGGAGCTGGAAGTGCCGGTGCATGAGGACGACACACCCGCCCGCGATAAGCTAAATTGGCTGCTCGGTGAGCTTGGCCTCACGTGGGAACAGTGCATTCGAGCGTCGTACCTCGACCTCACGACCGAAACAAAGCGATAATCGCCGCCGTTCTACTGGCGGGTGACGTAATTCCATACAAGGGGAGACAGGCATGGTTCAATTTCGCAGGCTAGACCCGCTGGCAAACGCAGGCCCGTGGCAGCGCGCCACCAAGCGCGGCACCAAGACGTTCACGCTCTCGCAGGAGCAGTACGACCGCGTCGCCGAGCGCCGGCCGCAGCTCATCGTGTCGGAGGAGGACAGCGTCGTCCTCTGCCGGCCCTACCGCGACTTCCTTGAAGTCCACTACTCCTACGCCGAGGTGCCGGCCTTCCGCGACCACTTTAAGCCGATGCTCAAGGCAGCCCTGTCGGCCTCCAGCCGCGATGAGGCGCCCCGTGGCGTCATCCTCGCCTTCCGTGACCGGCCCAACCGCCCGATCGCGACCCAGCTGTTCTGGGAAGCGGCGCTGGAAGAGTCGAAGCACTGGATCGAGGTCGAGTACGCCTCGGTGCCGGAGATGGACGAGCCCGGCGACCAGCTCGAGCACGGCTTCACGGTGCACCAGGCCACCGATGCCGACCGCGAAGCCGTCGCCACGGTCGAGGCCGAGGCCTCGGGCTACCCACGACTCTCTGAAGCGGGCCTCGACAGCCTCTACGAGAGCGCCCGCTGGCTCGCCGTCGTCAATGACGCCTCCGGCCGCCCCGTCGCCGTCGTTGCCATGCGCCGCGAAGGCTCCTGGGGCATCATCGATGAGACGTTGATCCTGCCGGAAGTCCGGGAGTCGCTGCGTGAGCCCCTGGCGAAGTGGACCCTGGCCTTCCTCCGCAACAACGGTGGCCGCCGCCAGCGCCGTCGCATCAACCTGGAAGACGACGTCAGGATCTCCAGATGATGCGCAACCTGGGCTACTCGCCGGCCGAAAGCGGCGTCGACTACCTGCGCCCGGTCGAGGACTCCGACATCCAGGAGCAGATCGAGGAGCGCAAGACCCATGGCACGATTATCAAGTTCGGCAGCTGGCGCTAGGCCAGGTCAGCACAACGGAGTTTCGTCCGGCGCGGTCCGCCGTCTAGCTCAGGGAGCCAGCCATGACGCTCGACCCGGCCCTCTTCCGCCCCGAAGCCATCGACGACGAGTCGAAGCAGCTCATCGAGCAACTGCGTGCCCTGGCGGCCTCGGCGCCACCGATGTACACGCTGGCGCCGGCGACTGTCCGTGCCGCGCGTGCCGGCGGTCGAGGCCCCGGCGGCCAACCGATCGTCTACTCCGATAACGCCGTCCTGCGCACGATTTCCGGTCCCGGCGGGGAGATCGAGTTGCGCTGCTTCATTCCGGAGCGCGTCGAGGGCGTCTACCTGTACATCCACGGCGGCGGCTGGGTGCTCGGCACCAACGACAGCAACGACGTGCGCCTCGAGAACATCGCCCGCACCCACAACGTCGCCGTCTTCAGCGTCGACTACCGTCTCGCCCCGGAGGACCCGTACCCGGCAGGCCCGGACGACTGCGAGGCGGCAGCGCTCTGGCTGGCGAAAGCGGCTCAGAGCGAGTTCGGCACCGATCGCCTGCTCATCGGCGGCGACTCCGCCGGTGCGCACCTCGCCGTCGTGGCGTTGCTGCGTCTGCGCGACCGTCACGGTCTCACCCCGTACACCGGCGCCGTACTCGGCTACGGCTACTACGACCCGGACCTCACCCCAAGCGCGGCGAGATGGGGCGATGACGCCGTCATCCTCAGCACCCCCAGCCTGCAGTGGTTCTCAGACCACTTCGTGCCGCCGGCGCTCCGCCGCGACCCCGACGTCAACCCGCTCTTCGCCGACCTGCGCGACATGCCGCCCGCCCTGTTCACCGTGGGCACCATGGACCCGCTGCTGGACGACTCGCTGTACATGCACGCCCGCTGGCTCGCCGCCGCCAACCACGGCGAGCTCGACGTGCACCCCGGCGGCGTCCACGGCCTCACCGGCTTCCCCACGCAGGTCGGCCGCCGCGCCTTAGCCCGGCAGGACGCCTTCTTCAAGGCAGTGCTCTCGCACTAACTCCTCGTTGCGAGCCATCGCGATAGCGAGGCGAAGCAATCTCGGTGCTCTATGCAACCCTCGGGGCGCCCGACCGGGGTTGCTTCGCCTTTCCCTGCGGTCAATGGCTCGCAACGAGGAGTGATTACCCTCTTCCATCCCCGATTGCCCGATTGCCCGATTGCCCGATTGCCCCTACGCCACCCGCACCGCGTCCGGCGACCCCGCATCGTAGTCGAAGATCCAGGCCGTGCCGCGACCGGTGCGGTCGGAGCCGAAGCGCTGGCGCAGCTTGATCAGCATGTCGCGCTTGAACGCGGCGAGCGGTGACACGAGGTGGTTGTCCTCGCCGCGCGCCCGCGCTTCCAGGACGACGCGATTTGCCCGAGGCAAGCGCGCCCGCTCGTAGAGCTTCAGCGCCCCCGGCAGGTCGTCCGGCATTTCCGCCAGCGAAGCGGCCAGGACACAGCCGTCCTCCATCGCCTGGCAGGCGCCCTGGCCCAGGTAGGGCAGCATCGCGTGGGCCGCGTCGCCGAGGATCGTGACGTTGCCCTTGGTCCACTGCCGCAGCGGTTCGCGGTCGTACAGGGCCCATTTGTAGTGGGTCTGGCTGGCGGAGAAGATCCGCATCAGCGTCTCGTCCCAGCCCTTGTAGTTCTCGATTACCTCTTCGCGGGGCGCCTCGCGGATCCACGACTCTTCCGTCCATGACTCGTCGTCATAGTGGGCGACGACGTTCACTAGCTCCCCGCGACGCACAAGGTAGACGACGACGGCGCCGTGGGGGCCGAGCCAGGTGCCGTTGTCGGTGCTCGACAGGCCGCCGGGAATCGCGTCGACGGGCACGAGGCAGCGCCAGCAGATCTTGCCGGTGAAGCGCGGCGCGTCCGGCCCGAACAAACTGCCTCGCACGGCCGAATGGATGCCGTCTGCCCCGACGATCACGTCTGCCTCGACCTCAGAGCCGTCGTTGAACCGCGCGACGGCGCCGTGTCGGCGTCGACTCGACGCCGTTGCAGCGCGCGCCGAGGTGCACGATCTCCTCCGGCAGCGAGGCGCCGAGCACGTCGAGCAGGTCGGCCCGGTGCGCGGAGCAGCCGGTGGCGCCGAAGCGCTCCAGCAGCGGCCCGACTCGCGGCGTCTTCTGGATGATCGCGCCGGTACGCCAGTTGCGCAGCATCTGGTACTCCGACTCCCACGCCACGTCCCGGACGGCGTCCTCGAGTCCCAACGACCGCAGCGCTTTCATCGCGTTCGGGCCCAGCGCCACGCCCGCGCCGATCTCCTTGAGCTCGGGTGCTGCCTCGTACACCGAAACCTCGAAGCCGCGTTGCAGCAGAGCCTGGGCTGCCGTCAGCCCTCCGATGCCGCCGCCGATAATCGCGATGCGCGCCGTTCTCTGCATGGCGAGGCTCCTTTCGTCCCGGTCCGGGAATGGCCCGCATTATAGGCATCACGCCGATCGCCTGCTACGCCCTGACCTTAGTGACAACCCGGACTGTAAGGCGCTTCGATTCGATGTAGACTGGGGCCGATGGCCCACAGCGTTCAATACGTCACGACCAGCGATGGGGCAGATATTGCCTACTGGATGATGGGCGAGGGCGCGACCCTCGTGATCCCGCCGATCGTCACCACCAGCCACCTCGAGATGGAGTGGCAGATCCCCAGCCGGCGCGCGGTGTTCGAAGGCCTCTCGCGCCGCGTGCGCGTCCTCCGCTACGACTGCCGCGGCATGGGCATGTCGCAGCGCGACGCCATCGACTTCTCCGTCGATGCGGCCCAGCGTGACCTCGGCAGTCTTGTCGATCGCCTCGGCATCGAGCGCTTTGCCCTGCTGCGCCTGCCTAGCTCTGGCGACGTTGCGTTTGCCTACGCCGCGAACAACCCCGACCGCGTTAGCCACCTCATCATCTGGGAGGGCCACCAGGTCCAGGACGACATCGATTCGCCACGCAAGGAGCAGCTCAAGGCGATCGAACCCGTGATGGAGCAGGACTGGGAGCTTTACGTGCGCATCCGGGCCCGCATCATCGCAGGCTGGGATGGCTCCAACGCCCCGATCGTCGAGGCGATCTTGCGCGAGACCCACAGCGTCGAGTCGGCGCGGGCGATGAACGAAGCCCTGATGAACTCGGACCCCACGCCGTACCTGCGTGAAATCGAAGCACCAACGCTTGTCATGTACCGCGGCGGCGTGCGCGCCCGTGAGGACAACGCGCGACTGTTCGCGTCACGCATCGCCAACTCGCACCTGCAGGTCGTGCGCGAGCACTCGATCGGTCCGTTCCCCAACGAGACCTCGGTGAACGAGATGCTCGACTTCATCTCCCCAGACAGCCTGCTCGGTGACTACGTGCACGACCACGAGCATGACTACGAGCACGAACACGGCGCTCTGCGCGTGATCCTGTTCACCGACCTCGAAATGCACACGGCGATGATGCAGCGCCTCGGCGACGACCGCGGCCGCGCCCTCCTGCGCGAGCACGAGATCATCACGCGAGAGGCGCTCGCGTCCTACGGCGGCTCCGAGGTGAAGACCATGGGCGACAGCTTCATGGCGTCGTTCGGCTCCGCGACGCGCGCCCTCGAATGCGCCATCGCGATCGAGAAGGCGTTTGGGGACCGCAACGCCAGCTCGGACGAGCCCCTGCGCGTTCGGGTCGGCATCAGCGCCGGCGAGCCCATCGAAGAGGACGACGACCTCTTCGGTTCCTCGGTCATCCTCGCCTCACGTATCGCAGCCCAAGCGAAAGGCGGCGAGATCATCCTCGCCAACGTCGTCCGTGAGCTGGCGGCAGGCAAGGGCTTCATGTTCTCGGACCGCGGCGAGATCGTCCTGCGCGGCTTCGATGACCCAGTACGCCTCTACGAGCTCAAGTGGGGCCAGGACTAAAAGTGTATCCTGGTCGCTAAAGACCAATGAGAAAGAAACGTCCCGAGATAGCGCCTGGCATCACAGTTGACCGTGATGAGGGTTTCGGCACGCCTGTGATAAAAGGCACCTTCGTTGAGGTCACGACTGTTCTTCAGGAGCTGGCGTCGGGAACTGAGTTCTCGACACTGGAGCGTGAGTACGGCGTGAGCCACGACGGTGTACTCGCGGCGCTGGCCTATGCCTGCGAGATCGTTTCGGAAGAACCGCAAGCAAGACATGGATCGCTCGTGGAGGTTTCCCCGGGCGTGACCATCGATCCAGAGGTGCGGTTCGGAAAGCCGGTCCTCAAAGGCACACGGATGGATGTTGCCACCCTCCTGGGGCGGATGGCTGCAGGAGAGACAGCCGAGGCGCTGAGCGAGGAATATGCGCTAAGGGGAGCTGCTGTCCGTGACGCGCTGCTCTATGCCAAGTCCATTCTGGTCCGTGAGACGGTGAGCGCCCTCTAGTTTGGCGCGCTTCTTCCTCGACGAGTCATTACCTCCTCTGCTCGCTAGAGCCATTCGTAGCCTCGGTCATGAGGCCGTTCATGCAGTTGAGCTAGGTATGGCTGGTGCGGCTGATGCTGTCATCTACGCGAAAGCATCGGAGCTGGATGCCATTCTCATCACGCTGGACCTCGATTTCTCTGACGTACGGAGATTCGGCGGTCCAACTGCCGTGATCGTCCTGCGTCCGCGTGGCGCAACAACTCGTCAGGATCTGATCGAATTCGCGACTACGCGCATAGTTCGCTATGGTGCGCAGGTAGAGGAACTTAGTGGCGCCATCATGATCCTAGAGCCACGTCGCAGTAGGATCAGGCGCAAGTATTAACCGAGAGGACTCTTCATGCGACTAGCCAGCCGGATCGATAAGGTCCCGCCGTACCCGTTTGTCGAGATCACGCGCAAGATCAACCAGAAGCGTTCCGAAGGCGTTGACGTCATCACGTTTGCCATCGGTGACCCCGATATCCCGACGCCGGACCACATCCTCCAGTCCCTGCACGCCGCGGTAGACGACCCGCCGAACCACCGCTACCCGGAGTCAGACGGCCTGCCGGAGTTTCGCCAGGCCGTCGCCGACTGGTACCAGAAGCGCTTCGGCCTCACCTTCGACCGCGACAAGGAGGTGCTACCGCTCCTGGGCTCCAAGGAAGGTATCGCCAACATCGCCTACGCCCTCATCGACCCGGGCGACGTCGCGCTGGTGCCGGACCCGGGTTACCCGGTGTACAGCATCGCCACGATGTTCGCGGGCGGCGAGCCGTATCTCATGCCGTTGAAGGAAGAGAACGGCTTCCTGCCGGACTACTCCGAAATTCCGGAGGACATCCTGCGCCGGGCCAAGGTGCTGTGGATTAACTACCCGAACAATCCGACCTCGGCCGTCGCGGACATGAGCTTCTACGAGGAGACGGTGGCCTTCGCGAAGAAGTGGGACATCGCCGTCTGTCACGACGCCGCCTACAGCGAGGTCGCCTTCGACGGCTACAAGCCCGCGAGCTTCCTGCAGGCCGAGGGCGCCCGCGATGTCGGCATCGAGTTCCACTCGCTGTCGAAGAGCTTCAACATGACCGGCTGGCGCATCGGCATGGCCGTTGGCAACGCCGAGCTCATCCGGGGCCTCTTCGTGATCAAGAGCAACGTCGACTCCGGCGTAAACCAGGCCATCCAGAAGATGGGCATTACCGCCCTCGAGAGCGACCAGTCCTGCATCGCCGAGAACAACGCGAGGCTCCAGAAGCGACGCGACAGCCTCGTGGCGGCGCTGCAGGCGTGCGGCCTGCGCATCCAGGCGCCCAAGGCCAGCCTCTACGTCTGGGCGCGCATCCCGGACGGCTACACGTCCGCCGAGTTCGCCGCCCGGCTCATCGATGACATCGGCGTCGTCGTCAGCCCGGGGCCGATCTTCGGTAAGGCGGGTGAGGGCTACGTGCGCCTCTCGCTCACGGCGCCGGACGACCGCGTCGAAGAGGGCGCACGCCGCATCTCCGAGTGGGCAAAGCAGAATAGCTAAGCAGGCATCCCGTGGCGACTGAGTCCGGCGACCACGGTCTCGCCGAACGTCTGGCTAATAGGCTGCCGTTCTTCTACGGCTGGCTCATCGTGTTCATCGCCTTCTTGGGCGTCTTCATGATGGGCGCTACCACCTTCTGGGCCATCCCCGTCTTCATTGGCCCGATGCAGGACGACACGGGCTGGAGCCGCGGAGCGATCTTCGGTGCTCTTACGACGCGCTTCATCACCGGTGCCTTCTTCGGCATGCTGTTTGGCGCCATCGCAGACCGGAAGGGTGGCGCCTCCAGGCTGCTGCTTATCGGCGTGATCATCGACGCGACCAGCATGGCCTCCCTGCGATTCGTGGACTCCGCGTGGCAGTTCATCGCTATCTACGGCGTGATCGGTGGCGCCGGAAACACCGGCATGCGTCTCGTGATGATGACCCTCTCTTCGAAGTGGTTCGTGCTCAGGCGCAGCACCGCGATCGGGCTGGCGTCCGTTGGCGGCGGCGTTTCGGCCCTGGTCATGGTGCCGATAACCCAGGTCCTCATTACCGAGCTCGGCTGGCGTGATGCCTGGACCGTACTGGGCGTCCTGCTCGCGATCGTCCTGCTGCCCATGGTGCCGTTCGCGGTGCGTGCGCCGGAGGATCTCGGTCTGCTCCCAGACAACGGCGTGCAGCCAAAGCCGGGTGCGCGGCAGCGCGTCTCGGCGGCGACCGAGCGCAGCTTCACCTTGAGCGAGGCGACACACACCGTGCGCTTCTGGGTCCTCCTGCTCGCCATCGTCTTCGGCTCCTATTCGCTTCAGACCAACACGATCGTCATGAAGCCCTACTTCGACGAGATCGGCTTCAGCTCCGCGGTCGCCGCGAGTGCGTTGTCCGTCTACGGCCTGTTCTCGATCGGCGCGCGATTCCTTTGGGGCTTCGTCTCGGGGCGATACACCGGCCGCCCGGCGCTGATTATCCAGTCGATAGCCACTGCCATTGGTGTCGTGCTCCTGCTCCAGGTCAGCAGCCAGCTCTTCCTGTACGTCGCCGTGGCGTACGCGGGCCTCATGCTGGGCGGCTTCCCGATCCTGGTGCAGCTGATCTGGCCTGAGTTCTTCGGGAGGGCCTACATCGGCAGCATCACCGGCCTCGTCCAGTTCATCACCACACTCATCGGCTCGATGGGGCCGCTGGTTGCCGGTATCGTTTCGGATAAGACCGGCAGCTACGAATCGGCGCTCTACGTACTCATCGTGACGTGGCTGATGTGCGCCGTCGTGATCTTCGCCGTGCGTCCGGAGCGGGAGACGATGGTCATGCCCGCTGGTACCATCGGGACGTAGCGGTCGACTTCATCCCGAAACAGTCGATCCGCTCGGCATTTGGGCTCGCTGCATCCGTGTGCCAGCATGGCCGCTAGCCTGTATGCTGCTCGGGCTGGCGCTTCGGGCTTGCTTAAGCCCTGAACGGTTTCGCCGGCTAGAAACGGTTCGCACCCACTATGCCGGCGCCCGCACTGGCTGGTCGTCTCAATCAGCGTCTTCCCTTCTTCTACGGCTGGGTCATCGTTTTCATTTGCGTCCTTTGCGTGTTCATGAACGGCGCGACGACGTTCTGGGCCATCCCCGTGTTCGCCGGCCCGATGACGGACGACACGGGTTGGTCGAAGGGCGCCATCCTCGGCGCACTCTCGTTGCGCTTCATCGTCAGTGCTACCGGCGGCCTGCTCGTCGGGCGTTTCGCCGACATCGGTGGCGGCGCCGCGCGCATCCTTCTCTTCGGTGTGCTGATCGATGGCGTGGCCTTGCTCAGCATTCGGTGGGTTGACAGCCCCCTGCTCTTCATCCTGCTGTACGGCGTCATGGGAGGCCTCGGTGGCACCGGCGTGCGGCTGGTGCAGTCGACCCTGATCCCGAAGTGGTTCGTGGCTCGCCGCGGTCTCGCGGTCGGCTTCGCTTCGAACGGCGGCGGGCTCTCGGCGATCATCATGGCGCCGGTCACGGCGTGGCTCATCGGCCAGTTCGGCTGGCGCGATGCCTGGGGCGTGCTCGCGATCATCATGATGGTGATGCTGTTGCCTCTCGTGCCCTTTGCGGTGCGCTCGCCTGAGGACCTTGGCCTGCAGCCGGACAACGGCGCGACCGTGAAGAGGTCCGTGCGCAGCGCCGCTACGGAGCGTAGCTTCACGCTGCATGACGTCGTGCACACCTGGCAGTTTTGGCTCCTGCTCACGGGAGTTCTGATCGGCAACTTCTCCCTCCAGACGCACACGGTGATCATGGTGCCTCATCTGCACGACGACGCCGGGTTCTCTTCGGCAAAGGCTGCGTCTGCGCTCTCGATTTACGGGGTGTTCTCGCTGGCGATGCGTTTCGTCTGGGGCGGGCTGGCAGACCGGTTCAGTGTGCGCGTTGCCATCATCCTCCAGGCGCTGATGACCGGCATCGCCGCGTTTCTCCTCCTGCAGGTGTCGGGGACGTTCAGCCTTTACGTGATCATGGCGTTCCAGGGCATGACCCTGAGCGGTTATCCGCCACTACAGATCCTCGTCTGGCCCGAGTTCTTCGGCCGCATGCACATCGGCAGCATCGTCGGCCTGACCCAGTTCGTCAGCACCTTCGCGGGCGCTGCCGGGCCGCTGCTCGTCGGCGTGCTGTATGACCGGACCGGCAGCCACAACACTTCGCTGTGGATGCTCATGGGCACTTGGGCCGCGTGCCTGCTCGTCATGTTGATCGTGAAGCCGGCGCAGAAGGGCGAGACGGAAGAGGCTCCCGTCCTTAGACCGGCCTGACGTACAGTCGCAGACCGCCAAAGTGTTGGTACAATAGGACCGTTGCAGAAGAATCACCGGTCTAACCGAGCCGCGCTACATTCCACCGCTCCCACCCCGGAGCGCGCTTTTCTCGTCGCCGTCCAGCTTCGCAAACAGACTTCAGGCCTCGACGCCGACGCGTCGCTGGAGGAGCTTGCGTTGCTGGCGCACACGGCGGGCGCCGAGGTCGTCGGCAGCACAGTGCAGCGCCTCGAAAGCCCGCACCCGGCGCACTACATCGGCAAGGGCAAGCTCCAGGAGGTCATCGACGACCGTGACGAGACCGGTTACACGATGGTCGTCTTCGACGACGAGCTGAGCCCCTCGCAGCAACGCAACCTGGAAGACGCCCTCAAGGTGAAGGTGCTCGACCGCACGGCCCTGATCATCGACATCTTCGCCCGCCGCGCTCGCACCAAAGAAGCGCGGCTGCAGGTGGAGCTGGCTCAGCTCGAGTACCTGATGCCGCGATTGGCCGGCCAGTGGAGCCACCTCGAACGCCTCGAAGGCCGCATCGGTACGCGCGGTCCCGGTGAGACGCAGCTCGAGACCGACAGACGCCTCGTGCGCACGCGCCTCACGCGGCTCAAGCGCGAGATCGACGAGGTGCGCCGCCAGCGCGAGCTGCACCGCCGTCGCCGCCGTCGCCAGGGCATGCACGTCGTTGCCCTGGTGGGCTACACGAACGCCGGCAAGAGCACGCTGCTGAAGACCCTCTCCGGCGATAACTTGTTCACCGAAGACCTCCTGTTCGCCACGCTGGACCCGGTGACACGACGCGTCCGCATGCCCTCCGGTCACGAAGTCCTCTGGACCGACACCGTAGGCTTCATCCAGAAGCTGCCGACCCAGCTCGTCGCCTCCTTCCGGGCCACCCTGGAAGAGCTCAGCGATGCGGACGTGCTCGTGCATATGGTCGACATAACGCACGAGAACGCCGAGGAGCAGTACCAGACCGTCGAGCGCACCCTGGACGAGCTGGGCCTCACAGGCAAGCCGCGCGTGGTCGCCTTCAACAAGGTCGACATGCTCGCAGGCCGGGACGGACCAGCCGGGCGCCCTCGATAGCATCGAGTACGCCCTCAAGGCAGAGCACCCGGAGGCGGTGCTGATCTCGGCGGGCAAGCACTGGAATCTCGATTCGCTGCTGCGCACCGTCGAGACGGAGCTCGCCGAAGCCGATGCGAGGCAGCCCGCGGCCCTGGCCTAGCGTTCCTGAGCCGCCCCTCTCATTCAGAATCCCTGCCAATTCGATACCTGATCGCCCAATTCGCCTGTTAGACTCAACAACCGATGAACGGCCTGCTCAGCGTCGGCCCGTTGATGTGGCAGCGCCTTGTGGCGAACTGGCGGCTGCTCCTCGTCCTTGCCTTCGGCATTCTCGTCGCCGCGACGCTCATGGCCGTGTCGCCCGTGTACACGCGCGTGATGAACGACCTCGGTCTGCAGCCAGTCGCTGGAAGACCAGATTGGCAGCTCCAGCCGCAACGCCTACGTCATCGTGGGCGACCCCCTCGGCGACCCGGAGACGGCCCGGCGACAGCAAGAGCTGGCCCAGGTCATGTCGGAGGAGATCGGCTGGTTCTCGCAGGAGGACGTGCGCTTCGGCTCCGTGCCGTGGCAAAAGTTCGAGATCGCTGGCGCCACCGAGTCCCGCAAGGACGGCGCGCTCATCGCCATCCAGTCCCTCAGCGACCTCGACAAGCACCTCGACGTCATCGAAGGCCGTGCAGCCCAGCCGACGGGCGACCCTTCGCAGATGGAGGTCGTGATGCCCATCGAGCACGCGCGCTTCCTCGGCATCCAGCTCGGTGACAAGGTGCAGGGCGTGTTCAACTTCGACGACTGCAACCGGCCGCCCGCCACCTCCGATCCGGAGCAAGCCGCCGAGCTTCGAAACTTCCGCTGCACCCCTCAGACCTTCGTCGAGCTGCGACCGACCTTCACCGTCGTGGGCTTCGTGGATCAGGCCGACCGCGAGGACCGCTTCTGGGGAGCGGGCACCGTCTACTTCTCCAGACCGCTCGCGACGGAGGAGCACGGGCCCATCGTCACGGTCCTGCTGCCGGAGCAGACCTTCTTCCAGGCCCTGCCGGCCGCACTGCCTCGCATCCCGTACGAATTCCGGCTCAGCGGCTTCGCGGACATCACGCGCCTCAACTCCGCCAACCTCGATGACGCTCAGTGCCTCCATCGAACGCCTGCGCAGCCGTATCCAGGACGCCGGCGCCATTCCGGACATGGCGATGGCCTCGCCGCTGTCGAGCTTCCAGAACCGCGCCTCGTTCAACCAGGTCACGCTCCTCCTGCTCCTGCTGCAGGTCGTCGGCATCGCCATCTACTACGTGGTCCTCGTCTCGTCGCTGCTGGCAGAGCGGCGCTCCGAGGAGATCGCGATGCTGCGCAGCCGCGGCGCCACGGTCGGGCAGCTTGTTGCCATGTCTGCGGCGGAGGCGTTCGCCCTGGGCCTGGTCGCAGCCTTCATCGCCCCGTTCATCGCCAGCGCTGGCGTCGCCTTCCTGGGCGTGACCGGAACGTTCAAGTCGATCTCGGGTGGAGATCTGCTGCCGTTCACCCTGGTGCCGAGTGCCTTCCTGTTCGCCCTCGGTGGTGCGGCCATCGCGGCGATCGCGACGGTGATCCCGGCGTTCTTCGCGGCCCGAAAAGGCATGGTGCTGTTCCTGCGCTCCTCGGTGCGGCCGGGCAAGTCGATCCTGCAGCGCTACTACCTCGACGTTGGCCTCGTCGGGCTGTCAGCGTTGGCGCTCTGGCAGCTCAACCAGAAGGGCAGCGTCTTCGACGAGCGCAACGTCGGCGGCTGGTCTGCCGACCCGCTGTTGCTGCTCTCGCCGCTCCTGCTCGTCGCCGCGATCGGGGCGCTGATGTTCCGGTTCCTGCCCCTGGTCCTTGGCGTTGTCGCAAAGCTCTTGGCGCGTACGTCCGGTCCCGGTGTCACGCTGGGCCTGTGGCAGCTCACGCGCAGCCCGGGCCGCTACACCCAGCTCGCGCTGCTGGTGGTCATGGCGGCCGCCGTGGGCACGTTCGCGGCGACCTACGGCAAGACGACGGACGTCAGCCAGGAGGAGCGCGCCCTCTACGCCGTGGGCTCCGACGTGCGTCTCACCGGCCTGGGGCAGCTCGGTCACAACTTCAACGAAGCCGTGCCGCCAGCTCGAGTCCGTCGAGGGCATCGATAAGGCGGCGACGGCGTTCAGGGGCAGCTACACGCTGGGGCCTTTGGCCGAACTTCGGTGCCAGCGTCAACGTCCTCGGCGTCGAGCCCATCGAGACGCCTAACCTGCTCTGGTTCCGGGACGACTTCGCGGACGAGAGCCTCCGCACGCTGCTGCTCCAGATCGCGGGCTCACCCAACCCCGAGCACGGCATCGAGATTCCCGGCGAGCCGACGTCGATCTCGCTGGCCGTGAACCCGATCGAGCCCCGTGCGGCCGCCACGATCTGGGTCCGCACCATGGACGCCAACGGCGTCTTCCGGTTCCTCCAATTCGGGACGCTGGACTTCACGGGCTACCGCGAGATGACGGTGAGCTTCGACGCCCAGTACCTCGGCATCGTCTACCCCCTGTCCGTCGTCGGCATCACGATCACGCAGGCCAGCACGATCAACGAGCAGACGCCCGGCGTGTTCCTGGACGATCTCACGGCCAGCCGATGCATCGGGCAACGTCACCGTCCTGGAAGACTTCGAAGGGAACTTCCGCTGGCAGATCCTGCGTACGGCGACCCGCGAACAGGATGAGATCGAGGTCGTGAGCGGGCGCCTCGGCCCACTCCGGCAACAACGCCGTCAAGTATTCCTTCCTCAACGGCACCAACTCGGCGATCCGGGGCCTCTACGTCACCGACCCGGACATTCCCGTACCGGCGATCGTGTCGCAGCGCTTCCTGGACGCGACGGGCCTGCGAGTTGGCGGCGAAACCAACCTGGTGTTCGACAAGGTCCTGCTGCCGATCGTCGTGCGCGGCGTCGTCGACTACTTCCCGACCATGTACGACGCGCCGGCCGGCTTCATCGTCGTCAACCAGCAGCACCTCTACTACTACGCCGGCATGTCCAGCGAGAACACGAGCGAGACCAAGCCGACCGAAGCCTGGCTCAACTTCTCGAAGGACCCCCAGGAGCGCGAAGCGGCCCAGACCGCCCTCTTCGATCGCTTCCACATCACCTCCGGCGAGATCATCGACCGCGAGGAGATCCTCGATAACATCCGCACCGACCCGGTGGTGCGGGCCGGTGGCAGCGGCATCCTGCTGCTCGCGCTCGTGGCCGCCTTCGCGATCCTGGCGCTGGGTTTCGCCTTGACGCTGTACCTCGGCGGTCAGGCGCGCACTGTCGAGGTGTCGGTCATGCGTGCCGTGGGCATCTCGCTCGCGCCAGCTCTTCGTCATGATCGGCCTGGAGTATCTGCTGATCGCCGCCATCGGCATCGCCGTGGGCACGATCGCCGGCCTGCGTATCTCGCAGACCATGCTCTCGTTCCTGGAAGTGACGAACACGGGCGCTCGCATCGTGCCGCCGTTCCGCCTGATCACGGACTGGAGCACGGTGGGCATCGCTTTCGCGGCGGTGGGCGTGGCGTTCGTCGCCGGCATCCTGGCCCTGGCGGGCTACTTCCTGCGATTGCCTGTGAGCCGCGTGCTGCGCATGACGCGCTAGGGCTGCGACAGCACCAGCACGCTCTCGACCGTGTCACCGGCGTCGTTCAGGCGCACGGCCACCGTTACGCCGGGCTGCAGCAGGTCTGTGGCGGCCTCGTCGAGGCGGAAGATGCGGGGCGAGTCGGCGAACCGCAACGGCGTCTGTTGGCCCAGGCTGCCTTCGAGCGTCAGGCGTGTCGCCGGTGATGTCGATCACGCGTCCGCTCAGCACCACGCGGCTGTCGCTGCCATCGGTCTCGCCGAAGCCGGTGAAGCCGCCCGGGCTCGTCGCCGCGATCGCAGAAGGGGCGTCGTAGGCGGCTGCCTGCGTGTTGTAGAGGTAGTACGGCTCCTCCCCGGGCTTCAGGGTGGTGCCGACGAAGTACGACGCCGCCGCGATCACGACCGCAGCGAAGGCCCACAGCCCGAACTTCGCCTGCCGCGTCAGGTTCATGGCGTCACCGGGTCCGGCAGGAGGATCAGGCTAACGAGGGCGAGGATGGTGTCGGGGTGGGGGATGGCGCCGCCGTTGAGCCAGTCGCCGAGCTGGATGGCGGTGAGGCTGATCGGTTCCAGCACTTCGACCCTCACATCTGCTGGCAGCGCGTAGTCCAGGGTCTCGCCGGCCTCCGTGACCAGCGTGATCTGCCCGCCGGAGATCGAGGTTGATCTCGCCCTGGGCGGCCTGCACGCCGGGCGTAGCGGCTGCCAGCGGTGGGATCGGTGAGGTCTCAGGCTTCGTCGTCGCGTAGCCGATGGCGCCAAACACAAGCGCGATCAGCACCAACGGCAGGCCCGCGGCGAAAATGCGGACCGGCAAGCGCTGATTGTCCACGGATCTTGAGGGTGCTGTTAGTCGCCGAGCGTCGTCGTGTAGCCGAGGCCGATGATCTCTTCGACGTACTGGGAGCGCCACTCAGGCTCAGGGACGCGCTCGTGGTGCTCGCGGAACCAGTGGTGGTAGGAGAGGTACTCCTCCTCCAGTCGCGCACGCCATGAGGTCTCGTCCTCGAAGATGTCCGGCGCCACGTCCTCCAGGCGAGCCGTGACCTCTTCTGGCGGGACGTCCAGGTCTTCCTGCCAGTACTCGGCCAGGTAGTCCAGGCACTCCTCCATGTCCTTGCGGCAGTCCTGCATCAGCAGCGTCATCATGCCGATCTGGTCGACAGGGCGTGCCCGCAGTCGCAGCTCCTGAGCGCAGGTGGCGCAGAGGAAGACGAGCTTGCGTGACTCGCAGTCCTCCTTGTTCGTGCAGTTGGCGCAGCGCGGTGCGTACTCAGCCGCCCAGGGGGCGCGTGAGTAGCCGGCTACCAGTTGGTCTGTAATAAGTCCGCAGCGAGGGCAGCTAATCTGATTCTCGAAGATGTCATCAATAGCCTTGGCCCAGTCAATCTGCATTCGTCGCCCTACCTGTGACAGTGGTGTCTACCCATCATAGCTTTGGCCCTGATGGTGTCAATTAGGGCTTTGGCACGTTAACTGGTAGGCTTATCGCTCGCGTCTAGGTATGATGCCGACGTGCTTCAAGGCGGCAAGCTACAGCCCATACGCGCTTACTTCGTTATCGCCTTCGGCGATGCCTTCATCTTCACGTTTGGTGAAAACATCCTCATCCTCTTTCAGACGAACGAGGCTGCGCTCTCGGCTGCCGAGCTTCTGGCGCTGACGGCCGTCTATCGCGCCGTGGTCATGGTCTGCGAAGTGCCCACCGGCGTCGTCGCCGACACCATGGGTCGAAGGGCCTCAGTGTGCGCCGGCTTCATGCTCCTCGGCCTCGGCCTCATGATCAGCGGCTTCCGGGCTCAGTTCGAGACCTTGCTGCTCGGAGAGATCACGCTCGGTGTGGGCTTCACGTTCCTTAGCGGCGCCCATCAGGCCTGGATCGCCGATGAGATCGGCGTAGAGGAAGCGAACCCCATCTACGTGCGCACGGCCCAGCTCTCGACCTGGTTGTGGGCTGCTGCGGTGCCCCTCAGCGTCCTGCTTTCGGCCTGGCACATCAACCTGCCGATCCTGATGGCGGGTGTCGCCCTCGTGCTGCTGGGCCTCCTGCTCCTGCGCTTGATGCCGGAGGAGGGCTTTCAGCCCCGGCACGGCACCGAGGCGCTCTCCCTGGGCTGGGTGATGCAGGAAATGCGCACGACCTATATGGATGGTGTGCATGCCGTACGCGGGCGTCCTCTACTGATCACGATCCTCGTCATCTCGGCCTTTTACGGTATCGCCGGTCTCGGTTTCCAGCGCCTCTGGCTGCTTCACTTCAACGAGGACATCGGTTTCCCTGGTAACTTCGGCCTCGACCCCGTCGAATGGTTCGGCGTGTTGCGGGTCGCCTCAGCGTTGCTCAGCGTGGCGCTACTCGAGTTCATTCGGCGCCGCGGCGCCGGCATGATGTCGAATCACGGCGTTGTCGCGCGCGCCTTGTTCTTGATCAACGCACTGCAGATGAACGCGATTCTATTGCTGGCGCTAACCGGCAACTTCGAAATCGCCTTTGTCGCGTATTGCCTTACGTTCGCACTCAGCTTTGCTTATGACCCGTACTACATCGCGTGGCTAAATCAGAACGTTGACTCCAGCGTAAGAGCAACGGTGATCTCGATGAACAGCCAGAGCGAGTCTTTTGGCCGAATCATCGGGGCTCCCTTCATCGGCGTTGCCAGCGCGGTTTTCACCGTGCGCGCGGCGCTGACGCTTGCCGGTCTAGCGATGATAGTGCCGTTGCTCCTGTATCTACGTGCCTTTGGGCAGGGAAGAGCGGCCGGTGAGAATCCGTATTCAGACAGTCAATCCTGATTGTCTGTGGCATACAACATGTCTAGCCCAATTTCGTGAAAGGACGCTTGCTTTCGGCTTGACGCGCTCGTAGCTGGGTGGGACACTGTAGTTGGTCTACTGGACGGTAGGTTACCCGGGCAAGGAAGCTCGGGGGTTTAGCTCAGGGAGGAGCAAGTAAATGGAGTTCCCTTGGGGCGGTCGCTAAGACTGCGTTAAAAAGCACGAAAGGCCCTCGAATAGAGGGCCTTTCGGTTATTCTACGCGGCGCGCAACTCTACGCCGGCTGCGTGCATCTCTTCCCTCTCCTTCACCCACGTCTCGTAAATGTCCAGGAACGCCTCGACCACCCTCGGGTCGAACTGCGACCCGCTGTACTTGAGGATCTCGTTCAGCGCCTCCTGGGTCGAAAGCGCCTTGCGATACGGGCGGTCCGAAGTCATCGAGTCGAACGTATCGCAGACCATGAAGATGCGGGCGCCCAGCGGCACCTCATCCTCGTGCAGGCCCTTCGGATACCCTTGCCGTCCCAGCGCTCGTGGTGGGCAAGGATGATGCTCGCGGCACCTTCCAGGAACTTGACCTGCCGCAGCATGTTGTAGCCGATCTCAGGATGCTTGCGCATGGCATCCCACTCTTCGTCCGTGAGCTTGCCCGGCTTCAGCAGGATGCCGTCGCTGACGCCGATCTTGCCGACGTCGTGCAGCAGCGAGCCTCGCTGCATGTCGACCCACTCCTTGGTGCCTTCCGGCACGCCGAACTCCCGGGCGATGTCCATCATGTAGCGCTGGACGCGCAGGGAGTGTCCCTTCGTCTCCTGGTCGCGGGCATCCAGGGCGTTGACCAGCGCCTCGAGAGTGCCGTCGTAGCTGACGCGTAGCTCGTCGCTGACCCGGCGATCTCGATGTTCGCGGTCTGCAGCTGCTGCGTTCTGGGTCTTCAGTCGCTGCACGTTTTCCTTCGTCTTGTCGACGTACTGTTTCATCGCCACGCGGATCAGAAGCGCCGGCGCAACGAAGGCAAGAATGCCCGCGACACCCAGCGCCATATACGAAAGCGCCAGGGCCAGACCGACGAGGCTGAGGCCAAAGTAGTAGGGGACGATCCAGCCGTTCTTGGACCAGAACTCCCTGATCGGTTCGTTGCGGTAAAGCTTACCGAAGCTCGCGAGCAGCGCGGCGCTCATCGCGAAGCTGGCCATCGTCGCGAGGACGATGGCGGGAAGCATGATCAGCTCGAACTCGTCGGGGCGTACTCGGCGCAATGGCAGTGTAGATAGCAGCGCCCACGGCATAGACGATGGTGAACATCGCCGCGTTGTGCGGCAGCCACAGCGACACTTTCTTGGCCGAAATCGCCGAAACGATGGCCGATACCGGTCCGAGGAGGACGACGCCCGGAACGCCCAAGCAGGATGATCGTGGCGGCCATCACTGCATCGCCGATGGAGATGTAGGTGTCGCCGTAGATCTCGATCGGGTAGAACTCCGACAGGATCTCCAGCCCGAGGAGGATCATCAGGACGACAATCGGGCCATCGAGCTGCGGTACTTGCGTTACCAGCAGAGCAAGGGCGAGGAGGACCTCCACCGCCAGGAATGCCCAGACACGCGGACGGCTGTAGCCGGGCGACTGCACGGCTTCCTCCGGCTCCTGTCGCCGGGAGTTGATTGGAATCGGTTCAGGTCCCTGTGGAACCGATGTCATCGCCATCCTTAGCCTCTGACCTGCTAACGCTAGGTTTAGTATCGGCATATTCCTGCTGGAGCTAAGCCGCCGTCTCCATGTCGCTTTTTAAGCGTTTGTTAAGGCCTAAGAGAATGCGCTTGTGGAGCTGGCATACGCGTGACTCCGAGAGGTTCATGCGCCTGCCAATCTCGTGAAACGGCATCGCTTGCCGTAGCGCAGTCTCACGATTTCCTTGTCGCGGTGAGAAAGCGTGTTCAGCGCCTGGCCCAGCAGCTGGCGGCGATGCCTTGCGGTCTACCGCCATCGCCGGGTCCGGCGTTTCGTCCGGGTCTGCCGCTTCCCAGGGGCTGCGCCGTCCGGCGCGCCGTCGCCCATCATCTTCTCGAGCGACACGACACGAGAGCTTCCGTGGCCAATGATCGAACGCACTTGCTCCAGTGGCATGCCGAGCTTCATGGCAAGCTCTTTCGTCGTGGGCCAGCGCCCGAGCATGTTTGCCAGCTCCAGATTGGCTTTCTCCACCTCACGTGAGCTCTTGCGCAGCGATCGCGGCAGCAGGTCATTGCGCCGGATCGCATCGAGGATGGAGCCTCGAATGCGCCGGATGGCGTAGCTGGCGAACGTGACGCCCGCGGTCGGCGTCGTAGTGGTCGACGGCCTGGATCAGGCCCTCGGTGCCGTAGGCGATGGCGTCTTCTCGGTCGATCGGGCTGGAGCCCGATTCGTCCGCCATCTTCCCAACGATGAACGTGACCAGGGGTAAATTCCTGACGATCATCTCCTCGCGTGTTTCCCGACTTCTGCATTTTTGGTCCCCGCCTCTACAGATGCGAGAACACGGGTTTTCAACGCGAAGCGACGGATGCGACCGCGGTCTTGCCGCTCGCGTGCCGGTCATTCCTAACCCGGTACGTGTCTCGCATCCGTGCAAATGCAACGCCCACCCATCCTGGTGGGCCTCATAACTAGTAACGTTGCTTCGTGGCGCTTTGTTACAGATTGAACGCCCGGGCGTGTAACAATTTTGTTACGGAACTGCAATCAGTGAACCGTCGTTCGGTTTGACTAAGAGCCGGTTCGGGGTTATCTTGAATATGGATCACCGGTGGCGCAGATGAACCAACAACTTTCAGCTCAACACTCCTCAAGCTTCTTCCTTCGGTTGAGGGCGGTGGCTGGCTCTCGCTATGTCCGCGAGCCCATCATCATGGTCGCAGCCTACATGGCCTACTACCTGGCGCGAAGCATCGCCGGCAGCGCCCAACCGGCCTTCGAGAACGCCCGTTACCTTATGACCCTCGAGTCGACCATCGGCATCTTCGAGGAGATATCGGTGCAGAGCGCGCTGCTGTCTTACGAGACCGTGGTCCACGTCTTCAACATCATCTACTTCTACGGCCACTTCCCGACGATCATCGTCTTCGCCATCGTCATGTTCATCAAGAAGCCGCACGTGTATTCGATTACCCGTAACGCCTTCCTGATGTCGGGTGCCATCGCGCTCGTGTTCTTCATCCTGTTTCCGGTAGCGCCGCCGCGCCTCGCGACCTTCGGCATCGTCGACACGCTGAGCATGACGATTCCCGTGAAGTACGACGACTCTCCCCTGGTCAACCCATACGCTGCGCTGCCGAGCTTGCACGTCGGCTGGGCCCTCCTGATCAGCCTCGGTCTGGTCCTCGTAACGGAGAAGATCTGGCTGCGCGTCCTCGCCGGCCTCATCGCGCCGACGATGTTGGCCGCGACCGTGATTACCGGCAACCACTTCATCATCGATGGCATCTTCGGCAGCATCGTCTGCAGCATCACCTTCCTCATCGCCCTCTGGCTGCACAAGAACTGGCCGGACATCGAGGCGACGCTGAGGGCGAAGTTCCGACAGCCCCGCGACGTGCCTGCCGGATAACTTCTTCCAGGCCCATCATCCGCGTTACCCTGAGTCGCGAGGCGTGATTTGAATCTGCGTGCCTTGATTACTGGTCGATGCCCTCGCTGCCGTCAAGGCGCGATCTTTCCTAATACATTCCTTGGCGCCATCGGCATGATGAACCCGAGTTGCTCTGTGTGTGGCCTCCAGTTCTTGCGCGAGACCGGCTACTTCCTCGGCGCCATGTACGTGAGCTACGGCCTCGGCGTGTTGACCGTTTTGCCCGTCGGCATCCTCATGGCTGTGGTGCTCCATTGGTCGTTGTTCGTCGTGATGCCGTTGGTGATCATCCAAACGATCGTCAGCATGCCCTTCTTCCTCCGCTTCTCTCGCATCATCTGGCTGCACGTTGACCAGGCATTAGATCCACGCTAGAGCCGACCCATTCTGGCGTGCCATTGGCCGGGCCGTTAAGGTAAGCCTGACGCCGATCACTCATTCGGTTTCGGTTAACCCAGTCTCAGCGATAGAGCACCCTGAGGAGCAATGCCATGAAGCGCAGCGACACGCGTATCCTCACGACCCACGTCGGCAGCCTGCCCCGGCCCGATCAACTGCGCGAGATGCTCGTCGCCAGGGACGAGGGCCGCCCGTACGATGCGGCTGCCTTCGATTCCGCCGTAACCGATGCCGTATCGCAGGCCGTGCGTGAGCAGCTGGCCCATGGTCTCGACATCGTCAACGACGGCGAGCAATCGAAGCGCTCTTGGTCGACTTACGCCCGTGAGCGCCTGGGCGGGCACGAGCAGCGACCGCGGCCGGCGGGCTATCACGCCTACAGCATCTATGCGCGCGACTCGGCCGATTTCGCTGCGTACTTCGAGGTGTTCGGGCCGGGTCGCGGACCCAACACGCGCGGCGGCATCACCTCCAGCGGCGCCACAGCCGCGCTCCGATACCTGTGTGGCGCCCGTGACCTACATCGGCCAGACGCAGCTCCAGCGCGACCTCGATAACCTCAAGGCCGCACTCACCGGGCAGCCGGCCGAAGAGGCGTTTGTCTCCGCGGTCTCCCCCGGCACAATCGAGCACTGGCTGCGCAACGACTACTACAAGGACGACGAGGAGTACCTCTTCGCCATCGCCGATGCCATGCGCGTGGAGTACGAAGCGATCGCCAACGCCGGCTTCGTGCTCCAGATTGATGACCCGGACCTTGCAGATGGCTGGCAGATGAACCCCGATATGGACATCGCCGCCTACCGCAAGTACGCGGAGCTGCGCATCGAAGCCCTGAACCACGGCCTGCGCAACATCGACCCCTCTCGCGTGCGGCTGCACGTGTGCTGGGGCAGCTACCACGGCCCTCACAAGTACGACATCGAGATGGCCGACATCATCGACATCGTCCTCAAGACGCGCGCCCAGGGCTTCGCCATCGAGGCCGCCAACCCCCGCCATGCCCACGACTGGCAGGCATGGCAGGACGCGAAGCTGCCGGACGGCATCGTCCTCATCCCCGGCGTCGTCGGCCACGACTCCGACTTCATAGAGGCGCCGGAGCTCGTCGCGGACCGCATCGAGAAGTACGCCGCGCATCGTCGGGCGCGAAAACGTGATCGCGGGCACGGACTGCGGCCTCGGCCCGCGCGTGGGGCACCCACAGATCGCCTGGGCCAAGTTCGATTCGCTGGTGGAGGGCGCCCGCATCGCTCGGCGCGCTTGTGGACATAACGCAAGGACTACCAACGACACCTTCGTTAGACTGAACTCGATACGACGCAGTGGGAGAAGACGCATGAAACGCAGCACAGACCGCATCCTGGCCAGCCACGCCGGCAACCTCCCGCGCAGCGAAGACCTCTGGCAGATGCTGCTGGACCGCGACGCAGGCAAGCCCGTCGATGAGGCGGCGCTGCAGGCGAGAGTCAAGCAGGCCGTCGCGGACGTCGTCAAGAAGCAGGTGGACGCGGGCATCGACATCGTCAACGATGGCGAGCAGTCGAAGCGCTCCTGGCAGACCTACGCCAACACGCGTCTCGCCGGTCTGGAGGAGCGACCCGGTCAGCGCGTCGAGACCGCGGGCTCGGCATCGTCGGCCGCGACGCTCAGGAGTTCGACGGCTACTTCCAGGCCATGTTCCGGCGGCGGCGGCGCGGGCGTGCCTGTCACCCTGCGCGCCGGCGCCACGGGCGGCCTCAGCAACCCCGTCTTCTGCGTCGCGCCGCTGAGCTACGTCGGCCAGGAGCAGGTGCGCATCGACATCGAGAACCTGCGCGCCGCGCTCGAAGGTCAGAACGTCGAAGAGGCCGTGCTGACGGCGATCGCGCCCGGCACGATCGAGCACTGGCTGCACAACGAGTACTACAAGAGCGACGAGGAGTTCCTCTTCGCCATCGCCGAGGCGATGAACCAGGAGTACAAGGCGATCACGGACGCCGGCTTCCTGCTCCAGATCGACGACCCGGACCTCGCCGACGCCTGGCAGATCCACGCCAACATGGATGTCGATGAGTATCGCCGCTTCGCCGACCTGCGCGTCGAGTCGATCAACGTCGCCCTGAAGGGCGTGCCGCGGGAGCAGGTGCGCCTCCACGTCTGCTGGGGCAGCATCCACGGCCCCCACAAGAACGACATCCCGCTCAGGCACATCGCCGACCTCATCCTCAAGGTGAACGCCGGCGTCTACTCCGTCGAAGCCGCCAACCCGCGCCACGAGCACGAATGGCGCGTATGGGAGGACTTCAAGCTGCCGCAGGACAGCGTGCTCATGCCGGGCGTCGTCGGCCACTCCTCGCGATTTCGTGGAGCACCCGGAGCTGGTGGCAGAGCGCATCGTGCGCTACGCGGGCGTCGTGGGCCGGGAGAACGTCATCGCCGGCACGGACTGCGGCCTCGGCGGACGCGTCGGCCATGAGAACATCGTCTGGGCCAAGTTTGAGTCGATGGCCGAAGGTTGTCGCATTGCCACCCGCCAGCTCTGGGGCAAGTAGCCCATCGTGGGGGCGTTAGCCAGGCGTTAAGGCTATAATGCCGTCGTTTGTACGTCATTTAATACAGCAGGAGGAAATCTACATGGCAACTCAGCCACCACCGGCGCCACTGACCGAAATGAAGCTGACGGACGAGATCAAGACCGCCGTCAACAACTCCTTCACCTCGGGCAAGCCGATGCTCTTCGCCTACGTCGACGGGGACGGCCAGCCGAGCCTCTCCTATCGGGGCAGCGCCTACGCCTACAGCGACAACCAGCTGGCGATCTGGGTGCGCAACCCTGATGGCGGCATGCTCAAGGCCATGGGCGCCAACAACCGCATCACCGCCATGTACCGCGACCCGGAGACGCGCGCTTCGATGCAGTTCCGTGGCAAGGCCAAGGTTGACGCTTCCGACGAGACCCGCGAGAAGCTGTACAACGCGATCCCGGAGCCGGAGCGCAACGCCGACAAGGAAAAGAAGGGCTCGGCCGTGATCATCGACCTCGACCGTGTCGATGGCTTCATGCCCGGCGTCCGCATGGCGATGCGCCGCTAACCGAGGCTTGCGAGCCTGTAGCAAGAGGGGCGACTCCAGTCGCCCCTCTCTCTATTTTGTCTGGTACTCGTGACCGCTACTGCCGTACGGCATGGACCAGGGTGCGCTGGTCATAACCGCCGTACTGCGCACGGTCGAACACGCCGTAGCAGGTGATCAGCATCACCGTGTCACCGGACGAGCCCTGGATGTAGCTGTTCAGCGGGGCGCTGAAGGGCAGCGCCGCGACCCAGTCGACCACGTACGTGTACTTCACGTTGCCGTTCCAGTACTCGATGGTGTCGCCCTGCTTCATCTTCGCGAGGTCCCAGAATACGGCCGGCCCGATCACGTGGTAGTCGAGGTGCCCGCCGATCAAGGTTGGACCGGCGCCGCCAATCTGGCCCTGGAGTTCCGGGAAGTAGGCGAAGTTGTATCGCACGACGTCGTAGCCGCCGGTCGGCACGCCAAGCACGCCATCGAAGCCGACGTCACTGATGTTCACCGGTGCGTTCACGCCGATGCTCGGAACAACCAGGCGGTCGTCCGTGGCGTAGGGCACGGGGTTAATCTCCGGAGTGCAGTCCGGCATGAACCAGCCGACGCTGCTGTAGGAGCGCTGCCCGTTGACCTCATGCACGACACGGAAGAGATATCCGACGCCGTCCTGGAAGCCGCTCCGTCGCACTGTCTCGAGCGCAGGAGAGAACGGTCCGGCCTCCCAGTGGTCCTCACCAGCCCAGTCGCCGTTAGTGTCGAACTCGATGTACTGAACGCCTTCGTAGTTGGCCGTGGGCGCCCATCGGAAGTGGACGGAGGCGCTGGTGAAGTTGCGGCATTGCAGGGGACCCCAGAGCAGAAACGGCGCGCCGCAGGGCACGAAGGCATTCGTCTCAGAAGCGATCTCGCCGGAGGACGTCGAAGAGACGACCCGCCAGTAGTTGGGTATCTCGCGGTCCAGGGCCGCCATCGTCGCGGTGGTCTGGTCGGTCGAGAGGGTGACCTTGTTGAAGGTGCCCTGCTCAAAGCCGTTGTCGAGGAGGCTGACTTCGAGCCATTGGCTCGTAGAGCCGGCCAGGGGTGTCCAGTTGAAGGTGACTGTCGCGGGCTGAGTCGAACACTGGGCCGAAGGGTGCACGAGAATGGCGCCTGCCGCGTCTGCCCCCTTCCCGAACGGTGTTACGCCTAAGCCGATTGCGATGATGCTCGCCAGAAGAAGAGGGAGGATAAATGTTGCACGTCGCGTCAATGCGGGGTCCTTTCCGCGGCTTCGGCGCCTGCCACGCCGGCCGGTTACATAATAGGAACGCCCCCCTCCAGCAGCAAGTTAAACACCAGCCTGTAAAAAGACTGCGAAACGAGTAGTTCTTTTGAATCTGGGGACTCGGGCTAGAATGGGATGTATGGCGAGCTTTGACACCAAGAAACTGCCCGGGACGCCTGACGTCGTCGCGCCCGATGGCTCCAACGTGCGTATCCTGCTCTCGCTGGCGGGCGGTTCGATGGCGCACTTCGAGCTGGCGCCGGGGCTTGTCTCCATCGCCGTCGCCCACAAGACCGTCGAGGAGATCTGGTACTTCCTCGCTGGCAAGGGCGAGATGTGGCGGCGTGAAGGTGACTACGTGGAGGTAGTGTCGGTGCAGCCGGGCGTCTCCATCAGCATTCCGCAGGGCACGGCGTTCCAGTTCCGCTCCCAAGGTCCGGATGCCCTGACCGCCGTCGCGATCACGATGCCGCCGTGGCCCGGCGAGGACGAAGCTTACGAAGTAGCAGGCTATTGGCAGCCGAAGTTGGGAGAAGCATGAGCGAATCCATCGATCTGCGCGACTACATCCGCGAAGTTCCGGACTTCCCCCAGCCGGGCGTGCTATTTCGTGACATAACGCCGCTGCTGCAGAACCCCGAGGCCTTTGGCACCGCACTGGTCGCTATGGCCGATTACGTCGCGGACCGCACGCCGGACGCCATCGTCGGCATCGAGTCACGCGGCTTCATCTTCGGTACACCGATCGCGGCGCGCCTGGGCATCCCGTTCGTGCCGATTCGCAAGCCCGGCAAGCTGCCGGCCGCCCACATGTCGGTGGAGTACGCCCTCGAGTACGGCTCCGGACAACTCGACATTCACTCCGACGCGATCAAGCCCGGCCAGAGCGTCGTCATCGTCGATGACCTCCTTGCGACGGGGGGCACCGCGGTCGGCGCCTGCAAGCTCGTGGAGCTCATCCAGGGCAAGGTCGCCGGCATCGCTTTCCTTATCGAGCTCGACGCCCTCGGCGGCCGAGCACGCCTGGCTGAATACGACGTGTTCTCCACACTTCGCTACGCCTAGCGCCAATCGTGTAACACGTCAATTCGGGTTCCGTTTGATCTTGTGTAGTCGATAACAGAGCTGTTGAAGCCAGTGCTTCGAGACAAGACGCTCTACTGAGCGTCTGAAGTGGTCACCAGAAGTCTCGAAGCCGTCCGGATGGACAGGCTAGTGGTGAAACCGGCGATAGCTCCTTGTACTTGGGGATACCAATGGCAAGGAAGCCCTTCATCGTCGGTCGAAGGACCACCCTTTCCCTCGTCGAAGACATCGTTGCGCCGGTGGAGCTCATGGGCGCGCCGATTGATCGGCTGCGTCACGAGGAGGCAATCGCCACGATCGAGACGTATGTCACCGCCCGGACGCCGCGACAAATCGCGACCGTCAACCTCGATTTCCTGCGAATCGCCCGCGACGTGCCGGCCTTCGCCGAGACCCTGAGGACGGCCGACCTCGCGCTGGCCGACGGCATGCCTCTGGTCTGGGCCTCGAGGCTGGCCGGAGCGCCTCTGCCGCACCGCGTCGCCGGTGTCGACCTCGTCGATGCCATCTGCGACCGCGGCAGCTCATTGGGCTGGTCGGTCTTCCTGCTGGGTGCGGCACCCGGTGTCGCGCAGGCCGCGTCGGTCGCCATGGTGCGACGCCATCCCGGCCTGCGGATCGCCGGTGTCTACTCGCCGCCGGTGGGGCACTGGGACGACCTGGAAGAGAAGCGCATTCGCGACCAGATTTCGGGGTCGCAGCCGGACATCCTTCTCGTGGCCCTCGGTGCGCCTCGACAGGACGTCTGGATCTCGGAGAACAAGCTGCGCCTCGGCGTGCCGGTGAGCGTGGGCGTGGGCTGCACGTTCGACGTGCTGGCTGGCGACAAGCTCCGTGCTCCGCGCTGGGTGCAGCGCATCGGCATGGAGTGGTCCTTCCGGCTGATTACAGAACCGCGGCGTCTATGGCGCCGCTACCTTAGCGACCTGCCGACCTTCGGCCGTCTGATGGCTTCGGCCCTGCGGTCGCGGTTTTCCCGCCGCAATGTCAGTGAACCGCGAGTGATCCGTGGAGGTGCCCAGTGAGGCCGTATCTCGAGACCCTGTTCCGCAGCCCGAAGCTGCTGCTTCTGCCGGCGCTGGCGCTGCCCATCGTGGCGATCGCCGCGCTATTCGTCATGCCCACGAACTACACGACCACGGCGACGCTCTGGGTCGACCGCGCTACGCAGGAGCAGTACAGCTCCAGCTCCGTCGTCCTGACGCCGAGCGCAGAAGAAGCACAAGGTTTCAACGATCGCCTCAACACGCTGTCCTTCCGCCGCCAGGTCATCGTTGACGCCGGCCTGGCGCCGCTGGTGGAGAGCCTGCAGTGGCCGCAGCCTTCAGGGCCCGTCTCCTGGCTCGATGACATCGGCCTCAGCGCTGTGGGCGAGAAGCTGGGCGGCACGTCGTCCAAGACGCTCGAAGAGTCCTGGACGCGCGCCACCGCCGCGCTCCTCAACTCCGTGACCGTCGAGAGCAAGGGCGACAACCTCATCCTCGTGACCTACACGGGCCCCGACAAGGCGAACGGCCAGGCCCTGGTCAACGCTGCGACAGCGAACTACCTGGAAGAGAAGGCCAACGCGGCCCAGCGCAAGGTAGACGAAAGCAATCGTGTGCACGACCCGCTTGTCGCGGCGCTGGAGGCGGAGGTCGAGACCGCTCGTCAGGCCTGGGTGAACTTCGCTGCTTCCTTGCCTGTGTCTCCTTCGCCCGCCCAGGAGCAGCAGTCCACCGAGCTCGAGGCGGTTTACAAGGATGGCCTCTCCCGTCTGGAGGAGATGAAGCTCAATCAGGCCTCGGCAACCCTTGCGGCCGTGACGGAGTGGACGAACACGACGCCGAACGCAACCCTCGTCGACGCGCCCGATAGCCCGAAGCCACTCCTCGGCATGACGTCGCTAATCAAGTACGCCATCATGGCCGGCTTTGTCGGCACCTTCATCGGCCTCGTGCTCGTGGTCTTCCGCACCTGGCTCGACCGGGAGCTGCGCATCCCCGAGGACATCGAGGGACGACTGGAGGCCCCGGTGATTGCCGTCCTGCCGCTACTAGGTGGGTCTAGAACGGAGTTCGGCCGTGGCCGCTGAGATCAACCACACCAATTCGGAGGTCATCAGGGCCGTTCGCGAGCCCGCGATCAGGCGCATGGAGGCCCTTGTCCAGCGCACGCGCCATCACGCCGCCGAAGAGCCCGTTGCCTCGATCGACGCAACGGGACGCCCGGTTAGCCACGCGGCCGCGGGCGGGAAGAACGCCCAGATTGCCCTCGGGCGAGACCGCGTTGGGCACGGCCTGCCTTCGACCATCCTGGCCCGCGCCGACGCTCGCGTCGGTATCTACGACTCGCTGCGCCACCTCCAGAGCCGCATCCTCGCCGCGCTCCCGAGCGACGGTCACGCCGTGATCGCCGTTTGCAGCGCCCTCGAGGGCGAGGGCAAGACCACGGTTGCGGTCTCATTGGCCGAGATGCTGTCGGACCAGTTCAGCCGCCAGACCCTCCTGGTGGACGCGAACCTCAACCAGCCGCAGATTCACTCCCTCCTGGACACCCACGCTTCCCCGGGGCTTAAGGACTGCCTGAGCAGCGGTTCTGTGCTCACAAGCGCGATCGAGTGGACGGGGCGCATGTGGGTGATGCCCGCCGGTACCGACCCGACCGTGCTCTCCGAGAACCCTGAGGACCCGCGAGACCTCTTTCGCACGCTACGGGCCCTGTTCCGCCTCACGATCGTGGACCTGCCCGCCGTGAGCGCCCACCAGAGCGCCGCCTTGATGCCGCTCTGGGCGGATGCGGTCGTCTGGGTAGTCAAGGCCGACCACAGCCCCGCGGACGTCGTCGCCGACTCGATGGACCTCGTGGGCCGCGACAAGATCCTCGGCGTCGTCCTCAACGGCCACAAGTCGAAGCTGCCGGGCTGGCTGGACAGGCTGCTGTAGAAACATGAGCGGGATCGTCTTCGTGGCCGGCCTCATCGCGTGCATCACCTTCGTCGGCATTCGCTCCCGGCAGGCTCAGGCCGCGCCGGGCGTCTTGCTGACCCTGGCGCTGGCGGCCGGCAGCATCTGGTTCGTGTTCGGATGAGCCAGACCGCCGTCGGCCGGCTGATCGATAACGTCGGAGCCCTGATCCTGCGACAGGCTTCCACCTGGTCGCTGACCTTCATCCTCATCCTCTACCTGCCGCGCTACCTCGGTGACACCGGCTTCGGCATGGTCACCTTCGCAACGGCGCTGGTCCCGCTGCTCCTCATCGTCACCAACCTCGGCGTCGGCACCTACCTGGTCAAGCGCATCGCCGTCGAGCCGGATCGCTGGTCGGAGCTGTTCTGGGACGCCGTTGCCTTGCGCTTGCTCGGCACGCTGGCCGTGCTCGTCGTCATGCTGCCCGTCGTCGAGCTGTTCTTCGCCGGCGACCTACGAGGTCTCCTTTTCCTGTCGGCAGCCGCACTGGCGGTCATGTCCGTCGTCAAGACCCAGGAGTTCGCCATCCAGGGTCTGGAGAAGATGCGCTGGCTGGCCTTCGCGGAGGTCGCCAACAAGGGCGTCGTCGCCGCGCTCGGTATCACGCTGCTGCTCTCGGGCTACGGCGTGGTGACCTATGGCGCCGTCGTGCTCCTTGGTGCGATAGCGCAGCTCCTGGTAAACATGCTGCCGCTGGTAAGCCTGGGCCTGCGACGGCCCGTCTGGCGTTACGGCCAGGCGCGGCTCCTGCTCATCGGCGGCCTGCCGTTCTTCTTCGCGGGCGCCATCACGCACCTCTACACGCTGCTCGACGTGGCGACCCTGCAGGTCATGGTGGCGCAGGAGGTCGTCGGCTGGTACGGCGCGGCGATGCAGCTCTACACGACCCTGAACTTCTTCCCGCTGATTTTGACGACGGCGATGCTGCCGCTGATGTCCCGGCTCTACGCCGAGCGCAGCCCCCAGTTCGTGCCGATGGCCTCGAAGGCGACTGGGTTCGCGTTCATGCTCGCCTTGCCGATCGGCGTCGGTCTCGCCGTGTCATCGAGCGCTGTTATCGGCCTGCTGGGCTACCCCGAAGCCTTCAATCACTCCGTGCCCGTGCTGGTCATCCTCAGCCTCACCCTGATCCCGGTGAGCCAGCTGATGATGCTGTACATGGTGATCACGGCGATGGACCGTCAGCGCGAATGGGTACGCCTGATCGCGGCCGCGCTGGTCATCGGCCTCGTGCTCAACGTGATCCTGATCCCGGTGACGCAGCACATGTTCGGTAACGGCGGCATCGGCGCTTCGATCGCCACGCTGACCTCCGAGAGCATTCAGCTCCTGCTGGCCCTGAAGCTCATGCCAGAGGGCCTACACAACCGGCGATTGGCCGTGCAATCCGCCCAGGCCGTAGTAGCGGTGGGCGTGATGGCGCTCGTCGTCGTTGGCCTGCAGGTGGTGCTCGATGCGCCAATCTTCGTCTTCGTGCCCGCGGGCGCGGCCACCTACGGCGCCGGGCTGCTGCTGACCGGCGCCATCAACATCTCCGAACTTCGAGGGCTCACCCGGGACTGGCTTTCCAGCCGCGGCGGCAGTGCTCGCATCGACTCCGCGACCATCGTCGCAATCACGAAATGAGGTTTGTCATGAACGATCGACCCGTGCAGATCAAGTCCCCGGCCGTCTCAGTCGTCATCCCGACGCATAACCGCGCTCGCAGTCTTGGCCACGTGCTGGAGGCGCTCAGCAGCCAGCAGAAGGACACCGAGGGCCTGGAGGTCGTCGTTGTGGACGATGGCTCCACGGACGAGACCCTGGAATACCTGCGTTCCCGAGACTGGGGCATGGACGTCAAGGTGGTATCGCAGCCCCAGAGCGGCGTCGCGGTCGCGCGTAACCACGGCGCGCGCGAGGCCTCGGCACCAACCCTGATCTTCATCGACGATGACGTGGCACCGGCGCCGGGCTTCCTGGCCGCGCACCTGCGAACGCAAGCCGAAACGCCGGGAGGCGTCTCGATTGGCCGCCTGGCGCCCAGCGATGACCCCGAAGCTGACCCGCCCGGCTGGTGGCGCTGGCTGGAGTGGCAGTTCGAGAAGCAGTACGCCGACGTTGAGAGCGGTGAGCGTGTCCTCGACGGTATCAGCCTCTACTCCGGCAACTTCAGCCTCCCGGCAGCGCTGTTCTGGCAGGTCGGCGGTTTCGATGAGACGGTGCGCTACTGCGAGGACGCCGAGCTCGGCCTGCGATTGGAGCAGGCGGGTGCCAGCTTCAGCTTCAGCAGTGGCGCCGTCGGACACCACTCGGGTTACCGCAGCTTCCAGTCCTGGCGGGATGCCGCCTACCGCGGTGGCTTCTGGGATAGCGAGCAGATGCTCAAGATGCGCAGGGTTTACTCCCTGGGCGATTTGGTGCGCGACTTCCAGCACCGTCATCACATTCTTCGCGTCGTGGCCCAGACCGTCCTTGGCCGCCCGAAGCTCTTCGGCTTGACCATCGGCGCCCTGCGAGGCGTCGCTGTCACCGCCGGCCTGTTACGACTGCGCAAGCTCGAACGTTACGCATATGGAGGCATCTACGACCTGACCTACTGGCACGGCCTGTGTGACGGTCTCGGTGGCTTCTCGTTGTTGCAGCGCTACATCCGTAATTCCAGCACCCTGGAGGCAGCGGCCTGACCTACGCAGGCGTCATCGAGCGAGAGCAGCAACGGCTGCGCACATGGAACCTGCTGCTGTTAGGGCTGGCAGGCTTCTGTGTGCTGGCGCTCGCCGGATGGAGTCTGCAGTCCGGCGACATCGGCCAGGCAATCGTCATGGCCGGCGCCATCGCGATGGTGGTGTTCACGCTCGCACTCGTATGGCGGCGGCCCGATTTTGTGGTCTATGGCCTGTTCGCCAGCTCGATCACCATCGAGTCTGAGTCGCTGGGCTCCGGCTTTTCTTTGACCGACCAGATCCCGGCCTTCCACAGCCTGCAAACCCTGCTGCCCCTACCCGGCCTCATCGTTACTCCAGTGGAGGCATTGGCCCTGCTCTGCATCGGCGTGCTGCTGATCAAAGCCCGAGTCCAGCCGGACACGCGCGTCCTGGTTGGCCCGCTGTGGGTACCGTTCGCGGTGCTCATGGGTGTGATCTTGCTGGGCGTGTTCCGCGGCGTTCAGGCCGGCGGTGACGTGAAGATCGCCCTGTGGGGCGTGCGAGCGATGGTGCTGATGTTCGTGGCCTACATCCTCACGGCCAGCCTGATCAGGCGGCCGGAGCAGCTCCGGATCCTCTTTCTGATCCTCGTGGCCGGCGTGATGCTCAAGGGCCTCATCGGCATCTTCCGATTCGTTGTTGATTTCGGTGGTCATATCTCGGTTGAGGTGGACACGGGAGTGCCCGGCAACGCTCTCATGGCGCACGAGGAAAGCTTCTTCTTCCTGCTCGCCCTCTTCCTGGCCGTGCTCTCGGTCATGTACGGCTTTCCGAAGCGCGAACGCCAGCTCTCCTTCGCGGCATTTGTGCTGACAGTGATCCCGCTGCTGGCGAACCAGCGCCGAGTCGCCATCGCAGCCTTCGTCATCGCCGCGCTGCTGCTACTGGCCGTCACCTACGCCCTGGAACCGCGTCGGCGTCGCACGATTGTCTCGTTGCTCCTGCTCGCCGCGGTGATCACGCCGGTCTACGGCTTCGCGACCTGGAACACGGACTCGCTCATCGCCATGCCTACCCAGGCGATCAAGTCGCAGTTCGCGCCCGACCCCCGCGACGCATCTTCCGACCAGTACCGCGACATCGAGAACGTGAACCTGCGCGCGACGGCAAAGCAGAACCCGCTGCTAGGGGTGGGCTTCGGCGTGCCGATGACGCAGGAGCAGATCCTGCCGAACATCCGCAGCAGCTACGATTGGTACCTCTACCTGCCGCACAATGGCCTGCTCTGGCTGGCGATGACGATGGGACTGCTCGGCCTCGTAGCCTTCCTCTGGCTCATCGCGCACGTCATCCTGCAAGACGATCGCCGCGCTCAAAGCCGTGGGCGATGAGCCGTATCTGCGCGCCCTCTTCATGCTGTCGCTGCTTTCGACGGCGATGTTCCTGACCTTCGCCCTCTACGACCAGGGCTTGTTGGCCCCGCGCGTCTGTCTCTTCATGGGCGTGCAGTTCGGCCTCCTCGCTCTTGCCCCACAGCTAGCTCAGGCCAAGACCGAGGTCCCATCCGGTCCATGGCGACTCTTGAAGGAGCCCCACAGTGCAGACGTACGCGCCTGACCCGTCATTCGCCACCACTCGAAATCTCGAAGTCGTGCTGCCCCAGGCCGCCTCGAAGGTCAGCGTCACGACCTCCCTCGATGACCTGCGCGCCGTAGAGACCGCTTGGCGCGACCTGCAAGACGCATCTCCTGCCGGCGTGTTCGCGAGCTGGCCCTGGGCTTCCACCGTCGCCAGGCACTACGCGACCTCCCGACGTCTCCACGTTGCCCTCGCCACGCAGGATGGCGCCCCGATAGGCCTTGCGCCGCTGGCCTACCGCCGCTTCCTGGGCATCCGAACCCTCATGCTCCTCAACGGCGGCCTCGCCGAATACCCGATGGCCGACTACCAGGACGTCTTGCTGCAGCCCGGCCGAGAGCAAGAGGCCCTCGACGCCCTCACCGGCGAGCTCGCGACGGCGCCCTGGGACCTGCTCTGGCTCCAGGAGCTCCCCGCCGAATCCCCAACGGCTCGCCTGCTCCCCGAGATCGCTCGCGATCGCGGCTGGCACGTCGTGACCGGCACCGCCAGCGACGTGCACCGCGTCGACCTGCCCGCGACGTGGGAGGACTACGTCGGTGGCCTGTCGTCGAGCTGGCGCAAGGAGATTCGCAGCAAGCTCCGCCGTCTCGAGAGCGAGCACGGCGCCACGTTCACGCTGGTCGAGCGCGCCGAGGACATCGACGCCGCCATGGAGTCCCTGTTCGACCTGCACACACAGCGCTGGGAGGCCGTTGGGCAGCCCGGCATCTTCGCGTCGGCCCAATCGCGGGCGTTCTACAAGGACCTCGCCCACACCATGCACGAGGCCGGCAAGCTCTATCTCGGCACCCTTCGCACCGCCGGCGGCGAGGCCATCGGCGCCGGCTTCGGCTTCGACCACGGCGGCACGCGCTACGCCTACACCTACGGCTACAAACCCGGCCCGGAGTGGGAGAAGGCCAGCCTCGGGCTCATGCTGGACAGCTTCTGCATCCGCAGCGCCATCGAGACCGGCCTCCAGCGCGTCGACCTCATGCGCAGCGAAGGCGAGTACAAGAAGCGCTACGGCGCCGTGTCTGCCGATAACGTAGAGGTGATGGTGTTCCGTTCCCACAGCGCCTACCTGCGCGTCATGGCCTATCGACGCCTGCGCGCCACCGCCAAGCGACTGCTCAAGAAAGGGCATTGATGCTCCTGCTACGCCTGCTCTTCGTGCCGTTTCTGCTCGTGCAGCTCTGGCAGGCCGTCGTCTCCACCTACCTCGCCCTCGTCGCCGCTGCCAGCTTCTTCTACCGAGGCGCGAGAGGGTCAAACGACCTCCAGAGTCCGGCCGAATCGCGCCGCTTCATCGCCCTGATCCCGGCCCATAACGAAGAAGTGCTCCTGGGTCGCCTGCTCGACAGTCTCACGAGCGCTGAGTACCCCCGCAATCGCTTCGATGTCGCCGTCGTCGCCGACAACTCCACCGACTCGACCGCCGACGTGGCCCGTCGCGCCGGCGTCACCGTCTTCGAGCGCTTCGACGCGGTCGACAAGGGCAAGGGGCAGGCGCTGCGATGGCTCATGCAGCGCATCGACCTGCCCGCCTACGATGCCGTGTTCATCGTCGACGCCGACGCCGTGGTCTCGCCCAATGTTTTCGAAGCCGCGAACGATGCCTTCGGGCGCGGCGCCCGCCTCGTCCAGGTCTACGACGGCGTCCACAACCGTGACGAGTCGCCCGCCGCCGGCCTGCGCGCCCTGGCCTTCGACCTCCACAACCGTGTCCGGCCCATGGGACAGGAGGTCCTCGGCATCTCCGTCGGCCTCATGGGCAACGGCATGTTTATCAGCACGGAGCTGCTTCAGGGCGACGCCTGGGACAGCTACGGCCTCGCCGAAGACATGGAGGCGCACGCCAAGCTCGTCGCCCGCGGCGAGCGCGTGCACTACGTCGATGAGGCCTACGCACTCGCCGAGATGCCCGCATCCCTCACCGATTCGGCCGGCCAGAACGAGCGATGGGAGGCCGGACGCATCGACGTCGCCCGCCGTCACGCCCCCGCACTGGCGCTGCAGGCGCTGCGAGAACGCTCCTGGCCCAAAGCCGCCACCGCCATCGATCTATCCGTGCCGCCCCAGTCTGCCCAGCTCTTGCTCGCGGGCCTCAGCCTGGTCCTCGCGAGACTGGTCGGGCCGCCCTTGAGCCTGAAGCTGGCCCTCTGGACGGTCGTGGCGCAGGCGGCCTACCTCACGCTTGGCCTGGCGCGATTGGGACGCAGCGGCGCCCGCCTGCGAGACCTCCTGCATGCGCCCGGCTACGTGCTCTGGAAGGCATCCCTGTACGTGCGCGTCCTCGGAGGCCGCGGCTCCAAAGCGTGGACGCGTGGTCACCGTGAGCCCGCATCGATCCCGGAGCCAGAGCCCGTCGAGGTCTAGCCAGGCGTTTCGTTTCCGCACTGTTAGTTGCTTGTCGACAGTGCCTCAATTCTCCATACTGCTGCCCAATGGCAACTGAATCCGGCGGACTCCTTACCGGCATACGCGTCCTCGATCTGGCCGACTCACGCGCTGAGCTGGCCGGGCGCCTCCTCGCCGACCTCGGTGCAGAGGTGCTCAAGATCGAGCCTCCCGAGGGCGTCGATTCGCGTCGGCGGGCGCCCTACGACGAGCGGCCCGGTGCCGAGCATCGCTCCCTGTACTGGGCTGCGGTCGGCCTTGGCAAACGCAGCGCCGTGCTCAACCTCGAACGTCAGGATGACCGCGATACGGTGCAAGAGCTCGCCCGCCGCGCCGACATCCTCGTCGAGTCCTTCGAGCCCGGCACGATGGCCTCGATGGGCCTCGACTACGAGGCGCTGAGCCGCCTCAACCCGCGCCTGGTCTACGTCTCTGTCGCGCCGTACGGCCAGAAGGGGCCGAAGTCCCACTGGCCCGCCTCAGACCTCTCGATCGAGGCTGCCTCCGGTCGTCTTGGTCTACAAGGCGACCGCGACCGGCCGCCGATTCCCGTGGGCTACCCGCAGGCCGCCTTCCACGCCGGTGGTCAGGCTGCCGCCGACGCCGTCATCGCCCTCAACGAGCGCGAGCTATCGGGCCGCGGCCAGCACCTCGACCTCTCGATGCAAGAAGCCGTGACGTGGACCCTGATGAACGGCCCCGGCTTCCCGCCCAACCTCGGCGAAGATCCGCCCGCCTCCGGTGACGACCGCGCCACGGCCGAGTTGCCGCCTCGACGCGGCCCCTTCCTCGGTGTCAGCCCGTGCAAGGACGGCTTCGTCGTCGTCACGCCAACCAGCCAGCGCAATTTCCTCAAGGCCATCACCGCCACGATCCTGCCCTCGCTCCGGGACGAAGGCCTGCTCTCGGACGAGCTCGCAGCCGCCGACTGGCAGGCCTGGGACGACGCGCGAGAGGCCGACGCGCTGACGCCCGAGCAGATGGAGGCCGCGGCAGAGGCCGGCCGAGCCTTCTTCCTCTCCCGCGACAAGCTGGCCCTGATGCAGTGGGCCTGGGTCGCCGACGTGCACCTGGGGCCGGTCAACAGCACGGCGGACCTGCTGGCGAATCCTCACTTCCGGGAGCGCGGTTTCTGGCAGGAGGTCGATGGTACGACGCATCCCGGCTTGTCGGTACGCTCGAGCCGCAACGACCTCAAGCTGGGCGAACGGGCGCCGGACCTGGCGCAGCACCAGTCCCTCATCGCTACCTGGCTCGCGGATCCGCCGATCGCCGCACCGAACGTCACCGTGACCGATCGCCTGGGCGAGGCGTTCGCAGGCCTCAAGGTCGTCGACTTCAGTTGGGTCGCCGTCGGGCCACTGACCGCGAAGGCCCTGGCCGACCACGGCGCCACCGTCGTCAAGGTGGAGTCGGCGACGCGTGTCGACTACCTGCGCACCCTGGTGCCCTTCAAGGACGGCGTCGTCGGCATCAACCGCAGCCACTACTACAACAACTGCAACACCTCGAAGCTCGGCGCCGCCATCAACCTCAAGACACCGGAGGGCCTCGCGCTCGCCCGCCAGCTCGCCGACTGGGCCGATATCGTGGTCGAAAACTTCACGCCCGGCACCATGAAGCGCCTCGGCCTCGACTACGAGACCCTGAGCAAGGACCGGCCCGAGCTCATCATGATCAGCACTTGCCTCCTGGGCCAGACCGGCCCCTGGGCATCCTTCGCCGGCTACGGGCCTCATGGCGCCGCCATCAGCGGCCTCCACTACCTCACGGGTTGGCCTGGTCGCCAGCCCACCGGCCCCAACGGCCCTTACACGGACGTCATCGCGCCCCGTTACTCCGTCTCCGCCCTCGCCGCGTCGATCCTCGAGATGCGCAAGACCGGCAAGGGCCAGCACCTCGACGTCTCGCAGGTCGAGTCGGCGGTGCACTTCCTCGAGCCGTTGGTGCTCGACCAGACCGTCAACGGGCGCACCGCGCCGCCGGCCGGCCTCGATTCCGCTTGGTGCTGCCCCCACGGCGTCTACGCCACCCAGGGCTCCTCACGCTACGTCGCCCTCAGCTGCGAGACGCCGGAGCAATGGCGCGCCCTGTGCTCTGTGGCGCCGCTGGACGCCTTCAAGCACGAGCGCTTCGACGACCTTTCCGTGCGCATGGCCGTTCGGGACCTCATCGACGAGGCGGTGAAGGAGTGGGTAGCCGGCTTCGACCCCTTCGAGCTGGAGAAGCTGCTGGCCCAGGCCGGTGTGCCCGCCTCGGTCGTCATGCGCATGACCGACCTCCACAAGGATCCCCAGCTCGCCGAGCGCGGCTACTTCGTGCCCCTCAAGCACTCGGAGGTCGGCGTCATCCCCTACGAAGGTCTCGTGACCCGGTTCTCCGCCAAGCGTGAGATGCTCCACAAGGCCTCGCCCTGCGTCGGCGAGGACACCCACTACGTCATGAGTGAGATCCTCGGTCTCTCCGATGACGTGATCGCCGATTACGCGGCGAAGGAGGTCTTCGTCTGATGGCCGACGCCTGGCAGAAGCTTGTCGAGGACCTGTACCAGGAGCGCATGGCCAACCAGGCGCTCCTCGAAACGCTCGACGTTGCCACGTGGGACAACCCGAGCCCGGCCGAAGGCTGGTTGCTCCGCGACTGCGTCGTTCACCTCTGCGACACCGACGACACGGCTACCCGCAACGTCGAGGACCGCGACAAGCCGACGCCGGCGCCCACCGGTCGCCGTGGCCGCCGCCCCGATGGCGTCCTAACGACGTCGATGGTCTCGTGGCGCCGCCGTGAGCCTGCCGACGTGCTCCAGTGGTATCGCGACGCCAACGACCACCTCGTCGCGGCGCTGCGTGGGCTCAAGGGCGACGAGCGCCTGCGCTGGGCGGGCCGCCCCATGAGCGCCCGCAGCTTCACCACCGCCCGCCTCATGGAGCACTGGTCCCACGGCCTCGACATCCACGATGCCGCCGGCGTCGAATCGATAAACACCGACCGCCTCGAGAGCATCGCACGCCTTGGCTGGATGACCCGCGACTTCGCCTTCAACAACCACGGCATCACGCCACCGGAGACACCTCTGCGGGTCGAGTTGACCGCCCCATCCGGCGCCATCTGGACCTACGGGCCGGAAGATGCGCCCGATCGCGTCACCGGCCCCGCCGGCGACTTCTGCCGCGTCGTCACCCAGCGCATCCACCCGGACGACACCCAGCTCGTCGCCACCGGCCCTCACGCCGCCGAGTTCCTCTCGATCGCCCAGGCCTTCGCCGGGCCCTCCGGCGCCGGCCGGCCACCGAAGGGCCAACAGCCCTGACCCACAGTCTACGGCGAAGCCCCGGCACTGCCGTTCGGCCTATCGAGATCCGTCCAAATGCCCCTGACCGACGCTTCGTCACTGCGCGACGATCTCCTGGATAGGAGGTCGAAGTGCAGTCGACAACGTTCAACCAGAGCACGCATTACTTTGGCCCTGAGGTCTTGAAGCAGGTCGCTTGGTACATCGGTGGTGCCGTGGCGGCGTTCCTCGTGCCCTTCATCTTCAGCAGCATTCTCAAGCTCGACCACGACGCCTACTACCTCATCTACTTTGCCGGCGCAGCGGCCTTCCTTGCGACGTATGCAAGCGTCACGCATGCCGACGTGAAGGGCTTGTTCACGCGCGGCTGGCGCCTGAGCCTTCTGCTGGGCCTGCTGGCGAGCGTCTTCCTCGTATTGAACGTGCTCAACCGCGAGGATTCGACACCCCATCCCGATGGCCTGTACTTCGCGTTCTCGATTGCCTGGCGAGGCGTCGTGTATGGCGTTGTCGATGCGCTGGTTCTCACCGCGTTCCCGGCCGCCGTGGCATTCGCGATGCTGAGCGGGCACCTGGAAACCCTGGCGAGGCGTGCGACCTTTGCCGGCCTCACCCTCGTTCTCGTCCTGATCATCACCGCGACATACCACCTGGGCTACCAGCAATTCCGAGAAGATGGAATCGGCGGGCCGGAGACAGGCAACACGATCATCTCGGTGCCTGCCCTCCTCACCGCTAACCCACTCGGATCCGTGATCGCCCACGCGTCGATGCACGTCGCGGCCGACGCCCACGCCTACGAAACGGACCTCTTCCTGCCACCCCAAACTCAGGCAGATTAGGCCTTGAGTCCGCTTACGTGACGCCGAACCGGTAGACCGTCTCGCTGCCTTCTTCCTCGCGGACCGCGTCGGCGGGAACCACGGAGCGCCAGAGCACCGCCGCCGGACCGTTCGCCGACGCGTGCCAGACCTCCCACCGCCCCGGATGCTTCCTGAACGCCATGCGCGCAGCCACGGCTCCGATACCTTCGCGCCGGAAGCTGCGCAGCACGAAGAACTCGGCGATCTGAAACACGCCATCGACATCCCTGACGAGGACGAAGCCAGCGATCCGCCCATCGGCCCGGATCAGGTACGGGAACCGGCCTGCTTCCGTCCAGTAGTGGTCCAGCCACCGGTACTCGAAGCGCCCGTGTTCGTTGACCTGCAGCTCGTCGTAGAACTCGCTCATGTCGTGGTTGTACAGCTCGAGCAGGTTCGCGAGCACGGCCTTGTCCTCGTACGCCACCAGGGTCAGCGCGATATCCATGCCGCGAGTCTAGCGGAGGCGCGCCAGAAAGCGCCGATCGGGCGTCGCAAGACACCTCGGACGGCGTAGAATGGCGGCGCTTCGAGGCTCAGGGTTCGCGCGAGAGCGCCTGGAACAGGATCACTCATGGCAGTCGTCGTACTGGACAAGCGCCTCCTCGATCTGGTTGACGAGGACGTGCAGGTCGACAAGATCGCATCCGGTTGTGTGTTCACGGAAGGCCCGGTCTGGCACAGCCGCGACCGCCACCTCACGTTCAGCGATATCTACGATGCCCACAGCGGCACCATGTATCGCTGGACGCCCGCCGGCGGCCAGCAGGTCTACCGCCGCCCCAGCGATCACGCCAACGGCAACACCTACGATCACGCCGGCAACCTCATCACCTGCCACCACGATCGCTACCTCTCGCGCACGGCCCCCGATGGCACCGTCACCACCCTCGCGGACCACTACGGCGACGCCAGGCTCAACAGCCCCAACGACGTCATCTGCCTCGCCAACGGCGATCTCATCTTCACCGACCCCACCTACGGCCTGCGACAGCCTGACGGCTCCACCGTGGGCCAGGAGTACCCCCACGCCGGCGTCTTCCGCTACTCGCAGGCCGACGGCTCCCTCACCCTCCTCATCGAGGACAACCCGTCGCCCAACGGCCTCGCCGTCTCCGCGGACGGCACGAAGTTCTACATCTGCAACACCAGCGGCCAGACCGTCAGCGTCTACGACGTGCAGGCCGACGGCAGCCTCGCGAACGGGCGCGTGCTCTGCAACCTCAACCTCGGCGAGCACCAGGGGCGCCCCGACGGCATGAAGCTCGATGCCCTGGGCAACATCTACGTCGCCGGTAACTCCGCCGAGGGCATCTGGGTCTTCGACCCCGAAGGCACGCTCCTCGGCTTCATCGGCACCGGCGATGAGGTCAACCGCCAGGGCACCGCCCCCGGCGGCCCCGCCAACCTCGCCTGGGGCGACGACGACTGGCAGACCATCTACGCCACCGCCGTCACCTCCGTCTACCGATTGCGCATGAAGGTCGCCGGCCAGCCCGTGCGCCTCAGCTAGCGTGGTGATTCAAAGAAACGCCAGCGTCGACGGCGGGGGTAGCGGGGGCGCAGCCCATGCGCGGGGGGCGTTGGGGGGTGACCCCCCAACTCTCTCCTTAACTCCCGAGCGGAGCAGCGCGGGAGCGATGCGCAGCTACGGCCCCCGAATACAATCACCAAACTCTGACTCAGGACATTGCCGCCGAATTCACCTCTGCTCCCCGACTCGTCAGTACTAGAAAGCGCTGCCATGCTCACTATCATCGACAAGCGCCTGCTCGACCTCGTGGACGAAGACGTGCAGGTCGACAAGATCTCGACCGGCCATCGCTTCACCGAAGGCCCCGTCTGGCACCACACCGGCCGCCACCTCACCTTCAGCGACATCCCCGCACGCAAGCAGCATCGCTGGACGCCCGCCGGCGGCACCACCACCCTGCGCGACCCCTCCGACGAGGCCAACGGCGCCACCTACGATCACGCCGGCAACCTCATCACCTGCCACCACCGCCGCTTCGTCTCCAGCATGGCCCCCGACGGCACCGTCACGACCCTCATCGACCACCACGGCGACGCCCGGCTCAACAGCCCCAACGACGTCATCTGCGCCCCCAACGGCGACCTCATCTTCACCGACCCCACCTACGGCCTCAGGCAGCCCGATGGCACCGTGCTGGAGCCGGAGTACGGGTGCGCCGGCGTCTTTCGCTACTCGATCGCGGATCGGCTCGCTGCGCCTCATCGCCGACGACTTCGGCGCGCCCAACGGCCTCGCGATCACCGACGACGGCCGCACCCTCTACGTCGACGACTCCCGAGAGCACCACGTGCGCGCCTTCGACGTCGCCGCCGACGGCACCCTGAGCAACAGCCGCGTCGTGCTCACCACCGCCTACGAGGACGAGAACGTCCTCCCCGACGGCATGAAGCTCGATTCCCTCGGCAACCTCTACGTCACCACCAACAACCGCCTCGGCGTCTGGGTCTACACGCCCGATGGCGCCCTGCTGGGCATGATCGGCGTCGGCGAGGAGACCAGCGCCTTCCGCCCCGGCGAGCCCGGTGGCCCCGCCAACCTCTGCTGGGGCGACGACGACTGGCAGACCCTGTACGTCACCGCCGTCTCCTCCGTCTACCGACTGCGCATGAAGGTGCCGGGGCAGCCCGTGCGCCTCGACTGACCCCGATGCCCCTTACGGTCTTCGATGACCGCCTCCTCGACCTCGTAGCCCCCGACTACCGCGTCGACAAGGTCTCGGCCGGCCACGAGTTCACCGAAGGCCCCGTCTGGCACCCCCGCGAGCGCCACCTCACCTTCAGCGACGTCCACAAGCAGGTCATGTATCGCTGGTCGGAGCGCCACGGCGTCACCATCTATCGCGGCGCCTCCAACGGCGCCAACGGCAACACCTACGACCACCACGGGCGCCTCGTCACCTGCGAGGGCACGACCCGCCGCGTCGTGCGCACCAGCCCCGACGGCGCCATCGAGGTCGTCGCCGACCACTTCGGCGCCGCCAAGCTCAACGAGCCCAACGACGTCATCTGCGCCCCCAACGGCGACATCATCTTCACCGACCCCACCTTCGGCATGCGCGGCCCCGATGGCGCCGTCCACGGCCAGGAGTACCCCTTCTCCGGCGTCTTCCGCGTCTCCGCCCGCGACGGCACCCTCACGGCCATGGTCGAAGGCATCGCCTGGCCCAACGGCCTCGCCCTCACCGGCGACGGCCGCACCCTCTACGTCGACGACTCCTTCGAGCGCTTCGTCTACGCCTTCGACGTCGCCGACGACGGCCGCGCCCACAACCGCCGCGCCTTCGCCCTCCTCGACCACGGCGACGGCGACATCATCCCCGACGGCATGAAGCTCGATGCCCTCGGCAACCTCTACGTCGCCCCCAACAACCGCCTCGGCGTCTGGGTCTACGCCCCGGACGGCACCCTCCTCGGCGCCATCGGCCTGCCCCCGGAGCAAAGCATCCACGGCACCGGCCTCGGCGGCGCCAGCAACCTCGCCTGGGGCGACGACGACCTCCAGACCCTCTACGTCACCGCCGTCACCTCGGTCTACCGCCTGCGCATGAAAGTCGCGGGCCAGCCGCTACGCATCACATAGCCGAGGCACCCCACCTCCTCGTTGCGAGTCCATCGCGCCAGCGAGGCGAAGCAACCTCGGCGCTCCTCGCCCGCACCGAGTCCAACCGCGCCGCATCGCCTGACGGCGATCGCCTCGGGCGAAGCCCAATAGCAGGGGTAGCGGGGGCGCAGCTGCATCCTGAGGCTCTCGAAGGGCCATGCGCGGGGGGCCTTGGGGGGTGTCCCCCCAACTCTCTCTCTTAACTCTCGAGCGGAGCAGCGCGAGAGCGATGCGCAGCGACGATCGCACGCCTGCCCCACATCCAGGCGTCCCCCTCTCCGTAGGGACGGAGAGGGGGTGGTCGCCGCAGCGACCGGGGGTGAGGTCTCACAGCGTGTTACGCTGTCACACACCATGGCCACCAAACACCTCAGCATCCGCATCGACCCCGAAGCCCTCGACCGCCTCGACCGCGAGAGCCGCCACCAGCGCATGACCCGCTCAGAGCTCGCCCGACAGCTCGTCGAGGAAGGCCTGCGCATGGAAGCCCACCCCGGCATCGTCTTCAAGCCGGGCCCAACCGGCAGGCGGCCGGCTGTGTTTGGCGGCCCGGACGTATGGGAGCTGGTTCGCAGCTATCGAGGCCTCGAAACTTCCGGCGACGAGGCTATCAAGGAGCTCGCGGAGGCTGCCACGCTGACCCCCCAGCAGGTCCGTGCCGCCCTCAGTTATTACGCCGAGTTCCAGGACGAAATCGACGCCTGGATTCGGGATGCCGGCGAGTACGCGGACCAGGCATACAACGCATGGTTGCGTGAGCAGCAAGCCCTCGCGCCCTGAAGCTACTGCTTGTTGAATGAAGCTCCTGCTCGACGAAATGATCTCCCCCGCGGTCGCCCAACAGCTCCGGCGTCGCGGTCACGACGTCGAGGCCGTGGCGGAGCGCACCGACCTCCGTACCCAACCAGATGACCTGCTTTTTGCCGTTGCCCAGGCCGAGCAACGCACGATCGTCACCGAGAACATCGACGACTTTCGAGTTCTCGCGGCCGCAAACGTCGCCCACGCCGGCTTGATCCTCTGTCCCTTCGGCGCCTTTCCCCACAGCGGCTCGCGCCGAATCGGCCAATACGTCACCGCCCTCGACGCCCTCCTGACCGCCGAAACCGACATGACCGGCCGCGAACACTGGCTTCGCCCCCTCACTCGCTAGCTCGCCGCTGCGACCCCTCCTCGATCGCCTGCCCATAACCGTAGCCGGGCCTTTCCAGGCTCGGCGGCGTCACGCGCGAAGCCGCCCCACCCCCTCGTTGCGAGTCCATCGCGCCAGCGAGGCGAAGCAATCCCGGTGCTCCTCGCGCGCATCGAGCCCACCCCAGCCTGCTTCCGAGGCCCATCGCCCGCCTCGTAACGCCCCTGCACGCCCTGCTCGACGTCTCACTCCCAACGCCCCGTAGCAGGCGTTCCCCCTCTCTGTAGGGACGGAGAGGGGGTGGTCGCCACAGCGACCGGGGGTGAGGTCTCCCCCGCCCGGGTGCTCCTCGCCCGCACCGAGCCCACCCGAGCCTGCTCCCGAGCACCATCGCCCGCCTCGTCACCGCCCTGGACGCCCTGCTCGTCGCCGACCCGGCCCTCACCGGGCGTGAGCTCTGGCTCTCGGAGGCCGGAGAGTAGTGCCTGCCTTGGGGTGGGTGGTGGCTCTAAATTCCAAATAGAGCGGCGCTGTAATATGCCTTGATTAAATCCGTTTAGATCTGTACTGTATATCCATGGACATGACTGTACTAAACAAAATGAGGAGACGAACTGGAGGGTTGAGATCAACCGACTGGAGTTAAGAATTGGCGCCTCTGCAAACGCAGCTATCACGACAAAGGGATAACTTGCTGGCGTTGTTCGTCTCTTAGAGATTGAGGAGGGTGACAACGGTGGGGTCACAAACAAGGCGTCGCGAGCTAACGGCACTACGAGAGCTGGTGGATTCACGGATGTCGCTTATGAAGTCCTTAGCGAACCTTGCTAAGCCCGCGCACTATGGCGAATTGCTTGAGTCTATCGAAGCCACTGGCACCCAGGTTCCTGGCGCACCTGGCGCCGAACCTGATTGCGCACCTGACGCGTATTCGGGTTTGTCCGGGTTGGCAATGGTGTATACGGCCTGAGCACTTGGGGATGAAGGCCATGCCCAAGCGCAAGCGGGCGAAACGGGTTAAGCGGAGGCTAAGAGAAATGAGCGGAACGATTAAGGACTTGAGCCTGGACAATCTGTTGGTCGTCGCTGCGTTGGAGATTGAAAGAGACGGAGAGTCTCTCGCTTTCGAGCGACTGGTCGCACGGTGTTTTGAGAGACTTCCATCCCGGTTTGGACTCCGCGGCTATCCCCGATGGCCAGACTCCAATGTGGTTAACAAGAACTCGCTTGCGTGCAAGAAGCGACAAACACTGGCTTTCGGCTCGGTAAGAGAAGGATTTCGACTAACGCCGGATGGTCGTCGCCACGCAGAACGGATCGGGCGGGCAGCGGAACAGCGAAGCCAACCAGAGATGCAACAGACCGACGGACACGCGAAGGTCGACTGTTAGAGGCCCTCCGGGAGACTGCCGCATTGGGGCAAGAGTTCCTGCGCGAGGGTGACGGCGCCTCATTTGAGCTAGAGGACATTGCGGATGCATTGCTTGCTTCGGAAAACACCTCTGTCAAGACTCTGAGGGCGAATGGCGCCAGTTGAGGGGGCAGCGGCCATGTATCGAGACCAAGAGGCCGGGAGATTTCTGGACCTCGTAGATACGGTCCTCGAGGGCCAACACTCACGCGTCAGAGAAGGATACGCAGGCGGAATGATGAAACAAAAGGCAGGTGACAAATGAAAGTAGTTAAGCGTGAACGACTTGCAACAGCGGATCGTGAACTCCGAGCAGCAGCCGATCGGGCCATTCGGAAAAGATCTCGTTCGTCGCTTGATCGGAGAGAGCTTCTAAACTCGGACGACAGTTATCGACGGCTGGGCGTACACCACGGACGGATCGACGTTCACATCAAGAAGAGTCGCGGCGGCGGAGCTGAAGTATCTGTCCGCGACGACGCCGAAGGCATGGATGAAGCTGCCTTGCGGAACGCGATGGGGAGTATGGCAAGGCTGCAATTGGCCTTTATGCGGGCGCGAAGGTTCGTGGCTATTTTGGGCACGGCCTAAGGACGCAATTGGGCTCGGACAAGGCACGATCATTACTATCAAGGACGATGCGCTTCCGCATGGCAACGCTCTTCCCGTAAACCAAAGGGCATCCTAGGCCTTCTATTACCAGGCGGCCAAGGCCACCCAAAGACAACGACGTACATACAGCTCGACTCCAATGGCACGCTTGTTCAGATTCAGACGCTTCCAAGTGTGACTATTCATACCTTTGACAAGCTGCGGGAACCTTTCACGACATTACATGTTACGCCGTGTGATGGCCGACCCGGAACGAGAAGTAGTGCTCGATTACAACCCTGTCGTTGCTGGGTCGAACTCCGGCAGTCTAACTTACCTTGAGCCAGCATCGGACGGTTCTCCTTGATGAACCACCACGGGTTGAACTCGTAATCCGTCGGCCCGGATCGTGGTCAAGCGAGCAACAGTGCAATTAGAGTCGCCCTCAGAGTCTCCATTGGCTGACGGTGGACTGATGATAGGGTCAGAAACCTGTCTTCGATCACGAGCTTTTCCGATTCGATGGAACGGAGGGCGCTGAATGTCTATTTGGAGAAGCAATCGTTCCGTCCCTGGACGATCTCTCCTAACGACGAGCCGATCCTGTCTGCAACTCGCGATGGACTGGTCTGGTCTCATGAAACGCTCAAGGCACTGAAAGCAATCCTGGAGAAGAAGCTGGGTGAGTTGGTAGATTCAGAACGCCGGCGTCGTGCCGATGAGCAACGGGATGCCCGCAGTGAGACTGCAAGAAGCGTGGCCAATGCGTGAGCAGGAACTCAATAAGATCGCAAAGGACCGCTTACTAGCCTTATCGGCCCTGGACGAAATCTCGGCAAGAACGGCAACCCTCTTCCTGACGACTCCCGAACTCATCGTCCCAGAATCGGGGTTTGGCTTCATTTATGAGTTCAACAACATCCTGTTAGAAAAGAAGGCGCTCTTCTTGTTCGCGCGCTGGACTCTTCCGTCGAACAGGGACTACCGTTTCATTCGCACTCTCCCAGAAGGAGGACTTCGTAATTCACACCCCGCAGGCTGTAATGGAGCCTCGGAATGACCGCCCGGAACTCTGGAGGGTAGAGTCTATTTAGAAGGACGTCGCGCCGGAGCAGAGTGCATAAGTAGACAAGCCCAATCCGCTGAGCGCTGGGCAGAAGCCATGTGTCGTGTTGTGACGAAAAAACCTCCAACTCCTCCTCCGAGTGGTGGTCTAATAAACGACGTGAAATTCGACCACGAGACCGAGAACCCTCGTAGTAGGGTCCGGTTCGAGCAGCGAAGGAAACGGGCAACGTCATAATTTACACGCTATCACCCAGTGTCCAACTCTACATTGGAGAAGATCGGGAGCGCGCGGAAGAGGACAAAGGTACAGTCCTGGTAGCGGAGTTGGTGCTGGAAGCGGTCTGCCGAGAAGATAGCCAGACGCGGAGTCGAATCAGGTACCCTTCATTGCGCCTGGAGGGTGGTGGAGGCGGAAGCGATGCAGAGGAATTTAGTCGCCTGCAGAACAAATACGGCGCTATCATCCATCATTGCTTTGGTCGGAGAACAACTAGCCCTTCGGAAAGGGCGGCCAACTGCAGTCCAAGAATCCGAACGCGCTGCCATGCCTGCATGATTCAGTCGGTGAGCAACTCAGATTTCTCGGTCGGGATGCCGCCGGTGTTCTACCCCTTACGACACTCTCACCCCACGGCGCCCCTCCCACCAAGCGCCACCGCCCCCTCAGCCCTCGCCCCGACACCCTGTACCCTCACCGACATGCCCTCGCGCCCACGACACAACCACCGGTCCCGTACCCGCATCGTCGATGCCCCGTACCCGGCTCACACCCGACTCGATTCCGCCGCACAGCCGTCCCGTTCCCGACACCTTTATGGCGTCAAGTCGCCCCATCTCCGCCCGACACCCGCCGCATCCCTGACGCACAGTCGTCCCGTTTCGAGTCCAGACCAATCTCCGGCTCGAAAAACAATCAAACAATCAAACCAGCGACTGCTACCCGACGGCGACGCCCTCGAACAGCTGGTTGAACTCGGCGCTGAGGCCCTCCGGCGACATGTTCGCCAGCTCCGCGAGCCTCGCCACCGTCGCCTCGTTCGAGAGGTCGTGCGCGTTCAGGCGGATCATGTAGTCACGCGCCACCCGGTAGTACTCGGAGTGCACGTCGACGGTGCGGACGCGCGTGCGCCCAGTCTCCGGGTCCCTGAGCTCCTCGAACGGCAGAACCTTGAGGTCGACGCCGTCCAGGCAGATGAAGCCGCCCTCCTTCAGCCGCGGGTCGTGGTTCTCGTCCAGGAGGAACCGCACCGCGCCGTAGCCCAGCGTGCGCGTGTAGTCGATGTCGAAGGGGATGGGCTGGTGGCAGCGCAGCTCGTAGCCCAGGGTCACGTCCGTCACCGTGATCTTCTGGCCTCGCTCCTGGAACCGCCGCTGCACCCGCTGCTTGATCAGCGCCGCCAGCGGGATATCGGCCAGCGCGACGTGGCCGTAAGGGTCGTAGCTCAGGTCGATGCCGGTGCCGCGCCTCAGCTCCTCGGGGTCGATGCGCTCCCCAACCCCCTCCGCCACGACGGCGACGCCGTACGACTGGCCGTTAAGCCGTCGCTTCAGGATGGCGCCCTCGATCACGCGTGACACGTCGTCGAGGGTGATCTGCGGGCTTCTCGAACTCCTCCGGGATGATCGTCACCGTAGCCCCCGCCGACTTGCCGATGCCCAGCGCCAGGTGCCCGGCCTTGCGCCCCATGACCACGACCACGAACCAGCGATTCGTGCTGCGAGAGTCCTCCATGATCGTCAGGACGAGGTCGGTGCCGACGAAGCGCGCGCGTCTCGTAGCCGAACGTCGGCATGCCCTGCGGCATCGGCAGGTCGTTGTCGATCGTCTTCGGCACGTGAGCGACGCGCAGAGAGCCGCCGGCCGCCTGCGCCACGGTCGATGCGCCGAACGCGGTGTCGTCGCCCCCGATCGTCACGAGGTAGGCGACGTCCTGGCTCTGCAGCGCCTTGACGACGTTGGCCGTAGCTTCGGGGCTCTTGGTCGGGTTGGCGCGCGAGGTCCGCAGGATCGACCCGCCCTGGAAGTGGATGCGCGACACGTCCTCGATGTTCGAGCGTGCGGATCTCGGACGTGTCGCCCTCGATCAGGTGCTCGAAGCCGTCCCGGATACCGATGACGTCGAGGCCAGAGTTGCGCGCCTCGATGGTGACGGCGGAGATCACGCTGTTGATGCCCGGCGCGGGCCCGCCGCCGCACAGGATCGCGAGTTTCTTGCTGCCGTTATTCATCTCAGCCTCCGTCTCTCTAGATCGAGTGTATACGGGTGTGTCGAGACGCGAAGAGGGCCGGACGCAGTGTCCGGCCTCTCTTAACGCGATCTTTACGGTGTGGCGGCCCTGACGCGTACCGGCATCCCGATGGGAATAAGGCACGCGCGAGGGCCCCATCGATCACGGCACGACACACCCCGGCGTCGATGCCGTCGCCGCCTCGGGCTCATCAGGAGCGCTCGATTGGGCCCTGGGCGCGATGCCGTGGGCAATCAGGACGTCGTCCGAGATGTCGTCCAACGTCGTGTGCGTCGGTTGCGGGCGATCTTCCCAGCCGAGGTCCATCGAGTCGCAAGTAACGACAATACTGACCGTGGCGTCACAGACACCGCTATCGACGCCGCAGACGCTCATGAAGGCGGACTCCGAGAGGTCAAAGAGACTGGCGGAGCAGCCCGGACAGGCGTCCTGACGCACCGCAATGATGCAGCCGCCAGCGCCGCAGATCTGCAGCTGGGTGCCGCAGGGCATCTCGCCGTATCGGGCGGGACTGACTGCGACGATCGTGGGGTTGTCGGACGAGTAGTAGCCGTTGCCACAGCCGAGGATCTGGCCGTTGTAGGACTCGCCGTAATGGGTGACGAGCGACGGCATGGGTGCAGTGACCGCCACAGGCGGCCGCACGGCGTGGGCAACATGCTCCGCGAGCTCCAGGCTGGCGTCGATGACGTAGCCGAGGGCGGCACTCTCGGAGTGCTGACGTGTAATCGCGGGTGTGGGTGAGATTACTGGGCTTGCTACAGGCGGGGGTGCCTGTGCGATAGGCGCTTCATGCGCGGATGAGAAGTCTAGTGTGACGATGCCTCCTGAAATAAGAGCTATGACCAGAAACCCGATCCCGAATATTCCGCGGGCTGCTGGTCTGCGCGAAATCAGATATGCGACCTCGTATGCAAGTGCAATACCTCCTAGCGAATAAGCCTGTCTTGTGGGGCGTTAAGCGCCCATAGCAGGCTTATCGACCATACATAACAAGATGCTTACGGTAAAGGTTCGGGCGAAACAGGTGTTCGCCTGGCACCGGTCAGCCTGGCGCACGGAGGGGCGATAGGCTGACCGGGTAGGTGTCCACCACAGGCGCGACGCCCCGGCAGGTTGCTGATGCCGGTACGCAGGAGGGTCGAACGCTATGCGGAGCTGACCAGCCTGTACTCCACGTTGCCGTGGACGGCGCAGGACGGGAAGAGGTCGCCTTTGCGCACGGTTAGGTCGTTGTGGTCATCGCACGTGGACCGCCAAACGCCTTCGATCTGACAATTCTCGCCACTTCGCATCGTGTCGCCGCCACCCTCGGGGATCGGGTATTCCTCGCTGTTCTCGGCGTTAACCATGCCGCCGAGGCTGAAGTCGAAGCGAGGCGGGGCGAAGATATCGATCAGCGAGTTCTTGTCTGCCATGGCGACGCTGGTGTGCAGCGCGGGCGGCGGCATGATCGTGATCGACGGCGTGTCGATCTCGATGTGATCATCTTCGATCCAGGTGGTGGAGTCGGACTCCCACGGATAGCGAACGTGGTGGACGTACTTGCCCTCGATGCAGAGCGAGGCCTGCTCGAAGTCGTCGTGCTTGTGGGGGCTGAGGCGTGTAACGTCGCGGGGGCCGACGTACTTGCCGGCCCAGTTGATCATGATGTTGCGACTGCGGAATATCTTGCGCGAGTCCGGGGGCATCTTGTCGTACTGGTAGACGCGCAGCTTGTAGCCACCCTGTGGCATCGGCCACAGCTCCAGCGGGGCGACATTGGGGTGGGGCTCGTCGTAGGAGGCGCTGTTACACGCGAGCGACGCGAGCTCCGCGGGTGGGGGAGCAAACACTCGAACCAGGGTACTGGGGGACGTGGCCGTGATGGTGCTCCGGCCCGGAGGGACGATGACCTGGGCGGTGCCCTCCACACCTGCCGAACCGTTCTCCGAGGTCACGTCGATCGCCCCGTCTATCAGGACGATGAAGTACTCATTCTCCGACGCCGCTATCTGCAGTTGTTCGCCTGTGTCGACTTTGGAGTAGGCGACGAGGCAATTCTGCGAGCGTCCGTACCAGGTACGGCCAGCGCCGGGCTCGTTGGTGCGGTTCCTGCTTATAGAAGTAGAGGTTCTCAGCCCTTGCAGTCGGCATTCGTGGCTCCTGTTCCTTCCTTATTCGATATCGACGACCAGATCGACACCAGGTGTCCGCGGTTCTATTCGTACTTGGCGCCGAGCGCTTCTTCCCAGCGGAGGTAGTTGTGCATCTCGGCGTAGGAGCGCTGGGCGGGGAGGACGTCATTGGGGATGGCGGTGACGCCGGTGAGGCCCCGTTCGAGGGGGAGGTTGGCGGCGGTCCAGGCTGCCAGGCCGCCTTCGAGGGCAGTGGCGTCGTAGCCGAGGTCGTGCAGGGTGGCGGCGGCGAGGCTGCTGCCAATGCCGTCCGGGTCCGTCACGACGACGTGCGAGCCCTTGGGGGCTACACCTTCTATACGTGGTTCCAACCAGCCTCTCGGGATCCAGTGGGAGCCGGGGACGTGGCCGCGGGCGAACTCCTCGCTGGTGCCGACGAAGATCACGGGCGCAGCCCTGGAACCGAGGAGACTCGACAACGCCGAGGGCGAGGTGGTCCCGACTTTGGCGCGGGCGGCATCGAGGCCAAGGGGCGCCTCGTCATCGGGTCCGGTAACGAGGGGGAGGCCGGCGTCGCGCCAGGCGGAGACACCGCCTTCGAGGACGCAGACGTTGGGGTGGCCCATCTGGCGGAACCACTGGGCGGTCATGCTGGCGCGGACGTTGTCGTCGTCGGCGAAGAGGAGGGTGCCGTTGAGTGATGGCGACGTAGTTATCGGTGGCCTGGACGGACTGGCCGCCGGGCGTGTGGCGGAAGCCGGGGATGTGGCCGGCGGTGTACTCCTCGGCGGTGCGCACATCCATCAAGTAGACGGTCTCGCTGCCGGCGCTCTCGACGATGCGCTGGGCTTCAGAGTAGTCGACATAACGCACGCCTTCCTCCTCGGCGACGGCGCGGGCCTTCTGGCGGGCGAGGGCGAGGCCATCGGCGCTGGGCTCGGGGAGGTCGAGGCGGTCGAGCCGGTCTCGACCTGGCGGCCGGCGAGGAGCCAGCCCATGGTGCCGTTCTTGAGGGCGAAGACGTTGGGCACGCCGAGGCGCTGCAGGGTGGCGGCGCCGATGATGCTGCGGGTGCGGCCGGCGCAGTGGACGACGACGGTGGTGTCGGTGTCGGGGACGAGGTCCCAGACGCGGAGGCCGAGCTCGGCGCCGGGCATGGAGCGGCTGCCGGGGATGCACTGGCGGTTGTGCTCCTCCGGCGTGCGGGAGTCGAGCATGATCGAGCTTGCTTGCCGCTATCGAGCCAGGAGGCGAGCTCGTCAGGCTCCACCTCGGGGACGTGCTGGTGGAGGAGGACCTTCTCGCCGAAGTCCTTGCTGGGGACGTTGAGGCCCCATTCGGTGGAGTGGCCTTCGGTGACCCAGCGGTTGATGCCGCCGGTGAGCACCGACACGTCCGTATAGCCGAGGGCTTCGAGGGTGGCTGCGGCCAGGTTGGCGCGGACGCCGTCGTCGTCGCAGACGACGACCGTGGCGCCGCGCCAGGGTACGAGCTGGCTGATGCGGTACTCGAGAAGGCGCCGGGGCAGGGAGCAGGAGCCGCCGATGTGGGAGAGGTTGTACTCGGCGGTTTCGCGGACATCCAGGAGGGCGAAGCTGCCTGGGTCCTTCGTCAGCATGTCGTTCAGGGTTGCTACGGAGCGTTGCTGGGTCATCGGCTGCCTCCTTGGCTGTCCGCGTCATTCTAGAACGAGGGAGGCGCGGATCCGGCACTGATGCGAGCGTGATCGTGACCTGAATTTAATGCACGGTTTCAACTAGACCTTCACGTTAGGGTGAAGTCCTGCTACACTATTCGGCATGAAGCAGATGCTGCGCCTGTACACCTATTTCCGCCCTTACAAGGGCCAAATGACTCTGGCTACAGTCTGCGTCTTCTTCGCCGGTGGATTCGGCATGGCCTGGCCGATGATGGTGAACTTCGCCATCAAGTTCGGCCTGGACCCCCAGAAGAACGCCGCGGGCGACATCGTCGCCATCGACGGCAATGAGCAACTGCTGCTGATCTTGCCTGCCTGGCAGTGCTCCTGTTCGCCGTCGGCAGGGGCCTGGCCGCCTTCGGGCAGCAGTACCTGAGCCAGAAGATCGGCCAGGACGTCTCCTACGACATCCGAAACGCGATCTACAACAACCTGCAGTCGCTGAGCTATGCCTACCACGACAAGGTGCAGACCGGCCAGGTGATGTCGCGCATCACGCAGGACGTGGAGAGCATCCGCATGTTCCCCGGGCAGGGCATCCTGCGGCTGCTCTACATCGCCGTCATGCTCGGCGTGGCGACCGCCGGCATGTTCTGGATCGACTGGAAGCTGGCGCTGGTCAGCCTGATCACGGTGCCGATCATGGGCTGGCGCTCATTCGTCCTGGCCCGCACCGTACGGCCGATCTGGCTCAAGGTGCAGGACAACATCGGCGAGCTAACCCGAATTTCGGAAGAGGCGCTCAGCGGCATCCGGGTCGTGAAGGCGTTCAGCCGCGAGGACCTGGAGAGCGAACGCTTTCAGGTTGCTTCGATGCGTTCGGCCGACCTGAGCTATCAGGCCGCGAAGGTCCAGGCCGATGAACCAGCCGATGCTAATCGGCCTCGGCGCGCTTCAGATCGCGATCAGCATGAGCTTCGGCGCCTGGCTGATTACGCGAGGGCAAGCTGAACGGCGAGGACCTTCTGACCTTCGCGCTGTGGCTGAACCTGCTTCAGATGCCCGTCCGCCAGCTTGGCTTCTCGCTGAACTGGCTGATGCGCACAATCTCTTCCTCGGAGCGCATCTTCGAGCTGCTCGACGCGCAGTCGGCGGTGACGGAGAAGGCCGACGCGATCGAGCTGACGGAGTGCGCAGGGCTACGTCAAGCTTCGAGCATGTCAGCTTCGGCTACGACAACGTCAGCGCGCGTGCTGAACGACATCAACATCGAGGCCGAGCCCGGCCAGGTGATCGCGCTGCTGGGTCCGCCCGGCAGCGGCAAGTCGACCGTGGTCAACCTGCTGCCGCGCTTCTACGACGTGACCGGCGGGCAGCATCACGGTCGACGGTCACGACGTCCGCGACCTGACGCTGGAATCGCTGCGCAAGTCGATCGGCATCGTGCAGCAGGACGTGTTCCTGTTCATCGGTACGATCCGCGAGAACATCGCCTTCGGGCGGCCCGACGCGTCGATGGAAGAGATCATCGCCGCGGCGAAGATCGCCCGCATCCACGACTTCATCATGAGCCTGCCGCAGGGCTACGACGAATGGGTCGGCGAGCGCGGCGTGACGCTCTCCGGCGGCCAGAAGCAGCGCATCGCCATCGCGCGCACGCTGCTGCTGGACCCGAAAATCATCATCCTCGACGACTCCACGGCGAGCGTGGACATGCACACCGAGTTCCTGATCCAGCAGGCGCTGTCCGAGCTGATGACCGGCCGCACGACGTTCGTGATCGCTCAGCGACTGCGCACGATCATGCGCGCCGACGAGATCGTCGTGCTGGACCACGGCCGCATCGTCGAGCGCGGCAAGCACAGCGAGCTGATCGAGAAGCAGGGCCTGTACCGGCGGATCTACGACCTGGAGCTCAAGGACCAGGAAGAAGCCCTCGGCCGAGGCGTATCGGCACCCGTCGATGGGAGTAACGACACAGGCCTCGACGGCCTGCAGTACCGCGGTCCGACCAGCGTTCTGGTCCTGCGAACGAGATACCTAGCAAAGGAATTCACCGATGACTTTATGGGGAGGCGGCGCCGGCGGCTGGTCGCAGGGCATGGGTGGCGGTGGCCCGGTGGCATGCGCCGCACGCATGACGGCTGGGACGAGGACTACCTCGGCAAGGTTTACGACGCTGAGGTAGTCCGGCGACTGCTGCCGTACATGAAGGAGTGGAAGTTCCACGCGCTCGGTTCGCTGATCCTGCTGATCATCACAGCGGTCAGCCAGTTCATCCAGCCGCTGCTCATCGGCTTCATCACACGCGCTGCCCTTCGCGGCGACACCAGCGCCGTTGAGCTGTACGGCGGCATGATGGTCGTGTTCGCGCTCGTGCAGATGTCGTCCCAGATGGCGCAGCAGCTGCTGACGGCCTGGATGGGAACTCGCATCCTGCGCAAGCTGCAGTCGGCGATGTACGACCACGTACAGGAGCTGTCGCTGAGCTTCTTCGACGAGATGGAGGTCGGCCGGATCATCAGCCGCCTGACCAGCGACGTGCAGGTGGTGCAGGACCTGCTGACAACGGGCAGCCTGAGCTCGCTCGCGAACGTGCTGGGCATCAGCATCATCATCGTTATCCTGCTGTCGCTCGACTGGCAGCTGGCACTGGTGACCTTCGCGGTGCTGCCGCCGCTGATTCTGATCATGGTGTTCTGGGCGCGGGCAGCCCGCGCGGCGTTCATGCAGACTCGCCAGACGATCAGCGCTCTTTACGGCAACCTGGCCGAGAGCATCTCCGGCGTCCGCGCCACGCAGTCGATGTCGCGCGAGGGCGAGAACAGCCGCCGCTTCGACCGCCTGAACGACCAGAACCGCGTCTCCAACAACTGGGCGGCGCTCGTGAGCTCGGCAGCGATGCCGGTGATCGAGATCGCTGTCGCGATCGGCGTCTCGGCGGTGCTGATCGTCGGCGGTTTGCGGGCGATCAACTCGAACTACAGTCGACGTCGCCAGCCCTTATCGGTACGTTGGCGGCGTTCATCGTGTACGTTGCGCGCTTCTTCGACCCGATCCGCGAACTGATCATGCAGTACACGCAGTTCCAGCGAGCGATGGCGGGCGGCGAGCGCATCTTCGAGGTGCTCGACACGCCGGCGCGCATCGTCGACAAGCCGGACGCGGTGGAGCTGGAAACGGTGGAGGGCCGGGTCGACTTCGACCACGTCTACTTCCACTACATCGAAGGCATCCCGATCCTGCAGGACATCGACCTGCACGTGCAGCCGGGCGAGACGATCGCCTTCGTGGGGCCGACCGGCGCCGGCAAGACGACGATCACGTCGTTGGTCAGCCGGGGCTACGAGGTCACAGCCGGCGCGATCAAGATCGACGGCCACGACATCCGCGACATCAAGCGACGCTCACTGACGCGCCATATGGGTGTGGTGCTGCAGCAGCCCTACCTGTTCACCGGCACGCGTGCGGGAGAACATCGCCTACGGGCGGCCGGACGCATCGCTGGAGCAGGTGCAGGAGGCCGCGACGGCCGTTGGTGCGCACGAGTTCATCATGCGGCTGGAGAACGGCTACGACACCGTGCTGCAGCAGCGCGGCCAGAACCTCTCGCTGGGGCAGCGGCAGCTGATCAGCTTCGCCCGCGCGATCGTGGCGCAGCCGCGCATCCTGGTACTGGACGAGGCGACGGCCTACGTGGACACGCAGACCGAGGTCATCATCCAGCGAGCGCTGCGGGAGCTGCTGAAGAACCGCACCTCGTTCGTGATCGCGCACCGGCTCTCGACGATCCGGGAGGCCAACCGCATCGTCGTACTGAACGAGGGTCGCATTGCGGAGATCGGCAACCACGACGAGCTGCTGGCGCAAGAACGGCATCTACGCCAACCTCTACCGCATGGCCTACGAACAGGAGCAGGCGCAGCGAGAAGAAGAGATGGCGGGCGAAGACGTTGCAATAGCTCGCCGGCGTCAGGCCGAAGAGATGGGGACGACCAGCGAGGCGTAAGCATCTGGCGCTCCGGGCAGGGATGAGCCCTGCCCCTTCGTTTCGTTATCACGATAGAGACCGGCCTTCAGTTGAGGGCCGGTCTTCTGTTTCTGCGCGCCGATAAGATGGGCAGACACTGTGCGTATGCTTCGGACCGTTCAGCGCGGGTGGAGCGGCGTTAGGGTGCCCAGGGCGACGTGACGCAGGCTTCGAAGGAAGGAGAGGTTGCAATGGAGATTCTTGGGCTGGGGTGGGTTGGTCTGAAGGTACGCGACCGGGCGGAGGCCGCGAAGTTCTTCGGGGAAACGCTGGGGATGGAGCAGGTGCGGGCGAGCGAGTCCCGGGACGATACGGTGTTCCGGATGCCCTCCGGCCAGGTGCTCGAGCTGTTTGGGCCGCGGAGTCCGGAGCACGCTTTGTTTGAGTCTCCAGTTGTGGCGGGCATCGAGGTGGACGATGTGGCGGCGTTTCGGCAAGAGATGTCGGAACGAGGCGTCGAGTTCGTGACGGAGGTAGAGGGCGGGCCGAAGTACGGCCGCTGGTGCTACTTTCGAGGTCCGGAGGGCTGCCTGTTCCAGGTGTTTTCGCGGGGTGAGGGCTAGGGCGTCATTTCCAAAAAGATGCGCCGGTTTGCCGCCAGAGTGGTAAAATACAGGTGGAGAAAGGAGGGCAGTTGGATGGTTAAACCAAGCGCCACTGAGGCGCAGATTGTCCCGGCTCCCTGGCTCCTGAGCGCTATGAGTTAACTGCCAGGAACCTCGGGCTCCAGCAAAGCCGGTTCACACGTTGCAAAGACACTGCTGCGAGATGTGAGCCTTGGAGCCGGAAGTGCGTTGGGGAAGTGATAGGGAATACGCTCCGGAAAGTACAAGCCGGGGCGTTTCTTTTTGTCCCGTCCTTTTAGTCCGTGGAAGATGCGACCAATGACCGCGCTTGTCGAGCTGCAGAGCGTCGTTTAGGGGACGACGCGGAAGATGCGGCCCTTGGTAGCGAGTTCGAGGACGTAAAGTTCGCCGTCGTTGTCCTGAGCAAGCGAGCCGGAGAGCACACCAGTGTTTGCGATTTCGACGGGACCTTCGAGTGTGTCGTCCTCGACGCGGAGGGCGTCGAGGACGCCGCTACAGAGGTCAGTGAAGACGTAGGCGCCCTGGAGGTCCGGGATGGCGCTGCCGCGGTAGACGAACCCGCCGATGATGGCGCAGGCGTGTTCGCTGTGGGGATAGTCGTAGACCGGTGGAACGAAGCCGGCGGTACGACAAGCCGGGGCACCGTTCCGACAGCCGGAGCCTTCAGTGATATGCCAGCCGAAGTTACCGCCGGGCTGGACAAGGTCGATCTCCTCCCGGGTGTACTCGCCGACGTCGCCGGTCCAAAGGTCGCCGGTGGCGTGATCGAAGGAGAAGCGCCAGGGATTGCGGAAGCCGTAAGCCCAGGTCTCGGGTTGGGCGTCCGGCACGCCGGAGAAGGGGTTGTCGGCGGGCACTCTGTAATCGCCGTCGGGATCGGAGACATCGAGGCGGAGGATCTTGCCGTAGAGGGCGGTGAGATTCTGAGCGAGGTTGAGGAAGTCGCCCTCCACGCCTCCGTCGCCGGAAGCGACGTAGAGGTAGCCGTCCGGACCGAATGCGATCTGGCCGAAGTTGTGAATCTCCCCCGGCTGATAGACAGTCAGCAGGACCTGCTCCGAGGCGGGATCGGCGACGGAATCTAAGGCGTGAAACCGGGCGAGGGTGCTGGCAAATTCGTTCGTATAGGTGACGTAGAAGAGGCCCGATGCCCCGAAGTCAGGCGCGAGGGCAAAGCCACCGAGTCCTTTCTCGTTGTGGTCGTCCAATACGCGATCGGTGAGGTCGAGCCAGAGAGTGGCTTCGCCAGTGGAGGGATCGATGCGCTCGATGCGCCCGGGCTGCTCGGTGACGTACCAGGCGCCAGTAGCATCCTCGTACAGCCCGGTCATGCGCTCGAAGGTCAGGCCGTCGAACGCGGGCTCGAGATCAACCTGTGGGAAGCCTGCGACGGTGACGCCAGGGGGCACTGGGGAGAAGGCGCCGGTGTCCTGGTCGAAAAGGTCCTTCCATTCGACCGTCGCCGGGGTCGGAGTTTCTTCCGGCGGGGTGGCACCGGGTGTTGGGGTGACCGTGGGGACGACTGCAGGCGATGGGGTGTCGGTCGGCTCGGTCGTAGGAGCAGCGGCTGTTGGGATAGGTGATGTGGCGACAGTGGGAGTCGGTTCGTCGTCTTTGGTATCGCCGCTACAAGCGAAGGCGAGGCAGGCGATCAGTAGGAGCAGTAGCCGGGCCTGTCGTGTGATACGCATGCTGCGTTAGCTTACTCGCAGGCGAGCGCCCAGGGGCGATGGGTAGTCAGGGCAAACAACGGACCGTCAATTGAGGGCGGCCTCATCAGCAATCACGATCGAAACGGCTGACGTGGAGTGCGTTTTCGATCAGCTTACAGACCTTTCGAGGCTCACCCGCAGGTTGGCGCTAGCCACCCTTCAGGCGATAGACACGATCAGCGGTGTCGTGGAAGAGTTGCGCCTTCTCGGCGGGGGAGTAACCCGATGCGACGCGCTTGAAGGCGTTCCACAATACCGTGTAGCTGGAGCTCAGCTTGTCGACCGGGAAGTTGGACTCGAACATGCAGCGCTCGACGCCGAACTGCTCAATTGCGACGTCGAAGTAGGGGTGAGTAGCCGCCGCCAACTCCTCGCTGGTCGGCGGTCTCGGCCGATTCTCCCAGCCGAATCCGTTGACCTCCATGCCTAACCCGCCAAGCTTGACGTAGACGTTGGGCAGCTCGATAGCTCCCGCATCGATCCTCGCCACTGCTCGAAGACTTCCTGCTGCCTACCGGCGTAAGGCCCCATGCCCAGCGGACCGCCGAGGTGATCGAGCACGATGATCGTGTCAGGGAAGGCGCGGGCCAGGGAGATCACGTCGGGAATCTGGGGGTGGTAACACCAGACCTCGAACGAGAGGCCACGGCGACCCAGTTCTACGAATCCGGCACGGAAGTCGTCCTGGAGCAGCATGTTCTGCGGCGGGTTGGTGCGGTGGTTGGGTATCTCCGGCGACGGGTCCCAGGCGGCACCCAGTCGAATACCCCGGAAACGGCCACCGCCTGCCGCAATCTCGGCGTCCAGCACCTCGCCAACTGAGGCGCCGATGCGCAGCTGCGCCGTGCCGATGATCCCGGCTGCTACACGCGTTGAGCCAAAGATGCCGGATGCGGCCATCGCGGCGATGCCGTTGACGAATTCGACCTCGCCCAATGGGCGCATGTGCTCAGGGCCGCCAGCCTTGAACATGGCGCCGACCTCGATGAACACGGTTGATACGACGTTGTGTCCGCCGTTCGTGTCCTCCAGAAGCTCGTCTAACAAATAGCGGGGCGCCAGGCGGTCAGGTCGCTTGTCCCAGAGGTGGTGGTGCGGGTCGCAGATGGGCAGGTCCGGCTCCAGCGCCTCCTCAGGGGTGAGTGCGAGCCAGTCCTGGTTGGCAGAAGGCACAGCCACGCCGCCAGCATGCACGACGACCAGGGCTCTGACAAGATGGCACTCGATTGCGATGATTCTGGCGTTCATGGGTGATCGTGGCGGGCCTCATTGACAATCGCAATCCCCAGGCCCGGGGGCAGTCGTGATAGTACGGGGCATCGCGTGGAGGCTGTGGCCGTAGCACATGCGCTTCGTGACGTGCGACATGCTTGTCGTGATGTCGGCGTCAACCGCTGGGGTCAGGTGAGGTTGTGAAACAGTGGCTCGGCGACTCCGGCATGGCGACGCCTCTGCACAAGAAGCTGCACGGAAGCTGAGAGCTCTCGTACCTGTTGCCGCGCGACGTGCCGGTGCAGGCGTATTTCGGATCGAAAATCAACGCGAAAGGCCCTCCGCATAGAGGGCCTTCATAGTGTCGATGGATGGTCGGGGCGAGAGGATTCGAACCTCCGACCTCTTGAACCCCATTCAAGTGCGCTACCAGACTGCGCTACGCCCCGACCGGAAGGTGCTCGCCCAGTCTAGCAAACGCTAGAGTCTGCCGCGATAGCCTCGCCCTAAAGGCGGGCTCGCGTTAGAATCCAAGCGAATACGTTACGAACACTGCAGGAGCGAAGCTAACGTGAGCATCTGGTGCGCCGGTTCCAGCGATAAGGTCTACAGCGCCGCCAACACGGCGCGCTGCCCCAAGTGCGGCAAGGTGGTCGAGTTGACTCACCAGAAGCACATCAAGCCGCACATCGAGAGCAAGATCGCAAAGCCCGCGGGCAAGTAGGGTTTCAGCAACCGGCCCAGCGTACATTTCACATGACAGCCTGGTCACATGACAGCCTGGCCGGAGAAGACTAAACTCCGCGTAGCCAGAATCTGGCGCCCCCGTCGTTTTAAGTCTTCGGGATGCGGTGATGTTATCGCCAGATGCACTCTCAGTCCTGCTCCACCTGCCGACCCCGGACGACCTTCCGTGGATCCCTCGACCGGCCGAATCGCATCATGTGTTCGGGGCCGGTCTTCTTTTTGTCGCAGTCCTGCTCGCCGTCGAGAGCCTCGCGGGCAAGGTGTGGCATCGCAGCATGGTGCGGCGCATGTTGTTCCCGGGCATCCTGATCTTCCTGGGCTGGGGCATGGTGATCGTCGCGTTCATCGAGCCGGCGGCGCGACTAGTACACGTGACGATGGGCCTGCCGATGATCGCCGGAGGCTGGGCGGAAGCGCGATACCGCCTCGGTGAGCTGGACCGGCGCTACGCCGATGCGCTGGTGGTGCCGGCGCTGGTGCTCGCGAGCTTCGATACGCTGGGTTTCCACCTGAGCGGCGACATGCCTGTGATCGTCTCGCACGTGGGGCTGGGGATCCTCGTCCTGGTTCTGGCGGGGTTGCGGTACTACCAGGGGTTACAACCGGGTTCACTGAACCGGTCGCTGCTGATCAGCCTGGGGATCGCGTTGGTGGCCCTTGACCTGTGGATTGATGGGTTCTTTCAGTCGAATATCTAGCCAGCCGTCTGCGACGGGCTTCTCTCGGGTCGTGGCCGTCGCCGCCATCGCCGGATTCGACGGCAGGGGGCGTATAGACGGGGATCTCGACGTCTTCTTCTGAGGCTCTTGCGACCTCTATGGCGATGGGGACGCAAACCAACGAGACGAATAGGCCGACGATGATGAGGAGTACACCTGGCTGGTACATGAGGTGCCGGGTGCTGAATTCGCCGGACCAGTGAAGTAGTGCCAGGTGCAGTGCGGCCCATAGGAAGCCAAGGGCCTGAATTGCCGGGCCCAGAAGGCCAATGATCATTGCGCGACGCGCTATCGGCATCATTCCTATTTCGCCGAGGAAAAATCCAAAAAGAATCTAAACCCGGTACCCAGGATTTGCAAGCGCGGGCACCGCTTCGAATGATTTACCTAGTTAAGGTCTGATAGACTCTGCGCAGCCCCTTCTAGCTGGAGTAAACCTCGTGCCAATCGCCCACTCATGATCCGCCGCTACACATCGCGGGTCTTCTACGGTTGGTGGATGGTAGCTGCCGCCACGGCGATCCAGCTACTGATTGCCGGCCTCCTCATGCAGTCTTACGGCGCCTATGTGGCCGTGCTGCAGGAGCAGCGGGGCTGGAGCAAGACGGCGCTCTCAGGTGCGATCTCCCTTACACAAGTAATCTCCGGCCTCGTGGGGCCGTTCCAGGGCCCGATCCTGGACCGCGTCGGTACGCGAGTCACCATGCGCATCGGCTTCATCATCTTCGGTATCGGGTTCATCCTGCTCAGCCAGGTGCAGAGCCTGTGGCAGTACTACGCGGTCTTCGTCTTGATGGCGGTTGGCTTCAGCTTCACGGCGTTCTTCCCGCTGACAGTGGCGATGGTGAACTGGTTCGAGCGCAAGCGGGCGCGCGTGCTCTCGACGATGTCGCTGGGCTTCGCGGGCGGCGGTTTGCTGGTGCCGCTGATCGCGTTCTCGCTGGAGCATTGGGGCTGGCGCGAGACCGCGTTCACGTCCGGCATCTTGATGATGGTGATCGGGATTCCGTTGGCGCAGGTGATGCGACGACGGCCGGAGGATTACGGGGAGGTCGTGGACGGCATCCGGAAGCCGGAACCCCCCGTCCGAGTGCCAGCGCAGGAGTCGGTCGTCGACATGCCGGCGGCGGCGCTGGACACCACCGGGAACTCAGACACTACCACCACAAACAATCGGCCCAGCCGGGACTTCACCCTGCGGGAGGCGATGCACACGCCGGCGTTCTGGCTGATTTCGTTGGGCCATGGCTCGGCGCTGTTCGTGGTGGGCGCCGTGAGCGTGCACGTGATCTCGCACCTTAAAGAAGACCTCGGCTACTCGGTGGGTTCGGCGGCGCTGGTGGTGACGCTGATGACCGTGTTCCAGATCATCGGCATGCTGATCGGCGCGCGATCGGCGACCGTGTCGATAAGCGCATGCTGGCCGCGACCTGCATGCTCATGCACATGGTCGGCATGCTGCTGGTGGCCTTCGCCACGAACGTTATCATGGTGATCGCGTTTGCGGTGCTGCACGGCCTGGCCTGGGGGGCGCGCGGGCCGATGATGCAGGCGATCCGGGCCGACTACTTCGGGCGCACCTACTTCGGGGCGATCATGGGGGTCTCGACAACGCTGATCATCTTCGGGCAGGTCGGCGGGCCGTTGTTCGCCGGGATCATGGCGGACCGGACAGGAAACTACGAACTGGGCTTCTCGATCCTGGCTGTGCTCGCGGGCCTCGGGTCGGGGTTCTTCATCTTCGCCAAGCGGCCCGTGCCGCCGGAACGCCCGTCGATGGGCGAGCGTCAGGCGCAGACAGCCTCGGGAGGCTAACCCTTCGAGAACCTCGGGGAGCGGCGGGAGTTTCCGAACGCGTTAAACTGGGCGCATGCAGCGCTCTCCACGACTCGAAATCGAATACTGCACGCAGTGTCGCTGGCTGCTGAGGGCGGGCTGGACGGCGCAGGAGCTGCTGACGACGTTCGTCGATGACCTCAAGGAGGTCGCGCTGGTGCCCGGCAAGGGCGGCGTGTTCGAGGTGCGCCTGGACGGCGAGACGATCTGGTCCCGTGCCGCGGAGCACCGATTCCCGGAGCTGCCGGAGCTGAAGCAGCTGGTGCGAGACCGCATCGACCCCGACCGGCCGCTGGGACACAGCGACAAGAAGCCTGAGTAGCACCCTCAACTGGCGGATTAGCCCGACGTCGACCGTCTCCATTGGGGCGACGGGGTTTGGGCAGGCGTTTCGTTGTTACGTGTCCCAAATTTTTCCGCGAGGTCCTTGCCGGGGTGTAACAAACCTGGCGTAAGCCTGTTTTAGTAAGTGCAAGGGGATGGATCCCCGGCGACAACGGACCAGGGATGGCCGAATAGCCGGGAGCAAAGATCGCTCACCCATTAACTGGTCGCCTGGGGTGTTGCGGGAGCTAGAGGCGAAACCGACCGGCCTGCCTTATTTAGAGGCAGGCTTTTTCGTACCCGTTCGCCGGGGGACGAGGAGCCTGCTACCAGTACGGGAGGTTTCCATGCGATACGGTCGGACAGCTCTAGAACTCATCGTGGCTCAGGTACTCATCCTGACGGCCTTTCTGGTCGTCCCAGTTGACCTGATTAGCTCACTCGGCACGGTTACGGCTGGTGTGGTCTCCATGGCGCTTGCGGGCGTCGTGGCGTCCGTGCTCTATGCACGCCACCGCGGCCGCATCGCCCGCGGTGCCAACCGCGACATGGGCCACAAGCTGGAGACGCTGCGACAGTCAGCCGCCGCGTAGACGAACTCAGAGACGCAATCTTCTCCACAACGAAGGGGAGGCCAAGGATGGCTTCCCCTTCGTTGCGTGTGAGGGATAGGGCAACAGGCACAGGCACAGGCATTGGGAGGCGGCGTGCTGGGTTAAAGGGGCTTGCGGCATGCTGAGCTTGTCGAACTACAAGGTGTCGAAGGCCTGACGGGTTTCCGTTCACGCTGAGGCGCTTGCGTCCTTCGACAGGCTCAGGATGCTCTGTTGAGGCGGCTTGGGGCGCACGTGGCCCTGGAGCGCCTCGTAATGCTGATGGGGCACCGGAGTAGCTTCGCTCGCCTGTGCCGTTGCCTCTCCCCAAGGGGTAGACCCCGATTGCCTAAGGGAACTGGGGGTCGCCGGGTGACATTGGCAGGATGGGCGCTTCTCCGGCTTCGATGCGGCGGAGGTTCTCGGCGATGCGCTGGAAGGTGTTGACCCAGCCGGGCGTGCCGCCGGCGTTGTGGGGCGTGAGGGCGACGTTGTCGAGCTTGAGCAGAGGGCTGGTGACGGGCAGCGGTTCGGTCGAGTAAACGTCGAGGCCTGCGTAGGCGAGGGTACCGTTCTGCAAGGCCTCGATGAGGGCGGGTTCGTCGACGGTGTTGCCGCGGCCGACGTTGATGAAGATGGCGTCCGGCTTCATCATGGCGAACTCCTTGGCGCCAAGGAGCTTTCGCGTCTCTTCCGAGTAGGGAAGGATCGACTCGACGACGTCGCTCTGACGGAAGACGTCCTCCAGGGAGGCGTACTCGATGCCGAAGTAGGCTTCGAGCTCCGGGCTGAGGCGAGTGCGCTTGTGGTAGAGCACGCGACAGTCGTACGGGCGGATGAGGCGCCGGAGGCTGGCGCCGATCTCACCGAAGCCGATGATGCCGACGGTCTTGTCGTTGAGGGTGTCGGGCCAGGGCGTGCCGGTCCAGTTCATCGCCGTCGGCGGGCCGAGGGCCTCTACCTCCGGGAAGTTGTTGGGGTTTGAGGCCGGCGATCATGGCGTTGTGGCCGGGCCGGAGCTGGTGGATGACGGCGAGGGTGAGGGCGAGGGCGCGCTGGCCGACGCGGTCCGAGACGCCGTGGGGCAGCGCGGAGACAGGGATGCCCTTCGCGAGGGCCGCCGAGGTGTCGCCCTTCGTGCGCATGTGGCCGATGCGCTGGAGGAACCGCAGCCTCGGCAGGCGCTCGATGAGGGCGCGGTCGACGGGGTAGGACCACCAGGCGATGGCCTCGGCGTCCTCGATGCCGTCGGGCAGGACGCCGCGCTCCGTGGTGAGTGAGCACCTCGTGGTCGTCGAGGTAGGTCTTGGGGAAGTCAGCGAGGCGAGCCTCGAGGGGGTCAAGGAATGCGAGTTTCATTGTGAATGTTCCTCTGATTGCCGGCTAGCAACTCTGATCACTGAACTCAAGACGTCAGTGAATAGATGGGGTACTTCATCTTTGGTCAGTGACTCTCCAAGCAGCCTAGCTACTCTTGCTTTGTTGTTCCCGTGCTCAGCGATTATGGATCTCCGCGACTCTTTGAGCCCTGCGTCGTCCAGATAGTCTTCTATTTCCTTGCCAAGAGCGAAAAATCTGTTCGCTGGATATAGAATCGGGTCCCCCCAGGGCAGGTCCCGTAGACAAATGTGTCGGAGCGCGAAGGAATCGAGTAGTGTCAGAAATGGGCGATAGCCGTTCTGTCCGCCGACATCGATGACAGAGACGCTATTTGCATCCAGGTCAAAGCCAAGTGTTGGAGCCACGGCGGATAAGAATGCCCGCTGGCTTTCGTCCTCTACGAGCAGGACTGCTCGGGCAAACATCAGCTCGCGGTTGGACGGGTTACGCATTACTCGACCGATCTGCTGCCGGTTTAGGTCGCTGACGGTGTCCGGGGGCGTTTTTACGGCGGTTGGTGCGTGGGCTGCCAACTAAACCGCACAACACCATCCAGACTTGCAGGCAAGAAGTTGGGATCATGTGTGGCCACGATCACCTGATTCTCGGCCGAGGCCTCAGTGAGGATCCTTGATAGGAATCTCATTCCGTGGGGATGAAGGTGTTGCTCGGGGTGTTCAATGAACAAAATGAGTCCCTCTTGCCCAATCAGGTTCGTGAGCAGTGTGAGTACTTGGTGAATACCTGCGCTCATTTGGTCAAGCTCTAGCGGTAACTCTGTTCCTGGCAAGTAGAACTGCACCTCGGGCTTTCTGGCGCCAGGCTCTTGGCTGACAGCTTCGACGTGAAAGAGAGGGAAGAGGGACTTGAAGGTGTCGATTATTTGGGCATAGCGAGAACGTTCTGCCGATCGGGGATGAGTCCTCAGATTGAATAGGACGTCGGCAGTATCCAGTCCGGTGTATGACGCCATTGCTGCGGAGCCCTGAGGCTCAATTCGCTCGCGGAACTCGCGAAAATGTCTGAACCTTTGACGTAGTTCATCGAAGAGCCTTTGATACACACTAGCGTCTGCTATGTCCCAAGTGCCTAGACTGAGGCTGGCGGCTATCTGATTCGGGCCGGCCCGTGTGGCTACGGCAAAGTCTGCTGAGGGGAAGTGTTTGTCCTGAATGGGTTGGCCGTACGACAGGTACTGGCCTCGTAAAAAGAAGTTACCGAACCGAATGACAGGAGCCTGACGGTATCTGGCCTCTATTGTGAACTCATCACCTTCCCTCTCAATCAAGCTCTTGAGTTCTCGTTGTTCGGGTTTCGATGCGATGCTTGCGACGGTCTCGACAAGCACCTTTGCTACGTCCGCGATTCTAAGTTCCAAGTATGGTTCAAGAGTTGAATTGATCCGGCGATCTTTGGGATTGTTAAGTGGTGATGCACCCAGAATGCGTTCGACTGCGAGGGCAACCGAGCTTTTGCCGACATTATTCTCGCCGACCAATACTGAGTGGGGGGCGAGGGGAATGTCGACATCCTCGAAACTGCGGAATCCGCGCGCATGCAAAGATATCAATCGCATCAGATGTGAGTTTAACAGAGCTCGCTGCTAACCGGTGAGCTAAATTCTGGCGGCTCGTTCTAGGTAGGCGTGGTCCAAGGTCACCCGCAGATTACGTTGACGCTCCAGGACTTCGTCACGTCCGTGCCGTCCAGGGTGACGGTGAGGGTGTGGATGCCGGTATCCGAGAGCTGGACGCCGATCCAGAAGTTGGGGGCGCGCTCGTCGACGGGGACGGAGCTGCTGAAGAGGGTGCCGGCGCGGCTGGAGATACGCCCGGTGATCACGTCGCCGTCGTGGAAGCTGTGTTCGACCCAGGCGTAGAGGGTGTCGCCGGGGCAGGCCGTGAGGTCGTCGTCCGGGCCGACGGTATCGCCGGCAGGGAGCGACGTCGCGGGGTCCTGCTGGGTGCCGAACTGGACGCGTAAGAACTCGCCGGTGAGGGATGGAGTTTCGGTAGGAGCTGGCGCGAGTGTCGCCGTTGCGGCAGGCGTGCTGGTGGGCGCGACGGCAGCCGGGGGAGAGTCGCCGCCACCGCCGCCGAACAGAGTCAGCACCGTGATGATGCCGCCCGAGATAAAAGAGAGGCCTACGCCAATCTGGATGTAGTCCTTGACGCTATCGAGTGAAAGACGCGACAGGAGTCGGTGCACAGTGATGGCATGATGCGACAGATCGCTTGGGTTGGACAATCGACGCCTCGCCGAGACGATTGCTCGCTGTCACAGTTTATGGGGCCTTGCAGGATATGTGCGGTTGTTGACTGACAGTCGCTGAAATCGGCGTGTCGGGCCCGTATGCTGAAGGCGTGACCTACCTATCGCTGAGCACGATGTGGGCGCAGCAGGAGCGCTTCGAGGACCTGGGCTACTTCCGGGACTACATCGCTGCGTTCGGCTACGACGCCATCGAGGTCAGCCACCTGACTAACCCGGATGGGCTGAAGGCGCTGCTAACTCAGGGTGTGGTGCCGCTATCGAGCCTGCATGCGCCGACACCGAATCGGATCCTGGAGAACGGCCGCCGAAACGCCGAGCTGAACCTGGCTTCGCCGGACGCCGATCAGACTCGATTCGCCCTCGAGGAGACGAAGCGCACGATCGATTACGCCGCGGAGGCGGGCCTGCGATACGTCGTGGTGCACCTCGGCGGCGTCGGTGACGATCGATGCGACGAGGAGCGTACCGTGCGCCGGCTGTACGAGTCGGGGCAGACGGAGGGCGTCGAGTGGGACGAGGCGCGGCGGGTGCTGGCGGTGACGCGGGCCGAGGGCGCCGCGGAGCACCTCGAGGTCGCGAAGGCGTCGCTGGCGCAGCTTGTCGAGTATGCGTCCCGCAGCGGCATCGCCATCGGCATCGAGAGCCGGCTGAACTACCACGAGATCCCGCACCCGGCCGAGGCTGCCGAGCTGCTGGCGCCCTACACGAACGTGGAGGCAGGCTTCTGGTGGGACATCGGCCACACCGAGGTGCAGTCGCGCCTGGGGATGATCGAGCTGACGTCGTGGTTCGACGCGATCGGCGACCGGATCATCGGCTCGCACCTGCACGACGTGCGAGGCATCCTGGACCATCGTGGGCCCGGGAACGGGACGCTGGACTGGGGCATGGTCGCGGAGCACCTGCCGCCGGGTGCGCTGCGGGTAATGGAGATCGACCAGCACGAGCCGGAGGACGCTTGGTCGCGGGGGCGCGGGCGTTTCTGGAGAAGCACGGGATCGCGTAGCGCCCTTCGGGCACACAGGCATAGGCACAGTAGGCGGTTGGGCACAGGAGGGGCTGGCCCTCACCCTGCGGCTGATGGCGATTCGAGATGGCGTTGGGCGTTTCGTCCCTCTCCCATGGGGCGAGGGAAATGTTTGGCGGCACTTCGTTTCGGTGGTGACTTCGTTCAACACACCGTCGGCCGTCCGCGGGGGCAGGGCGTGTCGGGGACGTTGGGATGTGGGCGTCCTTCGACAGGCTCAGGATGCCGTGGTCAAGCGCGCCCGAGGTTGCTGGGCGATGATTACCTTTGCCCTCGGTCAGTAGGCCTTGCCGAAGATGGCCTTTGCGGGATGCGGGGCGGCCGTCTCGAAGGCAGGTGCTGGTGCCGCCGGGCTGATCGAGGGGGATGTTGCGGGAGGTGGCGCCGGTGTCTTCCCTGATCGCCTTTTCGCAGTCGTCCTGCTCGCACCACCAGATCGAGGCGAAACCGTCTTCGACGGCGTCGGACGATATCGCCGTAGGTGGTGGGCTCATGGGTATTGGACTGCTGGAAGGCGAGGGCCTTGTCGTACATGGCCTGCTGGATCTCGGCGAGCAGCTCACCGACGGTGCCGGCCGCGGCACCACGGGCGACGTTGCGCTTGCCGTCGCGGCCCGGGACGTCGCGTCGTGCGGCGACGAACTGGTTATCGGCGATGTCGCGGGGACCGAGCTCGATGCGCAGGGGGACGCCTCGCATCTCCCAGTCGTTGAACTTGTAGCCGGGCGAGTGGCCTTCGCGCTTATCGACCTTGACGCGAAACTCCGATAGCTCCTGCGCCAGCTTCTCGGCCTCTTCGATGACGCCGGCCTGCTCCTCGTCCTTGCGCCAGATCGGCACGATGACGACCTGGTGGGGTGCGAGTCGGGGCGGCAGGACGAGGCCGCCGTCGTCGCCGTGAGCCATGACGATGGCGCCGATGAAGCGACTGGAGAGGCCCCAGGACGTGGTCCAGCAGTGCTGCAGGGTGTTGTCGGCGTCGAGGTAGTCGATGTCGAAGGCCTTGGCGAAGCGCTGGCCGAAGAAGTGGGAGGTGCCGGCCTGCAATGCGCGTTTGTCGCCCATCATGGCCTCGATGCTGTAGGTCTTCTCGGCGCCGGCGAACTTTTCGGACTCGGACTTCTGGCCTTTGATCACCGGCAGGGCAGCCTCGTTGACGGCGAAGTCCTCGTAGATGTCGAGCATCTGCAGGGTCTCGGCCATGGCTTCGTCGGAGGTGGCGTGGGCGGTGTGGCCCTCCTGCCAGTAGAACTCGGACGTGCGAAGGAAGAGCTTGGTACGCAGCTCCCAGCGCATGACGCTATTCCACTGGTTAATCAGCACGGGCAGGTCACGATAGGACTGGATCCACTGGGCGTACATGTGGCCGATGATCGTCTCGGAGGTGGGACGTACGGCCAGGGGCTCTGCCAGCTCTTCGCCGCCGCCGTGGGTGACGACGGCGAGCTCAGGCGCGAAGCCTTCGACGTGCTCTTTCTCGCGCTCGAAGAAGGACATGGGGATGAGCATGGGGAAGCCGGCGTTGACGTGGCCGGTGGCCTTGAATCGCTTGTCCAACGCCTGCTGGATGCCCTCCCAGAGGGCCCAGCCGTAGGGCCGCACGACCATGCAGCCGCGAACCGGCGCGTAGTCGGCCAGCTCCGCCTTCAGGACGAGCTGGTTGTACCACTCGTTGAAGTCCTCCGACTGCGTGGGAAACGGCCTCGAAGTCAATGCGTCCTCCTGTGTGCGGTGCGAGCGATGTTTGCTTCGCATTGTACGAGGCGGATAGCGACCGTCACCCTAGCCCTCACTCCTTCAATCTCGCTCAGGACAGGCCTGGCAGGGCGAGGGAACGGCGTCTCTGGCATGGCTTTGGGCGTCGGCGCTCCGGTCGCGATGAGAGGGCGTGGTGCCAGTGCGGGGCGCTGTAGGGCGCATCGCGATGCGCCCCTACGGTTTGCGCCGCTCGCAGGTCAGTCCTGGAGCAGGGCGTTTCGTTCTGGCTCCGACAGCTCGTCCATGCGTTTCGGGCGCGCGCTGACCGTGTCCGGGTAGGTGTCCTGTAGTGGCGTTTCGAGATAGGCGACGTCCCACCAGCGGCCGTCTTTGTAGCCGACATTGCGGTTGACGCCGCAGCGGCGAAAGCCCATGGCTTCGTGGAGGCCGATGCTGGCCGGGTTCGGCTCCGTGACGCCGGCGAGGGCGTTGTAGTAGCCGAGGCGTTGCAGGGCGCGCAGGAGGACGGCGTAGAGGGCGCGGCCGATGCCTCGGCGGTGCAGGGTGCGGTCGACGTAGACGCTGACCTCGCAGGACCAGTCGTAGGCGGCGCGCTCGTGGTGCCGGGTGGCGTAGGCGTAGCCGACGACGTGGCCGTCGAGCTCGTAGACCAGCCAGGGGTGCGTTGCCGTGTAGTGCTCGATGCGCTGCGCGGATGACGTCGGGCGTGGGGGCTGCGGTCTCGAAGCTGATCGGCGTCTCCGTGACGAACGGGGCGTAGATGGCCGCGATGGCCTCGGCGTCATCGAGGGTGACATGGCGAATGGCGTCCACGAACAGAGGATACAGACGTTGGCGACGAATCGGCAGGCCCTTGGCCGCCACAGGCAGTGGCCCCAAGAGGACGACAAGAAAAATCGAAAATGTTGACTCGGCATGTCGATTTGCGCCTCGTTGCTTCGACGTCTTTGTAGAGACACGGTGAGCCGGCGCGGGCCGGAGACCGACAGGACAAGGAGACGGTGATGGCACTTTTTACTGGTAGCATCGGACGAACTTCGGTAGGAGGCTCGACGAGCCAGAAGACCCACGTGGCGCTGTGGGTGACTCAGATCGGACTGGCGCTCGTATTCCTGGCGGCAGGCGGCAGCAAGCTTCTGATGTCGACGGCCCAACTGGAATCCCAGATGGACATGGACCTGCCGATTTGGTTCCTGCGCTTCATTGGTGTGTGTGAAGTCGCTGGTGCGCTTGGTTTGATCTTGCCGAGCGTGTCGCACATTCGCTCCGGTCTGACGCCTCTAGCAGCCGCCGGGCTGTTGGTCATCATGATGGGCGCGACGACGCTGACCGCGATTGACATGTCCGTCCCGGCCGCAAGCTTCCCGCTAGTGGTGGGCATCGCAGCGGCGTTCGTGGCCTACGGCCGAACGCATCTGGCGCCTATCACGCGCTAGACCGAGCCCCTCGCCATCCAGACACGCCCCTCGCTTGAGGGGTGTTGTCGTGCGCGGTGCTCAAGGCTGGCCTGTCTTCGTCCGCGATAAGGGACTTCTGTCATATCGCGGAGGCACAGAGACACTGACATCAGCTTGCCACGAGTGCTACCATAGTAGGGCCAATAGGTTTGCGCTTATGAGGTGGGCAGTGCCCACCTTTTTGTTAGCAGTTTTTCAAGGAGATACGCGTTGGCCACGGCAATGCGAAGCACGACCGCAAGCACGCCCAAGAATGATTTCCTCACCGCGATCACGCAGCTCGCGGCTGAGAAGAACCTCCCGAAGGAGGTGGTCTTCGAAGCGGTGGAGGCGGCGCTTGCGTCAGCCTACAAGAAGGATGACCTCGCGGATATGCACCTTGTCGTGCGTATCGATGCCGATAGCGGCGGCATGCGCTGCTTCGCGCAGAAGAACGTCGTCGAAACCGAAGACGACATCGAGGACGAGCGCAACGACATTACGCTCGAAGAAGCGAAGAAGATTCGCGCCAACACGTACGTCGGAGACACCGTCGAGTTCGAGGTGTTCCCGCAGAACGCGGGTCGCATCGCGGCCCAGACGGCGAAGCAGGTGGTCCTGCAGCGCCTGCGTGAGGCCGAGCGCGAGGTCGTGTTCGAGGAGTACTCCGGCAAGGAGGGCGACATCATCTCCGGCGTCGTCCACCGCCTGGAGGGGCGTCACGTCTACATCGACCTCGGCAAGACCGAGGCGGTGCTACTGCCTTCGGAGCAGGTGCGCACGGAGCACTACCGTCCCGGCCAGCGCCTGAAGGTCTACCTCATGGAGGTGCAGAAGGCGAACCGCGGCCCGCAGGTCGCCGTTTCGCGCACCCACCGCAACCTCCTGCGCCGTCTGTTCGAGATGGAGGTGCCGGAGATCTTCAAGGGCACCGTCGAGATCAAGGCGATCGCCCGCGAGCCGGGCTTCCGCAGCAAGGTCGCCGTTTACTCGCGCCAGGAGGGCATCGACCCGGTCGGCGCGTGCGTCGGCCTGCGCGGCATCCGCATCCAGAACATCGTCAATGAGCTCAACGGCGAGCGCATCGACGTGGTGCAGTGGGACCCCGATCCGTCTGCCTTCGTCGCCAACGCGCTGAGCCCGGCGCAGGTGCAGAGTGTCCGCATCCTCGAAGACGGCTTGACGGCCGAAGCGGTGGTGGCGGACCGGCAGCTCTCGCTGGCTATCGGCAAGGAAGGGCAGAACGCCCGCCTGGCCGCGAAGCTCACGGGCCTGCGCATCGACATCAAGAGCCTGAGCGCGGTCGAAGAGAACGGCGGCGAAGCCGAGCTCCAGATATCGGCGGAGCCGGACGTGAAGCGCGAGACCTCAATCTGGGAGGAGCTGGCGCAGCAGGAGCAGGAGGCGGCCGCACGGGCTGCCGAGCTCATGCAGCGACAGCAAGCAGCGGCACCGCTGGCACCCGAAGGCGTTCCTGCCCAGGCCGCTGCGGAACCGGAAGTCGTGGCGCCCGCGGCCGAGCAGCGGCCGTCGCCCCCGACGCCGCAGCGCGGTGGTGGCGCGGTCCGCTTCGCCGATGAGGTGCTACCGCCGACACAGACCCCCGGTGGTCCGCCCCTACCCGGCGCGGGTGCCGGTACGGGTCGCCGTCGCGGCGCAGGTCCCCGTCGCGGTCCTGCCGGACGAGACGAGGACGCACGCGGCAAGCGTGGGATCCCCGGCGGCCGGCGCGGTGGCGCGATGAACCGCCGCTCGCTGGATGAAGAAATCGAGGAGGAGCTGGAGGCCGCGCTCGAGGGCGAGGACTTCGACTTCTTCGGGTTCAAGGACGAGGAAGAGTAGTCCATGCCGAACGCCCCGGTTCGCAAGACGCCGCAGCGTACCTGCATTGCCTGTCGAACGACGGGCGACAAGCGGGCACTGGTGCGAGTCGTACGTGGGCCGGAGGGCGTCGAAGTGGACCCGAGCGGCCGTAAGCCCGGCCGTGGCGCCTACCTCTGCGAGCGCCCAGAGTGCTGGCGAGAGGCGCTGAAGAAGAATCGTCTGGATGCAGCCCTGAAAACGCGGCTGAGCCAGGACGACAAGCTTCGACTAACTGAGTTTGTCGCCAGCTTGAGCACGGTGACTGTTTAAGAGTACGTAAGAACGGGAGAACGCAGCATTGGTAGTGGAAAGCAAAGACATACAGCTGCCGCGAGCGCTGTCAGTCAAAGAGCTTGCCGACGCACTGAGTGTGTCCGCCGTGGAGATCATCAAGGAATTGATGAAGAACGGTGTGATGGCGAGCATTAACCAGGTCATCGACTACGACACTGCGGCGATCGTTGCCACCGACTTCGGTTTCGAGCCGCATGAGGCGGAATCGGTGGACGTCGGTGACGTCCAGGTCGAGCGTGCGCCGCGCGAGACGGTCGAGGAGCCCGAGGACGAGGCCCTGTTGGTGGGGCGCCCGCCTGTCGTGACTATCCTGGGCCACGTCGACCACGGCAAGACGAGCCTGCTGGACGCGATCCGGGAGACGAGCGTGACCGAGGGCGAGGCCGGCGGCATCACGCAGCACATCGGCGCCTATCAGGTCGAGATCAAGGACCAGAAGATCACCTTTCTCGACACCCCGGGCCATGAGGCGTTCACGGCCATGCGCGCTCGCGGTGCTCAGGTCACCGACATCGCTGTAGTCGTCGTCGCGGCGGATGACGGTGTCATGCCCCAGACGATCGAGGCGATCAACCACGCTCGCGCAGCCGGTGTGCCGATCATCATCGCGGTGAACAAGATCGACCTCGAAGGGGCCGACCAGAGCCGCGTGCTGCAGCAGCTAACGCAGTACGACGTGCTGGTTGAGCAGTTCGGTGGTGACGTGCCTGCGGTGCCCGTCTCCGCCCGCACCCGCGAGGGTCTGGACAACCTGCTCGAGACGATTCTCCTCGTCGCGGAGGTGCAGGAGCTCAAGGCGAACCCGAACCGCCCTGGCAACGGTGCCGTGATCGAGGCGGAGCACACAATCACGCGTGGTCCCGTCGCCACGCTGCTGGTGCAGCGCGGTACGCTGCGGACCGGCGACGTGATCATCGCCGGTGAGGTCTCCGGTCGGCTCAAGGCGATGTTCGACGAGCGCGGCCAGACGGTGAAGGAAGCCGGCCCATCGACGCCGGTGAAGGTGCTTGGCCTGCACGGCGTACCGCTTGCCGGCGACGTGTTCAACGTCGTCAAGGACGAGAAGCTGGCACGGGCCACGCTCGAAGAGCGCCGCCGAGCGCACGATGCCGCCATGGCCGCCGAATCGCACCCGGTCAGCCTGGACACGCTGTTCGGCGAGATCCACAGCGGCAACCTGCAGGACCTCAACATCATCCTCAAGACGGACGTACAGGGTTCAATCGACCCGATCCGGCACTCGCTGGAGCGCCTGAGCAACGACGAGGTACGGGTGAAGATCATTCACGCCGGCTCGGGTCTGATCTCGGAGTCGGACGTGATGCTGGCGGTGGCGTCCAAGGGCGTCATCATCGGCTTCAACGCCAAACCGGACACCGGCGCCAAGCGCTTGGCCGAGTCCGAAAAGGTGGAGATCAAGCAGTACAGCATCATCTACAACCTGATCGAGGACCTGGACAAGGCGATCCAGGGCATGCTGGAGCCGGTGTACGCCGACGTCGTCGACGGGCACGCCGAAATCCGCCAGATCTTCCGGATCAGCCGCCAGGGCAACATCGCCGGTAGCTTCGTGACGGACGGCACGCTGCTCCGCAACGACCAGGTGAAGGTCATGCGCGGCGGCCAGATGATCGCGGACGTGCGCTGCGGCAGCCTGAAGCGATTCCAGGACGACGTGCGCGAAGTGGCGAACAACCTGGAGTGCGGCATCTCGCTGGATGGCACAAACGACCTCCAGGAGGGCGACATCCTCGAGTTCTACCACAAGGAGCGGGTGAACTAGCTGCGAGCTATAAGCTGCAAGCTCACGGCCGCAAGTTAGGTGACTCTTGAGGAATGGTTCTGGCGAGATACCAGATTCCTGTTTCAACTGAGCTTCTGCGCTTCGCTTGAGGTTTCAGCTTGTCGCTTGAAGCTCCCCGGAGGTGTCCCATGACCCGTCGTACTGAGCGCGTTCAGGAGCTGATCCGTGAGGAGCTGAGCGAGCTGATCATGCACGACCTGCGGGACCCCCGGCTGGATGGTGTGATCTCGCTGACGCGCGTCGAGGTATCGGCGGACCTGAGCGACGCCCGCATCTTCGTCAGCGTAATGAGCGAGACCGCAAGCCCGGAAGAAGCCGTCAAGGCGCTGCAAAAGGCTTCCGGCTTCCTGCACAAGGAGCTTGTGCACCGCCTGGACATGCGCAAGGTGCCGTTCCTCAACTTCCGCCTCGACACCTCGATCTCCGAGGGTGCGGTCGTGCTGGCGCACATCAATGAGGCGCTGCAAGAGGACGAGTCTCTCACCGAGGACTAGGTATGGCCCTCAGCGGCATCCTCAACGTCGACAAGCCCGCAGGCTGGACGTCCTTCGACGTCGTGGCCTTCGTGCGCGGACGCTGCGGCGTGAAGCGGGTCGGGCATGCCGGAACGTTGGACCCGGCGGCGACGGGCGTGCTGCCCGTGCTGATCGGCCAGGCGACGCGGCTCACCGAATACCTGGTCGACGCCACAAAGGCCTACGAAGCGACAATCGAGCTGGGCGTAGCCACGGATACGTATGACGCCGAGGGTGACGTCGTAGTCGCGTGCCGACGCCTCGCAGGTGACGCGAGAGCAGGTCGAGGCTGCGTTGACGGCGTTTCGGGGTGAGTTCCTGCAGACGCCACCGATCTACAGCGCCCTCAAGCGCGACGGTGTGCCACTGTACAAGCGGGCGCGCCGGGGCGAGGAGATCGAGCTGCAGCCGCGGCCGGCGAGGGTGGATGAACTCTACATAACTGAGTGGCAGCCGCCGCACGTGATCCTGCATGTCGAGTGTGCCAAGGGGTTCTACGTGCGCTCGCTGGCGCATGACCTCGGTATATCTCTGGGGGTCGGCGGGATGCTCGCGGGCCTGCGACGGAGCCGGGTCGGGACATTTCGGGTCGAGGAGGCAGTGAGCCCGGACGAGCTGCGTACAGCGTTCGATGCTGGGGAGTGGCAGCGATACCTGTTCGCGCCGGATGAGGTGTTGCTGCACTGGCGCGCCGCGATCCTGGGCGCTGAGACCGCGACGAGGCTGCGCAACGGTCAGCGGGTCGGCCTCAAGCTGGCGCCGGCGCCACCGGACGCCCTGTGCCGGGCTTACACGCTGGATGGCGATTTCGTCGGGGTTGCACGGGTGGCCGAGGCAGGGACGCTGGCAGCGGAGAAGATGTTTTCGAGTTCCTAGTTCGTCAGTTTTCAGTCATCAGTTTGCAGTCGGTGGACGGGCGGCACCTCAGGTCAGCAGGCATCTGGGACTGGGGCCTCCTTCGCTGGCATCTCTTGCGATTAACGACTGAGAACTAAGAACTGACCACTGAAAACTCGTCGGGCTAGTGCCCTTACGGGGGTGCTGGGTTAGGCTTGCTATACTGATTCCGCCTATTTCAGAAACGTTTCGAGGTACCCGCCTTTATGTCCTATCGCCAACAGAGACCGAACCGTCGCTCCCGGCGCGAAAACCTCGGTGCCGCGTCCAGTACCGATATCGCCGACCTGAGTGTTCCGGGTCCGCTGAAGATCCTCACCAATCGGAAGTTGTTCTTCGCCCTGGCTTTCATCGCGGGCTTCGCCATGGTGGCAAGCCTCCTGCTCTCAGCGCTGGGTGTGAACGGCAACAGTTCTTCCAGCGGGCCGATGCAGGCCAACACCGCGCCCGATATCCCCGTCGGCTCGGCCACGGCGGAGTCGGACGCAACGGCTGAGGCAACGGCCGCTCCCGCGGTCAAGCACTACACCGAGGCGCCGCCAATGATCATCGACACCTCGCAGACGTACACGGCGACGATCAAGACGTCGAAGGGCGACATCCAGATCGAGCTGTATCCGGACGCGGCGCCGCAGACGGTGAACGCCTTCGTGTTCCTGGCGCAGGACGGCTACTACGACGGCACCCAGTTCATGCAGCTGATCACGGCGGAGGACGGTTCCAAGTTCTACACGCAGGCAGGGGACCCCACCGGGACCGGCCTCGGGACGCCGGGCTTCTCCGTCCAGAAGGAGATCTCGGACAAGGCCTTTGACCGAGGCGCTGTCGGCATGGGCGGTACGGCCTCCAACAGCAACGGCGGCCAGTTCTTCATCTCGTTCGGCGACTTCCCGGCGCTGGATGGCAAGTACACAATCTTTGGCCAGGTGACCTCCGGCCTCGACGTGCTTGACAGCCTGTCGCTGCTCGATCTGACATCGGACGCGGCGCCGAGTGCAGGCGACACGATCGAGTCTATTACCATCGACCCAGCACCGGAACCGACGCCCGCGCCAACGTCGTCGACTGTGGCCACGGGTACGCCTGAGACCACTGGGACGCCTGAGAGCACACCGGCGAGTACACCTACGACACCGGCGGCAACCGCGACGCCGTAGGGAGCCGCCCCCTCCCTTAGTCCCTTCCCGCTGGCGGAGAGGGACACTCCGCCCGTACTGGAAATGGGTGTCGTCGGGCGCCTCTGGCTCGGAACGAGCGGCCAGGCGGGGAGTTGTCGAGGTGACAGTTCCCGAGACGATCAGAAAGAGCCGCCGTCCGACAGCCGGGCGGCGGCTCTTTTTATCGATGGACTTCTAGCCGAGGGCCACGGGCTCCGCGGCGTCCTCCGGGAGCTTGGGCCAGCGCAGGGCTTTGCGAATGGCGCCACCGAGCAGCTTCTCCTTGTCGGAGGCAGAGAGCTCGTTGGTGTCTCGCAGGTAGTCCAGGACGTCGCTGTAGTACCACCAGTCATCGAAGGGGCGCTGGTTGAAGCCCCGCATGCGCGTGTAGTCGCTGCCCCAGAACAGGCGGTCCGGCGTGAAGGCGTCGATGATCTGATGCAGGTAAGGCCAGACATCGTTGTAGGGGTACTTCTCTTTGGAGAGCGTCGGCGCGCCGCAGAACTTGACGTGCACGTTCGGATACTTCGCCAGGGCAAGGAGGTTCGGCAGCTTGTCCCACGATGCCGTCTCCGGGGGCGAGACCGGCGACTGGGCCACGCCGAGGTGGTCGATGACGATGGTGAGGCCGGGGTGGGCCTGGATCACCGGCTCCATGAGGTTTGCCTGGCCGTGGGTGGAGAAGAACAGGGGCACGTTGTACTGCTCGCAGTAGGTGTAGAGGCGCTCGAACTCGCCGTTGACGAACTCGGGACGGATCTCGGCCGTCGAGGGGTTACCGGGGCTGTTGCGGATGGCGACGTTGCCGGGGCGCTTGCGGTGGTTGGCCACGCGCTCTTCGAGGTCGTCGTCGTTGCGGAAGGCGTCGAAGGGGACAGCACCGGCGAAGCGCGTGGGGTAGCGCTGCGTGGCGGCGTCGCAAAACTCCTGGCTGGCGAAGCACAGGGCGGCGCTGATGCCGACGCTGTCGATCGCCTCGCGGGCGAGCTCGACATTGACGAGAAGTCGGGTTTCGGCGTCGTACTTGTCCGGGTCCAGCGGCTTTGTCGGCCGCGGCTCGTGGATCTGGGAGTCTACAATCTCCATGCTTTCCTCCTCCGGTGGGTGATCGGCGTTCAGGACAGGCCATGCTAACACTGTTCTCCGCGGCTACGGGAGGTTCGCAGACGGGAAATCTCGTGCGGTCGACTGCGGTCGGCACCCCTTTCACGTCGCGCGGAGAGGGGGCGCCTGCTTCGATGTGATCGCGGTAGTTCGGGATGTGGTACGACCCCTCCCTTAATCCCTCCCCGTTTACGGAGAGGGACATCCCGCTGTACTGGTGGTCGGATGGTGTTGGGCGCCTTTTGGGGTGGTCTGGCATTGATGGTATATGTGGCGGGCTCTTGCCCGAACGTCCGGCCTTCTCATACGCGGGCGTGCGTGAGACACTCCGGTTGATGAACACGACCGACATCCGACGCCTGTTTGTAGACTTTTTCGCCGAGCGCGGTCATCGCCACGTGCCCTCCTCGTCGCTGATCCCGCCGCCGGAGGAGCGCACGCTGCTCTTCACCAACGCCGGCATGAACCAGATGAAGCCGTACTTCATGGGCATGATGGAGCCGCCACAGCGCCGCATGACCTCGATCCAGAAGTGCTTCCGTACTTCGGACATCGAGGAGGTGGGCGACAGCTCGCACTGCACGTTCTTCGAGATGCTGGGCAACTTCAGCGTCGGCAACTACTTCAAGGCCGAGGTGATCCCCTGGGCCTGGGAGCTGCTGACGGAGCCCGCGCCGAAGGGCATGGGGCTTTCGAAGGACAGGATCTGGGTCACGGTCTACCTGGACGACGACGAGGCGCACGAGCTGTGGCGCGGCGTGGGCCTCCCGGAGGAGCGCATCGTCCGCTTCGACGAGTCGGAGAACTTCTGGTTCATGATCAAGGGCGGCGCCGGCCCGTGCGGGCCGAACACGGAGATCTACTACGACTTCGGGCCGGAGATCGGCTGCGGCCAGGCCGACTGCTCGCCGCCGACGCACGACTGCGGCCGCTTCCTCGAGATCTGGAACCTCGTGTTCATGGCGCTGTACCAGGAAGAGGACGGCAAGACGCGCCGGCCGCTGCCGATGCGCAACGTCGACACCGGCGCCGGCCTCGAGCGCTGGTCGCCGGTGCTGCTGTGGCAGAACCAGGTCGACTGGCAGGGCAACCCGAAGCAGTGGGAGAGCCCGCCGAGCATCTACGACACGGACCTGTTCCGGCCGATCCTGTCGCGCATCGAAGAGCTGACGGGCATCGACGTACGACGAGCGCGCTCAGTGACGAGCAGAAGCGCGGCGCATGCGGGTCGTGGCGGAGCACACGCGCTGCCGCGGCGTTCCTGATCGCCGACGGCGTGACTGCCGGCGAATGACGGCCGCGGCTACGTGCTGCGGCGCCTGATCCGCCGAGGCACATGCTATTGACAGACGCCTCAAGCCGTTGCCGGCAGTATCCGTCGAGATGCAGCGGCAGGCAACAGTGCATCGACGTCATGGCGCCGCGTACCATCCCAACCTGCTCGAACAGCGCGACGTTCGATTCTGCGCTGTGCTCAGCGAAGAGGCAACGGCGCTTCAACGAGACGCTGCAACAGGGCAGGTCGCAGCTCGACGAGCTCGCCTAAGATCACTTCGACACGGCAGGGCAGACGACGGTGGTTCCTGGAGAGCGTCGCGCTTCTATTTTGACCACGCTCGGGTTTCCCATGGAGCTAATCACGGGAAGATAGCTTGCTGCAGCGTGGGACTCACGATCGATGAAGCTGGCTTCGAGACGCTGATGGAGGAGCAGCGGCAGCGCTCCCGGGCTGCGACGCGCTTCGAGGGCGACTCCGAGCGGATCGAGACCTACGCGGAGCTGGGGCTGGCGCCACCGAGTTCGTGGGCTACGAGACGACGCGCGCGTTCGCGTCGATCGTCAGCATCCTGCTGGACGGCAACACGATGGTGCGGGAGCTGACGCCGCAGCTGTCGAGGGGCATCGAGTCGAGGTCGACGCTGGACCACACGCCGTTCTACGCCGAGGGCGGCGGCCAGGTGGGCGACCGCGGCGAGATCGTCTGGCCCGAGGGCCGCTTCGTGGTCGAGGACACGCAGCACGTCGGCGACGGCGGCGTCGTGGCGCACATCGGGCACCTCGAATCGGGCACGCTGAGCGTCGGCGACCCGGTCGAGGCGATCGTGGACGAGAGCCTGCGCGGCGACACGATGCGCAACCACACCGGCACGCACATCCTGCACGCGGCGCTGCGCAAGGTGCTGGGCACGCACGTGCGCCAGGCGGGTTCGCTGGTGACGCCGGACCGTTTGCGCTTCGACTTCACGCACCTGGAGGCGCTGACGCCGGAGCAGCTGCGCGAGATCGAGGCGATGGCCAACCGGGTCGTGCGCGAGAACCTCACCGTGCACATCGAGAACAAGAGCTACGAGGAGGCGCTGGCGGACGGCGCGCTGGCGTTCTTCGGCGACAAGTACGCCGACGTGGTGCGCGTCGTGGGCGTGTGCGACATCGACCTGCACGACTGCTTTAGCCACGAGCTCTGCGGCGGCACCCACGTGCACGCCTCGGGCGAGGTCGGCTCGATCATCATCACCGGCGAGACGTCGATCGGGGCCGGGCTGAGGCGTATCGAAGCGGTAACGGGCCGGGCGGCGGCCGAACGCACTCGGCACGACGAGGAGATCCTGGCGCGCGTGGGCGCCTCGCTGCATGGCGCCTTCGGGCGAGATCGAGGGCCGTATTTCGGCGCTGCGGGACGAGAACGACCGCCTGCGAAAGCAGCTGCAGGCCCTGGAACGCAAGATGGCCCGCGGCGAGGCCGAGGAGGTCGCAGCGAGCGCGACGCAGATCGGCGGCGTGTCCGTGGTCGTGACCAACGTGCCGGACGCGCCAAGCGCCGACGCGATGCGCGACATGGGCGACGGCCTGCGCCAGAAGCTGGGCGACTCGATCGTGCTGCTGGGCGCCGTAATCGACGGCAAGCCGCTGTATTTAGCGATGGCGACACCGGACGCTTCCAAGCGCGTCGGCGCTGGCGACATCGTGCGGGCGGCGGCGAAGGCGGCGGGCGGCGGCGGCGGCGGCCGGCCGGAGCTGGCGCAGGGCGGCGGCACAGACCCATCGAAGCTCGACGCTGGTTTGGCGGCGGGTCGCAAGCTGATCGAAGAGAAGCTGGGTGGTTAATACCCCTCCCTCTGGCTGCCGCCATCTCCCTCCCCGCTGGCGGAGAGGGAGATCGTGTTACGAGAATCCAGTGGCGAAGTCGAGTTCGATTTTGACGCTGGACTCTCGAATAAGGCCCTTCCCTCTCTCCGCCAGCGGGGAGAGGGACCGAGGGAGAGGGGTCGTTCAGCGCTTCGGAGCTCTGATCATGGGCTCCGTTCGCGCCTGGAGGACGTATGGTGCTCCATCGTCCTTCGTCCTTCTCGAGCCCTCAGAATGAACGGCTCATTAGGGCTATAGCCAGATCGATAGGTTGTTGTGGGTTGCTCAAGCCATGACTGACGCGCCAACCGGTCGCATACTCGGCATCGACGCGGGAGAGCGGCGCATTGGCGTGGCGATTTCGGACCCGGGCGGGAGCTTTGCGCTGCCCCTCGATAGCGTCATCGCGGACGGCGGCGAGATGGAGCGCCTCGGCGAGCTGGTGTCGCGAGAGGACGTCGGCGAGATCGTGGTGGGGCTTACCGCTGTCGATGAGCGGTGAGGCGAGCGCGCAGACGGAGCGGGCGCGAGCGTTCGCATCGAAGCTGGAAGAGCGGCTCGGGCTGCCCGTGCACATGTGGGACGAACGCCTGTCGTCGCGGGAGGCGGAGCGCCTGACTTCGCCGGGACGTGAGGGTGGCCGTCAGGGCTCCGGACGCGATCGCGGGCGTCGGGGTGAGCGCGGCGGCAAGCAGGGCGGCGCGCCGGACACAGACGCTATGGCGGCATCGATCATCCTGCAGGCGTTTTTGGACGCGCGGCGCTTCGAACGTACGTGAGTCTGCTGTTATCCTAGCTGCCAGACCAACCGCCCCTCGCAGGGGCATCGCCGGCTCCATCTGGGGTCCGCCAGGCCGGGGTGAATGACCAGTCTCAACCAGTCCTCGCTGCTGAAGTCCATCCTGCTGGGTGTGGCGATTGCCCTCATGGCCGGTGGCGCCTGGGTGATTTACAGGTCGCCCGATTCGGTGCCGCGCCGGGGCGTGACCCTCGATAACCCCAGCAACGACGCGCCGATCTATCTCGTGGTCGAGTCCGGCGACACGGCCGCGGACATCGGCGTGCGCCTGCAGGCGGCGGAGGTCATCGACAGCGCCGGGTCGTTCGACCGGCTGGCGAAGATCATGGGCGCCGAGAGCCGCCTGGCTGCGGGTGAGTACGAGTTCCTGGAAGGTACCAGCGTGCTCGACGCGCTGACACGCGTGCGCGACGGGCTGACGGCTGCGCGTATCGTGACGCTGCGCGAGGGCCTGCGCATCGAGGAGATCGCGGAGGTGCTGGAGCAGCGCGGCGTGGTGAGCGCCGACGACTTCCTCGCCGCGGCCAACTCGATCTCGGCCAGCAGCACAGGGGTGGATGCCGACCTGCTGTCGAGCCGGCCGACGTCATCGACGCTGGAGGGTTATCTGTACCCGGCGACCTACAGCTTCTCGCGCAGCGTGGACGCGACGCAGGTGGTGCTCACGCTGATCGATGCGCTTTCGACGCGGTTCACACCCGAGCTGCGGGCAGAAGCGCAGGCAGAGGGCTTGACGGTGCACGAGGTGCTGACGCTGGCGTCGATCGTCGAGCGGGAGGCCGTGCTGCCGGAGGAGCGGCCGATAATCGCCAGCGTGTACCTCAATCGCATCAAGGACGGCATGCCGTTGCAGGCGGACCCGACGGTGCAGTTCGCGCTGACGCAGCGTCCGGGCAGCGTGCAGGAGTTCGGGTACTGGAAGCGGTCTCTGAGCCTGGACGACCTGAAATTCGCGTCGACCTATAATACGTACGTGCAGCCAGGGCTCCCGCCGGGGCCGATCGCCAACCCTGGCATCGATTCGATCCTGGCGGTGATCCGGCCGGCGCAGACGAACTACCTTTTCTTCGTCGCCACGCGGCGATGGCGGCCACGTCTTCGCGGAGACCTTCGATGAGCACCTGCAGAACATCGACAAATACCAGCCCTGAGCAGGTCAACGTGAAACTACTGCAGCATCATCGGTTACCCGCTCAGCCACTCGCTCTCGCCCGTGATCCACAACGCGGCCTACGAGGCGATGGGCCTCGACGCGACGTACGAAGGCTGGGAGACCCCGCCGGAGGACGTGCGGCGCCGCGATCGAGCGCATGCGGGCGAACGAGATCACTCGGCATGAACGTGACGGTGCCGCACAAGCAGGCCGTGATGCAGTACCTCGACGAGGTCGAGGCGACCGCGCAGGCCATCGGCGCCGTAAACACGATCGAGAAGAAGAACGGGCGCCTGATCGGCCACAACACGGACCACAGCGGCTACATTCGGTCGCTGGTGGAGGCGGGGTGCCCGATCAAGGGCAAGAGCGTCCTGATCGTGGGCTACGGCGGGGCCGAGCGGGCGATCGCCTACGGCTTCTCGGAGGCGGGAGTGACGTCGATCGCGATTTACGGCCGTCGTCCGGAGGGCGTGGCGCAGGCGCTGGAGCAGATCCGGGCCACGTCGCGGTTCCCGATGAGCCTGGAGCCCGTGACGGAGGACGAGCAGGACTCTGCGCATGGCCGTGCAGGCGGCCGACATCGTCGTGAACTGCACGCCGATAGGCATGCTGCACTCCGGCACTGAGGGCACCTCGCCGATTCCCGGGCCGATGCTGCACCGAGGCCAGTGGGTGAGCGACGCCGTGTACAACCCGCTGGAGACGGAGCTGCTGCGCCTCGCCCGGGAGGCGGCAGGCGCACGCGGTCGACGGCCTGGGCATGCTGATCTACCAGGCGGCGGACGCAATCAAGATCTGGACGGGCATCGACCCACCAGTCGACATAATGCGCAAGGCGGCGATGCAGCGACTCGGCTTCGAGGAGTAGCGGAAGGCCAGCATGGAAATCGGCATTGTCATTGTGCTGCTGCTGCTCCTGTTCACGGGGTTCGTGATCGTGCAGGAGACTCGGGCGCAATTGCACTGGCGCGACCTGGTGCAGCAAGGAGACGTCGACGCGATCCGGCAGCTCATCGAGGCCGAGATCGAGGGCTGGCACACCCAGCGCGTGCCCAAAGGGACGCCGGCGCTGCTCTGGCACGGCGTGCAGACCGTGGAGCTGCTGGACGTCGACGCGACCAAGGCGCGGATCAGCTGCAACGCGGAGGGCGAGTACGCGCTGGTCGAGGGCAAGCGGGTCGAGACCAGCAGCCCCATCGAAGAGGGCATGAAGATCACGAAGAAGCTGGCCGAGATGATGCTGTACGACGTGCCCAACGTGAAGCTCGACCAGGTTCAGACCGACATATACACTTTCTTTCGAAGCGAAGGCGGGGCTGCTGAGCCTCGCTGCATTCTCAGCACGCGGATCAACCGGCGAACGGTTGAGCACATCGACTGGGAAGAGATTGAAGCGCACGATTTCGCCGAGCTGACCGGCGCGCGGTACTCCGGGCAACGGCAACGGCGTCGAAGCTGTGCAGCCGTTCGAGTGGGTCGCGCAGCCGAAGCCTGACTCGGACATCGAGGAGTAGTAACACCGTGGGGCACTTCCGATTCCTCACCGCCGGTGAATCGCACGGCAAGGGCCTGCTGGTCATCGTCGAGGGCGTACCCGCGGGCCTGCCGATGTCCGAGGCCTACATCGCGGGCCATCTGCGGCGGCGCCAGCAGGGCTACGGCCGCGGCAAGCGCCAGCAGATCGAGACCGACTTCGCGGAGATCTTCAGCGGCGTGCGGTACGGGCTGACGATGGGCGGGCCTATCGGCCTCCGCATCGAGAACAAGCGACTGGAACAACCAGAACTGGGAGCGCCGCATGGCGATCGAGCCGGTCGAGGGCGAGGTCGAGCGCGTGACCCCGATGCGACCCGGGCCACGCAGACCTCACGGGCGCCGTGAAGTACGGCCTGGACGACGTGCGACCGATCCTCGAACGCGCGAGCGCCCGCGAAACGACGGCCCGCGTTGCCGCATCGGCGATTGCGCGCTGCCTGCTGGAGGAGCTGGGGATTCAGATCCACAGCCACGTCCTGGCGGTGGGTGAGGTACGCGCGAACCCGCCGGCGGCGATCGACTGGGAGCGCGTCGAGGCGTCCGAGATGAAGTGCGCCGACCCGGCTGTCGAAGACGCCATGAAGGCGCGCGTCGACTACGCCAAGGAGAACCACGACACGGTGGGCGGCGTCTTCGAGGTGCGGGCCAGCGGCGTGCCGATCGGCCTCGGCAGCCACGTGCAGTGGGACCGCAAGCTGGACGGCCGCCTGGCGCAGGCGATCGTGAGCATGCAGGCGGTCAAGGGCGTCGAAATCGGCGGCGGATTCACGACGGCGGCGCTGCCGGGGTCGCAGGTGCAGGACGTGATCCTGCCGCGCGAGCAGTGGGGCGGACCGGCCCTGGACGCACGCATCGAACAACGCGGGCGGCCTCGAAGGCGGGGTCACGAACGGCGAGGACGTGGTCGTGCGCGGCGCCCTCAAGCCGATCTCGACGCTGCCCCGGCCGCTGCCGAGCGCCGACCTGATAACGGCCGAGCACAAGGACGCGTTCTACGAGCGCTCCGACGTCTGCGTCGTGCCCGCCGCGGGTGTCATCGGCGAGGCGATGGTGGCGCTCGTTCTGGCCGACGCGGTGCTCGAGAAGTTCGGCGGCGACAACATCAGTGAGACGATGCGCAACTACAAGGCGTACATGAAGACGATCGGACCACGCGGGGACCTCGAATCAGGGTCGTCGTGACCGCGCCGCAGCACATCACGCTTACGGGCTTCTCGGGCACCGGCAAGACGACGGTCGCGAAGCTCGTTGCCCTGCGTCTGGGCTGGCAAGCCATCGATGCGGACGACTTCATCGAGGAGCAGACGGGGCGGTTGGTACCCGACATCATTGCTGAGGATGGCGAGCTGGCGTTTCGCGAGGTCGAAGCGTCTGCTTTCACTCAACTGCAGGCCAAGTCGCGCACAATCGTCGCGGCCGGGGGCGGGGCGCCCGTGCTGGACGCAACCCGGCGCGCCATCGTCGAGGCGGGGCTCGTGGTCCACCTGCAGGCCTCGCCGGCGGTGACGGAAGCACGTGTGGCAGCCGACGACAAGACGCGGGCACGGCCGATCCGGGGCAACGGCGCTTCGGTGGCTCGGATCATGGACCAGCGCGCCGCCCTGTACGCGCAGGCCGACTTCACACTCTCGACCGACGTGCTGACGCCTACCGAGGTGGCCGACGAGGTCGTGCGGCTGTACCAGGCGTACGGCAACAAGGCCTTCGACCGGCCGGGGCGGGTCGAGCAGCTCACACGCACGCCTTCGGTCATGCCGCCGATCATGAACGCGCCGGGTGCGCGCTCGATCATCCGTACAGCGTCCGGCGAGTATCCCGTGTACGCCGAGTGGGGTGCCCTGGAGCATCTGGGCGAGTACGTGCAGCGCGCAACGGGCGCTCGACGGGTGTTCGTGATCTCGGACGAGGCGGTGCTGGCCCAGTGGGGCGAGACGGCGATATCGAGCCTGAAGGGCGCCGGTATCGAGACCCAGAGCATCGCGCTGCCGCGGGGCGACGCCATCGAAGAGCCTCGAGCGAGACGGGGCGGATCTACGATTGGCTGGCGTCGCACCGAGCGGAGCGCCGGGACGCCATCGTGGCGCTCGGCGGCGGCATGGTGGGCGACTTCTCCGGCTTCGTGGCGGGCACATACCTGCGGGGCATGCCCTTCGTGCAGGTGCCGACGAGCCTCCTGGCGCATGGTCGACGCGTCGATCGGCGGCAAGACGGCGATCAACCACGCGGGCGCCAAGAACATCGTCGGGCTGTTCAACCAGCCGAAAGCCGTCGTGGCCGACATCGCGACGTTGAAGACGCTGCCGCGCCGGGCGCTGGTCGAGGGCATGGGCGAGGTGATCAAGCATGCCCTGATCCGTGACGCCGAGATGCTGGCGATGCTGGAATCGCGCCTCGACGACCTGATGGCACTGGAGCCCGAGTTCGCGACGGACATCATTGCTCGCAACATGGCGATCAAAGGCGACGTGGTCAGCCAGGACGAGCGTGAGACCGGCGGCGTGCGCGAGCTGCTGAACTACGGACACACGCTGGGGCACGCCTTCGAGGCGGCCGGTGGCTACGAAGCCCTGCTGCACGGCGAGGCGGTGGGCGCGGGCATGGTCGCTGCGGCCGAGATCGGCAGGCGGGTGGGCGTGACGCCGCCGGAGCTGGTCGAGCGGCAGAACGCGCTGATCGAGCGCGCCGGATTGCCGACAAGGCCGCCGGCTGCGATCGACCGTGAGCGCATCAGGTCGGCGCTGGAGATGGACAAGAAGATCGTCTCCGGCAGGCAGCGCTGGGTGCTGCTGGAGGACGTCGGGCAGCCGGTTGTGAAGGCCGACGTGCCCACCGAGGTGGTCGAGGCCGTCCTCGATGAGCTGCTAAGCGACTCGAGGTAGGCCAGCGCAGCAAGGGAGGGCGGGTCCTGAGCGACACCGAAACTGCAGCCCTTCGAGCGACCGTGCGAGGCCGGGTTCAAGGTGTGGGCTTCCGATTCTTCGTGCTCGATCGCGCCCGCAAGCTCGGCCTGGTGGGCTACGTGCGCAATCTGGGCGACAGCAGGAGCGTCGAAGTGCTGGCCGAAGGCGCTCGCGAGCAACTGGAATTGCTGCTCAAGGAACTGGGTAAGGGGCCGCCACAGTCCCGCGTGGAGCGAGTCGAGAAGACGTGGACATCCGCGAGCGGCCAATACGGCAGCTTCGGAATACGGTGACGAAATTCGATCCGCCGGTACGCGATGATGAGCCCCTTGACGCCTGACCCAATCGCATCAACTGTCCTCGCGTATCACGACGGCGCGGCATCTTACGCCGAGTACTCACGCGACCGGGCTCATCTCGCCCGCCTGCGAGAGCCGTTCATCGCGATGCTGCCGCCGTCGCCGTTCGTGCTCGACCTGGGATGCGGTCCTGGCCACGATGGCGCATTACTGACGGAGGACGGTGCAACGGTGATCGCGGTCGACCCCGCGCTGGGCCTCCTGCGCGAGGATCCGACGGCGGTAACGCCCAGAGCTTACAAACTGCAATGTCTGTTAACGGAAACACCGTTTATGAAACCGGCAGGATGCTCGTTATAGAGAGTACAAACCAATATTGATCGAGCCGCGCTCAGAGCTGGGTGGCAAGGAATGCCCCCAATGTGGTCACCAAAGCTCCTGAGACGTCCTTAACCGGCAGGCTAGTGGTGAATCCGCCGATCGAAAGAAAGGCGGACCTCCATGGTCTCATGGCTCGCTGCGCGCATTCGCGCCCCTCGTTACCTCGTTCTGTCCCTCGTTCTTGCTTCGGCTGCCTTCTTCGGAATTGCAGGCTTCGGCACCCATGCTCCTGTTGCTAGTGCTGCCAGTTCGCAGTACTTGATGTGCAACTGGACCGTCCAGCCTCGCACCCAGACGGTCTACATCGATCCCTCTGTCGCTACGACTGGCGTCTCGAAGGCGCAGATTCTGGCGGCCTTCGACCTCCTGGAACAACCTGTTCGTGAAGTATCACGGCTTCCCGATCTTCGTGGAGCACAAGGGTCCGGCGTCCACGGCCGACATCGTCATCGATGCCCACACCTCGAAGTACACGTGGGTTGACGGCGTCTGCAATGCCAAGTACAAGTCTGCAGGCGCAAGCCACACGACCGTTTACCTCGGCGTGATGGACAAATGGCGCAACGCCTCGATGATCGCCCACGAGCTCGGGCACGCGCTCGGTCTTTCAGACCACGGCACGACGGCTCAGCACACTGGCGGACATATCGGCTTCTCGTCCTGCAGCAACTACTACGGCGTGATGTCGTACTGCACAAGCAGCCAGAGCTGGTTCCTGGACTTTGATCAGGCTGGCATCTACGTCGATGGCAACCTCGTGCGTGACTACTGGAAGTAAGCTTCCGAGCCACAACTGAGTAGCGACAACCGAATAGCGAGAAGGCCCCGATCCATCGGGGCCTTTCTTCTTGCCTCGGCCCGAGTCGCTACTTGCGCACGGGGCCGAGCATGATGGCGTCTGCTTCTTCGCCGGGCTCCACGGCGGCCACGTCCTCGGGGCAGACGACGAGGGCGTTGGCGAGGGCCATCGAGGTGAGGATGCCGGAGCCCTGGGGGCCCGTGAGCGAGGCGACGTAGCGGCCTTCGCGCTGCGAAACGATGGCGCGGGCCAGGAAGCGGCGGCCATCGGTGTTCTCGAGGCGATCTTCGACGGTGACACGCAAGGTCGGGCGCTCCCAGCCCTTCGCGGCCGGCCATCTTGTAAACGGAGGGCCGGCCAAAGAGCTCGAAGGCGACCATGGAGCTGACCGGATTGCCGGGCAGGCCGAGGTGGGGGATGCGGTTGCCGGAAGGCCCCGGAAACGTGCCGAACGCCAGGGGCTTGCCCGGGCGCATGCGCACGGTCCAGAAGCCGACCTGGCCCTCGCGCTCCAGCACGTCCTTGACCACGTCGTAGTCGCCGCGGGAGACGCCGGCGGTCGTGACGAGGAGGTCGGCGTCCACTAGGGCTTCTTTGATCTTCGCCGTTAGCTCTTCGACGGTGTCGCGGGCGATGCCCATGGGCTTCGGGATGCCGCCGGCCTCCTGTACCAGGGCGGCGATGCTGTAGCTGTTGGAGTCGTAGATCTTGCCCTCGGAGTGGGGCTGGCCTAGCTCCAGCAACTCGTCGCCGGTCGAGATCACGGCGACGATGGGGCGACGGTAGACGCGGACTGTCAGCTTTGCCCAGGGACGCGAGGACGCCGATTTGAGCAGCGTTGAGCTCCGTGCCGGCCTTCATCACGAGGCTGCCGCGTTGCACGTCCTCGCCGGCGTATCGCAGGTTGGCGCCCTGGTTCGCCGCCTTGAAGATGCCGACCTCGCTGCGTCCCTTGGCGAAGGTGCCGAAGTTGCGGCCTGCAGGCTCGTCAGTCTCTTCGAAGGGGACGACGGCGTCTGCGCCGCGCGGGATGGGGGCGCCGGTCATGATGCGCACGGCGGTACCGGCTTCGACCTCACCCTGGTAGATGTAGCCCGCGGCGACTTCGCCGATGACACGCAGCATGAGGGGCTGAGCTTCGGAGGCGCCCGCCGTGTCGGCGGCACGAACGGCGTAACCGTCCATCGCCGTGTTATCGAGGGGCGGGATGGTCAGGGGCGACGAAACGTCTTCGGCGAGGACCTGACCCAGCGCCTGGGCGAGCGGCTTCGTCTCCGGCTCCAGGCGGTGGACGACGTCGAGGATGCGCTCTCGGGCCTCCTCGACGCTGATCATGCCGTGTCCCGGGTCGTCGTGATGGTGGTGGTTCAAAGGAGCCTCACTGCCAGGCACGTGGTCGTGCGCTCTCTGGTCTCGATGTGCGTGCACGGTATCGTCGTGTTGCGTCCCGAGATTTTCATCATAGTCTGGGCCGTAGGGGTGTCAAATTGGCGCTTGCTAGACACCCCGCGTTTCGGACGGTACGGTTGCTAGGACGCCGTTGTCGGCGAGATATGAGGAGGCGCTTGGCGACCCGTCCGCCGCACCCGAGGCTTTCCCACGTCCGATTCCACGGAGCTGTCCATGCTACGTAGGAAGCGTTTCTGGTTTGGCCTCGTCATCACGGTGGCGTTCCTGGGTGTATCTTCCTCGCCCGCACCGACTTCGGCGAGATCCGCCACTCCTTCTCGCGGCGCCAACTACGCGCTCGCGGTTGCGGGCGTACCGCTGTACTTCGTCGGCTACTGGTTCCGAGCCTACCGCTGGAGCCTGCTCATGCGGCCCGTGAAGGCGATCTCGACGGCGCGACTGTATCCCGTCGTGCTGATCGGCCTGATGAGCAACAACATCGCGCCGGCCCGCATCGGCGAAGTCGTGCGCGCGTACCTCGTGGGCGCAGCGCGAGGCGTTGACAAGAGCGCCGCTTTCGGCACGATCGCCCTCGACCGGATCTACGACGGCCTGACCCTGGTGGCGATCCTCGGCGTGATGGTCATCGTCTCGGGCGCCGATACGGGTGTGAAGAGCCTCGGGACTGGGTGCGGCGGCGCTGTTCGTCGCAGGTACAGCAGTCCTGGTCGCCATGGCGCTGTCGCCGACGCTGGTACGGGGCTGGGTAAGCCGGTTACTGCGCCTGCTGCCGCATGGCATCGCGGAGAAGATCGAGGGCCTGCTGGATTCCTTCCTGTCCGGGCTGGCCGGCGTGCGCAGCCCATCGATCCTGCTCTTGGGCGCCGTTGCCTCTCTGGCGTCGTGGCTGCTCGAGGCGGGTATGTACTTCGTCGTCGGCAAGGCGTTTCATCTCGACGTGGGCTTCGATGCGTACCTTGTCGTCGTGTCTGCGGCGAACCTCGCACTCTCGGTGTTTGCGTCGCCGGGCGGCGTCGGGCCCTTCGAGGTGACGACGCGGGAGGTGCTCGTGTTCTTCGACGTGAGCAGCGCCTCGGCCTCCGCCTACGCGATCGCACTGCATGCGTTGCTGCTGGCGCCGGTGATCGCGGTGGGGGCGTTCCTGATCTGGTCGTCCCGCGTGTCGATGCGCGAGATCATGGGCATCCCGGACACGACGCAGCCCGGTGTGAGCCCGTCTGGAGCGCTGGAATGAGAGTGGCGATCGTTGGCGGCGGCGTAGCAGGGCTGACGGCGGCGTACCGGCTGCTGCAGGCCGGGCACGACGTGGCGCTGTTCGAGGCGGCGCCGGAGCTGGGCGGCCTGGTGCGCACGTTCGATGTGGAGGGAGAGCCGCTGGAGGCCTTCTACCACCACATCTTCACGACAGACACGCATATCATCGACCTGATTAACGAGCTCGGCCTGGGTGAGCGCCTGGTCTGGCGTGACTCCAAGGTCGGGTTCTACCACGACGGCAAGATCTGGCCCTTCGTGACGCCGCTGGACCTTCTGCGTTTCGGGCCGCTGCCGATCAAGGACCGCGTACGCCTGGGCCTCGCGGGCCTGTACCTGCGGCGGCAGAACGACTGGCACCGCTACGAGGAGATCACGGCCTGGGAGTGGATGCGGCGCTACGCCGGCCAGAACGTCCTGGACGTGGTCTGGGGGCCGCTGCTGCGCGGCAAGTTCGCGGACCAGGCCGAAGAAGTGGCGATGGCGTGGCTGTGGAGCAAGGTGCACCTGCGCTTCTCGTCTCGCAAGTCGGCGTGCTAGCCAGAAGGAGCAGCTCGGGTACATGATGGGGAGCTTCGGCGTGTACCTGCGCGAGTTGGAGCGCCGGATCCGGGCCGCGGCGCACGTCGAGACCTCGGCGCCGGTGAGCGAGATCACGGTGGGCAGCGGCGGCCGCGCCGACGGCATCGTGTTGGCGGACGGGCGTCGCTGGGACGCCGATGCGGTGATCGCCTGCGTGCCTTCGGAACGCTTCCTGCCCATGGCGCCGGAGCTGGGCGCCGAGTACGAGCGCCGGGTGGGGGCGGCGCGCTGGCAGTGGGCGCTGTGCTATGTGCTATCGCCTGAAGCACAGCCTGACGCCGATCTACTGGCTGAACATCAGCGACGAGGACACGCCGTTCATCGCCGTTATCGAGCACACGAACTTCATGGAGAAGGAGCGCTACGGCGGCAACCACCTGGTTTACCTCTCCAACTACCTGACGCCGAACCACGACTACTTCGCGATGTCCGACAAGGAACTGGACGACCTCTATCTGCCCCACCTGACGAAGTTCAACCCGAAATTCGATCGCGACTGGGTGAACGAGCGCTGGGTGTTCAAGGGCCCGAACGCGCAACCCGTGATCCGCAGGCACTATCGCGATGACCTCCCGGACCATCGGACGCCGGTGCCGGGCCTATATCTGGCGAACATGCAGCAGATCTACCCGGAGGACCGAGGCCAGAACTACTCGATACGCATGGGTGAGGCCGTGGCGAAGATGGCGATTGAGGATGCGACCTCGGGGTAAGCACCTCACCCGTCGACTGTCGGTCGACATCCCTCTCCCCGTCGACAAGCTCAGGGCGGGCCTGCCGGCAAGGGAGCGCCAGCTTCGACGGGCTGGGGTTGAGCTTCGCGCGGCCGAGGCTGCCGCCTCCCGTAGTCCCTCTCCGTCCACGGAGAGGGACATCTCGTTGTACTGGGATTGGGAGGTAATGGGGCGCCTTTGGTGGGAGTCTGACGAATCGCCGGTGGTGACAGTAGCGGGTCGTCAGGCGGGCTTGCGGCCTCGGGCGGCGACCATGATCTGAGACTGCCACACGAAGCTGGGGTCTGAGAGCATTTCGACCAGCTTGTCTACGCCTGCGTCATCGAGTTCACCCGTGGCGATCAGGTGGGAGCGCAGGCTCTGGATGCTGAGGAGCAGGAGGTCGCGGCCGGGTGTGCCGCCGCGCTCGTAGACGGTGCGGCCTTCGAGGCAGACGTCAGCAAGGCCCTGGGCGTTCAGAAGGGTCTGGAGGCGTCGTCCATAGGCGAGGTCGAGGCCACGCTGGGCTGCCAGCTTGTCGAAGGCGGCGAGCCAAGCGTCCCAGGCGCGCAGCGAGGCCTCGTCTGACGTGGGGTCCGGGAGGAACGAGACGTGGTCGAACTCCTCGACGAGGAGCCAGGCGCCGGGCTTCAGGGCGGCCGTCATACGTCGTAACGCTTCTTCGTGGGCCGGAAGGTGGCTGAGGAGCAGACGGCAGTGCACGAGGTCGTAGACGCCGGCTTCGAGGTCGTCCTGCGTGATGTCGTGGGCGCGCACGTCGAGGCGGGGCGCTTCGATGGCCTGAAGGAAACGTGTGTCGAGGTCGGTGGCAACGACGTGACCGGTGGAGCCGAGGTGGTCGCAGAGCCACGTCGCGACGGAGCCGTTGCCCGCACCGACTTCCAGGCATCGGGCGCCTGATGGCAATTCGAGGCTTTCGAGGTTGCTGCGCGTGAAGGGGTCCCAGATCGTCTCCAGGGCGGCGAGGCGTCGCTGTTCCGCCTGCCAGGCTGCGTCGAACATGTAGCGTTGGGCATCCGTCGATTCGGTGGTCATCGGGTCTTCCTCCGTGGTGGTGATGAACCGATGATGGCGTTTGGACTGGAGCGTGTCGTGGCGGTTTCTGCGCGGTAATTCGGGTTCCTGTGGGCCGGGACGGGGTGACGTTACCCCTCCCTTAGTCCCTCCCCGTCGACGGAGAGGGACATCTCGTTGTACTGGGTTTGGGAGGCGATCGGGCGCCTTTGGGGCGTGGGAGGCCTTAACCCGTCGACTGCGGTCCACACCCCAGAGAAGGGAAGTCTGCTTTGGGCCGTAACAGGAGACGCGAAGTCCGAAAAGAGGAGGGAGCCCGGTCATCTGACCGGGCTCCCTCTGAATTAGATCTCGTTGCGCCGACTACTTCGAGATCGAAGCGGTCGTTGCTCATGACCTTGTCCCATGCGGCGACGAAGTCATTGACGAACTTGGCCTGGGAGTCGCTTGTGGCGTAGACCTCGGCGTAGGCGCGGAGCTCGGAATCCGCACCGAAGATGAGGTCGACTGAGGTGCCGGTCCACTTGGCCGCGCCGGAAGCACGGTCGTGGCCCTCGTAAGAGAAGGGGCCAGTCGCCGACCATTCGGTGCTCATGTCGAGCAGGTTCACGAAGAAGTCGTTGGTCAGGGTGCCGGGGCGGCTGGTCAAGACGCCGGTCTTGGAGCCATCGGCATTGGCGCCGAGGGCACGCATGCCGCCGACGAGCACCGTCATCTCGGGGCCACTCAGGTTCAGCATGTACGCCTTCTCCACGAGCTGGTGCTCGGGAGTCAGCGCCTCGCCGCCCTTGAAGTAGTTGCGGAAACCGTCGGCGACGGGCTCGAGGACTGCGAAGGACTCGACGTCCGTCTGCTCCTGCGTGGCATCGGTTCGGCCGGGTGTGAAGGGAACGGTGACGCTGTGACCGCCGTCTGCCGCCGCCTTCTCAACGCCAGCACAGCCGGCGAGGACGATGAGGTCAGCCATAGAGACTTTCATGCCGTCGGAGCGCGAGCTGTTGAAGGCGCTCTGGATGCCACCGAGGGTCTGCAGCACGGTCGCGAGCTGAGCGGGGTTGTTCGCTGCCCAGTCCTTCTGCGGAGCGAGGCGAATGCGGGCGCCGTTGGCGCCGCCACGCTTGTCGGTGCCGCGGAAGCTGGAGGCTGACGCCCAGGCGGTGGAGACGAGCTGAGTGACGGTGAGACCGGACGCGAGGACCTTGCTCTTGAGGTCAGCGATCTCTGCCGCGCCGATCAGCGGGTGATCGACAGCCGGAACCGGGTCCTGCCAGATCTGCGGCTCCGCCACCCACGGGCCGAGGTAGCGGCTGACCGGACCCATATCGCGGTGCAGTAGCTTGTACCAGGCGCGAGCAAAGGCGTCGGCGAACTGGTCGGGGTGTTCGAGGAACCGCTTGGAGATCTCGGCGTAGGCCGGGTCCGCCATCAGCGAGAGGTCAGTCGTGAGCATGCCAGGGGCGTGCTTCTTGTTGGGGTCGAAGGCATCCGGCACGGTGCCTTCGCCGGCTCCGCCCTTGGGCTTCCACTGGTTGGCGCCGGCAGGGCTCTTCTCAAGCTCCCACTCGTGCCCGTGAAGGACTTCGAAGAAGCCGTTGTCCCACTTCGTGGGGTTGGGGGTCCAGGTGAGCTCAAGGCCGCTGGTGATCGAGTCGCCCGCCTTGCCGCTGCCGTAGCTGCTCTTCCAGCCGAAGGCCTGCTGCTCGATGGGCGCGCCCTCAGGCTCGCGGCCGACAAGGCCTGCATCGCCGGCGCCATGGGTCTTGCCGAAGGTGTGGCCGCCGGCGATGAGGGCTACCGTCTCTTCGTCGTTCATGGCCATGCGGCGGAAGGTCTCGCGAATGTACTTGGCTGCGAGGGTCGGGTCGGGGTTACCGCCGGGGCCTTCCGGGTTCACGTAGATCAGGCCCATGTGGTCGGCGCCGAAGGGACCGTGCATGTCGCCGGAGTTTGCTGTGGCGCTCATCGCCGAGCCACGACTCCTCTGCACCCCAGTTCGACTTCGTCCGGCTCCCACACGTCCTCGCGACCGAAGGCGAAACCGAAGGTCTTGAAGCCCATCGACTCCATGGCAACGTTGCCGGCGAGGACGATGAGGTCAGCCCAGGAGACCTTGTTGCCGTACTTCTGCTTGATGGGCCAGAGCAGGCGTCGGGCCTTGTCCAGATTTGCGTTGTCGGGCCAGCTGTTGAGGGGGGCAAAGCGCTGCATGCCCTTACCGCCACCGCCGCGGCCGTCAGAGATGCGGTAGGTGCCAGCGGCGTGCCAGGTCATGCGGACGAAGAGCGGGCCGTAGTGGCCGAAGTCCGCTGGCCACCAGTCCTGCGAGTTGGTCATGACATCGATGAGGTCCTTCTTGAGGGCGTCGACATCGAGCTTCTTGAACTCCTCGGCGTAGCTGAAGCCCGGGTCCATGGGGTTGGCCGCGGGAGCATTGCGGTGGAGGACCGAGACGTTGACCTTGTTCGGCCACCAGTCACTGTTAGTCCTGGGGGCAGGGATTACCGGGTTTTCGCTTTCAGACATTGAGGCCTTCTCCTGTTTCGCTGTGTTGACCGCTTGCGATGGAACTCGCTGTGATTGGTGAGCATGGATGCAAGGATTGCTAGATGAGAATAATTCTCATTGCGGATGCGTGTCAATCTGACTCATGCCATTTTCGAGTCTGTACACTCGAGTCTGTACAAACGTTTTACGAAAGCCTGTAGGCTCATGGCAAGGGCTGAAGGTGTCTTTCTTGCCCTACCGGACTCAATGAGGCGAGACGGCCACGAGGACACGCGGAATGCCAGCGAAGTCGTCGAAGACCTGTACCGTCGCATGGGGCAGGCAGACGGTTGCAAGGCGGCCTAGGGCCTCGGCCTGACCGACGCCAAACTCAAGGCAGATGGCGCCGCCTGGGCGAAGGTATCGCGGTGCTTGATGCAGCAGCGACCGGATCAAGTCGAGGCCGTCTTCACCGCCTGCGAGGGCGAGTCGCGGCTCATGCTCTCGCACCTCGGGGGCGAGGTCGCTCCAGTCAGTCTCGCGCACGTAGGGCAGGTTGGCGACAATCAGGTCGACATAACAATCAATGGGCGCGAGGAGATCGCCGTGGCGGAAGCTGATGCGACGCTCGACGCCGTGCCGGGCGGCGTTGCGACGGGCGACATCGAGGGCCGGCCAGGAGACGTCGGTGGCGATAAGGGTGGCTGCCGGGAGGGCCTTGGCGAGCGCGATGGCGATGGCGCCGGAGCCGGTGCCCACGTCCGCGATGCGCAGCGGGTCGGTCCTGCGCGGTCTGTTCTCCAGGAAGGCCAGCGATTGGGGTGTGGGCGGGTAGGTTGTCCAATGGCCGGCTGCACCCGAGACCCAATGAGTCACTTTCGAGACCAGTAACTCCGTCTCCGGTCGCGGGATCAGCACGGCTGGAGTTACCTCGAAGGGCAGTGCGTTGAACTCGCGCTCGCCAGTGATATACGCGGTGGGCTCGCGATCGAGGCGGCGGGTGACCAGGGCCTCGAAGCGCTCGGCGATGGCATCCATCCACGGTCTGACCCAGCCGAGGCAGGAGCCAGGCTTTCGTGGGCAGCGGGGCATTGGGGTGCCGCAAGGCCTGACGCATCAGGAGCTCTGCTTCGATGCTCGCATCTTCAATCCCGGCAGCCTGAAGCCGGTCGCGGGCGGCCCGCAGGCGCTTGCCCAGGGTGTCGCGGTCAGGCGCGGCGCTGGTCACGTGCACGCCTCGCGATCTCCCCGGAGACAAGGTCGGTGAGCCGCTGCACGGCCTGGCTGGTGATCTTCATTGAGGCGGCGTCGACGTCATCCTGGCCCCGCTCCAGCAGGAGCGTGTAGCGCTCTTCCAGCACGGACCAGGCTTTGCGGTACTGCTCCCGCCACTTCGGGTTCTCGTCCGAGAGTGAAAGCAGGAGCTCCTCGAGATCTTCGATCAAGCGCGGCAAGGTGCTGTTACCCGTCTGGTAGGACTGGAGGGTGCTGAGCATGAATCGGAGTTGTCTAAGGTCTCGGGCGCGTTCGAACTGGTTCATGTCAGGCGCTTCGGGCGCTGGTTCTAAACGGCGAGGGAGGCTTCGAGTCGCTCCGCCTGGTCGGCCGTGGCGACGGCGTCGATCACGTCGTCGATCTTGCCGTCGAGGAAGGCGGGCAGGTTGCTGCGCGTGTAGTTGACGCGGTGGTCGGTGATGCGGTCCTGGGGGAAGTTGTAGGTGCGGATCTTCTCGGCGCGCTCGCCGGTGCCGACCTGCAGTGCGGCGGGAGTCGGTGATCTCGGCCATCTGCTCTTCCTGTCGCTGGGCCAGGAGGCGGGAGCGCAGGACGCTCATCGCCTTGCACGGTTCTTGAGCTGCGATCGCTCGTCCTGGCACTGGACGACGATGCCGGTGGGCTTGTGGGTCATGCGCACGGCCGTGGCGACCTTGTTCACGTTCTGGCCGCCGGCGCCGCCGGAGTGGAAGATGTCGATGCGGATGTCCTTCTCGTCGATGTCGACCTCGACCTCCTCGGCCTCGGGCAGCACGGCGACGGTGGCGGTCGAGGTGTGGATGCGGCCCTGGGCCTCGGTGCTGCGGCACGCGCTGCACGCGGTGGCCGCCGCTCTCGTACTTGAGGCGGGAGTAGGCGCCCTTGCCGTCGATCTCGAAGACGATCTCCTTGAAGCCGCCCTTCTCGCTCTCGCTGGCGGAGATGACCTCGACGTTCCAGTGGCGCATTTCGGCGTAGCGGGAGTACATGCGGAAGAGGTCGCCGGCGAACAGCGCCGCTTCCTCGCCGCCGGTGCCGCCGCGGACTTCGACGATGACGTTGCGGTCGTCGTGCGGGTCGGGGGGCAGGAGGGCGAGACGAAGGGCCTGCTCCAGGCGCTCGTGCTCCGGCTCCAGGGTCTCGAGTTCTTCCTTGGCCAGTCCGGCAAGGTCGGGATCGTTGCCGTAAGCGAGGGCGCGGGCCTCTTCAATCTGCTCGCCGGCCTCACGCAAGCGTTTGGAAAGCGAGACGACCTCTTCGAGATGGGAGCGCTCTTTGCTGAGCGCGGTGAGGCGATGGTAGTCGGCGATTGCTTCCGGCTGCCCCATCTCTGCGGTCAGCGCTTCGTAGCGCTCTTCCAGGGCTCTTAGTTTGTCTTGCATGTCCTCGCTCACAACAAAGCCCCCGGTGAAGGGGGCCCCGCAACATAGCTAAGTATAGCAAACTTGACCCACTCCCTTTGGAGTGGGGCTAAACGGGCCGAATGGCGCTCACAAGCCGCCCGTCAGCTGCCCGATTATCGGGTTGGAGGTATCGCCCTGAGTACTGACCACGATAGCGCCGCGCCTACCAGCCTGAACATGGACCCGCTGATCCCGGCCGAGATGGCGCACCGGGCTGAGACGATCGGCGTCACGAAGGCCGGCATACCGGCACTGAACCTGCTGCTGCTGGCGATCCTGGCGGGCGCCTTCATCTCGCTGGGCGCGAACTTCTTCACGGTCGTGACGACGGATTCAGGCCTCGGCTACGGGGTGACGCGACTGCTGGGCGGCGCGGCGTTCAGCCTGGGGTTGTTCCTCGTCGTCGTGGCGGGCGCGGAGCTGTTCACGGGCAACAACCTGATCGTGATGGCGTGGGCGAGCCGCCGGATCACGACGGCGCTGCTGCTGCGCAACTGGGCGATCGTCTACGCCGGCAACCTCATCGGGTCGCTGGCGACGGTAGCGATCGTGGTCGTCAGCGGGCAGTGGCGGTTCGATGGCTACGAGGTGGGGGCAAGCGCGCTGCGCATCGCCAACGCGAAAGTGAACCTGGACTTCGAGCAGGCGTTTGCGCTGGGCATCCTGTGCAACGCGCTCGTGTGCCTGGCGGTTTGGCTGTGCTACAGCGCGCGCAGCAACACAGACAAGGCGCTCTCGGTGCTGTTCCCGATCACGGCGTTCGTGGCCAGCGGCTTCGAGCACTCGATTGCCAACATGTACTTCGTGCCGCTGGGGCTGCTGCTCAAGGACAAGGCCGAGGTGGTCGATGCGTCGGGGCTGGCCGATGGGGCGCTGGGCAACCTGACGGTGCTGGACTTCGTGACGAACAACCTCGTGCCGGTGACGCTCGGGAACATCGTGGGCGGGGCTGTCTTGGTTGGGGTCGTGTACTGGCTGGTGTATCTGCGACCGTCGAAGCGCTGAGCTTGTAAGGCGGCGCCTTCTGGGGCTTCATCGTGAAAATGCTGGCCTGGACCTGAGAGATGCCGTCTCGCGGATGGCCGCCGGGGTGTGGGCACCCCGGCTACGTGTGTGAACAGGGGTCGCGCGCATGGCGCCGCGCCAGGGAAGCCTCGGCTACGGGTTGTAAAGGACGGCGGCTACGTTGTCAGGCGAGCGATGGCCTCGTCGAGGGACACGGTCTCCTGGTCTGCGGTCTCCAGGTTGCGGAGCGTGACGTCGCCGGTGGCTAGCTCCGACTCGCCGAGGAGGATGGCGTTGCGGGCGCCTAGCTGGTTGGCGTGTCGCATCTGGGCTCGGAGGCTGCGGCCTGCGGTACCGGTGATCGTGTCGATGCCAGCCTGTCGCAGGGCGTTGGCGATGATGGCGGCGCGCACCTGTGCAGCCGGGTCGATGACGGCGATGAAGGCATCGAGTGTGGGAGTGACCGGCGGTTCGAGTTCCTGGCGGCGGAGGTTGAGGATGAGACGCTCGACGCCGGCGCCGAAGCCGATGCCGGGCGTAGGACGGCCGCCGAGGTGCTCGATCAGGTAGTCGTAGCGGCCGCCACCGCCGAGGACGCTTTGGGAGCCCTCTTCCTTCGGCTCGAACTCGAAGGCGGTGCGTGTGTAGTAGTCGAGGCCACGCACGAGAGTCGGGTTGACGTTGTACTCGATGCCGAGGCCGTCGAGCATGGCTTTGACGGCGGCGAAGTGTTCGGCGCAGGGCTCGCAGAGGTTGTCGGCGATCTTGGGCGCATCGGCTTTGAAAGGCTGACAGGGCGCGTTCTTGCAGTCGAGTAGACGTAGCGGGTTGACGTTGTAGCGATTGCGACAGTCGCCGCACATACGGTCCAGCTTGTCGGCGTAGTAGGCGCGCAGCTTCTCCAGGTAGCCGGGGCGGCAGGTGGCGTCGCCGATGCTGTTGAGCTGCAGCGTGTAGCCGCGTGAGGCCGAGGGCGTCGTAGAGGCTGCGCAGAAGGTCGATGACCTCGGCGTCGACGCCGGGGCCTTCGTCGCCGATGACCTCGACGCCGAACTGGTGGAACATGCGGTACCGGCCGGCCTGGGGGCGGTCGTAGCGGAAGAAGGACTCGATGTAGAACAGTCGCACGGGTTGCGGCAGGTTCTGCATGCCGTGTTCAAGGTAGGCGCGACAGACCGCCGCGGTGCCCTCGGGGCGTAGGACGAGGTCGTCGCCGCCGCGGTCCTCGAAGCGGTAAACCTCCTTGTCGACGAGGTCGGTGCCCTCGGCGCCGGGGCGCATGAAGACGCCCGCATACTCGAAGATCGGCGTCTGAATCTCGCGGTAGCCGAAGCGCTCGGCGACCGACGTGGCGGTGTCGCGGATCCAGCGCCAGTAGGGCTGGTCCTCGGGAAGGATGTCTGAGACGCCACGCGGGGCACGGAACTGCTGCGGCATGGCGTAAGCGTATCAGCGCATCGCGGGAGGCGGAACTGGCCGGGTGGGCATGAGGGTAGTAAGCACGCCTGATCGCCATTCGGCCGGTGGGGACGAAGCTTCAGCTCCGTCCCCACCTTTGGTCATCACCTCATTCGACAACGGCGAGAGCATCCGCAGCATCCAGGGCGTGGGCTTACCCCTCCCTTAATCCCTCCCCGTTGACGGAGAGGGACATCTCGCTGTGCTGACGTTAGGGAGTTGCTAGGCGCCTTTGGGGTGAACCGGGGATACCGACCTCGGACGGCCCTCGCCCTTCGTGTCCCCTGGGTGGCATTTCGTGCGTATACCTGGTGACCGCGGTCTTCGATATCGTCATTAGGAGGGAACATGCACCTCGATACCAACAGGAGCGTCGTGTGGCCTGGGCGTTGACTTCGCTGGACGCGATGGCTGTCGCGGAGGAGGACGACGTCCTCGTAGCGGCGGCTCGTGTGCAGCCGGAGGCCTTCGGCCGGCTCTATCAGCGCCACGTGACGCCTGTTTATCGCTACGTCCGCACCCGAACGACCTCCGACGAGGAGGCGGCGGACATCACGCAATCCGTATTTATCAAAGCGATGGCGTCGCTGGACCGGTTCCGGCCGGGCTCGCCGTTTGCAGCTTGGCTGTTTCGGATAGCCCGCAACGCTTCGACAGATGCGTACCGGCGGCGGCGCAAGACCGTGGGCCTCGACGGACTGCCGGAGCCATGGCTGGAGTCGCTCGCGGACTCCCCGGAGGACCTCGCGATCAAGCAGGAGCGCCTGCGTCGTCTTCGTGGCCTTTTGGCCCAACTCGACGGCGAGAAGCAGGAGCTACTGGCGCTGCGTTTCGGTTCAGGCCTGACCCTGCGAGAGATTGCCGGTGTCGTCGGCAAGCGTGAGGGCGCGATCAAGAAGCAGATGAGCCGCATCATGGCGACTCTCAAGGAGCAGTACTTTGAACAACCTGACTAAGCATCAGGATGACTCATTCGACCCGGTTGGCGAGGCAGCGCAGATCCTGCGTGACGACCTTGAAGCTGTGTACCGGCTGCCCGTGCCATCGATGCGGTTCGATCCGGCGGCGGTGTCGCTACAGACGAACGTGACGCCGATTAGGCGTCGATGGCGACCAGCGCTGGTCGCTGGGGCCGTGGCCGCGGGGCTGGCGATCTTCCTTGTGGGGCCCTCCCTTCTGGGTGGCAGCCCGCAGGAGGTGAGCGCACAGGACGTACTGGAGCGCACACAAGAGGTCGCGGCGACGAATAGCCCGCTAAGCAGCGAGTTCAGCTACCACATGATGGCAAAGAACTCGACATCAGGGCCGCCCGGCATGGACGCTGCCACGTACAACAGCACGACCGAGACGTGGTACCAGGACCCCCAGCACCAGCGTATGGAGACGTACGACGACTCCGGGCGTCTGGTGTTCGGCCAGAGCCAGAACGGCGACGACCTCTGGTTCTACTCCAGCACGGATGAAATCTCCGCAGGGGCGGACGGCGAATTGCGGGTGGTGAGGACAAACGGGAACACCATGGGCTTCACCAGCTTCGGAGCGCAGGACTTCGGCGCCACGAGCCTGAGCAGCCTGCTGGACGTTTACTCTGGCCCGTGCACATCGGCGAGAGAGCCTCGGCGAGGAGACGGTAGCAGGGCGACCGACCTACGAGATCGAAATCACGCAGACGCCGGACACTTGCGACATCAAGCCCATGCTGGTGAGCCGGGACGGCGATCGGACGACTGTGAAGATGGAAGCGCCTGAAGGCAGCGCGGGCGTAGCCGGCTTTTCCGTCGGCAGTGTGAGCGTGACGGGCGAAGGAGTGGCGGGGGCGAACGCAGCTGAAGACGCATCCGCCGTCACGTTCGAGATTGTCAAAACGACGACGCGGATCTGGGTGGACCAGGAGACCTTCATCACGCTCAAGATGGAGACGAGGTCAGATGACGGGCCGCTTTCCAGCTACGAGGTGACCGACTTCGAGGCTAACCCTGACTTCGATCCGTCCGTGTTCGCCTATGAGGCACCCGAGGGAGTCAGCGTCGTGGAGGCCGATACGCCGGAGGAAATCAAGATCGTCCTGTCCGACGTTGGTGGTTCCGGCACGATCACGGGTGGTCACTTCGAGTCCGACGGCCCGGTCGAGGAAGGCACGACGGAGCACTAGGGTTCCGTCAACCTAGCAATACGGAAGGCGGTCGCCGGTATTACCGGCGACCGCCTCTTTGTGCTTGAGAAACACCTGCCATGCAGGAAGGAGCCAATCGACACCTGCATCGGCAGCGCGACCACGTAAAATGAGATGCAGGTATGTTTGAAGAGATCGAAGCGCGCCTGGCTGAGTACAAGCCGATGCTGCTGCCGGAACGCGAAGGCAGGCGTGCGTCTGTGCTGGTGCCGTTGTACGTGCACCGGGACGAGTTGCATGTGGTGTTTACGAAGCGCACGGACCGCGTCGAGACCCACAAGGGCGAGATATCGTTCCCCGGTGGGGCGCGTGACCCGATCGACAACGACTTGATCCACACTGCGGTGCGGGAGTGCGAGGAGGAGATCGGGCTCCGCCCAGAGCACATCGAGATCATCGGGCAACTGGACGATGTGATCACGGTGAGCGACTACCACGTGAGCGTATACGTCGGCCGGTTGCACTCGCACCCGTCGCCTTACGTCTGGCTACCGCAGGAGGCGGAGGTCGCGGAGGTGCTGGAGGTGCCGTTGACGCACCTGCGTGACGAAAAGAATATTGTCGAGGTGCCGCGCCAGCGCAACGGCGTGCTGACCCTGATGGAGGGTTGGATGTGGCACGAACACATCATCTGGGGCGCCACGGGGCGTATGTTGCGCAACTTTCTCGACGTGACGGGAGGCTAGTCGAAGCACAAATGCAGATCATCCTTGTGCGCCATGGCGAATCCATCGGCAACTTCGAGAACCGGTTGCAGGGGCAGGCCGACTACGACCTGACCGACCTGGGACGCGATCAGGCGCGGCGCACGGCCGATCGGCTGCATGCGCTTGGGACCAGCGCGGTGTACTGCAGCCACCTGCTGCGTGCCCACGCGACCGCACAGGCAATCGCCAATCGCCTTGGGTTCGACCCTGTCGTCACGCAGGATGTGGCGGAGTACCACTTCGGCGATGAGATGTCAGGCGCCACATACGCAGAGATACGGGAGAAGTTCGGGGCGATCGCGAACCCGGCGGAGCGCGTCTATCCGGGTGAAGAGGGGCGCGACGTCTTCTTTGCCCGCGTCACCAATGCCGTGTTCCGCATCGCCGATCAGCATCCGGAAGATACGGTGGCCATCGTGTCCCACGGCGGGCCAATCGCGTTGTTCTGCCAGCATGTGCTCGGGCTGCCGTACAAACGCCCGATGCCGTTCTCGATCGACAACTGCTCGCTGAACGTAATAGAGGTGCAGCCTAACCAAAGCGGCGATAGAAGCTTGCGTTTGGTTAGGCTAAATGACACGTGTCACCTCGATGGTTTAACATAAAGGGGGCGTTGTAATGAATACTTTACGAATTATTGATGGACTGACGTTAACCTTTCACTTAGCCTGAAACGCGTTGTCGTATTGAGCCGAGGACGCACCACCCTGAGCTCCAGCCTGTTGACTGCGGCGGGCAAAGGGAACGACTCCGAAAGGAGAAGCAATGAGCTTCTTGGGTAACAACAGGCCCGACCTTCTGAAAAATAGCGCCGAGCCGGAGGCAACCCCTCGGGGATCGGACACTCGCTTCATCGGCGAGGTGCCGCAAGCGCCGGAGCCCGTGCCGAGCTTCGGCAGCGACCGTTACACGAGCGCGTCCGCCGCGCCCGCCACGAACAGCAACGACGCCCCGCTAGCGCCCGACCGCTGCACCAACGTCGTCGCAGCCGGCGCGCGCTGGAAGGGCACGCTCAAGGTCGAGGACAGCGCCCGTATCGACGGCATGTTCTCGGGCGAGATCGACGCCAAGGGCACCGTCCACGTCTCCGAAGGCGCCGAGGTGGATGCGAAGATCCACGCGGCGTACGTCGTGGTTTCGGGCACGTTCCGGGGCGAGATCCGGGCCGAGCGCAAGGCGGAGCTGATGCCGACCAGCCGGGTCTCCGGCGAGGTGATGGCGAAGGCTCTCAGCGTGCACGAAGGTGCCACGCTCGATGGTACGGTCCAGATGACGGACCAGGCGCGCCCGAACACGTCATCGACGTCATCGCGCAACAACAGCCGCAACGGCTCGACGCCGGACGCAGAGCCGGCGCAGGAGCGTCGCAGTCGCAGCGAGGCGACGGCCGGCAGCGCCAATGGCAGCGGGGCGTAGCGACCGAGCCTTCAGCGATCAGGTTTCAGCAATCAGCTACGAGGCGGGGCACAGGGCTCCGCCTCGTTTCTTTGTTTCCGTTACCTCACCCCTTGCCCCTCTCCGAAATCGGAAAAGGGCAAGGGGCGTCGTTCGGCAGAATCGACACGGGTGGGTGCTTCGGGAACGCCCGTTGAGTCGGAACGCAGGAAGGAGCGTCCTCAGTTGCGAGGACGCTCCTTGTTTGTAGTGTTGCTGACGGCTGATGGCTGAGAGCCGGCGGCTCCCAGCAGTGCCGCGCCGCTACTAGATGGCCATGATCTCGTCGACTTCCTTCATCTCTTCGGGGGTGAGGCGCCAGTCGGCGGCCTTGGCGTTCTGCTCGACCTGCTCCGGCTTGGTGGCACCGGCGATGACGGAGCCGACAACGGGCTTGCTGGCGAGCCAACTGAAGGCGAGCTCGATCATGGTGTGACCGCGGTCCTCGGCGAACTTCTCGAGTTTCACGAGCTGACCGAAGTTGCCCTCGTGCAGGATGCGGGCTGCCATGGGTGAAGAGCCGCCGAGGCGCGTGCCCTCAGGCGGTGCCTGGTCGGGGCGGTACTTGCCGGTGAGGAAGCCGCTAGCGAGCGGGAAGTAGGGAAGCAGACCGACGCCGTACTTCTCGCAGGCGGGGATCAGCTCGGCCTCGGGGCCGCGCTGGAGGAGGCTGTGCTCGTTCTGGGCGCTGATGAAACGGGAGATGTGCTCCGTCCGCGAGGTCCAGTCGGCTTCGACGACCTGCCAGCTCTTGAAGTTGCTGCTGCCGATGTAGCGAATCTTGCCGTCACGGACGAGGTCGTCCAGGGCGTGCAGGGTCTCATCGAGCGGCGTCTTGGGGTCGGGGAAGTGGACCTGGAAGAGGTCGATGTAGTCGGTCTGGAGCCGGCGCAGGCTGGCCTCGACGGCCTCCATGAGGTACTTGCGGGAGAGGCCGGACCAATAGGGACCTTCGCCCATGGGGCCAGCTGCCTTGGTGGCGATGACGACATTGCGGCGGTGAGGCTTGAGGGCCGGGCCCATGAACTCCTCCGACTTGCCGCGGCCGCCGTAGATGTCCGACGTGTCGAACAGGGTGATGCCCTCATCGATGCACTTGTCGATAACGGCCTTGGTCTGTGCCTCGTCCAGGCGGCCGCCGAAGTTGTTGCACCCAAGGCCAACAACCGAGACCTGCAAACCGGACTTGCCCAGGTTTCGATACTCCATAGTGTTTGTGTCCTTACTCTCTAGTGACGGGGAATGCGCTGTACGGAAGACAGCACATTATATTCTCACCGCTGGCTTCCAGACGATGGTGCCTCTGCTGCACCGTGCAAGGACGGACCCGTGAAACGGCATTCGATCAGTACGCGCGCATTGGGCCTCGAAGCGGCTCGAAGGCAAGCGCCAGCATCGCGAGGAGCTGCTGGAGGTGGAGTGTGTCGTGGTAGGCCGCGTGGAACAGGAGCTGCTCCGCCGTCAGCTCGCCGACAGCGGAGTGACGGCCGGTGCGCTTGAAGGCTTCAGGGGAGAGCGTGGCGAACCACCGGACGTTCTCGTTGCGAGCGGATACGAAGCCTTCGAGGATCTGCCTGGGTGTCTTCGTGAGCAGGCCTGAGTCTCGCAAGGCGGCTTCTTCGTCAACCTCCGGCAGCAAGGGGTGTTCCTCGTCCTGAATGCGGCGAATGCGGCCGATGGCGCCCATGCGGTCTGTGAGCGTCAGGTGGGCGACGACGTGTTTCGGTCCCCATCCGGCATCGACAGGTTGGACCGCGCGCTCGTCATCCAGAGCACCAAACAGGGCTTCGAGGGTCGTGGGCGTGGCGCGGAGTTGAGCGATAGCGTCGGCGTGAGTGATCATGGGGCCTCCTTCGGCCGATCGTCGCCGGTTGAAGGAGCGGCGTCGCCCTGAACGATGGGGCAGGCTAGATCCTTCGCCGGGAAGCCCTCCGGCACCTCGACGCGTTCGATGCGCATGGTGTCACCGGTAATGCGAACGCGGTACCAACCGCCGAAGCCTTTGAGCACACCCGGCAAGGACCACTCCGGCTCGATGTTCAGAGAGTCGAGGAAGGCGGGGATCGTATCGCCGTGGCTGCAGGCGACGATGCGTCCGCCGTCCGGGTGGGACTCGCGCAGCATCGCCAGCAGCGGGTTCTCGGCACCGATTGGGAGGGATGAGAGCAGGCGCGCTTCCGCAAGCAGGGGCTGGACGTGAAGTTCGAGGCCGAGCCGCTTCTCCAAGGGCTTCATGGTCTCGCGGCACCGCAAGGCCGGGCTGCAGTAGAGCGCGACGATGGGGTCGCCATCAGCCATGACGCCCGCGTGCATCTCGGCCTGGCGGCGGCCGAGCTTGGTCAGGGGGCGGTCGTTGTCGTTCTCGCCCCACTTGAGGCGGTTCTTGGCCTTCATGTGGCGCACGAGGTCGATGACGAGGTCTGCGGGCATGGGGTTAGTTTAGCGCTCCACCCTCACGGTGACGGGGAGAGCGGACTACGTTCGGGGTGGCATGGGCGGATGACAGTGTCAGGCGTTGGAGCCAGCATCCGCGGTTGGCAGATGGTTGGTGAGCGTTTCGGGAGGCTGCGCGGACGGAACTAAAGTTGCGTCCCTACATTGGTTCTCGCTATCGCTCGAACATGGCACCGGGGAGAACCTGCCTGACAACGAGGACTGACAACTGAGAACTGAAAGAACTGAAGACTCGTGGTTAGCCGGCGTCTCGGGAGGCTGGGACGTCTGCTTCTCGGGCGACGGCGAAGACGCCCTGGACGCTCTCGATTTTGGAGAAGAGGCGCGAGAGCTGTTCGACGCCCGTGGTTTCGAGGGTAATCGAGACGATGACGGTGCGGTCGGCCTTCTGCTCGTCGATGCGGAGGGAGGCGATGTTGACCTTCTCGTCGGCTACGACGGTGCTGATGTCGCGCAGGAGGCCGACGCGGTCCCAGGCTTCGACTTTGACTGAGACGGGGAAGAGACGGCCACGCTCGCCCCACTGCACGTCGACGAAGCGCTCGGCCTCGGTGCTGTGTTCGACATTGACGCAGTCGGCGCGGTGAATCGTGACGCCGCGGGAGCGCGTGACATAACCAATGATTTCGTCACCGGGAACCGGGCTGCAACAGCGCGCCATCTGGGTGAGGATATCGCCGGTGCCGAGGACGCGAATCGAGTGGCCGCTGTCCTCTCGGGGCGCGGTGCTGGTGCCGTGGAACTGCTCCGTCTCCTGCTCTGGGCGGTGGACATGGAGGGCAATGCGGCCGGCGATCTGGCTGAGACCGATTCCGCCGAAGCCAACGGAAGCGTAAAAATCATCGGGCGTTTCGGCTCGGAACCACTTCAGAAGCTCGGGCATGAGGTCGGCTGGGCTGACGCCGAGGCGCTTGAGCTCGCGGTCGACCATCTCCTTGCCACGCAGGACGTTCTCGTCGCGCTCCTGGCGCTTGAACCACTGACGGATCTTCGAGCGGGCGTTGCCGGTGCGGACGTAGCCCAGGTTCGGGTTGAGCCAGTCGCGAGAGGGACCGCGGGAGGTGCGGCTCGTGACGATCTCGACCACGTCGCCGTTCTGCAGCTTGAACGTCAGGGGCACGAGGCGGCCGTTGACGCGGGCGCCAACAGCATGGAAGCCGATGTCGGAGTGAATGCGGAAGGCGAAGTCGATCGGCGTGGAGCCGGCCGGCAGGTCCTTGACCTCACCCTTGGGCGAGAAGACGAAGACCTGGTCGTGGAAGAGGTCGGTCTTGATGTACTCGACGAACTCCTCGGCCTCGGCGGTCTCGCGCTGCCACTCCAGGAGCTGTCGCAGCCAGGTAATGCGCTCCTCGAAGGCCTTGTCGCGTACGGAGCCCTCTTTGTAGCGCCAGTGGGCGGCGACACCGTACTCGGCCGTCTTGTGCATGTCGTAGGTGCGGATCTGCACCTCCAAGGGCCGGGCGCCGGGACCCATGACGGTGGTGTGCAGAGACTGGTAGACACCCTCCCGCGGATTGGCGATGTAGTCATCGAATAGGCCGGGCAGGGGACGCCAGAGGCCGTGCACGACGCCCAAGGAGTGGTAGCAGTCCGACAGCGAGTCGACGAGGACGCGGATCGCCAGCAGGTCGTAGATGTCGTTGAACGACTTGCCCATGTCGGAGTACTTACGCATCTTCTGGTCGATGCTGTAGGCGTGCTTGGCGCGGCCCGTAAGCTCGGCTTTGATGCCGTTGCGTTCGAGCTCGTAGCGAAGCATCTTCTCGACCTGGGCGACGTAGCGCTCGCGGCTCTCCATGCTGGCGGTGAGGAGGCTGGAGATGCGCTCGTAGGAGTCGGGCTCCAGATACTGGAAAGCGTAGTCCTCCAGCTCGTGGGCGATCTCGCCGAGGCCCAATCGATGGGCCAGTGGCGCGTAGATCTCCATGGTCTCGCGGGCAATGCGGACCTGCTTCTCGGGGGCGAGCGCTCCCAGCGTGCGCATGTTGTGCAGGCGATCGGCCAGCTTGATCACGACGACGCGAATGTCCTCGGCCATCGCGAGGAACATCTTGCGCAAGTTGTCGGCCTGGACGCCCTCGTCCCAGGCGACGTCTTCAGGGCGCAGGAGGTTGATGCGGTTCAGCTTGGTCACGCCTTCGACGAGGCGGGCAACGTCCGGACCGAACTTCTCGCTGATCTCCTCGCTGGAGACATCGCAGTCTTCGACGACGTCGTGCAGCAGGGCGGCAGCGATCGCGGCGCCGTCGAGGTTGAGGCTGGCGACCGTCATGGCAGCGTCGATGGGGTGGATGAAGTAGGGCTCGCCGGTCTTGCGATGCTGACCCTCGTGCGCGTCCTTGGCGAAGACGTAGGCTTCTTCGATGAGGCGGGCTCGCTCCGGGGGCATGTTCTCGCCGGCGCGAGCGATGATCTCGGAGGCGGCGGGCATGTGAGTGGTAGCCATGTTAGGTAGACATTTTATCACTTTCGGGTGGGTCGTAGAGGCTGCGATATCAGGTTGAGTCGGCCATGTGACGACAAGATGCTAATCTGAATTGAAATCGGCGATTATTCGGGCTCACGGAGAAATGGCAGGAAACATCCTGCGTTTTCGTCTATGAGCTAGGAGCCGCGGATGTATCACATCATTCTTCTCGCCATCGCCGGCACGATGTTACTCGGTGTCTGGAACCTGGTGCACTCGGCACCGCGCTCGATCGTGATGCTCCTGCCACCGCAGGTCGCGTTTATTGCGGGTGCGGCGCTGCTGGTTTTCGGTGTCTTCTTCGGTTTTGCCGCCGCGGTGCTGGTGCAGAACGGTGGCGCGATGCTGGCGTTTCTGTTCAAGGCGCACATCGGCCTGTTCTTCTTGCTCGTGCCCTATCGAGACGACGAGACGATCGTGCGGCGCGCCTTCCTCATGATGGGCGCCATGGTGTTGACGATCATGGGCATCTTCTACGCCCAGGACCCCTACGCGAGCGGCATCCTCATGGTCTGCCTATTGGGCACGGGCTATTACGTCCTCACGAGCAACTCGCGCTTCCTCAACCCGGAAGGGTAAGGCGCCCGCCGTCCTCTAGAGACTGACGCGCCGCTGCCCTGCGTTGACAAGGTTTTCTCTGAGGTGATACATGCTAGACTGTCGCCCAGTTGCAGGTCAGGCTGGCCGCTCCCTCTGCCGTTGGAGCCGGCCGCCGGCACCGGGAAAGGACCATCCTGCTGGCCTCCGAAGTTAGCTCCCAACTCGATGAAGGCGTTCCCGAGTCCGTCAACGTAGACGCCCTCTCTGCCGACCTTACGACGATCCGAACAGCCGGGACGTCTTCGCCAAGACGAAGGTGTTCCCGCTCGTCAAGATGGCGAAGCAGTTCGGCTTCTACCCCTTCTACAAGCCGCTCGAGAGCAACGAGGGCCCCGAAGCCATCATCGATGGCAAGCGGGTGATCATGCTCGGCTCCAACAACTACCTTGGCCTCACGCGCCACCCGCGCGTCGTCAAGGCGGCACGAGACGCTGTCGAGCGCTACGGCACGTCGATGACGGGCTCACGGCTGCTCAATGGTTCGACCAAGATCCACGAGCGCCTGGAGGAGCTGCTGGCCGAGTTCTTCGAGGTCGAGTCCTGCTTGACGTTCACGACGGGCTACCAGGCGAACCTCAGCGCGATCTCCGCCCTCGCCAACCGCCGCGTTGCCGTACTGATCGACAAGGCGGACCACGCCAGCATCTACGACGGCTGCAAGCTGTCCGACGGCGAGATGATCCGCTTCCTGCATAACGACTTCGAGCAGCTGGACCAGTTGCTGTCCAAGGTGACGCAGGACAAGGCTGCGATGGTCGTCGTGGACGGCGTCTACAGCATGGGCGGCGACCTTGCGCCGTTGCCCGAGCTGATCGAGGTGTGCAAGCGCCACGAAGCGCGGCTGCTGGTCGACGACGCTCACGGCGTGGGTGTGGTCGGTCGCGGTGGTCGCGGTACGGGCCACCATTTCGGGGTCGAGAAGGACGTTGACCTGATCATCGGCACGTTCTCGAAGTCGCTGGCTTCGATCGGCGGTTTCATCGCCGGTTCCGCCGACGTAATCGAGTGGACGAAGCATTTCGGCCGGCCCGGCGTGTTCAGCGCCAGCCTGCCGCCGGCCTCCGTCATGGCGGCGACGACGGCGCTGGAAGTCCTCATGGAGGAGCCGGAGATCGTCGATAAGCTCGCCGCCAACGGTAAGATCCTGCGTGACGGCCTGACGGAAGCTGGTTTCGACATCGGCCCGACGACTACGCCGATCGTGCCCATCGTCGTCGGCGATGAGCGCAAGATGGTGGGCTTCTGGAACGAGCTGCTGGCCAAGGGTGTCTACACGAACGCAGTGATCATGCCTGCGGTGCCGCGAGGAGCGTCCATCCTGCGCACGAGTTGCATGGCGACCCACTCAGAGGAGCAGATCAAGACGGCCGTCGAGCTCATGGCAGAGCTCGGGCGTCAGCACGGCATCATCTCCTAGTTGTCGTGCGGCACCGTCGCGAGGCTCGCTCTGGTAGCTAGATCGAGAATGCCTCGTGGCCGTTGAAGTAACGCCTGCCGTTTCCAAGCCTGACCGCGAGGCCTTCATGCGCTTTCCCTGGCGTGTGTACAAGGGCTTGCCTACATGGGTGCCCAATCCCTTGATGCTGCAGCGCGAGGTATTCGACGAGAAGAAGAATCCCTTCTTCGGTCACGGCGAGGCGCAGCTCTTCCTGGCGAGACGCGGCGATGAGGTCGTCGGACGGATCAGCGGCTCGATCGACCGCGACCACAACGAGACTCACGGCGAGAAGACGGGGTTCTTCGGCTTCTTCGACTGCATCGACGACCAGGAAGTGGCCTCGGCGTTGCTGACAACGGCCGAGAACTGGGCTCGCGGCAAGGGGATGGATAAGGCACGAGGTCCCATGAATTTCAGCCTGGCCGAGGAGGCCGGGCTGATGATCGAGGGCTTTGACCAGCCCGCAATGATCGCCGAGCCGCAGTCGTTGCCGTACTACCGAGCCGCTGATCGAGTCGCAGGGCTACGAGAAGGCGATGGATCTGCTGGGCTACAAGTGGGACATCCAGAAGCTGCCGGACCGGATCATGAGCGCGATCGAGCAGACACGCGCGCAGCCCGGTCTCGTCGTGCGACAGGCGAATCCGTGGAAGCTGCGACGTGAGGTCGACATCCTGCTCGACATCTACAACGACGCATGGAAAGAGAACTGGGGCTACGTCGAGATCACCGAGCGCGAAGCGGCAAAACTCGCAGCGGACCTGCGCCTGATCGTGGACAAGAAGATCGTCCTGATCGCCGAAGTGAACGGCGAGCCTGCCGGGACCGTTGTCGGGCTGCCGAATCTGTACGAGGCGACGCGCGACTTCGATGGCTTCCTGGACCCGATCAAGGCGGCGAAGCTGATCTGGCGCCTGAAGATCCGCGGCGTCGAGACGGGCCGGATCTTCCTGTTCGGCGTGAAGAAGAAGTTCCAGACGCGCCAGTACTACGGTCTGCCCTACCTGCTGCTGCAGGAGCTCTACGAGGGCGCCAAGAAGGGCCGCTACGCGTGGTGCGAGCAGAGTTGGGTGCTGGAGAACAACGGCCCCCTGAACGCTCTGATGCCCTACTGGGGCGCCTATGTGTACAAGCGCTGGCGCATCTACGACAAAGCTCTGTGAACGAGGGCAAAGAGGCAAATAGGCAAAGGGCAAGAAGAGGGCTAAGAATGATGACTTCTCTTTTGCCCAAGAACTTCCATGTCTCCTCGTTGCGAGCCATCTGCGGTAGCGGAGGCGAAGCAATCTCGGTCCTCGCATCGAGAGCATGGCATAGCACCGAGATTGCTTCGCCTTTCCCTGCGGTCAATGGCTCGCAACGAGGTGCCCTTTACGACTGGCGCGGCGCATGAAGGTGCTCGTCAGCGGCGCTAACGGGTTTGTCGGGTCGCATGTGGCGGAGCGGCTGGCGGCAAAGGGTGTCGAGTTGCGGCTGATGCTGCGGCGCACGAGCAACGTGGGGTATCTGACAGGGCTGGAGTACGAGCGGGTCGCGGCGGACCTGCGGGACCCCGCATCGCTGGCAGCGGCGTGCGAGGGCCTCGATGCCGTGGTGCACCTGGCGGCCCAAACGCTGGCGCCGATCGAGTCGCAGTACCAGGAGATCAACGCGCTGGGCACCGCAAACCTCGTGTATGCGGCGCGACAGGCCGGCGTGAGGCGCTTCGTGTACATCTCCAGCCTGGCAGCGCAGGGCCCCAACCCGGACCGGGAAACGCTAATGCCGGACCCGCCGGCGCCCGTGAGCGCCTACGGTCGCTCCAAGCTGGCTGGCGAGAACGCGGTGCTGGCCGCGCAACCGGACATCGAGGCCGCGATCGTGCGGCTGTCGGCGGTGTACGGCCAGCGGGACAAGGCGCTGTTGCCGATGTACCGCATGGGCAAGCTGGGCTTCGTGCCGGTGTACGGGGACGGTGAGAACCTGCTGAGCTGGCTGCACGTGCACGACGCTGCCGACGCAATCGTAGCGACCACGATGGGCGATACGCCATCGGGCGCGATCTATACGGTGTCGGACGGGGGCTTCTACACGTGGAAGGAGCTCGTGGGGGCATTCGGGAAGGCATGGGGGCGTACACCGCGCATCATCCACGGGCCGCCCCTGCTGTTTCGGCTCGCCGGCAGCGCCGGGGGTCTGGTGCAGATGCTGACGCGCAAGGGGCTGTCGCTGCAGACGGACCAGATCCGCCACATGCAGGCCCGGTACTTCATCTGCGACAACACGGCGATCACGCGCGACCTGGGCTGGCAACCGACGGTGGACCTGGAGGCCGGCTTTGCCCAGACGGTCACGTGGTGCCGGGAGCAGGGGTGGCTGTAAAGAGACCTGTGATGGTCTTGCAATGGATTCAACATTGGAACGGGCGAACGGGGCCTTCCTGCCCTGTACGCAATCTGAGACACTCAGCACCATAAGAGCGTAGAAGGAGAAACACACATGGCTGGTAGGACTTACAAGGTGATCGAGCTGGTCGGCACGTCGGACGCCGGCGTGACGGAGGCGATCAACGAGGCCGTCGACAAGGCCGCCGAGAGCATCCGGGAACTGGACTGGTTCGAGGTCACGCAGATCCGGGGCCAGATCGAGAACCAGAAGGTCGCCTGGTACCAGGTCGATCTCAAGGTCGGTTTCCGAGTAATGTCTTCTGAGGAGCTCAAGGGCTAGACGGCGCCGCATTCCAGCGTTCGATTTAGCGTTTCGGGCTGACTTAGCAGGCAAACGCGACAGCTCGTCGCGTGTAGAAACTACGGAGGCCCGATAACCATGAATGACCGGCAATACGACGTTACGGCCATTGGCAACGCCATCGTTGACGTCCTGGCGCAGTCGGAAGACACGTTCCTCGAGGCGCACAAGCTGCCCAAGGGCGCGATGTCGCTGATCGATGCGCTGGACGCAGAGCGCCTGTACGAGATCATGGGCCCCGGCGTCGAGCGCTCCGGCGGTTCCGCGGCCAACACGGCGGCGGGCCTCGCCGGCCTCGGCTCACGGGTCGGGTTTATCGGCAAGGTGTCGGACGATCAGCTGGGCGAAGTGTTCCGGCACGACATCAGGGCGGTCGGCGTCGAGTTCGACACACTGCCGCTCACGGAGGGCCTTTCGACGGCGCGATGCCTGATCTTCGTCACACCGGACGCGCAGCGCACGATGCAGACCTTCCTGGGGGCGTGCACGGCGTTCAGCGCCGCCGACGTGGACCCGGAGATGATCAAGAACTCCAAGGTGCTCTACATGGAGGGCTACCTCTGGGATGCACCGCACGCCATCGACGGCCTGCTGAAGGCGATCGAGGTGGCCAAGGCCGCCGGCACGAAGGTGGCGTTCACGCTTTCGGACGCCTTCTGCGTCGACCGTTTCCGCACCGAGTTCCTCGACCTGATCGAAAAGCACGTCGATATCTTGTTCGCGAACGAGACCGAGATCCTGTCGCTGTTCCAGGTCGACAACTTCGACGACGCGTTGCAGCACATTCGCCACAAGTGCGAGGTCGCGGCCCTGACTCGCAGCGAGAAGGGCTCTGTCGTGATTTCCGGCGACGAGGTGCACGTGATCGACGCGCAGAAGGTCAACGTCGTCGACACCACCGGTGCCGGTGATGCCTACGCCGCGGGCTTCCTGCACGCCTACACGCAGGGCAAGCCCCTGGACGTGTGCGGACGCCTCGGTGGCCTGATGGCGTCTGAGGCGATCAGCCACTACGGTGCGCGCGCGGAGGCCGACCTGAAGCAGCTGGCCGCACAGGCCTAGGCAAGCTGCCCGCGAACGGCGGGAGACACCCGATGTCAGGCGAAGCACTGCCTGCGTACGTACAGGCCCTGGAGCACAGCGGCGCCTACCCTCACGCGCCCGAGAACGTCGAGTTGGTGCAAACGCACATCTCGTACGTATTCTTGGCCGGCGACGAGGTGTACAAGCTCAAGAAGCATGTCGACCTGGGGTTCGCGAACTTCACGACGTTGGAAAGCCGTCAGGAGGCCTGCGAGGCCGAGGTGCGCCTGAACCGCCGCGGCTGCCCGGGCTCGATCTACCTCGGCGTGGAGCCCGTGACTCGTGCAGGCGACAGCTATCGCATCGGTGGCGACGGCGAGATCGTGGACTACGCGGTGCACATGAAGCGCCTGCCGGCTGAACGGATGATGGACCACCTGCTGGAGCGCGGAGAGGTGGGCTTCGAGATGGTGGGCCGAGTCGCCGCGCGCCTGACGGAGCTGCACGAGCAGGCGGAGCGCGGTGAGCACATCAGCGCCATCGGTGGGCCGGAGCAGCTGCGCTACGACTGGCTGGAGAGCCTGGACCAGATCGAGCCCTTCGTGGGGCGCACGCTCAGCCAGGAGCGCTACGAGACGATCAAGCGCTACGCGGAGTCGACCCTGGAGCGCGAGTTCGCCTACATCCAGCAGCGCGAGGACGAGGGTTGGGTGCGCGACTGCCACGGCGACCTGCGCAGCGACGCGGTCTGCTTCGATGACGAAGTGCCGGGCGGCATCTGCATTTACGACTGCATCGAGTTCAACGAGCGGTTCCGATACATCGATACGGCCCTGGACGCGGCGTTCCTGGCCATGGACCTGGACTATCGGGGCCACAGCGAGCTTTCAGACCTCTTCGTGGGCCTGTACACGGCCTCGATCGGCGACCGGGGGCTGCCGTTGCTGCTGCACTTCTACAAGGCTTATCGAGCGATCGTGCGGGGGAAGGTCGAGAGCTTCCTGCTGGACGACGCCGGTGTGGCCGAGGAGCAGAAGGCGGCCGCCCAGAAGCGCGCCCAGGCCTACTTCGATCTGGCCGAGGGCTATGCGAAACGCAACGTGTACGGCGGGGTCGTGATGGTGACAGGGCCTTCCGGGAGCGGCAAGAGCGTGCTCTCGGGTGCACTGGCGTCTCGACTGGGCGCAGCGCTGCTCTCGACCGACGTGGTGCGCAAGGAGCTGTTCGGCAAGCGCAGTGGCGCCCGCGACGCGATGGGGCAGGGCCGCTACACGCCGGAGTCGCGGGAGCAGGTGTACGCGGAGACGATCGCGCAGGCGAAGTCGCTACTGTCACAGGGGCGCCCGTTCGTGGTCGATGGCACCTACATCACGAAGGAGCGCCGCGCACCGATGATCGAGGCGATCCGGGCTGCCGGCGTGCCTTTGCTGGTGGTCGAGTGCTCAGCACCGGACGACGTTGTGCGTCAGCGCCAGGAGCAGCGCGCCGGCGAAGCGTGGACGGCCTCGGAGGGGCGCTACGAGATCTACGAGCAGCAGAAGCACGAGGTCGAACCTGCAGATGAGGTGTCGATGGGCGAACGGCTGGCGATCGATACGACGATGGCGCTGGAGTCGCAGCTCGAGGCTGTTGGGGCGAAGCTGGGCGTATAGGGCACAAGCCACGCCGCGAGCGGCTGAGGATCCTATGCCGTTCGTCCTGAGCCTGCCGATAGAGAGTCCCGTTTCGGCGTTTTGAGTGTCTGTACTGGCTTCACGTGGTTCGACAAGCTCGCCACGAACGGGGCCGGAGCCTCCGAACTTCGGGCGGGCGTTTCGGGAGCGGCTTAGGAGCACCGAGATTGCTTCGCCTCGGCTGTCGCGATGGCTCGCAACGAGGGGAATCTCGTGAAGTCGCTCGGGTGCTACGGATTATCGAAACCCCTCACCCTGGCCCTCTCCCACTGGGAGAGGGGACCTTCTGTACAGGGTTCGTCCCGCTCTACAGGAATCGCCGCGTCAGTTCCGGTTCTACGATCGCTCCCTACCCGATGCCGAGGTTTTGGCCGGTGATCTTGTCTGCCAGGTCTGAGGCCAGGTAGGTGATGAGGTCGCCGACACGCGCTTCCGTGACGAAGTTGACCTTGTTGCGCTCGTAGTCCGCTTCGCCGTCTTCGGCGGTGCGGCCGGCCATGACGGCGAGGTCGCGGGCGATGTTGCGGCCTCGCTCACCGACGACACCGCCGGGGCAGACCGAGTTGACCGTGATGCCGTACTTCTGGACTTCGAGGGCGATCGACTCGCTGAGGTTGATGATGGCGGCTTTGGCGGCACCGTAGGAGGCGCGGAAGGCGCGGCCTCGGCGGCCGGCAACGCTGGACATGTTGATGACGCGGCCACCGGTGCCCTGGGGGATCATGATCTGGAGCCCGTGCTTGCAGCCGAGGAAGACGGTCGTAAGGTCGGTGTTGATGGATTTGTCCCAGATCTCCTTGGGCATCTCATGCACCGGGATCGGCGGGTCAAGCCAGGCTGCCGTGTTGACGAGGATATCGATGCCGCCCATGGCCTTGCGGGCCTGGTCGAAGGTGGCTTCGACCTGCGCCTCGTCGGTCATGTCGCAGGCCAGGCCGACAGCCCTGGCGCCGAGTGCCTCACACTCCTTGGCGGCAGCTTCCGCGCCGGCGGCGTTAAGGTCCAGGATGGCCAGCACGGCGCCTTCACGCGCGAACTGGAGTGCTGTCGCCTTGCCGATGCCCTGTGCTGCGCCGGTGATCAGCGCGCGCTTCCCCTCGAGCTGCATGTGTGTCTCCTCAGAACTATGTCGCGAATGGTAGGGCGAGTGTAGCAATCGGGGGCGTTAGGACGTAGTTAGCGGGCTCACAGGGAAGGCTGTGGGGTAGTTTGGGGCGATGGCTCATGCCGAGGTGGGGCTACGGGCTGCCAAATGCCCTCGCCCTAACCCTCTCCCAGCGAGAGAGGGGACTTTCCAGGCGGCGGTTCGAATCGACAGAGCGTGGCTCGGGGGCCGGTTGAGGGTACTCAGGCGCTCTTGGCTTTGGCGCGAGTGCGGCGCGGGGCCTCTTCTTCGTCCTCTGAGGCGCCGTTGTTGCCGGCCTTGCGCTTGCGAATCTCCTCAACGCTGGCTCGTAGGGCTTCCGTGAGATGGGTGATCTTGGCGACCTGGGGGGCGGGCGCTTCAATGGTCTGACCCTCGGCCTTCCGGGCGATGATCTCGAGCAGGGCCTCGCGGTATTCGTCCTTGTACTGGGCGAAGTCGAAGTCGTCGTCAGAGAGCATCTCGACCAGGGAGCGGGCCATATCGAGGTCACGCTGGGTGACTTCGACGTTCTCGCCGGGCACGGAGAGGTCCTGCGTGGAACGCACCTCGTCGGCGTAGAACATCGTCTCGAGGGCGATGGTCTCACCGTAGAGGCGCAGGGAGCAGAGCTGCTCTTTCTGGCGCAGGGTGACCTTGGCAATCGCGACGCGCTTGGTTTCGCGCAGAGCGGCCATGAGGAGGGCGAAGGGCTTGGCGCCGATCTCCTCCGGCTCCAGGTAGTAGGTCTTCTGGTAGAGGATGGGGTCGATGTCTTCGAGGTCGACGAAGCTCTTGATCTCGATGGTGCGAGTAGAGGGCACATTGACCTTCTGAAAGTCTTCGTCGTCCATGATCACGTAGTTACCGGGTGTGATCTCGTAGCCTTTGACGACTTCGGTAGAGCGGTCGATCTCGACGTCTTCTTCAGCGCAGAACAGCTTCTGCTTGACGCGCGAGTTGTCATCGGCGTGGAGCATGTTGAAGTGCACGTCTTTGTCTTCGGTGGCGGTATAGAGCTTGATCGGGATGCTGACCATCCCGAAGCTAATTGCGCCCTTCCATAGCGGCCTAGGCATCTCAGTCGACCTCCGGTCATCTCCTGGGGTACGAGGCGGGAGACCATTGTACGGCAGGGTTTTCGGAGCTGCACATAAGGGATGTCCCTGACATCTTGCGGGCGTCTTGCAGGCTGCGAGAGCTGACCCTTCGATTCAGAGAGGCGATCCTGCGAGCGTGAGGCGTTATCGAGCGAACGACCTACGACGAAGGACTGGTGCAGCCACGGCTACTCACGCTCTCGAAGGAGCTCACCGATGCCATCGACCTCGTTTGGGTCGCGAACGCTGAGGCGGGTCGGGGACAGGTTGGTTACGGCGTGGCTGTAGACGTAGGCGCCGATCCAGGCCAATCCGGTCTGGATCGCGCCGAGAATGAGGCCCGTAACGAAGAATCCCGCAGGGCTAATCTGGATTTTGCCCTCGTCGTCGATTGCCCGTTCGTAGGTATCCGAGTCTGGGAGCTGAACGGCCAGCGAAAGAAACATCGCGACGCCGATGGCGAGGAAAAGCACGCCGCCGGCCGTCTGCAGGGAAAAGACCGAGAAATCGCCATGTGTCTCACGCCGTACTGTCTGGATGGCGAACCAGCCCACCCAGAGCCCGCCAAGGGCCGTAAGGATGCCAAGCACAGGCGGCATCCAGTCAGGCGCCTCGATGATCTTCGCCGCGCCCCAGGCGAACGGCGAGACGGCGATGAGCACAAGGCACGCGAGGACGAGCAGCGCAGGCGGGAGGAGCAGGAGCAAACGGACGCCCGGACGGCGCTGAATCTTCTCGATGTAGGTCTCGTAGTCGGTCGACATAGGTTCGCAATCGATCCTACGCCATACGCGCAAGCCCCACCGGGACTGGTTGCTAGCGTTCCCTGGGGCGAGAATAGGCAGGCACAACCGCACAGCGAAGGAGAGACGCATGGCCTGGTACGTGGTGATGAGCAAATCGACGGCGCCCAGAGAGGCGATCCGTGGGCGAGAGAACGAGAACCTGTCCTGGATGAAGGAGCAACACGACGCGGGGCGCTGCATGTTCAGCGGGCCGACGACCGAAGGCGTGGGCATCTGGGTGTTCCGGGGCGCCAGCAAGGACGAGGTCTCGGCGTTGCTGCAGACGCACCCGTGGGTGAAGGACGGCATGCGCGACGTGAGCGAGATCTACGAGTGGAACGTGCAGCAGGCGCTGGGCATCGGCCGCTTCGAGGGCCCGCCACCGCCGGGGACCGTCCCGGGGCGATAGGGCGTTCCGTACGGTTAAAGAGAAAGAGGCCGGGCGCAATGCCCGGCCTCTTTGTGTCTACGTACTTCGGTTGCTACGCCGCGAGGGCGGCCTTGGCGGTGTCGGCGAGCGAGCCGAAGGCGGCTTCGTCGCGCACGGCGAGGTCGGCCATGACCTTGCGGTCGACGGTGACGCCGGCCTTGCTCAAGCCGTGGATGAACTGGCTGTAGGAGAGGCCGTGCAGGCGCGCTGCGGCGTTGATGCGGGTTATCCACAGGCGCCGGAACTGACCCTTGCGGTCGTAGCGGTCGCGAGTGGAGTACTCCATCGCGTGAATGAGCGACTCGTTGGCACGCCGGAACAGGCGGTGGCGCTGTCCCTTGTGGCCCTTCGTCAGCTCGATGATCTTCTTGTGCCGGGCTCGTCCAGTGACGCCCCGTTTGATACGACTCATGTTCCGCTCCTCAGCCCGCCGTTAGAATGCGCAGCCGAATTAGGTTATCAGCTAAGGCCGTAAGGCAAAAGCCTGTGCACACGCTGCTGCATAGCGTCCGCCGCCATCTGCTTCTTGTCAGAGGCGCGCAGGGCACGCTTGCTCATGCGCTTGCGCAGGTGGCTAATGCCGCCCTTGCGGTGCATGACCTTGCCGGTGCCGGTGATATGAAAGCGCCGTTTGGCGCCCTTGTGTGTCTTCTGCTTTGGCATGATTGCTTCCTGTTTACTCTTTACTCCGCGGCTGGCACTTCGGGGGCTTCGCCGCCGGCCTTTTCAGTCTTAATGTGTCCGGGCGCCAGGATGGCGGACAGGAAACGTCCTTCCATGTTCGGCGGCCGTTCGACAACGGAGACATCCTTGAGCTGGTCCGCTACCTGTTCGAGGATAGCGCGCCCGATCTCGGGGTGCACCATCTCGCGGCCACGGAACATGACGGTGACTTTGACCTTGTCGCCGCTCTTGAGGAACTTCTCCGCGTTGCGCGCCTTCATCTGCAGGTCGTGCGTATCGATCTTGGGGCGCATGCGGATCTCGCGCAGGACGGAGGCGTGCTGCGTCTTGCGGGTCTCGCGTTCCTTCTTGGCCTGCTCGTACTTGAACTTGCCATAATCGAGAAAGCGGCAGACGGGGGGCACGGCAGTCGGCGCCACCTCCACGAGGTCGAGCTCACGTTCTCTTGCCATATCCAGGGCCTGCTGAACGGGCATGGTACCGAGACGCACACCTTCGTCGTCGATAATGAGGACCTCTCGGGCCCTGATGCGGTCATTGACTCTGAGTTCTCGGGCTATCGCGTGGTTTCCTTAGCTGAACTGAATTTCGTGCCAGCAGATAGAGCCCGAGAATATCATCGGGCTCATAAGGGCGTCAATGCGGGTGTGTGTTTGTGTCAGCGGTTGTAGGAGCTCCTACCGCCACCGCCACCGCCGCCACCGCCGACGCGGTCGAAGCAGTCTCGGCAGTAGACGGGGCGATCGCCCCGCGGCTGGAAGGGTACGCGGGCAAGCTGGCCGCAGCTGCTGCAGGTTACCTCGAACATCTCACGCTCGACGCGCGGGGGCCGGCTGAAGCCGCCAGCACCACCACCGCCGCCCTCGCCGCCTTCGCGCTCGGTACGGCGCTGGGCGCGACAGGAGCGGCAGCGCTTCGGCTCGCTAAAGCCGCGAGACTGGTAGAACTCCTGGTCATCGCCGCTGAATAGGAACTCTTGTCCGCAGTCGGAGCAGGTCAAAGTCTTGTCTGGAAGTGGCACCTCGAAAGCCTCCTGGAGTGTGCACTAGTTGTCGTAGCCGCCTTCGAGTTGTTGTCCGGCGTGGCTCCGCTGATGTTGCGCGAGCAGAATAGCACAACCCAGGGTTTTGTAAATGCTACTTATTGGAGTTTCTTAGAGGCTAACTGCGGCGCGTGCTGCCATCACGATGTCGCCGGGCTCTTCGTCTCCAGGGTGGAAGATGAGAACGGGCGCTGTGCCGTGTAGTAAGCGGTCGCTTGTGCTGCCGAGAGCGGCTCGTTTTACGCCCGTACGGCCGTGCGTGGTGGAGACGACGAGGTTGGCCGGCTTCGTCTTGAGGTGCTCCAGAAGCATCTCTCCGGGGCCGCCCATGAGCATCGTGGTTTCGACTTTGCGGCCCTTGAGCTTCTCGGCGATGCTCTGAAGGTAGGCCTTGACCGAGTCCTCCATTGAGGTCACGAGGTCGGCGCTGTACATGCCCATGCCGGGATCGACGCTGACGGCTGTGAGGGACATGGCGCGGACGATGTCGAGCTCGGCGTCGGCCTTGTCGGCGATGAAGGCAGCCAGCGGGATCGCCTCTTCGGCGTTCTCCGAGCCGTCCAGGGGCAGGAGGATGCGCTTGACCTCGAAGTTTTCGAGGTCGGTTTCGACGTTGGGGCCGATAACGAGGCAGGGGCAGGCCGAGTCCTTGACCACCTGGTCGGCAACGCTGCCGAGCCACCAGCGCGCGATACCGCTGCGGCCGTGGGTGGCGATGACAATGATGTCGACGTCGTGTGTGGATTCGAGGATCTCGTCGGCAGGCCGGCCGATGCGCACGACGGTCTCGACGATGAAGCCCTTTGCGGCGACTTCCTCCGCCTGCTGCTCGAGGTAGGCCTCAAGGTAAGCGCGGCCCTTTTCGGTGACCTCGCTGAACTCCGCGTTGGCCGACTCGGACTCCTCGGCAGCGCTCTCCCAGACACTGACCAGCCGGACGCGATCGATGCCGAGCTGACTGACCAGCGGCAACATTGCATATGCCGACTCCGAAAGCTTGGTGCCATCGAGCGGGATGAGAGCGATGAGAGCCATGTCTTCCTCCGGCCGGTCGGGGTTCCGGCGCGACTAATACCTCAAGTTGACGCAAACATTAGGTTATGCTGAGACGGAGGTCTAGATACACATGGCTCCTGAAGGCGTGACCGGCCTGAAAGTGCTCTGGGCAACCGACGGCAGCGAGGAATCTCGGGTTGCCCTACCGCTCCTTCGCCGCCTCGTACTGCCGGTCACCAAGGAGCTGACGGTCCTCAGCATCGCGCCTCATTCGTTCATCTCCGGCGCCCGCCCTGACCCAACGTTTCTGACCCGGATAACGCCGGCAGCCAAGCGACGCGCCCTCATGGAAGCGGAAGACGTGGCGCAGCAGGCCGCGACGGACCTCGACCCGCCGCCGGAGGTCGAGGTGGGGGCGATATCGCGATGGGGTAACGCGATTGAAGAGGTGCTTCGGGCGAGCCGGACGACGCGTCGCGACCTCATCGTGATCGGCGCCAAAGGGCACTCGAACCTGGAGCTGATCCTGTTAGGCAGCGTGAGCCAGGGTGTCGTGCAGCACTCGCGCAATCCCGTGCTGATCGTGCGCCCAGGGCCGGATGACCTCGACCGGGTGTTGATCGGCTATGACGGCTCGTCGCAAGCGAAGAAAGCTGTGCAGTTCCTCGATCAGCTCAACCTGCACGAGAGCGTTGTCATAGAGCTCGTCTACGTGGTCGAGCCGTTCCAGGCGCCGAAGGGCGGCAGCGCAAAGTTTCGCCGCCACGCGATCGAGGAGCTGAAGGCGCTGGACCAGCAGCAGCAACACGAGGCGGAGACAGCGCTGGCGACGATGGCGGAGCAGCTTCGGGCGAAGGGACGTCGAGTCGAGTCAGAGGTGCTTCGAGGCCCGGCCGGCCCGACGCTGGACGACGCAGCGATGAAGTCCGGTGCCGACGTGGTCGTACTGGGCGTACGCAAGCCTTCGCCGGAGAGCCACTACTTGCTCGGCGGCACTGCCGAGAAACTGGTGCGCAACTCCCGCTGCTCCGTGATGATCGTGAAATGAGCTGCGAGCCAGATACGGCAGCGATCCTGCGCGCCGCGGGCCAGAAGGTGACACCGCAGCGTCTGATCATTCTCACGGCTTTACGTCACGCCGAAGGCCACGTTACGGCGGCGCAACTCCTGGAAGCCGCTCGCAAGTCCTATCCCTACGTGGACGCCTCTACGGTGTACCGCACGCTGGCGTCCGCGAAGGAGCTGCGCCTGGTGGCCGAGACCAACATGGGCAGCGGCGAGACGCTGTACGAGTGGCAGGGCACGCACCGGCATCATCACTTGATCTGCCGTCGCTGTGGCCAGGTCGCCTCGCTGGACGAGGAGCACCTTGCGGTGCTGACGACGACGCTGGAGCGCGAGACGGGGTTCCATGCGGACCTCGACCACGTCGCGATTTTCGGGACGTGTGCGGCGTGTGCGGCGGCGGTCGAGGCTGACTGAGGCGAAGCGTCCTCTCCGCCGCCATCAGGGCGTTGTCATCGGGTATCGGCGATCAGTCGTTTCGGTGGCTGATGATGCAATCAGAGCGCCCCCTCATCCGCGCTGTCAACGTTGGTGTGCCGTGGTTGCTCGCCCTCTCCCTGGCAGCGCGAGGGTACGGCGTTTCGTCGCGACTTTGGACGAACCTCGTGAGGAGGTCGCAAGCCGTCGGCGATGTCCCTTTGTCCTCGTGACGTGTCATGCACCCCGGGGCTTCAGGGTCCTTCGACAGGCTCAGGATGCCGTTCTAGAAGGCTGCATTGTGTTTCGGGATGCTGGATTGCGCCTGCGCTTGTGGATCAGACGGGGCGAAAGGCAAGAAGGACTTCGGAGGGCCAGTCTGGGCCTACGTATTCGCGAGTGACGGGGGCGAAGCCGTGGGCGTGGAGCATTTCGGAGAGCTGAAGGGGGCGGGCGCCGCCGAAGAACTCGGGGTCGGCTTCGTAGCGGGCTAGCCAGTCCTGGATCATGGCTTCGTCTTCGGGGCCGCCGTTGGTGGCGTCGGTGAGGTTGACGATGACTGCGCGACCGCCGGGTCGGAGGACGCGGTGCATGTCGTCCAGCATGGCGGCGATGTCGGGTTCGGCCATGACCTCGAAGGTGTAGGTGTTGAGGATGCAATCGATGCTGGCGTCTGGGAAGGGCAGGGCGCGTCCGTCGGCCAGGAGCATGTTTGGGGCAGAGTCCGTCGCGCTGAGGGCGTCTCGGGCGACTTCGATCATGCCCTGGGCGACGTCGAGGCCGTAGGCGTTGTCGGCACCAGAGGCTGCAACAACGCGCTCGTAGGCCCAGGCGGTGCCGACGCCTATCTCGACGAAGCGCTCACCTGGGCGACGCTCCAGGGCTGCGATGGCGGCTAGCTTTGCCGTGCCCTGCTTCTCGGCGACAAGGCCGTCGTAGAAGGCAGCCGTGCGTGTATAGATCTCGCCGAGACGGGCGACGGTGAGCGGATTGCCGAGGGGACGGGGGCCGCTCCATTTGTCGTAGGGGTTTTGTCCGGCGCTGGTCAAAGTAACCCCTAGCTTACGACCAGTCCGTTCGGCCTTTTGTAGAGATGTTCGCGAGAATTTGTCGCCGATTTTATGTTTGTGTGCTGCTCCATTGCCGATGATGTATGTAGTGAAGTTCATGCTTTCGAAGGAGCAACAGACGTGATTGGCGAAATCTTGACGTGGGTGGGCGTGGCCATTGCGGCCTTTGCCACCTATGCCCTGTATCGCTCGGCGGTGGGGCCGGGTGACTCCAACGACAAGCAGGAGACGGAACAGCGCTCTCGAAGCTAGGCGCTGGCGCTGCACCTCTGGTGGCCTGACATACTCTGGCTGCCCTCAGCTCTGTTCGGGCCGGCGTTTCGCTAAGAGCCCACTGATACGTTGGGCCTCCACTTAGTCGGATTCTCTTAGTTGCTTCGCGGCGAGGTTTGCCCCTCGCCCTGATCCTCTCCCCGGTTGTGGGAGGGGACGGCATTTCGTTCTGGCCATGGGCGGAAGCCCACTTCGCTTCGCACGTCGGACTGAGGCCTTGGAGCTCCTGATTCAAACTTCCGTGGCGTCAGCCCTTAGCGGCTGTCGATACGGACGATGCCTCTCGTGCCGTCGACGGTGAGCTGCATGCCATCTTTGATCGTCTGGGTGCCGATGGCGGTGCCGACGACGCAGGGGATGCGGTACTCGCGGGCGACGATGGCGCAGTGGCTGAGGATTCCACCGGAGTCCGCGACGACGGCCGCGGCAGTCGAGAACAGGGGTGTCCAGGGCGGCAGGGTCATCTCGCAGACCATGATGTCGCCGGGCTGGAGTTTGCCGGACTCGTTGAGGTCTCGCAGGACCTTGGCGGTGCCGGAGACTGTGCCGGGTGAAGCGGCGGTGCCCTTAATGACGGAGGCATCCGTGCTCGGCTCCACGGGCAGGCCGAAGAAACGGATGAGCACGTCTTCGATGGGGTCGCCGGAGGGCGGCGGCGGTGCGCCGATGGCCGGCGGTGGCACGATGCGGGCCCAGCGCTCCCGTTCTGCGCGGCGCTCCTGGGCCGTACCGGTCATGTCGGCGCCGTCCGTGATCGCGGCGCTGATCTCGGGTGTGTAGAGGTAGAAGATGTCGTCCTCGGCGCCGAGTAGGCCCTTGGCGGCGAGGCGGCGGCCCATCTCCAGGGCCGGGTAGCGCACGATGATGTCGCCCATCTGGTCGATCCAATGGTTGTGGTCCTCAGAGATCGGCGTGAAGGGTGCGGCGTCGGCGTAGAGCTTCTCGAAGCGGGCGAGCTTCTCCGGCTCGGTAGAGAGCTTCTCGTAGGCGGCGCCCAGGAGCTCCTCGCGGCGCTTGACGGCCTTGTCGTACTGGGAATCGGGGCCGCCTTGATCGCCGATCTCGATGTAGCCGGAGATGGCGGAGAGCGCGAGGCCAGGGTCTTCCTTCCAGGAGGGCTTCGTGAGCTCGTAGGCGGAGTCGCCGCGCCACCCGAAGCGCTCGATGTAAGCGTCGTACTCGCGCATGAACTGCGCTGCAGCCGGGGTGGACTGCAGGGCGGCGAAGAGCTCACCGGGTCCCTTGGTCTGAAAGAGCTGACGCACCTCCGGCGTGTTGCGCACGATGCGGCTGAGGTTCCAGAGGCCGCGGGACGACTCGAGGGCGATGCTCGGGAAGCCCTGGAGCACCTCGTAGCCCTCGTTGTCGTTCTCGGGCTGGATGACCTGGCGGTAGTAGTCGGCGAAGAGGCCGGCGGCGAAGAAGGAGTAGTTGATCAGGCCGTGCACAGCCCAGCGGTCGATGACCTCCTCCTTCATTTCGAGGAAACGGGCCAGCAGGTCGGCGTCGCTCATCTTTGTGTAGTCGGTGGAGGTGCCGCGCTGCAGGGAGGGCATCATGGCTGGCAGCCACTCGTTGACCCATCGCTCGCCCACGTTGGGCATGAGCTCGGCGACGTTGGCCTCGTAGCGCTTCTGGCGAGCTTCGAGGTCCTCATCGGCCGGCAGGTCGAGCGGCACGAAGGTGAGATAGCTGTAGTAGTTCACCAGCCGGCTCTCTACACCGAGCACTGAGCCCATCTCCTTCATCGAGCGGGTGAAGCCGGTGGCTGTCGCCTCGAGCATGAGCTCCTGCTCCAGCGGCGCGGTCGGATGCGGGCAATGGATGCGGTCCCAGTTCCAGAAGCCTGGCGGCAAGTCGGCCGGGATCGGGAAGTCGGTGTGCTGTGCGGTCATCGTGCTCCTCCAGTTAGCTCCAGAGCCTCTTGCTGGCGATGTCTGCGCCCTGAACCAGCGATTTGAACTTCTCCATCACCACGCTCAGGGGAATGTCGGTCTCGTAGCTGGCGTTGGACGAGAAGCCGCAGTCGGAGCTCGCGATCACGTTCTCGCGGCCGACGGCGCCTGCGAAGCGGCAGATACGGTCCGCCACCAGCTCCGGATGCTCCACGACGTTCGTGCTGTGCGTGATGACGCCAGGCATGATTCTTCGGCCCTCCGGGAGCTTGATATGTTCCCAAAGGTGCCACTCGTGCTCGTGACGCGGGTTGCCGGCTTCGAAGGAGTAGGCGCCCGCGTTGACCTTGAGCATGATGTCGATGAAGTTCTCAAAGGGGACGTCAAAGACGCGCGGCCCTTCGTTGATGCCGTAGCAGGTGTGGAAGCGGATACGGTCCTGAGGCAGGTCACGCAAGGCGTAGTTGAGCAGCTCGACGTACTTTTCTGCTTCCTTTCGCATGCCGGCGAGGTCGGTGATGTCATCCTGGCCGTAGAGGTTGGTCAGCCAGGCGTCATCGACCTGGAGGTCGAGGCCGGCGTCGATGATGGCGACGTACTCGGTGCGCAGGGCCTCAGCAACGGCCTCGACGTAGGCCTCCTCGCTGCCGTAGTACTCGTTGTTGCCGACGCCGCGGGGGGCAATCGCGGGCATGAAGGCGCGGTCGACGCCGGCAGCGTCCATGGCGACCTTGAGGTTGTCGATGTCGGTCTTCAGCGCCGCGTGTCCCTGGTACTCGATGGGGCCGGTGCACTTGATGGGCTGGGAAGAGTTGCCGACGCGGGGACCGCTGCGCTTGGCGAAGTAGCGCTGGTAGTACTCGGGGAAGGCCTGCACTTCCTTAGCCCTGCCCATGACGACCTCCATGGGCTGAGGGTCGGCCATCTCGAAGCCGCTGAGACGCTCTCGCACGTAGGCGTAGAAGCCGAGCTTGCCCTGCTCGCCGTCCGAGACGATGTCGATGCCGATGCGGGCCTGCGTGGCGACGGTGTCGATGACGGCCTGGCGGACTTTGGCGGCGAAAGCGGCCTCGTCGTAGGAGTCGGCGTTGTACTTCTCGCGCATGGCGTCGAGGAGGTCGACGGGCCGGGGGAGGCTGCCTACGTGGGTCGTCAGAATACGGTCGGCGCTGCTGGACATAGAGCCTCGTTTGTACTGGATGGGATCGGTCGGGTGCGCCCAATCATGTCGCCGCCATTCCGGGTTGTCAATTGGGCCATAAACAGGACATAACCATGGGCATAGGCAAAGACAAAGCCACATGAGGAATCCCTGGATTGGCTATGCCTATGTTTATGCCTGTGCCCTTAGCCCTCTTCGGATACTGGGGTGTTCTCGACCGGGCGGGACGGACGCGGTGGAGTAGTGCCCGTCGCAGGTGGGGCGGCGCCGTGTTGGAGATCGGCGGTGCTGCCGCGCGGGAAGAAGGCGATGACGACAAAGGCCACGATGGCGATGCCCACGATGAAGATGTAGATGTCGTGCAGGGAGGCCGCGAGTGCTCGCTGCATGGCATCGAGCACGCCGGGGGCGAGGCCGGCGCGCTCGTCGACGTTGAGCAGCGTGGCTTCGCTGGCGCCCTCGGGGACGCCCTGCACGTTGGCGAAGCGGTCGGCGAGCTGGCTGTTGAGGATGGCACCCATGACCGCGACGCTGATGCTGCCGCCAATCGTGCGCATGAACTGGACCGAGGCGGTGGCAACGCCGCGATAGCGCCATTCGACAGAGTTCTGGACGGAGATCACGAGGGAACTGGTCATGAAACCCATGCCGAAGCCGACAAGCAGGGCGGCGAACATGGCGACAGCCTGGCTGGAGTCGCGATCGAGCGGCAGCAGGGCCACCGCGCCGGCGACGAGGAAGATGCTGCCGATGCGCATGGCGGTGTAGTAGCCGAAGCGCAGGATCACCCGCCCGCCGATGATGCTGGCGAGGGGCCAGCTGAACGACATCGGCAGGACGATGAGGCCGGCATCGAGGGCATCGCCGCCAAAGACGCCCTGGGCAAACAGGGGCACATAGGAGGAGATGCCGAACATGAGGCCGCCGCCTACAAAGGTGGCGAGGCAGCCGATGACGATGACCTTGTTCTGGAACAGCCAGAGAGGCAGCACGGGTTCGAGGGTGCGACGCTCCTGCCAGATGAAGAGGGCGAAGAGCAGGACCGTAAGGCCCCAGAACACGAGGGTCTCGCGGCCGAGCCAGCCGTAGTGGTCGACGCCATGCAGGAGGCCGAGGAGCAGCGACACGACAGCGCCTGAGAGCAGGATCGTGCCGTAGTAATCAAGGGAGTGCTCCTGCTTCTCCGGCTCCTCCTTGAAGAAGCGCCAGATCAGGACGATGGCGATGATGCCGACGGGGAGGTTGATGAAGAACACCCATCGCCAGCTCACGCCCCTGGTTATCAGGCCGCCGAGGGCCGGGCCCGCGAGGCTGGTGATGCCCCAGACGCTGCTAAATAGGCCCTGGATCTTGGCGCGCTGCTCGATCGTGAAGATATCCCCGATGATCGTCATCGTGATCGGCTGCACGGCGCCGGCACCGAGCCCCTGTATGGCGCGGAAGAGGATGAGCTGCTCCATGCTGCCGGAGGCACCGCAGAGAGCCGATCCTGTGAGGAAGAGCGTGGCCCCGAAGATCAGCACGGGCTTGCGGCCGTAAAGGTCGGCGAGCTTGCCGTAGAGCGGCACGGTCACCGTCGAAGTCAGCAGGTAGACCGAGAACACCCAGCTGAAGAGCGAAAGGCCGCCGAGTTGGCCGACGATGGTCGGGAGGGCGGTGCTGACGATCGTGGCGTCCATGGCCGCGATCGCAATCGAGAACATGAGGGCGACCACGAGGATGCCTCTGTGCATGGCGCCGATTATAGCCGCGGCGGGCAGGCCTTCATCCTGGCCTCTTCACGGAGGCAGAGGGACGGCGTTTCGAAATGGTTGTGGTCGCTCGCGTCCTTCGACAAACTCAGGACGAACGGATGGGCATTCCCATCTCAGAAGAAGAAGCCGAGGTAGACTACCTCGGCTTCTTCGGTTCTTCGCGACCGTTCGGGTGTGATGGTTACGGAAGGACGAGCACCTGACCTTCGTATATCTGGTCGGGGCCATCAAGGTCGTTGAGGAGGACGACGAACTCGATGCAGTCGTCTTCGTTCATGTTGGGTTCTTCCGCAACACAGATGCCGAGGAGGCTGTCGCCGGACTGCACTGTGTATTCGGTGCCTTCGGTGGCCGCCAGGTCCTCGTCGGTCGGCGTCGTCTCGGGCTCTGTCGTGGCATCTTCCTCCGCCGGCTCAGCAGTGGGGTCGATTGCCACGAGGGAGGCGGCAGGCGTCGGTTCGGCCTCGGTAACAGGCTCCTCCGTTGGGGTCGGCTCGACAATCACGGCAGTCGCGGTGGGCGCGACAGACGTCGTCGTCGTTGTTGTCGTCCTGCGAGTCGATGTCGCGGAAGTGCCTGAGGAAGGCGGGAGCTCCAGCACCTGGCCCTCGAAGATTTCGTTCGGGCCGCCCAGTCCGCTCAGCTTCACGATGGCATCGATGCAGGCGTCCATCTCCAGATTCGGCACCTCGTTGGAACAGATCAACGAAAGGGCATCGCCGGCCTTCACGGTGTACTTGCGCGGTGCGGGCGTCGGGGTTGGCGGCACGGGCGTGGCTGTGGAGACGAGGAGGCTGTCGGGCGCGACGGTGGTGCCACAGGTCACGAGGGCATCGGAACCCGGCGTGGCGGTCACGCAGATGCCGGCGACGTCTGAACGCGGCGGCTGAGGGGAGCCGTCGTCACCACCGGTGTTGGCGAAGAAGACGACGACAATGAATGCGGCGACAACGAGTAGTGGCGCAGTTACGCCGGCGAACGTGTGCCCGAGACTTTCCGAGCACCAGTCCCACCATGTACGGACAAGGTTCAACCAGGGTCCTCCATCGACCCCGCCGCGCGTAATCTACCACACTCGTGACATAAATCGCTGCCTATCGAGCAGGCAAGTTGGGGAATTAGTCACCTGTGCATGCGAGTAGCACATCTTGGCCGACCGCTACTTGCATGGTGACGCGAAAAGCAGCAGGCTTTAGCATCGCATCGATGAAACCCTAAATGGATCGCCAGGGAGGCAATATGACACTGAAGGTCGTCGTACCTAACCAGCTCATGCGCAACGAGTCCATCGTCGAACGCCTGGAGGCGGAAGGATGCGAGATCGTGCGATTGCCCCCGTGGGAGCCCGGCGCCTCGAGCGAGTGGACGGGTGAGGAGATCGAGCGCTACTGGATGGATGCGGACGCCTTCGTCGGCACGTTCGGGCCGAAGCCGATCACTCGTAAGGTCCTGGAGTCCGCGAAGAAGCTGCGCGTGGGCGCCAGTCCGATCATCGGTACCGAGACAATCGACGTGGAGGCGGCGACGGAGCTGGGCATCGCCATCGGCTACGGGGCGGCGGCGGAGAACCTGCTCGGTGTCGCCGAGGCGGTGGTGATGCTGAGCGCGGCGTTACTGAAGAACCTGCCGGGCAAATGGGAGGCCGTGCGCAGCGGCGGCTGGCGGGTGACCGACCCGGGCCACATGGTGATGCACCGAACGATAGGCCTCGTGGGCCTGGGTAACATCGGGCGGGCGGTAGCGGTGCGATTTCAGGGCTGGGACGTGCGCCTGATCGGCGCCGACCCCTACGTGAGTTGGGAGGCCGCCCGCGCCATGGGTGTCGAACTGGTCGACCTCGACACGTTGTGCCGGGAAGCAGACGTCGTCTCGGTGATGACGGTGCTGAACGCGGAGACGTATCACTTGATCGGCGAGCACGAGATCGGGCTGATGAAGCCGACCGCGTTCGTCGTGAATACGTCGCGCGGTCCGTGTGTGGACGAAGAGGCGCTGATCAAGGCGCTGGACGAAGGGCGCATCGCCGGCGCGGCCGTCGACGCGTGGGAGCTGGAACCGGCGCGGGACGACAACCCGCTGCGCGGGCATCCGAAGGTGATAACGACCGGGCACAACGTGGGGCACTCGGAAGAGGTTTACGCGGCGCTGCCCGGCCTGGCTGCGGAGAACATCCTCAAGGGCCTGCGGGGCGAGCCGCCGACGTGCTTCCGCAACCCCGATGTGTTGGACGCCTGGAAGACGCGCCTGAAGGGTTTCGGGGTGACGGTGCGCTTGTAGCCCGCCTGCCCCTCCCCGCTGGTGGAGAGGGGGTGTTCCCCGGCACTCCCCCACGGGAGGCGGGAACCAATCCGAGAGTGGTCTGATCAGTTTGTATCGCTGCGCAGGTTGCGGGACAATCGATTGGAAATGTCGGTTCCCGCACCTGACAGGATGGCCGCATGGCTATAAGCCCCCAGCACTTCACCGAGATCAATGGTCTACGCGTCCAGTTCCGCGTGCGCGGCAACGGCGAACCGCTGCTGCTGCTGCACGGTTGGGGCGGGTCATCGCTGAGCTTTATGGCCGTGAGCAACCAGCTCGAGTCGCAGTTTCGGGTGCTGGCGCCTGACCTGCCGGGTTTCGGGTTCAGCCAGGAGCCACCGGAAGCCTGGGGCGCCGCCGATTACGCGAACATCGTTGCGGGACTGCTCGTGGCTTCGGGCTTCGGCAACGTGAACGTCGTGGGGCACTCGTTCGGGGGGCTCGTGGCGACCGCGCTGGCGACCTCAAGGCCGGGGCTGGTGAAGCGCCTCGTCCTGGTAGCATCGCCGGTCGTGCGACTGAAGGCGGACCGCCAGGTTCGGTCGCGAGTCAGCGGCTACGCGCGGGTGAAGTTCGTCGCCAACCTGCTGCCACCGTTCAAGCAGCGCATCCTGGACTGGGGACGCATGAAGTACGGCTCCGAGGACTACCGCCAGGCGGGATCGATGCGGCCGACGATGGTGAAGGTGCTCGGCGAAGACTGGCGTGACGCGCTGGCCAACGTTAGCGTCCCAACGCTGCTGATCTACGGCAAGAAGGACGAGGACGTGCCGATTGCCGTCGCGGAGACGGCGATGCAGGCTTTGCCCGAAGGTGCCCGGCTCGTCGTGCTGGAGGGCGCCGGACACTTCCCGTTCATCGACGACAGCAAGGGCTTCGTCGAGGCGCTGACGGGCTTCCTCCTCCCGGCTGAGGCCGTCTCGGATGCCTGAGCTATGGGCGGCCTTTGCGGTTGGGCTCGTGCCATGGTCTGCGCTGCTCTACATCCGTGCGAAACGGTTCCTGCACATCCTCCAGCTCGAGGAGTACCTGACGCGGGAGTACCTGCGCTGGCTTGGCACCAACTACGCCCGCTATCTGCGGTTGCTGCACGCCTGGACCGCGGTCGCCGTCGCATTCGCGGCCGTCCTGATCGCTTTGGGGGAGTTCGAGGTGCTTTGGGTGGCAATCTGGGCGCTGCACGCGCTGATGTCGCTGTCGCTGGGCGCGAAGCAGGCGAAGGCGAAGAAGCCGCTGGTGATGACCGCCCGGGCACGACGGATCCTGATCGCGGCCTTGGCACTGGCTGTCGCCGTTGTTGCCCTTGCGACGGGCATCGGACTACTCGCGGGGGAGCGAGAGGCCGTGGCGGCCGGCCTTGTTGCGGTGACTGTGCTGACCTTGTTCGCGGGGCACGTCGTGCTGGCGGCGAACCTGGTGCTGTGGCCGCTGGAAGAGCGCACGCGGCGCAAGTTCCAGCGCATGGCGGAGCAGAAGCTGCGCGAGCGGGCGCCCAAGATCAATCGCGATCACGGGGAGCGCGGGAAAGACGACGACGAAGGAGCTGGTGGCGCACATCCTGGCGGCGCGATACCGGGTGCTGCGCACGCCTTCGAGCTTCAATACGCCGATGGGCATCTCGCGCACGGTGAACGACGCGCTGACGGACCAGGACTACTTCGTGGTGGAGATGGGGGCGTACAAGAAGGGCGAGATCGAGAAGCTGTGCAGGCTGGTCGGCGGTACCGACATCAGCGTGATCACGACCGTGAACGCGCAGCACCTCGAACGCTTCGGCTCGCTGGAGAAGACGGCCGAGGCGAAGTTCGAGATCGTCGAAGGGCTGAAGCCGGGCGGCGTTGCGGTGCTGAACTTCGACGTGCCGGCGATCCGCATGCACGCTGCCAAGCATCCGGGCCTCGACATCCTGAGCTTCGGCATCGAGTCGGAGGACGTGCGGCTGCGGGCGACGGACGTGCGGGAGCAGGAGGGCGGCATCGAGGTCGACGTGATGGTGGACGGGGAGACGGCAACGGTACGGGTGCCGCTGTTAGGTCGACATAACGCCGGGAACGTGCTGGCGGCGATCGGGGTGGGCCTGACGCTGCGGCCTCGACCTGCAGTACATGGCCGCGGCGTTGCGCCAGGCACGCCCACCGGAGCATCGGTTCGCAGCCGCTGACGCTGCCGACGGGCGGCATCCTGCTGGACGACGGGTACAACGGCAACCCGCAGGGGATCATCGGGGCGCTGGAGGTCCTGGGTGCCTACGCGCCGAAGCGCCGCATCGTGATCACGCCGGGGCTGATCGAGATGGGGAAGGACAGGGCGCACGTACCACGAGGCCATCGGGCGGGCGGCAGCGCAGCACGTCGACGCGGCGTACCTGATCGGGCCGAAGCAGACGGCCGACATCCGGGCCGGCATGCTCGATGCGGGCTTCGACGAGAGCAGGGTGTACACGGCGAGGAGCCTGGACGAGGCGCGAGAGCAGGTGACGGCGATCGGCGGCTGGGACGCTGGAAGCGTGGTGCTGATTGCGAATGATTTGCCGGACCAGTTCGATGAGTTTCTGGTGATTTAGGACATACGGGCACAGGCATAGGCACAGGGGCATCGCTCCTAGGGCGTCCGTGAGAATCGCTGCATGACGGATGCTGGGCGGACGGACCTGAAGCTTCGTCCCTACATTTTCGGTTCGGGTCATCGCTATCGCTCGACGATGTGGCGTTTCGATGGCCGGAGGCGAATGGGGACTTCCGGCACGATGGGGTCCTGGCCGGACCGAACTGAAGTTCCGTCCCTACGAGGTCGTCTGCGCTTCGCTCGACGGACTGCCGCCTATGCCCCTATGCCCGTAGTCGTGACGTAAGCGGCGGGCCTGCCTAGAATCAGGCCATGACGAATCAGAAGCTGCGTCTCGCCGTGTTCTTCGGCGGGCGTTCGGTTGAGCACGGTGTTTCGATCGTGACGGCGGCGCAGGTGATGGCCTCGATGGACCGCGGGCGCTACGAGGTGATCGCGGTCTACGCGACGGAGGGCGGCGAGTACTACGTCGTCCCAGAGTTCGACGTGTCGGACTACTCCGGGCTGCCGCTGAACCCGAGCGCGTTCGATGCCTTTGCCAAGAGCAAGGGCAAACGCGCGATAGTGGGGGCCGAGAAGGGGCGTCTGCTGGCGACGCAGAGCCGCGGGCTGACCGGCGAGCGCCTGACGCCGGTCGAGGTCGACGTGGCGTTCTCGATCGTACACGGCAGCCACGGCGAGGACGGGACGCTGCAGGGCGTCTTCGAGCTGGCCGACGTGGCGTACGTGGGCCCGAACCTGGTGCCGGCCGCGATCGCGATGGACAAGATCGCCGCGAAGGCGCTGTTCAAGGGCCTCGGGCTGCCTACGGTCGAGGGTATCTGGATCGACCGGGCGACGTGGCAGTCGGATCAGGCGTCGGTACAAGAGAAGGTGCGGGAACTGGGGCTGCCGGTGTTCGTGAAGCCTGCGACGCTGGGGTCGAGTATCGGCGTATCGCGCGTGAACGCGGGCGACGACGAGTACAGCCTGGCATTCGCCGTCGACACGGTGCTGAACTACGACCGTCGCTGCGTGATCGAGCGGGCGGTACCGGAGGGCATGGACATCAACTGCGCCGTGATGCGCGGCCCGGACGGCGTGCGCGTGAGCCAGTGCGAGCGTCCGGTGAAGGACGAAGAGGTGCTGGACTACGCCGCGAAGTACCTGCGGGGCAGCAAGCAGGAAGGCATGGCGGCGGCCCGGCGCATCTTCCCGGCCGACATCCCCGACGAGGTGGCACTGCGCATCCGCACGATGGCGGAGACGGTGTACACGGAGCTTTCGATGCGCGGCCTCGCACGCATCGACTTCCTGGTCGAGCCCTCGACGGATTGGAACGTCTACATCAACGAGATCAACGCCATCCCCGGGTCGATGGCCACTTACTTCTGGGAGCTCGACGGCATGAAGGCGTCCGAGGTGGTCGACATGCTGGTCGCGGACGCCCAGGCAGCGCACCGGGAGAAGCAGCGTACGATCTACAGCCTGAGCCAGATTCGCTAAATCTGCACGAACCGGCAAATGAGAGCGGCGCCCTTAGTCCAATCCAGAGCCGAGGCCGGCCTTGCGAGCCTCGACAATCGCGGCGGAACGCCCTGTGACCTGCAGCTTTGCGAGGATGACCGAGACGTTGTTGCGGACGGTCTTCTCGCTAATGGCCAGCCGAGCGGCGATTTCTGGGTTGGAGGAACCGGCGGCGATGAGGTCCAGGATGTCGCGCTCTCGAGGCGACAGATCCGGGAAAGGGTGTGGGTCGCCGGCACGGCCTGCCGTGAAGAAGTGGGTCATGCGTTTCGCCAGTGAAGGACTGAATATCGCCTCTCCGGCTGCGACGGCAACGATGGCTCGAACGATGTCGTCTGGTGTGGCGCCCTTTACCAGGTAGCCGCGCGCGCCGGCACGCATGGCAGCGAACACGGAAGTGTCGTCCTCGAGCATGGTCAACATCAGTACGCCCATCTCGGGATACCGCGAGACAATCTGGCGGGTGGCTTCTATGCCTCCGCCACCCGGCATGTGGATGTCCATGAGAATCACTTCTGGTCGAAATTCAAGGGCCTGTGCCAGGGCATCTTCGCCGTCCTTCGCCTCGCCAACGCATTCCAGGGCAGTGCTGTCCTGAACCACGGTGAGCAGCCCGGCGCGAAACACGGGGTGATCGTCAGCGATCAGGACGCGAATGGCGTGTTCGGTACTCATGAGGTCTCCAATGGAACCGTTACCCGCACCATGGTTCCGCGTGGCACGCGTCGCTCGATAATGCAGGTGCCGCCGAGTTCCATGGCGCGTTCGCGCATCGAACTGATGCCGACACCGGCTCGATAACCATCCGGCAAACCGACACCATCGTCAGCAACTTCGAGATGCAGAGCGCCATCGACCTCGACGCGTACCGTGCACGTGTTGGCCGACGCATGGCGCATTACGTTGGTCATTGCTTCCATGGCGATTCGGTAGGTCGCCACCGCGACGGCCAACTAGGTGACCAGGGGAGCAGGCATCACTGAGGCCCCGGCGACTTCGGCCGGCTGCGAGCCAGTACGCAGCAACGCCACGGCAACCGCGGAACAGACTGCCAGCACGAGGACATAGCCCACAATGCCAACAATCTTCACGTCGCCGCCCACGCCGGCGAACTCGAAGAAGGGCGACAGGCCAAGGGCGACGGCCGCCCAGCGCGGCACCGACATCGTCCGCCAGAGCGCGACCGCGAGGAGCACGAAGCCAACGAGATGCCCCAACAGGTAGAAGACAACCAGCGCCATCACTACCCCATTGTTCTGAAACGCGTCCACGAGGGCCGAAACGCCGGGCGTTGTTTCGAGGCTGCCGGCCTCGTAGAGGAGGACATCGCTTGCCAGAAGGTAGATAGCGCCCAGCATCGAAACGAACGTGAGCCCCGTCGCGATGGCAGCGAGACGGGATGTCCTCGAACCAGCGACCAGCCCGATATAGAGGACCGCCGGGATAATCAGCATGAGTGGCACGTCCAGCACCATTGCCCATCGCATGGCAGACAAGTGCTCGGCGGCCTGGGAGAGCTGCTTAGCGGTCTCGGCGCCGCCGCTGATCGGCGTTACGAGGTACTGCAAGAGCTGAGCGACCGAGCCGATGACCAGACAGGCAACACCGGCCCACATGTTCCACTTTGACGTTGTCACGACACACCTCCTTGGGATCTGCGTCTCTTGTGGCCAGATGCATCGTGTTTGAGTGTGGTGTCCCGGAGACAGGGGCCATTGTCCCGGGCGGGCAGGAAATGCGGCTATTTGCCGACGCTGGCGGATCTCAGCGTGCGGATTGCGCCATCGCCTGATTGCCTTATGCTTCCTTGGACTTAGCTAAGACTTGAGATGCAGGTTCCGCCTGCCTAGAAGAATCCTAAAACCATGAAGATCGGCATCATCACGGCGCCATCGAGGCAGCCGCAGTTCTCGCAGGTAGCGAGTCCGGACATGGAGCTCGTATTCGTTTCGGACGAGGCGACGGACGACGAGAAGGCCATGGGGCTGAAGGACGTCGAAGCCGTGCTCCTCGGCGCGCCGACGGCGTTGATCTCCCTCGACGTACTGCGCCAGTGTCCGAACGTGAAGCTGGTACAGAGCATCATGGCCGGCTACGACCGCTTCGATATCAAGGGCATGAGCGACCTGGGCATCGCATTCGCGAACAACGGCGGCGGCAATGCGGTGCCGGTGGCCGAGCATGCGTTAGGGATGCTGCTGGCGATGGGGCGCAACATCGTGCGACAGGCCGCGAACACGAAGGCGCGCAAGTGGAACGAAGGCATGCGAGCGTTCCCGACGTGGGAGCTCAGCGGCAAGCGCGTCGGCATTGTCGGCCTGGGCCCAATCGGGCAGGCGATGGCACGGCTGCTGCTCGGCTTCGGCACCGACACGGTGTACTACAAGCGCACGCCCGCGGCTCCAGAGCTCGAGGCGGACCTGAAGGCTCGCTATGTGTCCCTCGACGAGCTGATGAGCACCTCGGACGCGATTTCGGTCCACCTGGCGCTCACGCCGCAGTCGCGCCAGTTGATCGGCGCGCACGAGATCGGCCTGATGAAGCCGACGGCGATCATCGTCAACACGTCGCGTGGCGCCGTAATCGACGAGGCGGCGCTCTACGAGGCGCTTAAGGACGGTCGAATCGCCGGGGCTGGCCTCGACGTGTTCGAGCAAGAGCCGACACCGAACGACAACCCGCTGCTAGACCTCGACAACGTGATCGCCACGCCGCACCTTTCGGGCGGCTCGCGAGAGTCTGGGCCACGTAGCGCCCGCTTCGCGATGGAGAACGTGCACCGAGCGCTCCAGGGCGAACCGATCCGGTCGCTGATCCAGCCGCCGTCGGCCTAGCCGGAACCGCCGGTCTCGGAGGTCCTTGGGGCACTCGCGCGGGAGAGTGTCGTGTTGGTGACAGTAATAGAACGCTCGCGTTTCTGCTTCTCTAGCGCCTCGTCCCGCATGCGGCTCGCCAGGATGATCCCGAGGACGCTGAGACCCGTCATGAGCCAGAAGGCATATCGGAAGGCCTGAGCCTGAGCATCGAGCGGGGCCGTGCCGGCGGCAATCGAGGTGCCCGCCGGCGCGTTCGTGAAGGTCAAGCCGACGATGAGCACACTGCTGAGGATGGCTGTACTGAAAGCGGTCGTCAGGCGCTGGCCCGTGGTAACCAGTGACGTAGCACGCGGCAGGTCCTCTTGGTTGACCGTGTTGTAAGCGACGATCTGGACGAACTGGCCAAACATACCAATCCCGAGGCCGCGCATGGACACGAGGATCACGAGGATCCACGTATTGGTGCCGGGCGTGGCGAAGCTCCAGCCCACGGTGCTAGCGGCGAGCACGGCGAGGCCGCCCATAATGATGGGCTTGGGGCCGATGCGTTCGTAGAACTTGCCGGCGACATTCATCGTGATGAAGGCAACGATGCCCATGGGGATGAGGACGCGTCCGGCGTCCGCAGCACCCATTTCGTGCACGCGCTGGAGATAGAGCGGGACGATCACGTTGAGGCCAAACAGCGAGAAGATACCGATCCACTGCACAAACATGGCCAGCCGGAACATCGGCGCCGCGTAGAGCCGCAGCTTGAGCATGGGGTCGTGGTGCCGAAGCTCGTGGCGAATGAACAGACCGAAGGCGATCAGGCCGGACACCGTCAGGAGGATGATGACCGGCGAGGTCCATCCGATCTCCGTGCCGCGACTGGCAGCGAACAGGAGGCTCGGGAAGGCAAGCGTCGCGAAGGTCAGACCCATCACGTCCAGCTTGGTGTCCTTCTTGATCGCCGTCTCTTTGAGGATCTTGTAAGCCAGGACGATGTTGATCAGTCCAACGGGCACGTTGAGGAAGAAGACAAAGCGCCAGCCGACGTACTCAACGAGGTAACCACCGACCGCCGGACCAATCAGAGGCGCCAGTAGCACCGGCATGCCCAGGATGGCCACGAACCGCGGCCGCTCCAGGGGCGTGATCATGCTGAAGACGATGGCCATACCTAACGGTTGCAACATGCCGCCGCCGAGGCCCTGGATAGCACGGAAGAGGATGAGGGCTCCGATATTGGGGGCGAGGCCACAAAGCGCCGAGCCCGTGATGAAGGCGCCGAGCACGAACATGTACAGGCGTTTCATGCCGAGACGTTCGCCGAGGAAGCCGCTCATCGGGATGACGATGACCAGCGCCATGACGTAGGCGGTGACCACGAGCTGGCCCTGGCCGAGGCTGGAGTTGAAGTCCTTGAGAATCGTCGGCAGGGCGACGTTGATGATGTTGTTGTCCAGGATGGACATGAAGGTGCCAGCGGTCGTGACGCCTAGCGGCACCCACCGAGGGTCAATGCCCTTCTTGGGCTCAGGTAGGACTTCTTCGTTCAAGGAGAGACTCTGTCTGCGCTAGCGACCGTGGGGACAGAGGTGAAGTTCAGGCGATCGCGGTCGTGAATATTCACTGTACGTTAACGTCAAAATTACGCACATTAAGGTTCGTCGTCAACCAGCATAGACAAGTTCAATACGAACCTATCTGGCACCCTTGATTGCCGGGCGTACACTGGCGCCACTTGGCACCGATTCGAGGCTGGAGGTTACCGATGACCATCGCTCTTTCCCACGGCGGACCCACGATTTACAACAGCGGCGAAGCAGTCGCAGCGCGTCCTGGTCGGAACGGCGCGCGGCATCACGATGATCGAGCGCGACGGCGCCGGCTGGCGTGTCGCCGGCGACGTGCTGACGGACAAGCACATCGGCGCCATCCTGATCGAGCCGAAGTCGGGCGCGATCCTCGCGGGGGCGTACGGCGACGGCTCCCTCAGCGTGAGCTTCGATGGCGGCGAGACGTGGCAGGCGCGGGACAACGGGCTCGGTGAACATAACGTCTACAGCCTCGAAGCCGTCGAGATCGACGGTCACCTGCGGCTGTTCTGCGGCACGGAGCCGGCGAAGCTCTTCGTGAGCGACGACCTCGGCGAGTCGTGGCGAGAGCTGCCGGGCCTGCGCAACGTATCGACCGTAGGCTCCTGGAGCTTCCCGGGGCCGCCGCACGTCGCGCACGCAAAGCACATCACGTTCGACCCACGAGACGCCCGTACGATGTACGTGAGCATCGAGGTCGGCGGCCTGCTAAAGAGCACCGATGGTGGCGAGACCTGGCAGGACGTCTCCGGCATGTACGAGGACGTGCACCGGCTCAGTGATCGATCCGGATGCGCCCGAAGCGCATGTACGTTTCCGGCGGCGCGGGCATGTGGCAGAGCGACGACAGCGGCGAGACGTGGCGCAACACCACGGGACACGACCACGAGATCGGTGGCTACCCGGACCAGCTCGTCTACCACCCGAACAACCCGGCGCTAATGTTCGTGGCATCGGCCAAGGACTCGCCGGGTGCATGGCGCAGCAACCCGTTCGCGGGAGCGCGCATCTCTCGCAGTCGTGATGGCGGCGCGACGTGGCATCCGCTGACGAACGGGCTTCCGGACCGCATGCAGGGCAACGTCGAGGCGATGTGCCTTGAGGTCACCGGGGCGGGCGAGTCATGCTCGCTGTTCGCGGCGACTACGGCGGGCGAGGTGTTCGTGAGCGACGACGCCGGGGACTCCTGGAGCCTCGCGCTGTGCGACCTGGCACCGATCTCGAAGGGCGGTCACTACGTGCCGCTCGCGGCGGGGCGGGCGTAGAGCCTTCGTCGCAGCCACTGGTCATCTCCAGCCTTAAGCGATACCGTTACGGCGCAATCAACCGTGGGCGCTGACGAAGCGCGGGCAGGAGAATCGCCGTGACGACTACGCAACAGGGCACCAACTACTACGGCTTCGGGCTGGCGCAACGGCCGAAGCTTTCGGGACGGCGGTTCGCAGACAACGCCGGGCACGTCGCGCGCTGGATGCCGATGGCCGAGGAGTCGCGCAAGACGCCGTTCAAGGGCGTGACGACCGACGGCAACGTGGTCCCCGGCCTGTTCCCGATCCGCCAGACCGGCCACTCGACACGCCCGATCGCCGAGGCCGCGAAGGCGTTTCTGGACACACTGGACGCCTCGCAGAAGAGCAGCGTGTCGTTCGATATCGACGCTCACGAGTGGCGCATGTGGTTCAACATCAGCCCCTTTGTATTCCGGCACGGCCTGATGCTGGAAGACCTCTCCGAGACCCAGCGAGAGGCCGCGCTGGCCATGATTGCGGCTTCGATGAGCCAGGCCGGCTTCGAGAGCATGCGCAACTGCATGCGCCTGAACCACACGATCGGCGAGATCACCGGCGCGGCGGACGAGTACGGCGAGTGGGTCTACTTTCTCAGCCTGTTCGGCACGCCGTCGGAGACAGAGCCCTGGGGGTGGCAGTTGGACGGGCACCACGTCAACCTGCACTGCTTCGTGCTTGGCGACCAACTCGTGTTCACGCCGGCTTTCCTGGGCTCCGAGCCCGTTGTGGCGACGACCGGCGCATTCAAGGGCGTCTCCGTAATGCAGGAGGAGCAGGACACCGCACAGAAGCTCATGCTGGCGCTCGAACCGGGGCTGCAGAACAAGGCGACGCTGAGCAAAGAGACGCACGGGGCCTTCGCGGGCGCCTTCCGCGACAACTTCGAGCTGAAGTACGAGGGCCTGCGCGCCGATGAGCTATCGAGCGCAGAGCAGTCGATGCTGTGGGACGTTGTGCGCACGTACGTGGGTCGGATCCGCGACGGGCACAGCGACGTGACGATGGAAGACGTGCAATCGCATATGGCAGAGACGTACTTCGCCTGGATGGGCGAATGCGAGGGTGACGCCGTGTTCTACTACCGCGTGCACAGCCCGGTGATCCTGATCGAGTTCGACCATCAGGGCGGCGTGGCGTTCGACAACAAGGTGGCGTCTCGAAACCACATCCATACACTCGTCCGCACGCCGAATGGCAACGATTACGGCAGGGATCTCCTGCGCCAGCACCATGAGGCCGTGGCGCACTAGGGCCGGGCATACGGGCATAGGCCAGCGCAGGGTGTAGCGTGCGCATTTCCGAGTGCTGCGTGGACGGAACTGAAGTTTCGTCCCTACATTTTTGAGGTCATCGCTTCGCTCGACGGCGTACCTGTAGACTCGGCGCGTTGGTCTCGCAGAGCGGTTAGAAACGGAGTTTCAACGTGCGCATCGATACGCATTCACACATGATCCCGGCGAAGTTCGTGAGCGGCGAGGAGGTGCACTTCCCTCTCGACGGCACGAACGAGGTACACATTCGGCCGCTGCACACGGCCTTCAACTACGAGGATGACACGCTGTACAGCGTCGAGCGGCGGCTGCGGGACATGGACTCGCAGGGCATCGACATGCACGTGATCTCGTTGCAGCCGATGTTCACGTACGCGCTGCCGCCGGAGCGGGCGATCCCAGTATGCCGAAGCATCAACAACGCCTTCGCCGAGGTGGTGGCGGGCAATCCGAAGCGGTTTATCGCCCTCGCGGACGTGCCGATGCAGTCGCCGGAGGATGCGACACGAGAGCTGGAGCGCGCGGTGCGGGAGCTCGGGCTGCGCGGGGCAGAGATCTGCAGTCAGGTCAACGGCAAGAACCTGGACGACCCGGCGATGTTCCCGTTCTTCGCCAAGGCGCAGGAGTTGGACGTGCCGATCTTCATCCACCCGGCGGGCGTACCGAATCTCCAGGAGCGCCTGGGCAACTACTACCTGACAAACCTGATCGGCAACCCGATGGACACGACGATCGCGGCGGCGAGCCTGATCTTCGGGGGCGTGCTGAAGGCGCTACCGAGACTCAAGGTATACCTGGCGCACGGCGGCGGCGCCTGCCCCTACATCCGCTATCGCTGGGACCACGGCTGGAAGGTGCGGCCCGAAGGCAAAGTGAACATCGAGCGGCCGCCCAGTGAGTACTTCAAGCAGCTCTACTTCGACTCGCTGACGCACGGCGCACCGGCGCTGAGCTTCCTGGCCAGCACGGTGGGGCCGGAGCGCATCATGATCGGCACCGACTACCCCTTCGACATGGGCAACTACAACTCGGTGGCCGGCGTGGAGTCGGCGGCGGGGCTGACGGACGCAGAGAAGGACCTGATCCTCGGCGGCAACGCGATGCGGTTGTTCGGGTTGGGGTAGATACGGGCATACGGGCATACGGGATACGGGCATACGGGCATACGGGCATAGAGGATCATCCCTGATTCGAGCGGATGCGAGAACCAATGTAGGGACGAAGCTTCAGCTCCGTCCGACGGTCGCCTCGAAGTGCGCATGAGAAGTCCACGGGCAGGAGAGTCATCCGGCGGACGGAACTAAAGTTGCGTCCCTACATTTCTGGGGTCATCGCGAGCGCTCGACGTGGTGGCGTTTCGGGGCTCGGGTGGCAAACCGATCGGATCGTTGCGGGGCGAGGCGCTGGTCGGACCGAACTGAAGTTCCGTCCCTACGGTTTGTCATCGCTGTCGCTCGACGGGAGTAGCGCTGACAGATTGCACGATGGGCGGATTATCCTTACGCTCCTTGACCAGCGGGGCATCCGTAGCTTCGCAGTCAGTCCTGAGAAAGGCCCCTTCAATGCCCGAGTTCGTCAGCAACGAGCAGATTGTCCAGGAAGCCCACCGCAAGCTGGCGCAAGGGCCGTGGGACTACCTGGTGGGGGGCTCCGAGTCTGAGACGACGCTGCGGCGCAATCGACTCGCCTTCGACCGCGTGGCGTTCCGGCCGCGCGTCCTGCGCGACGTGAGCAAGATCGACACCTCGACGACGTTCCTTGGGCATCACCTGCGCATACCGGCGCTGATCGCGCCAATCGGCTCGCTGCAGGCGTTCACGCCCACGGGCGGCGTCGCGGCTGCGGAGGCGGCGCACGAGTTCGGCGTCATTCCGGTGATCAGCACGGCGACGGAGCCCGGCCCCGAGACGATCGCGGCGGCGACGCCCGGGCCGAAGATCTTCCAGCTCTACGTCCGCGGCGATGACGACTGGGTGGCCGAGCTGCTCAAGCGCGTTTCCGACGCCGGATACGTGGGCCTCGCGATCACGGTCGACCTCGCCGTCGACAGCAACCGAGAGCGCCCCAATCTCTCCGGCTATACGCGACTGAGCCGTCGCAACGGCACCGGCGAACCCGCTGTTCCAGGCGCGGCTGGACTGGGATCGCATGGAGCAAATCCGGGCGCTGATGCCGAACGTGCCCGTGCATGATCAAGGGCGTCCAGACCGCCGAAGATGCCGAGCTCTGCCTCGAGCACAACGTCGACGTGATCTGGGTCTCGAACCATGGCGGACGCCAGCTCGACCACGCCATCGGGACGCTCGACACGCTGCGTGAGGTGACGGACGTGGTGCAGGGCCGCGCCCGCATCATCCTCGACGGCGGCGTACAGCGGGCGACCGACATCCTGAAGGCGATCGCGCTGGGGGCGGATGTGGTCGCAATCGGGCGATTGACGGGGTACGGGCTGGCGGCGAATGGCAAGGACGGCCTCGTGCGCGTGCTGGAGATCCTGGAGCACGAGATGATCTCGGCGATGGGCCTGCTCGGCATAACCAGCATCGACCAGCTGGGGCCGGAGTTCATCCGCGAGGCCGAGTCGGTGACGCCGCCGCACGAGATGAGCTCGTGGGTGAACATGCCCGGCGGGCGCATCCTGTAGGCGCGCGCTCTTAGTAATCCGTCATTGCGAGCACCCATAGGCTGTACGAACGCCTGCCATCGATCTATTCTTCAAACGTTTTAGGTTGGAAAGAGTAGATACCGTTTACGTTCACGTGAATGGCGACTCGAGGAGGCAGGCATGCTATCGGTTGAAGACAACGAGCTGGTAACCAACACCAACAAGGGAACGCCCATGGGGGAGCTGTTCCGGCGCTTCTGGATCCCCGTGGCCCTCTCGGAGGAGCTGCCGGGGCCGGATTGCGTACCAGTGAAGCTGAAGATCCTGAACGAGGACCTGATCGCGTTCCGCGACAGCGATAACAAGGTCGGCTTGATTGACGCCTTCTGCCCGCACCGCGGCGCGCCGATGTTCTTCGCGCGCAACGAGGAGTCGGGCATTCGCTGTGTGTACCACGGCTGGAAGTTCGACGTCACAGGCCAGTGTGTCGACCTGCCGAACACGCCCGAGGGCGACACGTTCAAGAACAAGCTGACCACGGACGCCTACCCATGCCAAGAAGCCGGCGGCATGGTCTTCGCCTACATGGGCCCGAAGGACAAGCAGCCTCCGTTCCCGGACTTCGACTACAACGGCCTGCCGGAGCCGAACATCTACGTCACGAAGTTCCAGCTGGAGTGCAACTGGCTGCAGGCGACCGAAGGTGACTTCGACCCGAGCCACGGCGTGTTCCTGCACAGCACGCTGGACAACAACGCCAGCAACCCCGGCTTCACGCGTTTTGCGAACCGGGCGACGCAGAACCTCGCCGGTCGAGGCCAGCGCAACTTCCTCGCCGGCCCTGTTGACCCGAACGAGCCCTTCCCGTTCTCGGTGGGCAACCGGCGGTTCAAGAAGGACGACATCCGCTCGAAGGACCGCCTGGAGGACATCGACGGCGCCTTCTACGCGATCGCGCGGGTACCACAACAGCAGGACGGCGAGGAACGGGTGGCCCTGGGCCTGCGCTTCCTCATGCCGACGTATTGCCCGCCCGGCGTCACACGACCCGGCCACTTCTCTTCGAACATCCGCGTACCCGTCGATAACGAGCGCATGATGTTTTTCCGCCTGCGCTGGAGCCCCACGCCGATGACGCGGGACGACCTGGTGGAGTACAAGCAGGGCGGTTACGCGTACCCGGAGATGCTTCCCGGCTCGTTCAAGACGAAGGCCAACGTGTTCAACGACTACGAGGTCGACCGCCTGGGCCAGAAGTCGCACCTGTACTCCGGGATCAAGACTTTCCCGCTGCAGGACATCGCCATGATGGAGAACCAGTGGGGCCCGATCGCCAAGCGCGAGAAGGAGCACCTGGTGGCGATGGACTATCACATGATCTACCTGCGCCGGAAGCTCATCGCCGCCGCGAAGGCGATGGCGGAGGGCATCGAGCCGAAGGAGCCGTGGATCCCGGAGGCGTACCACTACCACAGCGCTTCGGCAGTGATCCAAAACGGCGATGTCGAGGCGGCGATCGAGGAGGCAAAGCAGCTGGCGAAGCAGCCTCTGATGCCTCGCGGCGAGGCGCAGAAGATCGCGGCGGTCTAGTACAAGCGCCCAGCCGGGAGTGCCTGCACTTCGAGCCCGGTTTGAACAATCTGGCAATCAAACGACCGGACGGGTATGACATCTGTCTGATCGTTTGGTTGCCGGATTGCATCTGGGGCCGGTTTGGGTAAGAGTCGGATCGAGGCCCTGGAGTGCACAGGAACATCTTGTGCTGCATGAGGCGGCCGGCGGACGGAACTGAAGTTGCGTCCCTACATTGGCTCTCGCTTCGCTCGAGGGCGAGGCGATGCATGGAATGGGAGAACAGAGTTGACCACGGAGACTGAGAACAAGACGAAGATCGATGCGGCGAAGGCGTACGTGAAGGCGTTCTGCGGTTACGGCCAGGAGGCATCGGACGCGGCGGCGCCGTACATCGCCGAGGACGTCGACCTCGTGAGCCCGCCGCTGCACGTGTACGGCCACGCCGGCATCATGGAGCGCATCAGCGGCCACTGGCCTCAGATGGGCATGTACAAGCAGTCGAACTGGGCGCGAGCCTGCTGTCGAAGGCAACACGGCGAAGGTCGAGGCAACGATGCCCGAGGGCATGCCGACGAAGTCCCTGACGATCGCGTTCACGTTCAACGACAAGGACCTGATCCAGCACGTCGAGGTCGCCGCGGTGCGCGGTACACCGCCGGCGCCGGGCCCCGTGAAGCTGACGGACGATATCAAGGACCTCGTGAACAACTCGCTGGCCAACGACTGCCCGATGACGCTGGGCTACATGGCGAAGGATGGCCAGCCGAGCGTGTCGCTACGCGGCAGCATGGTGGCGATATCGGACACGCAGCTGGCGTTCTGGTCGCGCAACCCGGAGGGCGGCGTGACGAAGGCGCCTGAGTACAACCCGAAGATGACGGTGCTGTTCCGCGACACGCCGAACCGGATCAACCTGCTGTTCCAGGGCGAAGGCCACGTCGAGAAGGACGAGGCGATCCGCAACAAGGTGTTCGAGATGATGCCGCAGATCGAGAAGGACCATGACGAGCCGCGCCGAGGCGCCTGCGTGGTCATCGACGTGAAGTCGGTGTCCGGCGCGACGTTGAGCGGGCCGGTGCGCATGGCGAACTAGTAGGCATCCCTGGTCGGGAGCCTGAATCCTAGCGATAAGCGGGGCCGCGGAGGATGACCTGATACGGGCCGGACGGTCCGAGCAGCGCCTCCGGCGGGTCCCGGTGGCAAGGGGTCGTAATCGTGAGGATGTGGCCTTTGCCCACGCCGAGTACGATACCGGCTCTCGGCGGCGAAGGCAGAGTCGATTCCAGCAGGATCAGATGGTCCTGGAGGGGGAATCCCGGTATTCCTTGGACGGGTATCGGCGTGTCGACGCGTATGACGGCAAATAGCTGCGGTTGATTGGAGAGGAGGCGCTCCATCGCGTCGCCCACGTCGTAGGTCCACTCGCCCTCGCAGGCACTCATGGGAAACACCTTGACGAGCGAGCCGTCTGGAGGCGAACCCGGCGCTCCCTCGCAGTTGGGTGGCACCCCAACGCCAAGGAGCCTCGAACAGGCCGTTTCCGTGAGCTCGACTGAGGCAACCAACGTGTCGACGTCACCGGCCAGCACGGCGGTAATGATGCGGTCGATGTCCGGATCGCCTGACTGAGTGCCTTGTGGGGCGGTGTCGGCACCCGGGCGAGTGGCGCCAGAGGTCGGAGAAGGAGAAGGCGCTGGGGTTGAAGACGCCGGGTACACCCTCCATTGCACGTCTGCGCCATTAGCGATGTCTGGCAGATAGCCGGAGGCAAACGCAGCCTGAGAGTAAGCGTTGCAGTCACTGCTGATTTCGCGAAGTGACTTGTCATCGAAGGAGAGCGTTGTCAATAAGCGACCATCACCCGTGAAGGTGCCTCGAGCAAGGAGTACGGCATGGGTGACCTGGGTGCCCGTGAATTGAGAAGGTATGGAAGGTTCCCATTTCAGGACGGCGATCGGGTATGTGCTCGGGTCGATCAGGCGATTGATGGCCGCATCGCTGGTTCCCCAGCCGTCACACTCGAAGTAGGGGAAATACCGGATCACAGTGCCATCGGTCACACCCGAGGGACACTTGGGCGGACCGCCGTCGCCCACATCGGTCGTGCAGGGGCTGGAAGCCACCTGAACGAGCTCAAGCAGCGCGGCCGCATCGCCATCTCGAATTGCGGTCAGCGCCGCATCCACCGGCGCGATGCCGAGTGATTCGGGCCAGATAACGGCGGGTGTGGCGGTAGGGGGAATGGCGGCTGGAGTTGAGACGGCTTCGGTTGCTTTCGGTGTTGGCATTGTGCCGGATGAGTCTGCGCCACCACACGCGATGAGCAGCCAACCCAGGACGATTGTCGCTGCGAAGACACTCTGAGTAACTTTTCTGCCCTTCACCCTTCGAACATAATGCCGTCGAAGGCTCACGCGTCAAGGTTTGGTGGTCACCGGGCAGTCCAAGCATATTCGATGGCGAACAAACAACCCGAAGACGGGTAGAGAACAAAGAGCTACGATAGCGGCGCTCTGTGTTCGTTTGCCTAATTGCCCTTTGCAGGGGCGACGGGCTCACGCGTTTAGAAAGGACAAATGATGCCTGACACCATCGGTACCGGCCGCTTTACGTACGAGACCGTCGAGGGCTGGGCGAAGATCCCGGCGGGCTACGAGTTTCCGGACGCCTCGGGCGTGACGGTGGACTCGAAGGACAACGTCTACATCCTCAATCGCGGTCGCGCACCCGGTGATCGTCCTGGACAAGGACGGGAAGTTCGTGCGGTCATGGGGCGAGGGCGAGTTCGACCAGCGGGCGCACGGCATTCACTGCAGCCCGGACGACTTCATCTGGACCGTGAACGACAGCCAGCACTGCATCAAGAAGTACACGCCGGAAGGCAAGCTGGTGCTGACGATCGGCATCGAGGGGCAGCAGGCGGAGAAGTGGAGCGGCAACCCGTTCAACCGCCCGACCAACATGGCGGTCTCGCCCAACACGGGCGACGTGTACGTGACGGACGGCTACGGCAACAGCCGGGTGCACCGCTACACGTCCGAGGGCAAGCACGTCGTCTCGTGGGGCGCGCCGGGCGTCGACCCGGGCGAGTTCCAGGTGCCGCACAACGTCGTGATCGACGGGGACGAGAACGTCTACATCACGGACCGCGAGAATTACCGGCTGCAGGTGTTCGACAGCAACGGCAACATCAAGAACATCTGGCAGAACATCTACCGGCCCCAGGCGATGTGCATGGACCGCGAGGGCATCATCTACGTCGGCGAGATGCTGATGGACACGGAGCTAACGGACTACCCGAAGGTCGGGCACCGGCTCAACGCCTACGACCGGTCCGGCCAGCGCCTGGCACGCATCGGCGACCCGATGATCGGCGACGGCCCGACGCAGTTCATCGCGCCGCACGGCTTCGGCGTCGACTCGCAGGGCAACCTCTACGTCGGCGAGGTCTCGTACACGGTGTACGGGCGTCGTATGGACCCGCCGCAGACGTTCCGCTGCTTCCGCAAGCTGGAGCGCAAGGGCTAGTCGGCAGGACTCAGGCACAGGCATAGAAGGACGTAGCTTCCCGGCATGCTGGGAAGCTACGTTTGTTCTTGGGCGTTGTGGGTTCTCAGTGCCAGGCTTTGTAGGTCTCCAGGGACTCGGGCAGCTCTGCCGGGATCAGCTCGCCGCGGTAGTGCTTGCGCAGGTTGGCGGCCATGCCCTGGGGTAGCTGGGCGAGGGGCATGTAGTACCAGCAGGCGAGCTCGCGTTCGGCGAAGCGCCAGTGGCCGTCTTCGCGGCGATAGCGATCAGTGTAGCGGAAGGCGGCGATCCAGGCTTCGCCGTCGAGGGCCATCTCGGCGTGGGCGGTAACGACGCCGTGGGCCTCGTCCGGGCCATCGATGACCACGGTGTGGGCGTGAGGGTAGTGGAAGGTCACCCCGTAGTCGGCGAAGCGCTTCGTGTAGTAGTCACGCAGGGCCTGACGGCCTTCGATGCGCATGACGCCGTCGGCGTGACGGATGACGCCGTCTTCAGTGAAGCAGGCGACGAAGGCATCCAGATCGCGGCTGTCGATGGCGGTGCAGTAGGCGGCGACGAGGTCGTTGATGGCGAGACGATCCTCGATGCGTGCGATGCGTTCGGCCAGAGACGGTTTCGGCGGTCATTGTGGCTTCGATTCCAGTGGCGGGTTGTCGATCGTGAGGGTCTCGTAGAGGCGCATGGACTCGTGCAGGGTGATGGCGCGGTCCTTCCAGCGGTAGAACTCGGCGTTGTCGGGCTTTCGTGCTTCGGAGCGCATTTCCGAGACGGCGGCGTCGAGGTCCGCGTCCGTCGTTTCGTAGTCGGTGACGTAGATGCGTTCGCCGTCGATGTCTGCGACATAGCGATGGCAGTTGTAGAAGTGGGGCACCTCGCGCATGAGCTTGGGGATGTAGGTGCCTTCGTACCAGGCGTTGAACGCCTGCTCTTCCTCTGGCTTGATCTTGAGGCGGACCTGGTAGACGACGCGAGTCATGCGTGATGTCCTCTCTTCCGTGCCTGGTCCTTCGGCCGACGTAGGTCCCAGGCCTACCGCTACGTACAGCCCGCTATGTTAAGCCTTTACAACTCCCAGGCTCGGCGCGATGATCCGCCCAGCCGAAGACAGGGCCGAACGGAGGATACTCATGGTTACGAAGACGCTGTGCATTTCTGCTGATTCTCATATCGTCGAGCCGCCGGAGATATTCGATGGGCTCGAGGAACGCTTCGGCGCGGAGACGCCAAAGATCATCCATCACGCGGAGTACGGCGACATCCTTTCCATCCCCGGCCAGGCTCTGCGCCCGAACTTCGGCGTCGGCCGCCTCGGCATCGCCGGCCATTACGCCAACGATCCGGAGACGATCCAGATGATCCGGCAGGGCTACGCCGGCATGCGCCCCGGCGTCATGGACCCTGTGGCGCGCATGAAGGACCAGGCCCTGGACGGCATCGATGCGGAGGTGCTGTATCCCAGCGTCCTGTTCGCGATCTACCGCTACAAGGACCCGAAGGTGATCGCTGCAGTCTTCCGGAACTACAACGACTGGCTGGCGAACTATTGCTCGCAGTCGCCGGGACACCTGTTCCCGCTGGCCTGCATCCCTCTGCAGGATGTCGATGAGGGCATCGCAGAGCTGGAACGCGCGGCGAAGATCGGCCATCGCGGTGCTTGCATTCCCTGCATTCCGCCGGAAGACAGACCGTACTCGTCTCCGGAGTACGATCCATTTTGGGCCAAGGCCAGCGAGCTGAAGATGCCGCTGAACATGCACATCTTCACCACGGCCACCACCAACCACGGCCTGCCGAACTGGGGGCCGATCATGAATTACGCCCTGGCTCAGACCGGACTGGCAGCCGTGATCGGCGACCTAATTTGCGGTGGCGTGTGTGCCCGATTTCCAGAGCTACGCTTCATCCCAACGGAGTGGGAGACGGGCTGGGTGGGCCACTTTTTGCAGCGTCTCGATTGGGCGCTCCTGCGGGAACCACAGGCTGCGGCCGAAGAGGTCAGAGATACTCCCAGCGAGTACTTCCACCGCAACTTCCTCATGACTTTCGAAGACGACCTCATCGGCATCATGACGCGGGAGCAGATCGGCGTACGCAACCTTATGTGGGGCAGCGACTACCCGCACCACGACTCGATCTTCCCGCGATCGCAGGAAGTGCTCGACGACATCTTCGACGGCGTCAGCGAAGAAGACCGCTACCGGATCACGGTCTCGAACTGCTGCGAGCTGTACGACCTACCCTTCGACTACTAGTCGCCTCGTGTCGGCGTAGGCGAGGCTTTCCAGCCTCGCCGTGATGCGCACAGGGTGGCTTGAGGCGAATCGGCGCCGAGACCTCCCGGTCTCGGCTACGGTTGAGGACGAAGGCCGCTCGACAACGCCAACGGGGACATCGATACCAGTCGCCGATGAGCAAGATGGGAGCATGTGAATGGCAGAACGTGTCACATCGCGGTTGCGGCGCTTGGTTAGCGCGCCGGAGCTGCTTCTAATCCCGGGAGGCTTCAGTCCCCTCGCGGCGCGCATGATCGAGGCGGCGGGCCTGCATGCGTTCTTCCTCGCCGGGTCGCAATTGTCGGCCCATGTCTACGGCACACCCGACGTCGGCATCATCGGGCGCAACGAGTTTGTCGACGCCATCCGACGCGTGACTGATGTTTCTGACGTCTGCGTGTTCGCGGATGCGGATACGGGCTTCGGAAGCGCCCTCAACGTCTACACGACGGTGCAGGCTTACATTCGGTCCGGCGCCGCTGGCATGCACATCGAGGACCAGGAGTTCCCAAAGCGCTCCGGCACCACGCGGCGGCCGACGCTGCATCTCGCTGGCGGAGGCCGTTGGCAAGTACAGAGCGGCTGTGGCGGCGAAGAACGAGCTGGACCCCGATTTCGTGTTCTGCGCCCGCTGCGACCTGATCGGCGCCGAGGACGGCGGCTTCGAGGCGGCCGTCGAACGCTGCATCGCTTACGTCGAGGACGCGAGCGTCGACATGATCTGGCTGAACACGGTCCAGAGCATCGACGAGGTGGCGCTGGCGATCGAGAAGATCCCGGGGCCGGTGATGGTGAGCTATGGCGGACCACAGCCCGGCCCGACGCTGGACCAGATGCAGCAGTTCGGGGCCTGCGCGGCGATCTTCCCCGGCATGACGAGTTCGGTAGGCCTGCAGGACGCATGGGACCTCCTGAACGACCTGCGAGAGCGTGGTCAGCCGGCGCTGGATGACCGGCGCGGGCCTGCAACCGAGTCGAAGTGGGGACGGGTGCGATTCGACACCTTCGTATCGCCGTCGCAGGCGCGCGTGAAGGAGATCGAAGCGGCGTTCCTCAGCGAGGAGCAGCAGCGAGACTACGATTCGACGTTCGGGTTCCGAGCGCCTCCGGGCGGCACCGGGTGACAACCGAACAGATGGCGTGATTAGGAGGCAAACATGACACTGGCAATTCGACGCGTGATTACGGGTCACGATGACGCCGGCAAGGCAATCGTGGTGGAAGACGCGACCTCGCCGAACATGGCGGGACGGCGGCCTGGCACCGAGGCGAGTGTCGTCTGGATCACCGAGGGCTTCCCGGTGAACAACGACGGCTATGCGGACGATTCGCAGTCGCAGGAGACGACGACGCATCCCAACGGCACCGTCTTCCGCATCGTTTCCTTTGGGCCGGGCAATGCACCACGCATGCACCGGACGGACTCGATTGACTACGCGATCATCATGTCGGGCGAAATCGACATGGAGCTGGACGACGGCCACACGACGCACCTGAAGGCAGGCGACGTCGTCGTGCAGCGGGGGACGAACCACAACTGGCTGAACCATGGCACCGAGCCCTGCGTGATCGCGTTCGTGCTGATCGACGCGAAGCCGGTCGAGGCCGGCGGCGAGGTGCTGGCAGCGCACGGGTAGGACGACGGGGCAGCCGCCGCCACTTCGTTACGTAGCCGGGGTGTCCACACCTCGGCGGCCATACGCTCGATGGGTGCTCTCGGCTCGCAGCTATCAGCTCGAAGCTGCCGACGCTTGACAACGTAGTGTCTAATAGCAGGTGATTAAGGCCTTAACAGTCTCAGGAGGTCGCGATGCTATCTGCGCAGGACAACGAGATCATGACCCGTGTCGGCCCCGGCACGCCGATGGGCGAGGTAATGCGCCAGTACTGGCTGCCCATGATGTATTCGTGGGAGCTGGAGGCTGACGGGGAGCCGAAGCGAGTACGGCTGCTGAGCGAGAACCTGGTCGCGTTCCGGGCCAGCGACGGCCGGACGGGGCTCGTGGTCGAGGCGTGCCCGCATCGAGGCGCATCGTTGTTCTTCGGACGCAACGAGGAGGACGGCCTGCGCTGCGTGTACCACGGCTGGAAGTTCGACGTGTCCGGCGCCTGCGTCGACATGCCGTCGGAGCCGGCCGAATCGAACTTCAAGAACAAGGTCCGAGTGCGGGCCTACGCCACAGGGGAGCAGGGCGGCATCATCTGGGCCTACATGGGGCCAAACCAGGACAACCCGCCGGCGATGCCTGAGTTCGAGTGGTGCAACATCCCGGAGGAGCAGGTGCACCATCAGTACAAGGGCATCTACGAGTGCAACTTCATGCAGGCACTCGAAGGTGACATCGACACGAGCCACCTCTACTTCCTGCACGGCCGCCTGGAGCCGGAGCAGCCGGCGACGTACGGCGTCTTCCACCCGGGCAAGGCGCCTGTCCTACACCTGGTGGACACGGACTACGGTGTGTACTACGGCGCCGAGCGCCAGCAGGCGCCCGGGGAGACGTACTGGCGCACGACCCAATACCTGTTCCCGATCTTCACGATGTTCCCGGCGACTGAGGACGGCCTCGTGCCGTCGCATATGTACACGCCGATCGACGACAACCTGACGCTGCACTGGGGCCTTCGCTGGCACCCGGCGCGCACGATTGAGGGGCCGCGACAGCTCAACCAGCGCGTGAGCAAGGTCCCGGACCAGCACGGCATGGGTCCGATGAAGGAGACCCGCAAAGGCATGCCCTTCGCGGACTGGTGGCCCGTCGCGGAGATGGGCAATGACTTCCTCATGGACCGCGAGGTGCAGCGCACGATGAACTTCACGGGCATCCCGACGGTGCGGCTGCAGGACGCGGCCGTGATCACGAGCATGGGTGGTGTCTACGACCGCACGAGAGAGCACCTGGGCACGACAGACGCGATGGTGATCGCGACGCGGCGCAAGCTGATCAAGGCAGCGAAGGCGCTACGCGATCAGGGCACGATGCCCCCAGCGTCGCAGAACCCGGAGCTGTACCGTCGGCGCTCGTGCTCAGCGGTGCTGCCCTCGGACGTCAATTGGAAGGACGCGCTGTCGGACTGGCACTTCGCTCGTACGACGGCGCTACCGGCCGAGGCGATCCGGGAGCCTGCAGCCGCCTCGTAGGGCAGGGGCCAACGTGAAGTCGACATAAGTCCTTAGTGGTCGCGAAGACGTCGCAGCGAAATCGAATTATGACAGTGAGGCAGCGATACGGCGCCACTGAAGCGATCGCGACCGGTGAAGCCGCAGTCACGCACTGCCACGGCGACGAGTTCCGATGCGGTCTGCTCCTGATCGAGGACGGCAAGGCCGGAGGTGACATCGAAGCCAGCGAGAGCTCGGTTGAGGGCCGTGCGTTTCATTGCGCCCTCGGTGTAGCCGCTGCCGGGCATGCAGATCACGTAGTCGCCGTTGGAGAGCAGGCCGAAGAAGGAGTTGCCCTTCTCGGCTTCCGCGTAAAGGAAGAGGTGATGGGCGACACGGCGGGTGTATTCGGGCACGCGCACGACCACGACGGAAAGAGGCATTCCGGACTCGCCGGGCCCGATCGACCTCGTCCTGAAGGGCGGCTAAGAAGTAGCGCTCCTGAAACCAGATCGATCCTGAAAAGGCCGTCTGGCTAGACGTATCGATAGTGGTGTTGCTCAAGGTGATTACGTTCTCCAGGGTCCCGATCGGGGTTAGTCGATGGTGCTACTTTTAGGCTCGTCCGACCCTGCGATGGGCCGGAGGGCCACCTGGGCCGACTTGGGCCTGCCATTCGGCCTCAGCACGTTCGCGACCTTCCCCGGTTCATCTACAATCAGCCAGCCAAGCCAGTCGTGCATATCTGAGGAGGAAACATGCCCAACTTCGACCTGACAGACCGAGTCGCCATCGTCACCGGCGGTTCTGACGGTATCGGCAAAGGCGTTGCCATCGGCCTCGCCGATGCGGGCGCCAACCTCGTGATCGCCGCCCGGCGCCAGGACCGCATCGATGCCACCGTGGAGACGCTGCGGGGCATGGGACGGCGGGCGATCGGCATTTCGACGGACGTATCGGACGAAGCACAGGTAGCCGCCATGGTGGAGGCGGCGCTGCAGGAGTTCGGCAAGATCGACATCCTCGTCAACAATGCCGGGTCGAGCTGGGGCACGAACTTCAAGCGAGCGCCACTGCTGGAGCTCGAGGCATCCGACTTCGACGGCTGCTTCAGCACGAACGTGAAGAGCCAGTTCCTCTGTGCCAAGGCAGTAGTGCCGACGATGCAGGCGCAGGCGGACGGCGGCTGCATCATCAACATGTCATCCGTAGGTGGGCAGATAACGGGCACGACACCGAGCGCAACGATGGCGTTCTACTCGGCCTCGAAGGCGGCGATCCTGAGCCTCTCCCGCAGCATGGCAGGCGAGTGGGCGCCCAAGGTGCGCGTGAACGCAATCATGCCGGGCCTGATCCAGACGGACCGTACACGCAACGACCCCATGCGCCGCGCCACGGACGACGAGCTGGCGGCCGGAATCGGGCTCAACCGCGTCGGGCTGCCACAGGACATCGCGGGCGCGGCAGTGTTCCTCGCGTCAGACGCAGCGAGCTGGATGACGGGCGCGGCGATCCAGATCGACGGTGGGCCGAGGTCGCGGCGGACACAGACGGCCGGGGTGGCGTAGGGGCGGCATGCGCGCACAGGTCATACCATGGCCATATGCGCACACGGCGTCACTTCGTGAAACTGCGATGCCTGTAGGGGCGTAGCTTCAGCTCCGTCCGCTCGGGCCTCGGATGCGTAGGGTTGTTCGTGGCACGATCGAGGCCATCGGCGGACGGAACTAAAGTTGCGTCCCTACATCTCTAGGGTCATTGCTTCGCTTGACTGATGCTGGGCCGGTCAGGCTCTGGGGCAGGTTTCGCAGGCGATGGGGGCCTCTTGTTGGAAGTCGCAGGCCTCGCAGTGCCAGGTGGTGAGGGGGGCGAGCCATTCCTGGTGCGTCGTGTCCCAGCGACGGTGCTCGTGGGCGGTGGTGAGCGACTGGCTGCAGTGAGGGCAGGCACCGGCGGCGATGTGGCGGGCACGGCGTTCCTGGTTACGGGTGCCGAGGACATAGGTCATGGCGGTGATAAAGACGGCGATCGCGAGGAGGAAGCCAACCGAGTGCGACATGAGCCGGGTGCCGACGAAAAAGGCGGCGAGCGCCCACAGGCAGGCTGTGACGAAGTCAACGGCAAAATCGAGGCCTTGCCGGAGCCCCGTCACTTGACCGCGATTGCCTCTCGGGCCATCGGGTGGGCTCTGCCGGCGCCGACGAGCTTGCAGATGTCATCGATGGCGTGCTCGCGGCAGTAGGCCTCGATGCCATCGAGGATCTCCATGGGAGCGAGGGGGTTGGCGAAGGTGGCGGTGCCGACCTGCACGGCGCTGGCACCCGCTTGCAGGAACTCGATGGCGTCCTGGGCGGTCGAGATGCCGCCGCAGCCGATGATCGGGACATCCACCGCGCCGGCTACCTGGTAGACGACTCGCAGGGCAATAGGCTTGAGGGCAGGACCAGACATGCCGGCGATCGTGGCGCCAATGACGGGCCGGCCCCGGTCGGTATTCATTGCCATGCCGACGAGGGTGTTGCCGCAACACAGGGCGTCGGCGCCGGCGTCGACGACAGCGCGGGCGATCGAGACGGGGTTGGAGACGTTGGGGGTGAGCTTGGCGATGACGGGCAGCGTGGTCTCGCGCGTGACGCGGCGCACGACGTCGGCGGCGGACTCCGGGTCCTGGCCGAACTCGATGCCGCCACGCTCGGTGTTGGGGCAGCTCAGGTTGAGCTCAACGCCGGCGAAGCCCTCGACGCCTTCGAGACGTGCCGCGACCTCGGCGTACTCACCGGCGGTGAACCCGAGGATGCTGGCGATGACCGGCGCCTTCCAGGTGGCGTAGACCGGTGCCAGGTCGCGCACGAGGGCGGAGATGCCGACGTTCTGGAGGCCGATGGAGTTCAGCATGCCGGCGGGCGTCTCGGCGATGCGCTGAGGCACGTTGCCGCGCCGGGGCGAGAGCGTGGTCGTCTTGGTGACGATGGCGCCGAGGCGCTGCACGTCGAAGGCCTTGTACTCCGTGCCGTAACCGAAGGTGCCGGATGCGACCATGACGGGATTCGGGAGGACAAGGCTGCGCTTGGCGCGCGGAGCGAGGTCGACCTGGAGGTTGACGGAAAGCTGATCAGTCATCGCTTCGATTATAGGCTCGCAACACCAATGCCTGTCCGTGGCCATCGATGTGCTCCTCCCGCGCCATCATCACGAAGTCGAAGCGGTTGACGTCCATCGCCGCCTCGATGTCGCGCGGGTGCACCCCCCAGGCGCCGTCCGCGACGCGCTGCGCCAGGAGCTCGGCCACGTTCGATGCTGCCGCTCGCTCCAGATAGGGGGTTGGGTCGACCTCTCCCCTTATCCCCCTCCCCGCCAGCGGAGAGGGGGAATACGTTGCGGCAGCCAGTGCGGCGATGTATTCGGCGCAGGCACGGTCTTCCTCTGCAGCACCGCCTTCGCCGGTGATCACGAAGTGAGGCCTCGGTGGCGCCGGTACGCACGAGGGCTCCGGCGGTTGCGGCTGCGGTGAGGAAGCTGGCGCAGTACAGGCGCTCGGCGCGTTTGGCGGCGACGGCCCCGACCGTACCGTGAGTCGTGCGCTGGACGATCGTGCGCCCATGAAGGTCGTGCGTCTGAAGCTCGATGGGGGAGTTCGATAGCTCGAAGCCGGGCATGGGTTTCGAGTCCTTCATTGCCATGGAGCCAGGTAGCAGCGCTTTCAGCTCTAGCGCTTCGTCGACGTCGTCGGTGAGGACGATGCGCTCGGCGCCGAGACCGAAGGCCCAGGCGGCGGTTGTATAGGCGCGGACCACGTCGAGGACGACGGCGGTGCCGCCCTGGATGTTCGCGGCGGCTTCATTGCTGACGTAGTGGGGCGTGAAGGGCATCGAGGCAAGTTTAGGTCAGAGGTACAGAATGCGGGGAGCCGAGCGCAGGCGATTCGAGCGCGGTTGCGCTCATGTTGTCGTAACGGTGTTGCGGGAGGAAGAGGCGACGTGGTGCGAATGACCGCCGAGGTGTGGGCACCTCGGCTACGCCTGCACCTGGGCCTGGCGACACTTGACGATGCCAGCGTCCTTCGACGGGCTCAGGATGCCGTGGTTTGGGGGCCTTGTGCGCTTTGAGGCGGTGGGTGCGTGCGCGATGAACGGTGCATTCTTCGGTGAGAAACGAAACGGGAGGGGCCAGACCGAGGTAGACCCCTCCCGTTGTAAGGAGGACGAGATTTGTATTTAGTCGTGGGACAGGGTGGGGGCAGCCTCCCGCACGACCGGCCGGCTGCTACCGCCGCCCATCTTGCTGATGCTCGACATGGGGTCGCCTTCCCAGACGGTGTCTGAGGCCGAGTTGCGGAATTCCTTGATTTCGTTACAGACCTTGCAGCGACCCATGCTGGTGGCGCCATGAGGGCTCTCAATCACCCAGTGGTGTCGGCACCGGGGGATCTCCTGCTCTTCTTCCTGTCCCTGAAAGACCTCTGTGATTGCGGGAGTCTGCATCTCCACACCTTCCTCTACTACCACCCGTTACTGATATATATGTCGGCACTTCGGTGCCGGATCAGTTCGTTCGTGACCAAAATTATCACTCGAAGCGTCTGACAGTCAAGGTTTATACGTAAAATACCTTATCAAACTCCTTAAATAAGTATTAAATGGGTTGGGAGCCAAACTGCCAGTTCTCGTGAGGGTTATAGCCAGGCTCGCGAAGGGCTCGAGGTATGCGATAATTGATTAGTCCATGACATCGCCTATGCAAACGACCAAGCAGCAGCTCCTTGTGCTTCTCAAGCGCACGGGCAGCGCTACCGTCGAAGAAGCTTGCGGCGCCCTGTCCGTCGCATCGATGACAGCTCGTCAGCATCTCTTGAACCTCGAGCGCGACGGGCTGGTCGAATCGCAGAGAGTGCGACGCTCGAACGGCCGACCGCATTACCTCTACACCTTGACGTCCAAGGGTGAGGAAATGTTCCCGCGACGTTACGATCTCCTGGCCCGCATCCTTCTGGACGAAGTTGGCGAGATCGATCTAGAGACATTGGCTGGAATGGCTCCGGACGAACGACGCTCCCACCTCATTCAGCGCTCCGCCGATCGACTCGCGGAGCGTTTTCGTTTCGATTCAGAGAACCGCAGCCTGGAAGAGCGCATCGAATCCGTCACGGACGTGCTGCGAATTATCGGCGGCTTCGCTGAGTGGCTGCGCACGGACGACGGCTACGAGATCCGGGACTACAACTGCGTATTCGCGGCGCTGGTGGACGTAGATGACGAGGGCGAAGGCTGCTGCGAGGGCCACGTGCGCCTGATCACAGGGCTGCTAAGGTGGCCGGTGACGCACGAGAGCATGGACGACGGCCGCGTGCGTTGCTGCCGGTACGTTGTGTCCCAGACCGCTGTCGCTCAAACTGAAGGCGATCAGCCGTTGGACGGCGAACGCCAGACTCAAAAGGGAATTGTTGCTAATGCCTGATGTAACCGAGAGCGCTGTCATGGAGGCGCTCCGACACGTGGAAGACCCTGAGCTTCACCGCGACATCGTGTCGCTCGACATGGTGCGGGACCTCAAGGTTCAGGGCTCCGGTGTCTCGATGACTCTCATGCTGACGACGCCTGCGTGTCCGCTCACCGAGTCGTTCAAGGCTTCGGTGGAGGAGGCGCTGCTTGGCGTCCCCGGCGTCGAAAAGGCAGAGGTCAACCTCGATGCGGAGGTGCGCTCCTTCAAGGGCACCTCAGAGCGCAAACCCGGTCGAGGGCGTCAAGAACATCATCGCCATCGCGTCGAACAAGGGAGGCGTCGGCAAGTCGACCGTCGCCACCAACCTTGCGATCGCGTTGGCTAAACACGGGGCTACTGTCGGTCTACTGGACGCCGACATCACGGGCCCCAACATTCCGACCATGATGGGCTTCGAAGCCGGTTTCATGGCACAGGACGAGGGCGGCTTGCGGCCGCAGGAACGCTACGGTGTGCGCGTCTGCTCGATCGGCTTTGCGTTGCCCAAGGGCACGCCGGTCGTCTGGCGCGGCCCCATGATCGGCACCGCCGTACGCGACTTCCTGCACAACATCGCCTGGGGTGAGCTCGACTACCTCATTGTCGACCTGCCACCCGGTACGTCCGACGCTTCGATGAGCATGGTGCAGGAGGCGCCGATCGCGGGTGCTGTCATCGTGAGCACGCCACAGACCATTGCCATCGAGGACGCGACCAAGGCGGTAGGCATGTTCGACCGCATGCAGGTGCCGGTATTCGGCATCGTGGAGAACATGAGCTACTTCGTCGCGCCCGATACCGGCAACGTCTACGAGATCTTCGGCCACGGCGGCGCCGCGAACGCGGCAGAGGAGCTGGGGCTGGAGTTCCTGGGCGAGATCCCCCTGGACCAGGCAACGCGTGAGGCTTCGGACAACGGCACGCCCGTGACCGAAGGCTCGCCGGAATCGCCCGCAGCCCAGGCATTCATGGCCGTCGCCGAGAAAATCGCAGCACGCTGCAGTGTCCAGAATTACCTCGAGGAGAGTGCGTAATTTCTGAGTGGCTATCGTTTCTAAACCGATCCCGTAACCCGGGCGAGGCATCTGAGCCCGCCCCCGAGCCCGAGCCGGAGGCCAAGCCGCCCGCTCGCAGGACCCGCAGCCGGCGGACGACCGCGGCTGCAACAACCGAAAGCGCCGAAGCACCGCAGGCTATCGAAGCCCCGGAGGCCGAAGCAACCGCATCGCCTGCCGCGGACGAAGCGCCGGCAGAGGAGGCGCCCAAGACGCGCCGAGGCGGCCGGCGCACAACAGGTGCTCGCCGTGCGGCCGCAACAACGGCAGACGAGACCGAAGCGCCTGCTGCAAACGCCGAGCCTACCGCGGAGGCTGAAACGCCTGCACCGGTGGCCGAGGCGTCAGCGGACGCTCCGACGTCTGAAGCGTCGTCTGAAGACGCTCCGGCGCCGGATGCACAGGGCGAAGAGGGCGAAGGCGAAGGCGACGATCGTCCTCGCCGTCGCACGCGTGGCTCGCGAGGCGGTGCACGCCGTCGCCGTGAGCCCACCGCGGCGGCACCAATGATGGACGAAGAAGCGGCAATCCAGGCGGCCCTGGCGAAGGCCGAGCAGCCCGCAGCGGCAAGCAACCGGCGTGAGCGACCGCCGCGCCGTGGTCCCCGCGACGTGCGGGAGGCGACGCCGCGACGAGAAGAGACGGCACCACCGCCTCGGCGTGACAGCGGTCGTGGTGGCAGCGGAGGCAGCGTCGAGTCGCTGATCGCACGCCAGAACGTGCTATTCGAGGAGTTCACTCAACAGCAGGCGCAGACCCTGCGTGAGCTGCAGCGATCTGTTGGTGGTTCGGGCGGCGCTCAGGCGAGTGGCGGTAATCTGCTGGCCCTGCCCCGTGTCGCCGTGTTCGTCGACGTGCCAAACCTGATCTACGCCGCGGAGCAGATGGGCATCCGCATCCACTTCGGCAAGCTGCTGGACTACCTCACGGCAGGCCGCCAGCTCGTGCGAGCTACGGCCTACGCGCCGATCACGGATGACCCCCAGACTCGGTTCGAAGCCCAGCGCTTCGTCGCGCCGGTGGTCAACCACGGCTACAAGATCGTCACGAAGCCCTGGAAGCGATTCTCTGACGGCTCCATGAAGGCGAACTTCGACATCGAGCTGGCCGTGGACATCCTGACGATGTCTGACCGCCTCGATATCGTCGTCCTGCTTTCCGGCGACGGCGACTTCCGCCGCGTCTGCGAGCTGGTCGAGAGCCGGGGCGTGCGCGTCGAGGTTGTCGCCTTCGCTCAGAGCTGCGCGAAGGAGCTGCGAGAGGTCGCGGACAACTACACGGACCTTGCATCGATCTTGAACATCGTCGGCGCGTAAGCTGCCGGAGGTTCCAAGGCAAAGAAGGGGGCGCTCGTTTGAGCGCCCCCTTCTGATCGTCGTTGCCCCTAGAACCAGTGGCGCGCTCGAAAGTAAGCGATCATCGCACCCGTAATGCCGAGCATGATTACGAGCATGAGGTAGAAGCCGCCCTTGAAGGTCAGACCGATGGGGGCGTAATCCAGGTTGGTGCCGAAAATGCTGGCAATTAGAGTTAGCGGCAGGAAGATTGCTGCGACCACTGAGAACGCCTTCATCACCTCATTCATACGGTTGTTGGTCGCTGAGAGGTAGTAGTTGAGTGCCGAGTCGGACAGTTCTCGAACGCTTTCGATCAAGCTCTCTTCGCGAACCAAATGATCGTAGACATCGCGAAAAAAGATCGCTGTTTCCGCCCGTATGAACTTCGGGTACTCCTCACGTGACAGGCGGCTCATCAGGTCACGTTGTGAGATCAGGAGGCGTCTCAATCGCAAGGTGTTGCGTTTGAGAGCCATAACGGCGTTGAGATGATCGTGCTGGGGATCTTCCAGGATCAGTGCCTGGAGATCGTCAAGCTGCTCGTCCATGGTCTCAACGACCGGCTGCAACTCGTCAACCATCGAGTCGAAGATGGAGTGTGCAAGGAAGTCGGGGCCGCGTTGAAGGACTGTGGTACCCGAACAGGCACGCCGGAAGAGGTCCTGAACCGGCATGATGGGCTGCTTATGGACGCTGACCACGTAATTGCCGCCCAGGAAGACGCCGATCTCACGAATGCCTAGCTGGAGTGCTCCCGGCTCGTAGGATGCGCTCTGGGTAACCAGAAACAGGTAGTCGGCATAATCGTCAGCTTTGGCGGTTGAGATTCGCTCGTCGAAACAGTCTTCGATAGCCAGTGGATGGAAGTGAAACGTGTCGCGGAGAATCCCCAGTGCCGTCGGATCTTCCTGCGAGATATCGATCCATAACAGGCCGTCCTTTGCATCAAGTGCGGCAACAATCTCGTCAGACGAGAGGTCCGTTCGAAGCGTCTCTTTGCTGGCGTAAACAGACCCGATCATCCCTGTAACCCCAGCTTGCCGGGATTGAGCACGCCGGCGGGATCGAGGGCGGCCTTGATGCGCTGCAGCACCGCAAGGCCATCGCCGTGCTCACGGGCCATAAGGTGGGCCAGGCGCAGGCCGGCGCCGTGCACGTACTCCATGGAGCCGCCAAGGTCCTGCACGAGGACCAGCAGCTCATCGATCACCTGATTGAGGCGCTCCTGGCCACCCTCCGAGTTCGGCAGCATGAAGGCGGCGGAGAAGAAGTCAGGGCCCGTCCACAGGCCGCACTCCAGCAGCCCGACGCCGACGCGAGAGCACACGGCGTGGCAGGCGTCCTTGAACCTGACGACCTGTGAGGGCGGCAAGGCGACGTGGATGAAGTCCCGCGCGACGTCCTCGCTACCCATGCGCGTCGGTCGCTCCATGCCACGTTGGAAGCGCAGGGCAACGTCGTGTCGGTGCTCCCAAAAATGTCGCGCCTTCTTCTTGCCAACGCTCTTGCCGCCGTGGCGCTTGATCAGCTTCTTCGCGCGTTCGAGGGAGAACTCGACCTCTTCGTCCAGGCCTTCGAAGCCGAGGTAGAGCAACGGCGCCGCCTCTGTGCGCCCCGGGAGCTCCGGCCAGGGTGTCGCGTGCTCCTCGCCGTAGTCGAGGAGCGACGGTCGCAGGCCGAGGCTTGCGATGGCCTGGATCGTCTCGAAGCCGTCCTCGAAGGTCGGGAACTCGTAAGCACGGAGCTCCTGTCGCTCCGGCGCGGCGTAGGCTTGAAGAGCGGCGGCGGTTATTACGCCCAGGGTGCCCTCGGCGCCGACGAAGAGGTGCGAGAGATTAGGGCCGGCGGAGTAACGGCGTACGGCACGAGTGCGCAGCAGGGTGCCATCCGCCAGTGCCACTTCGAGGGCGATGGCCTGGTCGCCCATGCCGCCGTATCGGCCGCCGCGATAGCCGAGGCCGTTGGTGCTCAAGGTGCCGCCGATCGTGGCGACGGGGAAGGTCCAGGGGTCGTGGCCCAGGCACATATTGTGTTGCCTGAGCACGCCATCGACCTGCTCCAGGATGCAACCGGCGCCGGCCCAGACCATGCGGTCTTCCGGCATGACCTCGATCGAGTCCATGCGCACGGTGTCGAGGACGATGCCGGGCCTCTGCGTCCGGGCGCCACCCATAAGCCCCGTACCGGCACCGTAGGCCACGACGGGCAGGCCGGCCTGCGTCGCGAGGGCAAGTAGGCGGGCGGCCTGCTCACCGTTGGCGGGACGCACGATTGCCAGGGGCAGCACGGGTGGCTCGACAGGCATGCCGCCGCGGCCTCGCAGGGCATCGACGGCGAAGTAGCGCAGATCGTCGCTCTCGGTGAGGACGGCATCGTCGCCCACGACGGCGGCGAACTGCCGAAGCAACTCCTGAGTATCGGTGATGTCCAGGCCGGCCTCCCGAGGCGTCGCAAATCCTACGAATTCACTCTAGCTTGCCGGGCGGCGGTTGCGAAGCGGGCATCCAGACCCTTCTCGCGAACGTATACTGCGACGATGGCAGAAGAGGACAAAGTCGCCGAGTACAAAGCCGCCTACGAGACGTGGCAGCGGCACCTCGCCGCGCTGCACAGCTTCTTCCTCGACAAGGAGCGCATCGACCCGTTGCGCCTGAAGGGCATCCTGGTGCGGGAGGCGCGATCGAAGCGCAAGTACGACGTTGCGCGCTTGAAGTTGCTGGGCATCGAAGAGGAAGGGCCTTTCGATGACGGGGACGAAGACGATGAGGGCGACAGCTAGCTTAGCCTTCGTTTCGGCCCTCTTGCTCCTCGTCACTACCTGGATGCTTGCATCGACGGCGCCGGCGTACGCCTGCTCCATCGGGTCGTTTGGTTCGCCTGAGGGCCAGCGCAACGCCATGATCGAATCGCTGGCGGGCAGCGACCTCGTGATCATCGGAACAGTGCTAGACGAGCGGCACGTCGGCAAGGTCGGCAACAACGAGACGTACGAGTCCAACGTGGCCATAGAGGCGGTTCTGGCAGGCGATATCACTCCAAGCACGATCGTGGTCGGCCACCTGTCTTACTACGACTCGCTGTGCTCGGGAGGGCCACGCCTCTACAAGGGTGAGCAGGTGCTAGTTGCCCTCGACCAGGGGTTTATCGAAACGGACGGCAAGGCTGAAGACGAGAGCATCTGGCGTCTGCACCGCTTCTTGGGCAAGGTGCTGCTCGATGGCGGTGAGGCGGTGTCGCAGTATGCCAGCCTGTCGGTGTCGGTGGGAGAGCCGGAGGCGCTGATCCGGCAGTACGGCGAGGCGCTCGGGTCTGACGAGACGCAGATCGAGCAGGCAGTAGCGGCGGCCGAGAAGCCTGCCCCGGTGTCCAGAAGCGGTTGGCTCGAATCCAGAGCGCCGTTTATTGCAGCCCTGGTGGCTGCAATTGTGGTGTCGATGGCCTTGTATCTGCGGGCAAGCCATTCATGGCGTTAATGGCGTCGCTGCAACCTGTCAGGTTGCGCCCCAGTGCTGCTGCCTTAGAATGAGACGTTGTGGATGACGATCTCGGTGTAGACCTCAGCGAAGTTCTCTCGGTTATCAATACGGCCGAAGTCTTCGTCGTGATGTTTCAGATTTTCGAGCGCAGGCTGCTCGTGGACACGCGTCACAGCGAGTCCGATCCGCCGCTGATCCGCGTCGTCGACCGCGTACGCAGCTCGGACGAGCGGTTCAGGGAGCTGATGCGCTTACGACCGCGTTTCTCGGCGCCGGAGCGGATCATCGCCTTCCAGTGGCCTCGCAGCGTACGCACACTGGTAGAGAGCGGCGTCTGGCAGGCGATCACAGACCGCCTGACCAGCATGGGCGTGGCGGAATCGACACTGCTGGCCGTCCTCCACGAGCTGCAATGGGAAGAACGTACAGAGGAGATCAAGGCCGTGAAAGGCGAAGAGCCGTATCGCACACTCAAGGGAGGCGGCCAGTGACGACCGCTGCACAGCGCGTCATCGATCTCCGTTCAGACACCGTCACGAAGCCATCGCCCGCCATGCGAGAAGCCATGGCGACAGCCGAGGTGGGCGACGACGCCCTGGGCGACGACCCGACGGTGAAGCGCCTGGAAGCGATGGCGGCTGAGCGAATGGGCAAGGAAGCAGGCCTGTTCGCCGCCAGCGGCACGATGGCGAACCTGATCGCGCTGCTGACGCACTGCGGGCGCGGCGACGAAGCGATCGCTGGGCAACTGGCGCACATCGTGCAGGCAGAGGTCGGCGGTGCGGCGGGCGTCGCGGGCGTGAACGTGCGCCAGGCCGCGAACGACGCACAGGGGCGCATGGACCTCGACGAGATTCGGGACCTGATCCGGCCGCAAGGGGGGTACAACCCTCGCACCGCCGTGATCTGCCTGGAGAACACGCACAACTACGCCAACGGTTCTGCGCTACCGGCCAGCTATACGGCTGAAGTCGCCAACGTGGCTCACGAAGCGGACGCCGCGCTGCACATCGATGGCGCGCGGATCTTCAACGCCGCTTGCGCCCTGGAGACGACGCCGAAGGAGCTGGCGAAGGACGCCGAGTCCGTGACGTTCTGCCTATCCAAGGGGCTCGCGGCGCCCATGGGTTCGGTGCTATGCGGCTCGCAGGCGTTCATCGACCGGGCGCGTAAGAACCGGCGCATGGTCGGCGGCGGCCTGCGACAAGCGGGCATCGTCTGTGCGGCGGGCATCGTCGGCCTCGAAGAGATGGTCGACCGTCTCGCCGACGACCACGCGAACGCGCGGTATCTCGCCGAGAGCCTCGCGAGCATCCCCGGCGTCGTTATCGACCCTTCGCTGGTGCAGACCAACATCATGTTCTGGCACCACGGGGCGATCGACACGACGACTCTGAACGCGAAGTTGCGCGAACGCGGCGTGCTGAGCACCATGGTGCACGGGCGTTTGCGCATGCTCACGCACTACGGCATCGAGCGTCAGGACATCGACGACGCCCTTGCGATTATCCGAGAGGTGACAGCGTCACTCACCTGATACGCCTAACGTCCGGCCTCATCGTCGCCCTCCTTGTCCCGCTGCTGCTTATCGCCTGCGGCAGTGAAACCGACGTGCCCGCGGCTGACGTGGTTGCATCGATCCCCTGGCAGGCGCCCGAGGAGCTCGACTACGTGCTCGTCAACGACGACGGGGACGAGCTGGCCACGGGCGTGCACACGATTGAGCAGCAGGGCGACACTTACGTGCTCACGACGAGCTACGAGAGCCCGAACGGCAACTCCGACACCACGACCGTCGTGGTGGATGCCGAGACGCTTAAGCCGCTCTCGTCCGTGCGGGAGATCGACAACGACAACCCGGACGACCAGAGCCGCATCGAAGTCGAGTACACGGACGAAGGCGCTCTGATCAGCATCGACAACGGCGACAAGCAGAGCGGCCTGACGTTGAAAGAGCACTCGTACGATAACGACTCATCGCTGTTCCTCTGGCGCACGATCGACATGACCGAGGGCTACGAGTCCAGCTATTACACCGTGATCACGAATCAACGCACGGACCAGCGAGTCGTCCTGCGCGTCACCGGCAAGGAGACCGTCACGGTACCAGCCGGGGAGTTCGACGCCTGGAAGGTCGAAATCCTCACGACAAACGCGCGCCAGGTCGCCTGGTACGCCGATACGCCCGAACGCCCCCTCGTGCGCTACGACAACGATCGGGGCACGATCTTCGAGCTGACGTCCGCGCCGTAGTCGTCAGTTTTCAGTTTTCAGTTTTCAGCCCTGAGTCTGAGCTATGAAATCGCACCGACGGCGATTTCGGTTCGTCGTTGCTGATGACCGCGTCTGCCAATAGCCACGGCTTGACCGCATCAAGATAGAGACGCTCCCCGGGGATGTAACGCGCCTCGTAGCGCCGTCGCAGGTCGTCCTCGGAGCCGAGGCGTGGGACGTCCCGCGCAATGCCCCGCTCCATCGCGATGACCTGCGTGACCTCGACGAAGATGCGGTAGTCCCAGCAGTCATTGAGCTCTGGCCGAAAGAGGAACACGCCATCGATCAGGGCAATGGCGTTGTCGTCGGCATGATGCTCTGGGAACTCGGTGGCGCTGCCGTCGGGCTGGCCGAAGGCGCCGACGCTATAGCGCCGTGACCCGTCGGGACCCAGGGGCTCTAGAAGCAACTCACGCACCGACCTCCAGTCGATTGCGTCGCGGTAGTAGCCCTCGGGCGAATCGCGGCCGATCCGATAACGCACCTCCGGTGGGTTGTGGAAGTCGTCCAGGCACGCGCGGATGACCTGGCGGCCCGAGCCCTCCATATGCGACGCCAACTCGTCTGCCAGAGTGGTCTTCCCTGACGCGGTGGTGCCGTCAATCCCGACTCGCAACGGGTGAGAGACCTCCATGCTGAGGATGCGCTCCGCGAGCAAGTGCAGCATTTCGGAGCCGGTCCATTGGAGGCTGCCTAGCTGCTGCCAACGATGCTCAGCGCCACGGCTTCGGCGACCTTGATGCCGTCCACCGCCGCGGAGAGGATGCCGCCCGCATAGCCCGCGCCCTCGCCGGTGGGATACAGGCCGCGGGTGTTGATGCTCTGCAGGTCGTCGTCGTTGCGGCGGATGCGTATCGGGGATGAGGTGCGCGTCTCCACGCCTGTGAGCACCGCATCGGGCATATCGAAGCCTTCGATCTGCTTCGCGAAGACCGGCAGCGCCTCGCGGATGGCCTCGATGGCGTAATCGGGCAGGGCCGTGCTGAGGTCGCAGAGGTGGACGCCGGGCGTGTAGGAGGGCAAGCACCGAACCGAAGTTCTCGGACGAGCGTGCCGGCCAGGAAGTCGCCGACGAGCTGGCCGGGCGCTTCGTAGGTGCCGCCGCCGAGCTCGAAGGCTCGCGACTCCAGGGCGCGCTGGAGGTCGACGCCGGCAAGGGGATTCTCCGTGACGGCGCCCGGGAAGTCTTCGGGCGTGATGCCGACGACGATGCCTGCGTTGGCGTTGCGCTCATCGTGCGAGTACTGGCTCATGCCGTTCGTTACCACGAGCCCGGGCTCCGATGTGGCGGCGACGACGGTGCCGCCCGGGCACATGCAGAAGCTGTAGACAGACCGGCCGTTGCTGGCGTGATGCACAAGACGGTAATCGGCGGCGCCGAGCAGGGGATTGCCGGCGTTCTTGCCGAAGCGCGCGCGATCGATCAGCGACTGAGGATGCTCGATGCGAAAGCCGATCGAGAAGGGCTTGGGTTCGACGTGGACGCCGCGGTCGAGAAGCATCTGGAAGGTGTCGCGGGCGCTGTGGCCGATCGCGAGCACGAGGTGATCCGTGGCGATGTGCTCGCCGCCGGCCAGCACGACGCCTCGAACGCGGCCGTCCACGATTTCGATGTCGGCGACGCGGCTCTGGAAGCGAATCTCGCCGCCGAGCGACTGAATGGTGGCGCGCATCTTTTCGACCATGCTCACCAGTCGGAAGGTGCCGATGTGGGGCCGGTTGGCGTAGAGAATCTCGGCTGGTGCGCCGGCCTTCACGAACTCTTCGAGGACCTTGCGCCCGTAGTGCCTTGGATCCTTGATCTGGCTGTAGAGCTTGCCGTCCGAGAAGGTGCCGGCGCCGCCCTCGCCGAACTGGACGTTGGACTCGGGGTTGAAGTCGCCGCGGCGCCAGAAGCCGAAGGTGTCCCGAGTGCGTTCTCGCACGATCTTGCCGCGCTCCAGGATCAGGGGCCGAAACCCCGACTGGGCCAGGATCAGCCCAGCAAGCAGGCCCGCGGGCCCCATACCGATGATCACAGGACGCGTCGAGGTGGCTGCCGGGGCGTGGGCGACGAAGCGATAACTGGTGTCCGGCGTGAGTGCGACGTGCCGATCGCTCTTGAGGCGATCGAGGACGGCGGCTTCGTCGTCCACGTTCACGTCCAGGATGTACGTGAACAGGATCGCCGGTGCTTTGCGGGCGTCGACGCTGCGTTTGAAGATCGAGAAGCCGGTCAGCGCCTCGGGCGGGATGCCCAGGCGCTTGAGGATGGCGGCCTCGATGGCGCCTTCTGGGTGGTCGATCGGCAGTTTGACTTCGCTTAATCGCAGCATGAGGTGTTCTTATTGTCGCTGATCGCGACGAGGGCAAAGAGAATGCCGCCCTGGTGGGCGGCAAGGGTTTGGTAGATGGCGACCCCGATCGGACTCGAACCGACGATCTTCGCCGTGACAGGGCGACGTGTTAACCACTACACCACGGGGCCAGTGCAACACTCCGATTCTAGGGAGTCTGGCCGTGCGGGTCAATTTCTCTTCGCCTCGGAGGTTCTCGGGCGGGGAGGCGACGCCGAAGGCATCGTTACCGGTTAGAGACCTCGGTATGCGTATGGCCGTCGAGGCGGGGACGCCTCGCCTACGGGGTGCGTCGAGCACGCTACGACTGCGTTAGCTCCGCCGGGAGGTCCTGGCCGGGTACAGCGGCACCTCGGGCGAATTCGGCGTCTATTTCGGCTTCTGTGAGGCCCAGGAGGTCTGCGAGGACGTCGCGGGTGTGCTGGCCGATGGTGGGCGGGCCGCCTCGGATGGCCGAGGGGGTGCGGGAGAGTCGCAGGGGGGTGTTCGAGATGGTGAGCTTGTTGCCGCGGGGGCTTTCGACCTCCTTGAGCATGTCGCGGGCCTTGACCTGCTTGTACTCGGCGGCGGCGGGGATGCTGTTGAGGGGTCCGCAGGGCAGGCTGATGGCTTCGAACTCGGCGATCCACTCTTCGGTGGTGCGCTGCGAGAGGGCTTCGTTGAGGATGGGCTCGAGCTCGGCGTGGTGCTGGGTGCGATGCCCGGGGGTGTCGAAGCGGGGGTCGTCGATGAGCTCGGGCTTGTTGATGACGGCGCAGAAGACGCCCCAGACCTCGGCGATGGAGAAGCCGAGGGCGATGACGATGTAGCCGTCAGACGTGGGGAAGGCCTGGAAGGGGGTGGAGAGGGGGTGGCGGGTGCCGATGGGCTTGGGGGCGACGCCGGTGGCGAAGTAGCGGGCGAAGGCGTTTTCGAGGATGGCGATCTGGCAGTCGAGCATGGAGATATCGATCATCTGGCCGAGGCCGCTGCGCTCGCGTTCGTGGAGGGCGGAGAGGATGCCGATGGCGGTGTAGAGGCCGGCGGTGATGTCGCCGATCGAGACGCCGGGGCGCACGGGGCCGCCGCCCTCTTCGCCGGTGATGCTCATGATGCCGCCCATACCCTGGACAACGACGTCGAGGGCGGGCTTGTCGCGGTCGGGGCCGGTCTGGCCGAAGCCGGAGGTGGCGGCGTAGATGAGGCGGGGGTTGCGGGCGCTCATGACGTCCCAGCCGACGCCGAGGCGGTCCATGGTGCCGGGGGTGAAGTTCTCCATGACGACATCGACCTTCTCGACGAGTCGGAGGAAGAGGTCGCGGCCTTCGGGCTTGCGGAGGTCGAGGACGGTGCTCTTTTTGCCGCGGTTGACGCTGAAGAAGTAGGTCGATTCGCCGCCGATGTAGGGGCCGGTGGTGCTGGCAACATCTCCATACGGAGGGACGCTCGACCTTGATGACTTCGGCGCCGAGGTCGCAGAGGGTCATCGCGGCGTAGGGGCCGGAGAGCACCCAGGTGAGGTCGAGTATGCGTACGTCTTCGAGCGGTCCAGGCATGAGGTGCTCCTTCGGGGCGGGCAGTCAGCTATTAGCTGCGAGCTTCGAGCCGGGGTATGAAGCCGGCGACTCGTTCAGGGCTCATTCTGCACGGTTTGGGGGCTTGGTTGAATGCCCGGCGGGGCGACCCCTCCCCCCGGCCCCCTCTCCGCGCTGGCGGAGAGGGGGAGATCAGGCGCATCGGGCTATGTATGGGACTCGAAATGAGTCGGGAACCGGGCGGGTTCGGGGCAGGTGTGCGACGGAGGTGGGGCGGGTACGGGGCTGGTGTTGGGCGGGAGTGCGTCGGGATCGGGGCAGGAAGGGGTCGGAGACGGTACGTGAATGGGGCGGGAAGGGGCCGTCGAGGGGACGAGGGCATGGGTCGAGGGTACGGGGTGTCGGGGTGAAGGTCGGAGGGGGTGATGGCGCATCGGGGCGACCCCTCCCCCCAGCCCCCTCCCCGCTGGCGGAGAGGGGGAGCGAGGGCGTGTCGAGGTGTGGGCGGCGGTGGTGCGGGGGGTGTCACCCCTCACCCGAGTCGTCGGGCGTTTCGTTGGGGCTTCGGGCGTTTCGCCTCTCCCACGAGGGAGAGGTGGGCGTGGCCGGGCGTTTCGGCGTCGGGTGCGACCTCACCCCCGCTGCCGCGCGCCCCTCTCCCTGCGGGGCGAGGGGCTGAGGGCGTTTCGAGGTGTCGGGTGAAGGGGGGGGGTGATGGCGCATCGGGGCGACCCTCCCCCAGCCCCCTCCCCGCTGGCGGAGAGGGGGGCGAGGGCGTGTCGAGGGGCGGCGGTCGAGGTCGGGGTGCGCTCGCTCCGGCGTCTCGGGATGAGCCGCGCGCCTCGCGCGAGGGCTGGCGTTTCGAGGTGTCGGGTGAGGTCGGAGGCGAGCGGACGGGGCTTCGGGACGATATCGAGGTGTCGGGAGGTCTCGGGCGAGCCTTCGACCCTGCTTCAGGGTGTACGCGTTATTCGGTGCAGACGGTGGGGTTGCAGTCGATGGACCAGGTGCGGGTGCAGCCGCTAAGACCGTCGATGCGGGGATCCCAAGAGTCGGCGCTGTAGGTGTGGGCCGAGCTGACGTACATGCCGGGGAGGAGGGGGTTGTCGAGGCTGTCCTGGTCGTTGGCGGCGTTGTCGCCCCAGGTGATTTTGATGACGTCGTTGTTCTTGAAGGCGTTGGGACCGGCGGTGATGATGACCTGGCGGTTCTGACCGAAGGAGATCGAGACGGCGTCGCAGCCAGTGGTGGCAGTGGCGCTGTCGACGAAGAGGGAGACGGAGCCGAGGCCGCCGTCCGGGACGCTGGAGTTGATGTCATCGAAGGTGAGGTCGAGGCCGTCTTTGGTTGCGGTGGCGGAATCGACGGTGACGATGGCCTGGAGGCCGTTGCCGGCGATAGCGGCGGTGGGCGGGTCGCCGGCGAAGGCGGTCTGCCAGAGGGCCGCGAAAGTTTCGAGAGTCGTGAAGCCGGCCATGCGGTCGGGGCGATCGGTGAACCATTCGACGTGGGTGGTATCGATGGTGAGGTGACCGTCGCGGGCGGAGGCGTCGCCGCGGGCGATGAAGAGCAGGGATTCGTTGGCGGGCAGGTCGGGGTTCGGGGTGATGCTCGCCGCCGGGGAATCGGCGTTGTCGTTGCAGGCAGCGGCGAGGAGGGTGAGAAGAAGGGCCAGGGCGATGAGGGGGCGTGTCACGGAGATGAGTCTACCTCACCCCCGCTGCCGCGCGCCCCTCTCCCTGCGGGGCGAGGGGCTGAGGGGGTCCTAACCAAATAGATTGGTAACACATTAGCTAAGGACATGGGTTACACGAAGGGCAAGGAGGTCTGCCTTGCCGTGGAGGGTAACCAGTCCAGTGAAAGAACGAGAAAGGCTCGTAAGAGCACACCTATCGGGGAAGTACACGATGGCGGAGCTGGCCGAGTCTTTCGGCGTGAGCCGAAAGACCGCCCATAAATGGGTCAGGCGCTTCGCCGAATTCGGCCCAGCCGGACTGGGGAATCGCTCCCGGGCGGCTCACAGTCATCCCAACGCCGTCGCACCTGAAGTCGCGGCCGCTATCTGTCGAGCCAAACAGGCACACCCCACCTGGGGACCCTTGAAACTGGGGCCGGAGCCAGAAGAACCCGACGAGGTCGTCCAGGCCTGGCCCGCTCCCAGCACTTGTGGTCTCATCCTGGCCCGAGCAGGCCTGACCAGAGCTCGCAGACGCAAACGACGCGTCGCTCCCGGTAGCCGACCCTTCCAGACGGCAGACCATCCCAACGCTGTCTGGTGTGCAGACTTCAAAGGCTGGTTTCGCACCGGTGATGGCCAGCGCTGCGACCCGCTGACAATCAGCGACGCCTGCAGTCGCATGCTCCTGTGTTGCCAGGCGGTCTCGAAGCCGGACTACACTCACGTCCGCCCCGTATTCGAGGCGGTGTTTCGGGAGCACGGCCTGCCTCAGGCCATCCGCACCGATAACGGACCACCCTTTGCCTCCCTGGCCGCCGCAGGCCTCTCCCGCCTTGGCGTCTGGTGGGTGAAGCTGGGCATCCACCTTGAGCGCATCCAGCCCGGCCATCCCGAGCAGAACGGCCGACACGAACGCATGCACCTCACTCTTAAGCTGGAGTGCTGCCACCCCTCAGCTGCCAACCGGCAAGAGCAACAGCAGGCCTTCGACGTTTTCCGCCAGACCTACAACTACCGTAGGCCGCATCAAGCCCTCGACCTGACACCGCCTGCATCCCTCTACCGGCCTTCGCCCCGGCGATACCCGGACCGTCTCGAAGACCCCGAATATCCGCCCGACGCCCTAGTCCGCCGGGTGCGCAGCAACGGAGAGATGAAGTGGCGAGGCAAGCACGTCTTCATCAGCGAAGCCCTCACGGGCGAAGCCATCGCCCTGCAAGAAACGCTGACCGGCCACGACGTCTACTTTGGTCCCGTTCTACTGGGTCACCTCGACGCCAGGCAGGAGAGGCTCATTCGCCCCTGAGGAAGGTCATCGCAACGTGAACCTGTAACCCATGCGCCCGGTTAGTGTGTTACCCATCACCCTGCTTGCACCGGGCGTTTCGAGGTGGTTGGCGGGCGGATGACGCCGAGGCGGGGACGCCTCGGCTACGGGTTTGGGGATGGTGGCGGCGCGGCGGGGTGTCACCCCTCACCCGAGTCGTCGGGCGTTTCGTTGGGGCTTCGGGCGTTTCGCCTCTCCCACAGGGAGAGGTCGGCGTGGGCAGTCGCTCCGGCGTGGGGCGAAACCTCACCCCCGCTGCCGCGCGCCCCTCTCCGTCCCTACGGCGAGGGGCTCAGGGCGTTTCGAGGTGTTGGGCGACACTTAGGCGATTGAGTCGCGCTCAAGTATTGCCCTAGCCCTCGTCAGTTAGGCCAGTCAGAGCGAGACCAAAAACCAGGCGTTCGATCTCGGCCACGGGAACATCCAATTCAGACGCAATGTCATGCTTGGTGACACCATCCTCCCGTAACGCATCCAAAACCTTCGCAATTACTTGTGAACTTTCAGCAGGTGACGGATTTGGTTCCCTACTCCGATACCCTAGGCTGCTGGCTTCGACAAAATAGGGAGCGGTATTGCCATTAGTGAGCATCCAGGACCCCCGGTGCATCCTGTAGATCAGGGCACCAACGAAACATTCCAGACCTTTTTCGCCTGAATCAAGTCCTGCATGTGACCACCACGAGGAGCCACCCCAATAAGACTTTGCTGGCATTAGAAAAGCCGATGCAAAGAGATGAGCTTCATACTCTGCTTGGCGCTTTCCTCCGCACTTCCCTTGTGTAGAACAAGATGGCCGAGTTCATGCGGCGGCATCAAATCGCGCGTGCTGGCGGATTTGACAGTGTTCAAGAACACGTATGGCTGGTCATCGCGCCAGAAGCAAAACACATCGAGAGGCCCGACATTCCTCGACCAGCGAAAGGACTCTGATTCCGTGCGCTTCGAGCAAGTGAATCATGTTACGGACGGGCTGTTCGCCTAGTCCCCATTCGGCTCTCAGAGCATTGGCCGCTAGCTCCGGCGCCTTTGGATCGAACGGAGGAATTTCGAGTTCTGGCAGTACGAAGCGCTTCGACAGCCAATCGAAGAACAGCACGCCCAAAGCAGCCGAACCTAGGGCTTGGTCCCGCTGACGGGCCGTCAATGTAGTGAGCGCTCTGAAACTGGTTCCCTCCACTGGCGGCATGTCCAAGTCATCGCCGAAGAAGAAGGCAGGCTCAAAGTCCAGAGATGCCGCGAGACGTACCACCGTTTCGCTCGTTGGCTGTCGATCTCCAAGCTCATAGGCATTCAGGCTTCTAAGGGAAATTCCTGCCTCATTTGCAAGGCTAGACTTCGTTAATCCGCGTCTGCGCCTTGCCAACTCAAGCCGAGAGGAATTGAACAAATTTCCCATATTACCTCGGCACCCCTCAACATTGATCACGATTTCATCTGAGGGGGTGACATCCTTCTGTGCCCGCATGTGAGTGGGCATTTCCACAACTTCAATCGTTCCTAGGATGATTCGTTCTAGCCAGGAATCGACAATGCCACCGTCCGTGGTACCCCCGGCTAAGGAAAGCTCAACCCTGACCTCCCCACGCTTGAGGTCAGCACTATGCAGTAGAAACCAAGTGGCACGAGGCTGCAGTTCGGCGTCCGGCCACGGATAGGACGAACTGATGGCAGCAAAGCTGAGCTGGTTCCGTGCTATTGCCCTCAGTCCGACAGGCCCCTTCTCAGTCCGAGTGGAAGGATTGAGACGGGGAATCGCCTGTGTGACCATCACCTGCAGCTACCACGATGGCAAATTCATTTGACGGGTGGATTGTGGTTGCGAAGTTCTGTGCATTGCTGGAAACCCACCCTTTGGGGAGTAGTTCTTCCCTCAGGAACCTCGTCATCTTGGCCCAGAACAGAAACCCTGCAGTTGCAGGCGGATTCTAGTTCAGTGCATCCCATCACGATGCGCATGGTCTGCATCACGAGCTGCACAAGCATGGGACGTGTGAGGTCGAGTTCTCCTAGCCTCTGTTCCACCTCTGATTCTGTGTGGTGAACTTTCTTTGTCATTTCGCAAGGCCTCCTACCTTCGGGTCGTTCAAGCAAGTGTGCCACAAATTCTGCCACGAACGAGACGAAAAAACAAGCACAGTACCGATCGCGTTTTTCGACAGGCGCAGGACAAACGGGGTAGTGAGGTTCGGTGGCCACGCATGGCTGGCAGCGCACGGTGAGAGCAATTACGGCGCCTCACCCTCCGAGGGCCTCAGGATGAGCGGTGGTTAGGGAGCAAGGCGGTTTCGAGGGGCAAATGAAACAGCGCCGGGGCAATTGCCTCGGCGCTTCTTTGTGTGCTCGATGCCTCGTCTGGTTAGACGAGGTGGGGGGAGATGTAGCGGAAGAGGTCGCCGGCGGTGATGAGGCTGTTGGGGTTGCCGTTTTCGGAGACGGGGAGGTGGCGGAAGCCGCCTGAGGCCATGGCGTTGAGGGCGAGGGCGACGCTGTCGGTGTCGTGGAGGATGTAGGGGTTGGGGGTCATGACTTTGTCGCAGGTGACGGCGACGAGGTCTTCATCGGGGCCGGCGACTTTCTGGACGATGTCCCAGCTGGTGAGGATGCCGGCGACGGCGTCGCCGTCTTTGACGAAGACGCAGTTGACCTCTTCGCGCTGCATGGTGCGCACGGCGAGGACGACGGGGTCGTTGACCTGGACGGCGTGGACGGGGCGCCGGCGCATCTCGGAGAGGGGGCGGTGGATGAAGTCGGGGCCGCCGGGGTTGTTGATGCGCAGGCCGTAGAGGGCGGCGCCGCAGTTAGTGCACTCGTCGGTGCCCTGGATGTTGTCGGAGCCACAGGATGGGCACTGCATTGGTTTTCTCCTTCCCCGCTTCGCGGGGGAGATTAATAAATAGAAGTGGGGAGCCCTGAGCTAAACTCCTGCTACCCCTGCTTCGGCAGGCTCCGGGTGACACCCATTTCTCACCCTTGGCTTCGCCGGGATGCTGTCACCCCTCACCCTAACCCTCTCCCCGCTGGGGAGAGGGAACATTAACCGTGCGCCTGAGGACCTCGGGAGGGGCGAACTCAGGCAGGTCGCCGGCGTGGCTAGTCGTCGCCGACCAGCCAGGTGTCGCCCTGGCGGAAGAGCTCGGCGATGTCGCCTTCGCCCTGGTCTTCTCTGGCCTTGGCGACCTGGGCTTCGAGCATGCTGTCGTAGGTGGGGCGCTGGACGGCGCGGATGACGCCGACGGGCACCGGGAATTCCGGGTAGTCCATGCGGGCGAGCATGAAGGCAATCGTCGGGTCTTCGATCGTCTCGTCGTGGACGAGGACGTCCTTCTCCGTGATGCCGTCCTTGCCGAGCTCGACGACTTCGGGCTTGAGGCCGTTGATGCGAATGCCCTTGTCAGCGTTCTTGCCGAAGATCATGGGCTCGCCGTGCTTGAGGTAGAGCATGCGGTCGGCGCGGACGTCCTTGGCGGTGAACTCCTCGAAGGCGCCGTCGTTGTAGATGTTGCAGTTCTGGTAGATCTCGACGAAGGAGGTGCCCTCGGTGGCCGGCGGCGCGCTCCAGCATCTCGACCATGTGGTGGGGGTCGGCGTCGAGCGAGCGGGCGACGAAGGTGCCTTCGGCGCCGAGGGCGACGGCGAGGGGCTCGCAGCGGCCAGTCGATGGAGCCCATGGGCGACGAGTAGGTGACCTTCGACAGCGGCGAGGTCGGCGAGTACTGGCCCTTGGTCAGGCCGTAGATCTCGTTGTTGTGCAGGATGATCTGGAGGTCGACGTTGCGGCGGATGACGTGCAGGATGTGGTTGCCGCCGATGCTGAGGGCATCGCCGTCGCCGGTGACGACCCAGACGCTGAGCTCGGGCCGCGATGACCTTGAGGCCGGTGGCAATCGTGGGAGCGCGGCCGTGGATGCTGTGGAAGCCGTAGGTGTTCATGTAGTAGGGCAGGCGGCTGGAGCAGCCGATGCCGGAGATGAACACGATGTTCTCGCGCGGGATGCCGAGGTCCGGCATGACGCGCTGGGTCTGGGCCAGGATGGAGTAGTCGCCGCAGCCGGGGCACCAGCGCACTTCCTGGTCGGAAACAAAGTCCTTACGGGTGAGGACCTGGATGTTATCGCTTGGGTTGGTAGTAACCATGTTTTAGCCTTCCGTTTAGCCTTCCGTGGAAGTTGGCGGGGCGGGTCAACCCCTCCCCCGACCCCCTCCCCGCTGTCGGAGAGGGGGAGAGACCGTCTTTAGTCGACCATCTCCAGGATCTTGGCTTCGACCTGGGAGATCGTGAACGGGCGGCCGGTGACGCGGTTGAGGCCGACGGCGTCGACGAGGAACTTGCCGCGGATGAGCAGCGAGAGCTGGCCCATGTTGTTCTCCGGGATGAGCACCTTCTTGAAGCGCTGAGGACGGCCTCGGTGTTCTTGGGGAACGGGTTGAGGTGCTTGAGGTGGGCCTGGGAGACGCTCTTGCCGGCGGCGCGGGCCCGCTGGACGGCGGTGCGGTTGACGCCGTAGGTGCTGCCCCAGCCGAGCACGAGGAGGTCGCCCTCGTCGTCGCCGAAGACCTCGAGCTCGGGGATGTCGTTGGCAATGCGCTCGATCTTCTCGAAGCGCAGGCGCGTCATGAGGTCGTGGTTCTCGGCGGTCGTAGTTGACGTTGCCGGTGATGTTGGCCTTTTCGAGGCCGCCGACGCGGTGCTCGAGGCCGGGCGTGCCGGGGACGGCCCAGGGGCGGGCGAGGGTCTCGGGGTCGCGCTCGTAGGCCTTGAAGGTCGCCGGGTCGGTGGCGAAGTTGGCCTCAATCTTGGGCAGCGAATCGATGTCGGGGATGAGCCAGGGCTCGGAGCCGACGCCGAGGTAGAGGTCGCTGAGGAAGATGACGGGCGTGCGGTACTTGATGGCGATGCGCCAGGCCTCGATGGCCATCGTGAAGCAGTCAGAGGACGTCGAGGGGGCCACGATGGCGAGCGGGGCGACGCTGTTGCGCCCGAACATGCACTGCAGCAGGTCGCCCTGCTCCGTCTTGGTCGGGATGCCGGTGCTGGGACCGGAGCGCTGCACGTCGATGACGACGAGGGGGAGCTCCACCATGACGGCGAGGCCGATGGCCTCGCTCTTGAGGGCGATGCCGGGGCCGGACGTGCCGGTCATGCCCATCGAACCACCGAAAGCGGCGCCGATGGCGGAACCGATAGCTGCGATCTCGTCCTCGGCCTGGAAGGTCTTGACGCCGAAGCGCTTGAACGACGGCGAGGCCGTGCAGGACATCGGAGGCCGGCGTAATCGGGTAGCTGCCGTAGAACAGCGGCAGGTTGGCGAGCTTGCTGGCGGTGAGGAAGCCCATCGCGGTGGCTTCGTTGCCGGTGATGTTGCGGTAGAGGCCGGGCGCGAGCTTCGCCTTCGGCACGTGGTAGTGCTGCGCGAACATCTCGGTGGTCTCGCCGTAGTTGTAGCCGGCCTTGAGGGTCATGACGTTGGCCTCGGCAACCTTGGGGTTGCGGCGGCCGAAGCGCTCTTCGATGTACTTGATCGTGGTGTCGAGGGGGCGCGAGTACATCCAGAACATGATGCCGAGGGCGAACATGTTCTTCGAGCGGTCAATCTCCTGGGCGCTGAGGCCGGTGTCGGCGAGAGCGCGAGCGTTCAGGGTGCCGATGGCGACCTCGAAGAGGCGGTAGGCGTTGAGGCTGTTGTCGGTGAGGGGGTTGGCCTCGTAGCCGGCCTTCTTGAGGTTGACCTCGTTGAACTCGTCGGTGTTGACGATGATGATGCCGCCCTTGGGGACATCGGGGAGGTGCACCTTGAGGGCAGCCGGGTTCATGGCGACGAGCACGTCCGGCGTGTCGCCGGGTGTGTAGATGTCGTAGCTGGAGAATGAGACCTGGAAGGCGCTGACGCCGGGGAGAGAGCCCTGGGGGGCTCGGATCTCAGCCGGAATGTCGGGGACGGTGCTGATGTCGTTACCAAATACAGCGGAGGTCTTGGTGAACTGGGTGCCGGTGAGCTGCATACCGTCGCCGGAGTCGCCGGCGAATCGAATCGTTACGCGATCGACATCCAGGATGTCAGGCTGCGCAGGTTCCTTGGTTAAAGTCGTCATAAGCTAACCACCCTCCGGTTTTGGCAGTGTCTGGTGTGGCTCCGGTGGCAGGTTGAGCAACTGCTCCGGGAACACCTCTGCAAGGAAATGAATCACATCTACGGACCGCACGACTGCGGTGGCCCTACCCGTTTCATCCACGATGGGGATGATGTCTATACCCTCAGCGATCATGACTTTGATGGCCCGTGCGATTCTCTCCTTGCTCGTCAACGTGACGCCTATCTTCGAGACGAAGTCCATCACGTTGCTGTCATATTTAACGTCACGCGCGACGATCCTCATGAGGACCTCACGTTGACTCATTATTCCTCTTGGCCGTCCGTCTTCGCAGATCAGCACGTAGCCTTGACCGTGCTGTTGGACGGCGTTCAGTGCCTGGCCTACCGTGGAGTGGGTGGTTACGGAAACTATTGGAGGTAGACCCAGGGCACTGATGGGGTCGGTTTCGAACGTCCCTCTAACTTCGGAGTCCGTAGACAATGTACCTCTGCCCTGACTACCGGCCTTTGAACCGGTATTAAGAATGCGTGACAGGTTGATTTTAACACCAGCGATACTAATCTGGAACCGTAAATGAGGTTAATCTCTTAATATGGAGCCTCGCTAGAGAGTCTGCGGCGAGCATGCATGAGGTGAGTGAAGCGACCGGCAACGGTCTCAAGCCTTCCCAAGGAGAGGTGTTAAATGGTCAAGGCCTACGTCCTGGTGGTGACTGATCCAGGCGCAACCAAGCGCGTCTTTGATGCGCTATCGCAGGTGCCCGGCGTCACCGAGGTCCATGAAGTCATGGGCCCTTACGACATCATCGTCGAGATCCAGGTGGCCAACCTGGTGGACGTGCCCCCGATCCTGAGCACCGCTATACGCTCCATCCCCGGCATCCAGAGCACGACGTCGCTGGTGTCGTTCCCTGACGGTCACGAGTAGGCGTTAGCCGCGATCGCGGCGACAGCTGCGAGCCGATAGCTTTCGAGCTTTGAGAAGGCGCCCCCGAATCGGGGGCGCCTTCTTTTGTGCACCCTCACCCTAGTCCTCTCCCTGGGCACCCTGCGTGGCCTGGCTGTGGCGTGAGGGCATATCGGGCGCAGGGCCGCCGAGGTGTGGGCACCTCGCCTACGTGTGGGTGTATCGAGTGGGCTCTGGGCGACTTCGGGGTGTGGTGGACGCTGGGGCGATCGCGTGCTTCGACAGGCTCAGCATGGGTTGTACAGCTTGTTGGCGGCGCATCGGGAACGCCGCGGTGTGATCGTCGCGTGAAACCTCACCCCCGCTGCCGCGCGCCCCTCTCCCTCCCCACCGGAGAGGGGCTGAGGGCGTTCCGAAGACGCTTTGGGCGAATGACGCCGAGGTGGGGATAACCTCGGCTACGGATTAAGTGGGCGGTCACGATGTGGGATTCGAACGCGGGTGGGCTTCGAGTCGTGGTGCCCGCAGACGGACGGGCAGGGGGTTAAGTCGACATAATCAGAGTGGATTCGCCGCGGGATTCGAGGCGGACTTCGATGGCGGACTCGGAGGTCTTCGGCGTCTTCGCGGAGGCCTTTCTCGGGGTCGAGGTCGATGCAGCGCTGGAGGTAGTCGGCGCCGAGGCGGTAGAGCTCCGTGGGGTCCCGGTAGGGCGGCTCGGGCTGGTGTTCGAGGCGGTAGGCGACGAATTCGTAGCACCAGCCGAGGCCGTAGACGATGCCGGCATCGTCGGGGGCGAGGGCGGCGGCCTGTTCGAGGGCGGCGAGGCCTTCGGCGAAGGCGAGCTTGCGGGTGATCAGGGTGGTGCCGAGGTAGCTCCAGGCGTCGACGTAGTCCGGTTCGAGGGCGATGGCTTCTCGGACGGCAGCAATGGCTTCGTCGATGTGGTGATCGGTGTGGAGCTGGTGGGCGCGCATGAGGAGCGCGCGGGCGTCGTCGGAGGGCATGGAGCGAGTCTAACCGGCCGACGAAGCCTCTTCGGCGTCCGGCTCCCAGCGATATTCGATCATGCGCGCGGTGTTACGAGCGGCCTCGAGGCCGGCTAGACGGGCGACGAGGTGCAACGACATGTCCATGCCAGCCTGGATTCCCGCCGAGGTGACGATGCGTCCTTCGTCCACATAACGCACGTCCCGGACGACCTGAGTTGTGGGCGTGAGCTCTTGCAGCAAGTCATACGAGGCGAAGTGGGTGGTGGCGGAGCGATCGGCGAGGAGACCGGCGGTGGCGAGGATGAGGGCGCCGGTACAAACAGAGGTGGTGAGCTCGGTCTCCCGATCGATCTCACGGAGCCAGTCGAGCAGGGCCTGGTTGTGCATCTCCCGCCGGGAGCCTCGACCACCGGGGATAACAAGGACGTCCGGCTTCGGGCAGTCTGCCAGGGTGAAGTTCGGGGTCACGATGAGGTGGTTGGCAGCGTGCAGCGGTCCGGCCGTTTCGGCGATCGTGTAAACGTTGAAAGGCGGCCCACCTTCGTCGCGCGCGCCGGTCACGGAGAAGATCTCGAAGGGGCCGGCAAAGTCCAGCACCTCCACATCTTCGAAGAGCAAGATGGCGACGTTCCTGGGCATGGAGAAACCTCTCGGTGGCTGGTCTCGCGAGCTGAAGTGGCGGCAGCATAGCGCATGCACGATGTGGTCGATGGGAGCGGGTGTCAGATGCCTGCGGCGCTGCTAAGCTGCCAATGTCTTGCAGCAGGGCATTACTCGACATAAGGATGGCAGTCTGGTGCATCCGGAAGCGGAGAGCATGACGGCGGAGACGCTGATCGGGCGGGCGCGCGAGATGATTCCGGCAGCTGCGAGAGCGGGCGGTGCGCACGGAGGCAGCGCATCAGCTGCTCCCGGAGACGGTGCAGGCGTTCACGGACGCGGGGTTCTGGCGCATCGTGCAGCCGCGGCGGTTCGGGGGCTTCGAGCTAGGGATCGACGTACTCGAAGAGGTGGTGGTCGAGGTGGGGCGCGGCTGCGGGTCATCGGCGTGGTGTCTGGCGATCCTGGGCGGGCACACGTGGTGGTCGGCGCTGTTCAGCGAAGCCGGGCAGCAGGCGATCTTCGGCGAGGACGGCCACGTGATCATGGCCACGAACCTCAGTGGCAACGGAAGAGCGAAGCCTGTCGATGGCGGGTACGAGCTTTCGGGACGCTTCATCTATCTATCGGGCTGCGACGTTTCGAACTGGCTGTGCGTCGGAGCGATGGTCACTGATGACTCAGCGTCGCCACCGTGGATCTACGCGGCGATCCGGCCGGAAGACGCAACGATCGTGGACGACTGGCGCACGTTGGGGCTGCGGGGGACCGGCAGCAAGACGGTGTTGGTCGACAAGCTGTTCGTGCCGCCGCACCTGACGATGCTGCAGGCGGACATCGCGAACCAGGAGCAGCCGGGGCGGTATCTGCACGCCAACCCGATGTACGCGACGCCGATGCTGGGGTTCCTGAGTATCGAGACGACGGGAGCGGCGGTCGGGATCGCGAAGCAGGCTGTCGACGTGCTGGACGAGATCGGGCGCAAGAAGCCGCTGCGGACGCGCGAGGCGGGTCTGACGTCGCAGTCGGTCTCGGATACCGCGGTGTTCCGGCGGCGGTTCGCGGAGGCGCGATCGCTGGCGGAGGCGGCGCACAAGCTGCTCGCGTCGGATGCGCGACGGCTGATGGCGACTGTGGCCGAGTACGCATCGGAGGGTCGCAAGTTTAGCGAGGAAGAAATTCTCGACTACACGCTGGGGGCGGCGCGGCTGGTCGACATGTGCGTGCAGGCTGTGGAGCATGCGGTCGCGGCGGCCGGGACGTCGGCGATGACGGAGGGGCATCCGCTGGAGCGCTGCCTGCGAGACATCGAGATGCTCAGCACGCACAACGTTTACCGCGTCGACCAGGTGGGGGAGCGGTGGGCAGTGGCGCACTTCGGGGTTCAGGCATGACTGCCTTGCGTGTCCACCATCGTGTTGAGAAGCGTCCGTCGCTGCGCATCGCTCCCGCGCTGCTCCGCTTTCCTAATAAGAGAGAGTTGTGGGGGGACACCCCCCACGGCCCCCCGCGCATGGCCTGCGGCCCCGCTACCCTTGCTACTGCCTTCGGCAGGAGAGCCACATGAAGTCTCCCGAGATACTGATCGGCATAGACGGAACTGGGCGGCGAGTACTGACTCACGCCGAGGCCGAAACGATTACTCAGGACGAGCTGGTGCAGAGGGCGCGGGCGCTGATCCCGGTGCTGCGAGGGCGGGCGATGCTCGCGGAGGAGCTGCGTACGTTGCCGGCGGAGACGATCGCGGACTTTCACGCCGCGGGGTTCTTCCGGATCTGCCAGCCGAAGCGGTTTGGCGGCTTCGAGCTGGGGATGGAGGCGCTGCAGGCGGTGCTGGTCGAGATCGGGCGGGGGTGTGCGTCTTCGGCGTGGGTGCTGGGCATTTTGACCGGGCACGCGTGGTGGGCATCGCAGTTCCCGGAGGCGGGGCAGGTCGAGATGTTCGGCGACGACGGCGTGGCGCTGCTGCCGACGGGGATCTTCGGGCGCGGCGGGCGGCGACGAAGGTCGAGGGCGGGTACAGGCTATCGGGGCGCTGGCCGTACCAGTCGGGGTGCGACGCGGCGAACTGGTTCGGGTGCGGCGCGAACCTGGTCCCGGAGGGGGAAGAAGCACCGGTGGGCATGTCGTTCATCGTCGAGGCGGCGGCCGGGCATATCGAGGATGACTGGCACACGATGGGGATGCGGGGCACCGGCAGCAAGACCGTGGTGATCGAGGACGCCTTCGTGCCGGAATCGCGGTCGCTGCTGCTGTCAGATGTCGAGGCGCAGGAGACGCCGGGCTCGAAGTTGCACGAGAACCCGCTGTTCAGCACGCCGTTGCTGGCGTTCATCTCGATCGAGGTGACGGGCGCGGCGGTGGGCAACGCGCTGGGTGCCGTCGACGTGCTGGAGGAGCTGGGACGCACGAAGGCGATCCGGGCTCGTGGCGGTGGCGGCGGCGAGACGACGACGTACGAGATGTCACGGCCGAGCTTTCAGCGCCGCTTGGCAGAAGCGAAAACCCTAGCCGAAACAGCTAAGACGATGCTGCTGGCGGAATCGAAGCGGCTGATGGAGCGCGCTGTCGAAGTGAAGCGCGACGGCCGCAAGATGTCGCGCGAGGAGATCGCGGAGGTGACGCTGATGCAGACGCGCCTGATCGAGATGTCGCTGCAGGCGGTGAAGCACTGCTTCACGGCGTCCGGAACTTCAGCAACCGTCCAGGGTCACCCGATGGAGCGGATGCTGCGAGACGCGTTCGTGATGAGTACGCATCGGGTGCTGCGACTCGACACGGCGGCGGAGTCGTGGGCGGCGGCGCACTTCGGGTTGTAGGGAGCGAAGACCCCTCCTCTGTCTGCCGCCATCTCCTCGCCTGCCGGCGGAGCAGAGAGCGGCATTTCGGCGTGCTAGATGAGCAGGACGAGGCGGGGTGACCTCACCCCCTGGCCCCCTCTCCGACTTCGGAGAGGGGGAACTCCTTTGCGTAGTGAAGCTCCGACGTGCGACTCCAAGGGCGATTGGACGCAGCCTGAGGCGAGGAGGAGATGATGCTTGGCGCAGGGCCGCCGAGGTGTGGGCACCTCGGCTACGGAATATGGGTCCGACGGCGTTGGGGCGCAGCGTGAGTCGAGTCGCGTTTGGGCGTATGACGCCGAGGCTGGGAAGCCTCGGCTACGGCGATACGCGTCAGGTATTCATCACTGAAACCGTTTTGAGGAGATCGACGGTGGGTTTGGTGAGGCCGATTCGGGGCGGGTGTTGCGGGTCGTACCAGCGGTGGCTGTCGGGGGCATCGGCGCTGGTAGTGATGTGCAGGATGAGGGGGTGGAGGGTGAGGTCGAAGTGGGTGAAGGCGTGGTCGTAGGCGGGGAGGGGTTCGGGGGCTGAGGTGTCGGCGTTGAGGTGGGTGTGAGCCCAGGCAAGGGCCTCGTCGCAGGTGTCGAACATGGGGAGGCTGGCGAGGCCGCCCCATAGGCCTTCGGGCGGTCGATCTTCGAGGAGCACGGCGCCATCGGGGCGGATGAGCGATGAGGGCGGTGGCTTCTCGGTGGGGTCGATGGCGTCTCGGTTTGGGGGCTGGGAGCTCGGTCTGGTGGTTCGTGGCGAGGGCGAAGCAGCCTTCGGCGAGGGGGCAGGCGTCGCAAGCGGGCCGGGTGCGGGTACAGAGGTTAGCGCCGAGGTCCATGATCGCCTGGGTGTAGGCGGCGACGCGGTCGGCCGGCGTGCAGGCGTCGGCGAGGGCCCAGAGGCGTCGCAGGGTGTCGGGTTGGCCGATGTGGCCTTCGACGCCGAAGTAGCGAGCGATGACGCGCCGGGCGTTGCCATCGAGGATGGGATGTCGTTGGGAGCGCGAGAGGGCGAGGATGGCGCCGGCGGTCGAGCGACCGATGCCGGGGAGGGTCTGCAGGGTCTCGATGTCCTCGGGGATGACGCCGGCATGGCGCTCGACGACGAGCTGGGCGGCTCGATGGAGGTTGCGGGCTCGGGCGTAATAGCCGAGGCCGGTCCAGAGGTGGAGTACCTCATCGAGGTCGGCGGCGGCGAGGGCGTCGACGGTCGGGAAACTCGACATAAAACGTTCGTAGTACGGCATGACGGTGGCGACCTGGGTCTGCTGGAGCATGACTTCGGAGACCCAGACTCGGTACGGGGTGGGGTCTTGCTGCCAGGGCAACTGTTTGCGGCCGTGGGTATCGAACCAGGGGAGGAGTCTCGAGGCGAGCGTTTCGGCGGTAGGCGTGGGCTCCTCGCCCTGGTGCTCTCGCGAGGTGGGGCTAGGGAACTTCGTTCGAGGTGGTTTTGGGCGGGACAAACGCTGGAGCCCCTCTCCCTAACCCTCTCCCCAGAGGGGCGAGGGGACATTGAAGGCCGAGGTGACAACGAGGCGACCGTTCGAGACGGCATTCCATTTAGCAAAGAGGCGCAACGACATGAAGGGAGGCGGCACCATCAAACGGGCATCGTCCGATTTGTGATTTGACGGCCGATGGTCGCGGCTTCCTGGTTGAAGCCGGACATGATGAGGACGCCGTCGTCCAGGAGCTTCTTGACCTGTTCGGAAGGCGTTAGGTTACGGTCGTTCCAGCTGCAAAGGAATGCGACGTCGTTACGGCGGCAGGCTTCCATGACGGTAACGCGCGCCTGATCCATGTCCGGGGGGTAGGGCGGGTCGTGGGCGTCCAGGTGGCCGAGGGCAACTCCCATGTCACCGGGGCCCCATTCGGCGAACCCGATGCCCGGTACCGTAAGCGTTTGGCGGACGTTGCTCAGGGCGCGAGGGTTTTCGATTTCTTGAGGCCGAGGAGGAGCTCGCCCTCGGGATTGAGGGGCCATGGGTCGGCCTTGCGCATGTAGGCCGACCGGTCGACGCCCCAGATACGCGCGGCCTCCGATTCGCCGCCGACGCCTCGGCGGCCGGAATCGAGGCCCTCGCCCACGGCGGCGGTCTGGAAGGCATAGCGGCAGGACTCTACGAAGGCCCTAGCCGCGCCCGGTGTCTCAGCGTGGCAGAGGAGGATTCCATGAATGCCTCGGGCCAGCACCTGACGAATCATCCAGGCATTCGCTCGCACCACGGCCTCACTGCTGCCATCCACGGGGATGGTCATGATCACCGGCGGTGTCGTGTGGCCACTGTTCGTGGGGCCTGCATCACGGAGGCCGGTCATGAAGGCGTGGAGGCCGGGCATGTCGAAGGCGCCGTGCTCCATTTCCACGCCGATGTAGTCGGCCCAGGTCTGAGCCATGGCCTTGCCGGCGTCGTAGGTCAGCTCGTGGGCCGTGGCAGGATACAGCGGCTGGCCCTGCTCCAGAAGCTCAATCGCGCGATTGATTCGACCCGCCATGGTGCGTTCTCCTCCGTCACTGGGGGTGGGTGCGGAGCCAGTCGATGTAGTCCGGGAGGCCCTTTTCGATGGGGTACTGGGGCTCGAAGCCGAGCTCGTCTTTGACGCGGGTCATATCGAGGTAGTGGTTGCTGGGGGTGCCGTTGGGGCTGGTGCCGGGCTTGAGCTCGATGCGGGCGTCGGGGGCGGCGGACATGACGGCGTCGGCGAGCTCCTGCATCTCGAAGGCGCGACCGCCGCCGACGTTGTAGGTGGTGTGCTGGAGGCGCTCGGCCTGGTGCAGGAGGGTCGTGACGGCGGCAACGTCCTTCACGTTGGTGAAGTCGCCCGTGTCGCCGGCGAAGGGCGCGCCTGCGGGACCGTAGTCGGGCAGGGTACCCTTGACAGCTGCATGACATAACCGACTCGGCAGATTGACCATCGAGTAGTACATGGGGCCGTAGACGGCGCGGGGGCGCACGGTAACAACGTCGAGGCCGGTGCGCTTGGCGAAGTGGAGCATGACGGTCTCGCCGGCCTTCTTGTAGGTTTCGGTGGCGTTGGTCGATTCGAGGGGCAGCGGGGCGTCTTCCTTGTAGGGCCCTTCCTTGAGGCCGTTGTAGACCGTGGAGGAACCGAGGTAGGTGAAGCGACGGACCTCGACGGTGCGGGCGGCTTCGAGGGCGTTGTAGAGGCCGCCCATGTTGACGGCGTAGTCCTGCGAAACCGAGGAGGCGCCGAAGCCAGGGGCCGCGAGGTAGACGATGCCATCGACCTTGTGCTTGGAGGCCAGGGCGACGGTCTCGTGGGGGTTGGTGACGTCGAGCTTTTCGACCGTGACGCGCTTGCCGACCTCGTCCGCCCAGAAGTCCGGCACGCGCCAGGAGTGGTTGTAGGTAACGACGACGTCTTCGCCGGCGTCCAGCAGGCTCTTGACCACGTGCACACCGATGAAGCCCATACCGGCAACGACCAGGATCATGTCGAGTTCCTCCTCTTCGCCCTCGGCGATATCGAGGACAACTCTAGCGGTAGGTGGGGGGATGGCATAGAAGCCATCGGGCATGGGAATGAGAGTGCTGGGTGAAATGACATAAGGGGTTCCCTTAGGGGTTTGGCCTGGGGAGGGTGTGCGCATGGGCGCCTCGCTGATGACGTGGCCCTTGTTGGGGCGTACGGCAATTGCGGCTCGATGCGCTGCCGGTTGAAGAGATGCGTTGGGCGGGCGAGGCCGTGCCAACCTCACCCCCGGCCCCTCTCCTTGCGAGGAGAGGGGTGAGATCTCCTCTTTTTGCGGCCAGCCGATTGGGCGCCTGGCATATCGCAAGCGCGACGTGAGGTTTGTAGGGGCGTATGGCCATGCGCCCTACGGGGTGTCGGGGGGCGAGGAATGTTCGTTGGTCAGAGGAGGCCTCCTTGTGCGGATGGCCGCCCAGGTGGGGACACCTCGGCGACGCTTCGGAGAGCGGAACCAGGATCGCCCAAGTTACATAAGGAAGACCCTTAGGGGTTTGCCCGGAGCGTAGGCTGGCGGTGCGATGTCGGAGTTGTCGATGGAGCCGGGGGAGCGGGGGTTCGTGGCGGCGAACGAGGTCGAGCGGGCGCGGATGCGGCGGCTGGTGGAGTCGTGGAGCGACGCGGAGCTGGCGCGGCCGGTGTCGGCGGGATGGACCGTCGCGGCGGTGCTGGCGCACATCGGCTTCTGGGACGCCCGGGCGATCTACTTGCTCGACAAGTGGGATCGCGGCGACGAGCCTTCGGAGGTCGACTGCGAGCCTGAGGACCTGGACTGGGTCAACGATGCCGGAAAGCCGTTGTGCCTGGCGCTGCCACCACGTGACGCGGCGGTGTTGGCGCTGCGGCTGGCTGAGGAGGTCGACGCCAGGATCGCGGCGCTGAGCGATGAGATGCTGTCGAAGCTCGCGGCGGTTGGCAGCCCGTTGAACCTTTGGCGATCGGCGCATCGCAAGGTGCACCTGGATGAAATTCGTGATGTGGTGGGCACGAGCGACATCCCGAGCGCAACAGCGCACGTGCGGTCGTTTGACGAAGAGACGACGGCGGGCGGATGACCGCCGAGGTGTGGACACCACGGCTACGTGGTTTGGAAGACGGCGGTCGGTACGGTCGTGGGCACCTCTGCTGCTGAGAACAGCGGCTCGTGTGGCCATAATCTAACTTCGCACTATATATGTTATGTAATGGATATAGCGGGTTTAGACGTGCCCTGGCCGAATCTGGGCGAGTCCGGGCAGTGATGGCCCTGCCACGAATTCCTGCATGCTAGACTTTTTCTAATTGAGCGCGGAAAACGCAGGGGGGCCGGTGGTGGAAGAAGCCGTCAACGAACAGCCGAAGCGCGGCAATGACAAACTCGTGAGGATTATCCTCGGGCTGGCGGCCGTGCTGTTCGTCGGTATCGTCGGCGTTGCGGCATTCGCGATCGGCCGTGAGACCAGCGACAAGACCGAGGCCGCGCCTGACACGTCCGCCACGGTCGCCGGCCAGTACAACTACGACATCCTGAACGAGATCCGGGGCTTACTCGATCGATATTATGTCCGGCCGGAGAACCTGGACGACCAGACGTTGTTCGAGGGCGCGGTCAACGGCATGCTCGACGTGCTGTCGGACTCCGGTACTTATTATGTCGACCCAGACACGAACCAGCGCAGCACCCTGCTGACGGGCTCCTTCGAAGGCATCGGCGCGACGATCTCGAGTGACAACGATGAGATCGTGATCGTGGCGCCGATCAAGGGCACGCCCGGCCGACCGCGCCGGTCTGGTGTCCGGCGACGTGATCGAGGCGGTCGATGGCGAATCGATGACAGGCTGGTCGACGGACCAGGCCGTACTACGGATTCGCGGCGAAAAAGGCACCGAGGTCACGTTGACGATCCGGCACGCTGACGACAGCGTGGAGGACATCACGCTGATACGCGACACGGTGCTGGTGAACAGCGTGTACACGGACCCGCCGGGCGGCGTGCTTGAGGACGCCGACGGCAACACGGTCGACAACCTGGGCTACATCTGGATCCAGAGCTTCTCCGGTCGCACGGACCAGGAGCTGCAGGAGGCGGTCCAGAGCGAGCTCGACGCGGGCGCCAAGGGCCTGATCATCGACCTGCGGAATGACGGCGGCGGCCTGGTGGCGACGCTGCTGGGGTCTGTCGACCTGTTCCTGGACAGCGGCACGATCTTCATCGAGCGTGATTCGTCCGGCGGCGAAACGACGCACGTGGCGAACCCCGGCGCCATCGACGCCAACATTCCGATCGTTATCCTGCAGAACCGGTTCAGCGCCAGCGCCTCGGAGATTTTCGTGGCGGCCTTGACGCAGAACGGCCGGGCGACCTCGATCGGCGAGACGAGCTTCGGCAAGGGCACGGTGAACCTCTCGCGCAACCTCAGCGACGGTGGCGCTCTTTATGTCACGATACGTGAGTGGCTGACGCCCGACCGCACGCTGATCAACAAGGTGGGCATCCGGCCGGACATCGAGATCGTTCCGACGGACGAGGAGATCGACGCGGGTATCGACCCGGTGCTCCAGCGCGGTATCGAGGTCCTGGAAGGCCAGATCACCCCATAAGCACCATGGGTAGACCGGCAGGCACTCGTGGCTAAGGCCAAGACGGCAGCGAAGAAGAGCGTCGAGCCGACGTCCAAGGACGTGGCGGTGAATCGCCGCGCCCTGCACGATTACGAGATCTTCGAGCGGATCAGCGCCGGCATCCAGCTCACGGGGAGCGAGATCAAGTCGGTGCGCGCCGGCAAGGTGAGCCTGCAGGAGGCGTACGCGCGGCCGAGCAAGGGCGAGATCTGGCTCGTGGGCGCGCACATCGCCGAGTACGGGCCGGCGTCGTACAACGGCCACGACCCTCGGCGTTCGCGGCGTCTGCTGCTGCATCGGGCCGAGATCCGGGATATCGAGCGCGAGGTCGAGGCGAAGGGCCTGACGTTGGTGCCGCTGAAGGTCTACCTGAACAAGCGCGGGCTGGCGAAGGTTGAGCTGGCGCTCGGGAAGGGCCGCCGTCAGTACGACAAGCGGGCGGCGATCGCCAAGCGCGACTCGGACCGCGAGGTCGAGCGCGCGCTGCGAGAGCGTACGCGTGCCGGCGCTCCATAATTATGTCAATTATCGCCCCATTCCCCTGCTCTGGGATGCTGTAGAGTACCGCCGGATGAATCCGGCGGCTTCCGCTAAGCGGCGCCAAACGGGTTCTGACACAGGGCCTGAGGAGGCGTTATGAAGCTGGCGCGAATCTACACCGGGGACGACAACCAGTCGCACTTCGAGGAGCTGGAGCTGCCGATGGACGCGCAGCGCCGGGCGACGTCAGAGTGGCTCGAAGGCGCCAAGGTGGCGTTCGGCGAGTCGGCGGCGCTGCCGAGGCAGGACTGGCACCACGCACCGCGGCGTCAGCTTGTCGCCGTGCTGAGCGGCGCGCTGGAGATCGAGGTGGGCGACGGCAGCGTGCGGCGGTTCGGCACCGGCGATTACTTCCTGGCCGACGACCTCTCGGGCCAGGGGCACCAGACGACGGACGTCGAGGGGCCGGTGCGGTTGCTTTATGTGGAGCTGCCGCCGGAGCTGGACCCTACGCGGTGGCGTGTGTGACGTGACGGGCCGCGTCACGTTGTCCGCACTACTGGGCGTATTCGTGGTCGCGGCGCTTTCGGGCTGCGGCGATGACGACGCCGAAATGCCGACAGCGACTTCAGTAAGAGCCACATTGACCGTCCCGCCCAAAGTCACCGCCACCGCAACCACCGGCGTGACATCAGGCGCCGCTACGCCGATCTCTGAGGCGTTTCGAAACTTTGCAGCGAGCGTCGATGACGCAGTTCGAGACGGCGACGGCGACTTCTTCCGTAGCCGGATGCGCACTGAGCACGTCGTATGCACCGAAGAGGACTTACTGCCGCGTGGACCCGGAGGTCCTGGGTGCCTTGAGGCCGGCCAAGAGCTCGATGTGATTCCCAGCGGCGTCTGGCTTTCGGAAGGAGCCGACATCGAGCCGGATGCAGCGGTTGAGGTCATCTCCGTCGTATGGCGTGACGAAGCGAGCGCGGCCCGGGACAGCCTTGGCGGCTCCGAGGCGCAGGTCTATGCAGTGGCGCTGTGGGACGATCCGGAGTTTGGCGAGAGCTACGTGACATTTGTGACGGCGATCATCGCGCCAGGGCCCGGACTGGAGGAGCTGCGAGCGGCGTTCGCCTTGCTATGGCAACCCTCCGATACGGACTACGAGCTCGTGCGAATCCTGCAAACACGAACAATGGCCCCGCTTTTCCTCGATCCAAGCCAACTGGACACCCAGTATCTGCGCGCCTGGGAGAGATTCGAGCACTGATAGGTTATGTCGAGTATTCCCCTGCCGGCCTGGATGCGGCTACGGGGGGCGGTGGCTTCTTGGCGATGATGAGGGCGCCGGCTGCGACGATGTAGCAGATCGTGAAGGGTATGAAGGCGGCGAGGTAGCTGCCGGTGAGGTCGTAGGCGCCGCCTGCGATGAGGGGGCCGAAGGCGTTCATGCCGAGCTGGGCCGGCATCGACTGGCCGCGGATGGCGCCGAGGGCTTCGCGGCCAAAGTAGTAGGCAAATACGACCTGATTGCCGGCGACGAGCAGGCCAAACGCCGAGCCATAGATAACGGCAAATGCCATCGCCGTGGCCACACTGTTGACGCTCATGAGAAACAGCATGCCGAAAGCGCAGCCGCACAAGCCGATAATCATGGTCCAGCGGGCGCCCATCTTGGCGTCCAGCCAGCCTTGCGCGATGACGCCGATGCCGCCAAAGACCGCTACAACCGTTATGACAAGTGCGGACGTCTGGGGTGAGAGTCCCCTATCCTCGAGGTGGGGTATCTGGTGGAGGTTGACCGCGCCTCCGGCCATCGCCATGAGCGCCACGGACAACGTCACGAAGTAGAAGGCCTTCGTGTGCACGGCGTCCTGCCTGGTCCAGCTGTACTCTGGGTCGTTGCACGATGATGCGAGAGGCGCCCTGCCCTGCCGAGCCCTGTACCGAGCGCGGTTCGTCGCCGTCGGGGTGGAGGCCGTAGTCCTCGGGGCGCGGATGCAGCCATTTGAAGGAGGGCAATACGGCGAAGAGCGCCACGGTGGCTGCGAGGCTTAGCGCGGCAGCACGCCAGTCGGCGGACTGAATGATCAGCTGGACGCCGATCGGCATGGTGGCAAAGGCGATGCGTGTGCCAAGCGACATGGCGCCAACGGCGTAGCCACGACGCCGTACAAACCACTTGCTGACCGTCGTGCTGGTGACAAGGGCGAGCAGGCCGGCCGAGACGCCCCGGCCGAGGGCGTAGATGGCGAGAAACTGCCACAGGGTCTGCATCTGAGACAGCGCGACGAGGCAGCAGGCAAGGAAAGCTGCGCCGCCGACTGCGAACCGGCGGCCGCCGTAGCGATCGATGAGGGGCCCGAAGAAGGGCGTGGTGGCGGCGCCGACGAGGGAGCCGATCGAGACGCCCAGGGAGATCTCGGTGCGGCTCCAGCCGAAGTCGCGCTCGAACTCAGGGATGAAGACGCCGAGGACGGGGTTGAAGATGGCGACCTGGCTGAAGGAGATCAGCGCCGCCGCCGCAACGACGGTCCAGCCGAGGAAGAATCGTGGCGGTTTAGCGGGGGTGCTGGTCACTTCGGCGAGTCTAGCACCGGGGGTGCTTAGGCCCTATCGCAGATCGGCGAACAGCTCTCCAGCATCATCCTGGCATACGGACAGCGCTTCGTGACCGAAGAGAGGGATCCATTGATCGAGCCTGCCGAGCGTCATTGGCAAGTCGTTCACGGTCTCGACTGACTCGGTGCCCGTACGCACCCAGACGCCGGAGGTATCCCAGCGCACGAAATAGTCGACGCCATTAAGTGTGAAGGGGCCATAGGGTTCTTCGGACGCTTCCAGCCAGACGGTCGAGTCGTCCACGTCGCAGCCGGTGTCCGGGAAGGCACCGGACGTGATGACCCCAGGCGACGAGGTGCGTGGGTTTGTGCTGCCGGCGTCACTGCTGTCGCCGCTGCGGCTGACGAGCAGACCGACGATGACGACCGCGGCGATCGCGAAGACGGCGATGCCACCGAAGCCCCACGGTCCGAGCCTGGCGACGAATCGCGGCATGTTGACGATGCCGCCGGACATCTGGCCGATCTGAAAGCCATCGTCGTCCGCCTCAAGCTTGAACTCGTTCTTTTCGGGCATGACGAGGCCGAGGGGCGACGGGGCTAGGGCCCGCGCTCGATATTGATGTTGCCGCCGCGGACTTCGCCGAACTGGACGGCGTTGTCGCCGGCGGTCATCGTGAAGGTGTTCGTGCCCGCGCCTTGCTGCTCGAGGACCGCCTGCAGGGCTGCGACGGCTGCCAGAATCTCCGCGTCGCTGTCGGCGCCGCTTTTGGCGACCTGCTCGCCGAGGACGATTTCGCGCCCCTTCGAGTCTGGCTCGGCTTCGAGGTCGTCGACGCTCTTGGTGACGGTGTTGTCGCGACCGAACTTCGCCGCGATGAGCTTCTTGAGGCTGGAATAGGCGTCGGCGACTGCCTGCTCCCCTACGTGGGCAAGGGCGGCGACGATGGCGGCGGTCACTGGGTCCATTAGGCGCCTCGGGGAGCCTCAAGTCACGACGATCGCGACTACTGAAGCAGCGTTATGGAATGTTATAGCACAGGTGGTGGTCGATAGGTGGGGGGTGTGATGGTTGGTGGAGGTGCACGAGGCTTACGGGGCGTTGTCGGGGTGATCTGCGGGTTGAAACCCGCAGCTACACACGTCGGAGGTGTGAGGTGCGTAGGCCGTCTTGGGCGAATGAGGTGCGAGTGCACGTCGTGGGTGGGCCGACCTCACCCCCGGCCCCTCTCCTCGCGAGGAGAGGGGGGAGATTTCCTTTGGGGCTCTCGGCGATTCGGAGCGCTTCGGCGCTGGGAGAAGTCCCCCCCAATCTCGGTTCGCGCACCGAGACCCGATGGAGCGCCGGGATTGCTTCGCCTTCCCTGCGGTCAATGGCTCGCAACGAGGGGTCAGATGGGCGCTCCGATTCGTGCAGTGGGGTTGGGAGGCCGGTGGCCGCTTCACGGCGATGCGGTGGCGGCGTAAGCTTCGGCTATGGCGCTACAGGGTGAACGAGAGCTGCAACGGATGGCGCGCGAGGTGCTCGCGGCGGTGGACGCGGACGAGGCGGAGGCGTGCTTCTACGGGGGCACGTCGGCGCTGACGCGGTTCGCGAACAACTACATCCACCAGAACGTCGAGGATACGTGCACTACGGTGCGGGTACGGGCCGTGATCGGCAAGAAGGTCGGCGTGGCGGGCACTGACAACGTGACGCCCGAGGGGCTGCAGGCGGTGGCGCGACGGGCCGTGGAGCTGGCGAAGCTGCAGCAGGAGAACGAGGAGTTCCCGGGACTGCCGGGGCCGTCGCCGATTGCGCCGTTGAACGCTCGATTGCCGCAGACGGCGGAGTGCAGCGCGGAGCAGCGGGCGGAGGTCGTGAGCGCGATCTGCGGCTCGGCGGCGAGCGCGGGGCTGGTGGCGGCGGGGGCGTTTCGCACGGGCGAGCACGAGGTGGCCGTGTACAACACGCTGGGCGTGGCGGCGTACGAGTGCGGCGCGCAGGCGGACGTGAATACGGTGATCATGGGCGACGCGTCGAGCGGGCACGCGGAGCGCTGGACCCTGGACGTGAACGAGATCGACGGGGACGCGGTGGCGGCGGAGGCGATCGACAAAGCGCAGCGCTCCGTGAACGCGCACCACCTGGAGCCGGGCGAGTACGACGTGATCCTGGAGGAGTACGCGGTCGCGGACCTGATGGACTACTTCAGCTACCTGTCGTTCTCGGGGCAGGCGGTGCTGGAGCAGCGCAGCTTCATGGCGGGCCGGACGGGCGAGAAGGTGATGGGCGAGAACGTCTCGATCTGGGACGACGGGGCTTCGATGCTGACGCTGCCTTCGACGTTCGACGCGGAGGGTGTGGCCCGGCAGCGGGTCGACTTCGTCGAGAACGGGATCGCGCGCGGCGTGGCGTGGGACCGCTACACGGCGGCGCAGGCCGGGGTGACCTCGACGGGTCATGCGTTGCCGGCGGGCGAGACGTTCGGGCCGGTGCCGGGCAACATGTTCATGGCGCACGGGCGACGCGACGAAGGAAGACATGCTGGCCTCGACGAAGCGCGGCATCTGGGTGAGCCGGTTCTGGTACACGCGGCCGGTGCACCCGATGACGGTGGTGATGACGGGCATGACGCGCGACGGCACGTTCCTGATCGAGGACGGCAAGATCGTGGCGCCGGTGCACAACCTGCGGTTCACGCAGAGCTACCTGGAAGCGATGAACAACGTCGAGGCGATCGGGCGTGAGGCGCGGTTGCTATCGGGGTTCGGGCCGGTGTGCACCGTGCCGGCGCTGAAGGTTCGGGGGTGGCATTTCACCGGGGCGACGAGCGAGTAGGGATCTCTTTCACGACCTCGGCAGCGTGTGACCAGCGTGATCGGTCGTTTGATCCACAGCGACGTCTGAGAATCCGCGCCGTCCTGAATGGGCGGACGCCATTAGCAGAGTCGTGTCAGGATGGAGAGCGGGTGATGTAGAGGCCGGATCCCGTACCAGGACTACCCAGGCTCCGCGTGCTCTGCAAGCATTCTGGAGTGCTCTTGCGTGCGAGCTTCTTACCGGTCGGCGAGGAACTAGATCCGGCTCGACCCGCCTACATTGCGGCAAGGAGACTGTGACGAGACCTTCGTGACGTTCTCGAATGACGGCGTATGCTCGCCGGAGGTGGTTGCGCCGCCGTCACCTCGAAGTGAGGCCTGTCGAGCGAAGGTTGGCGCTACGTCCTTGCAGTTTCATCGCGGGGGAATATGTGACCTGATTCGGTTGCCAAACCGGCACTCTCGGTAAGAGACTCACGGACCATTAGGGACCTGTCCATCGAGCCACTCCAGCACGTCTGGAAGATGGACTCACGGCTCCTCAGTCGCTCGATATTGGAGCGAAGCGACTTGCGGTGGAATACAACCATCACCTGAGTGGCGTGCTTGACCATACACTGATGTGCCCACGCTGGAGAAGACGGCTCCAGCGTTGTCGATGCAATCTTGGCAGAAACATTCCCACGATGACTCTGAAATCGTACCAAGTCAAGCTCACGGACTGCCCGTGGCTGGAGGTGTCTGTAAGAAACGATAATCGTGGAGAGAAGCTCTTGGCCACCACTATGAGTCCCTCGTCTAGTGACTACGGTTCTTCCGACATGTTCTAAGGCTGGACCGCAGTGAGACTTGGGGTGGCTCCCGGTTTGGCAGGAACCGAGAGCCACCAGTTTGTCTGCGAGCGCGGCACTGTGGAACAACTGGACGGTTGTGATGGTGTTGCCGAGCCCTCGACGCGGACACAGTAAGTAGTTACCCGCAATTGACCTATCGGGGAACACCCGGATTTGTTCCCTGCTCCGGGGGCGTGTGCCTGGTGTGTCCGGGTCTGCGTCGGCCACCAGGGCGCTGAGGGCGCATCGCGATGCGCCCCTACGGGCGTGGCGCTTGTCTTCGTCCGTGAGCTGGCTACGGGATCGAGGCGTGCCGGGGAGCGGCGTTTCGTGGCGTCGGAGGGCGTCGCGTCCTTCGAGGGCCTCAGGATGAGCGGGTTTGGGTTGAGCCTTAGCAGAGTCGCGACTTCAGGGTTGGCGCATGGGGCGTTGCTCGCCCTCACCCCTGGCCCCTCTCCCAGGGGGCGAGGGGGACGGCGTTTTCGGTGGGGTACGAGCAACTTCGGAGTCGGTCATACGGGCGGGCGCTGACGTGCTTCGATTTGGGGTGTGGGTTTGCGGTTTCGAGAACGGGCTGCCGGCTTCGTCGCGGTCAGGATGAGCGGGGAGAGAGGTCGACTGGCGCATGGCCGCCGAGGCGAGGACGCCTCGGCTACGTAGTTGGGGTGGGGTGTGGTGAGAGGGGTTGGCGGGCGCAGGGCCGCCGAGGCGAGGACGCCTCGGCTACGTAGTTGGGGTGGGTGTGGTGAGAGGGGTTGGCGGGCGCAGGGCCGCCGAGGCGGGGACGCGTCGGCTACGTTGGTTGGGGTGAGTAGGCGGCGGCTTGCGACTGGTGGCCGGGAGCTTGTAGCGTCGCGGTATGGACCGACTGTTCACGTTGGAGGAGGCGCTGGCGCTGTTGCCGGTGGTGCGACGGCTGATCGAGGAGATGCAGGCGGCGAAGCGGGAGTTCGAGTCGCTGTCGGCGGAGCTGGAGCGGTTGTTGGGGCTGACGGGCGGCAACGGGCATCTGGCGGCGGACGTGGCGTCGACGCGGGACCAGGTACGGGGCGCCGGCGGGCGGCTGCAGAGGCTGATCGAGGAGCTGGACGGGCTCGGGGTGCAGCTCAAGGGCATCGACGAGGGGCTGGTGGACTTCCCGAGCGAGCGGGAGGGTCGCGTGGTGCTGCTGTGCTGGCGTGCGGGCGAGGAGACGATCGCCTGGTGGCACGAGATTGAGTCGGGGTTTGCGGGGCGGGAGCGGTTGTAGTGCGGGGAACCTCACCCCGGTCGCTGCGGCGACCACCCCTCTCCGTCCTACAGAGAGGGGAGCCTGCTGCGAGGTGCCGAGGGAGAGTCGGGCGGTGCTTGACCTCACCCCGCCGACTGCGGTCGGCACCCCTCTCCGTCCCCACGGAGAGGGGACTCCTGCTGCGAGAGGTGCTAGGGCGTTTCGCGGTCATTGCATGCATCGAGGGCGGACGGGACGGCGGCTCGGCGGCCCGGGGGAATTCCTGAGGTGGAGAGTGAGTACGGCGACCTGTCGTAGCGAGCATGCTGGGGCGCTACGACAGGCGGGGGCATCGTGTAAGTGGCATGTAATCGAAGCGGATGGGGTGTTTCGGTGCCCCTGACTCCTTCCCCAGGGGGCGACGGGGCACGGCGTTTCGGGGGTCCCGCGACGATCCCGCGGCGAGGCGTTCGCGTACGACGCCTCGGAGTCGGTAGTGCCCCAGCATGCTGGGGCGTTACAGCGGGCGGGGCACAGGGCGTTCGGCTTGTGCCGTTCGTCGCTCGAGGGGCCGAGTAGTGAATCGGGGTGGTTCGCCGCGAGGGAGTCACTTCGAGTAGGGGTCAGGACGAGCGGGATAGTCGGTTGCCCAATGTCGGCGTTGGCGGTTTGCCTTATGGCATCGTGCGCTGTAGAACTGCGACCAGACCCGGTTTAGTGAAGGGCGGCTTCGATGGCGACTTCTCGTGACATTTTTCAGGCGCTGAACGACCAGGACGACGAGACGCTGGGGCGGGTGGTGGCGCGCATGGAGGAGCGGGGGCGGGAGCCTCGGTTCCAGAAGATGCGGGGCGATTACCTGGACCTGGTGGAGCTGCAGAGCGCTCGGACGTTCCTGGACCTGGGGTGCGGGACGGGGCTGGACGCTCGGGCGGCGGCGATGCGCCCCGAGTTCAAGGGCGTGGCGACGGGCGTCGACCTGAGCACGGGGATGATCGCGGCGGGCGAGAGGCTGGCGGAGGAGGAGGGCGTGGCAGACCGGGTGCTGCTGCGCGTGGGCGATGCGGCCGCGACGGGCCTGCCGGGCGGCACGATGGACGTCGTGGTGATGCATACGCTGGTGAGCCACGTGATCGACCCGGCGGCGGTGCTGCGCGAGGCGGCGCGACTGCTGGGGCCTCGCGGGCGGGTGCTGGTGTTCGACGCCGACTTTTCGTCGTTGTCGTTCGGGTACCCGGATGCGGCGGTCGCGAAGACGATGGAGGCGTCGTTGCTGGAGACGTTCGTGGCGAACACGCGGGTGATGCGCGACCTGCCGTCGATCGCGCCGGCGTGCGGTTTGCGCATCGAGGCGGTGCAGTCGCACATCCTGGCCGATGCGCCGACGACGACGTTCTTCGTGGGCATCCTGGAGAACTACGGGCCGCTGGTGGCGAAGATGGGCCTGCAGCCGCAGCCGGTGGCGGACGGGTGGCTGGAACACCAGCGCCAGAGCATCGCGAACGGGACGTTCTTCGGGTCGCTGAACTTCCATTCGTATCTGTTGAAGCCGGAGAGGTGACAACCCCTCCCCCTGACCCCCTCCCCGCTGGCGGAGAGGGGGAATTTGGAGACGGTAGCGGATGGTTCGAGAGCCTAACCATGACGGCATGAGAAGAGGAGCATTATGGCTGAGATACCTGAGAGCATCGTCGAGTACTTGCAGGGGCACCGGACGGGGGTGCTGGCGACGCAGCGGTTGCGGGGGGCGCCGCAGATGACGCTGATCGCGTACCACTTCGACGGCGATGACCTTGCGATCAGCACGCGGGGGCCGACGCAGAAGGCGAAGAACCTCTCGAAGCGGCCGGAGGCGTCGCTGGCGGTGATCGACGGGCAGCGACAGCTCATCGTCTACGGGACGGTCGAGATCGTGCGGGAGGAGTCGGAGGTGCTGCGATTGCACCAGGAGCGCATCCGCCGCATCGCGCTGCGGGAGGAGACGGACGAGGCGCTGGCGGAGCGACTGCAGCGCGAGGAGCGGGTGGTGCTGCTGCTGAAGCCGGGGACGTTCTTCCCGGCGACGCTGGAGGGGCGCTGACGAGGCGCCAGCAGAGCGTTTCGAGGGTGTGCCAACCTCACCCCGGCCCCTCTCCTTGCGAGGAGAGGGGTGAGATTTCCTTCTTTCCGTAGTCGAGAGTGGTGTCTTATGCGCTTGAACCGTTCCTCGGCCACAACGCAGGGCGAGCGAACCTGGGAGCCTTCGAGCTTCGAACCTGGGACCCTTGGCGGGTCGAGGCCCTGCCCCTCACCCTAGCCCTCTCCCCAGAGGGGCGAGGGAACTGAAGTATCACGACGGCTGACGGCAAGAGCAGGGGTAGCGGGGGCGAAGCCCATGCGCGGGGGGCCGTGGGGGGTGTCCCCCCACCCTTTCCCCCTCTCCACGGGAGCGGAGCAGCGCGATAGCGATGCGCAGCGCCTTCCGCGCATAATCTCCTTCAAAGCCAGAAAGCCAAGGCAATAGAAGGAGCAACGATATGACGACGGAAGGCCCGAGCCAGGACGAGATCACGAAGTTTCTGCAGGACCACCGGCTGTGTGTGTTCGCGACGGGGCGCAAGGACGGCTCGCCGCAGCAGAGCTACATCGGCTACCAGTACGACGGGTCGCAGTTCCTGCTCGGGGGGCAGGCGAGCTCGTTCAAGATGAAGAACCTGGCGCGCAACCCGGGGTGCTCGCTGATGGTGACGGACGGGCGGGGGTTCCTGCTGGTGTACGGCACGGCTGAGCTCATCGAGGACGAGGCGGAGATGGCGAAGCTGCAGGAGCGCTTCGGGCCTCGGGCGGCGCCGGCGCGTCCGGCGGGGTCGCCTGCGCCGGCAGCGCCTCGGCCGCCGATGGGCAAGCGCCTGAACATCGTGATGACGCCGACGAAGATCATCGCGAACCGGATGAACGGGTAGCGCCCCACCCCTGCCCTGGCCGCCCCGGCATACGGGCATGGGCACAGGCATACGGGCATGGTCGGCAGGGTAGTCGCGGGGTGCACGCGGCCAGAGCGTTATGTCGAGACGGCGTCCTCACCCCCTGCCCCCTCCCCTTGCGCGGCGAGGGGGTGACTGCGTCTCGGGGCGGGTGACGACCTCACCCCGGTCGCTGCGGCGAGGGTGCACTCCTCTCCCTGCGGGCGAGCCGCCGAGCCCCTCTTCTTGCGAGGAAAAGGGGCGTACCGGATAAAGGACTTACCTGATTGCTGAAGGGCTGAACGAGGCATCCCTCGCTACGTACCGAGTTGACGGTCCATACTGGCCGGTTCTACGAAGCTGGTCAAGTGCCATTTCTGCCCGAATCTCGTTGTGCTTCTGTCGACAGAACGCTCGAATACGCTGCAATCCATGATCTCGTGCGGACGGCAACGAGATCTTGTGCTGCGTCAGGGAATTCCGCGACAGCGGTGCTCAAAAGGCCAGCCTTCTTCCAGATCGTCTGGGAGGAAGACCATGACTTTCACGAAGCTTCTTCTGACTAGTCAACGGTACAACCTCGCCCTCGAGCACCGTCTGCGTGTCCGCAGGAGCAGCCGAGAATAAAATCCGCCAACTGTAGGCGTGAAGTTTTTCACGATGAATAAGTTAGGAAACATCTCCTTCATCGCAGGGAACTGCTGCATCGAGAATCTCGTTGGTCAGAACAGCGTTGTAAGGCGACATTTCCCTCAGGTGATCCACGATTTCGACGCGCTTCTGGTAGTGTGCGCCTGTTCGTCTGGCCAGGCCCCCAGACTAAGACTCTAAGTCTCAGATTATCACTCTGTGCTCTGAGAACCTCAAAAGACGAGAACCATCCCGGGATGCTCTTTTTCTCGGAATGTGTGCTTCAGGCCAGTCTCTTCTTCGAAGTCCTCATTCGTCATTCGTTGTTCTTGCTGCAACACGTCCATTTCTTCCAACGCAGCCCGGCCACTGGGGGTCGGCTGGACGAAGTCACCCATCAGGTCTGCAAGATTGGTCCGAACCAGTCGAATCACGTGACCCCATCTTGTCCCGTTCGCGATTAAGTCAGTCAAGTTCCCTCAAACGAACGCCACGCTTCTCGACCAGAAACCTCCGAATAGAAAGCGACGAAGGATTCATCAGCACGGAGGCGCGTAGAGCCATTTCTACCTCGAATGCGGGCTGCTTCGGCTTCCCAGAACGAAGGCTAGTATCCCAGTCGGCATCGCCAAGGTTCCAGGTTGCAGAAGAGCCAGGGTATTCACCCTCTGTCGCCGCTTGGGTGCTTAGGTCACAGCAGTTGATACTACGGTAGCTAGTTGCTCATCAGTCGTCCGAGAGCTCTCGCCAAGAGACTCTGACGTATTCCCGCGGTACCTTGGACCGGATCAGGAGTGTAGTCCTGCGTCATTCTCCCCTACGAAGATCCTTACCTTGAGCTCCTCCAACCTGTCGCCTATAGAGGTTGTCGCCCGTGCGGAGACGTCGGAGTGAACCGAGTTGTAACACGCCTATCCCTCGTAGATGTCTAGGTCGCATATCACGCCATCGGTTTCGAGCTTTGCACGCTTGAGCTGGTCCCGTCCCTGCGCGAACACTCTGGACTGCCAGTCTTTTCCTTGATGAGCGGCAGACTTCGCATCTCATGACGGTCTCAAATTCTGTCTGGCCGTCGACAGTCGAAGCGTACGCCCCAGTCAAGTGACCACTGGCCTTCGCCACTACTGACTGGTATGCCTCTGACGACAGTGGAATCGCCCAAAAATATGACCCGCAACCCAGGTCTAGATGAACTGGCTTACAGCCTATCATCTGTGCGATATCCCGTATGTTCGGTTTGCGACAGGAAGGATTGGTCCAGGCGATCCCGGCCATGAGAAGTGAACCCATATCTTGCCGACATCCGTACGAATCACATCGGGCACATCTTCACTTTTTGGATCCCGAAGCACGAGACCATTTAGCCCCACCTCGTGGTTCTCGTAGTCAGCTGCGAACTTGTTTGCAGGATCTTCCCCGCGTCGTCGAGGTATCGAAATCCCTCGATAGTGTTCGCTTGGACGAAAACGTTGAAGAGTGAAAGGGCTTTGGATCGATGGGAGGCAGAGAGAAGCCATGTACACATCCTCTGCTGAGCACCTTGTTCGGTTTCGAATGTTATCAGACCTAGACTGTCAGTGCAGCCGCATCCCTCCTGCTAACATCCCCTCATGACCACGATTCCTGCTGCTGCTATCGATGAGCTGACGCGCGTGTTTGGGGCGGCGCGGGTGTTGCATACGCCCGAGGACCTGATCGTGTTCGAGCACGACGGGACGATCGAGAAGGGGCAGCCGCAGGTCGTGGTGTTTCCGGACTCGGCGGCGGAGGTGGCTTCGGCGGTGAAGATCGCCCGCAAGTACGGGCTGCCGATCGTGCCTCGAGGGGCCGGGACGGGGCTGAGCGGCGGCGCCGTGGCGGCGGTCGGCGGCGTGCTGATCGCGATGACGCGCATGCACGAGATCCTGGAAGTGGACGTGGAGAATCGGACGGCGCTGGTGCAGCCGGGGGTGGTGAACCTGCACCTGAGCCAGGCGGTGGCGAAGCACGGGCTGTACTACGCGCCGGACCCGAGCAGCCAGCGCGCCTGCACGATCGGCGGCAACGTGGCGGAGAACGCGGGCGGGCCGCACTGCCTGGCGTACGGGGTGACGACGAACCACGTGCTGGGCCTGGAGATCGTGACGGCGGAGGGCGAGATCGTCTGGGTGGGCGGCGCGGCGCGCGACCTGCCGGGCTACGACCTGCCGGGGATCATCGTGGGCTCCGAGGGCACGCTGTGCATCGTGACGAAGGCGCTGGTGCGCCTGCTGCGGGTGCCGGAGGCGACGCACACGCTGCTGGCGATCTTCGAGACGGTGGACCAGGCGACGAACGCGGTCTCGGCCGTGATCGCGGCGGGGCTGGTGCCGGCGGCGCTGGAGATGATGGACGACGTGACGCTGCGGGCGCTGAACGCGGCGAACATGGGCTACCCGGAGGACGCCGGCGCGGTGCTGCTGATCGAGGTCGAGGGGCTGCGCGAGGCCGCGGCGGAGGACGCCTCGCTGGCGCGATCGGTGTGCGGCGAGTGCGGGGCGCGCGAGGTGCGCGAGGCGGTGGACCCGAAGGACCGCGAGCGCCTGTGGTCGGGTCGCAAGGGGGCGATCGGGGCGTTCGGGCAGATCGCACCGAACTACTACGTGCTGGACGGCGTGGTGCCGCGCACGAGGCTGCCGGAGACGATGCAGGGTGTGGCGCGCGTGAGCCGGGAGTACGGCTTCGAGATCGCGAACGTGTTCCACGCGGGCGACGGCAACCTGCACCCGTGCATCCTGTTCGACGAGCGCAAGCCGGGCGAGACGTCGCGGGTGCTGGACGCGGGCGAGGCGATCATGCGCTTGTGCGTCGACGTGGGCGGGTCGGTGACGGGCGAGCACGGCATCGGGCTGGAGAAGCGCGACTTCATGCCGTGGATCTTCTCGGAGGCGGACCTGGCGACGATGGGGAAGCTGAAGGCGGCGTTCGGGGCGACGGCGGTGTCGTCGATCTCGGGCGAGGGCCTGTTCAACCCGTGCAAGGCGTTCCCGACGTCGAAGGGCTGCGGTGAGGTGCACTCGAAGGCGATCGCGGCGTTTGGGGCTGACGCGTATGTGTGAGGTAGCTGGGAGCGTTAGCCGTTAGCCGTTAGCCGTTAGCCGTTAGCACTGAGGATTCTCGACCAGGCAGAACCAGGCGTTCGGGTGCTTCGGGGCGGGGCGACCTCACCCCGGTCGCTGCGGCGACCACCCCTCTCCGTCACCACAGAGAGGGGAAGCCTGCTACGGGGGGTCCTTCGTTTCTGGGCGCGTCGACCTCACCCCCGGCATCTCTCTCCTTCGGCCCGGCTCAGGGGAGGCCTGCGAGGGGTCAGATTTCGTTTGGGCTGAGCTGGCGCTTCGGGAATACCTGACGGGAGCCGGCGCGCCGAGGCACACTGTTAGGTATGAGGACAATCATCCGCTGGAGCATCGGGGCTTTCGTGCTGGCTTTGCTGGTGGTTGGCGTGGCCTGCAGCGGGTCGGACTCGCCTGAGAGCTCGGGACAGGCTTCGGGGGCGGGCGTTGCTACCGCGACGGCCACCGCTTCGGTCTCGGCAACCGTAGAGCCGTCGGTGGCGGCGGAGGCGAGCGAGACGCCGGTGCTGCGACCGATATCGCCTACGGTGGTGTCGGGGGCTGCGACTACGGAGGAGCTGACCGAGGCGCTCGATGATACGGCGCTGCGTCTGTACGGGATGCTTGGGAAGATGACGGGTTCGCTTGACGGGGAAAGCTGCGGTTTGCCTTGCGAGGGGAATGTCGACTTCGATAGCAATCTCGAGGAGGCGAAGGCGCTGTGTTTGGCGTCGGTGGACCCGAGTGCCTTCCGGGCTGAACCTGGCTACGACCCGGGCGAGCAGGCGCTGGCGCTTGCCACGCTCAAGGCGACGTGCAGCATCGTCAACTCGATCGACGGCAACGATGTGCGGGGGCAGGCGCTGGCGCTGGGTGCTTTCAACTCGGTGAAGTTGTTGATCCCGGACGACCAGCAGCACTAGTCCCGCCTGGCTGGCTGCAATGTCGTCGATCGATTCGCAATGCTGGTCGAAGCGCGCCGCGAACGCAACGGGCGCATGGAAGGCTGCCCCGCCCCGGATTGCCGCGCCTCGCTGCCGCGATGGCTCGCAATGACGGTGGCGAGGGCTCTGATGCTGAAGCTGACGGCTGATCGCGAGAGGCATCCCGGCTATGCTTTGGGAATGCCTGACCTACCTGATCTTTCGAAGCTGACCGCGGCGCTGCCGAGCAGCGTGCTGTCGTTCGACGGTGGCGAGATGTACGCCGTCGACGGCATGACGCCGTCGGTGGTGGTGAAGCCTACTTCGCAGGCGGAGGTGGCGGCGGCGATGGGTGCGGCGAACGCGGCCGGGGCTGCCGTGGTGCCGTTCGGGGGCGGGACGCAGCAGGGGCTGGGCATGCCACCGGAGCGCTACGACGTGGCGCTGGACCTAAGGCAGATCGAGTCGGTGGTGGAGTATGAGGCTGCGGACCTGACGATCACGGTCGAGGCCGGCATGCGGCTCTCGGCGTTGCAGAGGCTGCTGGCGGAGAAGGGGCAGTGGTTGCCGCTGGACCCGCCGGTGAGTGACGAGGCGACGATCGGGGGCGTGCTGGCGACAAACGCATCGGGGCCGGCGCGATTCTCCCGAGGCACGGGGCGGGACCTCGTGATCGGCATGACGGTGGCGACGGCGCAGGGCGAGATCGTGAAGTCGGGCGGGCGTGTCGTGAAGAACGTGGCGGGCTACGACCTGGCGAAGCTGCACATCGGCGCGTTGGGGACGACGGGCGTGATCCTGCAGGTGAGCCTGAAGGTGTCGCCGTTGCCCGTGCGCACATCGATGGTGGCGATTCGAGGCGAGCCTCGAAGCGCTGATCGGGCTGTCGAACGCCGTGGAGGCGCGCCGGTTGTCGCTGCAGGGTGCCGTGTTGGCGAAGAGCGGCCTCGGAGGCGCAGTGGACGCTGGCGCTGCGGTTCGCGGCAGGCGTTGCGGCGGTCGAGCGATCGCTGGGCGAGACGGCGGCGCTGGCAAACGAGGCATCGTTGACGGTCGAGGCGCTATCGGAGACTGAGTGGCGGTCGCTGCTGCCCGACTACGCATCGAGCGCGGTGGTTGTACGGGGCAGCGTGGTGCCAAGCGACCTCGCCAGCGTGGCCGAGGCGATATCGAGCGCGGGCGCGGCGGTGTCGGCGTACCCGGGCGTGGGCGTCGCGTACGGGGCGTGGCCGGGCGAGGTCGATGCGCAGAAGCTGCGGTTGCTGCGCGGGCTGTGCGAGGCGAAGCACGGCGCGCTGGTGATCGAGAAGGGGCCGGTGGCAACGAAGGGCGCGATCGACGTGTGGGGCGACGCGGGCGAGGGCTTCGGGCTGATGCAGCGGCTGAAGCAGGAGCTGGACCCCTCGCGGGTGCTGAACCCGGGGCGATTCGCGGGCGGGCTTTAGGGCTTCGGTTAGGTACATGCGGATGAAGGCGGGATGAGCGAGGCAGAGCGGAGCTTCAAGAGCCTCCTTGAGCCGGGGCCGCCCGCCAGTGGGTTCGTGCGTCTACCGTTTCGGCCGGACGAGGCCTGGGGACAGCGCGACCGGTACCACGTCGCAGGCAAGCTGGGCTGGTTCGACATCCGGGGCGCCCTGGTGCCGCATGAAGGTGACCTCGTCCTGCCCGTGGGCACGGCCTGGCTCCGGGACTGCCCGATCCAGCCAGGCATGGAGGTCCACGTTGTCCTATGGCCAGAGGGAGTGCAGCTGGACGATCTGGATGCAGATATCGCCGCCGCACTGGAAGGAGAGCCGGATGCTGCCCGGTTCTTCGAATCGCTGGCGCAGTTTTACCGCAAGGCGTACCTGAAATGGCTCGATGGCGCGAGAAGACGTCCAGCCTTGCGAGAGGAACGCCTTCGGGAGTTCGTGGGACTGATGAAGGCGGGTCGCAAGGAGCGGCCTCGCTGAGGGGTTCCCGTCGTCGGGCTATTTGCCGTCAGTCGTGACTATCGTGACATCAGCCATGACGCGCAAAGATTAGCGATCCGGACCGGGGTTGCGAGCTGGAGGCGCAAAAGGCGCTTCTGGGAGGAACAAGCGCCCGACGGAGAGCACGCCGGGGAGGTTCGGGCGACTCGGATGCTGACCCACCTCAGACTGCCGCGCCTCGCTGCCGCGATGGCTCGCAATGACAGGCCTTTTGGGCAAAACCAATCGTCAGGGCGGTTCCGGGGGCGTGCCAACCTCACCCCAGGCCCCTCTCCTCGCGAGGAGAGGGGTGAGATTTCTAATCTGCCCATTGCAGACTCCAAGTTCGGCATACGGATGGAGGGCTCGATCCGGATGCGCGCCTAGGACTGATCGTTGCGCGGGCATGACGAGATGATTGGCTCCGGCGTGACTTACGGTGTCCGGCTGCTTCCTGCTAGGCTGAGGACGTGACGGCCACACACGAGCACAAGCACGAGTTCGCTGCCGGTCCCGACGAGGAGGACCTGGCGCGCTGCGTGCACTGCGGCTTCTGTCTGCAGGCCTGCCCTACCTACGTGATCACCAGCCTGGAGACCGAGTCGCCGCGGGGGCGCATCGCGCTGGCAAAGGCGCTGGTGCACGGGGAGATCGAGCCGACGCCGAACGTCGTGGCGCACTTCGACCTGTGTTTGCAGTGCAGGGCGTGTGAGACGGCCTGCCCTTCCGGCGTGCCGTACGGCCGCATCATCGAGGGTGCGCGGGCGATGGTGCAGGAGAGCCCGCAGCGTCCGACGTCGTGGCGCCTGCGGTCGATGGTGCTGCGGACGATGTTCGCGGCGCCGTGGCGGCTGCGCACCGCGTTCGCCGGCCTGCGGCTGTACCAGCGCTCTCCCCTGCCGCCATTCGTACGACGCGTCCTGCCGCAGCGTCTGCGCCAGATGGAGGCGATGCTGCCTCAGCTGCCCGACAAGCCTTACGACCCACCTGAGGTCGCGGCGACGCCGGCTGGCGAGGTCAAGGGCACGGTAGCGCTGCTCAGCGGCTGTATTATGTCAATTACTCACCCACAGACACACGAGGCGACGGTGAGAGTGCTGGCGCGCAACGGGTTCCGGGTGCTGGTGCCGAAGGCGCAGGGATGCTGCGGCGCCCTGCACGTGCACAACGGCGACCCGGACGCGGCGCGCGAACTGGCGAAGCGGAATATCGACGTGTTTCTGGGCCAAGGCGTCGACTACATCGTGGTGAACTCGGCGGGCTGCGGCAGCGCTATGAAGGAATACGACGAGCTGTTCGCGAATGACGCGCGCTACGCCTCGAAGGCGCAGGCCTTCGTCTCGAAGTGCCGGGATATCGCCGAACTGCTGGACGAAACCGGGCTGGTGGCCCCGACCGGGCGCGTGGAGGCGACGGTGACGTACCAGGACTCCTGCCATCTGGCGCACGCCCAGAAGATCACGGAGGCGCCGCGCAACCTGCTGCGCGCGATCCCGGGCGTCGAGCTGGTCGAGATGGGCATGCCGGACCGGTGCTGCGGCAGCGCCGGCATCTACAACATCACGCAGACGGCGATGTCGCGCACGCTCTTGGAATCGAAGATGGACGATGCGCTGTCGACGGGCTGCGATGTGATCAGCACGGCGAACCCGGGCTGCATGCTGCAACTCGACCTCGGCGTAAGGCTACGCGACGGGTCGCAGGAGGTCGTGCACGTAGTGGAGCTGCTGGACCGGGCGTACGAGGCCGAGCCGCGGCAGTAGCAGCGATGCTGCGTCACGCATGACGAGGTCACAGAGCGTTGCGTTGCAGTGTCACCCTTGTCGCCATCCTGTGAGACGTCTGGCCGGCCCACCTGCTCGTCAGGAAGCGCCCGCCCCGGGCCGCCAGCATTTCGGGGTGTCCTCGCTGGTGGGCTAGACCCTTCCTGTGTCAGGGTGACAAGGGGCTGTGGAGCGCGCTCGACTTCCCGGAGGTCGACATTTGCGCTTTCGTACGCGTGTCGTGAACCTGTCAGGCGACGGTCGGGATGTTTCCGCCGCAACGGATAGATGATGAGGGCGCGCCGGAATGCCCTTCTTTTACTGGTATGGCCGCTGAGGCCGCCCCGCCCCGGATTACCGCGCCTCGCTGCCGCGATGGCTCGCAATGACAGTTCGGATCGGCGGAAGCTTTTTACATTTGTTGCATACTTTCGCCGGGCCTTGATTCGCTCTTGTTATGTATAATGCCGGGGTTATGAGCCTTCCGAACCCCCACAAGAAGTTCTCCCGACGTCAGGTTCTCGGTGCAGCAGCCGCTCTTGGAGCGGGTGCTTTTGTATTGGGCGGCAGGTCCGGCGTACGTAGTGCCAGAGCCGCCGGCCTGAACAACCATCACCTCGCCTGGGTGTGGCAGTTCTCGACGGACGCCGAGCCCGACGTGATCGGCGCCAAGCTGCGAGACCACGGCCTCGGCATCATCCTGAAGACGCACGACGGCGTGACCTGGATGTCGGAGTACGACACCTCGCCCTACGCGGTGAGCGGGCCCGACCAGGTGCAGACGCTGGCGAAGTACTTCGAGGATGCCGGCGTGCCGTTTCACGCCTGGTGCGTGGTGCACGGTGCCAAGCCAGAGAAGGAAGCGCAGATGGCGGCCGGTGTCGCCCTCTCCGGCGCTCGCAGCATCTATCTCGACGTCGAGCCGCACGGGGGCTTCTGGCAGGGCTCAGCGACGGATGCGGCCACGTACGGCGCAGAGCTGCGCCGGCTGGCGCCCGACGCGAACATCGTCCTGTCGATCGACCCGCGACCCTGGGTGATCGAGACGACGCCGGTGAAGGAGTTCGCTGCGTTCAGCAACGCGATCGCACCGCAGAACTACTGGCGCACCTTCGACACGCCGGCGAACTACGAGAAGTTCGCGGCCTCCGGCTACAACGTACCGCCCGAGGGCGTGACGCCGGAGTTCCTGCTGGCGGTCGGCGAGTCGCAGCTCAAGAAATTCGGCCTGCCGCTGATCGAGGTCGGTCAGGGCGACACGAACGACCCCGCCGAATGGGAGCGCTTCATCGACGCGGCCTACGTCACGGGCACGGACTTCGTGACGGCCTGGCGGTACGGCGTCATGCCCAACTCGGTCTTCGACGTGCTGATGAACAAGCCGGCGAAGCAGCCGCCAATCGCGCCGACTCTGGCGAACTACGTGGTGCAGTCCGGCGACACGCTGGGCGTCATCGCGGCGAACTTCGGGACGACTGTGGACGAGCTGATGGCCGTGAACAGCCTTTCAGACCCCAACTACCTCTACGTGGGTCAGGAGCTCGTGATCCCGGGTGCGGGTGTGGCGCAGACCCTGCAGGTCGTGGCCGCCGCCGAGCCTGTGAGCAACACGTCAGACGGTAGCATCAGTAGCGGCGGCCAGGTACACACGGTGCAGTCCGGCGATACGCTGTTCGCCATCGCGGGCCAGTACGGCAGCGACGTAAACGCGATCATCGGGGCCAATGGTCTGACAGACCCGGACTACCTCTTCGTCGGCCAGACGCTCCAGATCCCTTAGTCCAGACGGCTCTTGAGGTTGCCAGACACAGGCACCTAGAATCGGTGAATGCCAGACAACCTTGCATCCGCCATCGCCGCATTGCGTCCCAGCCCTGAGGCAGCCGCGGCTGCCTGGGCCACGATCGTCACAGCAGAGCGTGAGCAGGTCGAGAACCTGCCGAACCGCCCCCGGCCCGAGGACTTCTACGGGCCTGTAGCCAATATCTTCAAGGCCGATCCCCGTCGCACGGACGAACCACTGGTCGACGCCATCCTCGAGCTGGTGAAGCCGGACGAGACCTGGATCGACCTCGGTGCGGGCGGCGGTCGCTACGGCCTGCCGATCGCGCTGCACGCGAAGAAGCTCTACGCCGTCGAGCCCTCCGCGGGTATGCGCAAGGCGTTCGCCGAAAGCGCCGCTGAGTACGGCATCGAAAACACCGAGGTGTTCGACGAGCGCTGGCCGAGCGAGAGCAAGGTGCCAGTAGCGGACGTGTGCTTCATCTGCCAGGTCGGCTACGACATCGCCGACATCGCGCCGTTCGTCGATGAGATGGAGGCGCACGCCAGTCGCATGTGCGCGGCGGTGATGTTCCAGTACGCCCCGATCTCGGAGTGGGCGCCGCTATGGCGAGGCGTGCACGGCGAAGACCGCATCCTCCTGCCCGGCATGGGTGAGTTCGTGTCGTTGCTGTATGCGCGAGGCCGCACGCCAGAGATCAGGCTGCTCTCGCTGGAGCCGCGGGTCTACGCGAGCCGCGAGGCGCTGCACGCCTCATCGCGACGCGCGGTTTGGGTGCTCGAGGGCAGCCCGGAGGACGCGAGACTGGCGCAGACCGTGAACGAGCTGGCCGTGGACGTGCCAGGCGGCGTCGTGCTGAACCCGGGTCCACGCAGGCTCGGGATCATCACCTGGGAGCCCCGGTAGGCCCTATCTACGGTCACACAGGTTCCGGAGGAGCGTGCGGTTAGGCCGCTACGCTGCTCACACCGTCATCGAAGCTGAGGAAGTCGCCTTCGCGCGTCATGGAGCGTGCGATGGCGCCTGCGGGCAGCTCGATGGCGTAGTAGGCGCGCAGGGGCGCCGCCACGAGCTTGAACGGCCTGACGTCAGCGGCGGCCTTCAGGACCTTGCCGTTGCGGTCCGTGAAGATTACGTCGATGGGAAAGTGCATGAAGAACGTGTGCAGGGAAGAGCAGCCCTTGAAGATCAATCCCTGTCCGTCTTCCAGGCACTCCTTGCCTAACAGGCCGCGGACCTTCTGGGTGGCAGTGGAGGCAACCTCAATGGTCTCACCCAGAATGGTGTTGCGGGCCATATTTCCCACGATCAAGTTTCCTACTCCTTGGTTACGAACTGGTCGTAGATAGAGATTGCTGCCGGCCCCAGGATGACGATGAACAGGGTTGGGAAGATGAACAGCACCAACGGGAACATCATCTTGATTGGGGCAGCCTGAGCCTCCTGCTCGGCGCGCTGGCGGCGCTTCAGGCGCATCTGGTCCGCCTGTACTCGTAGCACGGCGGCAATGCTGGTACCCATGGTCTCCGCCTGAATGACAGCGTTGATGAAGGACGTGAGGTCCGGCACACCAGTGCGATCCGCGAGGTCACGTAGGGCATCGCGGCGAAGCGGCCGAGTGCCACGTCATGCAGCATGACCATGAGCTCATCGCCGAAGGGGCCCTCGATCTTCTCGGCGACACGCCCCAGGGCGGCTTCGAGACCAAGACCGGCTTCGACACAGGTCGTAACCAGGTCGAAGGCATCCGGCAGGCTCCTGAGGATTAGCTTCTGACGTGCTCGGATGCGGTTATCGAGCCACACCTTGGGCATGAAGAAACCAAGGATCAGGGAGAAGGCTGCGACGATCGGCGTGAGGGCACCGGAGAACGAGCCCGACATGACGATAATGACAGCAAAGAAGGCCATGGTGGCGACGCTGGCGAGGGAGCCGAGAAGGAACCCGGCCACCGTCGTCGGTTCGCCTGCCATGATGAGCTTGTGCTTGATGCCCTGTACGAAGTTGACCGGCAGGAGACGCTGAAGCGAGCCGCCGAGCGAAGTGGCGAGCGGGGAGAAGAGACGGGATTTCGCCGATTCTGGTCCGTCGTTCTTGCCGCTGAAGTCGAAATCGACCCGCTCACCGCGAACTCCCGCGATACGGGCGTCATGGGATGTGGGCTCTCCTGGGTCAGCCCCATGACGAGCACGACGATGCGGCAAAGAACAAAGAGCTGCGGCTAAGTAGAACCAACATCGATTAGACCTCAATCGCCAGGATTTTCTTGATGACGAGAACGCCGAAGGTCTCCAGCGCGGCCGCGCCTGCCAGCATCGCCTGGCCAGGCAGTGTCGAGTAGAGCGGCTTGATGTATTCGGGGTTGAGCCAGACCGATCGCCAGCGCGATCGCCGAGCGGCAGACCGGCGATGATGAAGCCTGTCATGGTCTGCTGCGTGGTCAGCGTCTTGATTTCGCCGCGGATACGGTTGCGCTCACGCATCGTGTGACCGACGGTCTCGAGGATCTCGGCGAGGTTACCGCCGGTGGATTGCTGAATCAGCATCGCCGTCACGACGATGTCGAGGTCGGCGCTGCCGGAACGATAGCTGAACTGCGTCAGGGCTTCGTCAGTCTGCATACCGACGTTGATGTCCTGCAGCATGCGCCTGATGTCGGTCGCAAGGGGATGAGCCAGCTCCCGGCTGGCAAGCTCCAGGCTCTGCATGAGGCCGAAACCGGCCTTCAGCGAGTTCGCAAGCATGGTCAGGGCGTCGGGAAGCTGGTCTTCCAGGTGCTTCAGGCGCTTGCCTTGGCGCGTGACATGTAGAAGCGGGGCAGCATGAAGCCGACGAACGCGAGAATAACGCCCAGGACGAGGCCGATGGTGGAGCCGAGCAGCACATAGGCCACGCCGCCGAAGAGGCCGCGAAGAAGATGCGCATCGCCACGTACTCCGAAACGGTGAGCCGCATGTCTGCCCGTTCGAGGTTCTCGGCGGCTTCGTTGACCCAGACCTTGCCCTTGATCAGGGAGCCGATGATCGGGATGTGGCCTTCGCGGTGCTCGCGCAGGCCTTCCGCAGACGCCGGCGACGGCCCAATCGTCGCCCACCGACTCGCCCATGAGGTGACCGAGGCGCCGATCCATGCTGGTGCGGGGGCTGGACGTCGCGTTGTAGATGCCCAGGAGCCCGATCACGATGGCACCGAGCACGCAAAGTGCGGCGAGGAGTGCAATGATGTCCATCAGGCAGCCACCCCTGCAGAAGATGTTCGGCGCCAGGGTGATGCCCAGGGCCTCGAACTTTTCAGCAGAAGCGGGGGCGGATGCCGGTGGAGCGGAAGGCGCCCCGAACACGGCCCTCGTTGTCGATGCCGGTCTGCTCGAAGCGGAAGATGTCCTGCATCGTCACGACCTGGCCCTCCATGCCGGACACCTCGCTGATGTGGGTCACCTTACGGGAGCCGTCAGCGAATCGGCTGACCTGGAGGATGACGTGGATGGCGGAGGCCATCTGCTCCCGGATTGCCCGCGAAGGCAGCTCCAGGCTGGCCATGAGGATCATGTTCTCGATACGGGCGAGGGCGTCACGGGGCGTGTTGGCGTGAACGGTGCTAATCGAACCGTCGTGGCCGGTGTTCATCGCCTGCATCATGTCGAAGGCTTCTGAGCCTCGAACCTCACCGACGATGATGCGATCGGGCCGCATACGCAGGGAGTTTCGTACGAGGTCGCGCTGCGACACCTCGCCGCGGCCTTCGAGACTGGCGGGCCGTGCTTCCAGCGACACGACGTGGGCCTGCTGGAGCTTGAGCTCCGTCGGGTCCTCGATCGTGACGATGCGCTCGGTATCCGGGATGTAGCCGGAGAGGGCGTTGAGCATGGTGGTCTTACCGGAACCGGTACCACCGGAGATGATGAGGTTGAGGCGGGCCTGAACAGCGGCTCGCAGGAATTCGCCCCACTCCGTGGTCATGGCGCCGACGGCGATGAGGTCTTCCATGTTCATCTTGTCCTGGCGGAACTTTCGGATGGTGATCGTCGGGCTCCTCGGTGCGACCGGGGGGACGATGATGTTGACACGGGAGCCATCCGGAAGACGGGCGTCCACCATCGGCGAAGACTCATCGACGCGCCGGCCCAGCGGGGCGAGGATGCGCTCGATGATGCGTGTGATGTGATTGGCGTCACGGAACCGGATCGGGCTGAGGTAGAGGCGGCCTTCCTTTTCGAAGTAGACCGTGTCCGGCGCGTTGATCATGACTTCAGAGATCGACGGGTCCTGGAGCAGCGGCTCGATGGGGCCGTAGCCGAGGATTTCGTCCGTGACCGCGGCAATGAGCTCGTCGCGGCTGAAGCCGACGACGCCGGGCATCTCCGAGCCGATGAGGGCGCGCGCGGCACCTTCCACGACCTCGCGAGCCCGCTGGTTGTCGCCGCTTTCGAGCTTGGAAGGGTCCAGCTCTTCGATGAGGCGGCTGTGGAGCCGGAACTTGAGCTCGTTGAATGCCTCGCTGGACTGCAGCAGAGGATTACGGACGCCCTGCCCGTTCCTCGGTGGCGGACCCGCGAATATTGTGCGTCTTTGGCCGAATTCGTTCACTTTACGAACTCCTCTTATTCAGGTTGAAGTCAGCTATCGGCCCAAGACCCGGTCGAGGAAGCCTTTGCGCTCACGCCGAAGGCCCGCCAGGTTGTAGCTCATGTCCATGATTGCCCGCGACGCCCGCGCGTAGGGCTTTGCCAGCACGATCGGCTGACCGAGCTGGTTGCTGTTGGTAACGGCGACGTCATGCGGGATGCGCCAGTAGACCTCGTACTCGAGAACGCGCGCGACGTCCTCTGCCCGGAGGCTGTTCGAGGAGGTGGAGTGGTTGATGACCAGCTTCACCTTGTCCTCCGAGACGGAGGCGGCGCGCAGCATCTCCAGCGCGAGCGCCGTGTCCTTGATGCTCGCAATGTCCATGCTGGTGACGAGCAGGATGATGTCTGCGGACTCCAGTGCGGTCGCGACGAGCTCGTTGAAGGCACCGGGGGTGTCGACGACAACGTAATCGTGCGTCTGCGAGAGCAGTTCGAGGACGCGGGCGATGTGCTGACGATGCAAGGCGCCCCACTCGGTGGGGTGAAGCGGCGCCGGCAGAATCTCGACGCCGCTGCTGTGCTGCACGAGGTAGTCGCGGATGGATTCGCGGTCGACCTGGTCGATATTGCGACCGACGTCGGCGATGCTGAACTCGACAACGACGTCCATCATGATGGCGACGTCACCGAATCGGGTGTCCATGTCGACGATGGCGACGGAGCTGTTCGTGTTGCGGCAGAGCGCCGTCGCGAGGTTGGTGGAGATCGTCGTCTTGCCGATGCCACCCTTGGCACCGAAGACTGTGATCACTGTTCCTCTCGCGGCTGAGCTTGCAGTCTGCCCGGTAAGGCGTGTCCGCCGCCGTTCTTCCTGCTCCAGAACGCTGTAGATAGCACGGGCCAGCTCTTCAGGCCGCGGCGGCTTGACCAGGTAGTCACGCGCGCCGGACACCATGGCCCGGCGCACGGAAGCAGCATCCGAGAGGCTGGAGTAGACGATAATCGGTGTCTCTGGCAACGCATCTGCCAGAGCGCTCATGGTTTGGGAAGCGCGAGCCACGGGTTCTTCCATGGCCAGCACGACGACATCGGGGTTCTTTTCCCGCGCCATCGTCACGGCGTCGATGCCGTAGCCTGCCTCGCCCGACACCGTGAACCGCGCCATCGTCAGAGCGCGGTTCGTGTCCGCGCGACTGTTAGAGTCAGGATCGACTACGACGACTTCTAGGTTACTCGGCAAAATGTCCTCCGGTCCTTCCTTGGAAAGGAGTTGTGGGCTATCGCAGGGTGTCGAACGGGTTCGGCAGGCCTTCCGGAAGAAGCTCCGTCTTGAGGCGGTAGTCGACATCCACCGTCTCATCGTCGCCGAAGGGGCGGACGGAAAGGCGGATGCGGCCGTTCGACTCAGCCAGATAGAGAAGTTCTGCTTCTTCCGGCGTTACAGCAACCGTGATGGTCGAGGCGCCGGGGATCGGCGCGGACTCGCTGTTGCGGACCCGCTGCGTGCTGCCTTCGGCCGCTGCGCCATCGGTGCCAGTTGCGCCGGTGGCGCCGGTCGTTGCACCGGCCTCGGCTGTCGCATCGGCCTTTACAGGCACTTCGACGACATCGACGACAGCCTGTGCTACAGCGAGAACCTCAACGTTCTGCATGAGGGTCTGGGCCACGTAGGAGGCCTCGCTCGAGTCGCCGAAGGTGGCGTCCTGCAGCAGGATGATGTCTACGTAGTCACCTGGGAGCAGCAGGCCACCCGCGTCCTGTACCGCAGAAGCGGTAATCGCGAAGCCGCGTTTGCCTTGCGGAATAACGAACGAGAGTGAGCGGCTAACGCCGTTGCTTGACGTTGACCACCTTGGTGCTCAGGACCTGCTCGCCGACCGTAAGGGGGTAGCGGGTAACCTGGCCAACGGCCGTCTGTACGTTGGTAAATGCCAGGGGACTGAGCGCTTCCGGCTGGAGCAGCTTGACGTCCAGCATCTCCTGGGTGATGCGGGTTCGGGCAGGGATATCGACCTTGGCCACGACGACGGGCACGGGCTGGACCGTACTGGTATCAGGTACAGTCGTCGTGGAGTTTCGAGACGTGGCGACGTAAACGAGCCCGGCGCCCATCAACCCCAGCACGATGGCGAGGAGGATAAAACGTCGGTTGCCCCGAGCGGGGTTCAAGGTACCAGCGTTCTGACTCAATGTGTTGCTCCCTCAAGTTTGCTTCTGGTTATGTTTTCGGAAGGTTCGGCCACTCGCATTAGGGGCTGCAGGTCAGTTCAGCTGGCTTTTTTCGACTAGCCTGCGACGGCGTCCGCCATGGCGGTTGCCACGCCCTTGACCACTTCGATACATGCCGCTCACGTCGCTGCCCATGGCCGCCACGCCGATGATCGCGACGAGCGCCACGAGGGCCAGGATCAGTCCGTATTCGACCAGAGCTTGACCGTCTTCTCGTGCGACTTGTGTCCGAAGAAGACCATACAGTATGGACACGAATAAGCCTCCGGAGTTTACTCTTATTCAATATCAGAATCGGCAGTCATCATGATTTCAGTAGTGCATTCTCGGCGTTCTCAGTACTTGAGCAAAAGAAAAGCGCCCCGGCGGTAAGATCCGGGGCGCTTTTGAGTCGGCTGTAAGTGTGACCTACGTGCTGGCGCGTGCTGGTCGAGGCTGGCACCGATGCTGTTGAAGACGACTTGACGTTCGTGCCGATGGTGCCAAGAGCGATGATGGCGACGATGGAGATGAGGGCCAGGATCAGGCCATACTCAACCAGCGTCTGGCCGGCCTCTTCTCGCGCGTCCTGAATACGAGCGAGCAGGTTGTACATGATGTTATTGACGAACTGCAATCTTTTCTCCTTGTTTTGTGATGCCTCTTAAGGCTGAACGGCTTCTTGCTTTTCCCGCCGGACCCGCAGGATATCGACATCCTGTCTGACATCTGCCACGGGGATTTTTCGAAAGCTAGGCTTTGGCAAATGCTTTGTCGTTAGGCGACACCTCCGTCTCAACCAGGCCTTCGCCAGGGCCTTGCTGGGGGATTCTTTCTCTCACGTATTAGTAGTCGGCGCTTATGCAGCGACCTGAAGGGATTGTTAGGGTTTTTCTGAGAATTTTGTCTTGACTTTTCCATGACAGCGTGATCGGAATCTGACGGACACAAACAACGGCACCCCTCTCCGAAGGGGTGCCGTCTTCGATCGGGTGTTTTCTGGATGTCTTTCGAGTCTGATTACGCCGCCTGCCGGGTGGAGGGACGGACCTTGCCCTCCAGCTTGAGCAAACGCATACGCGTGCGGCGCAAGAACTCATCTGAAGGGATGACGTTGTCCGGCAGGGGCCGGATCAACGATGCGACCTGCGTTAGCTCGGCCTGATTTTCGTTTCGCTTCATTGTGACTTCATCCTGCTCCGTGTCGAACTGGTCCATGTCGAAGGTTCCTCCCCTGACTGTGCCTTTCCAAGGTCACTCTTAATGTCGGCGAGGAATCGGCGAGTCTGATGGCCTCAGGCCTATCCCTGCATGATTTTGCGGAGGTTCCCCAGGGCCCTGTGCTGGATTACCCTGACGGCCGGCACGCTCTTGCCGATCATCTGGGCGACTTCCTGATAGCCCATCTCTTCGACGAAGCGCAGCATGATGACCTGGCGCTGCTCGTCCCGCAGTTGCATGACGGCCTCCCTGACGCTGCGTTCGTCGCTCGATTGCTCCAGGACCGCTTCCGGGTTTCCGGCGCGCTTCTGATCGACGTAGACGTCGTCCAGCTCGCTGTGGTCGCGCTTGGAGCGCAGGTAGCTCACCGTCAGGTTATGAGCGATGCGCAATAGCCACGCGACGATGGGGGCGCCCCGTTCCTTGTAACGGCCGATGGCTTCCCAGGCCTTGAGGAAGGTCTGGGCCGTGAGGTCTTCGGCCTCGCGAGCGTCACCGACGAGGTAATAGATATGCCGGTACACGCGGACAACGTGCCGGTCATACAGCTCTGCGAACGCGGCCTGATCCTTATCGACGGCAAGCTGCACCAGACGCTTCTCCTCATCTCGATCGGGACGCGGCTCAGCGCCCTCTTGCAAACCGGACGTCTCCTTCGCTCCGGAAGAGACTCGTGTCATACCACCCTCACCTCTCTATTGAGAGGATCGGTTGAGCGGCGGGTCACTTAAGTGGTTCAGGCGGTTTGGGCGAAATCCGCAGCAAATTCGTCGGCAGATCGGCAGTCCACCGCCTAACCGGTTGATATTTAGGGTTTCGGTTAGGTATTTGAATACGAACCTGCGGGCGAAACAGGCTTCGGTGGACAATCTTGAAAAACTTCTAGATTCGGGGGTTGACTTAACGCAAACCGTTATGGCACCATGAGCGCGCCCTGGAGGAGAAACAGCCTTCAGTTGTGAACCAAGCTGGACGAAGGTTCATGGCTGGCGAAGAGGCTTTCCGAAACACCACGGCAGTCACTTAGTTTTCCCCCTCCTTCCTAACGGAAGGATCATGAGCGCCGGGACCGGACCGGATGGCTTGAGGCACAGGAGGCGGGGCCTGGGCCGCAGCCTCCGGTCTGGACCCGTACCTTCATCCCCGCACTTCAGCTACTTCAAAACCCACTAAGTTCAAAAGCGTACAAATAGTTGCCGTTTGGCCTCTCGCGGGCTGGATGTTGCCCCTCTGCGTGACGAGACTTCTCAAAAGAGGTTTCTTACTCAGAGAGGATTCCCATGGAGGCAACGGCCGCAACGCAACGGCGTAGGGATACACAAGCCCACCCGAACGAAGGTGAAGCCCCCTTTCGCGCCCAACCCAATACGATCGAGGAGACCGGCCTGGGTTTCGGCCAGCTCCTGGACCTTTGCATCAAGACGATCTATTACGCAGGCCGGCCTTCCGCTCGCGAGATCAGCGAGGCGATGGCGCTGCCCTTCAACATCGCCGACGTCCTCCTGAGCTTCCTCAAGCGAGAGAAGCTCATCGAGGTTGTGGGTTCGTCCGGCATCGGCGAGCAGCAGTACCAATACGCGCTGTCCGAGAAGGGTAACGAGCGCGCTGTCGAAGCGATTGAGCGCAACCAGTACCTCGGCCCAACACCGGTGCCGTACGCCGAGTACATCGAGCTAATTAAGGCACAGTCTGTGCGCAACATGCGCGTGGACCCGGCGATCGTCGACGCGGCGCTGGGAGACCTGGTGCTGACACCGATCACACGCAACCTCGTGGGGCCGGCGGTGAACTCGGGCCGGACGATGCTGCTCTACGGTGACCCGGGTAACGGTAAGAGCTCGATCGCAAAGGGCATCGGCCGGATGCTCAAGGGCAACATCCTGGTGCCGTACGCGGTAGACGTGAACGGCCAGATCGTGCGCGTGTTCGACCCACGGGTGCACACGGAGGTGCCGTCCGAACCGGAGCCGCCGTCCGACCGCCGCAACGGGTTCGTGCCGGTGCGGCCGGAGCGCCGGCACGATGCACGCTACGTCGTCTGCAAGCGCCCCTTGATCATGACCGGTGGTGAGCTGACGCTCGCCGACCTCGAACTGAAGTACTCGCCTCAGGCGAAGTTCTATATCGCGCCGGTACAGATGAAGGCGAACTGCGGCATCCTGGTCATCGACGACTTTGGCCGCCAGATGGTCTCGCCGAAGGAGCTGCTCAACCGCTGGATCGTGCCGATGGAGGCGCGCGTCGACTTCCTATCGCTGCTCAGCGGCGAGACGATGGAGGTGCCGTTCGAGCTGCTGCTGGTGTTCTCGACGAACATCCCGCCTGGCCAGCTTGGTGATGAGGCGTTCTTCCGCCGCATCCGCCACAAGATCGAGGTGGGCGACCCTGATGAGGAAGGATTCCTCACGATCATGAGGATGGTCTGCAGCGCGAACGGCATCCCGTACGACGAGCAGGCCGGCCACTACATCATCGAGCGCTACTACCGGCCCAAGAACCGCAACCTGCGTGGCGTGCATCCCCGAGACATCATCGACCTGCTGATGGACATCGCGAGCTTCCGAGGCGTGGATCCGGTGTGCTCGAAGGAGCTTCTGGACCTCGCCTGTGAGTCGTACTTCATCGACGACCGCGTGGCGGACTTCAAGCCGGTGTAGCTACTCAGCTTCTAGCTGTTACCGCTCAGCGGTCAGCGCTTGATTAGAGAGAGGTGGTGCGCCCAACAGCGTTGGGCCGCACCACCTCTCTTCCTTTGTGTCACGGTAGACAACAGCAGGCAGCCCAAGGGAAGACACCGCGGGATGAATCCCGCAGCTACGCCTTCCTTGCTTATGACATCGCCAGGAGTTGTGGGAGACCTGACAGCGATGCGATCTCGTAATCGGGCTCCGGATCGGCGGGATCGCGGCTGCCACCCTTGCGGTTGAGCCAGACTGCGGTCAACCCGGCCGCCTTCGCCCCACCGACGTCTGTCCTCAGGTTATCGCCGATGTGCCAGACGTTCTGAGCATCCTTGATGCCAAACTCGTTCAGGACAAGAGCGAAGACGGCGGGGTCAGGTTTGGCGATGCCATGCTCGCCGGAGATAACGATCAGGTTGAAGCGATTCTCCAGCTCCAAATGCCGGAGTTTTTCTCGCTGCAGATCGGCGGCACCATTGGTCATGAGGGCCAGTGGATAGCGTTGTCCCAGCTGCTTGATCAGGTCTGAAGCACCTTCATGGAAACGCACGGTCTCCCGCTGGTATCGCCGGGCAAGATCCCGAGCGCGGACCGCGAGATTGATGTCGTCCCAACCACATGCACGTAGGGTTCGAGTCCAGGCTTCGAGGCCCAGCGTCTGCGTATCGAGCCGGCCCAGAATCCAGTCGCGTTCGACCTCCGGCCAGTACTGATCCCAGGCTACAGCGTTGGCCTCGAGGATCTCGGCTGCGCTGAGCCCTATGTTCTCAGCCGCCAGCGTTTTCGCGACTCGTTCGGCGATGAGTTCGAAACGGCTCTCTATCAGCGTGTCGTCGAGGTCGAAACAGAGCGCCTGAACGGACATGACGGCCCAATGATAGGCAATCGCACTGCTTGCACCAGGCTACGTTGGGTTATCCGGCGAAGACGACGGCGAAGTAGTACATGCCGTTGCCGTCCGTGGCGACGCCGATGCCGACTTTGGTGAACTGGCCTTCGAGGATGTTGGCGCGGTGGCCGGGGCTGTTCATGAAGCCGTCCATGGCGACGGTGACGCTTTGGGACACGGGGTAGTTGTTGCGGGCGATGTTCTCGCCGGCCAGGGCGTAGACGTAGCCGTAGGCATCAATGATGTCGAAAGCGGTCTGGCCCGACGGGGAGACGTGGGCGAAGTAGTTGTTAGTGGCCATGTCCTGGGCGCGCTGGCGGGCGACGGCGACGAGAGTGGGGTCGATCTGGAGGGCGCCTACGCCGTTGGCGGCGCGCTGTTGGTTGTGCAACGCGAACATCTGCGACTCAAAGCTGGTGAGGCTGGTTGCGGGGGGCTGAGGCGCTGTAGTCGGCGTCGGCGGAAGGACGATCGCGGTCGGCGGGGACGGCGGTGGCCGTTGGCAGCACCGGCGTTGCGGTCGGTGGGATGGGTGTCGGTGGCACCGGAGTTGGAGGGATCGGCGTCGGTGGGATGGCGGTCGCCGTGGGCGGGACCTGGGTTGCGGTGGGCGGCACGGCCGTGGCAGTTGGCGGCAGTTCCGTGGGGGACGCGCCTACCAGGCTGGCTCCTTCCGCCTGCGACTCAAGCTCAACGAGACTACCAGATGCCTTCGGGGTTGCAGTCGACGTGACCGTTGCCGTCGGATCGAGGGGGGCCTGAGGTGCTGTAGAGGTTGGGCTATTCGTGTTAACGAGGGGCAATCGCCCGTTCGCGGCGAACTGGATGGAGTGATCACTTCCCTCGTCATTCAACACGTAGAGGCTGAAGGCTGCCACGAGCGCAACCATACCTATGGCGACGAGAGCGATGCCGACACGTTGCGGGTTCGTAGCGAGCCTCCTGGCGCCTAACGCTTTGGTGCGCGCGGCTTGAGCCAGAACCCCGCATCCTTGCGGCGAATGTCCGGCGGAAATTGTTCTAGAGTGCCCCCAGTCCTTTCAGGACTCTTTTAGATTCTCGTCATGAAAGGCCTTTAGCTTTATGGGTAGTGGTAAACCCTTAACCAAAGCGCTTGTAGCAGGTGTGGATGGATGCCGTTCAGGCTGGATTTACGTGGTTGTCGAAGCTGCCGGCAGCAAGCTTGAATTCAGGCAGGTGGGCCTTGCTGCAAGCTTTGACTGGCTAATCGAAGCGATAAATCAGTGTTCGGGCGTGTGCATCGACATGCCGATCGGGTTCAGTGATGACGGCGTGCGCCAGGCGGACATCGAAGCGCGGCGGTTCATCGGGCCGCGGCGCAGCAGCGTATTCCCACCGCCACCGCGCGCCCTGCTTACGGCCGATGGCGACTACTGGGCGCTGAACGCGCTATCGAGGAGCATCCGGGCAGGGCTGCCGAAGCAGACGTACAACCTGCTGCCGAAGATGCGCGAGATCGACGCGGTGATGACGCCGGGGCTGCAGGAGCGCGTGCGTGAGTCGCATCCGGAGGTAAGCTTCTGCGCGCTCAAGGGCGAGCACCTGCGACACGCTAAACGCGGCCGGGAGGGCGCACGCGAGCGCCTGGCGTTGCTCGAAGGTGTGTACGGGGAGCTCGTGCGGGAGTGGCGGGCGCCTCGGGGCGCGGCGATGGACGACCTCTACGATGCGGCGGTGCTGGCGTGGACGGCGTCGCGTGTCGTGCGGGGTGAGGCGCGGACGTTGCCTTCGGAGCCTGCACGGGATGGTCGTGGGTTGCGCATGGAAATTGTGTACTGAGGTTCGGAGCGCTCGTCAGCTTAGGAGCATAGGAAGGCTGCGCTTCTCGCAACGACAATCGGGAGCGTAGTAGCTTCGCATCGCTATCGCGCTGCTGCGCCCCCAAAGGAAAAGAGAGCTTGGGGGGACACCCCCCAAAGCCCCCCGCGCATGGGCTTCGCCCCCGCTACCCCCTTCTTGACCCTATGTTGCCTAGAGCCCGAGGCCTGCTACGCCACGACAGCACTTCCTTCCAGCGACAGGGATGCTTCGGCTCACGCGAAACGTTAGTTACAGATATCACCTGCGCCGTCGCAAGTCTGAAGACCTGCTGCCACGTTGTCAGGCTTTGCTGCCTCTCGCTGGGCAGTACACGTTGTGAGATTGCCGCGTCGCTGCAGTCGCTTGGTCGCGACCTTCGCTCCTCGCAATGACCAGTAGAGCCCCGAGCAGCGCCCTTGGCCGAGAATCGAGCTGCTATTTGCGGCTGAAGCGGCGGGCCAACTCGTCGGCGCTGAGGTGGAGCATCGTGGGGCGGCCGTGGGGGCAGGTCTGGGGGGTTTCGCAGGCTTCGAGCTGCTCGATGAGGTCTCGCATCTCTTCGGGGGCGAGGGTCTGGCCGGCGCGCACGGCGGCGTGGCAGGCCAGGGAGGCGGCGACGCGGTGCCGGGGGTCTGCGGGGGCGTCTTCGCGGGTGAGGAGGTCCAGGAGCTCCATGAAGGCGTGCGCGGGGTCTTCGCGTCGCAAGCCGGCGGGCGCGGCGCGCAGGAGGTAGCCGCCGCCACCGAAGGGCTCGACGCCGAAGCCGTGGGCCTCGAGGGCATCTGAGAAGGTCGAGACCAGGGACGACTGCGCCGGGGCGAGGTCGAGCGAAATCGGCGCCAGCAGGGGCTGGGAGACGGTCACAGCGGCGTTGAGGTCCTTGAGGAAGCGCTCATACATGACGCGCTCGTGGGCGGCGTGCTGGTCGACGAGGTAGAGGCCGGCCGGGCCCTCGGCAATGATGTAGGTGGTGCCGGCCTGGCCGAGGGGTCGCAGGATCGGCATCGCCGCGGGCAAGGCGTGCTGGGCGATCTCGGCCTCGAAGGCGCGCTGGGGGATGAGGTCGGACTGCAGCGGGGCACTCGGCTGCGGTGACGCGACCGAGGAGGCGCCGTACTGGTAGCTCGGCGGGTTGAGGGTGAGGGAGGCGCGCGGCCAGGCCGTCGCAGAGTCGGTGCCGACGGGCGAGAGGCCGGAGAGGGCGGCACGGATCGGGCGCTGGACGAAGGCGAAGACCTGGCGTTCGTTGCGCAGTCGCACCTCGGCCTTGGCCGGATGGACGTTGACGTCGACCTCCTCCGGGGGCAGTCGCAGGTCGACGATGGCGATGGGGAATCGGCCGACCTGGAGCATGCCGCTGTAAGCCTCCTCGACGGCGTAGGAGAGGGTGCGGCTGCGTACCCAGCGGCGGTTGATGAAGATGGTGACGTAGGAGCGGTTGGAGCGGGTGACGTTCGGCGGCGCCACGAGGGCCTCGAGGCTGTGGGTCTCGTCCAGCTCCATCGCCTCGATCATGGCGGCGGCGACGTCGCGACCGTAAACGCCGGCGGCGGCCTCGCGACGGCTGCCGGTACCGGCGGTCGAGAAGCTGTCCTTGCCATCGAGGCGCAGGGCGAAGGCGACCTCGGGGTATGCGAGGGCGTAGTGGCTGACGATGCCGGCGATCTGTGAGGCCTCGGAGCCGGGGGAGCGGAGGAACTTGAGGCGCGCCGGCTGCTCCCGGAACAGGTTGCGCACGCTGATCGAGGTGCCAGGGGCGGCGCCGGCCGCGCCCTGCTCCACGAACTCGCCGAAGCTGATGCGCACTCGGGCCGCCTTCGGGGAATCGTGCTGGCGCGAGACGGCCTCGACCTCGGCGACGGCGGCGACGCTGGGCAGGGCCTCGCCGCGAAAGCCGAGGGTGGCGATGGCGTCGAGGTCGGCGTCGGCGTCGAGCTTGCTGGTGGCGTGGCGTGAGAAGGCCAGGGGCAGCTCGTCCGGCACGATGCCGCAGCCGTCGTCGACGACGCGGATGAGTGCAACGCCGCCCTCGTTGGCCTCGACGCTGATGCGCGTGGCGCCGGCATCGAGGGCGTTCTCAACCAGCTCTTTGACAATCGAGGCGGGGCGCTCAACCACCTCGCCCGCGGCGATGCGGCTGGCGACTTCCGGCGGGAGGATTCGGATGGCCACTGGGGGCATTTTAGCGCGCTTCACCCCGGGCTGAACCCCGGGGCAGTGTGCCGCCCAAAGCGCAGCTCGCAGGGACGAGATGCGCCTCACCTAACGCCGAACGACGCCAGCGGCATCCCGTCACAGATTGCGCTAGACGAGACGCACCTCACCCTCACCCCGACCCTCTCCCTGGTTAGGGAGAGGAAGACTGGATACCGGGCACTGCTCACGGAGTAAGTGGAACAGGCTCTGAACCAACATGGAGTGGGGTTAGCGCATATGCGAGCGTATCGATAGCGGTGCTTGCAGGGCATCGACAGGCTCCGCGTAGGGTGGCGCTTAGCCCCCGCTTAGAATGTTTCTTATTCTGGACGAGTTATCGAAACCACAGATACCATGGGGCCATGGCTATACGCGAACCCCGTGAGGTCGTCGAACCGAGGCCGGCGCTACTGCTGGCCAACTGGAAGAACGAGCTCGACAGCGCCAACCTCTACAACTACCTCGCACGCATCGAGGAGGACGAAGACCGGGCCTCGATCCTGCGGGAGATGGCCGAGTCCGAGGTGATGCACGCCGTGGTAATGGCGGGTGGTCTGCAGTCGCAGGGCATTTCGCTACCGCGGCATCGGGTGAGCTTCAAGACACGCGTTTTGAAGACGATCGCACGCATCGCCGGGCCGAAGGCGATCTATCCCCTGCTGCACGGCAGTGAGCTCAGCGGCTCGGCCGAGTACGCCACGCAGGACACGGCGACGGCCGCACTGGCGAGCAACGAACGCAGCCACGCCCGCACCCTGGGCGAGCTGGCGCGCGAGAACGTCTCGCGCGGCGAACGCTGGCACCACAACGCCGGGGGCGGCAGCCTGCGCGCGGCCGTGTTCGGGGTCAACGACGGACTCGTGAGCAACCTGAGCCTGGTCATGGGCTTCGCCGGCGCCGGGGCCGAACCGCAGTTCGTGCTGCTGGCGGGCCTTTCGGGGCTGTTGGCGGGCGCGGCCTCGATGGCGGCCGGCGAGTACGTCTCGATGAAAGCACAACGAGAGCTATTCGAGCGCCAGATCGAGCTCGAGGCGGCCGAGCTGGCCGTCTCGCCTGAGGAGGAGATCCAGGAGCTGGCGCTGATCTACCGTGCCAAGGGCCTGCCCAAGGCCGACGCGGACCGCCTGGCGCACCAGCTCACCGAGAACCCTGAGGTTGCGCTCGACACGCTGGTGCGTGAGGAGCTGGGCCTCGACCCCGGCGAGCTGGGGTCGCCGATCAACGCCGCGACGAGCTCGTTCGGGGCGTTCGCGATCGGGGCGGTCCTGCCGGTGGCGCCCTACTTCTTCGGCGGATCGGCCCTGATCGTCGCAATCAGCATCGCGCTATCGGGGCTGGCGCTGTTCGGCGTCGGCGCCCTGCTATCGGTGTTCACGGGTCGCAGCGTGGTGTTCAGCGGCGGCCGTCAGCTCGCGATCGGTGCGGTCGCAGCGGCAATTACGTTCGTGCTGGGGTCGATCATTGGAGTTTCGACCGGCATCTAGCGTTATGTCATGTTGCCGGGCATGATATTCTGTATGTAATCACCGTTCCCCCGGAGCGTTTCGAATCTGGCGACGTTGACACAAGCCTGGCTTCGTCGATAATCTACTTTGGCCCAAATCAAGGAGGCTCGTGATCGACGCTGTAATCAGTACCGGCGGCAAGCAATACCGTGTGCACGAAGGTAGCGTGCTCCAAGTCGCAACCATGGACGCGGAGCCGGGCTCTCGTGTCGAGCTGCACGAGGTCCTGCTCGTCAGCAATGACGGCAGCGTTACCGTGGGCACACCGACCGTAGACGGCGCCGTCGTCGTCGCCGAAGTCGTCGAGCACGGCCGCGGCAAGAAGGTCATCAACTTCAAGTACAAGGCCAAGGTGCGCTACCGCCGCAAGCGCGGTCACCGCCAGGGCTTCACCACCCTTTCGATCCAGGAGATCACGGCTAACGGCGTGACGGTGAAGGCGCCTCCGCCTTACGCCCCACCCGTCGTCGAGATGCCGGAGCGCCCCGCCGGTTTCGCCGGCCGCGTCGAGGCTGAGGCCCCGGTGGCGGCAGCACCCGCCGAGGAGCCCGTCGCCGAGGCAACAGAGGTGGAAGCGCCGGAAGCCAGCACGGAGGCGTCGCCTGCACCGCGCACGCGACGCCGTCGTGCTGCCGCGGAGCCGGAAGCAGAACCGGCATCCGGCGAAGAGCAGGCAGAGGAATAAGACATGGCACACAAGAAAGCTGGTTCCAGCAGCAAGAACGGCCGCGACAGTAACTCGAAGCGCCTGGGCGTGAAGCGTTACGACGGCCAGCTCATCCTGCCCGGCACGATCATCGTGCGGCAGCGTGGCACGCGCATCCACCCCGGCAACAACGTCGGCTGCGGGCGCGACCACACGCTGTTCTCGCTGGTCGAGGGCAAGGTGAAGTTCGAGCCGTTCGCCAAGGGCCGTCGCAAGAAGGTCAGCGTTTACGCAGAGGTAGCATCTTAATGAAGGCAACAGGACACCCAAAGTACGGCGAGACGACGGTCATCTGCGCCTGCGGTAACACCTGGAAGACGAACTCCACGAAGGAGTCGATTCACCTGGACATCTGCAGCAAGTGCCACCCGTTCTTCACGGGTGAGGCGCGCCTGATGGACACAGCGGGTCGCGTCGAGCGCTTCCGCAAGCGCTACGAGAAGGCCACGCCGCGCAAGTAGCCAGTACGGCAAATCGAGAGCATTGAGGGGGCTGCGTGAGAGCGCAGCCCCCTTCTCTTTTGCTTAACCTTACGTGGGAGGCCTAACACGCTTGCCTGAATCCTTCCCGGCTCCGGGGCCTACCTGTATCGCGCATGCGCGAAATAGATTGCTCTCAGCGAGAACCGCGTAGAAGGCGAGACCATGACAAACGAGCGCCAGCGCACCCAGTCAGAACACCCGGACCGCCCTCTTTGCACTGTCCGGCAACAAGTGCGCCTTTCCCGACTGCGAGGCACCCATGTGGGATCAGGGCTCGGTGATTGGGGTGATTTGTCACATCCATGGCCAGCGACCGGGTTCAGCGAGGTACATCGCGCAGTTGTCTCCGACATTCGTTCATAGTCTCGATAACCTCGTACTTCTGTGCCCTATCCACCACAAGCAGGTTGATGACCATGAGGACACCTACACCGCTGACTGGCTGAGGCAAAGGAAGGCGGAGCACGAGGGCCGAGTAGGAGCAACGCCTGCATCCATGCTCAGTCGACTCATTGAAATTCTCTCGCCAGACGTCCCGAAGAACTGGGAGGATCGCCCTGGAGCCCCAGTCTTCCGCCTGGGTCTCGCCAGCAGCAGGCCGAAACAGCCTGATGCCAGATGGAGTTTCCAAATCGACGTCGCGCAAGTCGACGGTACCGACATCGGTGGTCTCGAATGGCGGACTCGGCAAGGCGGAGATGCTTCGGACTGGACGAAGGCGCGACTGCAGCAATCAAGACACTGGAACTGCGCCTACAATCTCCCGGTCACGCCTCGCGGGGACTTCTTCGAGTTCCAGTTGCGATTCTGGTGGGGTGGAGGGCAGCGCCTCTTGACGTTTCACTGGGACGCCGAGGAGCACTTCCAGAACGTCATGATTACGCCTATACACGAGAACTTAAGCGAGCAGTAATTAGAGCCCCACCAGGCCGAGCCTATGATACCCTCGATGCCCCGGAGAACCATCTCAATCCGGCAACGACTGAGCGAGATATCTCCGATGAGAGATCCACAACAGGTCGTAGAATTGAGCTAATTAGGACCATGGGGGCCAACACCTATGACAACTACTACCCGACTCCCTGCTTCCTTCAAGCGCTTCCGGCGGCTGCGGCGGAGCGAGGCGCTGCGCAGCCTGGTCGCGGAGACGCGACTGGACCCGCGCGACTTCGTGTACCCGCTGTTCGTGACGCATGGGCGCGGCGTGCGGGACGAGATCGCGTCGATGCCGGGGCAGTACCAGCTATCGCTGGACCAGCTGGCGGGCGAGGCGCGCGAGCTGCGGGAGCTGGGCGTGCCGGCGGTGCTGCTGTTCGGGCTGCCGGCCTCGAAGGACGACCGGGGGAGCGAGGCGTACGCGTCGGACGGCATCGTCCAGGAGGCGGTGCGGGCGCTGAAGGACGCCGACCCGGACGCTGTGCGTGATCTGCGACGTCTGCCTGTGCGAGTACACGGACCACGGCCACTGCGGCATCCTGACGCCCGCCGGCGAGGTCGAGAACGACTCGACGCTGGAGCTGCTGGCGCAGACGGCGCTGGCGCAGGCCGAGGCGGGCGCGGACATGGTCGCCCCGTCCGACATGATGGACGGCCACACGGCGGCGATCAGGGCTGCGCTCGACGGCGCCGGCCACGAGTCGACGCCGATCATGGCGTACGCGGCGAAGTACGCGTCCGGGTTCTACGGGCCGTTCCGGGTCGCGGCGGACAGCACGCCGGCGTTCGGCGATCGCCGCGGCTACCAGATGGACCCGCCGAACGGGCGAGAGGCGCTGCGCGAGATCGAGTCGGAGATCGAGGAGGGCGCGGACATCGTCATGGTGAAGCCGGCGCTCTCGTACCTGGACGTGCTGTCGCAGGCGCGTCAGCGCTTCGATATGCCGTTCGCGGCGTACAACGTGTCGGGTGAGTACTCGATGGTGAAGGCGGCGGCGCAGAACGGCTGGCTGGACGGCGACCGCATCGCGCTCGAGATGCTGACGGCGATCAAGCGCGCCGGGGCGGACATCATCATCACGTATCACGCGAAAGAAGCTGCGCGGGCGCTGCGGGGGTAACCTCACCCCCTAACCCCCTCTCCCTGCGGGGCGAGGGGGCACCCCGTGTCTCTGGTGACCTTTGGGCGTATGAGATGATACTTGACCCCTCGTGCTTCAACGGGCTCAGGGCGAACGGAGTTGAGGACGGCCGAGGCAGGCAAGCCTCGGCTACGCATTGTGGGAGCACTCGTATCGCCGAGTCGTTGCGCGTCGCGTAAACTGGCGGCGTTCTGTGAGTTCGTGAGCGCGAGAGGAACGCTGCATGTCGCAACTGGTGATGGCGAACCTGGTGACCGGGAGCCCGGCGCGCAACCATGACTTCGACTTTGCGCGCTGGCGGCTGGCGCAGGCGCTGTACGAGGCCGGGGACATCCGGACGGATGCGTGGAACAACTACGACGCGGGCGAGGCGATCGAGGCGGGCGACGTGCTGGTGAGCTACACGTCGCAGGTGCCGGTAGCGAGGCGCAACTGCGAGGCGTTGCGGCGGTTCCTGGAGAAGGGCGGGCGGTGGTTCGCGATTCACGCGAGCAACTCGGTGGCGGGGAACGAGTAGCTGCCGGGCATCCTGGGCAGCCGGTTTATCACCCACCCGGCCTACAGCCACTTCCCGGTATCGATCAGCGCGCCGAGCGACCCGCTGCTGCGCGGCATCGAGCCGTTCGAGGTGGACGATGAGCTATACGTGATCGACGTGACCGGCGATATCGAAGTGCTGCTGGAGACGCGGTGGGGCGGCGAGGCGCTGGGGGGCCGGCAGGTCGAAGAGGGCGTGCGGCCGCTGATGTACCGCCATCGGGTCGGCGAGGGCGAGGTGCTGTACCTGGCGCTCGGGCACGCGAACCGGCCGTTCGACACGCCGCGACCGGGCACCCTGCAGCCGGACCGTCGCGGACCATGGGAGATGCCGGTGTACAAGGAGCTGATCCGGCGCGGCATCGCCTGGGCGGCACGACGGGAGGTCTGAGGGCGAGAGAAACCTCACCCCCTAACCCCCTCTCCGACTTCGGAGAGGGGGCACTTCGTTGTACTGGTCTTCGTGAGCATCGCAGGCACCTTCGATTTGCCTGAGGGCCTCTGGGGATCGTCGGGCCTGGCGAGTGGCACTTACCCACTCCTTCGACATGCTTATGGCGAAAAGGTGCCGGGGTGGGCGACGAGGCTGGGAAGCCTCGGCTACCGAGGATTCGTGTCGTACAGCCGCTCAGATTCGCTCCGAGGCTGAGGGCATGCTTTCATAGAGGTACATGACTCTCGACCCGCATCGCCCGTTGCGCCGGCCAGTACGCAGCCGTCTCGTCCGCTTCGCCGACCTGGGGCAGGTGCTGGCGCGGCTGTTCCTGGGCTACAAGGCGATCGGCGTGCTGCAGCGATGGCGGGGCAGCGCGTGGGCGGAGGCGCGGCGCAAGCGGCACCATCGCTGGAGCGCGGAGCACCTGTACGACGTGGCGGTGCGCAACCAGGGCCTGCTGATCAAGACGGCGCAGTTCCTCAGCAGCCGGCCGGACATCGTGCCGGACGAGTACATCGCAGGTGCTGTCGCGGCTGCAGGACGAGGTGCCGCCGGAGCCGTTCGAGGTGATCCGGCGCGTGGTCGAGGGGGAGCTGGGCCAGCCAATCGAGGCCGTGTTCAGCGAGTTCGAGCGCGAGCCGGTGGCGTCGGCGTCGCTGGCGCAGGTGCACCGGGCCGTGCTGCACGATGGGCGCATCGCCGCGGTGAAGGTGCAGTACCCCGGCATCGAGGAGCTGGTGACGGGCGACCTGCGCAACAACGAGCTGTTCATCGGCCTGCTGAACCGCTTCGACAAGACCCTGGACTTCAGCTTCATCGCCGAGGAGATGAGCCGCAGATCCCGCGCGAGCTCGACTTCGTGGGAGAGGGTCGCAACGCCGAGAAGATCGCGGCGAACTTCGAGGGCGTCGAGGACATCGTGGTGCCGGAGATCTACTGGGAGCACACGACGAAGCGCGTGCTGACGATGCAGTTCATCGACGGCGTGAAGATCAGCGGACCGTGAGGGCATCGAGCGACTCGGCATGGACACGGCGGACGTCGCGAAGGTGCTGATCGTGGCGTTCGGGGAGATGCTGCTGCAGCACGGGCTGTTCCACGCCGACCCGCACCCGGGCAACATGCTGGTGACGCCGGACCGGAAGGCGAGCACGGCCGTGCGCCCTGCTGGTGCTGCTGGACTTCGGGCAGGTGAAGGAGGTGGGGCCGCAGTTCCGGTTCATCTTCGGCCAGATGACGCGGGCGCTGATGGCGGAGGACCAGACCGCGCTGGGCAAGACGTTCCGTGACCTGGGCTTTCGCATGAAGCAGGACACGGCGGAGGGCTACGAGGGCCTGGGCAAGGCGTACGTGGGCGAGATCGCGACGGAGATGCTGGACCGCGACGCCGGGCTGGGCCGACCCGCAGATGTTCCAGAAGTCCTACGGCGACATGCTGCGGCTGCTGCGCTCCAACCCGCTGATCAAGATCCCGCCGGACCTGCTGTTCGTCGGGCGGGTGATGGGGCTGCTGAACGGCCTGAGCATGACCCTGCGCTCGCGCACGAACCTGATGGTCGAGATGGCGCGCATGCTGGACGAGCAGGACGCTGCCGCTTCGACGAACCAAGAAAACGGGAGCAAAGGGAACGGCGAAGGGCCGAAGACGCGCCGGTTGCTGGAGGCGTAGTGCCCGTCCAGGTATCGGAGGAGGCGCTGGCTGACTGGTGCCGTCGACACCTCGGCAGCGCGCCCGACGAGACCCTGTTCCGGGCCGGGTACCTATCGGCCGTGGTGGGCGTGCGGCTCGAGGATGGACGTGAGGTCGTCGTGAAGGTGCGGCCAGCGTCGCCACGGCTCGACGCGTGTTATGTCGTGCAGAGGCATGCCTTCGAGGCGGGCTTCCCCTGCCCCGAGCCCCTGGTGCCCAACCGCCCGCTCGGCGAACTGGTCGCGATGGCGGAGGCGTACGTGCCGGGCGGCGAGCAGCACCCCGAATCGGGCGACACGCCAGAGCTGTACGTCGAGCCGCTGGCGCGCCTGGTGGGGATCACGGCGTCGCTCAGCGATTCGCTGGTGCTGGATCCGCCGCTGCCGTGGGCGGGCTGGGCGCATAACGAGCCCGGCCTGTGGCCGGCGCCGGACGACCGCGACGCCAACCTGAATGAGCACCCTGACGCCTGGCTGGACGGCATCGCGGCGCGAGTGCGAGCGCGGCTTGGGCGCGACGACGGGCCGCGGTCGATCGGGCACGGCGACTGGTACCCGTCCAACCTGCGCTGGCAGGGCGATGAGCTGGTCGCGGTGCACGACTGGGACAGCGTCGTGCGGCTCTCGGCGGCGGGACTGGCGGGTGTGGTGGCGTCGACGTTCTGCGTGACGGACGGTGCGACGACGATGGAGCAGATGGGGGCGTTTCTGGACGCGTATGCCGTCGCGCGAGAGCGAGCGTGGACGCCGGACGAACGAGAGATCGGCTGGGCCGCGGCGCTGTGGCGCATTGCCTTCGACGCCAAGAAGCAGTCGCTGGACTCGCGGGATGGCGCCAACGAGTCCTACCTGCGGGTGCATGGCGACGCGCTGCTGCGCCTCGCGGGCGCCTAGACGCTACGAGCCCTCGAAGTCGATGCGAAAGCCGAAGTGGGTGGCGGTGAAGCCGAGGCGCTCGTAGAAGCGATGGGCCTCCGTGCGATGGCGGTTGCTGGTGAGTGCGAGCTTGTGGCACCCGGCGTCGTGGGCGATGTCGGTGGCGTAGCGCATGAGGGCTTCGCCGTAGCGCTTGCCGCGGTGCGCATCGTCAACCACGACGTTTTCGATGATGGCGTAGGGACGGCCGACGTGGGTGAGGTTAGGGACGATCACGAGCGTGACGGTGCCCACGATGGCGCCGGCGTCCTCGGCGACGAGCAGGGTCTGTCGCGGGTCCGATTGCACCTCGGCGAAGGCGGCTTCGTAGCGATCGAGCGCGGCAGGGTCCTCTCGTGGGTCATCGAGCGAGAGTTGCTGGAGCAGGGCGATGAGGGACGGGAGGTCGGCGTCGCGGGCAGGGCGAATCGTGAGTGCCATGGGGGCGACGTTAGCACTCGAGGCGGTCGGCCCCTACCTGTACGTTCTACGTGGGTCCATGGGTCCTCTTCCTTCGAGAGCCTCAGGATGAGCGGAGCAGACTACGCTTCAGGCCGTTTGCACCCGCGGATGAATCAGTGTGGCCTCAAGCGCCCCTACACCTCGACGGCGACGGGGAGGACCATGGGGCGGCGGTGGATCTCGCTGTAGAGGAACTTGCCGACGGCTTCGCGGACGCGCTGGTTGACGTCCGACCACTCGGAGATGTGGTCCTTTTCGCCGCCGATGACGTCGATGACGACCTCGCGGGTGCGCTCCAGGAGCTCCTCGGACTCATCGATGCTGGTGACGCCCTTCGAGACCACGTCGGGGCGGCCCACGAGCTTGCCGGTCTGGTTATCGACCGTGAGGATGATGACGACCATGCCGTCGGTCGCGAGGTGGTGGCGGTCGCGCAGGACCACGTCGTCCACGTCGCCGACGCCGATGCCGTCGACGTAGACGTAGTCGGCCTGGATGCGCTCGCCGGTGGTAGCGGTCTCACCGTCCAGCTCCAGCACGTCGCCGTCGACCAGGACGATGGCGTTGTCTTCCTCGACGCCCATCTCGCGCGCCAGGCGGGCGTGGAGGACGAGGTGGCGATACTCCCCGTGCACGGGCACGAAGAACTTCGGCTTGACGAGGGCGTGGACGATCTTGAGCTCTTCCCGGGCGGCGTGGCCGCGCACGTGGATGTTGTCGGTGCGGTTGTACATGACCCGGGCGCCGAGCTTGAACAGGTTATCGACGGTGCGGTAGACGAGGGCTTCGTTGCCGGGGATGGGCGATGCGGAGAGCACGACGGTGTCGTCGGGCTGGACCTGGATGTGCTGGTGGTCGCCGTTCGCCATGCGGGTTAGCGCCGAGGTGGGTTCGCCCTGCGATCCCGTCGTTATGACAACTACGTCCTCGGCGGGCGTGTTGCGCAGCTCGCCGACGTTGAGGCTGAGCTCTCGCGGGAAGTTGAGGTAGCCGCGCTCGCGGGCCATCTGCACGTTGTCCATCATGCTGCGGCCGGTGACGAAGACCTTGCGGCCGGTCGCTTCGGCGGCGTCGATGACCTGCTGCACGCGAGCGATCAGGGAGGCGAAGGTGGCGACGATGACGCGGCCGGGTGCGGCGGCCATGATGTTCATCAGCGCCTCGCCGACCACCTGCTCCGACGGCGTATAACCCGCGACCTCGGCGTAGGTCGAGTCGGCGAGGAGGAGCAGGACGCCCTCTTTGCCCAACTGGGCGAGTCGGGAGAGGTCGGTGACCTGGCCCATGACCGGCGTGTGGTCGAGCTTGAAGTCGCCGGTGTGGATCACGATGCCGACGGGCGTGTGGATGGCGTATCCCACGGAGTCGGGCACGCTATGGGCGACGCTGAAGGCCTCGACCTTGAAGCAGCCGATGCTGACGGTCTCGCCGGGCAAAATCTGGCGCAGCTCCGTGGTGCCCAGGAGGTGGTGCTCCTTGAGCTTGACCCCGAGCAGGCCTGAGGTGAGGGGCGTGCAGTAGATCGGCGCCTGGACTTTTCGGAGGATGTAGGGCAGGCCGCCGATGTGGTCCTCGTGGCCGTGGGTGAGGACGATGGCCTTGAACTTCTCCCGGTTCGCCTCGATGTAGGAGACGTTGGGGATGACGAGGTCGATGCCGAGCATGTCCTCTTCAGGGAACATGAGGCCGGCGTCGACGGCGATCATGTCGTCGCCGCACTCGAGCAGCATCATGTTCTTGCCGATCTCGCCGAGACCGCCGAGGGGAATTACGCGAAGGGTGTCAGTGTTTGCCACTTAAAACAGCTTCATCTGGGTGATTTCAGGCTGCGCGGGACCGGCGGCCACGGGTTCTGGTTGGGCGGCTGCGAGCTCGCGGCGGGCGACCTCGAGGTACTGGGGGATGCGCCGGAAGTCGTTCTCGATCGTGGCGCGCAGGGAGCCCTGATGCAGGGCCGCGGCAGGATGGTACATCGGCACGACCCAGACGTCACCGACGCGGCGTCCCTGGCCGTGAATCTTGCCGATGGGCGTACCGGACATGTAGCGCCCGAGAGAGTAGCGCCCGAGGGTGACGATGACTTTGGGGCTGAGGATCTCCTGCTGCTCATCGAGCCAGTGGGAGCAGGACGAAATCTCCTCCGGCAGCGGGTCTCGGTTGCCGGGCGGCCGGCACTTGACGACGTTGGCGATGAAGACGTCGGTGCGCTTGAGGTTGATGCTGGCGAGGAGCTGCTCCAGGAACTGACCGGCGGCGCCGACGAACGGCCTGCCCTGCTGGTCTTCGTAGTAGCCGGGCGCTTCGCCGATGAACATGATCTCGGCGTCCACGGGGCCCTCGCCGGGTACGGCGCGAGTGCGCTGGGCGCTGAGGGGGCAGGCGTGACAGCTCGTGACGCCGGTGTTGAGCTGACCGAGGGCTTTGCCGCGCTCATCGAAGTTCAAGACGGGCCTCCGAAACGCGAGAGGCGCTCAGGGCGCCTCGTGGGATGAGAAGACGTTGGCTGGGAAGTGGAAGAGGTACGCATATAAACCGAATCCGATGCTAGCACCGGGCATCGAAGCGGTCAAGCAGAACTGTTTACCTGATATAGCGTTATGGGTGGGGAGAATAAACGGCCAGGGGGTCACCCCCGACGCCCGCCCCCAGCGCCCTTCGGGGAGGCTCTGGACAGGCATGGGCCAGCACCCCACCCCCGTTACCCCTCGAGACTTCGGGCCCGAGAGGCGTCGACGCGCTAATGGCCGCCGAGGTGTGGGCACCCCGGCTACGGTTTTCGGCTAGGGCCTTGGGCGATGGGCTACTGGGGTTGGGGCGCCTTTTCACAGGGGGGAGGCGTGCCGCCGGTGGAACGGTTCTGGCCACAGATGAGGGTGCGCGTATCCACCACGATGATCTCGCCGTCTTCGGCCTTCTCCATGGTCACGGGATACTGGTCCATGTCACGCGCACTGGGGCCGAAAACCAGCGTGCCGTCGTAGCGGAAGGTGGCACCACTGCAACCGCCGCGGAACCATCCCTGGGATGCCTCGCCGGTGGCAGGATCCGTGAAGGTAAAGTCGGGGCGCCAGGGAAGATCGCAGCCTTGCTCTCGGAACCAGGGATGCGGGTCGTAGGTGTAGAGGGCCCGGACTTCGCCTGAATCGAGCTGGACCAGGCAGAAGTGCTGCGATTGCACGCAGAACGGCGTCGTGTCGAGCTCGCGAAAGCTATCAAGCGGCCCCATGTGTATGAGGCGCCGCGTTCGCCGTCTGGTTGATGGTGGAGGCCTCGTTGTTGCCGGCGTCCGTGTCATCGGTGTTGCTATCGAAGGCGACTGCATAGACGGCGGCGCCGAGAATACCGCCGAGGACGGCCGCGATCAGGGCTACCGAGGTGAGCTTCCACATGCGCTAAGAGTAGGCTCGTGTCACGCAATGATCAAGTACGAGGCATAGACATGGGGAGTCGACGCGTGCGCGGGCGAAGGGCGCGCCCTCGGGCATTTCGAAACGCCGGGGAGCGCCGGGATTGCTTCGCCTCGCTAGCGCGATGGCTCGCAACGAGGGGGCCTTGGTGCCGCGATTGGCTCTGTGCCGACGGACGAGAGGTGGACGCGCGAATGACCGCCGAGGTGGGAGCACCTCGGCTACGGTTTGGGGAGGCCGATGGCTAGCGGCGCGGGATGATCGGGGTGTTCTCGACCAGGCGGGAGAGGACGATGCCGACAAAGTAGAGCACGATCATCGGCAGGGCCACGAGGGTCTGGGTGATCGGGTCGATCGAAGGCGTGACGATGGCCGAGATGATGAAGGCGCCGACGATGGCGAAGCGCCACCAGCCGAGGAGCTTCTTCGAGGTCACGAGGCCGATCTTGGCCAGGCCCATGACGACGAATGGCGTCTCGAACACGAGGCCGGTGACGAACATGAGGCGCGTGACGAAGTCGACGTAGGCCTTCACGGAGATGAAGGGCTCAGCGACGTCGCCGGCATCGAGGAGGAAGTTGAGGGCCGGCGGCAGCTCCACGTAGAAGGCGAAGGCGGCCCCGGCGATGAACATGAAGCTGGCGCCGAGGACGATGGGGTAGGCCCACTTCTTCTCGTTACGGGTGAGGCCGGGCCCGACGAAGGCCAGGAACTGCCAGACGATGATCGGCATGGCGAAGGTGACCGAGAGCAGGAGCATGACCCGGAAGAAGGTCGCCCAGTACTCGAGTGGGTCGGTGAAGACGAGGGAGAAGTTCTCGACACGGCTCTCGCCGGGCCCCTTCATCCACTTCAGGGTCGGGGTCGCCAGGAAGGCGCCGGCGATGAGGCCGATGCCAACGGCGGCCGCCGAGATTACGAGGCGCTTACGGGCCTCCTGGAGGTGCTCCAGGATGGTTAGGTTGCCGGCCTCTTCTTCTTCGCTGGGTGTCGTCGTGGTGGCTGCCATTTACTCGCTGGAGCGACGGCGGGAGGCGCGTTCCGGCACGTACCAGGGCTTCTCTTCGCCCTCTTCGCCATCGCCGTTCTCGCTGACCGGCGGCTCGACAACGACATCGAGCGCTTCGGTCTCGTCCTCCGGCTCCGCTTCGTCCGTCGCATTCTGGTCGATCGGCACAACATTCGCCGGCTTGTCGGCCCTGAGTTCCTTGATGTCGGTGAGCTCGCGCTGCTGCTCTTCGAGGTCGCGTCCGAAGCGGGTCAACTCCTGACCGACGGCGCCCGTGTTGTGGCGGACGACGTTGGCGATCTCCTGCCAGTCCTCGCGGCTGGCACCGGCTTCCTTCTCCAACTCGGAAATGACCTCGTTGAAGTCGCCCATGAGATGCTTGGCGTAGGCACGGGTCTGGCGGATCCAGCGGCCGAGGTCCGCCGCGAGCTGCGGCATCTTGTCGGGACCGACCACAATCGTCGCGAGAACGAGGATAACGAGTAACTCCAGTACGCCGACGCCAAACATCTGCATCCGGGTTACCTCCTTCCGCGTCCTTGCTTTGGGCCTTTTACGCCTGAGACCGGGGAGAACCCCGGAACTCCCTACGCTCGAGCCGGGGACAACCCCCGAAACCCGTGCTTGAATCCGGGAACAACCCGGACCCGGCTGAGAGACCCGCTGACGTAATCAGATTACCCCAATCCAAGTTACGCCGCACATCGCCCCGCAGATTGGCCCCTGCCGGGCGACCGATAGATTTTCGACTGTGGCAGACACAAAAGAAGACCAGACTTACGCCCGGTCTTCATAAGTTGCGTACCCGCAGAGGCTAGCTGTCTTCGATGCCAGCGTCCTTGAGGAAGTCGATGGCGTCCTGGACGGTGACGATCTTCTCAGCATCCTCGTCAGAGATTTCGAGGGCTTTGCCGTCTTTGCTGAACTCCTCTTCGAGCGACATGATCAGCTCAACGAGGTCCAGCGAGTCTGCATTGAGGTCATCGACGAACGATGCTGCAGGGACCACCTGGTCCTCTTCCACACCCAGCTGATCGACGACGATCTTCTTCACTCGCTCGTGAACGGTTGCCAACGCTATTTGCCCTCCTGAACTGCGGCTTTGTCGGGAGCGCTAACAGCCCCTAAGACGCCGTTGATGAACTTCGGTGAACTCTCACTGCCGTACTTTTTGGCAAGCTCCACGGCCTCATTTATGGCCGCGCCAACCGGTGTCAGATTATCCACTAAGAATTCCCTTATCGCAATACGAAGGAGATTGCGGTCGACTGCTGCCTGTTCCCGCAACTCCCGCGTCGGCGTGACGGATTCGATGATGCTGTCGATACGCGCCCGGTTGTCCAGGACGCCGCTCAGCAAGGTGCGCGCGAACGCCGCTTGCTCCTCGCCGAGATTGTGCTCCTCGATGAGACGCTCGAGGGCCTTGGCCGGGTCGTGGCCACCCACGTCCATCTCGTAGAGGGCGAGCAGAACTACCTGGCGAGAGCGGGTGCGGGGAGAAGCCATGGCGTCAGGTGAGGCCGCCGTCGATGGCGAACACCTTTCCGGTGATGTACGAGGCCTCGTCCGAGGCGAGGAAGACGACTGTCGGCGCAATCTCCTCCGGCTTGCCATCGCGCGCCATCGGGATGCGGTCGATGATCTCGCCCCACTGGGCTTCGTTGAGCACCGCGGTCATGGCGGTCTTGACAATGCCGGGGGCGACGGCGTTGACGGTGATGCCGCGGCTGGCGACCTCGCGGGCGAGGGAGCGGGTGAAGCCGATCTGGCCGGCCTTGGCGGCAGAGTAGTTGGTCTGGCCCGCGTTGCCGACGAGGCCATCGATGCTGGTGATGTTGATCACGCGCCCGGATCGAGCACGGAGCATCGGTCGCACGGCCGCGCGGGTGAACAGAAATGTGCTGGTGAGGTTCGTGCGAATGACGCTGTCCCACTCCTCGTCAGACATGCGGATGAGGAGGTTATCGGCGGTGCGGCCGGCGTTGTTGACGAGGATGTCGACCTTGTCGAACTTCGCCAGGGTCTCTTCGATGGTGCGCTTCGCGGTCTCGGGGTCGCCGACGTCGCCGGATACTAGCAGGGTCTTGGCCCCGAGCTTGTTGACGGCCTTTTCGGTCTCTTTGGCGCCGTCCTCGTTCGAGAGGTAGGTCAGCACGAGGTCGGCACCGGCGGTCGCGAGTGCGATGCAGATGGCCCGGCCAAGCGTGCCACTGGCGCCCGTAACGATCGCAACCTTGCCGTCGAGTCTGAACAAACTACACCTACCGCTACTGCTACGAGTTAGCCGAAACGTCCTTCAGGGACGCGATGTTCGCGAGGGTCGCACCGGCCACGATTCGTTTGACGAGGCCTGTGAGGACACGGCCGGGGCCAAATTCCATGAAAGTCTGCACGCCGCCGGCGGCCATCAGTGTAACCGACTCGTGCCAATGAACGGCACTTGCGATCTGCACCTCCAGTTCGTGGCGGATGTCGTCCGGGCTCACGATCGCCTGTGCGCTGGCGTTGGCGACCACCGGCACGGCGGGCCTGGCTACAGGCGCCGAGGCGATGGCGCTTCGTCAGGCCTTCGACGGCGGGCCGCATGAGGCGGCTGTGGAAGGCGCCGCTGACGTTGAGGGGCTGCACGCGTGAGGCGCCCCGCTCCTTCGCCAGCTCCATGGCTTTTTCGATGCTGGCTGGGGTGCCGCCGATCACGGTCTGGGCCGGGAGGTTGAGGTTGCAGACGTCGACGTCGGCGGCTTTGCAGATGTCGTACACGGCGTCTTCCTCGAGGCCGATGACGGCAGCGAGGGTGCCCTGCGTCTGCCTCCCAGCTTCCGCCATGAGCTGGGCGCGCCGGCTAAGCAACGAGAGGCCATCTTCCAGCGTAAGGGCACCGGCAGCAACGAGGGCGCTGTATTCACCGAGGCTGTGGCCGGCCATGAAGGCGGGCCGGCTCGCGACCTGCCCGGACTCGATGGCGGCCGCGAGACAGGCGAGGCTGGTCGTGAAGATGGCGGGTTGGGTGTACTCGGTCTGGCGCAGCTTTTCGTCCGGGCCTTCGAAGCAGATCGAGGTCAGGGAATAGCCAAGCACGCGGTCGGCCGTGTCGAAGACGTGGCGAGCCGCCGCGGAGGCCTCATAGAGGTCGCGGCCCATGCCGACCTCCTGGGCACCCTGGCCGGGAAACAGCCAGGCGTGACCGGAGTCGGTCGCTGCGGGCAGAAAGGCGGTCTGGCTATTCGCCAAGGCTCGGGCCTTGGACCGCGATGGCCTCCCGACCCTTGTATTGACCACAGACCGGGCACGCGTGGTGAGGCCGGCGCATGGTCCGGCACTGGGGGCAGCGTGTCAGGCCGGTGAGCTTGAGCGCCAGATGGCTGCGTCGTTTGCCTTGACGCGCCTTGGGATAACGTTTCTTTGGCAGTGGTGTCACTGTCTTATTCCTTCCCTTCCGTTTCCGACCTCAGGCCCATGAGGGCGGCCCAGCGATCGTCGACGGGCCCGGTGTTGCAGCTACATTCGCCGAGATTCAGGTCCTGACCGCATACAGGGCAAAGCCCCTGCAGTCCGGCCGGCAAAGCGGCTGCATCTCCACTGATGCCTCACGATATTGCCTCACAGCTTCCGTGAGGTCTAGCAGGTGATTCTCATCTATGAGGAAAGCGTCTTCATCATTGGCGTCTTCGACCGGTCTTCCGCTCTGAAGATCGACGATGGTCCGAAACTCCTCCTCGAACTCTATGTTTATCGTCTCTTGCAGGGGCTGGAGGCAGCGGCTGCACAATTCGGGTTCTTTCAGGCTCAGATGCGCCCTCACCAGGACGCCGTCTTTAGTCCTCAGTAGCTCCACGCCGCCAGAAACCGGCTCTGGTTCCCGGTCATCGCTGAGGATTATTCCGTCAACCTGATGCTGTCTAGTAGCGCCGATGCCTTCCTGGATAAGACCAGACACATTGAAAAGCATGGCAAATCTAAGGATAGGGTGTGGTGGGAGGCGGGTCAACGCAGCCACCTTGCGCTTGTACCGGCTCCTTACCGAAGCCTATAATCCCGTTCTAGCAGACCGGCGGGGCAAGCTGGCATTTCTTCCTAATCGATTCCTCTTGGCCCCTCCCGTGCTATACATACCTTATGACAAGTGCTTCGGACCTATATGCCCTCCAAGAGATCGACCTCCAGCGCGATGCGCGGAGGGCGATCATTGCTGACGTGGAAGCCCGTCTGGGTGAAAGCGAAGAGCTGCTCGAATCGCGTGAGACGGTGGAAGACTCCGTCGCCGCCCTGGACCGCCTGCGCAAGCGCCAGCGGGAGTTCGAAGGCCAGCTCGCAAGATCTCGACGCCAAGATCAAGCCGCTCGAGATCAAGCTGTACGACGGCTCCGTGCGCAACCCGAAAGAGCTGACCGACCTGCAGAAAGAGCTGGACCACTACAAGGCCCAGCGAGACAAGCTGGACGAGCAAGGCATCGCCCTCATGGACAGCGTGCAGTCTGGCAACCAAAGCACTCGAAGACGCCAAGACCGAGGTCACGCGAATCGAAGCGGAGTGGCAAGACGGCCAGAAGCACCTGGTCGCCACGAAGGCCCAGGCAGAATCGGAGCTCGGCGGCTTCGACAAGCAGCGGGCGCAACGAACCAAGGGCATGGACATCGGCATGCTGGGTATCTACGAGAACCTGCGCACGACGAAGCAGGGCCGAGCCGTGTCGCGCGTCGAGCGGGGCATCTGCAAGGGCTGCCAGGTCACGCTGCCGACCCACCTATCGCAACGTCTTCGCGTGGGTCGCGAGATGATTCAGTGCCCCCGATGTGAGCGGATACTGGTCGCCGGCAGCTAACAGTGATCGCCGTCGGTTACTTCCGCGAACCCTCCCGTCAGGCTATTCGCCAGAAGAGCGGCCCCCAGGCGCGTCCCGAAAGCATCGGCAGCCAGAACCGGCGCTTCCTCGACTACTGCGAAGCGCAGGGCTACGAAGTCGCGACGACATTCTCCGAGCAACGCGGCAACCCCGGCGGCCCGGCGTTCGCCCAGCTTGCCGAGTACCTGAAGCGGCCTGAGAAGGGCTTCGTGATCGTCGTGGCGCCTTCGCCGCTGACGCTGGCCGACGACGCGGTCGTAGGTGCGGCGCGCTGCCTGCAGGTCGAACACCTGGGCGGCCAGATGCAGTTCATCGACGTCGAGGTACCGAACGGCGATGCGCTGGGAGCGATTCTGGAAGCGTGGGCGGAGACGCACAACGACGAGCTGCGGGAGAAGGTGCGGTCGGCGCTGCGGCGCAAGGCCGTACGAGGCGAGGTACTGGGCCGGCCGCCGTACGGCTATCGCGTCGGGCCCAAGAACCGCCTCGAAGTCGTGGACGACGAGGCCGTGGTGGTGCGCTACATCTTCCGCCTCTACCTGCACGAGGGGCTGGGCATCCGCCTGATCTCGCGTCGATTGAACGAGGAAGGCCTGCGTACGCGGCGCAACCGGCCGTGGAGCATGGTGAGCATCCGGGACATCCTGCGCAATCGAGCCTACCTGGGCACGTACCAGCGCCTCGGCGTCAGGGTGCCGGGCACACACCCGGCCCTGGTCTCGCCGGAGGACTTTCGCAAGGTGCAGGACCGCCTGAGCGAGCGGCGCACCAACTACTCGCCGCGCCACGTTTCGGGCTTCCTGCTCTCGGGCATGGCGTACTGCGCTTCGTGCGGCAACCGGATGATCGGCGTGAGCCGGCGACAGTCGTGGACGCGACGTAGCGACGGCAGCGAGCAAAAGGCGTCTTACCGCTACTACCAGTGCGAATCGCGCACCAACCAGGGCATCTGCACCTACAACACGCAGCGCGCTGAGGACCTGGAAGAATCCGTGCGGCAGCAGCTCCGAGACCTCGACCCGAAGCTACTCGCCACGGCGGGCAACGACGAGGCCGTAATCGAGCAGTGGCAGGCGGAAGCGCGACGGGTCAAGGAACGCCTGCACCAAGTCGACCGGCGGATGAACCGGGAGCTCGAGATGGCCGCCAACGACGCGGCGAACAGCGATCGCCTGCGCACGAACGGACAATCGCTGGCAGAAGAGCGCCTGCGCATCGAGGAGGAGCTGCGGGACGCGGAGTGGCGCGCGGAGCACTACGCCTCCGCCGCAGAGCGCCGCCGTACTCGCAACGCCGCACTGGAGCTGCTGGTGCAGGACTGGGAGCATCTGCCGCTGGATGACAAGCAGCGGCTGCTCCGGGAGCTGATCGACCAGGTGCGCGTGGGTGAAGACGGCGTGCACCTCGTCCTGCGCCCGTGACGATCGCTGCCCTGCTGCTCGCTGCCGGCGAATCGACGCGCATGGGGAGGCTGAAGCAGCTTCTCGAGTGGGACGGCGCCCCTCTCATCGCGTGGCAGGCGCAGCAGCTTCGGGACGCCGGTGCGGGCGACGTAATCGTCGTCCTGGGACACGCGGCGACCGAGATACGGCCCGCCGTGCCCGATTTCGCGACGCGTCGTAGTGAACGAGGCGTACAAGCAGGGCCGGGCGACATCGCTGAAGTGCGGCGCCGAGGCGCTGTCAGACCAGACGGAGGCGGTGCTGATCCTCAGCGTGGACCAGCCGCGGCCATCGTGGCTGGCACGGCGGTTGATCGAGCGATGGCGCGACGGGCGGCCAAAGATCGTCTCTCCACGCTTCGAGAAGGGGTTCGGGCATCCGATCCTGCTGGATGGCTCGCTGGTACCGGAGTTGCGAGGGGTGACCGAAGCGACGTTAGGGCTTCGGGCCGTGATCGACCGGCATGTCGGTGAAGCTGTTGCGGTTTCGATTGCGAACCAGGCGGTGCACGTCGACCTCAACACGCCAGACGATTACGAGGCGGCAGTGGCGTCGTACAAGCTCGGTGAGTGGGCGGACGAAGAAGTCTGAGCAGGCAATAGGCTATATTCCGGAGCTTCGGCGCGTTATAACGGTTACGGCATGAACGAAAAAGCACCGCTCGACCTGCTGTTTCTTGGTTCCGGCAACGCTTTCGGGGCGCAGGGGCGCGCTTTCAGCTCCTTTCTGCTCAACGGCCGCTACCTGTTCGACTGCGGGCCGACCGTGCTGCAGCAGCTTCGCAAGGCCGAGGTGCCTCACACCGATATCGAAGCGGTGTTCATCAGCCACTTCCACGCCGACCACTTCTTCGGCCTGCCCTTCCTCTTCCTCGCCTCGCGCTACGAGGGCCGCACGGGCGACCTGACGATCGTGGGGCCGCCCGGCATCGAGGAGCGTACGGACGGCCTGATGAGCCTCGGTTACCCTCACCTGCTGGACGATGCGCCGTTCGACGTGCACTTCGTCGAGGTCGACGAGGGCTTCTGCGGCCAGATCTGCGGGCTCGAAATCTCGGCGGCGCGCGTCGACCACGTCGAGCAGCTCGCGTGCTTTGCGTTTCGGGCCCAGCCTGACCGCCGGTCGGTGGTCTACTCGGGCGACACGACGCTGTGCGGCGGCCTGCTGCGGCTCACGAAGGGCGCCGACGTCATCGTGCTGGAGTGCAGCTGCGACGGCGTACCGGTGCACCTGAGCCCCGAGGGCGTCGCGGAGGTCGCGAGCCACGCACCGGAGGCGCAGATCATCCTCACACACCTCGACGGACTGCAGGACAATCGGGAGTTCCCGGGGATCCTGGTGGCCGAGGACGGGGCGAGATATCGGTTTTAGGTTCTTAGTTGTCAGTCTTAGGTCAGTTGTCAGTTGTCAGTTGTAGCAGGCAGAACGTCACTTCGCGCCTGCGCAAGACGCTGTCGCTGGCGCGAGAGGGTGCGAACCTCACCCCCAGCCCCTCTCCTTGCGAGGAGAGGGGTGAGATTTCTAATTGGCTCCGGGTTCAGCCAACTTAAGTTCGACTCTGCGGGCTGGGTGCTGACCGCGAACTGCTGAAAGCTGATTGCAAGGGGCTGACGGCTCCTGATTTGGAGATTCTTTCACAATCGAGGGCTGCTCTGGTTCCGTTATAGATGGTGCCTTGGTTACAATCGGGCCGAGGTAGATACTCATGTACGGATCCGGACTCGCCAAAGGTCTCATGCTCACCATGCGGCATATCTTCAAGCCGCCGGTGACCATTCAGTTCCCGGAGGAAGTACGCGACTTCCCCGCCCGGGCGCGCACCAGCCTGCTCTGGTTCGATGAGCGCTGTACCGGCTGCAGCACCTGCGCCCAGGCCTGCCCCGACGGCTGCATCCTCGTCGCGACGGAGCCTCGGGAAGACGGCAGCCTGAACAAGGTGCGCTACGAAATCGACTTCCGGGTCTGCATGTACTGCGGGCTCTGCACCGAGGCGTGTCCGTACGAGGCGATCCAGCCCGGCGGCACCTTCCGAGACGCCGTGTACTGGTTCGACGACATGTACCACGACAAGTACGAGCTGACGCAGCTGGCGCACGAGCACCTGCGCAACAACGAATTCACCTACCCCAACGGCCTCAAAGCACCGCAGTCCGTCATCGACTTCATCGAGGCGGAGAAGCGTGGCGACAACGTGCCGCCGCCCGGCGGGACGCACGCCCAGATCCCCAGTCAGCCCGATGGCAATCTGCTGCCCGGTGCGTCCGGCCAGCCTAGGCAAGCGAGCCTGAAGCGTGGCTAAGCTCACACTGGACGGAGTCGAGATCGAAGTACCGGACGGGTCGCCGCTGGTTGAGGTGATCAAGCAGCAGGGCACGTTCATCTCCAACCTCTGCTACATCGACGGCCTCCCGCCGTACGCCGGCTGCCGCACCTGCCTGGTCGAGGTCGAAGGCGCGCGCGGCCTGCAGCTCGCCTGCACGAGCCGGGTCGCCGATGGCATGGACGTGCGCACCCAGACCGCCCAGGTCCTCGATGCGCGCCAGGCCGTGCTCTCGATCATCAACGCGAACCACTCGGACCGCTGCCTGACCTGCCACCGCCGCGTGCACTGCATGCCCGGCGACATCTGCCTGCGCGACGACACGGTGACGCACCGCTGCCTGACCTGCGCCAAGAACTATCGCTGCGAGCTGCAGACGACGAACGAGATGCTGCAGATGGCCAACTACGAGCCGTGGTTGGGCGAGGAGCGCACCTACTACGAATCCGAGCCGCCCGAGGCAGACCGCGCGAACCCGTTCCTGGAGTTCGACCCGCAGATGTGCATCATCTGCACCCGCTGCGTGCGCGCCTGCGACGAGATCCGCCACACCGGCGCCGTAACGCTGGCCGGGCGCGGCGGCACGACCCAGATCGCCTTCGGGGCCGGCGGCGCGATCCACGAGTCGAACTGCGACTTCTGCGGCTCCTGCATCGACGTGTGCCCGACGGCGACGCTGCTGGAGAAGCCGAACAAGTGGATCGCCAAGACCGAGGAGTGGGTGTCGACGACCTGCAACACCTGCAGCGTCGGTTGCACGCTGAGCATGGGCGTGCGCAACGGCAAGGTCGTCATGGTGAAGCCGGACCGCCTCAACCCCGTCAGCGACAGCCAGATCTGCGTGCGCGGCCGCTTCCACTACGACGCCGTGACGACGCGCGAGCGCCTGACCCGCCACCTGGTGCGCCAGGGCGAGCTTCTGACCAACACAACCTACGACGCGGCGATGGAAACCGCCGTGAGCAAGCTGGCAGACGTGATCAAGGCCAACGGCCCCGAGAGCGTCGGCTTCCTGGTGGCGCCCTGGGCGACGAACGAGGAGGCCTACCTGGCCCAGCGCATCGCGCGCGGGCTCATCGGCACCGAGAACGTCGATTCCACCGCGGGGCCGGTGTCGCAGGCCGTCGAGGCGTCGCTGACGAACGCCTTCGGCACGCACGCCCTGCCCTCGAACCTGGAAGACCTGGCGACGGCCGACGTCATCGTCGTCATCGCCGACGACCTCGAGTCGAGCCACAACGTGGCGGCGCTGCGGGTGAAGGACGCGGTCGTGAAGAACGGCGCGCGGCTCATCGTGATCAGCAGCCGCTACGGCGAGGTCTGCGACTTCATCGCGCCGCCGCCCTCCGGCTCAATCATGCCGTCGCCCCAGCGCGTGCACTCCGCGGCGCCGACCGGCGTCTGGCTGCGCCCGAGCGCCGGCGGCGAGGTCGCCACCGTGGCGGCGCTGGCCGGCAAGCTCAACGCCAACGCGGGCCCGGCGACGCGCCGCGGCGTCGACGCGGCTGAGCTGGACGAAGCGGCCGACATCCTGCGCAACCTGGGCGACGGCAAGCTCGCCGTCGTGTTCGCGCCCTCCGCGGCCTCGCCGCTGCTGGCGGGCCTGGGCGCCGCGGCCGCCGCGAACCTGACGATCGCAGCGAAGGGCAGCGACGCCGCCTCGAACCTGCACGTGCTGCCGATCGAATCGAACGCCCACGGCGTCCGCGACATGGGCGCGAAGCCCGGCGCCAACGCCAAGGGCCTGCGCGAGATGCTCTCGGGCGGCGTGAAGGCGCTGGTCGTCGTCGGCGACAACCCGATGATGCTGACGCCGGACAAGGACGCCGTCGAAGCGGGCCTGCGAGGGCTCGACGCGCTGGTCGTCATCGACGGCGCTGCGCAGCGAGACGGCCGACTACGCCGACGTCGTGTTCGCCGACCTGGCGTCCTACGGCAAGGACGGCACGCGCACGAGCGCCGACCGCCGCATCGGCCGGGTGACGAAGGCCGAAGCCGCCACAGGCGACCAGCGAGACAGCATCGACACGCTGAACGCGCTGGCGACGGCGCTGGCCGCCAGCCTGGGCAAGCAGTACCTGACGCCCGGCGAGACGGCCGAGGCGATCATGGGCGAGGCCTCGGCGATGGTGGACGGCTACGCGGGCGCTACCTACGGCTCGCTGGAGTCGGGGCGCACGCGCGCACTGCCGGCGGGCCCGAGCAAGGCCGAGTACCAGGCAGTCGCCCTGCCCGCGATGCCCTCGAGCAGCGCCGGGCTGCTGCTGACGAGCTCTCGCGGCCTGTACACGAGCCTCGAAGGCGCCACGATCCGGTCGGAAGAAGCAGACAAGCTGCACCGCGAGGAGTTCCTGGAGATCAACCCGGAGGACGCCGCCGCGCTGCAGATCGGCCAGAACCGGCCGGTGCGGGTGAGCAACGGCACGCAGGAGATCGTCGCCTCGGCGGCGCTGACGGACGCGGTCGCGAAGGGCTCCGTCTTCCTGCCTTCGTACTTCGAGGGCGGCGTCGTGAACCGCCTGCTCAGCGCCGATGGCTCGCCGGTGGCCGTATCGGTACGGCCTGCCTAGCGCGAAGGCCGGCAGGAGACTCGTTCCGTTCTCGTAGGCAGCCCTGATAGAATCGGAGGGAAGGAGCAGGAGCCCGTCGAACCGGGTGCAAGCCTATGCCAAGGGTGCCACTCTTCCCGCTCAACCTGGTCCTGTTCCCGGGACAGAGCCTGCCGCTGCACATCTTCGAGCAGCGCTACAAGGAGATGCTGCACCGCTGCCTGGAGAACCAGGAGCCCTTCGGCGTCGTGCTGATCAAGGACGGCGGGCGCTTCAGCCGCGGCACGCCGCACTCGATCGGCACGCTGGCGCGCGTGATCACGTCGGAGGAGCTGGAGCCGGGGCGCTGCACCGTCTCGATGCCGCACCGGGATAGCTGCTTCCACATCACGACGCGCGGCGAGGACCGCTTCCGCATCACATCGCTGGACCGCCGCGAGGCCTCGTACCTGGTCGGCGACGTCGAGCTGTTCCCGGACGAGCCGGCGCCGGAGCCGGCGATGCTCATGGTGGGCCAGCGCGTCGCCACCCTGTTCGACGAGTACTACCGCGAGGTGGTGGCGCTGATGGGCGGCTGGCAGCGCACGACGAACGCCGGCGAGCGCACGATGATGTTCGACATGGCGACGCTGGAGATGAACCAGGCCCGCCTGCGCGCCGCCAGCGCGGACGAGCCGCCGCGAGCGCTGCCGGTGCCGATGCTGCCGGAGGACCCGCGCGCGCTCGCCAACGTGATCGCCTCCGAGCTGAACGTGCAGCCCGACGTGAAGCAGGAGCTGCTCGAAACGCCCTCAGCCCTGGCGCGACTGCAGCGCGAGGCCGAGATCCTGGCGGAGGAGACGCCCAGATCGCCGAGCGCCTGAAGTTGCACTACCGCCGCCGTTTCAGCGAGTTCGGCCGCACCAACTAGTCTCATGCGCATCCTGGTCACCGGTGGCAGCGGCGTACTCGGCCGCGCTGCTGGTGCCACTGCTGCGCAGCGACGGCCACGAGGTCATCGCGCCGGGCCACAACGACCTCGACCTGTACGACGCCTCCGCGGTGGGTGCGGCGATGAGCGGCGTCGATGCCGTGTACCACCTGGCGACGCGCATACCCACGGGCGATCGGGCCAGAGAACCGGGCGCGTGGGCTGAGAACGACCGACTGCGCAGCGAGGCGACACGCGTATTGGTCGACGCAGCGCTGGATGCAGGGACGGCACCTTTGTGCTGCCGAGCATCACGTTCCTGTACCCCGAGGAAGGCCCGGTCGACGAGGACACGCCGTTCGGGGAACCCCAGACGCGACTGTCGTCGATGCTGGACGCCGAGCGCGAGGTCAGGCGCTTCGCGGCGGCGGGCCATCGAGGCGTGATTCTGCGATTCGGGCTGCTGTGGGGGCCCGGGACCGGCAACGACGCGCCCAACCAGCGCTACGGGGCCACTACACAGGTCGAGGACGCCGCGGAGGCGCTGCGGGCCGCCCTGGACGTGTCCGGCGGCGTCTACAACGTCGTGGGGGACGGAGAGCGCATCGCCAACGGGCGGTTCAAGTCGGCGACGGGCTGGCGACCGCGACCTCTCCCTTAATCCCTCCCCGTTTACGGAGAGGGACACTTCGCCGTACAGAGGATGGATGCTCGTATGCACTCCGCGGTAGAGCCTGTCTACTGGCGTCGAGCGCGCCACTCGGTGACGCTCGGTATGCCGGCGAGCGACTTGGCCGCGAGGACGCCTTTGACGATGGCACGCTCTACCGCCAGGGCCGCGAAGGCCTCCAGAGCGGTGATGCGGCCGGCCGCGATCTCCTGCTGGCCGGTCGCCATCGCGAAGACCGTGTCGCCGTCGCTGGAGGTGTGCACGGGGCGAATGGCGCGCGCGAAGCCATCGTGGGCCACGGTGGCGAGGCGGTTCGCCTGCTCCTTCGTGAGCCTGGCGTTGGTGGCGACGACGCCGATGGTCGTGTTGCCCTCTGGCGGGACGTTGGGCTCCGACGCTGCCTGGGCGCCTCGGCGGGTGCCGCTGCGCAGGCCCGACATCGTATCGAGGAAGGCGCCGTTCTCGCCTCGGGGCGCCGCAACGAAGCTGCCGTCCCGCGCGTCCACGATATCGCCGACGGCGTTGACGGCCACGATGGCGCCGACGACGATGCCTTCGTCGAGCACCTCGCTGGCGGTGCCGATGCCGCCCTTGAGGCTTCGGTTAGCTCCCATGAGCTTCGCGACGGTGGCGCCCGGTGCCCACGCCGATGCTGCCTTCGAGGACACGGCCGCCTTTCGCGGCGTCCGCGGCCGCGTAGCCGGAGTCCGCGCTCGGGCGCACGTCTGAGCGCCCCGTGTTGAGGTCGAAGATCACGGCGCCGGAGACGATGGGGATGCACTGGCGGCCGAAGCTGATGCCGACGCCGTGCTCCTCGCACCAGCGCACGACGCCCGCGATCGAGGCCATGCCGAAGAGGCTGCCGCCCGTGAGCACGACGGCGTGGAGGGCCTGCGCTGCGTAGCCGGGGCGCAAGAGGTCGGTCTCGTGCGTGCCGGGGGCCGCACCGCGCACGTCGACGCCGGGCATGGCGCCGGGCTCGTAGAGGACGACGGTGCAGCCGGTGGCAGCACGGCGGTCACTCCAGTGGCCCACCTTGATGCCGGGGACGTCTGTGATGGCGTCGAGGTGCTTCGGCATATCGGTACGAGCATAGGGGCATGAGGGCATAAGGGCATATAGGGTTGGCGGGCTCACAGTTCGGTTGGGCACAGACCGCCCTACCGGCAGGCCATTCCTCTCTCAGGGAGACGAGACGAGATTTCCGGCTGGAACAATCCGGCAGCGGTGAGCACGGTGGTGTCAGGCGTCGGAGGAGCGTGACTCAGCTTGTTCCGGCTCGCCAAGCTGCAGTAGCTGCGCCTCGAAGTCAGTCAGTAGTGTGGCAAGCTCGGAGAGACGACGACTGCCGAAGGATTGATTGAGAAGCGCTTCGATCTCCGCGAGAATCTGAGCACACGCGTCCATCTCTGCCCAGCCTCTTTCGGTGAAACAAACCAGAGTCGCTCGTCGATTACGGGGGTCCGCCCTGCGCTCGACGTAACCGTGTTCCTCGAGGTAGTCCACGAGGTACCCGACAGACTGATTGGTGAGTTGACACCTTTCCGCCAGCTCGCCAATCCGAGATCCTTCCGGTCGCAGGTGCTGGAAGATCGTCAGGTGGGCGACACGCACGTCGTCAAATCCAACCTGCCCCAATCTTTCGTGAACGTATCGGACCATCAGCTGAAAAAGGTCTCTGAGGTGTTCAGTCAGGGCAACAAAGCCTACGTTGACCTCGGCGTGCGGATCGGTTCTTGTCATCTCCAATTGATATTGCCATAATCCCGAATATCCAGACAATCTGGGATTTCATTCGTCTTGTTACAAGGAGATAGTCTGATGAATAGGGACGAAACCGCAGTTCGGAGCGTAATTGCGCGCTGGGACGAGGCTTGGAACCAGCACGATGCCGCCGGCCTGACCATGCTGCATCAGCCCGATGCGCAAACAGTCAATCGTTTCGGGGATTTCCTGGAAGGCCGTGAACGGCATAGAGAGCAGTTCCTGTGGCTCCATACCGGACCATTTGGCAGAGCTGAGTCACCTCAGCAAGAAGTCTTGAGTTTGCGCTTCCTGCGGCCCGATGTTGCTCTGGTACACACGAGGTGGGGGACCCCGGCGTTAGAAATCGAGGGCCAGCCGGTACCGGCAGGAGAGATGGTCGTCAGCTACGTGATCACGAAGGAAGATGGAGAGTGGTCTGTCGCTGCCGTGGATCTTCACAATGTCGAGTCGCCATTAGGGCTGACATTCGCCGACCCGACGACCGTCTGACGAACAGCCCATCCCGCCCCGGACCCCCAAAGGCACCGCTACAGGTTGTTGGTCTGCAGATACGCGAAGATGAGGTTGGAGGCGGCGCGGGTGACGGTGTCGAGGGCGTCTACGACCTGGCCCATGGCGTTTTCGTCCGCGGTGAGGCCCTGCACGTAGAAGCTGCGACGCTTCGAGTCGAGGACGAGCATGGCGACTTCGTCAGGGTTGAGGTCGCTCTTGGCGCCATCGAGCCAGCGGGCGTCGGGGGCGATGATGGCGCCGCCGACCTGCTCCGACATCTGGGCGAGGGCGAGCGCGCCGGCCTCGCCGTGCTCGGTAGCCTTGCGCAGGTCCAGCATGAGGTGGTGCACGGCGACGGAGACCGAGTAGGCCTCCTCCTCGTCGAGGTGGGGGCAGAGGGCGCGTACGTAGGCCGGCATCGGGATATCGAGCATGCCACAGAGCTCAGGGTCGCTGGTGTTGCGAACGGTCTCGAAGAAGTCTGTGGCCTTGGAGGCGTCGAGGCGGAACTCCATGAACGTGCGGAGGATCGGCGCTTCGTGGCGCTTCTGAAAGGCGACAAACAGGCCCGCGAGGTCGGCCATGGCCTGGACGTACTGCTCGAAGATCGTCATCGCCAGGACCTTGCGATGGTCGGGCGACTCGACCACGAGGCTGCGCAGGCAGCTCTCGGCGACGACGAGGCGGCTACGGCAGCCGAAACGGCGGTAGCTTTCGAGGAAGCCGGCGTCGACGCCGTAGAGGTGGTTGTCGAAGCAGGTGGGGCAACGGACGTCGCCGTAGTGGGGTTCGATCTCGGTGCCGCAGTCGCTGCAAAGGTCGCTGGGGGCAGGAACGGAGCTCATGTGGTGCCTCTGAGGTGTAGCCGGGGCACATCATCACCCCGTTAACGGCGCTACTCCTCCCACCACTCCGCGTCCTGACAGACGATATCGAGAGTCGCAGGGCCTACATCGATCCTAACATGGGCGTACATAGGCCCCGGCGGCCTGAGTATGGGAAAGAACCTGCTCACCAGCGATAGACCTTCGCGTTTCACGCTGTGGACTCTTCAGCGGAGCGTCCGGGTCAGGCTGCCTGTCGCTACCAGCTTCAGGGTCGCGTAGGCCTCGGAACCGTACGCCGACGCCACGGCCGTCGCCGCGGCGGGCCTGGAGGACGAAGGTGCCGCCTTCCTCCGTGTGGGAGGAGACGTAGGTGCAGTCGACGAGGGCGTTGTCGAGGACGCGGCGGATACGGTCTTGGGGGCCGGGGAACTCGTTCATCAGCGCTGGCACTTCGGGCAGAAGTGGGTGCTGCGGCCGCCGAGCTTGACGCGCTCGATGGGGGTGCCGCACTCGTAGCAGGGCTTGCCGGTGCGGCGGAAGACCTTGACGTGCATGTGCATGCTGCCCGACTCGCCGGCGACGTCCTTGTAGTCCTTGAAGCTGGCGCCGCGACTCTCGACGCCGAAGAGGAGGACGGTGCGGATGGCGGCGTGGAGCTTCGCGACCTCCTCCGGCGTGACGTCGGCGCCGAGGCGCCTGGGGTCGATGCAGGCGGCGTAGCAGGCCTCGTCGGCGTAGATGTTGCCGATGCCGGCGATGTGCTTCTGGTCGAGCAGGATCGACTTCACGGGCGCCTTACGGTTGGCGAGCGCGGCGGCGAGGTGGTCGACGGTGAAGTCGTCGCTGAGGGGCTCCGGGCCGAGGCCGGTCTTCGAGGCGTCAGCGAAGTCATCGAGGAGCCAGAAGCCGCCGAACTTGCGCATGTCGGTGAAACGCAGCTCGTGACCGTTGTCCAGGTGCAGTGTGAGACGGAGGAAGCGCTCGGGGGGATCGGCGGGCTCTCGATAGAGCAGGCTGCCGGTCATGCGTAGGTGCACGACGATGAGCGCCGAACCCCTCCCCTCAGCCCCCTCCCCGCTGGCAGAGAGGGGGAGCGTATTGATGCGCATGGCGAGGTACTTTCCGCGGCGCTCGACGGCCTCGATGCGGGCGCCGACGATGCCTTCACGGAAGGTGGCCTCGTCGATGTCCTTGAGTACCGGCACGGGCTTGCCGACATCGGGGGCAATCGTGAGGCCGGTGATGCGGCGGCCGGTGACCAGCGCTTCGAGGTCGCGGCGAATGGTCTCGACTTCGGGGAGCTCAGGCATGGGTGAACTTCGAGCTGCAAGCTGCAAGCTGCAAGGCAACGTGAGGCTTGAGATGCCACGGAAGCACCTTGACGCCTGCGCCACGCTGCTTGTTGGGGTGCATGATGGAAGCATGATAGCTGAGCGACGGGCAAGCACCCACATCGAAGCGACCGAGGAAGCGACCGAGGCGACCGAGCGTGGCTGAGGCGATCCCCCAGCCGCAGCACCGGTGGTTCGCGAAGTTCTACGACTGCTTCGACCGCATGGACGAGCGACGCATGGTGCCTCTGCGCAAGCGGCTGCTGGCCGGGCTGCACGGGGCCGTTCTGGAGGTGGGCGCCGGGACCGGGGGGAACTTCGAGCACTACGAGTGGGCGCCGATCGAGTCGCTGGAGGCGACTGAGCCCGACCCGTACATGCTGAGCCGGGCGGAGCAGAAGGCATCGGCGTTGCCTGAGGCGGACCGGGCGAAGCTGCGACTCTCGGACGCGCCGGCGGAGTCGCTGCCGTTCCCGGATGAGCACTTCGATGCGGTGGTGGCGTGCCTGGTGCTGTGCACGGTGTCAGACCTGTCGAAGTCGCTGCAGGAGATGCGGCGGGTGCTGAAGCCGGGCGGCGAGCTGCGTCTGCTGGAGCACGTTGCCCGCGACGGCGCATGGGGCACGGTGCAGCACGCGATTCAGCCCGTGTACGGATGGGCGTCGGCCGGGTGCAGCATCAACCGGCACATCGAAGACGCGGTGCGGGCTGCCGGGTTCACGCTGGAGGTATCGGAGCGCCTGAGCTTCTCGCCGGTGCACCCGGTGTTTCGCGGGTGTGGGGGTGAAGGCGTCAGAGTGAGAGCTGCGAGCTACTGGCGATGTGGCACCCTCCACGCTCGCAGGCGCCATAGGGCAGACGCCTCGTCTAGTCTGAGTTAGCGCCGGGCTGCACGCTGAAGCGCCGACGTGCTTCGACAGGCTCAGCATGCCGGACTCGATTGCCATGGGGCTTCGTTTCAACGTGACCCTATGCCTTGCCTCGTCTGAACCGGTACCGAAATAGCATCCTGAGCCTGTCGAAGGACGGCAGCATTGCTACGTGTCGGGTGGTCCCTCGTTCGGCTGGCGGTTACGGGAGAGCTCGGGCAACGCTTCGTAGTCGCCACGGATCAAGGCTTCCTTCTTGGCGCGCGACCAGCCCTTGACCTGACGTTCGGCCAGAAAAGCTTCGTGAAGGGTCGGGAACTCTTCGATGTGAGCCACGCGCAACGGGCGACGACGCGAGGTGTAGTCACCGCCTTCGCCTGCCTGGTGGACGGCGATGCGGGCTTCAGCGTTGGTAGTGGAGCCTACGTAGTAGGTGTTGTCGGCGCAGAGGAGGATGTAGAGGTAGCCTCGCGGCATCTGGGTGCCTTCCTTGAGCGGGGCCTACTTGCTGGAAGAAGAGTCGCGTACAGTTTACGAGGCGAGGACGTGCTTCGACAGGCTCAGCATGCCATGAACGAGACTTCCTTGTGCCCAGCGAACGACCGTGTAGGCCGCTGTCCTCGCCCCTTCCTACTCCATGTCGGCCCAGTTGGGCCCGG
>CAVYJE010000011.1:0-60874 GCA_963768705.1 uncultured Chloroflexia bacterium
CACCGAGTAGTCGAGCGGTCGCGTCGTGATGAAGGAGTAGCGGCCCTCCACGTCCGTCGTGAAGACGCCGCGCATGTTCATCGGGTCCTGGTCCGGGTCCTGCATCGGGTAGAAGCCGTTGGCCGCGTTTTGCCAGATGTCCACTCGAGCGCCCGCGATGGGCGCGCCGGCTTCGTCGCGTACGACGCCGCTGACGTACATAGGCACGCCGCCCGTGTCCGTGACGATGATCGAGTCGCCGTTCTGGCGATCGATGGAGCCGTCGACGTGGAAGGGGCCGAGCACGGTCTGCTCTGTCGCTGCCGCCGTGCCGTTGTAATCGAGCATCTCGACCAGGCTCGAAAGGCCAAGGACGTCGGAGAGGAGAATGACCTCCTGCCGGTTCTCGTCTGACTTCTGGCCGCAGGCGGTGAGGAACTGCACCCCCATCTCCCACTCCTGGTGCGTCAGGTTCACCTCCGCCGCGAAGGCGTGCAGATGTCGCACCAGCGCTCCCACGACTTCCTTCAGCCGGGGGTTATCGATGTTCCCAAAGGTCCCAAGGACGTTGTCGAGCAGGGCCTGTTCAGGTGTTGTGGTAGACATCGGGCGTGCCTCCTCGGGCGCAAATTGTGCGCCTAAGCTAGCACAAGGCATTGGCCTGCGGGTGGCCGACTATGCGCCGACGTGACTCGAACTTCTCGGCGACATGGCGGAGTTCGCTACCCGATCACCGCCTGGGCGTGTAGGTACTCCTCGATGGCGTCGACAACATTGTTCGAATCTCATCGATGGTTTCGCCCTGGGTAACACACCCGGGCAACTCGCGACTCTCGCCCAGTAGCCACCTTCATCCGGTTCAGCTTCATAAACCAGCACCGTGTAATTCACGCGGCCACAACACACCGTAGCCGAGGTGCCTCACCTCGGTGCCATGCGCATGGCTAGAAGCTCTCCCGCACAAAGCCAGGAATGGGAGCCGGGCCTACCGATGAGAGAGGTCGTCAATGTCAACGATCGCCGAGGTGAGGACACCTTGGCTACGGCATGGATGAGTCTTCCCCCAATGCGACTTCCCTTCGACGCCTGAGGTCGACGGTATCCGCGGCGCCGTCACCTCTGCTCTGCGTCCACCACCACCATCGCGCGCCCCGTGATCTCGCCCTTCGCCAGCGCCTCGTAGGCGTTTCCCGCCGTGTCGAGCGTGAACCGCTGCGTCACGAGCTGCTCCGTCGAGACCTCGCCGCGCGCCACGAGGTCGATCAGCGGCGGCACGTCGGAGCGCATGCGGGCGCCGAACGAGCCCGAGCAGGCTGACGCTGCGCCGTACCAGGCGCGTGATCTCGATCGACGCCGCTACAGAGGTCGGCGCCAGGCCCACGATCACGGTCTTGCCGCCGTCGCGCACCGCGTCGAACGCCGTGAGCACCGTCTCGGGCCGCCCGAGCGCCTCGAACGCCACGTCGACGCCTTTGCCGCCGGTCAGCGCCCTGATCTGCGCCGCCGGGTCACCTTCGGCGCCGTTGACGCCCTGGGTGGCACCGAGCCGTCGGGCCGCCGCCAGCTTGTCCTCGCGGATGTCGACGGCAATGACCTCCGACGCCCCGAACGCCTTCGCGACCTGGATGATGTTCGAGCCCACGCCGCCGACGCCGATAACAGCGACCGTCTGACCCGGCCGTACGTCGCCCTGGTGTCGCACGGCGCTGTACGCCGTCGGCACAGCGCAGCCCAGGATGCAGGCTTCGTGCAGCTTCACCTCGGGCGGGAGCGGGAACACGGCCGTCGCAGGCGCCACGCTGTACTCGGCCAGGCCGGACATGCTGTACATCGCCAGCGGCGTGCCGTCGTTGCGATGCAGCCGCGTCTCGCCGTCGTAGAGCACGCCCTTGGCGCGGTGCACGCTGAAGAATGTCTCGCACAGGTCGTCACGGCCGCGCACGCAGCCGGGGCACTTGCCGCACGGCAGGATGAAGGTCGAGACGACGCGGTCGCCGGGCTTCACGTTCGTCACGTCCGGCGCTACCTCGACGACGGTGCCCGACATCTCGTGGCCCAGCACGGTCGGTGTCGGGTAGGGCAGCTCGCCCTTGATCACGTGCAGGTCGGAGTGACACACACCGCAGGCCGCCACCTTGATCAGCACCTCGCCCATACGCGGCTTCGGCTGCGGCACCTCCTCCACGATGAGGGGCTTGCCGACGCCTTCGAAGATCGCTGCTCGCATGTGGGTCTCCTTTGACTCCGTTGAAACCGTGTCGCGTGAATCGACTGCAATCTAGCACGGAGGTCATTAGCCGGACCGAAACTCGGCCCAAGGATCAGCTAGGCAGGCTCCGCTATCCTGTACAGACTGGGTCGGCCGCCCTTCACATCCGATTTCGCCTCATGCCGCCTCTTCGCGTCCGTCATTGACGCAAGGCAGGAGCACCACGGAACCATGCAGCCAGAAACCCACTTCGAGACGCTGATCGAGGCCCGAAGCCTCACCAAGCGCTACGGCGACTTCACCGCGGTCGATGCCATCGACTTCGAGGTCTTGCGCGGCGAGTGCTTCGGCTTCCTCGGCCCCAACGGCGCCGGCAAGACGACGACGATTCGGATGATCTCCTGCGTCTCTCCCGTTACGGACGGTTCCTTGCGCGTGCTCGGCATGGACCCCGGCGAGCAGCCGAGAGTGATCAAGGCACGCCTCGGCGTCGTGCCCCAGGACGACAACCTCGACCCCGACCTCACCGTGATCGAGAACCTCCTGGCCTACGCACGCTACTTCGACATCCCGAGGCACGAAGCCCTCGATCGCGCCCACGAGGCCCTCGACGTCATGGCCCTGACCGAGAAGTCGCAGAACAAGATCGAGGCCCTCTCTGGTGGCATGAAGCGGCGCCTGACGGTCGCCCGCGCCCTCGTCGAGCCGGCCGGAGCTCCTGATCCTCGATGAGCCCACGACAGGCCTCGACCCCCAGGCGCGACAGCTCTTCTGGCAGAAGCTGCGCCAGCTCAAACGCCAGGGCATCACGATGCTCCTGACCACGCACTACATGGAAGAGGCGGCCCAACTCTGCGATCGTGTCCTCATCATCGATGGCTCCCACATCATCGAGCGCGGTACGCCGGCCGAGCTGGTCGAGCGCATCATCGGCGAGCACGTGATCGAGCTGCGCTTCGATGGCACGCCCGGCGAAGCCGCTGTCGCCGAGATCCGCAGCCTCTCGAACGGCTTCACGGTCGAAGAGACCGAGGACACCGTCTACCTCTACGAAGCCCACGGCCGCCGTCTCACCTCGCTGGACCTCGATAGCTTCGAGGGCGTGGCGCGCGAGGTGATCCAGCGTCGCGCGACGCTGGAGGACGTGTTCCTGCGCCTGACGGGAAGGGGGCTCATCGAATGAACGTCGACGATGCCGCTTGGGGTTCAGCCCGCGGTGGGCGTACGGCCGCCATCGACGTCTCCTACCGTGCCTTCAAGGTCTGGCAGCGCAACCGCGACGTCTTCCTCCACATCTGGAAGGCCGAGATGATCTGGCCGATCTTCGAGCCCCTGATCGTCATGCTTGGCCTCGGCCTGGGGTTGGGCAAGTTCGTGGAGCTGGAGTCCGGCCAGGACTACATCCAGTTCATCACGCCCGGTGTCATGGCCGCCTTCCCCATGTGGGGCACGATCGCCGAGGGCGGCTGGGCCTCCTACAACCGCATGGAGAACCAGAAGACCTACGCGGCCATGATCGCGACGCCCGTGAGCATCGACGACGTGATCACGGGCGAAGTGGTCTGGGCCGCGACGAAGGGCGGCATCAGCGCCGTCTACATCGTGCTCGTGGCGCTGTGCCTGACGCCGTTCTGGGACCTCGTGCAGTCGCCCCTCATCATCCTCGTGCTGCCGACGGCGTTCTTCGCGGGCCTCATGTTCGGCGCCATGGCCCTGCTGGCGACCTCGTTCGTTAGCAGCGTCAGCCAGCTCGCCTACTTCGTCAGCATCGTGATCATGCCGATGTTCTGGATCGGCGGCGTCTTCTTCCCGCTCTCCGAGATGCCCGAAGGCGTCCGGTTCGTTAGCTGGTTCATGCCCCTGCGCCACGTCGTCGACATCCAGCGCGGCCTCGTCACCGGCGACCTCGACTGGTCGATGCTCTTCGATGTGGCCTGGATCCTCGTCGTCACAGCCGTCCTCTACCGCCTCGTGCTCTGGTCCATGCGCAGAAGGCTAATCAAATAGACCCGGTCGCATCCATGCGACCGGGTCTGGGAGCGGGCTAAGCAGATGGTCGCCGGGCAGGGCGGCCTTTTCGATTTGGATGTTTCTCTACCCTGAGCTTCTCTACGGCGAGCCTAGCCCAGGATGCTGACCATGGCGGCGTAGCGGATGGGGTCGATTTGCTGCAGGAGCAGCGGGTCGCTCTCGTAGAGGCCACAGCTGATGCCGAAGTCTTCGATGGCGTTGTGCGCGCCGGGCTCGATGGGCCATTGGCCGGTCGCGGGCCAGGCGGTCGTAACCTGAGAGGTCCACGCCACGCCCTCACTGGTTCCCAGCCACTCGTGCAGGTCGTATGGCATCACCGGCACTACGCCGAGCTCGCTCTCGATGACGAGGTGCTGGTGCGCGTGGCAGGCTTCGTGCTCCAGCGTCCAGGCGGACTGGTTTGGGTAGACCACCGTCGTGCGGGTGGGCGCCCAGTAGTAGTTCGCCGGTGTCTGACCAAACGGGCAGATACCGTTACTCAAACAGCCGACCATCGAGACCTCTACGGAGTAGCCGGCGGGAAGCGACATAGCCACTGCATGCGCCACTTCGATTGGCGCCTCCGCGACGGTGGCGACCGGAGCCGCCGCCACGGCCTCTTGTTGTATTGGCGTCGCGACAGGTGCGATTGTCTCGACGTCCTGCTGGACGGGCGTTGCTGTTGCCGCGGGTGTCGCCGTTTCCTCTTGTGTTGGTGTGGCCACCGCTTGTGTCGGCGTGGCTACCACGGCGGCGACTTCAGCCACGCGGGTGGCGGTGGCTGTCGGCTGGGCTGCAGATGCCCCCGTGTCCATCTCCGGGCTGGATGCGCCAAAGTCCGGCACGAACGCAACGACGGCGACCGGTGTCGCTGAGTTGGCTTCGTGACCCGGGGCGGCGTCTCTTGACGCTGCGATAACGCCGATGGCCAGGACGCCGGCTGCAAGCCCGGTGGCAATCGCCGTGAGGAGCCGCCGGTCAGCAAACCGGAAGCGGCGCGGAGATGAGGGCGCAGTTGGGAGGGAGGAGCTGGCTGTGGGGGTCTGTCGGGTACGCGCAGATGTACGGAAACGGGAGATCATGGAAGAAACCGCCTTTTATGTCGGCGGTTTCACCTCTGGCCGTCCCGGTTGGAACACTTCGAGGCATTGGTGACCACATCGGGCGCACCAGTTTCCTGGTGAGCCCAGCCTTCGAAGTTCAGCCCGACTATTTAGTTTTTCTATAAATTACAACGCGGGTATTGGTTGAATCGTTACATGAGGCCCAGCCGTGCTCGGCGCTTGATGGTGCGACGGGATGGAAATGTCGCGCCGAGTGACGGGCCTGGAGTGAGTCACCCAGAGCAGGACTGCAAATCCAATGCCAGGACTACTCGCCGACGCGACATGCGACATGAAGCACGCCCATTTCAGGGCTGACACCGATTTCGCATGGGCGCTTGGGTGTCGATGAATTTGACAGGCGGCGTTCGTGGACGATACGTTGTGGCCCCCGCCACTGGAGAGTGGCATGCCGTTCGAACCCAACCCCGAATACCTCACCGTCGAGCAGGCTGCTGCCTACCTCGAGGTCACGCCGGCTGCCGTGCGAAGGCTCCTGCGCCAGTACGGCCTCGGCGAGTTCCTGCGAGCCTCCATCAGCAAGCAGGTGCTCATCCGCCGCGAAGACCTCGATTCCATCGACCTCGCCCACGGCGGCCTGCGCACCGTCGCCGGCAAAACCTCCGCAGTCAAGGTTGGCGCAACCCGCCGCACCGGCGCCGCCTGACCTCACGCCCTCTCGGGACACCACTGGCGAAGCTGCAGGATTTATCCTGCCGTGGTCGGGACGCCCAAGTCCTCACACCCGTCCGGGACCTGACTGACGAAGCTGCCGGATTCACCCTGCGGAACGCGGGAACGCCGGAAACCGCAACCCAAGCCCTCAACGAGCCTCGCGAAAGATGCAACTTCAGCCTGGATGGTTCAGAATGAGCGCCAATTCGCTCACGGTTAGATGAGGGACAAGACATGCTCACACCCGAAGACAACGAAGTCCTCACCCGGGTAGGCCCCGGCACGCTCATGGGCAACCTGCTGCGACGCTACTGGCAGCCCGCCCTGCTCTCCTCCGAGCTGCCCGAGGCCGACTGCCCGCCCCTGCGTGTGCGACTCCTCGGCGAGGACCTCATCGCGTTTCGAGACACCACCGGCGCTGTCGGCCTCGTCGCCAACGCCTGCCCCCATCGCGGTGCTTCGTTGTTCTTCGGGCGCAACGAGGAGGCCGGCCTGCGCTGCGTATACCACGGCTGGAAGTTCGACATGACAGGCACCTGCGTCGACATGCCCTCTGAGCCCGCCGAGAGCAACTTCAAGTCCAAGGTGCGCGTTATTGCCTACCCCACGCACGAATCCGGTGGCGTCGTCTGGACCTACATGGGCCCGGCGGAGTCCCGGCCCGAGTGGCGCCCCATCGTCTCGGACGCTCTGCCGGAAGAGAACTGGAAGGCCATGAAGGTCGAGGGCCTGTGCAACTGGGTCCAGAGCCTCGAAGGCAACATCGATGCCGCCCACACCTCGTGGCTCCACCGCCGCCTCGAGTTCGAGACCTTCCAGCCGGACGAGTCGGACAAGCCCGGCTACCCGACCCTCAATATGACCTTCCTGATCTGGGCCCACGACGGCGCGCCGGTGCTGGAGACGCACGACACCTGGTACGGCTTCCGATACGCCGGCCTGCGCAACACCCCCGGCGGCTACACCCACGCCCGTGTGACCGATTTCATCATGCCGTCCCTGAGCTACATCCCGATCGCCCCCGTCGGCGCCAACGACTGCATCATCGTCGTGCCCATGGACGACGAGCGGCACTGGCGCTACCACATCTCCACCAAGCCCGCCGTGCGCCTGACGGATGGCTCGCTGCAGGTGATCCCGGGCAACCGTCCCGGCGGCATCATGGACCGCACCTGGCTCCCCGAGAACGACTACAACATCGATCGGGCGGACCAGAAGGTGAACAACTTCTCCGGCATCTCCGGCGGCGCCATCCCCCAGGACCAGGCCGTCACCGAGAGCATGGGCACGATCTACGATCGCACCGCCGAGCACCTCGGCACCTCCGACAAGGCAATCATCCGCATGCGCCGCATGCTCATCGAGGCCGCGAAGGACCTGGCCCAGGGCATCGAGCCGCCTGCCGTCGACCCGGCCCTCAACTACAACGACTTCCGCAGCGCCGAGAAGATCCTCGAGCCCGGCGAGGACTGGCGCCGCCTCGGCACCCACGCAGATCCGGTCATGGCCCAACTGGAGCCCTTGATGGCGGCCACACGACGGGATAAGTCCCCGACCTAGCGCTGGATCGGGATACCGAGTCTATAGAAGGACCCTGCAATGACTACTGACTTCAACCCGCTCGACGTCAAGGCGATGGTGTTCGACACGTTCGGCACGGTCGTGGACTGGCGAGGCAGCATCATCGCGGAAGGCGAGCGCTACTGGAGGCCGGCGAAGGGCATGGACATCGACTGGCCGGCCTTCGCGGATGCCTGGCGGTCGAAGTACGCGCCGTCGATGAACCGGGTGCGTACGGGCGAGCTGCCGTGGATGAAGCTGGACGACCTCCACCGCATGGCCCTGGACGCGAACCTGCAGGAGTTCGGCGTCACGCACCTCAACGAGGCGGACAAGCAGGACCTGAACCTCGTGTGGCACCGCCTGAACGCATGGCCGGATGCGCCCTCGGGGCTTGCGAGGCTGAAGAGCCGCTACCTGATCTCGCCGCTATCGAACGGCAACCTGTCGCTGCTAACGGAGATGGCGAAGTTCGCCGGGCTGCCGTGGGACTGCGTGCTGGGCTCCGACGTCTTCCGCCACTTCAAGCCCGACCCGGAGACGTACCTGGGCGCGGCCGAAATCCTCGGCCTGGAGCCGGGGCAGGTGATGATGACGGCGGCGCACACGGGTGACCTGGAGTCGGCCCGGAAGCTCGGACTGCGCACGGCCTACGTGCACCGGCCCCTGGAGCGCCCAACGCCACCGCCGATGCCCGCCGAGGGCGACTTCGACGTGGTGGCGTCGGATTTCAGAGAGATGGCGTCGAAGCTCGGGCTCTAGGTAACGCCCTCCCCTAGTGCCGGATGACGACGAGCCTGTCTGCGGCGGATTCGGCGCCCCACACCTCGCCCTCGCGCCCCAGGAGCTGGCGCACGTTGCCGGGGCTATCGGGTAGCGGGAACGTATCGAAGCGCTCAGTGTCCGGGTCGAAGCGGTGGATGGCGTTGCCCCCGAAGTCCGTCAGCCATACGTCGTCTCGTTCGTCGACGTAGACGGCGTAGGCCTGGGGGTTGCTGCCGGGAAGCGGCCACTCCCGCCAGCTATCGGTCGTCATGTCGTACACCGCGACCTGACCGGCGTTCCACTCGGCCACCCAGATCCGGCTCTGCGAGTCGGACCACACGCGGCGCGCACCCTGAGCCGAGGTCGGTGGTTCGAGGACGACGGCCTCCCCGGTCTCGCAATCGATAAGACCGACGTAGCTGCCCGCGAGCGATGCGTAGTAGATCTGGCCTGAAGGCGTCGCGGCGATGCCGTAAGGACCGCGCCCGCGCGGCGACGCCCACACCTCCATCTCGCCGTTCGCCGGGTCCAGGCGCCCGTAGTAGCCGGCCTGCCGGTGAACCAGAGGAGCCCTCCGGGTCGAAGACCGCCGTGTTGAGGTTGGCGTTCGACGCGCTCGCCGGGAGGTCGTAGCGCGTCACTCCGTGGCTCTCGGCATCGACTCGGACGATGGCGTTGAGGCCGCCGTCGGTCACCCAGGCGTTGCCGTCCGATCCCACGATGACGCCATGGGGCGCCGAGCCGGACCCAGATCGATCTCGGTAACCTCGCCGTTCGCCGGGTCCAGCAACCCGAGCGTGCCGTTGCCCTGCCCGGTGTACCAGACGCCGCCATCGACGGCGGGCGCGACGTCGTGAGGGCGCGCGCCGGCGGGCAGGTCGTAGGCCTGTAGCGCCGGTTCTCGAAGCGCAGGCGTCTCCGTAGGTTCACGCGATGCGGAGGTTGGCGTCGCCTCGGCTACAACGGCCGTCGCTCTGGCCTGCGTTGCCGGAGCCGTGCTCGTCGAGGCTGGTACTGGTGTCGACGTGGCGTCGCCTTGCCCATCGTCACCTCCGCAAGCGACAACCAGAGCAGCGACACCGATCGTCACCAGGAAAGCGGCAGGGCGTGGGACGTGGCACCGCATGCCTAACCTACGTCCGAGGGCGCCCGGGCGGATCGACTCTGCCGGTTGGCCCTTGCCCGAGGCATTGAGGTCGGTGAGAGTGGATGCAGGAGTTGCCCTTGAACGTGATGAGACTGGTCCCATTTGCCGCCGTTGTGGTTATCGCTGCCGCCCTCGTCGCCTGCGGAGGCGATGACGACGGGCCGAAGCGCACTGAGATATCCCAGGTCGATGCCGTGATCGACGTAGTCGAAGCGCAGGACAAGGACCAACTCCGCGACCTGCTGCAGTTCACCAGCCAGCCATGCACGGAAGACACAGGCGCGGGCGGTCTGCCTCGCTGCCAGGGCGAGCCCGCCGGGACCAATGTCGACGTGTTTCAGGCCAACGAGTGCGAAGCCGCGTGGCTGCGCGCCGATGGCGTCGACCCGATACTGGACCAGGTGATCGCGCTGGAGCCGGCCGTTTACGCCGCGTTCCGGACGCCCGAGGTGTTCTACCTGGAAGGGGAGTACGCGGTGGTGTTCGGGGGCAAGGAAACCCGAGTCGATGAGCCCGGTCTCAAGCGCTACGTGGCGATCGGGGTCGAGGGCGACAACGGCCGCATCACCGGTATTGCGCTTGGCTGCGGCATCGACGAGCCGGTGCACTTCCTCCTCCCGCACGCGAACTCAGGGTTCGATGACTGGCTGATCGAGCCGAAGGAATAGTCGTCGGCGCTTCAGAGATTTCGAGCGATCGCGAGAACGACGCTCTAGGGACGCATCTTTAGGTCCGTCCGCCTGGCGCATCGTGCGTATCAAGACCCTCCTTGCGCCATTCGGGATGCCGCGAGGACGATCTCTTCCCCGGCCTCTTTTCTCGACCGTGCTCAGGACAGCCTTCAAGGAGAGGGGAGCGATTTCTATTGCGTGGCGGGGCCACGCCCTTTGAGACAAAATGCATCACACCCTTGTCCAGGGAGGTCACATTGGTTGTCGAGTTGCGAATCGACCCCGCCAAACCGGAAGAAAAGGAGGCAGTCAGGAACCTGCTTCAGCTCTATCAGTACGACTTCAGCGAGTTTGCGGGAGGCGTCGTTCTGGATGACGGCCTCTTTCCGTATCATGCCGACTTCGATGAGGACTGGGACAGGCTTTGTCCACGCACCTTCCTCCTGCGGGCTTTCGACATCGAACCGCGCAGCGGCGACCAGGACTGGCATTTGGCTGGCTTCGCGACGGTCTCCGAAGACAGCCCTTTCGGACAAAACACCTCCCGGTCGCAGTGGCATATGGAAGACTTCTTTGTGCTGAGAAAGTACCGGCGAGCGGGCGCAGGTCGGTACCTGGCCATGCACTGTTTTGAGAAATTCCGTGGGCGCTGGGAAGTCGCCGAGTATCAGTCCAACACCGTGGCCCAGGCCTTCTGGCGAAACGTCATCGCAGAGCACACGAACGGACGGTTCGAGGAGGTCATCAGGGAGGACGGGCCTGGCTGGGCGGTGCAACTCTTTGACAACACGACCGTGAAGCGCGGCGGAACTACTCCGTAACAGCGCCAGATAAATGGGAGCGGAAGCGTGGTCGCCAGTCCAGCATCGTCTTGAGCGGCGACCGATAAGCAGTCCATCCCCTCGAGCAGCCGTTCGTTTTTTCAACACCCTGCTAGGGGTGGATGAACCTCGAGAGCAGCGGGCGGAGGTGGGTGATCACCGTGTAGGCGGCGTCGCGGGCGTAGCGGAGGATCGGGAGGTCGAGCGGGGCGGCGACGGCCCCGAAGCGTGTGAGGCGCAGGGAGCGCGTGATCGATTCGCCGCCGTGGTACTCGATGCCGTCAGTCGTGATCAAGTGGGCGCTCCCCTCGACCTCGAGTCGCGTTAGCTGGGTGAGCAGTCCGGTGTCCTCCACGCTGGCCTTGTCGCCAACGTCATCGAAGGTGAGTAGACGCATCGGCTCCCGGGCATGGCGTTGCAGCCAGAAGGCGGTGACGGTGCAGAAGGGACAGCCGCCGTCATAGACGAGGACGGCCGTCTCCGGTGGCTGCGAGGCGTGCGTTGGCCGCAGGTACACGGCTACGGGCCGACGACGACGATCGCCTCGCCGTCACTTACGTCCATCGAGAGGATGCTGAGCTCCAAGGGCAGTGTGCGAGCTTCTTCGACCGTCCCAGACCAGGTCGAGGAGGTGCTGGGTGACGACGCTGGGCACATTGCCGGCCTGGATCGACTCGATCTGCACCTGCGGCTGGTCGCTCTGGATATCGAGGCGGCCTTTGACCAGCACGTCGCTGCTGAGGCCGGCAAACGTGACCTTCCCGAACGCCTCCGTGGTGCCGTCGGGACAGAAGAGGATCTGCAGGTCTTCGACGGGGACGTCCTTGCCTTCGAGGTGACTCTGAGCAAGGCTGGTCGCCTGCTCCTCCGTAAGGCTGAGGGCCACCGCTTCGCCCGCGTTGACCCGGGGGATGACGTCGTCCCAGTTCGCCTGCAGTGCCTCATGCGGTGCCGGTGCGGGCGTGAGGCTGCGGTCGACGCAGGGCTTCGGCGCGCCGCTGAGCACGAGAAAGCCCGCAAGCGCGGTCGCGGTGACGGCCATGAAGAACACGCCGGAAAAGGCAAAGATGAGGAGTCTGATCAGTATCAAGTGTCAGGCGGGGAACCTGGTGACGTTGATGTAGGGCGAGGCATGCCTCGGCCGCTACGGGACGTCCGGTTGCTCACTCCAGTCTCTGATGATGTGGTGGGCAATCGCCACCTTGCCGGGAACGCCGTAACCCAGCGATGGGTCCGGTTCGTTGATCGCTTTCTTGATCTCGTCGCGGGTGAACCAGCGGGCGCCGTCGAGCTCGAAGGCGTCGACGGTCTCCTGGTCGTCTACAGCGTGTGCGAAGCAGCCCATCATCAACGATGACGGGAACGGCCACGGCTGCGACGCCCGGTAAACTACCTCGTCCACCTCCAACCCCACTTCTTCCTTCACCTCGCGTCGCACGGCGTCTTCGATGGTCTCACCCTGGTCGACAAAGCCGGCGAGGGCCGAGTAGAAGCCCGGCGCCCAAGCCTTCTGTCTTCCCAGTATGCACTTGTTGCCGCGCCACACCACCATGATCACGACCGGGTCGGTGCGCGGGAAGTGCTCCGTCTCGCAGGCGGCGCACTTGCGCAGGGCGCCGGCATCGCGAGGCTCCGTCGGCTCGCCGCAGCGAGGGCAGAAGCGGTGCCGGGCGTGCCAGTCGAGCATCGAGCGGCCGTGAGCCAGCGTGCCCGCGTCGAGGCCGAGCTTGGGCGCAACCGCGCGCGTGTCGTTGAAGGCGCCCCCCTCGATGCCGAGCTCGACAATCGGGTCCGCGAGCTGCGAGAGGTCGACGGCGAAGTGCGCCACGTCGTCCTTGAGGCCGAGGAGCACGGGGCTGCCGTGCTCGCCCTGGTGCACGAGCACGCTGCGGTCGAGCCACAGGAGCTTGGGGTCATCGTCCAGGGTGGTGAGGGCGTTGAGCTTCCAGAACGGCAGGAAGCGCGTCTCGGGGGCGGCCAGCTTCTGGGCCACCCACTCCGGGTTTCGTTTCTCGTTGCCGGCTCGGTCCAGCGGGTCGCCGGCGAACGGGATGAGCTCTCGCATCGCAGTGCCTTTCCAGCTTCAGTCCGGCGCCATCATACGCGACGGGAGCAGGGCAGCGTGCTCGGGAAACCCCTAACGATCTCGAGCGCAACACCAGAGGCGCAAGAACGCTGCGCCAGACCATGAGCAAGACGCCGTTGAACAGCAGCGCCACGATGGCGAAGGTCACGGCCAGGCTGCGGTCGAAGAAGATCACGCGGATCACCAAACCGAGGGCCCACGCAGGCACCCAGAGCCTCGCGACCTGGCGAGAGTCTGTCGCGGCCGCGCCGGACTTGCCGAGCGCGAAGTTGACGAACAGCCAGCCGGCCTGGAACGGCACCGCGGCCCGCACGAAGCTACCGAGGGTGATGCCCTCCTCGTGGCTGCGCAGCCCCATCACGGCGAAGATGACGAAGCACAGCAGGTCGCCAACCAGCAACAGGCCATCGCGGCCCCGTAAGCGATTCTTTACGTCGATCATGGCGTATTCAGGTTACGCTGCGCAGGTCGTAAGGTCGAAGAGCCGTTTGGGCCTGCGGAGAAACGATTGACCTCGCGCGATGCGGTTCCTATGCTCGTGAAACTGGAGGGTAAGTGATGGCTAACACTGTTGTGGTTGCGGTGGGGACTCGCAAAGGGTTGTTCTTGCTCACGTCAGACGCGGACCGCGATAAGTGGGAGCTGCAAGGCCCCTTCCTCAACGGCGCCGACATCAACCACGCGACGATCGACCGGCGCACGGGCACGCTGCTCGCGACCGCGAACAATCCGTGGTTCGGCCACCAGGTCGCCAGCTCGCCGGACCTCGGCAAGACGTGGAGCGAGTCCGCGACGGTACCGAAGTTCCCGGAGGGCGGTGAGCGCGCCGTCGAGCGGCTGTGGCGCATCGAGCCAGGGCGCGAGTCGGAGCCGGGCGTGATCTACTGCGGCGTCGACCCGGGCTCGCTGTTCGTGTCGCATGACGGCGGGGCGACGTGGGAAGAGAACGTGGCCCTGAACACCCACCCGACGCGCGACGGCTGGTTCCCCGGCGCCGGCGGCCTGATCGTGCACTCGATCGTGCTGGACAAGACGAACCCGAACCGCATGTGGGTCGCGATCTCGGCGGCCGGCGTCTTCCGCAGCGACGACGCCGGCGAGAGCTGGCAGCCCGCGAACGACCACCTCAAGAACATCATGGCGAAGTACGACCCGAGCGCGGACCTCTACCCGCCGTACGGCCAGTGCGTGCACCACCTCGTCGGCGCGGCGGGCGATAGCGGCCGCCTGTACGCCCAGACCCACTACGGGACGTATCGCAGCGACGACGGCGCCGAGACGTGGACGGAGATCACGGAAGGCTTGCCGTCCGATTTCGGCATGGTGATGGCGGCCCACCCGAGTGACCCGGACACGGCCTACGTGCTCCCCCTTCAGGGCGCCGAGTTCCGCTGCCCGCCCGAGGGCAAGCTGCGGGTCTATCGCACCACGGACGCGGGCAAGAGCTGGGAAGCGATGTCGAAGGGCCTGCCGCAGGAGGACGCCTACATGGGCACCTACCGCGAAGCCATGAGCACGGACACGCTGGACAGCGCCGGCGTCTACTTCGGCACCAACACCGGTCAGGTCTACGCCAGCGCAGATGCCGGCGACTCGTGGCGACGCATCACGGCGGACCTGCCGCCGGTGAGTAGCGTCAGCGCCGGCAGTGCTGGACTAAGAATCCGGCATCCGGTAACCCAGCGTCTAATCGCGCGCCGGGGGGTGACAAGGCTCGCAGGCGCGTGATAATCGTCGCATGAGTCATAGGTCTGGGTTTCGCCGAAGATGGGGCCGCTGGCAGCCAAGCGCAGGCACAGCGTCGGGTGCTCGATGCCCTGATCCTGGGCAAGTCCGAACCCTGAGATTGCGACCGAGCTGGGCATCTCCTCCGAGACCGTGAAGTGGCACGTCAGCGAGCTGCTGGGCGAGACCGGACTCGAAGACCGGCAGGCGCTGGCCGAGTGGTGGCAGCAGGAGGGCGAACGGCGGCCGGGAGCTGCGTTCTGGCCCAACGTTCTGACGTCGCGATGGCTGTATGGCGGGCTTGCAGCGATGGCTGCCGGGGCGGCGATCATCGTCTTCCTGATGGCCGGCGGCGGGTCGGGTGGCCACGACAGTCCCCTTCCCATCGGCGCGGACGTCGGGCCTACAGCTACGCCGACGGCCTCGCCCCAGGACGCAGGCGCGCCGCAGACGTGTGACCCGCCGGAGGAGATCGACCTGCGTCTCGTGCAGCCGGAGGAGCTCGAGGCGCAGGGCCTGGTCAGCGCCGGCGTGCTGCTCGATGCGAAGTACTGCCCGATCTACGCCGCCAACCGGACGGACCGCGCCTTCGTCTGGGTGGGCGGTGAGGCGACTATCGACCTGAACGGGCTGGACGGCTGGCAGTACGCGCAGGGATCGGAAACGGGCGTCAGTTTCCAGCAAGGCCTACGCACATCCCATGTCCGCTCCCTGGAGGTGGTACCGGTCGGCCTGGGTCAGAAGCTTTCGGAGGCGGGCATGAAGGTGGACGAGCAGCAAGGGACCGCCGAGACGCTGGAGACGAACGGGGATGGGGGCTACCTGGTCGTCGTGCTGGAGGACTCGGGCTTTCGCCGGGTGGCGGTGGCATCGAACGGGGAGCTGTTCGTATCTCCCGAGGCCGTACCGGAGTCGCTGGCGGTGAACTACAACACCGGCGAGCAAATCGACGTGTCAGGCATGCAGCGTATCGGGTCGCTGCCTGCGGATGGGCCGGCACGGACGGAGTGCGATGGGACGACCTGCCTGGCCCGGATCACGGTGCGTGGCAGATGACGTCCCGTGGCCGGTCGGAGGGCAGATGGGTTGCCCGGAGACGGCGACAAGTCTTCTGCCGAGCCATCGCGGGACTTCGAGCTCGATACGCGACGACTACGTCCTGGAGTTCCGGTCCACCGACCCGAATCAGTTCGGCCCGCCCGCAGGTACCTCGGCGCCGTCCAGCGGCGTGTTCGACGCCCATCCTCCACCGCGGAGCCCTGGCAGTGCAGCGAGGAGAGCGTCTCGGCGGGGGACCCGATGCCCGTGCCGCCGGACGTGGCGCTTCTGGAGATCCGGGCCCGCGGTCCGGATGGCTCAGGCGTTATCCGTGGTGGCTGCGTCCGACGGCACGCTGTACGTCGGGACGGTGAAGCTTGAGCACTCGTGCGATCTGCTGGCGTATTGCTGACCATCGAGGGTGGAGGGCGCGACTGTCCAGCCCCCGACCAATTCGTGGTTGACGACCCGGGCGGGCTGGCCTAACGTCGCGGCCACGACACAGGCCAAGAAACCAAACCTGCAGGAGGGCAACGTGGCTGGACCGCTGACCGGCATCAAAATCCTCGACTTCACCTGGGCGCTTGCCGGGCCGTTTGGCGTCATGCAGCTCTGCGACCTCGGCGCCGAGGTGTGGAAGATCGAGCCGATGCACGTGACCGAGGAAGTCGGGCGCGGCAACGGCCCTATCGTCGACGGCATCAACACCTACGCGTTCAGCATCAACCGCGGCAAGCACAGCCTCCTCATCGACCTCAAGCACCCGGACGGCAAAGAGGCTGCTCTCGCCCTGGCGGAGCAGGCCGACATCCTGACGGAGAACTTCTCGCCCGGCACGATGGCGCGTCTCGGCCTCGACTACGAGGCGGTGTCTGCGCGCAACCCACGCCTGATCTACGCCTCGCTCTCCGGCTTCGGCCAGTACGGGCCGTACGCGAGCCGCGGCGCCGTCGACGTGATCGTGCAGGGCATCAGCGGCGTCATGAGCATCACCGGCTACCCGGATGGACCGCCTGCGCGCGTCGGCTACTCGATCGGCGACATGGCGGGCGGCTTGTTCATGGCCCAGGGCATCCTCGCGGCGCTGGTCGAGCGCGGCGTCAGCGGCAAAGGCCAGCACATCGACGTGGCGATGCTGGACTCGCAGGTCAACCTGCTCGAGAACGCGGTCGTGCGTTACTTCGCTACGAACGAGGTGCCCACGCGCATCGGCTCGCGCCATCCTCTGAGCATGCCGTTCCAGGCATTCCCAACGGCGGACGGGCACATCGTCCTCGCTAACGTGAAGGACTGGCCCCTGTTCTGCGGCATGATCGGCCGCGAAGACCTCATCGCGGATGAGCGCTTCGCGACACTGCCGGGGCGCCTGAAGCACCACGCCATCCTGGAGCCGAAGCTCAACGAGGCGTTCGTGACCAAGACGACTCAGGAGTGGCTGGACCTGCTCTTGCCGCACTTCCTCATCGGGCCGCTGAACACGATCGACCAGATGGCGGAGGACCCGCAGGTCAACGCTCGCGAGATGTTTGTGGACCTGCCGACGTGGAAGGGCGGCACCATGCGGGTGGCGAACTCGCCGGTGAAGCTATCTCGGACGCCTGTGGAGGTGACGCGCGGCTTCGAGCGTCCGGGCGAGTACACGCGAGCTGCGCTGCGAGAAGTCCTGGGCTACGACGAAGAGCGCATCGATAAGCTCATTGGGTCCGGTGCCGTTAGTGAAGGGCATCCGGACCCAACAAGCTGAACCCTCGTCCCGACTGGGGAGCAACGGACTACTGGACGAGAAGCCGTCGAAGGGTTCTTAAGCAGAATGTCATATCTGAACGTCACCGTATGTACGGTCATGTACAGACACCAGTAAAATAGGAATGAAATTCCCTATAAGTCCAGGCGCTTCGACTAGAGCTAAAGCTCGAACGCTCTACAGAGCCCGGTGGCGACCAGCGATGCGAGCAAGACGCCGAGCAGGTGCGCATCCATGAGGCGACTCGTGTGACGAAGCGTATCCATAGATGCAGTTGATTCTATGGACGCCTGATCTAACGAACCCCAGGACTAACGCCTCGATAACCAAACGTTAACAAGGCCGTGCGCGCCCCGTTGACAGGGGGCAGCGCTGTGCTACCCTCCGGCCCATGGAGCCAGAAACGGTCCTCGACAACGTCAAGCAGATCGCCGAGGGTTTCGCTGCCCAACGCCGGGAGCGCCAGCAGCGCACCTACCTCGACAAAGCAGACTTCGATGCCCTGGCAGACGCGGGCGTGCTGCGTATGGGCGCACCGGTATCGATGGACGGGATCTGGGACGACGTATCGAGCTCGACACGGCCGTTCTGCGAGATCCTGCGCACGATCGCAACAGGTGACCCGGCCGTCGCGTTGGTCGCGGCGATGCACCCGGCGGTGCTCGGCTTCTGGCTCACACGCCCTGAGGCCCCGGCGCCGTACAGCCAGGCTTGGCAGGTACAGACGGCAGAGCTGTACCAGAGCGCGCTCGACGGGCACTGGTGGGGCACGATGACCTCAGAGCCCGGCAGCGGCGGCGACATCACCCGCAGCCGGGCAAAGGCCACGAAGCAGGCTGACGGCAGCTATCGCATCAGCGGCCAGAAGCACTTCGGCAGCGGCTCCGGCATCTCTTCCTACATGATCACCACGGCCGTGCCGGAGGGCGAGACAGACGCTGACTTCTTCTATATGGACATGCGCGAAGCCCTGGATACGCAGGGCCGGCCGCGGAGAGCAGCACGAACATCAAGCTCATCGCCCCGTGGGACGGCTACGGCATGAGCGCAACCCAGAGCCATGCCTTCGAGCTCACAGATTACCCGGCAATGCGCATCGCCTGGCCCGGCAGCCAGTCTGTCGTCACGGGCGTGGCGGGGGCGTTCTTCGGCGCCCTGTTCACGGCCGTGATCGTCGGCGTCGTCCAGAGCGCGCACGCGGCGGCGGCCCAGCGCATCATCCCCAGGCACGAGAGCCTGCGCCCGTATGAGGCGGTCGAGTGGGCGCGCATCGAGACCGAGTTCTGGACGATCGAGCAGGCCTACGAACGGCTGTTGCAGCTCGTCGAGTCGAAGGGTGGCGAGGCCCTCCTGGACGCCCAGCACGCCAAGCTGGCCATCGCCGAGCTTTCAGAGTCGATCACGCAGCGCATCTGCCGCGTCGTGGGCGGCGGCAGCTTCTCACGTTCTTCGCACTTCGGCGCCGCGTTCGAGGACGTGCGCGCCCTGGGCTTCCTGCGCCCGCCGTGGGCCCTGGCCTACGACCAGCTCCTGGCCGGCATCTGGCGGACCTACGAGGCCTGACTGAGGCGATGCCTGGTCCATTCGAGCGGGGCCGGCCGGTGCGAGTGATGACCTACAACATCAATGCAGGCCGATATCACGCCGACGGTCTCGAAGCCGTCGCAAAGGTGATTGCTGCGGTCTCGCCGGACATCGTTGGACTGCAGGAGGTCGATAGGCTGGCACCGCGCACAGGCGGAGTGGACCAGGCCGGTTGGCTGGCGACCAGACTTAACATGCAGTCGGTGTTTGGGGTAGCGCTCGAGCACTCCGACGGCGGCGAGTACGGGGTGGCGCTTCTAACGCGGCATTCTGTTGTCACGCACCGGCTCGTCCAGCTCCCACACAACGCTTCGGATGAGCTGCGAGCGAGGATGCCTGCAGCAATCCGGCATCACGCCGACGAGGCGCGTATAGCGCTTGCGGTCATGATAGAGGTAGCGGGAGTTCACCTGCGCACGGTGGTTACACACTTTGGCCTGACGGCAGACCAGCGACTTGCGCAGGCGGAAGAGATCCTGAAGACCACGAAGCCTTCGAGTGCCAACGCGATGACCGTCGTCCTAGGCGACCTGAACGCAAGTCCGGATTCTGCGGCGATGCGGACTCTCACGCAAGAACTGCGGGATGCGTGCTCGCCGGGTTCAGCCGCTAGCCAGGCAACGCGGAGGCCATCAAGATTCGATCCTCCGGACTTGCCGGAGATTGCGCGACATATCGACTACGTTCTGATTCACCCGGCCATTGAGGTTCGGGATGCCCGAATTATTCGCGACGAGTCAGAGGCATCAGATCATTACCCAGTCTTCGCAGACCTGGTTCTCGATCCAGACAGCGGGAGCTGAACTCGCCCTCTTACTCGTTCTGGGGGCCGCGACGCAGGAAGTCTTCGATGTCCTGGACGATGGTGCCGGGCTCAGGGAGCTCGCCGTCATCGTCGCCCTCGTCGTCATCGTCGTAGTCGAAGGCGTCCTCGCCCTCGGTGTCGATGCGCTCCTCCAGGGAGCGGACGTAGTCGGAGACTTCGGTGTTACGGGAGGTCGCCTCGTTGAGCTGCTGGTCGAAGGCGGCCGAGGCGCGCACCATGCGACCGAGGGGAATCTCCATATCGAGCATCGCCATGAGCGACTTGAGCAGCGCCAGGCTGGCCGGCGGATTCGGCGAGGCGGAGACGTAGTGAGGGACGTTCGCCCAGATTGTGCCCGTACGGAGCTCCTGTTCGCGGTAAGCCACGTTGAGCACGCCGTGAATGCCGGTAGGGCCTTCGTAGCGGCCGCCGCGAGCGCTCAGGCCGGCGCGCTCCGCCATCGTCTCGTCCGGAGCCTGCCCCGTGACGCGCAGGGGCCGCGTGTGGGGGTAGTCGACGAACATGGCGCCGAGATTGAGCACGAGCTTCACGTTGAACTGCTTGATCGCCTCCAGCATCGTCGCCGAGTAGGCCTTCCAGTGCAGGTGCGGCTCGATGCCGTTAAAGATGATGAAGTCGCGCTCACCGGTGCGGTGGAAGTGGAAAGCGTTCTCGGGCCAGTCGATGCGGCGCTCGTCGCCTTCCCAGCGCACGGTCGGACGCAGCTGGGTGAAGTCGTAGAAGTCCTCAGACTCGAAGTCGGCGAACTTGGTCGCGTGCCAGCGATCAATGAGGTACTGGGCCGCACCCGTCGCCGCGCCGCCAGCATCCGACCAGCCGGCGAACGCCGCGATCATGGTCGGCTCGTTCATCTCGGGTGATTGAAGGATCTGAAGAGCGCTCATGTGGTGGCCTCCCATCGGCGTCCATGGCCACTTTGTATTTGTAGACTCGATTCTAGCACGGGGTCGTCGAGCCTCCCGGCGTCTACCGGCCCCAGGGCGTTACTTGCATGTTACTTGCTGCGAGCGCCGTCCCCTGACGTGTGAGGTCGACGCCTTGGGCGTCACGCACCGGATTGGCGTAACACCACACCGTTAATCGAGGTTTTGGGGAAAAGGGTGGTGCCAAGGGCCGGACTTGAACCGGCGACCCCAGCTTTTTCAGAGCTGTGCTCTACCAACTGAGCTACCTTGGCAAGGACTCTCACTATAGAAAAGCGGTTCCACCCAGTCAAACCGCGCCGGAGCGGCAGCCGGAAGAGGCTCCCGGTCTTGTGCGCCAAGGCGCCCGCATATCAGCCTGCTACTAATGATGAGTGCGGAATTGTCAGGTCGCACGCCCATGGCGGGCGACGAATCAAGCTTGACGTTTCGCCGGATAGCCGCTGCCAATACGACGTGCCTAGTCCATGCGACTCGCCGGACAACTGGGCGCCGTCGAATCTGAGACCCTACTTGTTACGCTTGACACTAAATAGGGCCAAACCTATGCTCGGACTTGCCCGATGGGGGAGGGATCCTGATGAATCAGCGCGGCAAACCGCCCGCCCGAACCATTATTGCGCTCGCGATTATTGCCCTGCTTGGTGTCGTAACCGTCATCGCCGCAGTGACAGTGTTGCAGCTACCGGATCCTGCTACGGAGGAGGCGAAGCGCACTAACCTCCTCTACCAGCCCGTGCTGGCCGTATCCCTCGTCGTGTTCTGGGGTGTCACCTCCGGCATCATCTGGGCGATGCTGCGCTACAAGCGCCAGAGCGAAGATGAAGAGCTTCCCGTCCAGGTCCACGGCAGCAACGTCCTCGAAGCAACCTGGACCATCATTCCGATCATTATCCTTGTGCTCCTGTTCATCCCCAGTCTCATGCTCGTCCTCGACCTGAAGGACCCGCCGAACGGTGACGACATCGATGTCGAGATCAACGCTATCGGCCACCAGTGGTGGTGGGAGTTCGACTACGCCAACGACGGCGTCAAAGTGCAGGCGACTCCGCCGGACTACGAGAATCTCGACCCGCCGAGCCTGGTGCTTCCCGTCGACGCTGAGGTGGTGATCCACCTGACCTCGACGGACGTGGTGCACAGCTTCTCGGCCCCGAACACGCTCTACAAGCTGCAGGCGATTCCGGGCAACGTGAACACCATGCACCTCAAGTTCGAAAAGACCGGCGTGTTCACCGGCCAGTGCTACCAGTTCTGCGGCCTGCGCCACGCTGACATGCGCTTCACGATCGACGTACGCAGCCAGGAAGACTATGACGCCTGGCTCAAGGAAACTCAGGCTGCACAGGGCGTTGACCCTGCCAAGCTGGCATCCGCAAGCGAGGACTAGACCCGAACATGGCTATGCAAGCAGCTACCGCTACCGCCCACGCGCCCGCTCACCACGAGGAGGGCATGAATCGTGGCATGGCGGGCATGGTCCTGTTCATCGCTTCTGAGATCATGCTCTTCGGCGGGCTATTCGCCTGCTACTTCTTCGTACGCAACCAGGCAGACGCCTGGCCGCCCACCAACGTCGAGCACGTCGCCGGGTGGGAGTTGCCCGCCATCCTCACCGCGGTGCTGATCAGCAGCAGTATCTTTGCCCACATGGGCATCCTCGGCGTTAAGGCCGGCAACCAGAACCTTTTCAAGCTCGGCCTCCTGATCGCCATCGTCCTGGGCTCGATCTTCATCGGCGGCCAGATCTACGAATGGTTCACCCTGATGGACGAGGGCTTGAACGCTAAGACCGGCGTTTACGGCAGCACCTTCTACGTCATCACCGGCTTCCACGGTGCCCACGTCATCGCAGGTCTCTGTATGCTCGTTGTCGTGTTCGCCCGCGCCACCCAGAGCGACTTCACGCCCCGGCGGCACGTCTTCGCAGACGCAGCCGTCCTTTACTGGCACTTCGTTGACGTTGTCTGGGTCTTCGTCTTCAGCATCATTTACGTCTTCTCCCAGTAATCCCGAACCAAAGGTGAGTTAAATGGCAACCGAAGCGATCCCGAGACCAGCACACGGAACCCACGAGCAATCCGGTCTTCTCGCCTGGCTGCTGACGACTGACCACAAGAAGATCGGGATCATGTACCTGGCGTTCACCATCATTTTCCTGATGGTGGGTGGTGCGCTCGCGCTCATGGTCCGGCTCCAGCTCTCCTGGTCCGGCAACTCGATCCTCACTCAGGACCAGTACAACCAGTTCTTCACCATGCACGCCTCGACGATGCTGTTCCTCTTCGTCATCCCCGTCGGCGCGGGCTTCGGTAACTACCTTCTGCCGTTGATGATCGGCGCCAAGGACATGGCCTACCCCCGCATCAACGCCCTCAGCCTCTGGCTCATCCCCCTCGCCGCCGTCGTCATGTTCAGCTCCTTCTTCGTCGAAGGCGGCTCGGCGGCCTCCGGTTGGACCGAATACCCTCCCCTTACCACCGAGACCTTCATGCCCGGCAAGGGCACCGACCTCTGGATCCTCGGTGTCCAGATCCTCGGTATCTCCTCCGTCGGCGGCGCGATCAACTTCCTCGTCACCACGATGACGATGCGCGCGCCCGGAATGACCCTCTCCCGTATGCCGATCTTCGTCTGGATGATCTGGTCACGTCCGTGCTGGTTGTGTTCGCGACGCCGGTGCTCGCGAGCGTGCTGACCATGCTGTTCGCCGACCGTAACCTCGGCACCAACTTCTTCGACCCGCGCGAAGGCGGCAACCCAATCCTCTACCAGCAGCTCTTCTGGTTCTACAGCCACCCGGCGGTCTACATCATGATCCTGCCGGCCATGGGCATCGTGTCCGAGGTCCTGCCGGTGTTCTCCCGCAAGCCGCTCTTCGGCTACAAGGCGGTTATCTACGCCGGCGCCGCCATCGGCGTCCTCGGCTTCACGGTGTGGATGCACCACATGTTCGCGACCGGTCTGAGCACGCCGCTGACCGTCTGGACGATGGCGGCGACGATGATGATCGCCGTCCCGTCCGGCGTGAAGATGTTCAACTGGCTCGGCACCATGTGGGGCGGCAGTATTAGCCTCAAGACACCGATGCTGTTCGCCATCGGCTTCCTGTTCATGTTCCTCATTGGCGGCGTCGACGGTGTGTTCCACGCCGTGGTGCCGATCGACTACGCGATTAACGACACGTACTGGGTCGTCGCTCACATTCACTACGTGCTGTTCGGTGGTTCCGTGTTCGGCGTCTTCGCTGGCCTCTACTTCTGGTTCCCCAAGATGACGGGCAAGGTTCTGGACGAGACCCTGGGCACGATTCACTTCTGGCTCATGCTCATCGGTATGAACCTGACGTTCATGCCCATGCACATCCTCGGCCTCAAGGGCATGCCCCGCCGTATCGCCGAATACCAGGGCGGTCAGGGCTGGGACATCTGGAACCTCATCGCCACCATCGGCGCCTTCACGATCGCGGTCTCGATCCTCTTCTTCGTGGTTAACGTCATCAAGACGCTCGCAACGGCCCCGAAGACCGCCGGTGACGACCCGTGGGAGGGCAACACGCTCGAGTGGATGACCTCCTCGCCGCCGCCGGAGCACAACTTCGACCACCTGCCGGAGATCCACAGCGAGCGCCCGAACTTCGACCGCCGCGTGGCGTCACGCACCCCGAGCACTCGCCCGGCTCCGCGAGCCGTGCACTAGGCGCCAGGGAAAGAGACTGAGAGGCTAATCGCGTTGTTCAAGAGCTGGCAGGTTTTCGTCTTCGCCCTGGTGCCCCTGGCCCTCGTGTTCAGTGGTGTGATCATCGGTTCGATGCACGGCACTGACTCCAAGATCCAGGTGTTTCCGACGGCGGCGCCAACCGAAGCAAACACCACACCACCGCCGACTGCGGTGCCGGGTTCCACCGCGCTTGAGCTCACGGCTGAGAACGTGCTGTACGACAAGTCGTCGCTGACCGCGGCGGCGGGGCAGCCCGTCAGCCTCACGTTCGACAACAAGGACGCCGGCGTCCTGCACAACTTCTCGGTCTACACGGATTCCAGCGCCAAGACGGCGATCTTCAAGGGCGACCTGACGACGGGGCCCGAAGTGACGACGTACACCTTCGATGCGCCATCGACTCCGGGCACGTACTACTTCCATTGCGACGTCCACCCGGACACCATGACGGGCCAGTTCGTAGTCCAATAGCGCAAGCAAGCACCAAAGTAAAAGCCCTCCTGTAAAGGAGGGCTTTTCAGTTGTGGCGCCAACGTGATGATCTGGGCGATTGGGGCAGTTGGGGCATCGCCCTAGATGGGAAGCATCCTCGCTGGGCACCGATGCGATTGAGTGCGCTGGTGTGCTCTCCACCGAGCACGGGACGTGGGTGAGGGAAACTTAGTCCACCAATTTATACAGGAAATATATTTCCTTAGTCAAGCGCTCATCCGAACGAATTCCCAAAGCGGCGGTGGGACGGGCCGCATGTTTCGGGGCACTCGATTGCTCTCGCTTCTGTCCCCAGGGGAACTTCTCCTTCCCGTGCGGTGTATACCTCTCGGATGGAGCGATTGTCCTCCGAGGCGGAGGCTTTGCGCTTGGCCCGCCAGGGTGATGCCTCCGCCTTCGGCCTGCTCGTACGGAGCCATCAAGAGGCGGCTTTCAGGGCCGCTTATCTCATCCTGCACGACGCGCAGGCAGCCGAGGACGTGGCGCAGGAGGGCTTTGTGCGCGCGTATCGCCAGCTGGACCGCTTCCGTGAGGATGATCCGTTTCGGCCCTGGCTCCTGCGCATCGTCACCAACCTCGCTCTGAACGAGACGCGGCGCCGCAAACGGGGCCTTGCCCTGCTGGAGCGCTTCGGCCGCCTGGCGCCTCGACGCGCGCCCGGCCCCGAGAGCATCACGATGGCATCGGAGGAGACGCGCGAGGTGTGGCAGGCGATCAACCGCCTCCCGCAGGACGACAGGTTGATCCTCTACCTGCGCTACTTCCTGGAGCTCAGCGAGGCCGACATGGCGCGCGTCATCGATCGGGCGCCGGGCACCGTGAAGTCGCGCCTGTATAGGGCGGGCCGGCGCCTGCGCGACGTAATCGAGAAGGAGTACCCACACCTGAGGATGCCCGATGATTGACCGCAACCTCGAACGCCTGCTGAGCGATCACGGCACGCGGCGTCGTCTACCCGCCGGCGCCCGATCTCAGCGCCCGCGTCGTAGCCGCGGTGCGAGACGCCCGAGCCCGGCGTATCGCAGGCACGCGCCCCGCGATGGGTCTGGCGCTCGTCCTCGTCGCCCTGATTGTCGCCGCCCTGGCGATCGGCCCGAGCCGAGACGCCATCGCGCGCCTGTTCGGCGTCGAGGGCTCCCGCATCGAGTTCCTGCCCACGCCCCTCCCGGGCGAGACGCCGACGCCGTTCCCATCCCCGACGCCAACTTCGACGCCGGGCGCACACGCGATCGCGCCGGTCGATCTCGCGAAGGTGCCGGAGCTCGCCGGCTTCGAGCCGGCACTGCCGGACGTCGAAGACCCGCGCCTCAACTCCGTGCTCGAGTTCTACGGCGGCCAGGCGGTCCTCATGCACCACTACACCCGCTTCGACGTGTGGGAGACCCAGCTTCGCCAGGACGCCGGCTTCGGCAAAGGCGTGCCGGAGGGTGGCATCGTTGAAGAGGTGGAGGTCGGCGGCGTGCCCGGCCTGTGGCTCACGGGCGCCCCCCACTACGTCTACTACTTCGCCGCCAACGGCCTCACCTACGCCGAATCGGAGCGCGTCATCACCCGCAACACCCTCGTCTGGCGCACCGACGCCTTCTTCTACCGCATCGAAACGGACCTGCCGCTCGAAGAGGCCATCGCCATCGCCCTGACGCTACCGTAGGCCTACCGAATCGGCGGGCGCGCGGACTTAGAGCGCCAGCAAGAACCAAAGTAGGGGCGGAACTTCAGTTCGGTCCGCTCAGCGCCCCACCCTCTGACGAACCACATTTCGCCCTCGGCGCTGCGTATCGCCCGCCCGTCGAGCGCCAGCGATGACCCCGAAGATGTAGGGACGAACCTTCAGGTCCGTCCGTCCGGAGCCCCGTGGGGCGCATGGACTTCCTGACGCATTCGGGATGCCAGCGGACGGACCTAAAGATGCGTCCCTACATCTTCGTCGTCGTATCGCTCGACAGCTGAGACGCGTGCCTATGCCTATGCCCATGCGCTATGCGGCCGTACGCTCCCTACCCCTGCCGCAAAAGCTCCCCGCAGCGCTCCAGCGCCGGCACCAGCGCATCGCCGAGACGCGCCTGCCACTCGATGGCGTCCTGGGCTGTCGGCGCGGCCGTCAGGGCGGCGTCGGCCTCACGCAGGGCGCCGATGAGCCCTCGCAGGGCGACGTCGTCCAGGCGCGAGGCCAGCGTCACGACGGGCATGCGCGCTTCGGCGACGGCCTCGTAGTGCACGAGGAAGTCCTCGGCGGGCCGCCAGTCGCCGCTGTCGGCGTGACGGCGCCGTCGCGCGGTCGCGAGGCTGCTGGAGGCGCGCGCGAGTTGCCCGAGGGCGTCCTGCAGCTCGATCAGCGACTGTCGCTGCAGGTCGGCGAGGCGGCGTTTGCGCTCGCGGCGTACGGCAGTGCCATCGCGCACGAACTCCGTCAGCATGGCGCCGATGAAGCCGAGGGCCAGTGCAATTGCCGGGATTGCCGCGTCCATCTCAGCCGTGCCTCGTTATAGCTCGCCCCGATTGGCTCTGGCGATGAACTGCTCCAGCGTGACGATGTGCAGGAGGTCTTCGTACTTCATGAAGGGCACCAGGCCGCCTGCCGTGTAGAAGTCTCGCAGGGTCCACGCCGGGCCGCCGAGCACCAGGTAGGCGCGACAGTAGCGGTCCGCGTCCGACAGCGCCGCCTGGATCAGGCACATCGCCTCGTAGGGCACCTTCTGCTCCGCCGTGCCGGACGTCTGCTGCCACTTCAGCGACACCAGGAAGCCCTTGCCGGCCTCGTCGTAGACCACGAGGTCGACGATGTGCTTGCCGCCGCCCAGTCGCTCACCGATGTCGACCTGCTTGAAGTACTCATAGCCACCGCGCTCGATCGCCGGCAGCACCATCGCCTCCATCACGGCGCCCGTCGTCGTCGTACCGCGCTTCGCGACCACTACGCTGCCCTCCCGAGGGATTGGCGCCAGTCAGTCGCCGAAGGCGTAAAGGCCGTAGGTCTAGCAGGCCGACCACACTCCATCGCCGAAGGCGATTGGGGGTAGCGGGGGCGAAGCCCATGCGCGGGGGGCAAGGGGGGTGTCCCCCCTGCATCTCTTTTTCTCACTAACAAGGTGAGCGGAGCAGCCTGCGAAGGATGCGAAGCGGCTTAGGGCCAAGAGACCTTCGTCCCACGGCTACAGCCCCCTCGTCGCGATCACTTCGACCGCCTTCGTGCGGTCGCCATTGCACGAGATCATGCGAGGCGCCTCGCGCAGCTTCAGCTTGAACCCGAACTCCCTGTACAGCTTGCGGATACGCGGCGTCGCCTGGTTCGACAGCACCACCGGCCCCGGGTGCTTCGACAGCCACTCGGCCAGGCGCTCCTGCTCGTCCCAGCCGAACGCCTCTTTGCTGTACTGCGTGAACTCGACGTCGTACGGCGGGTCGGCGTAGACGAAATCGTCCGGCTGCAGCTCGATGCTCTCGAAGTCGCCCGTCGTAAAGCGCCACGCCGACATCGCATCGGCGTAGACGTCGAAGTCTCGCGGCGTAGTTGATCGTCTCGTGGCGGCCGAAGGGCACGTTGTACTGGCCCCGGCGGTTGAAGCGGCACAGCCCGTTGTAGCCGGTGCGATTGAGGTAGTAGAAGAGCTGCGCCGCCTCGCCCGTCTCCGCCTCGCCCGTCGCGATGAGGTGGTTGAAGCGCTCTCGATGGCGGTAGTACGTCTCGGCGTCGTTCTGCATCTCGACGTCGACCTCGAGGCCGCGCGCCAGCCAGCGATAGAAGTTGATGTTGTGGGGGTTGAGGTCGTTGAGCAGCGCTTCGGTCGGTCGCAGCCCCAGCGCCACGGCCAGCCCGCCCGCCAGCGGCTCCACGAGGCGTCGATGGCTGTGCTTGCGCCAGTACTTGCGCAGCTCAGGCAGGAGCCAGCGCTTGCCACCCGCCCACTTCAGGGGCGGTCGCAGCGGTTCCGGCTCGGCGGCCGACGACGGGGGCAAAGTCAGCGCCGTCATGAATTGCCATAAGGTTAGTGCGCGTTAGCGGATATGGCAAATGGCTCGTTATCTTGGCGAGGTAATACTCACGTATTACACTATTTCGGTGAACGAAGAGCGTCTCGAAGATCGCTGAGCTCGAATGGCACTACCACACGACAAGGTACATCCGGAAGCACGGTGGCTCGATTCGCGTTTGTAGGGAAGTCATGGCTGGAAGTCCGCGGTTCCTGTCGCAGCAAGGACGGCGCGGCAGCCACCTGATGATCGGACCGGACGGGACGGGGAGGATCTGGACGGTCGCCATCCGGTACCTCGGAAATGGTCTCGCGGCGCCGGTGAACTGCTGGCCCAGCAACCCTACGCACAGGAGATGGTATGAACAACGAACCGATGAATCTTGAGGGTGAGACGCCTCTGGAGAAGGAGCTGCGAGAAGCCTCCGAGTACGCGGAACTCCATCGCGACGATGACATTTCGGGCTGGCCGGAGGTTAAGGTTCGCGTGGCCAAGAACCTGCGACAGGTCTATTCGCTGCGCATAGGCGCCGACGAACTCGACGAGATTGCCGAAGCAGCAGAGGCCGCTGGGCAGAACGTCAGCGAGTTCATTCGCGGCGCGGCACTCGCCCACGCCCGGCGTCAGAAGCTCGATAAGTCGCCCATCGACGAAGTGCGCGAAAAGGCAAGGGAGCTCAGCGAGGCCGTAAGCAGGCTGTAAGACGATCGTGCAACACCAACCCGGAGCGCCCGATAGCCGCTCCGCCGTCGCAGCGGTTCCGGCTCGGAGGCCGATGACGAGGGCAGTCAGCGCCGTCATGAATTGCCAGGAGGTTAGTGCGTATTAGCAGATGGGACAGATGCAGTTTGGTTGAACCCGCTAGGAGTATCATTTGCGCATGGTGCTTGAAGCGATTGATATTCTTCTGAAGATCCGTGGAGCGATTGAACTGCTTGGGCGCGCAAAAGATGTGCTGAGCGGCGCCCAAAAGGCTTTAGAGACCCACGGACTGCCCACCTATTCAACTCCTCGAGCTGTATCCCGTGCAATAGTACGCCGAGAACTGGCACCCGGTAGCAGGGTAAGAGTCTCCGGTCACATCTCTCCATTTGCGCACTTATACCGCCCAATCTCATTCGTGGGGAGCGTTCCCGACATAGTGAAGGCAGAAAACCGTGCAAGGCTTATGCGTGTACCAGTAGGTACGACTGGCGCATGGCGGGCATCACAGAATCCTGTTGCCGCACTCCCTCCCTTCTCGATGGGCGAGTCGGAAGTCAGGGCCTCTTCCTATACCCCAATGCCCACGACAGCTTCTTGTACCACCAAGCGATAGCTAAGGAAGACAATCTGCAGAGTCTGCGTCTGCCCTATGAACCTCCACGGATCAGAATCCCTGAGCACGCTCACCCGATTCCTGTGCTAGTGCCCTCCGAAACAGCACTCGCTATTGCTGGGCATCGAGTCATGATTGACGTCTTGGTACGAGAACTACCTCGCGCACTTTCGGAGAGATTTCGGCCATCTATATTCTGCGCACTATGATCCCTCGGTTCTCTCGAATTTCCTCATGTTACCTGGCGGCGCGCAGCCCGTTTCGATCTGTCTGTCAATGAGAAGAGGATGACGATTGCGGAGTTCGAAAGATGAGGGGACCCATAGCGATAGCCGCCTACTCTTGTACGTTGAAGGCCATGTTGGTCCAACTGACAAAAGGGCTGTGTTGAATCAGATTGTGGCATCCGCACCGCGCCATGAACATGCGGGACCAATAGACAGAATTCGCTCTCTGGTTCAACGACCAAGGTGGGCCCGTAGCTTCAAGCGCTCCCTTTGGGCCAGGAAGACCATTCCAGCCCCCGACGAAGGCGAACGATGAGGAACTCTACCGAATTATCGCCGCAGCGAATGACGCCGCAATCATGATTCACGCCCCGCGAACAGTGGGATCTACGCTGAAACAACGCCATTAAGTGATCTCGATGAACGTGCCCAGCAAGTGAAGGAGCTCATATCAAGATTCGTACGATCTGAAATCGGCCGGCGGGCCTGATTTCGAGCTTGACTTCCTGTTTGATTTTGACCGTCAGTGGTTCTTTGATGACGAAGGTGCCCTCGCTTCTAGCACGGCCCTTGCAGCCCTTCGTGGCGATGACGTCCTCGGAGGAAACACGAGAGTGGCTACGGGGTGAGATTCCATAGGTATCGCTAGTCGCGAACTTCGATTTCCACCAATCCATCAATATGGCTACAACGCCCCCGCGCCCGGCCTTCGCGATCTCCTCGTCCTCCTCGCTCGTGGCGCCCGACGCCCCGATGCCGCCGATGACGATGCCGTTCTGCACCAGCGGCACGGCGCCCCGTCGCGGCACGAAGCGACGGCCCTCGAGCTGGTCTGCGATCGCCTCGAACACCGGCCCGGCCGACTGCATCATCTGCTCCAGCATGCCCGAGTCGCGGCCCGTGAAGGCGCTACCGACGGCTTTGCCCTCGGCGATGGCGGCGGTGTACGACGCGACGTTGCCAAAGCGCTCGAACAGCACCATGGCGCCGGAGATGTCGACGATGGCGACGCAGACGGGCTTGCCCATGGCGTCGGACTTGGCGCCGGCGGCGGCCATGATGCGCTTAGCGGTTTCTTTGTCGAGCACGGTGAGGGTCCTTTCGTAAGTCCTTAGGGGTTGTCGGAAGGGAGTATGCACCGTCCGGCGTCGACACGTGAAGGTGTTGAGCCAAGCAGACGCTCAGAGGCCGTCGAGGCGACCTGCCTCTATTGTCATACTGAGCCCCGGCGAAGCATCCACAGGCCCTCGCTCGCCCGCCGCGCCTGCATCCGCGCCCTGGTGCTCCAGCGGGTGAACCGAGACCTCGTCCTGGCACGAGACCCCGCAGATGCCTCGACTTTCGTCTCGGCACGAAATGCGCGGGAGCCGCGTGCAGGGCAGAGGCGTTCCTCGGCGTAGGACCGCCGAAGTCTGGGCACCTCGGCACGTCCCTACGATCGTGGGGGCTACGTAGCAGGCGTCCCCTCGCCCCGCAGGGAGAGGGGTGTCGACCGCAGTCGACGGGGTGAGGTCGCCCTACCAGATGTCCCGCAGCTCGAACCGAGGCCCTTCCTTGCACACGAGGCGCGGGTTGCCGCGACGGTCGAACACCGCGCAGCCGTAGCAAATCCCCGTCCCGCAGCCCATCTGCGACTCCAGCAGGACCTGCACGGGCTTGCGACGCTTGATCCGCCCGGGGCCTTCCTGGGCTCGGATCACGTCGGCCAGCGCCGCGAACATCGGGTTGGGGCCGCAAACGAAGACGCTGTCGGCCCACTCGAAGTAGTCGAGGAATACGTCTGTCACGAGACCCTGTCGCCCCATCGAGCCGTCCTGCGTCGTCACCACGACCTCGACTTCGCTGGGCACGAGCTCCGCCGGAAACACACCGGCCGCGTCGCGCGCACCGTCGAGCAGCACGACGCTCTGGCCCTTCGATACCGCCTCGTCCGCCAGCCATAGCAGCGGCGCTATGCCAATGCCGCCGCCCACGAGCAGCAGGTTCTGCCCTGCGCTGCGCAGCGAATACCCGTTCCCGAGCGGCCCCCAGCCGTACACGAGGTCGCCCGGCTGCCGTCGCGCCAGCCACGCCGTGCCGCGCCCGACCACGTCGTACAGGATCGAGAACTGCTTGCCGTCCTCGGAGTCCCGAATGCGGTGGTAGCTCATCGCCCGCGGCAGCAGCGGGTCGTCCGCAATCGAGGCCGCGTCTGGCGCCACGTCTCCGCCCGCGATCAGGTCGGCGGTGCGCAGCATCAGGAACTGACCGGCCGTCGCGCCCGAAAGAAAGTCGGTGCGTGAGGCAACCTGCGCGTCCGGCTCGACCGCGGCGGCGTCGAACCACATGACGTAGGTGTTGCCATACAGTCGCGTATTTTCGGCGACGCGCAGAAACCCGACCTTCATCTGACCCCCGGTAAGTGTGACTTCGCTGATTCTACCGTGTGACGCGCGCACACCCCACTTCGAAGCGCCTGCCCTCACCCCATGCTGTCGGCGCTTCGAGGTGTCACTCGGGCGTTTCGCCCCTCTCCCGGGTTCGGGAGAAGGGAATTTGGAAGGGCATCTCGGTAAGGCATGCACAACCCGTTTGTCCTGAGCTCGTCGAAGGACGAGTCACATTGGCACCTCATCTGCCCAACCAATGCCAAAGCCGAGACGCCCCTCTCCGAAGTCGGAGAGGGGATGGGGGTGAGGTTCCCCGCGAAACGCCCGATGCCACTACGAAGCACCAGCAGCCACCTGGGGTGAGGCCAACCCCCATTTCGATGCTATATTGGGAGCTAATGGACGCAACCCTGGACCAGAAACGAGAGCGCCTGATTGAGCTCCTGCGCGACATGGGCTCCGTCGTCGTTGCCTTCTCCGGCGGCGTTGATAGTACCTTCGTCGCTTCGGCGGCCTTCGATGCCCTCGGCGAGCGCGCTCTGGCCGTCACCGGCGTCTCGCCCTCGATCCCGGAGTCGGAGGTCGAGGAGGCGAAGCAGCTCGCGGCCCAGATCGGCATCCGCCACGAGCTCATCGAGACGCACGAGATGGACCAGCCCGGCTACGTCGAGAACTCGCCGGAGCGCTGCTTCTTCTGCAAGGACGAGCTCTACACCCTCCTCGGCCGCCTCACCGAGATCGACGGCTACGACCACGTGGCCGACGGCTGCAACATGGACGACATCGGCGACTATCGCCCCGGCCGTCGCGCCGCCTCCGAGCACGGCGTCCGCAGCCCCCTCATCGAGGCCGAGCTCACGAAGGACGAGATCCGGGCCCTCTCGAAGGAGCGTGGTCTGCCCACCTGGGACAAACCGGCCATGGCCTGTCTCTCCTCGCGTATTCCCTACGGCTCTCCCGTGACCATCGAGGCCCTGGACCAGATCGAGGCGGCGGAGATGTTCCTGCGCTCCCTGGGCCTGCGCCAACTCCGAGTGCGCCACCACGGCCAGGTCGCCCGCATCGAGCTCGACGACAGCGGCATGGCGGTGCTGATGAATGGCGGCCGCCGCAACGCTGTGGTGACCCGGTTCAAAGAGCTCGGCTTCTCCTACGTCACCCTGGACCTGGCAGGCTTCCGCTCCGGCAGCATGAACGAAGTCCTGAAGCAGCCCGCCGCCAGCAACGAAGCCTGACCCTCAACATGACCACCCAACCCGAAACCGACCTGGAATCGCTGCGCCAGACCCTGTCCGCGTACAAAGCCGAGCTAGCGAAGGTCATCGTCGGCATGCAGGCCGGCGGCGACCGCAAGACGCGCCGTGACCTCACCCGTCGCATGGACGCCTGCAAGCGCCGCGCCAAAACCCTCTCGCGCCAGGCCGACGAGGTGCTCTCGACCCTCGCAGAGGACGACGAAGCGCGCCTGGAGCTCGAGACGGCCCTGGTGTTCCTCGGCAAGGTACTGGACCTCGGCAACGGCACCGGGGCCGCCTAGCTACGAGCCTAAGGCAATCCCGTCGAGCGATAGCGAGAACTCATGTAGGGACGAACCTTCAGGTCCGTCCGAACGTCCCGTGTCCCGGTCAGCCTTCCTCTCGCATAAAGGGTCCAACCGCCGCACCCACCAATCGCGTCATCCTGTAACCGCTGTCGGTTACCCGCCGGGGAACCGGTTCAGCACAACCCGCAACAACTGAGAACTGAGAACTGACCACTGAGAACTAATTAACTAATGGAAGTGGAACGGCACCTCGATAATCGCCGTGTTCGGTCGCCGGATCAGGGCTTCCTTGAGCCGTTGCGCCAGCTGGTTGTGCAGGAAGCGCTGCCAGAAGTACTTCGGCACGAATTCGGGTAGCACGACCGTGATCACGCGGTTCGGGTCCGAACGGTCCATGCCGTCGATGTAGGCAAGCAGGGGCTGCACGAGCGAACGGTACGGCGAGTCCACGATGACCAGGGGCACGTCGGGGATCGATTCCTCCCAGGCGGCCCGGAACTGCTCACCGGCCTCGCGGTCGTCGACGACGTGCACGGCGACAGCACCCTGCGAGAGCGTGCGGGCGTAGGCGAGTGTGCGCAGGACGGCGCGGTTGATCTCGTCGACGGGGACGATGACGGTTGAGGGCCGCCCGGCAGCGACACCGTAGAAGTGCTGAGCCACCTCGCCGGCCCCGGTGAGGCCGCGGCCGAGCTGCTCGTTGGCGTCCTCGTAGTGGCGGTGGATCTGCCAGAGCACGACGAAGAGCAGCGCCATCGCCGACATGGAGAGCCAGGCCCCGCCGGTGAACTTGGTGCCACCGACGATCACGGCCACGACGCCGGTCACGACCATGCCCACGGCGTTGAGCGCGAGGGCGAATCGCCAGCCCTTCTCCCGTGTCTCCCGCCAGTGGATCACCATGCCTGCCTGCGAGAGCGTGAACGCCATGAACACGCCAAAGGCATACAGCGGGATGATTTTGTGCGTTTCGGCAGAGAAGACGACGAGCACGCAGGACGAGAGGAAGCCGAGCACGATGATGCCGTTGGAGAACGCCAGCCGGTCGCCTCGGAAGGCAAACTGCTTCGGCATCACGCTGTCACGGGCCATGACGGAGGCCAGGATCGGCAGGCCAGCAAACGCCGTGTTGGCCGCGAGCACGAGGATCATCGCCGTCGCGACCTGCACGATGTAGAACGGGATGCCGTTGCCCAGGACGGTCTCGGCGATCTGGGCTACGACGGTTTTGTCGTGCGCCGGGATGATGTCGAGCTGGTGGGCCAGGATCGTCGTGCCCACGAACAGCGACGCGAGGATGCACGCCATCCAGATCAGCGTGATCGATGCGTTTCGCGCTTCAGGCGGCTTGAACGACGGCGTACCGTCGGCGATCGCCTCGATACCGGTAAGAGCGGCGGCGCCGGACGCGAACGCCCGCAAGAGGAGGAAGACTGTCACGGCCTGCGTGCCCTCGACGAACGGCTCCGAGGGAGGTGCGGCCGTGAAGTTATCGCCGATGGCGACGCGGATCAGGCCGAAGGCGATCATGCCGCCAAAGCTGAGGATAAAGATGTAAGGCGGGATCGCGAACAGGGAGCCGGACTCCCGGATGCCGCGCAGGTTGCCGATCGTCAGCAGCGCCACAAACGTCACGGCGATCTCGATACGCGCGGAGGTCAGCTCCGGCACCGCCGACGTGATCGCGGCCACGCCGGCTGCCGTCGATACCGCAACCGTGAGAATGTAGTCGACGAAGAGGGTCGAGCCGGCGAGCAGGCTGGCTGTGATGCCGAGGTTGGTCGAGGTCACCTGGTAGGCGCCACCACCACCGGGGTAGGCGCGCACGAGCTGCACGTACGAGGTCGCAACGATGGCGGCCAGCGCGGCGATCGCAAAGGCGATCGGAATCGAGTAGTGCAGCGCGCCCGTGCCCGCGAGGATGAGCACGAGCAGGATCTCTTCCGATGCGTAGGCGGAGGACGAGAGGTTGTCCGACGAGAAGATCGCCAGGGCCTTGAGCTTGCTCAGGCGCTGGTGCACGGCGTCCGAGGAGGCGATCGGCGCACCGATCAGCACCCGGCGTATCGTCGCTGCAATGCGCCCGGACTTCGTGGCCGGGCGCAGGGCGGCCTGGGTCGCCTCGAACTCCCCCTCGCCGATACGACGCAGGGTCTGCTCGCGCTCGCGCGTGAGACGGATGCGGCGGCTGCCCGGCCGGCTGCCTATAAGGGTTTCGTGCAGCTCCGGTTCGGGCGCGGCCTGGCGGTCCCGGTCGCGGGGCAGGCGGACAACGCCCTCGTCATCCCGTTCCTCTGGTGGTCCTCCATCATTGCTCATCGAGCCCATAGTCTAAGCGCCGAAGGCAACAGGACAAAGACATCCTCGTTACCTTATTCACAAACGGGGTAGGCGCGTGAGAAACTCTCTTGCACATGGGCACCAATCCGGTCCCTAGACATCCTCGGACGCTCCGCCGCTCGTTACGCGTCGAAGTGCCTCTCAAGGAAGCGCCGCCCCCACGCAGGCAGGTCTCGGTCAACTCCTTACCCCTGATCCTCATCGGCGGCTTCGCCCTGGCCATCCTGGTCGGGATGCTCCTGCTCATGCTGCCGATCTCGTCGAGCGCGCATGACTGGACCTCGCCTGTCACAGCGCTCTTCGTCTCGACCTCGGCGGTTTGCGTGACGGGCCTCTCGCCCGTGGATACGGGGACCTACTGGAGCGGCTTCGGTCAGGCCGTGATCATGCTGCTGATTCAGTTCGGCGGCCTGGGGTTCATGACCAGCGCCACACTGCTCTTTCTCCTGTTCGGCCTCCGCGTTGGCCTGCGCGAGCGCATCTACCTCAGCCAGTCGATGGACCTCTCGCGCATGGGCGGCGTCGTCAACCTCACCCGCCGCGCCATCTTCTTCACCCTATTCATGGAGTTCGCCGGTTTCGTCATCCTCAGCATCCGCTTCGCCTTCGACGACTCGCTGGGCACGGCGCTGTGGCGAGGCCTCTTTCACAGCGTCTCTGCCTTCAACAACGCCGGCTTCGACATCATGGGCGGCTTCTCCAGCCTGGAGGGCCACGACGACTTCATCACCCTGACCACGATCGGCATCCTCATCGTCGTGGGCGGCATTGGCTTCATCGTCATGGAGGACATCCTCCGCATGAACCGCAACCGTCACCGCCTCACGGCCGATAGCACCGTGGTGCTGCGCGCGACAGTGTTGCTGCTGGTTGTGGGCTTCGTGGTCTTCCTGGGCCTCGAATGGTCGAACACCCTGGCCGGACGCTCCGTGCCTGACAAGCTGCTGCAAGCGGCGTTCCACAGCATCACGCCTCGCACGGCCGGCTTCAACTCGGTGCCGGTGGGCAGCCTGCACGATGAGACCCAGTTCTTCACCCTGGGGCTGATGTTCATCGGTGCCGGCAGCGGCTCCACGGCCGGCGGTATCAAGGTCGGCACCATCGCCGTGATCGTCGCTGCTGCCTTCTCGGCCATCACGGGCCGCGAGCACCCGGAGGCCGCAAACCGCGAGCTCGCCCGCAGCGACATCGACCGGGCGCTGGCGATCCTGCTCATGGCGGGCGCCCTCGTGTTCACGGTGGCCCTGATCCTGGCGCGACTGGAGCCCGTGGCGTTCCTGCCCGTCCTCTTCGAGGCGACGTCGGCCTTCGGCACCGTGGGCCTCTCGACCGGCATCACGCCCGACCTGAACGACGCCTCGCTGCTGGTGCTGACCGTGACCATGTTTATCGGGCGCCTCGGGCCGCTGACCTTGATCCTGGCCCTGGTCCAGCGCTCCGGGCGGGAAACCAGGCGCCTGCCGGAGGAACGCATCCGAATCGGGTGACGCGATGTCGATGATAATTAGAGAGGCACACCATGAGTGAGTACATCGTTCTCGGACTCGGCACCTTCGGGCGCAGCCTTGCCCTCGAGATCCAGTCCCTGGGCAACGAGGTCATCGGCGTCGATATCAACCGCCAGCTCGTCCAGAGCCTCTCCGGCGAGATCCGCCAGGTGCTCGAAGCCGACGCCACGTCGGAAGCAACGCTCCGAGACCTCGGTGTCTCCAACCTGGACGGCGCCGTCGTCGCCATCCGCGACCCGGAGCCATCGATCATGACCACGCTGCTGCTGAAGAAGCTCGGTGTGCCCTACGTCATCGCCCGCGCGACGTCCTCCTTGCATGAGGAGATCCTCAAGCTGGCGGGCGCCACCCGCGTCGTCTTCCCGGAGCAAGAGATGGCAGTGCGCCTCGCCCACGAAGTCGCCGTCCCGGACGTGGTCGACTACCTCAGCATCAGCACGGAGATGGGCATCAACAAGCTCAAGGTGCCGAAGAATCTCATCGGCAAGACCTACCGAGAGATCGACCTCGAGAACAAGTTCCGCGTCCGCATCATGGCCACAATCCGCCGTGACCGCGTGATCTTCGGCACCAGCCTCACGGACCAGTTCGAACGCGACGACTTCCTCATCGTCTCCGGCCGCGACGATGACCTGCGCAAGCTCACAGACTTCGCAGGCAAAGCCGCCAGCTAACGGCCGGGCGCCTCGAAGGCGAGCACGCCGAAGGCCCTTCGAGCGACAGCGAGAACAAAATGTAGGGACGCATCTTTAGATCCGTCCGCCGCACGCCTAGAGTGCACCAGGAAGGCCATGCGCTCATACGAGAGGCCGAAGCGGACGGAACTGAAGTTTCGTCCCTAATTTGCTCCTCGCAGCTCGAAGAAGGGCAAGTGCTGGCTCATCGGCTTGCAGCTCGAGCTCGAAGCTCGCAGCTAAATCGGCAGCCCCTTCAGCCCCTGGATGCCCTTGAGCGCCGAGATCTCCCCCGTGTGCCCGAGGGCGTGGTTGATGAAGATCGTGCGGAAGAGCTGGGAGACAGGCTGCTCCGGCCCCCGGATCCAGGCCACCTCCCGCTCGAGGTCTGCCGGTGTCATGGCGTCCAGGTAGGCGCGCGACTGCGCATCGACGGCGGCGTGGTAGGCCTTGAAGCCTTCGAGGTCCAGTCGCCAGGCGCCCTTGACCCAGATCTGGGTGCGGTCGGCCGGAATGCCGGTCTTCTCCGGCCAGCCCTGCGAAAACAGCGTCGTACCGCCCTTGAGCTTCTCGCCGATCAGCAGGTCCTGGCCACTGACGACGTGTGCCAGGATCTGGGCGATCGTGTTGGCGGTGCCGCCCGGCTCCCAGTGCACGATCTCGTCGTCCAGGTCCTCCAGGGACCGCGAGATCGTGTCGAGGGCGCTGCCGCACTGCGGCGCGTATGAAATCGATGAGCTCCATGACCACTCCTGCGTCTAATTCCCGTGTCGTCGAGAGCTTAGCATTGGCGTCGCCTTCCTTGACCCCTTACGGCGCTCAACCTAGAATCGAATGAGATATGTTCGACGCGCTCTCAGACAAGCTTCAGCGCGTTTTCGGCCGCCTCTCCAGCCACGGCACCGTCACCGAGAAGGACCTTGACGAGGCCCTCCGCGAGGTCCGTGTTGCGTTGCTGGAGGCGGACGTTAACTTCCGCGTCGTGCGCGATTTCATCAGCGCCGTGCGGGAGCGTGCCTCCGGCATCGAGGTGCTGCAGTCGCTCTCCGGCCCCCAGCAGGTCATCTCGATCGTCAATGAAGAGCTGACCAACATGCTCGGCGGCAGCCAGGCGACCCTGACGAACTCGCCGCAGTCGCCCACCGTCCTGCTCCTGCTCGGCCTCAAGGGCGCCGGCAAGACCACCATGTCGGCCAAGCTCGCCCTGCATCTGCGCAAGTCCGGCGGCAAGCCCCTGCTCGTCTCGGCCGACCCCTACCGCGTCGCCGCTACCCAGCAGCTCCTCAGCCTCGGCAAGCAGTACGACGTCGCCGTATTCCCAGGCGACCCGAGCAACATCAAGACCCTGTCCCGGGACGCCCTCGCTGAAGCCCGCCGCATCGGCGCCACCACCCTCATCGTCGACTCCCCCGGCTACGTCCAGCTCGACGAAGACGTCATCGAGGAGATCAAGGAGCTCGAAACGGGCTTCCAGCCCCATGAGACCCTGCTGGTGGTCGACGCCATGACCGGCCAGGAAGCCGTGCACGTCGCCCAGGAGTTCGGCGAGACCATCAAGATGTCCGGCTTCGTCCTCACGAAGCTCGACGGCGACGCCCGCGGTGGTGCCGCCCTCTCGATTCGCGCCATGACCGGCCTGCCGATCAAGTTCGTCGGTACCGGCGAGCGCGCCGATGCCCTGGAGCCCTTCTACCCGGACCGATTCGCCCAGCGCATTCTCGGCATGGGTGACGTCCTCACCCTGATCGAGAAGGCCCAGGCCAACATCGGCAACGAGGACATCGAGAAGCTGGGCAAGCGCATGAAAGCGAACCAGCTAGACCTCAACGACTTCGTTCAGCAGATGCAGCAAGTCCGCAAAATGGGCCCTATTTCCGACCTCCTGGGCATGATCCCGGGCATGGGCGGCATGAAGCGACAGTTGCAGGCAACTGAAATTGACGATACCTTCTTCAAGCGCGCCGAGGCGATCGTCTTCTCGATGACCCCGGTAGAGCGTCACAATCCTGACATGATTAACGGGAGCCGCCGCCGCCGAATCGCGGCAGGCAGCGGGACGACGCCATCAGATGTGAATCAGCTGCTCAAGCAGTGGAAGGAAGCCAAGAAAATGATGCAGGCCATGGCTTCCGGCCGAACCGCCAAACTGCTGGGCATTCGCTAGGCCAGACGAGGAGTAGGAATTGCTAAAAATCAGGCTCGCAAGAGTCGGCAAGAAGAAGCAGCCGACGTATAGGGTGGTTGTCGCGGACTCGCGCGCCCCTCGCGACGGCAAGTACGTCGAGATCATCGGCCAGTACAACCCGCGCACGGAGCCCAACACCTTCGTCATCGACGAAGAGAAGGCTCGCGACTGGATGCGCAAGGGCGCCCAGCCCACGGACCGCATGCACAAGCTGCTGGCGACCGTGGGCCTCATGGAGCCCATGGTGTTCGCGCCGCCGAAGCCCAAGGTAGACCCTCAGGCTGCTCGACCCGCCGCAGCGGCCGCGCCTGCAGCAGCACCTGCTGCCGCGGCGGAAGCCCCGGTTGCGGAAGCACCCGTTGCAGAGGCCGAAGCGCCTGCCGCCGAAGCCGAAGCACCCGCTGCTGAAGCTGCGGCAGCCGAGGAGGCCCCGGCAGAAGAGGCCGCTGAGGAAGCATGAAAGAGCTTGTCGAGTACATAGCTCGCGCCCTGGTCGAGAACCCGGACGAAGTCGTCGTCACGGACGACTGGGACGGACACCGTCACGTCCTTCACCTCGACGTGGCTGACGGCGACATGGGCAAGGTCATCGGCCGCGGCGGCCGCGTCGCCGAAGCGACTCGCGCCCTCCTGAAGGTTGCCTCCGCCCGCGAAGACACCCGCGCCGTCCTCGACATCGGCGACTGAGAGAGCCATAAGCTTCGAGCTACAAGCTGCAAGCACCTCGTAGGGGCGGTTCCAGAACCGCCCCTACTGCATTTATGCGCGAGACGGCGCGCCGAAACCACATGGAACGTCGTAGGGCCAACCGGCGCCTCGTAGGGGCGCACGGCCGTGCGCCCCTACGGCACGTCGAAACGCCCCAACGCCACCCGTAATGCTAAATCCTCCCGCACCGCCTGCAGCGCCCCAGCATGCCGGGGCACCACAAACATTCAAGCCTGGGAAAGCCCGCCTCATCACCGACCACCGACAACTGAAACCGAAGACCACCGACCAACAACCAGGCATCGATGACTGCACGGCGCCTCGTAGGGGCGCACGGCCGTGCGCCCCTACAGCACGCCGAAACGCCCCAACCCACCTGTCTTGTCCACTTCATCCCGGACAGCCCGTAGTGCCCCAGCATGCTGGGGCACTACAGCGCTCTGAGCCCCGAGAGAAGCCCGCCTCCGAACCGACAACTAAGAACTAACAACTAACCCCACTAACAAACTACCGAACTGTTAACACTTCCCTAACCCCTGCCTAGCACCTGCCTCCCGAGCCCCATGAGAACCTCGATCCCAGAGGTGGGAAACATGAAGCTATTTGCGCTTGCTCTGGCAATTACGTTGGGTCTGACTGCGTGTGGTAGCGCTGCCCTCGGCGGCGGCGACGCCACTGACACCCAAAGCAACGTCGGGACGGTGACCTCGACCCAGGACGAGGCGTCGGCTTCGCCTGAAGCCACCGCATCGCCTACGGCCACTACGGCGGCACCTACCGCGACGGCAACCGCAGAGCCCACGGCGACTTCCGTGCCGGCCCAGACCGTCTCGGACACGCGATGCGGCGGCTCCCTCGAGGGCTGCTTCAGCTACAGCGAGATGAACGAGTACCTCTCGGACATCGTGCCCATGGTCGAGCAGTACTTCGCGACGGCCTACCCCGATATCTCCGAGCCCCACGTCGTCTACATCCCCACCGGCCGCATCGCCCGCACCTACTGCGGCACCTCGAACAGCGATGCCTACGAGTACTGCACGGGCAGCAGCACCATCTACATCGGCCAGGACCTGCTCTGGGCCTTCTACCAGCAGGCCGGTGATGCCGCGCCCGCCGTCGCCCTGGCGCACGAGTGGGGCCACCACCTCCAGTACTCCCTCGGCGTCCAGTCCGGCCAGACCCAGGCCGGGGCGATCGCCTTCGAGAACCAGGCCGACTGCGTCTCCGGTGCCTGGGCCCAGTACGCCGACGATCAGGGGTGGCTGGAGACCGATGACGACCTCGCCGATATCGAGACCCTCATGGAGTTCATCGGTTCCCGCGAGAGCCGGGCCCGCGACCACGGCACCACGGCCGAGCGCGTCGAGGCGTTCAACGCCAGCTACGAGGGCGGCATCGCGGCCTGCAACGCCTACTTCCCCGATTCGCCCATAGGCTAAACGGGCCGCTACTATGAGGTGGTGAAGCGGCGATGGCTCCTCGTCCTGCCCCTGGTTCTGCTCCTCGTGGCAGCCTGTGGCGGCGGTGACGATGCGACGCCATCGCCGACCGCCACCTCGGCGCCTGCCGGGCCGACCCTGCCGCCGTTCCCCACGCAAGCGCCTCAGCCCACCGCCACGCCGGTCACGACCTACGCCAGGGGCACTCGGACCGACATCGAGGTCATAGACAACGCCCTGGACGCGATCGAGAGCGGCGACCCGGCGGCGGTGACGCAGCAGCTCAGCTTCCATCCCTATCGCTGCGATAACGCCCCCGCCGGCGTCGAAGGCTCGAACCCGTGCCCGCCGGGCGTTGCGGAGGGCTCGCCCGTGGACGTCATCGCCGCGGGCGGCTGCGACGTCAAGTTCCTCGCCCGCGACCGCGCCAACCTGGATACGGAGGTCGCGGCGTTTGAGCAGACGGTCGCCACGCAGGCCGTGTACGCCGTCGTGGAGGTGCAGGAGGGGCGCCTCGCCTCCCCGTTGCCACTGCGATACCTCATCATCCTCTCGGGCGGCTACTCGTTGCTCCTGGACGACGAGGGCATCACCCACCTCGGTCTCCCGTGCGATAACGTGGGCCCGGCGGAGCTCTATCACCCCGCCGACAAGCCGATACTGCCGCCCCGATGATCAAATTGCGCTGTCATAACCGGTTTGGTAGTCTGGCAAGGCCAATTCGAGACGGCAGAGGGGTCTGAACCAACCGCTTCGAAACTGCACCGACCTGCCGAGGTGGTGAAACTGGTAGACACGCGGTCTTGAGGGGGCCGTGCCTTCGGGCGTAGGGGTTCAAATCCCCTCCTCGGCACCAACGGCGACGTGGCCAAGTGGTAAGGCAGAGGTCTGCAAAACCTCCATCACCGGTTCGAATCCGGTCGTCGCCTCCAATACCTCGATTCAGGACCGGCTCAAAAGAGCCGGTCCTTCTCTTTAGGGCGCAATACATGACTTGTCTTTGTGCTGTCGGCGGTTTGTACGCTCGACAGTTACGCTCAGTGGCATAATTCATGAATGTAATAGGGGGCTTTACGAAGGAATCACGACAGTAGCAGTCTTCTCAAGGACCTGCCGAGCACAAGTCGGCGCCTAGAGTCCTTCGAGGAGAAACCCAGATGTCCCGGTTCGTGATGCTCGCAGTAACGGTGGTTGCTGTAATGCTGGTTGCCCAGTCTCGCCCCGCCACCGCCTCGGCGTCTGCGGAGGCGATCAGTGCTGGCACCTTCCATACCTGCGCCATCGTCAACGGCGGCGCCAAGTGCTGGGGCGACAACTTCTTTGGCCAGCTGGGCGACAACAACGCCGGGACAGACAGCGCCGTGCCGGTCGACGTGCAGGGGCTGAGCAGTGGCGTCACGGCGATCAGTGTTGGCGCCTACCACACGTGCGCCGTCGTCAACGGCGGCGCCAAGTGCTGGGGCAGCAACACCTTTGGGCAGTTGGGCGACAACCACGCCGGGACAGACAGCGACGTGCCGGTCGACGTGCAGGGGCTGAGCAGTGGCGTGTCGGCGATCAGTTCTGGCGACTTCCACACGTGCGCCGTCGTCAACGGCGGCGCCAAGTGCTGGGGCATCAACAACAATGGTGAGCTGGGCGACAACCACCCCGAGATATTCAGTGGCGTGCCGGTGGACGTGCAGGGGCTGAGCAGTGGCGTGTCGGCGATCAGCGCTGGCACCCTCCACACGTGCGCCATCGTCAACGGCGGCGCCAAGTGCTGGGGCGACAACGCATTTGGGCAGCTGGGCGACAACAACGCGCCGACAGACAGCAGCGTGCCGGTGGACGTGCAGGGCCTGAGCAGTGGCGTATCGGCGATCAGTGCTGGCGCCTTCCATACCTGCGCCATCGTCAACGGCGGCGCCAAGTGCTGGGGCGACAACGGCAGCGGTGAGCTGGGCAACAACAACGCGCCGACAGACAGCGGCGTGCCGGTGGACGTGCAGGGGCTGAGCGGTGGCGTGACGGCGATCAGCGCTGGCACCCCCCACACGTGCGCCATCGTCAACGGCGGCGCCAAGTGCTGGGGCAGCAACGGCAACGGTGAGCTGGGCAACAACAACGCCGGGACATATAGCGGCGTGCCGGTGGACGTGCAGGGGCTGAGCGGTGGCGTGACGGCGATCAGCGCTGGCACCCTCTACACGTGCGCCATCGTCAACGGCGGCGCCAAGTGCTGGGGCTTCAACGACGATGGCGAATTGGGCGACAACAACGCCGGGACAGATAGCGCCGTGCCGGTCGAAGTCATCGGCCTTTTGCCTGAGCCGGCCACCATCCTGGTGCGAAAGATCGTGTCCTTGCGGGATCCCGGCCGCTTCGACCTGCTGATCGATGACACGGCGTACGCCAACGCCATTGGCTTCCTTGGCAATACCGGCGCCGTGGAGGTCGATCCAGGGCCACACACGGTGTCGGAGGAGGGCGCTGCGGGGACGGACCTGAGCAAGTACACCAGCATCATCACGTGCATCGAAGACGGCCGCATCGTCGCTTTCGGTGCCGGCCCGTCTCTCACCGTGGACGCGAGCGAAGGTGGAGCCGTCGTCTGCACGATATACAACACGCGGTCGAGGGGGGCCAGCCGGCTGCAGTCGTCCGGGCGCCGCTGATACCGAAGCCCTCGGTCCAGTGCGGGAGCGGGCGACGTTGTCCTACTTCCGCAGCTGCGATCTCCTTTTAAGGTCGGCCCAGAAGAGCCGGTGCTGAGTCTTCAGGGCTCTATTGGCTCGTCTTTCTAATGTCGAAAAGCCTATACTTCTGAACGTTACGCGTAAGCCGCCTGAGTCATGAGAGTGATGTGCGCTTATACGAAGGAGTGGCGACAGTAGCCGCCTTCTCATCGGCCCGCCGAGCACAACCTGGTGCCCAGCCCCCAAGAGGAGAAACCCAGATGTCCCGGTTCACGATGCTCGCAGTAACGCTGGTTGCTGTAATGCTGGTCGCTCAGTCTCGCCCCGTCACCGCCTCGGCGTCTACGGAGGCGATCAGCCCTGGCAGCTACCATACGTGCGCCATCGTGGGCGGCGGCGCCAGGTGTTGGGGCTACAACTACTACGGTCAGCTGGGCGACAACTACGCCGAACCAGCCAGCGGCGTGCCGGTGGACGTGGTCGGCCTGAGCAGTGGCGTGACAGCGATCAGCGTTAGCGGCTACCACACGTGCGCCATCGTCAACGGCGGCGCCAAGTGCTGGGGCTACAACTACTACGGTGAACTGGGCGACGGCAACCTTGGGACCGACAGCGGCGTGCCGGTGGACGTGGTCGGCCTGAGCAGTGGCGTCACGGCGATCGACGTTGGCGAATACCATACGTGCGCCATCGTCAACGGCGGCGCCAAGTGCTGGGGCGACAACGCATTTGGGCAGCTGGGCGACAACAACGCGCCGACAGACAGCGGCGTGCCGGTCGACGTGCAGGGATTGAACACCGGTGTGACAGCGATCAGCGCTGGTGAATACCATACGTGCGCCATCGTGAACGGCGGCGCGAAATGCTGGGGCTTCAACCTCCTTGGCCAGCTGGGCGACGGCAACACCGGGACAAGCAGTGGCGCACCGGTCGACGTGCAGGGGCTGAGTAGTGGCGTGACAGCGATCAGCGTCGGCCGATCCCACACGTGCGCCGTCGTCAACGGGGGTGCGAAGTGCTGGGGCAACAACGGCAACGGTGAGCTGGGCAACAACAACGCCGGGACAGACAGCGCTGTGCCGGTCGACGTGCAGGGGCTGAGCAGTGGCGTGACGGCGATCAGCGCTGGTGACTCACACACGTGCGCCATCGTCAACGGCGGCGCTCAGTGCTGGGGCTTCAACTACTCTGGCCAGCTGGGCGACAACAACGCCGGCACAGACAGCGCTGTGCCGGTGGACGTGATCGGCCTGAGCAATGGCGTGACGGCGATCAGCGCTGGCAGCTTCCATACGTGCGCTATCGTCAACAGCGGCGCTCAGTGCTGGGGTTACAACAGCCATGGCCAGCTGGGCGACAACAACGTCGGGACAAACAGCGCCGTGCCGGTCGAAGTGGTCGGCCTCCTCCCCGATCCGGCCACCATCCTTGTGCGAAAGATCGTGTCCCTGCGCGATCCCGGCCGCTTCGACCTGCTGATCGATGACACGGCGTACGCCCGCAGCATTGGCTTCCTGGGCAAAACCGGCGCGGTGGAGGTCGATCCAGGCCGACACACCGTGTCCGAGGAGGGCGCTGCAGGGACGGACCTGAGCAACTACACCAGCATCATCACGTGCATCGAAGACGGCCGCATCGTTGCCTTCGGTGTCGGCCCGTCTCTCACCGTGGACGCGAGCGAAGGTGGAGCCGTCGTCTGCACGATTTACAACACGCGGTCGAGGGGGGCCAGCCGGCTGCAGTCGTCCGGGCGCCGCTGAGCCTCTTATCAGTTGTCGGTTGCTAGTCGGTTGGTTGTCGAATCACCCACTGTTGCGCTCGCGGGCATAGAGCCCCAGGTCGAGGTCACCCGGTGAACGCCCGATCATCGTGAGCGCCTCCGCGGCCTCGCTGCGGTGCTGCGTCGAATGGTTCACGACGTGGGCCAGCGTCAGCCATCGATTGGCCAACCGGCGCTCCCGCCCGTCCAGTCCCAGCCACGCGAAGTCCGTCTCGAGGTCTATGTCTCGTAGGCCGGCGAGATAGGCGCGCATCAAGGCTTCCTCCTCCCGCCATCGGGCGGCCAGGGACGCGGTCGTGGGCAGGTCGACCTCTGTGAGGTCGGGTTCGTCGCGCATGCCCTGCAGACGGCATCGCCAGCTGTACTCGGCATCGAGGCAGTGGATGAGAATGCGGCGGACGCTGCCGTAAGTGAACCCGCGGTCTGCCGCGTACTCCCCCTCGGATATGCCGTGGAGGGCGGCCAGGAGCCTGTCGCGGGCCCAGTAGTTGTAGTCGTAGAGCGTCCTGAAGTACTCGGCGTTCATGGCAGCCTCCTTCGAAGCCCGCAGTATATCTCGCAATGGCGCGATTCGTCGCTCGCCGATATGTCGTTTTACGGACGGCGCGTAAGGAACGTAAGCCCCTTGTAAGAAGTGCCTGTCAGAGTCTCCCTAATCATCACGGACAGGGAGGCTTCTCATGCCCAGGATTGCTCGACACACGCTTTCTCGTCAAATGGGCACTGGTATCGGTGCCCTTGATCGTCGCCGCGGTGCTCGCGGCCACCCTGGCCGTCGCCCAGGCGGCGCCGCCGGTATCCGGTACCGTCATCGAAGGCGTGAGCGTGCCCGGCGCCGCCCTCGACTCCACCCGAGCCCAGATCGAGGCCTCGTTCGGTAGCCCGAGCTACTGTCAGGGCCCCACACAGGGCTTCTGCACCTACAACATCAGCGGCCAGGGCCAGGTCAACGTGCGCTATCGCGCCGCTGACGGCAGCCCCGCCGCCAACGGAACGCCGGACGACGACGCCTACAACCTGCGCTGGAGCGGCATGCCCGGCTGGCAGACGACCGCCGGCGTCACGACCGCCAACGCCGTTAACGACCCCGGCTTCGTCATCGCCGCCTACCCGAATGCGACGGTGCAGTACAACCAGTTCGGCATCTACAACGTCGTGGACCGCGACCTCGGCATCGAGGTCAAATGGGTGCGCGACCTCTACAGTGGCACCGTCTACGTCGAGATGAACATCTTCGCGGGCACCGTCGGCGGCAGCAGCACGGTCACCCCGACCGCGACGCCGTCACCGACGCCGACCGCGACCCCGGCGCCCCACACGCGCACCCTCCACGTCAGCGACATCTCCATGAGCTCCCGTCGCGGCGATGCCCGCGCCGACGTCACGGTACGCGACCAGGACGGCTCCCGCCTCAGCGGCGCGACCGTGTTGGCGGTCTGGCGCTTCCCCAACGGCAGCACCCAGATGCTCAGCGCCGTGACCAATAGCTCCGGCCGCGCGACCTTCATCGTCGACAGCGCCCGAGGCACCCACACGATCCAGATCACGGACGTCAGCCTGAACGGCTACACGCTCGATGTCGGCGCCAGTGACCTACAGGAGTCGGCGTACTTCAAGCGCTGACGCCCACGCTTCAACCCTGTTCCGAAGGCGGCTCTCTGTTACAGGGAAGCCGCCTTCGTTCGTTGTCCGGCCCTCAACAACCCGGCTTCAGCGTGTAAGATTCGGACGGCTCGCCGCAGAGCGATCTAGAACGGAGTCGATACATGCATCCGGTTCTTCTTGCGCCCACAACCCTGGGCGAAACGCCGCCGCTCGAGTACATCGATATCGCCGCGAAGGCGGGATATGACGGCATCGGCCTGCGTCTCTACCCGTCGCCTGGCATGACCTTCTTCCCCATCGTTGGGGAAGAACGGCTGGAGCGCGACGTACGCCAGGCGATCGAAGCCAACCACCTGCAGGTGTTCGAGATCTTCACCTGCTACCTCCAACCGGACATGGACTTCGACGCCATGAAGCGGGCGCACGAGTTCGGTGCCTCCCTCGGCGCCAAGTACGCCCTCGTCATCGGCGACGACCCGGACTGGGGACGCATGGTCGATAACTTCGGGCGCCTGTGCGACAACGCCCGCGAGCTCGGCATGTCGTGCGTGCTGGAAGCGCCGGTGAATCGTCGCGTGCTGAAGACGCTGGACCTGAACCTGAAACTGATCAAGGACGCCGGCCGCGAAAACGTCGGTCTAAGCATCGACCCCGCGCAGTACACGCGCAGTGGCGGCACGCCCGGCATGCTGGAGTACGTGGACCCCAAGCTGTTCCCGTACGCCCAGATCAACGACACGGCCAGCATCGAGCCCGGTAACCCGCTTTGCATGCCCGGCGACGGCGTCGTGCCCCTGGCGAAGCTGCTGGACGTGCTGCCCGCGGACCTGCCCCTGGGCCTCGAGTACCACCACCGCGACGAGCGCTACACGGACCTCGGCTGGGCAACCCACGTGCTGGACGGCACGCGACGTTTCCTGCGTGCCTACCACGAGGCGCGCGAGGCATGAAGCGACCCTTCCGGTTCGGCGTCAACAACACCGGCGAGGCGTCGCTCGCGGCCTGGCAAGCGTACGCACGCAAGGCGGAAGACCTCGGCTTTTCGACGCTGATCATGCAGGACCATTTCGGCGGGCAGCTGGCACCGTTCGCCGCCCTGGCTGCGGCAGCAGCCGTGACCACGCGCATCCGTCTCGGCACGATCGTGCTCGACAACGACTTCCGGCACCCGGCGTTCGTGGCGCAAGAGGCCGCAACGGTCGACGTGCTGTCGAACGGGCGCATGGAGCTGGGGCTGGGCGCCGGCTGGCTCCAGGCCGACTACGACAAGCTGGGCAAGACCTTCGATGCCCCGGCTGTGCGCATGGCCCGCTTCCGCGAGGCCGTCGCCATCGTCAAGGCGTACTTCAGCGAGGAGAAGGCCGTCACGTTCCACGGCAACCACTACACCGTCACGGACCTCGACACGACGCCGAAGGCCGTGCAGCAGCCGCGTCCACCCCTGTTCATCGGCGGACGCCAGAAGGGCATGCTGTCGTTCGCGGCACGGGAGGCCGACATCGTAAGCCTCTCCATGCTGGACCGTCGCGGGCCGGACCTGCCGAAGCCACCCACGTTCGCCGAGAAGGTCGGTTGGGTGCGCGACGCGGCCGGAGCACGCTTCGAGGACATCGAGATCCACGTTAACAGCGGTGGCCTGCGGGTGACGGACGACCAGGCGGGAGCAGTCGCCGAGGTGGCTGAGCGCCTCAAGATCGCCCCGGAGGAGGTCCTGCAGTCGCCCGCGAACCTCATCGGCAGCGTGGACGCAATCGTGGCGCAGCTGGAGGCGTGGCGAGAGACCTGCGGCCTGACCTACGTGGTGGTGCCGGTGCGGAGCATGCTCGATATGGCCCCAATCGTCGCGAGGTTGGTCGGCCGCTAGACCTCGACCACCAGCGGCACTTCGGGGGCCTCACCCTCCGGCGTGACGCGGAAGGTCGGCCGCTCCCGCAAGGCGACGTGGGGCAGGAGCCAGGAGAGCCCGAACGCCAGCAACGCCAGCGGCACGGCGAGCAGGAACACCGTGCCCAGGGAGTTGCCGAACGCCTCCCGCACACCGTCGAGGACCTCCGGTGGCAACGCCGCGAGCTGCTCAGGGCTCGATAAGAGCGTCCTGCTATCGAGGCCGTTGAGGGAGCCTTCGGGCACCAGGCGCGGCAGGTGGTAGTTGAGCCGGTTGTTGAGCACGGTACCGAAAATCGCCACGCCGAAGGCGCCACCCATCGTGCGGAAGAACGTGACGCCGCCGGTCGCCGTGCCCATGTGCTGGAAGTCGACAGCATTCTGCACGGCGAGCAGCGACACCTGCATCACAAGCCCGACACCGACGCCGAGGATGAACAGGCAGCCCGATATCAGGAGCAGGTTCGCGCCACCCGTCAGCTGCGACAGCAGGAACAGCCCGAGCGCCACCGCGATCGTGCCGAAGATCGGGTACATGCGATATTGGCCAGTGCGGGCAATGATCTGGCCCGTGATGATCGACGTCGTGACGATGCCGATCATCATCGGCGTCGTGCGTAGGCCGGACTCCGTGGCGCTGACGCCCTTCGCGACCTGCAGGAACACGGGGATAAAGGCGACAACGCCGAACAGCCCCATGGCAACCAGCATGCCGAGCAGGGCGCAGATCCGGAAGGTTGGGTCCGTGAACAGCGCGAGCGGCAGGATCGGCTCCTCAACTCGCGCCTCCCAGAACACCAGGACTGCGATCAGGGAGAAGCCGCCCACGAACAGGCCGATGATCGTCGGCGAGCCCCAGGGATGCTCGCTGCCGCCCCACGACGTGCCGAGAAGGATCGCGCTGACGCCGACGATCATCAGCGCCGCGCCCACGAAGTCCACGCGGTGCCGCACCCGGTTCACCGCCAGCTTGAGGAACTTCGTTGTCACGGCGAAGGCGAGGAAGCCTAACGGCAGGTTGATGTAGAACACCCATCGCCAGCCGGGGCCGTCCGTGAAGAAGCCGCCGATAAGCGGCCCGGCGACGCTGGAGAAGGCGAAGACGCTCGCCATGTAGCCGATGTAGCGCCCCCGCTCCCGGGGCGAGAGGATGTCGCCGATCACGGCCTGAGATGTCGACATCAGACCGCCGGCGCCGAGGCCCTGCAGTACGCGCGCGCCGATGATCTGGTTGATGTCCTGCGAGATGCCGGCCGTGATCGAGCCCAGGACGAAGGCGGCGATGGCCACCTGCAGGAGGATCTTGCGCCCGTACATGTCGCCGAGCTTGCCGTACACCGGGATCGAGGCGGTCGAGGCTAGAAGGTAGGCCGTGATGATCCACGACAGCTTGTCGAGGCCGCCGAGCTCGCCGACGATCGTCGGCATGGCCGTGGCGAGCACCGTCTGGTCGAGCGCCGCCAAAAGCATGCAGAGCATGAGGGCGGCAAACACCACCATGATCTCGCGGTGCGAGAGCTGGGGCTGATCGTATGTGGGCGATGGCGCCGGTTGACTGGCGTCTGCGGACAAGTGGGCCTTCGAACTAGAACTGGCTCAAGCGAGCCGATATAGGTATGACCTGATCATGATACATACCGCTACCGTGAACGTCATGCTGACCGCAATAGCAGACATAGACGGGGCGCTGGGTATCTCACGCTCGTCTGTGCTAGATTGAACCGAGCGTCGGCGGGGGCGTGAACCTATACTCAAGCCTGGAGTGTCGTATGACGCTGTCCCCCGATCCGAGCACGATGTATCCCTTCGCAGCATCGGCAGCCCCGCAACCGTCCACCCCTGAATCGCAGGCGGCGCCAGAACCGTCCGCCGCCCCGGAGTCGCTTGCGGCCCCCGAGCCGCCCGTTCCACAGGCGCCTGCATCGCCGCCGTCTGACTCCGAGCTGCTGCGACTGAGCAGCCTTCTCGGCGCCGGTGTCGTGCGTGTCGATGAGCAAGCCCTCGCCTGGCCCCAGAACGACCAGGGTACGGCGCTACTCGGGACGCTCGGCGGCGCCAGGGGAATTGCCCTGCCGGAGGGACTGCGAGACCTCTTCGAAGCTGCCGGACTCTCGGGCCCGCAGCAGGACGAGGCGATCACCCAGGTGCCGGAGTCGCGGCACATCGGCATCGTCGTCAGCAACAACGGCCACGGCGGCCTCATCATGCTGCGCGACCAGACCGACGAGCGCCTGCTCCAGGAGCGATTGCTCCAGTCCGAGAAGATGGCCAGCGTCGGTCAGCTCGTCTCCGGCGTCGCCCACGAGCTCAACAATCCCCTCACGGGCGTCATGGGCTTCTCGCAGCTTCTCCTCGCGCGTGACCTCGACGAGACCGTACGCGGCCAGATCCAGACCATCTACGGCGAGGCAGAGCGGGCGGCCAAGATCGTCCAGAACCTGCTCTCGTTCGCCCGCCGTCGCAAGCCCTCGAAGGAGATGGCAGACATCAACGGCCTCCTGCAACGCGTGTTGGAGCTGCGTAGCTACGACTTCACGGCGCGCGGCATCTCACTCGACATGACCCTGGACACGCGTATGTCACCCGTGTGGGCCGACCCGGACCAGATCCAGCAGGTCTTGTTCAACGTGATCAAGAACGCGGAGCAGGCCATGCTTGACGCCAACGGCGGCGGCAAGCTCACCGTCGTCACCCAGGGCAACGAGACAGGCGTGCGCGTCTCGATCTACGACGACGGCCCCGGCATCCCGCCCGAGATCGCCCGTCGCATCTTCGATCCCTTCTTTACTACTAAAGAAGCCGGTGAAGGCACCGGCTTGGGCCTAACGATCTGCTACAGCATCATCGACGAGCACGGCGGCCGCATCTGGACCGAGAACCGGCGACCCACCTGGGATCGCCCGAACGGTGGCGGCACGGCGTTCCACATCGACCTGCCGCTGGGAACCGAAGACCTGGCCTCCCGCCCCAGCGCTGGGCCGGCGTCCGGCACCCAGACCGCCGTGGCGACCGGCCGCCGCGTCCTCGTGGTGGACGACGAGTGGAGTATCCGCGCCCTCCTGCACGACATCCTGCGCCTGGACCAGCACGAGGTCGCCCTCGCCAGCTCCGGCGTCGAAGCCGCGGACCTCGTCGACCGGGAGCACTTCGACATCATCCTCACCGACATGAAGATGCCGGGCATGGACGGCGCCGCCTTCTTCCGCCACGTCCAGGAACAAGACCCCGAGCAGGCTCGCCGCATCGTCTTCATCACCGGCGACACGGTGAGCCCGGACACCCGCGCCTTCCTTCAGAGCGTAAGCAACCCCGTGCTCTCCAAGCCCTTCAGAGATCGGCCCCCTCCGGGACGCCATCGAGTTGGTCCTGGGCCAGTAAGAGCGAGACAGGGGCATCGTCGTCACAGCACCCGGCACCGCACTCGAAGCACCACGCTGGTCACTGCAAGTGAACTGAACTGGTCATTGCGAGCGAAGGCGAAGAAATCCCGCATCGTGAGACGGAAGCGCCTACGCCATTACAGCTTGCGAAACGCGGCTCCAGCAACGCTCCGCGAAAGGGAGGCGCAAGTCGCGGGGCGAGGGTAACTCATGGACTCAGCGGAGCCAGAAGCACGAAGCTGCGGGATTCATCCCGCAGTGTTCGAATCGCTCATCCCATGCCTGATTCAACCGCCGGCTAGTCCGCAATGTCCGAATCACCCCGGCACCATCCCGGCCACGCGAGTCAACTGGTCATTGCGAGCGAATGCGAAGCAAGCTCGCATCGTGTACCGGCCGCCTAACGCCCTCAACGTTGACGAACTGCGCCTCCGGCAGCGCCCTGCGATAGGGAGGCAGGGCACGTCAGGGATTCGGCGGAGCCAGAAGCACGAAGCTGCGGGATTCATCCCCCAGTGCCGGACCGCCCACAGCATGCCGATTGCCCCACCAACTAACCCCGGGTAGCCAAATCACCCGCGGAACGCCGACTGCCAACCGACCTGCAGTGTCCTCGATGCCCCCACACCACGCGGTCGCTGCAACCGAATCTGGTCATTGCGAGCGAACGCGAAGCAATCTCGCATCGTGTCCCGAGCGCCTGATGCGCCCTCATCACCTGCGAAACGCGGCCCAGCAGCGCCATGTAATGCAATGGGAGGAGCAGGCGCCAAGACGCGCTCACGTCCTGGACTCGGCGGAGCCTGGAAGACCAAGCTGCGAGATTCATCCCGATGTGTTCAAACTACCCGGCGGGAGCTGACTGCACCGCCAGCTCACCCGCAGCACCGACACGTCCGCCAGTGACTGGAACGCCCTACTGCGCCGGGATCGCCGGAGTCTGCTCCCGAGGGCGGTTCACGCCCGTCGGCGCCCCGAACGGCGTCACCCTGCCCGTCTCGAGGTCGAACTGGTAGCGCCACTGCTTGTACAGGTCGTTGCCGTACACGTGGATCGCCAGCGTCTTGCCCTCCGGGATCTCGACGGCGTGGATGTCGTTCGGCGGCAGGTCCAGCGCGGTCGTCTGGCCCGTGCTCACCAGCGATGGCTCAACCTCTTCGAGCTCCGCCACCCAAGGCTTCGACGCATCATCCCGGCGCGCGAAGTTCCGGTTGCGCTCCAGGCCGCTGATGATCCCTTCCATGGCCCACCCGTTGTGGTTGTGCACCGGCGTCGTCGCGCCCGGGTGCCATATCACCGCGATGATGCTCAGGTCGTCCGCCCGGTAGATCGGGAAGCCCTTCTCCGGGTCCGCGTTCCCCTCAGGGTGCACGTCCGCCAGGCAGTCCTGTCGCGCGACGACCCGCGCCAGCGGCTCCGATATCGCCTCGATCGTCTTCTTCTCGTCCCAGCGCTTGGCGATGATGTCGCGAGCGTCCTCCACGAACTGCTGAATTGTGTAAACCGCGGCCATAACGTGCCTCCGTGACTTCTTCTATGTCTCTATGTCAACGATGCGTCGTCTGCGCTGACTGTAGACCCACCCTCAGGTCATCGCAAGCCTGACCGGCGCCGGTGTAGACGACGTGACGGGACGTGGTGTGCCCTCGGCCCATCAAGGCTCCTATCGGCTTCCCATCGATAGCCACCAACTAGGGTTGAGAACTAACCACTGAAAACTGATAACCGAAAACCCGCGAAGCCGTCCGTAACCCTATTGCAACAACCGAAACACCGCCTTACACTAACCCAGTTAGCACTCGATGTGCTTGAGTGCTAACCCCCCGACGCAATCGATCATCTATCCAGTCAAGTCAGACACTAGGAGGTCAGAATGGCTTCAAAGCTAATACCCCTCGCCGACAAGCTCGTGCTCCGGCCCATCGTCCAGGAAGAGGTTCTCTCCAGCGGCATCGTCATCCCTGACACCGCCAAAGAGAAGCCCAACCAGGGCGAGGTCATCGCTGTTGGCCCCGGCCGCAAGGACGAAAACGGCCACATCATCCCCGTCGACGTCAGCGTCGGCGACCGCGTTCTCTACGCCAAGTACACCGGCCAGGAGATCAAGGTCGAGAACGAGGAGTACATCGTCCTCAAAGAGAACGACATCCTCTGCAAGGTCCAGGTCTAAGAGTCGTCAGTCCACAGCTCTCAGTCATCAGTTCGTTTTCGGCAACGAAGACACTGACAAACTGATAACTGACCACTGATAACTCTCAAGGAGCTTTCATCATGCCGAAGCAAATCATTTTCGACGAAGAGGCTCGACGCTCCCTCAAGATGGGCGTTGACGTCCTCGCCGAGACCCTCAGAGTCACCCTCGGCCCTCGAGGCCGTCGCGTCGTTCTCGACCGCAAGTACGGCCCGCCCCTCATCGTTGACGACGGCGTCTCCATCGCCAAGGAAATCGAGCTCCGCGACCCCTTCGAGAACATGGGTGCCCAGCTCGCCAAGGAGATCTCCTCCAAGACCAACGACATCGCCGGTGACGGCACCACCACCGCGACCGTTCTCGGTCAGGCCATCGTCCGCGAAGGCCTCAAGAACGTCGCATCCGGCGCCAACCCCATGGCCCTCAAGAAGGGCATCGAGATGGGCGTCAAGGTCGCCGTCGAGACCCTGCGCGACATGGCCCGCCCCGTAACCGGTAAGGACCAGATCGCCCAGGTCGCCTCCATCTCCTCCGATGACACCGAGATCGGCAACATGATCGCCGAAGTCATGGAGAAGGTCGGCAAGGACGGCGTCATCACCGTCGAAGAGTCCCGCGGCATCCGCATGGAGACCGAGTTCGTCGATGGCCTCCAGCTCGACCGCGGCTACACCTCCCCCTACTTCGTCACCAACACCGAGCGCATGCAGGCCAACCTCGAGGACCCCTACATCCTCATCACGGACAAGCGCATCAGCGCCGTCCAGGACCTCCTGCCCATCCTCGAAAAGGTGCTCCAGGTCACGAAGAACTTCGTCATCATCGCCGACGACCTCGACGGTGAGGCCCTCGCGACCATCGTCGTCAACAAGCTGCGCGGCACCATCAACGCCCTCGCCGTCAAGGCACCCAGCTTCGGCGACCGCCGCAAGGAGATGCTCGAAGACATCGCCATCCTCACCGGCGGTACCTTCATTACCGAAGACATGGGCCGCAAGCTCGAAAACGCCCAGATCGCCGACCTCGGCCGCGCCCGTCGCATCATCTCCTCCAAGGAAGACACGACGATCATCGAAGGCCACGGCTCTGACGAGGCCATCCAGGCCCGCATGAAGCAGGTCCGGGCCCAGATCGACGAGACCGCCTCCGACTTCGACCGCGAGAAGCTCCAGGAGCGCCTCGCCAAGCTGTCCGGTGGCGTCGCCGTCCTCAAGGTCGGCGCTGCAACCGAGGTCGAGCTCAAGGAAAAGAAGCTCCGTGTCGAGGACGCGCTTTCGGCCACCCGTGCGGCGGTCGAAGAGGGCGTGGTCCCCGGCGGCGGCGTGGCGCTCATCCGCTGCTCCGACGCTCTCGACAAGCTCGCCGCCACCCTCGAGGGTGACGAGCGCACCGGCGTGACCCTCCTCAAGAAGGCGTTCGAAGAGCCCCTGACCCAGATCGCCAACAACGCCGGCGCCGAGGGCTCGGTCGTCGTCGACGCCGTCCGCAAGTCCAAGGACCCGGAGTACGGCTACGACGCGATGTACGGCGTCTACGGCAACATGCTCGAGCGCGGCGTCATCGACCCCGTAAAGGTCACCCGCAGCGCCCTCGAGAACGCTGCCTCCATCGCCACGATGATCCTGACCACGGAGTCCCTCATCACGGACATCCCGGAGCCGCCGGGCTCCATGCCCCAGATGCCCGACATGGGCCACATGGACTACTAGCCACTGCGTGGCGGCAATCGGGCTTCGCCTTTTGCTACGAGGCCCATCGCAGACTGAAGAGGCCCCGGGAGTCATCCCGGGGCCTCTTCTTTACCCCTCCCCCTGCCCCCTCCCCGTCGACGGAGAGGGGGTGTTTCTTGTGGTCGTGGCGTTTGATTGTTTGATTGTTTTTCGAGCGAGGGATTGGAGTTTTGGTTCGAGGTCTGTGAGGACGTGGTTGGTGAGGAAGATGTGGAGGGTGGTGTCGTTGCGGGTGAGCCAGGCGGTGTGCTTGAGGGCACGGGCGAGGGGGTCTGCGGTGTGCGGGGGCATGGCGAGCTCCTGGAGGATGTAGTTGTAGCGCGGTCGGAAGTCGGCGCGGTACTGGAGGCTGGCGACGATGAGGGCTTCGAGCTCGGCGGCGAGGTTGGGGTGGGTGTCTATGACGTGCTGGGCGGCATCGATGAGGTTGCGCTGTCGCTGGTGGGCTTGAGGGTCGTGTGCGGGCTCGGAGCTGCTTGTAGTAGGCGTTGAGGGCGGGGATGGCGGCGATGAGCTTGTTGGCGTTGCGGGTGCGTTGGGCGTAGGCGCCGGTCTGGAGGGCGTTGGTGTTGCCCCTGGGTGCGCCGGCGCCGGGGCGCTTGCCGCCGCGTGCCATCTCCTCCCCTCCCTTGGCAAAGGGCAATCAGGCAAATGGCAAAGGGCCTGGTGCCCGTCGTCAGGGTAGTCGGTGGGGCCGGGAGGTCTTAGGGGTTGGTGTCGCGGAGTGAAGAACTGGGGATTATCGGGAGTGCTTCCTAGACCGGCAGTTCGATTGAAAGGGCTTGCTGAATCGGCGTGTAGATGTCAACGTCCTCTGGAGCACGGAGCGTTATCAGAAGTGAGAAGGGAAGCTCGGCCTCTTGGAACGCCTCACGTCGATTCCACCAGCCCAACACGGAGAGACGGCAACTAACCGACTGCCAGCAAGCCATGAGGCTGGTCCTTCCCAACGGTCGCTTTGGACTGTACCCCTGCTTCGCCGCTGCTTGCCGACCTGCCAGGGGAATCCCGTCGTTTCAGGTTTAGCGGCTGCGGGATCACGCTTAAGAAGATCGATCCGTTCCATGAATTCGTCATCCGACTCTGTTGGCCCTTGCATGTCCCACTGAAGGTCCAAACCTCTGAATAGTCTGCCTCTCACAAGATTGGGTTCTGCAAAGTAGGAAAGCGTTACTGCTAACTCAATGCTCTGATCCCCAAGTTCCTGAAGAAATTCAGGTGACGGCAAACGGAAGTACTTCACGAGCCGCCGCTTCTTCTCTTCACTGTCCTTGTAGGAATTTGGGATGCTGTCTTCGACGATAATAGTGGCGCGTTCTTGGGTGCAGGAAAGGCAGTATTCAAGATTAGGCGTGCCATAGCCACAGATAGCAAGGCGCTGATCTAGTGCGGGGAATTGGCTCAGCATAGCGCCCGTCCAACGGGCAGCGTGTATCAATAGACCACGAACAGTGGACGGCCTGAGGCTACTGTCTGAATTGGAAATGAGGGCCGCATATCTACCAGCTATTGCCGTAGCCAAGCTCGTACCGGCCAAGATTGTTAGTGGTGAATCTAGCTTGTTCGATGTGGACAGTTCGGCCATGGTGTCAGCCAATTCAGGCAACGCTCCATCGAATGCCTGATTACCTGCCTCAAGAAGGATGTCTGGCTTGATAAGACGTCCTTCATATCCGGCTCTTGTATGGGGGGAGATTCCCCCTTCTGGAGCGATTGCTGCGTGATCGGGCAACTCAGGTGGGAGGTCACAGAGGCGCGTCATTCCTCCGACTGTAACCGCATTCGCAGCCTGCGCCGGGTCGTCTAACTTGGATACCATATTCCCGTTGGGGAGCGGCGCACGAAGGTAAATCTAACAAGGGCGTTTCCCGTTGATGTCAGAGAGAATCCTTCCGGCGCCCATGTTATAAGCGATTTTGTCAATTGCCTCACTCCAGGACGTTTGATTTCCGTCAGGGCTTGCCGTAACCGCTAGGACAAAGGCGCGGAAGCGATCCTGATTTAGGTTCGCCTCCTCTGCTTGCTGGACTCCGTTTAGCGTCGTGGAATACCAGAATGTTCTAGTCGGCTCGAGCAGAACCGAAGTCCCGCGCCCGAATTCTTGAACTCTGTATCCAAAGAGGGAGCTCGCCATAACCTGGGATCTCAGCACGGCGCCCAGATCATCATAAAGCGCGATTCCCGCCATCTGAGTGCCGTGTCCTTCGACATCTCCGGTGAATCATCAGACGGTACAGCGCTTGTGGCAGTTAGCACACCTGGCTC
>CAVYJE010000012.1:0-85287 GCA_963768705.1 uncultured Chloroflexia bacterium
TACAAGTACACGATTGGGGTGGCGATTGGCTGGATGTCGAGAAAACGGTCGAAACCGTTCACGCGGTCGGGGAACGCGTCGGCGACGAGATGGACCTCATGATAGACCCCGCCTGCGAACTGGAGACGTGGAGTGACGCCCTGAAGGTGGGAAAGGCGTGTGACGAACAGGAGTTCTTCTGGTACGAGGACCCGTTCAGCGACGCGGGTATCAGTCAACACGCCCACCGAAAACTCTCCGAGAAACTCGACACCCCGATATTACAGACCGAACACGTCCGGGGGTTGGAATCCCACACGGACTTCGTGGCGAACGGCGCGACGGACCTCGTGCGCGCCGACCCGGAGTACGACGCCGGTATAAGGGCGCGATGAAAATCGCGCGCGCCGCCGAGAGCTTCGGCCTCGACGTCGAGTTTCACGCGCCGGGTCCCGCGCATCGACACTGCATCGCCGCCACTCGGAACGCCAACTACTACGAGATGGCGCTCGTCGGGCCGAAGTGCGAGAACACGCAACCACCGGTCTACCTCGGCGACTACGCCGACCAACTCGACAGTATCGATTCGGAGGGGACGGTACCCGTGCCGGACGGTCCGGGCCTCGGCGTCGAGTACGACTGGGAGTTCATCCAGGAGAACCGCCTCGGCGGGCGCGTGTACGAGTAGTGCGGACGAGCGGTCATCGTCGCGGTCGACTGACGTTCAGTCCTCGGCGGGGCGGCCGTCGTCCGGAACGGGTGGTGCGCCGACGACCATCCAAACGTGGTCACCGTCGCCGCCCTCGCCGTCGTTCTTGATTTGTCGTCGGGTTTCCGGCGGGATGCGGATAGCCGTGCCCGCCTCGACCGTGTGTGTCTCGTCGCCGATTCGGATGCGGCCCGGTCCATCGAGGACGAGGTAGAACTCCTCCTGTTCGGCCTGTCGGTGGAAACTCATCGCGTCGCCCTCCGAGAGAGTACCACACCTTCGGGCGCATCTCGGTACAGCCGAGCGTTTCCGCGAGGTTCACGTGCATGGTTCCCGAACCGGCCGACGGTTCGGGTTCGAGGTCGTCGATTCGGGACAGACTGTAGTCGTCAGCCATACGCGTACATGAGATGGAGAGAGGATAAACGTCGGGGTGCGGGACGTCGAAAACGCGGCCGAATCAGGGCTCACGGAGTGCGCGTTGGACGCTCGATGCGACCGCATCCTTCGCCGCCGAGTCCAGTTCGACGAGCGGCGGTCGAACGGCGGCGGTTTCCAGCCATCCACGGGATTCGAGCGCGGCCTTCGTCGCCGGCGCGAACCCGTGGTCCACACACTGCTGGAAGAGGGGTGCGATTCGCTCCGCGCCGATTTCGCGTGCCCGTTCGACGTCCCCCGCGGCCACCGCGTCACGGGCCGCGACGAACGTCTCGGGAATCGCGTTCGACAGCGCGTTGATGCCGCCCGAAGAGCCCATGAGCATCCCCGGAACGACGTAGCTGTCGAAGCCTTGGAAGAGGCGGAAATCGTCGGGCGTGTGGTCCGCGACTTCGAGGAAATAGTTGAAATCCCCGCTCGAATCCTTCAATCCGTGAACGTTCGGATGACGGGCGAGGGATTCGACGGTAGCGGGAGAGATTTCCTGCCCGGTACAGGACGGGATGTTGTAGAGGAATAGCGGAAGCGACGCGTCGTCCGCGATTTCCGAGAGGAACCGTTCGTTCCCCGCCGGGTCGTTCGCCCCGTGGAAGTACGGTAGGACGATCAGGGCCGCGTCCGCACCGGCGTCGGCCGCCGTTTCGATTCGCTCGAGAGTGCCGGGAACGGTGGTATCGGCGGTCCCGGCGAGAACCGGCGCGCCGTCGGCGGCGTCGACCGTCGTCTCCAGCACGGTTTCGTACTCCTCGTCGGACAGGCTCGCGAACTCACCGGTCGTCCCGGCCGGAACGAGACCGTCCATCCCGGCGTCGTCGACCCGAGTCACTAACTCCGCGAGTGCAGTTTCGTCCACGTCACCGTCAGCGTACGGGGTGACGAGGGGGCACAGTACACCCTCGAACTCGTCTGCATCGAATGTTCGACATGGATATAGGATTCGTATGCGGGGAGTTAACTCTTCCCCGAGGGTCGGAGCGGGGTCAGAGACGGTCGCGAAGGTCGGCAATCACGTCGAGCCGTCCCCGCGTCGCCGCCGAGGTCGGGCGTTCGCGGAGCCGACTCGTCCGCGAGTTGTTCGGAGACGACGCGCCAGAGCGCGTCGGCCGCGGCGGATTCGCCGAGGTCGTCGAGGAGCATCGACCCCGGAGAGGACCGTCGCCAGCGGGTTGGCGACACCCTGACCGACGATATCCGGTGCGCTTCCGTGGACGGGTTCGAACATGGAAGGAACGTCGTCCGAGGGATTGATGTTCGCGGCGCCGAGGTGTGGGCACCTCGGCTACGTTGGCGGAGCCTGCTACCCGTTCGCGCGTTTGATCATGGCGTCGACTTCGGCCTGGGGCACCTTGATTTCGACGCCGGCGCGCTCGATCTGGAGCTTCATGGCGGCGCGGGAGTCCTGGCCGCCCCAGCCGCGGTTCATCGCTTCGGTGAGCTCTTCCAGCGCCATGTTGGCGAGGCGCATGGGCACAGAGACTTCCTTGGCCAGCTCGGTCGCCAGCTTCACGTCCTTGTGGGCGAGACGGAGCTGGAAGTTGGCCGGCTCAAACTCACCGGTCATGAAGTTGCCCGCGACGTTGTCGAAGGTGCGGCGCCGGCCACCGGCGCCCTGACGCACGGCTTCCCAGAGCGGCACCGGGTCAAGGCCCGCCTTGACGCCCATCGTGAACACCTCAGCGAGAGCGGTCTGCACCGCGTATCCGGCGCAGTTGTGTACGAGCTTGGCGATCGACCCGGCACCGATGGCGCCGATGTAGGCCGGCGCGTCGCCCATGGAATCGAGGATGTCCTTGTGGCTATCGAAGGTCTCCTGGTTGCCGCCCACCCAGATCGCCAGCTTGCCGGAGTTGGCGCCGGCGGGACCGCCGCTCACGGGCGAGTCCATGACGTCGATGCCCTTCTCGGCGAATACGGCGTTGAGGCGGCGCATGACCGTCGGGGAGTTGGTCGACATGTCGAACCAGGTCGAGCCCGCCTTCATGCCCTCGATGAGGCCGTTGGGGCCGATGGCGACGGCTTCGACCTCGGGCGGCCCCGGCAGCGACGTGAACACGACGTCGGCGGCCGCACCTACCGCTTTCGGCGAATCGGCCCAGATGCACCCCGCATCGATGTGGCGTTTGGCGGCGTCACGGTTGATGTCGTGCACCACCATGTCGTAACCGGCCTTGCGGATGTTGAGGGCCATACCGCCACCCATGGTGCCGAGGCCAATAAAACCGACTGTCGTCATCCCGTTCCCCTTCTCGCTTCTGGTTGTCGGGGCGAGATTACGCCGGGACGCCCGAGGCGTCCAGCGTTAGGACTGAACCTGCAGTCAAGTCCTAGGATTCGGCTAGCTCTCGGTCTGGAGCTGAGGCAAGATTCCCGGATCAACGGCTCGGAGCTCAACGACTTTGCCGTCCTTGATCTGCAGGATGGCGAAGACTTCGAGGGATATGTGATTGCCAGTGGGTCGCATACCCATGAACTCGCCCCGGTGCGTCCCCTCGATGACGAGACGGACTGCCACCTTCTCCTCGTCGGCCACGGTGTCTTCGATGCGGTGGTTGAGGTCCGGGAAGCCTTCGTAGAACGCCTTCGCGAACGCCGTGTGGCCGTCGAGGTCCATGCTGTTACCGTTGACCTTCGCCGTGTATCCGGGCGCGCATAGCGACGGATCCGGGCCGCCCCGAAGTCGATCCTGCATGGTGAAGAAGTGGAGTCCGAGAGCGCGGTTGGGTTCAGACATTTCGGGGCCTCCTGGGCGCTACGTTGCTAAGTCTTCTTAAGTATCGGTCTCCGATCAGGCGAGACGAAAGAGCCTTTTGCACCCCATTAGGGAGTCGAACGGCGGGCACCACCGTCCATGTAGATGGCGCTGGCCTGCACATAGGAGCAGGGCTCCGAGGCGAGGAAGCAGACGACTTTCGCGACCTCCTCCGGTTCGCAGATGCGACCGGCAGGCAGGTGCTTGCCCTCGTCCGCGACGACCTGCTCCATCGTCAGGCTCTCGCGCTCGGCCCGGCGCTGGTAGCGAGCGTGCGCTCTCGGCGTGTTGGTGCCGCCTGGACAGACCGAGTTGACGAGGATGTTGTCGCGCGCCACCTCGTCGGTGAGGGCGCGCGAGAGGTTGAGCATGCCGATGTTGGTCATGCTGGCCGTCAGGCTATCGGGCGTCGGGCTCGTGCCCGCTGCGCCGGATACGTTGACGATGCGGCCCCAGTGCTTCTCGCGCATGACAGGGATGACGTACTGGGACAGGCGCAGGGCGGCGTAGAGCTTGAGCTCGATGCCTGACTGCAGGACTTCGATGGGCATGTCGAGGACCTGGGCCCGCTGCGTGGCGCCGGCGTTGTTCACGAGCACGTCGACGGTGCCGAAGCGCTCGATGCAAGCATCGAAGGCGTGCCGGCAGCCCTCTTCGGTCGAGAGGTCTGCTTCGACGGCGAACCCCGTGCCGCCCACGGCCTCGATCATGCCCTGCGTCTCGGCCAGACGCTCTCGATCGCGGCCAACGAAGCACACGACCGCGCCCTCGCGCGCCAGCTCGATCGCGCACGACCGGCCGATACCGCTGCTGCCACCGGTGACGAGCGCGACTTTGCCTTGTAGACCCAGATCCATGCCACTTACCGTCCTTTCCAAAGACAGGTGCCAGACTCCCACGATTCGGAATTAGCCACGGATTGGGAGGATGAGCAGGATATTGATCTGGTAGGCGCTGGCGGTCCAGCAGCGACCCTCATCCTGGCTATCCTGTCGATCCGCGGCCCATTTCTTGCTCGAGGTACACGCCTACTCGCCCCGGAAGGCGTCCCACTTCGCGCTCGCGACGGCGAGGCAGCGCTCGACGTCTTCATCGAGCATGTAACGCTGGGCAACGAGACCCCGGGCGACGGCTTCGACCTCGCTCAAATAGGACTGCTTCGAGGCGTAGCGTTCATCGATCGCCGGCCGTGAGTCGTTGCTCGCCACACGCTCTCCGCCGGTCTTTGGGAACACCCAGGTGGAGCCGAAGAGGGGCGCGCCGCTGGTCATGAGGCCGGGGCTGCCCATCTCGGCGGCACGCGTGTTCCAGCCGGCGTAGGTCGCCAGCGGCACCTCGACGTCCGGCAGGCGGATACCGGCGACGTCGTTGCCGTCCTCGTCCAGGGCCGAAACGAGGACAGGATACGTACCCAGCTCCTTCGGCGGGTACTCGACGACGCCATCGTCCGGCGCAGGGCCGTAGTCGAGGCGCAGGCGTTGCGGCAGGTGGGCCGGGAAGTGGGCGCCCGGGATGCGCTTGTAAGCAGGCGCCAGCGACTCCCTCGACACGGCGGTACCGTCATCGATGCGCGGTACGCGGCTCGGCGGCGGCTCCACGCCTTCGCGCACCCAGCGATCGAGCGCGACGAGCAGGGCGCGCATCGCCGGGCGATAGTCCAGCGTGTTCAGGGGCTGCTGGGCCTGGAAGCCGTCCGGATTCTTGTCGGTCAGGGGCAATGCGCCGGGTGCATGCTGCGTGCCGGAGAGGTAGTAGTTGCGTACGTCTGCCGGCGCCTCGACGTCACGCGTGCCGTCAACCGTCGTGTGCCCGAGTGAGGCGCCGCTCCACCAGTACTCCATGCCGGAGTTGGACTGGAGCACCTTCGGCATGGAGCCGTCTTTGCGCGTGCGCTCCAGCAGGCCCCGGTTCTCCTCGGTCGATCGGGTCCGGCGTGGCCTCGAAAGCGAAGGGGTAGACGTTGCCGGGCGCTCGCAGGATGTTCGTGCTGGGCTGGCCGAAGCGCAGGTTGAACTCGCCCCGCCTCGAGCTGCCGATGTGCGGCATCATGCCCTCGAAGACGACACGACCGGCCTCGTCACGGTTGAGGCCCCAGTAGAGGAACTCGCGCAGCCAGCGGCCGTTCATGCTCTGGCCCCACGCGTAGGCGGTCTCGATGGCGCCGGCGAGCGGGTTACCGTCCGCGGCACTGCCGTACTTGAGGAACGAGGCGGCATCGCGGTACGCGAGGAAGCCGAGGCCCACGACGGGCGCGCCGATGGCCGTGTAGGTGATCTCGTAGACCTTGCCGGGCTGGAAGCCGCCCTCCAGCCACACGTGCTCGGCGCTGGGTTCCGGCTTGCCGTCGACCTCACGGGCGAACTGCCACTTCGAGCGTTCGATCACCGTCGCTTCGCCGTCCTGATGTTCTCTGACCGTCAAGACTGCGCTCGTGTCGTTGAGGTCAGCCGTGGCGTAGGGCTTGTGGCCGGCATCGGAGAGCAGCTGATGCGGCGTCGAGCGGTTGGGCCACCACTGCACGAAGTTCTTGCCGGTGAGACGCTGACCGTCCTTGCATCGCTTCGGGGAACCAGGCCCGCATGCGCTCCGGCATCTCCGGGACGTCCCACTGGATGCCGACCGCGAGCACGCTGTAGCCCTGTCGCATGAGGAAACCGTTGCCTGTATCGACGTCGGGGTTGGCGTCCGAGCGACGGGCGGCAGCGTTGAACATCGAGAGGGCCGTCATGTTGCCGCGGTTGATCGAGTCCACGATCAGGCGGCCGTTGGCGGGCGGGTTCGCCGGCTTCAGGAGATGGAACTGCGCGCTGTACTCGACCAGGCCATCGGCGTTCGTGGGCGCCAGCTCGAGGTCGCAGATCACGGCATGCTGCGGGTGCTTCGGGTCGGCGGTGAAGTGCATCACGCCGCTCAGGTACTCATACGCGCCGGCCTCACCAAACGTCTTTCCGCCGGCCAAGGCACCACGCTGCTCGATCTCGATCCGGGTTACAGGCATCACTCTTTCCTCCGCAGCGTGAGTTTAAAGGCTTAACCGCCGTCATGGGGAGCTTCGGCGTTGCTAGAATCCTGCGGAATGGAGGTGCTGCATGCCAAGAGTTGCACTCGATCTCGATAAGGCAGAAGACCGCGCCAAGGTCGGTGGCGGCGTCTGGCGGCGAGCCCTGGGGCTGATACCCGGTGAGCCGAACCAGGGACTCGTCGCCGAGGTGCTGGAGAGTCCCGCCCGGCTGGCCGACTACGACGATTCGGGATGGGAGGTCACGGACAACGTGCGCGACCTGGTCTCGAAGGGGTTCACGTTCGGCTGGTGGCGCATCACGGTCGAGATCCCGGAGGCGCTGGACGGCATGGCACTGGCGGGCGCCTCGGCCTACATCGAGACCAACGTGGACAACTACGGTGAGGTCTGGATCGACGGCGACATCGACCTCGTGACGGGCGTAGTCGTGGGCTTCAACGCCCAGCAGCGGGTGCCGATCCCCAACGCGACGCCGGGCTCAAAGCACGTCATCGCCATCCTGGCCGCCAACGGCCCCTTCGCGCTGCCTCGCGGCGTGATCTTCCTGCGCTACGTGACGCTGGCGTTCGAGACGCGGGGGTAGTTCTTGGTTTCAGTTGTCAGTTGTCAGTTGTCAGTTGTCAGTTGTCAGTGATTGTCTCCGGGGCGTTTGAGGGAATGCGCCTGTTCGCATGTCGCTGCTTCCCTGTTCCTAGTTCCCGACCGAGGCTAGACTACCGCCAAGCATGACTATCGACCTTGAACTGCTGCGGTCGCTGCCGGCGCACGATCTGGAGACGCGATTGCGCAGCCCTCGTGGCGTGCGCGATTACGCGTTCCGGGGCGCCCTGCTGCACGACTACGCCGTCGCGGTGGGCCTGCTCACCGAAGGGCCGTCCGCCAACCAGTACTATCGCGCCACAGCGGCCGACGGATTCATCGTAGCCGTCTCGATGGCCGAGGCAGCGCCCGGGTATTCTGAGAAACAGGTGTTGCTGGCGTACGAGCAGGACGGCGAGGCAATCCGAGCCGGCGCCCGGCTCGTAGTACCGGGTGACGACCTGGGCGGTCGCTCCGTGTTCGGCCTGGAGGACCTCGAAGTGTGTGCGGTGGAGTCGCTGCCGTTGAGCAGTGCGCCGCCATCGGCTGCCGTTAGCGTTTCGGGCCAGGTGGAGAACGCGCGTATGTACACGGGCGAATCGCTCGCAGCGATGCAGGCGATCGAGGTCACACCGGCGCCATCGAAGGGCCACGGCGACCTCATGCGGCCGGAGCGCCGTTTCGGCGGCGTGCCGGTATGGAGCCTTCTGGAGGACGCAGGCCTGGTACTGGACCCGGCGATCAACGAGCACGTCCTGCGCAAGATCGTCGTGGCGCGAGACACGGAAGGCTACGCGGTCGTAATCGCGGCGGGCGAGTTGGAGCCGCGGTTCCAGAACGCGCCCTTCATCGTGGCGACAAGCGTGGAAGGCGGATCGCTTTCGCCCTCGGACGGGGGCCTGCGGTTGATCCCGCCGTTCGATATCGCTGGTGCAAGACACGTAAAAGGCATCTCAGGTCTAGAGGTGCGAGACGCTTGAGATTTGAGTGGGTATAATCCGCGACCAAAGGGGGAGTCTTATGAACCAGGTAACGGAGCTGCTGCAATTGGTACCCGGCGCGTCCATTGACGACGCAGTCGCCCGGCTCAAAACGCTATTCGACCTGATGAATTCCTCGAAGGGCTTCCGAGACGCCGAGCTTCTGCGCAAGACGGATGAACCGGATCGCCTGTTCGTGCTCCATACCTGGGACGACCTCGCCGACTGGACCGCGTTCCGCTCCGCCGACACGAAGATGGCCTTTTCCGCCTCGCGTCCCGATTTCCTCTACACGTTCGTGCCCTGCGGCATCAACTGGCTGCCGCGAGAAGGCACCCACTCCCAGGACGGTGACTTCGTGCGGCGTGAGCTGATCCACGAGGCGCTGGCGCCATCAACCGGGCCTAACGTCGTCTGCAGCGAGACGTTCTCCTACCAGGACTACGACCCGACCCTGGACGGGGTGTCGCTGCGCCTCACGCGCCTGAGCAGCACCCCCACGACACCGCGGCGCACCGGCGACGACGTGCTTGCCGACGAGGTGTACGAGTCCGTGATGAAGTACGGGCCCAAGGCAGCCAGCGCCGAAGCCGTGGAGCACGCGGAGATCATCGGCTAGCGACAGCCCAGTCGTCTCTGAGGACGCCGTAGTGCACCTCATCCACGTATTCGCCTCGGTGGAGGCGATGGCGACGGAATGTGCCTTCCCAGGCCATGCCGAGCTTCTGCATCACGCGGATGGAGGCGCCATTACGCGCATCGGCGGTTGAGCAGACCTTCTGCAAGTCCACCTGCTCGAACGCGTACTCCAGAACGCCTTGCGCTGCTTCAGTCGTAAGGCCTCGCCCCCAGAATTGCGGCGCCAGGTTGTATCCCATGCCAGTGACTCCGGCCTTGTCGTCCATCACATAGAGCCTGATACCGCCGACGGCCCTGTCATCCAACTCAATCGCCCACAACGCCTGATCTCGCCAGCTGTCAGCAACGGCGCGGGAAATGAACTGAGCGGCGTGTTCTCGGGTATACGGATATGGCGTATTCCAGAGATACCGGCCCCATTCAGGATCTGATGCGTAGCTGAAGGCATCTTCGATGTCGCTCAGCCGCCAGGGACGAAGAAGCAACCGTGAAGTAGTCAGCTCGACCTCTGGGAACTTCATTCCTCACCCACTCGGAAAACAGAGAGCCTCCCGCACTGCTGCGGGAGGCTCTCGTTACTAACTCGCGGCAGCCCTCTGCCGCCATGCAATGACCTAGTAGCGGTAGTGGTCCGGCTTGTAGGGACCACGGAACTAAGATGGGGGATGCCCCCATTCCCCCACTGAAGGGAGTTACGGGGGCATCCACTAACTCAAACCCTCGATTAGTAGCGGTAGTGGTCCGGCTTGTAGGGGCCGTCTACGTCCATGCCGAGGTAGCGGGCCTGCTGCTCCGTCAGCTCCGTCAGCATGACGTTGAGGCTGGTGAGCTGGAGGCGGGCAACCTTCTCGTCCAGCGCCTTGGGCAGGATGTGCACACCGAGGGAGTAGTCCGCAGTCTTCGTGAACAGCTCAATCTGGGCCAACACCTGGTTGGCGAAGGAGGAGCTCATCACGTAGGACGGGTGGCCCATGGCGTTGCCAAGGTTCACCAGACGGCCTTCCGACAGGAGGATGATGCGCTTGCCGTCAGGGAAGATGATGTGGTCGACCTGGGGCTTGATGTTGTCCCAGTCGTAGTTCTTCAGGCTCGCGACATCGATCTCGTTGTCGAAGTGACCGATGTTGCAGACGATGGCGTTGTCCTTCATCGCCTTCATGTGGTCGTGCGTGATCACGTGGTAGTTGCCGGTGGCGGTGACGAAGATGTCGGCCTTGTCGGCGGCGTACTCCATGGTCACGACGCGGTAGCCTTCCATGGCAGCCTGCAGGGCGCAGATCGGGTCGATCTCAGTGACCCAGACCTGAGCGTACAGAGCACGCAGGGCCTGGGCTGAGCCCTTACCGACCTCACCGTAGCCCGCCACGACAGCGACCTTGCCGGCGATCATCACGTCGGTGGCGCGCTTGATGCCGTCGACGAGGGACTCACGGCAGCCGTAAACGTTGTCGAACTTCGACTTGGTCACGGAGTCGTTGACGTTGATCGCGGGGAAGAGCAGGCGCTCCTCCTTGGCCATCTGGTAGAGGCGGTGGACACCGGTGGTCGTCTCTTCCGAGACGCCCTTGATGCCCTTGGCGATGTTCGAGTACCAGTTCGGCGACACTGCCAGACGGTCCTTGATCGACTTGAAGAGCGCGATCTCTTCTTCGCTCGTCGGGTTGTCGAGCACAGAGGGGTCGTTCTCGGCGGTGCTGCCGAGGTGCACCAGCAGCGTCGCATCGCCACCGTCGTCCAGGATCAGGTTAGGGCCCTGGCCGTGGTCGAACTCGAAGATGCGGTGGCAGTACTCCCAGTACTCCTCCATCGACTCGCCCTTGTAGGCAAAGACGGGCGTGCCGCCGGCGGCGATCGCCGCGGCAGCGTGGTCCTGAGTCGAGAACACGTTGCAGGACGCCCAGCGCACGTCGGCACCGAGGGCGACCAGCGTCTCGATGAGGACGGCGGTCTGAATCGTCATGTGCAGGGAGCCAGTGACGCGTGCACCACTCAGCGGCTTTACCGCCTCGTACTCCTGCCGGATGGCCATGAGAGCCGGCATCTCCGACTCTGCGATTGCGATCTCCTTGCGACCGAAGGCGGCAAGGCCGATGTCCGCAACCTTGTAATCGTCAGGCGAAAGTGTTGTCAAGGAAGTCTCCTCTCCTCTTACTAGGCAGGTACCTCAGGGAACAAAAAGAGGCGCCCGCACCGTTCCGATGCGAGCGCCGTTTTGGGTAGCTGAGCCTGATCCTGGGATTAAGGAACGCAGCGCTCCTCAGCTATGTAATTATAGCCCAGGCGTCTAGCCGATGGCCGCCTTCAGGGCGTCCACGCGGTCCAGGTGCTCCCAGGGCAGGTCAATGTCCGTGCGGCCGAAGTGGCCGTAAGCAGCGGTCTGGCGGTAGATGGGCCGGCGCAGGTCCAGGTCCCGAATGATCGCGGCCGGGCGCAGGTCGAACGTCTTGGCGATCGCCGCCTCGATCTTCTCCACTGGCACCTTCTCAGTGCCGAAGCACTCAACCGTGATGCTCACCGGGCGGGCAACGCCGATGGCGTAGGCCAGCTCAACCTCGCACTGCGTGGCGAGACCGGCAGCGACGACGTTCTTGGCGACCCAGCGGGCGCTGTAAGCACCCGAGCGGTCGACCTTGGACGGGTCCTTGCCGGAGAAGGCGCCACCACCGTGACGGCCGAAGCCACCGTAGGTGTCGACGATGATCTTGCGGCCGGTGAGGCCGGAGTCGCCGAAGGGGCCACCGATAACGAAACGGCCCGTCGGGTTGATGAAGTACTTGGTCTCGGCGTCGAGCATGCCGGCCTCGATCACGGGCAGGATCACGTGCTCCTTGATAGAAGCGGCGATCTCTTCCTGACTGATCTCAGGCGCGTGCTGGGTGGAGATGACGACGGTGTCGACGCGCTTCGGCTTGCCAAAAGCGTACTCGACCGTGACCTGGCTCTTGCCGTCGGGGCGCAGCCAAGGCAGCGTGCCGTTCTTGCGAACCTCTGCAAGGCGGCGGGTCAGGCGGTGGGCATAAGCGATGGCCGCAGGCATGTACTCGGGCGTCTCGTCGCAGGCGAAGCCCATCATCATGCCCTGGTCGCCGGCGCCGGCGTCGAGGTCGTCCTCAGCCGTGCCTTCCTTGGCTTCGAGGGCCTTGTCGACACCGAGGGCGATGTCGGCGGACTGGCCGCTGAGGCGCACCTCGATGGTGGCGGTCTCGGCGCTGGTGCCGTAGGCGCGGTCCGTGTAACCGATGTCGGTGAGGACCTGCTTCACAAGGTCCTTGACCACGTCTTCCGGAGGCAGCGGGGTGACTTCGCCGTAGACCCAGACCCAGTCGGTGTCTTCGTCGGACTTGACGCTGGACTCACAAGCCACGCGGGCGTTGGGGGTCTGGCTGAGGCACCAGTCGAGCACGGCGTCGGAAAGCTGGTCACACACCTTGTCGGGGTGACCTTCGGTGACGCTCTCGCTGGTCCACAACAGCTTGGGGCTGCTCTGGAAGGTCGTAGTCATCTATGGGTGCTCCTTTCTGAGCAAAGAAACGGTGGGGCTTCTCACGTTGCCGGGCAGGTCAACTCGCCCAGCCTGGCACAGGGTACAGTACTTATTCGCGTCATTGTGGCGGTGCTGCCAAACGCCAATCTTTGGGAAGGGCGACGAAGATTCCCGCGTTACGGTTGTGTTGCGGACACACAGCGGCTTGGGTTCATGTTTCCGTTCCGCTGTTGGGCTCCACAGCATGAGGCAGCGCCCTCAGGTCTTGCGGTGCGGTCGCTAGGCGAACCCTGAGAATGGGCTGAATAAATGGTCCCAGAAACTGAAAGAACCAGTCGCGCAGGCCTTCAGTTTCTGATATCTTCACCCTGCCGTGTACGTAAAGTGTAGCGTTGACGTGGTGCAGAAGGATTTCTGGCTCCACTCCGGTTTGGTAGGGGCATGAGCGAAATAGCGACCACCAAACCCGACCCGCTTTCGGTAGCAGTCGCCGTTGTCTCGGCCCCGGTCATGGACGATGACCGCTCCGGCGGCACGTTTCGATCCCTCAAACACCGCGAATATCGTCTGCTCTGGATCGGCACGCTGTTCACCAGCTCGGGCCAGTGGATCCAACAGATCACGGTCGGCTGGCTGACCTACGAGCTGACGAGCTCTGCTTTCCTCCTCGGCGCCGTAAACGGATTCCGGGCGCTACCTTTGCTCTTCTTCGCTCCCCTCGGCGGGGTTGCCGCCGACCGCGTCGAACGCAAGCTGCTGATGCAATTGACTCAGGTGTTCCTGCTGGTCGCCTCGGCGATCATGGCGGTGATCGTGTTTACCGGTCAGTTGCAGCTGTGGCACCTGTTCGCGTTTACGTTCATCACGGGGATCGCCTGGGCGTTCAACAACCCCGTACGCCAATCCGTCGTGGTCAACCTGGTGCCGAAGCACGACCTGATGAACGCGATGGCCCTGAACTCAGCGGGATTCAACATCACCCGGATCATCGGGCCGACGATCGGCGGCGTGATGATCGCCCACCTCGGTGGCGGCGAGAACTTTACGCTGCAGTCGACGTTCTACATCGGTGTTATCGCTATGGTCGGGATGATGACGATCCCCGCCGTCGTAAACCGGAAGGCCGCCGTATCGGTGCGCCAAAACCTCGCAGACGGCTTCGGGTACGTCGCCCGCCACCCGCAGTTGCGCATCCAGCTCGCCCTGGCCTTCGTGCCGACGATCCTGGCTTTCCCATACATGGCCCTGATGCCGATCTTCGCCGAGGACGTGCTGGGCAAGGGTGCCGGCGGCTTCGGGCTCATGGGGTCGGCAGTTGGCGTTGGCGCCGTGGTCGGCACGCTGGCGCTGGCGACGCTGAAGAACGTGGAGCACAAGGGTCACCTGATGATCGGGGCCGTGTTCGTCCTGGGCTTCAGCCTCATCCTCTTCGCCCTGTCCCGCAACTTCGAGCTATCGCTGGTCATCCTGATGGTCACCGGCGCCGCTCAGATGCTCTACCTGACGACGAACCAGACGATCCTCCAGCTCACGATCGAGGACGAGATGCGGGGACGTGTGATGGGGATCTACATGCTCAGCCAGGGCATGATGCCGCTTGGCGGCCTGCTCGGCGGCGGGCTGGCGGACCTCACCAGCGCGCCCACCGCCGTCCTGGTCATGGGCACCGGCGTCTGCCTCATGGCAGTGACGTTCTTCACCTTCGCCCGCGAGCTGCGCGAAGTTTAACGCCTTCAAAGTTCGTGTAACGCCTCTAATCTCTCCGCGTTTGTGTGAGAGAAGGAGTCAGCAAGCCTTCTGTTGAGGCCACGTCGAGGAGCGCGGCGCCAGGACGGCGCCATATGGTCACCTGAAGCTCCAAGACCTGCCCGGTAAGGATACGGGCGGCCAGTGGTGAACCCGGCAACAGAACCAAGAGTTCGCTTGCTAAGCATGGATGCTGCAACTACGCCGTACCGACTCTCCCCTTACTTCTAACTGCCTTCGAGGTGGCCTCTAATGGCCGTCTTACGGCGCCCGCTGCTGCGTGACCCGCGTGCACGCAGCGCTCAGGCCTACGAAGCCGCTCTCGCGACGTCCACGGTCGTCATCGAGCAGCCCGTGCCGCGCGTCGACGTGGCCCTCGCGCCCGAGCTGTGGGAGATCGAGCCGAGGCGTCTCTACAACGCCTCGAAGCGGGCCATGGACATCGCGGTCTCACTGCTGGCGCTGATCGTGCTGTCGCCGCTGTTCGCGGCTACGGCGCTGCTTATCCAGCTCACTTCGTCCGGTGGTGTGTTCTATCGCCAGGAGCGTATGGGCAAAGGCTCCCGCCCGTTCCAGATGCTCAAGTTCCGCTCCATGTACGACCGAGACGTAGACGTCCCACCGGAACTGCTGCTGCGCAACGAGTCCACTGGGCCGCTGTTCAAGATCAAGAATGACCCGCGCGTCACGCCCATCGGCCGCTTCATCCGCAAGATGAGCATTGACGAGCTGCCGCAGCTGATCAACGTGCTCAAGGGCGAGATGAGCCTCGTGGGCCCGCGGCCACCGCTGCCGCGTGAGCTGGCCGGCTACGAGGTGGCCCAGCTGCTGCGCCTGCGCGTCACACCCGGCATCACGGGCCCCTGGCAGGTCGGCGGACGCAGCAAGCTCACGTTCGAGGACATGGTGCGGCTCGACCTGCAGTACATCGAGGACCGGTCGCTGCTGCTGGACATCAAGCTTCTCGCGCTCACCGTACCTACGGTGCTGCTGGGGGATGGCGCCTACTAGGCGTCCTGGAAACCGAAGGCAAGGAAAGCATGTACGGTACTTCGACCCGCGGCGACGAAAGCTTCGCGAACGGCGTCATCATCGCCTATTGGATCAAGATGGCGTTGGCCAGCTACGCCATCGCCTACTACCAGTTCGGCTTCCGGCTGCCCGACCTGCCATTCGACGTTACCAGCCTCATCCACACCCTCTAACGCGCCGCCGCTGCAGGCGAATACCCGAAAACGGGGACACCCTTTCGCTCCTGGCTCCGGTGAGCCACGATAGAGGGCATGCGTTGGGCACTCCTCCTGGCCGCGATCGTCGTCTTCGCGGCGGCGTGTGGCGGCGATAGCAGCGACGAACCTGCTACGCCAACCGCCACGACTGCATCGGTGACCACACCGAGCCCGACAGTCGCAGCAGCATCGCCAACGCCGGCCCCACCAACACCCACGGCCACGCCGGTCCGGACGACGCTCTTCGGCATCACGATGTCACCGAAGAGCTTCGATGCGGATGACTTCACGCGCCTCTTCGAGTCAGAGATTCCGGCCGTCGGTCAGGCGATTAGCTGGGCGGGCGACTGGAACTACCTGGCCGTGGAGAAGGAGGCGCCTGAGGCCGTCGCAGTACTCGGAAAAATCTACGGCTACACCCCGGTGGTAATCGCCAACGTTTACAGCGCCGCCACCGGTCCCTTGCGCCCGCTGGACGAAGCCAATCAGGCCAGCTACAAGCAGAAGGCAGTCGAATACGCGCGCCAGTATCAACCGCCGTACATGGGACTCGGCATCGAAGTGAACCTCTTCCGCGAACGCTGGCCGGATGACTTCGAGGCATTCGTGGCGCTGTTCGACGAGACCTACGACCTGATTAAGGCGGAGTCGCCGGACACGCAGGTGTTCACCGTGTTTCAGCTCGAGCGTCTCGGCGGCTTTCAGGGCGGCCTGTTCGGCGGCACGAACGACCCGGCTCAAGCCGAGTGGGACATCTTCGACCGCTTCCCGAAGGCTGACTTCTTCGCCTTCACTACCTATCCGGGCATCGTTTTCGGCTCGCCGGACGAGATCCCGGACGACTACTACTCGGCGATCACGCAACACACCGACAAGCCCATCGCCTTCACCGAGATCGGCTGGCCGAGCGAAGTCGGCATCGAGGGTTGGGGGAGCAGCGAGGACGAGCAGGCGGCCTTCGTGCAGCGCTTCTTCGACCTGACGGCCGGCCTGGCGCCGAAGCTGGAGATTTGGAGCTTCCTCTACGACCAGGGGCTCTCAGACCCCTTCCAAGGCCTCGGCCTGCTGCGTCCGGATGGCTCGCAGCGCCCCGCCTGGCAGGCGTGGAACGACAGGCGGAGTCTCGTTCCCTAGCCCACAGCGTCGTATGACCTGCCTCAGTGCCTGAGACTGGATTCGCCGCGGGCGGGTGCGACCTCACCCCCTTGTCTCTCCTTGCGAGGAAAGGGGAAAACGTTCCACCCGTTCAGACTTGGTTGAACTGACGAGAATGCGGCTATTACGAGGGCGTCTCGCCGTTCTTGCCTCGAAGGAGACGCATGGTCAGCGGAAGACCGATGGCCTCAGGCAAGAGGTAGATGACGAGGCGGAACTTACCCTTGCGGCCCTTGCGATGCGGGTGCTTCTGAAAGGGAGCGCGCCAGGGCACCTCGCCGCCGGCCCAGAGGTCGCAGATCAGGTGACCGGCGTAACCGAGGGCAAAGCCACGCCATCGACGGCGGTCCAGCAGCGCGAAGGCCGCGAGGTTGACGAGGAAGTAGCCGGGCAGACCGTGCGCCAGCCAGCGCGAGGGCGTGAGCCTGAGGACGTAGCCCAAGGTCTTGTCCGTGACGTCCGGCAGGAGGTTTCCGGCCACGGCGGCGGCCCGATCTGAATCGGTGGCGTCGGCGACGAGCAGGGTGGCGGCGATGTGGCCGAAGAAGAGCATTGCAACCAGCGTACCGGTGTCGTCGCCTAGGGGCTACATCGGGCGTGGCACACTGGCTGTATGACGGTCTGGACCATCGGCCACTCCAACGTAGCCGTCGAAGTGCTCATCGACGGCCTCAAGGCATCGGGCATCGAGGTGCTTTGCGACATCCGGCGCTTTCCGATGTCGCGGCGCAACCCGCAGTTCAATCGCGACGAGCTGGCGGCATCGCTGGCCACCGAGGGCATCGAGTATCAGCACTGGCCCAACCTCGGCGGCCGCCGCACGCCCGCGAAGGACTCGATCAACCTGGGCCTGCGCGATGCGGGCTTCCGGGGCTTCGCGGACTACATGTGGACGCCGGAGTTCGACGAGGCCGTCGCGGCGCTACTCGAGCTCGCCGATACAAAACGCCTCGCCGTCATGTGCGCCGAAGCCGTGCCGTGGCGATGCCACCGCTCGCTGCTCTCGGACGCCCTGATGGCGCGCGGCGTCGAGGTGCGGCACGTCGTGGGCGGCAGAGAGCGCGTGCACACGCTTGGCGCCGTACGCGCGTGTACAAGAAGGTCGCGTGGCGTACCCGGCGATGCTTTAGGTAGTTGTCAGTCGTTCAGTGTTTCAGTTGTCAGTTCGATGGGAGGACGCCATGCTCTTCGCGTGAATGAGTTCGTGCGGGAGGGTTACGAGCGTATCGCCGAGCACTATGCGGCGAGCCGGGAGCAGTTTGAGAGCCTACCTTACCTGGAGCGATTCGCATCCCTGCTACCTGAGCACGGGCTGGTGCTGGACCTGGGCTGCGGGGCCGGCCTACCCGCGGCTCGCTACTGCGTGGACCACGGCTTCTCCGTCACCGGCCTGGACATCTCGCCGCGCATGATCGAGTTGGCGAAGCGGAACGTGCCGGAAGCCGCCTTCGAGGTGCGCGACATGCTCTCGATCGAGCCCGGCGAGTATCAGGTTGATGGCATCGTGGCGCTGTACAGCCTCTTTCATGTGAGCCGTGAGGAGCACCAGGGACTCCTTCGTGTGCTTCGGGGTTGTCTCCGCGAACGCGGTGCCGTGCTGCTGACGATGGGCGCGGAGGAGTGGGAAGGCACTGAGCCGGACTTCCACGGCGCCGAGATGTACTGGAGTCACTTCGGGCCGGAGCGCAATCGCGCCATGCTCGAAGCGGCAGGCTTCAGGGTGCTGCTCGATGAGATTGATACCAGCGGTGGCGAGCGCCATCAGGTGCTGGTCGCCGTCGCCTCCCGACGAATGGCCTGACTGATCAAAGGTTCTCTGTCGGGTCTTGACGGCATCAGCCAAAATACGCAGCGAAGAAATGCGTATCCACATCACTGGAGGCCCCGGATCCGGCAAGAGCACGCTGGCCCGTGCCCTCGCTCAACGATTGGAGCTGGACGTCTTCCACATCGACAGCCAGGCTCTTCGTCACGTGGCAGCGCTGGGCGGCGTGCAGGACTTCGATGCCTTAGCGGCGGCGAGAATAGCCGAGGCGGTCGACATCGCCTCGGCGGAGTCGTGGATCAGCGAAGGCTCCAATGTCCTGGTCGCCCATCCCTTCTTTGAGCGCGCCGATCGTGTCGTTGTCCTCTACTGTCCGTGGCGCGTCGCTTCCTATCGGATCCTCATGCGTCACTTCAAGGCGAACCTGGCGGGGAATAACCAGTTCCCGGGCATCGGCAACCTGTACCGCTTCTGGCGCTGGTGCAGTCGGTACTACAGCAACCGGCATGCACCCGGCCTCAACGAATGGGGCACCCCAGCGACGCAGACCACCCTCGAAGAGCTGCTAACCCCCTACGAGACGAAGGTTATGCGATGCCGGACGAAGCCGGAGGTCGACGCGACATTTCTACTGTTGTCGCAGCAAGACCGGCTGAGTGATAGATAGCGCCTACAGATCCACGATTCACCCGCGTGCCTACCAAGTTGTGATGCCGGGGAGCCACCCCTGCCAGGCAATGAACCAAAGCAGGAGGCCTGCACCTACGCTGATGCAATGCGGCAAGAAGACATGCGGATAGAGCCAAACTAGGCGATAGTGGTTCAAAGTAAGGAAAAGGAAAGACGTTTCGTAGTCCTTAAGCACAATCGGCTGGGGACCTTTGTCGTCATAGCCCTTTTCCGTATAGAGCTTCTGGGCGTTGCGCCAACTCCAATCGATGCGCGGGCTCGAAAGCTCCGCACGCGAGCCGGCGCCCTTGAACGCCAAGACTTCGATCTCGCGCATACGGACATAGAAGCGCATCTGGTGCCGCTTCATGACGCCTTCGATCATCCAGAAGCCGAAGCCGCTGAGTGCGGCAACCAGAAATAGTCCGAAGTGTCCTTTCTCAAACCCCCAGGCCAGAGCGGCCAGGCTCAACGTGACGCCCCATCCCTTCACAGTCAAGAGGCGGGCATCGAAGTCCTTCACGATCCCGAGCAGGGCCTGGTGCTCATCCCGCAGCGCCTGGGGAAACTCCGGCTGCGCATCAGATGGAGTTGTTCTTCGACCTAATCCAAACAGCACGCCGGGATGTTACGACGAGTGACCAAACGTGAGAAGAGGCGGGGAACGACCACATTGGATGCGCAGTTTGCCAGGCTGAAAGCCCAGACTTACGATCATTTCGTGCCGAAGCAATCAGCCCAGAAGCTGGACGAGTACCGACGCAAGCGTGACTTCGCGAAGACGCCGGAGCCCGGTCCTGAGCCTGTCGAAGGGCCGCCGGGAGGTCCGGACGCGGCCGAGAACAACCTGGTGTTCGTGGTGCAGCAGCACGCGGCAACGAACATGCACTGGGACTTCCGGCTCGAGGTCGATGGCGTACTGAAGTCGTGGCCGCTGCCCAAGGGCCCCTCGCTGGACACGCAGGTCAAGCGCATGGCCGTGATGACCGAGGACCACCCGTTCGACTATCGCACCTTCGAGGGCGTGATCCCGAAGGGTGAATACGGCGGCGGCCAGGTAATCGTCTGGGACGAAGGCATCTACACACCTGACGAGGGCGGCGCCACGTCCTGGAACGACAAGGAAGAGGGCTCCCGCCGCATGCTGGAGGGCATCGAGCGGGGCAAGCTCTCGTTCACGCTGCGAGGCCACAAGCTGCGCGGCTCCTTCGCCCTCGTGAAGACAAAGTACGCGCCCAATAGCTGGCTCATGCTCAAGCACAAGGACGAGTACGTCACCGACCGCGACGTGCTGGAGCAGGACGCTTCCGTACGGTCCGGTCTGACGATCAAGGACCTCAAGGAAGGCCGGTTGCCCAACGCAGCGGCGCAGAGCCTGGAGTCCGTGCCCAACGCGCGCCTGGCGGCGATGCCGGACGGCCGCAAGCTGCGCCCAATGCTCGCGACGCTGGGCGACAAGCCCTTCGATACGCCCGGCTGGCTCTGGGAACCCAAGCTGGACGGCATTCGCATCCTGGCGTTCGTGAAGGACGGCAACGTGGAGCTGCGCAGCCGCCGCGGCGTCGACGTGACGAAGCAGTACCCGACCCTGTGCGACGCCCTGAAGTCGCAGCCGGTGCAATCGATGGTGCTGGACGGCGAGGTGTGCGCCCTGGACGAAGACGGCGTACCGAGATTCCAGCTCCTGCAGCCGCGGATCAACCTCACGAAGGGCGTGGACCCTCGCCGCGTGGACGCCGAGCTACCGGTGGTGTTTTTCGGCTTCGATCTGCTGTATCTCGACGGCTACGACCTCCAGGACGTGCCCTTGAGCGAGCGCAAATCGCTGCTGGAGCGTCGTGTGATCCCGGACGGCTCGATTCGCCTGATCAGCAGCTTCGAGGGCGACGGCCGGGACGTCGAGCAGGGGGCGCTGGCGCTCGGCTTCGAGGGCGTCGTGGCCAAACGCGCCAACTCCCGCTACCTACCCGGCGAGCGAGGACGCGGATGGCTCAAGTTCAAGGACGTGAAGGAGCAAGAGTTCGTTGTCGTCGGCTACACACAGGGTGAAGGCGCCCGCAAATCCAGCTTCGGCGCGCTGGCGATCGGCTACTACGACGAGACGGGCGCCCTCCGCTACGCCGGCAACGTTGGCTCCGGCTTCGACGACGCGGAGCTGAAGGCGATGCACGAACGCCTGCAGGAGCGCATCGCCAAACAGACGTCCTTCGCCGAGAAGGTGCCGGACGTCACGCCCGTGCGGCCCGAGATCGTCGTGCAGGTGAGGTACGCGGAGTGGACGAAGGACAACCGTCTGCGCGCGCCCGTGTTCATCGGCGTGCGCACCGACATCGACCCCAGCGACGTGCACCGGGAGGCCGCCGTGGCCATCGACGCCATCGAGGAGGTGCAGGAAGCGCCGCGTGAGCGTCGAAGCAGCACCCCGCGCTAGCACCCCGGAGCCGCCCGCCGGCCTGCAGCGTGAGGTCGAGTCGGTACTGACGCAGCTGGAGAATCCGAAGCAGAACTTCGCGGTCGAAGTCGGCGGCGAGCAGGTCAAGCTCACGAACCTGGGCAAGGAGTTCTGGCCCGCCCACGGCGATGCCCCTCCCCTGACGAAGCGAGACCTTATCGAGTATTACGTCAAGTTGGCGCCGGTGCTGCTGCCCCACCTGACGGACCGGCCCCTGACCCTCACGCGCTACCCCAACGGCACCACGGCGAAGCCGTTCTACCAGAAGCACTACGAGCAGCCGATTCCCGGCTTCGTCGAGACCATCGACATCTGGTCGTCGAGCAACGCGGGGGACGGCGAGTACATCCTGTGCAACAACCTGGCGACTCTTGTCTGGCTGGCCCAGCTCGCCGACCTGGAGCTGCACGCCTGGATGGCCCGCGTCGACCCCGAACCGGACGCCCACGGCCGCACGACGACGTTCGCCGGCTCCGAGGCAGCGCTGGAGGAATCGGCGCTGAACTACCCGGACTACATGGTGTTCGACCTGGACCCGTACATCTACTCCGGCAAAGAGGGCAAGGGCGAGGAGCCGGAGTACAACAAGCGCGGCTGGGAGAAGACGGTCGAGACGGCGCTGAACCTCAAGGCGCTCCTGGACCAGCAGCGCCTCTCGTCCTACATCAAGACATCCGGCAAGACGGGGCTGCACGTCTATCTGCCGATCCTGCGCCACTACGACTACGACGACGTGCGCCTTATCACGACGACGATCGGTCGCTTCATGGTGCAGCAGAACCCGAAGGACGTGACGCTGGAGTGGGACACGTCCAAGCGCAACGGCAAGGTGTTCTTCGATGCCAACCAGAACACCCGCGGCAAGACCCTCGCCGCCCAGTACTCGCTCCGGCCGACGGCGTGGGCCGGCGTCTCGACGCCGATCGCGTGGTCCGAGCTTGAAACCCTGGACCCGACAACGCTCAACCTGCGCAGCGTGCCGGGCCGCATCGCGGAAGCCGGCGACCTCTGGAGCGACATTCTGGCGCACAAGAGCGACCTTTCGGCCCTGCTCTAGACGCTCGCGGGTATCTCGCAGCGAGGGCTGAAGAGTGATGCGCCATCGTCCGATCATCTAACCGAGATGACTGAAGCAAACCCAAGCACCTTGCTGGTTGAATTGTTCCTGTCCAACGGCCGCGTCCAGGGCGTCACCCACGAGGTCCGAGACCGCAAGCGTCTGGTCGACGTCCTGACCGATGGCAGCCCGAACTTCAGGCTGGAGTCAGCGAAGGTTCTATTGGGCTCGTCCACCGGAGCGCGGGAGTTCGCCAGCATCAACATCGAAAAGCGCTTCATCCTGGCAGCGATTCCGCACGAGACTCAGGCGCAACTGCGTCAGCGCTCGATGCTGACGACGACTGTCGGCAAAAGCCAGACACGCCCCATCAAAGCAACCTTGCTACTGCCGCCTTTCATGGCAGAGGGCTCGATACACATCCCACACGGCATCGGCAACATCGGCGACAAGCTCACGGCAGACGCGAAGATCTTCCCCAGCTTCGTATCCGTCACCGGCTCGAGGCTGATCCTTCCCGGCGGCATGCCAGTCGAAACGCCGGTCCTGCTGGTCAACCGCGACCTCATTGCCGGCATCAGCGTCGCCGACGAGCGCTGGGCAGAGAAGTCGCTGCTCACGGCGTAGCGCCGAGTTAGTTTCAGTTAGTCAGTTCTCAGTTTTCGGTAGTCACTTCTTGATGCGTGCCTTGTCAGGGCATCGAGACTGCGTCGCCTCGCTATCGCGACGGCTCGCAACGAGGAGTCTCGGCCTTCGGTGACGTCAAAACTGAGAACTGACTACCTACAACTGAGAACCACCTAGCCCAGCGCCGCCTTCATCTCCCGGTGCGCCTCCCAGATCTCCTCCGGTAGGCCGGTAAACTGCTGCAGGTGGGCCTCGCGGTTGACCATCTCGGTCCGCCACTGTTCCGTGTCGATCGAGAGCAGGCGATCGAGGTCAGCCGGCGCAATATCGAGGCCATTGAGGTTCAGCTCAGACTCGCGCGGCAGGACGCCAACAGGGGTTTGCTCACCGGCGGCGTGGCCCTCGGCGAAGTCGACGAGCCAGAGCAGCGCTCGCAGGTTCTCGGTGTAGCCGGGCCAGATGTAGCGACCGTCGGCATCGCGCTGGAACCAGTTGACGTGCGCGAACACGGGCTTGTGCTGCGCCTTGCTGAGGATGTTGATCCAGTGCTCCGCGTAGCGCGCTTCCGGGTACGAAAGGAACGGCCGCATCGACATCGGGTCGTAGCGCAGGATGCCCTCCTTGCCCTCGGCGGCCGCGGTGGCCTCGGCGCCCAGCGTGAGGCCGTCGTAGACGCCCTCCGGGATGCCCTGGATGGCGCGAATCAGCGGCTCCCGCTCTCGCACGCGCCCGCCGAAGATGATCGCGTCGATCGGCACGCCCTTGGGGTTATTCGAGTCCGGGCTTAGGTTGGGGACGTTGGCCAGCGTCGTCGTGAAGCGGCTGTTGGGGTGCGCCCACTCGTCGCCAGCCGCGCGGGAGCGCTGACGCTCGACGGGGCGGTCGCTGATCAGATCGCCGCGCCAGTCGCGCCAGCCGGTGACGTCTGCAGGCGGTTCCTTCGTGCGCCCCTCCCACCAGACGTCCTTTGTGGTCTCGTTGTAGGCCACGTTAGTAAAGAGGGTGTCGGAGCCCTCACCGATGGCGTACACCGCGTTGGGGTTGCTACTCTCGTTCGTGTCCTTGGCGACTCCGAAGACGCCGTACTCAGGGTTGAAGGCGTACAGGCGCCCGTCCGACTCATCGACGTAGATCCAGGCGATGTCGTCGCCGAAAAAGTGCACCTCGTAGCGGCCTGCCAGCGCGGCGGGTGGGTGCATCATCGCCAGGTTGGTCTTGCCAGAAGCGCTCGGGAAGCCACCACAAATGTGGTAAGTGCGCCCCGTCTGCTTGTCCAGGATTCCGATGAGCATGAACTGCTCCGCCAGGAAGCGACCGGAGGCCCAACCATCGTAGGATGCCTGGCGCAAACCGTGCGCGATCTTGCCCAGCAGCGCGTTGCCGCCGTAGGAGGAGCCGTAGTGGAAGATCAGGCGCTCGTCCGCGATCGTCGCGAAGTGGCGTTTGTCGTTGGGTGTGCCCTGCTCGAGGTTATCGAGGTCGCCCGTGACGTGGATGCCGCGCACGAAGTTACTGGGGTCCGGGAGCTCGTTGACGAACTCGGGGCCAACTCGGGCCATGCGGATCATGTGCAGGACAACGGTGCGGCTGTCGGTGAGCTGGACGCCGGCCGCCCACTGCGTCAGCACCGTCCCGGGCGGCGCCATGAGGTAGGGCAGGACGTACATCGTCTTGCCCGCCAGCGCTGCCTTGGTCAGGCCCTCCAGCTTCGACTTGATCTCCGTGCTATCGGCCCAGTTGTTGTAGACGCCCTTCTCGTCCGGGTCCTTGGTCGCGACGAAGGTGCGCTCCTCTGACCGCGCCGTGTCTTTCGAGTAGGAGCGCGAGAAGTAGCGACCACCCTGAACCTCCTGCAGCTCTCCAGCCGCCAGGCCCTCTTGGAGGAGACGCGCGTCATCGGCGGCCGTGACAACTTCGACATTTTCGGGCTGAAGGTGATCGACCCACTGCTTGACGAAGGCCACAACGGACTGGTTCGTTACACCTGCCGCCTTGAAACGAGCTTCTACCTCTGATCCCTGCATGGTTCGTGATCCTTTGTAATGACAGTCGGGCCGTGCCCCTAGGGGTTTCGCAGATGATGGTTGACGGGGCAGCCTCAGTCAATCGCGTCGGCAAGATCAATCGGATAATCCTGCAATCCGTCACGCAGAATTTACCAAGATGTCCCGCATGCGCGCGGAGATTTTGCCAGCGTCTCAGGGTTGAGCTATGGTTTCGGCATGACTGAGAGCAGCCTGCGGATCAAACCCATCACGCCTGTGCTCGGCGCCGAAATCGAGGGCATCGACCTCGAACGCCAGAACGATGACGACTGGCGCGCGATTAGCGACGCGCTGACGGAGCACCAAGTGGTCTTCTTCCGGGATCAGGACATCTCGGTCGAGGCGCAGATGGCGCTCGGTGCGCATTTCGGTCCGCTCGTGGCCCACCCCAACGACCCGGGCCTGGAAGGGCACCCCGAGGTAATGATCATCCACGCCGACGAGTCATCGAAGCGCGTGGCGGGCGAAAGCTGGCACTCCGACGTTTCGTGCGAGGAGGAGCCGCCGATGGGCTCGATCCTGCGCATCCACACCCTGCCAGACACCGGCGGCGACACACTGTTCGCCAGCACGTACGCGGCCTACGAGGCGCTCTCGGAGCCGATGAAGGCGTTCCTCGGAGGCCTCAGGGCGGTGCACGACGGCGCGCCTTACTACCGCAGCGTCAACGCGCGCATCGGCCGTGACGACGGCGGGCGCAGCTACCCGAAGGCAGTACATCCGGTGGTGCGCACGCACCCCGTCAGCGGGCGCAAGGGCCTGTTTGTCAACGAGATGTTCACGACCCACATCGAGGGTCTGAGCGCCGCGGAGAGCCGATGCCGTCCTCGGCTTCCTGTACGAGCACATCAAGCAGCCGCAGTTCCAGTGCCGCTTCCGCTGGCAGAAGAACTCGATCGCCTTCTGGGACAACCGCTGCGTGCAGCACCAGGCGATCTGGGACTACTGGCCTGAAACACGCTCCGGCTATCGCGTCACGGTCAAGGGCGACAAGCCCGTGTGATGAGCAACAACTACACGTTCGACGAAGACGACGGGCCCACCGAAGACAACCTTTACGCCGACTACGAAGACGACGACCCCAACAACCCCACGCACCGCGACCACGACCTGTCAGACTCCGCGCACTACGACTGGGACCGCCCCGTAGACGTGAAGCCGTGGTTCATGCAGCGCTGGTTCATGCTGACGATCTCCGTACTGCTGGTGTTGAGCCTGCTGCTGCCGCTCGTGATCCGGGTGGGATAGAGGTTCTGACTCCATCGTCGCCCCGACCTGCATGAAGCACTGCGGGATGAATCCCCCAGCTTCCGTTCGTAGCCGGACTCCGGCGAATTCACTGATTCCAGCCTATTCCGAACGCCCCCTCATCCTGGCCCTCTCCTTCGAGGGAGAGGGAACTTCACAGGTGACGCCCTACAGCATTCCCCGCAGTCCTTGAGCGCCCAGACGCTCACAAAGTGTCCGACGTGAACCCACACTCCCCTCGCCCCTCTGGGGAGAGGCGACGTATGAGGCGATATGAAATACCGGAGAGGGTGGGAGAGGGGCCGCACGTGCGCCCCTCTCCGTGCATGACTCCGCCCGTAGCTCCGGACTAGAACACCGTCACGGGGCAGTTCACGATGAGGTCCGTCTGCTCCACCTCGAACTCCATCTCGCGCACTTCGGCGGCCGACTTGACCGCGTTGGCCTCGTAGTCCTCTGGTGCCGTAACGAGGTTGACCCGCCAGAAGGCGCTGTAGGCCGCGTCATCCGGGATGGAGTCGATGATGTTCATCTGGCCCTCGAAGAACTGGGGCTTGCCGTCGGCGTCCTTGCCGGTGATGAAGGCCCAGATCGGGATGGCGACCGGCGGGTTGGCGCCGAAGTCCGGGTAGAAGACGGCGTCGCCGTTGTGCCAGCCCTGCACGAGCTCCTCGCCGCCTTCCAGCGTCGTGCCTTCCGGCACCAGCGGGCAGTTGACGAACATGTTGGTCTCGGTGACCTCGAAGTTGCCGGACATGACTTCGTCCACAGACTTCACGGAGTCGGCTTCGTAGTCTTCGCCGGCCGTAACCAGCATGACCTGCCAGAGGTCGCTGTAGCCGTCGTGGCCGGGGATGCGGCCGACGATGTTGTGCTGGCCCTCGAGGAACTCCGGGTTGCCATCGGCGTCCATGCCGGTGATGAAGACGTAGATCGGCGCCGTGAGCACGGAGCTGCCCTGCGCAAGCGGCGTGTTCATGCCGAAGTCGTAGTACTGCACCTCGCGGTCGCGGTACCAGCCGTGGACCAGCGAGAGCTCCATCGCCGCAGTACTCCCGGTGCTGCCCGTCGCCCCCGTCGAGTGCTCCGCGCCTGTCGAGCCCGTGGCACCAGTCGCACCGCTGTCACCGGTCGCTCCCGTCGAACCCGTGCTCTCGCTTGCGCCGGTCGAGCCGGTGCTGCTGGTGTCGTCGTCGCCACCGCAGGCTGCGATCAGGGCCGTAGCGCCGACGCCCAGCACCCCGACCTTCAGTACCGACCGGCGGGAATAGCGTTTCAGTCGCTGTTGTGTGTCCAAGACTTGCTCCTCCAGAGGGGTTTGCTCTCGACGTGCGATTGCGGGTTCGAGGGCATCAGTGGAGCAAAGCCTAGGAAGCGCCGCTTACGCAGCCCTTACGCAGATGACGAAAGAAGAAACAGGTGCAGCGGTCCCGCACGCCATCCTGGGCGTGAAGGCTGGTGATCCGGCGTCCCATTCCTTACGAGTAAGAAAGGGATGCGTAAGCATTTCGTAAGACCGGGACGTTAATCTTAATAACAGCCGATTGGTGGGATAGAGGATGCGCGTGGCAGACCGAATTCTGGTTGTCGAAGACGAAGCGATTGTGGCGGAAGTGGTGGAGCGTTTCCTGCGCCGCGAGGGCTACGACACGATGGTCGTGGGCGATGGTAAGCAGGCGCTGAGCGCCGTGAACCGGTTCCTGCCCGACCTCATCGTGCTGGACCTCATGCTGCCCGAAGTGGACGGGCTGGAGGTGTGCCGCCAGGTACGCTCCCACTCCGAAACGCCGATCATCATGCTCACGGCCCGCGGCGAGGAGACCGACAAGGTCCTGGGCCTCGGACTCGGCGCTGATGATTATGTCACGAAGCCCTTCTCCCCGCGCGAGCTCTCGGCTCGCGTACAGGCGGTGCTGCGGCGGTTCAAGGCGCGGCAGACGCCCGGCAACGATACCGAGACTCTGCGCTTCGGCCAGCTGCGCATCAGCTCCCGTACACGCGTGGTCGAGCGCGAAGGCGTCGACCTGCGGCTGACGGCGCGCGAGTTCGATCTGCTGCTCTTCCTCGCCAGACATGCCGGACAGGTGTTCAGCCGCGAGCAGCTCATGGACGCCGTGTGGGACTTCGACTTCGCGGGCGACCCCGGCACCGTGACCGTGCACATGCGCCGCCTGCGCGAAAAGGTCGAAGAAGACCCATCGAGGCCGCGTTACCTCAAGACGGTCTGGGGCGTGGGGTACAAGTTTGAACCGTAGCCTGCCCCAGCTCTGGTTCACGTCCGCACGGCTGCGAGTCCTCCTGCTCGCTGCCTCCATCCTGGGCGTCGCGATCACCGTGGGTCTGCTCCTGGCACAGGTGACGATGGCGCCGCCACGCTCGGAGATGCTCAAGCTGGCGGCTTACTTCGCGGCCTCCGGCACACTCGCGGGCGTATTAGGCTGGCTGGCGCTGACCAGCAACTGGGCCACAGAGAACCTGACGCTGCGCAGCAAGGCCTTCGTCGGCTCCATCGTCGGCGGCTTCGCTGGCCTGCTGAACGTCATGCTGATCGCGCGCCTGATGTTCGTCTCGACGTCGCACGACCTCTACGTCCTGACCGCGGCCATCGGCTTCAGCATCGTGGTCATGGCCGCCTTCAGCATGACCGTCGCATCATCTGTCGCCCAGCGCCTGGAGCTGATCTCCGATGCGGTGCGGGGCCTGGCGGAAGGCCGTACTCGACCTAACCTGACGACGCACGAGACCGACGAGGTGGCGCGGCTGGCTGAGGACGTCCAGCGCCTCTGGGCCAAGCTCGACGAGTCGGAGCAGGAACGGGCGCGCCTGGACCAACAGCGCGTCGACCTCACGGCGGCGATCTCGCACGACCTGCGGACGCCGTTGGCCAACGTGCGCGCGATGTCGGAAGCGCTGTCGGAGGGCGTCGTCGAGGAAGAATCGGAGCGCAGCCGCTACTACGCCCTCATGCAGCGCGAGGTCGAGCGCCTCGACCGCATGATCGGCGACCTGTTCGACCTGGCCCAGATCGACTCCGGTGCACTGCGCCTGGAGAAACGACTGCTGCCGGTACAGGAGATCGTGTCAGAGGTCGTGGAAGGCATGCGCCCGCAGGCCGACCGCGCCGGCATCGACCTGCAGTTCGTGCCGCCGGAGCTAGAGCTGCCGGATGTGCCCCTGGACGGAACGCGCTTCGAGCGCGCCGTCTCCAACCTCGTGCGCAACGCGATCCAGCACACACCCAAGGGCGGCGAGATCCGCGCTTCGGTCGCCCGCAGCGGCCGGTGGGTCACCCTGAACGTCGAGGACAACGGCGAGGGCTTCGACGCCGCCCAGGCCGAGCACGTCTGGGACCGCTTCTACCGCGGCGACAAGTCGCGCGGCCGCAAGGGCACTGTCGGTGACGGCGCCGGCCTGGGGCTCTCGATCGTGCGGGGCTTCGTCGAAGCGCACGGCGGCGAGGTCGCCTGCACGTCGGCGCCGGGGCACGGCGCCACGTTTACCCTGCGCCTGCCCGTGAACTGAAGCCCTTTTGCAAGTCCTGAGCCCGGCTAGCGCTGCCGCCCTTTCGAGCCCACCGCATAAGGTGCGACGAAAGGAGACTCATCTTGCGAATACTCGTGCTTCCGATCCTGATCTTGCTGGCTACCTTTGCTGTCGCCTGTGGCGACGACGATGACACCGCCCAGGTCGTGATTGCCACTGCCACGCCTGCGGCCGGCGACTCCACGACTACGGGATCGACTGGTGCCGAGGCGACCGGCGCCACCACCGGCGCGGACTCGACGGGCTCCGAAGCGACCGGGAGCGACAACGGCCGGCTGGACCAGGAGATGCTGCAGGGTGAATGGTGCGCCCAGCAGGAAGGTATCGCGATCGGCACCACGTACTCCTTCGAGGGCGACAGCTATCAGTTCGGCGTCGGCGACACGCTGGTGCCCGGCAGCGACGTCGCGACATTCCTGAGCAGTATCGAAGTCAAGAGCCTGGAGGCCGACAGCTTCGTGGTCTCCCAACCCGGGCAGGAGACTACCTTCACCAGGGGCGGCTGCTAGAGCAAACTACGCGTCGCCCACATCGAGTGGCACAATCGCTTCGGGCGTCGGAACCAGCTGGGTCAACGAGAGCGTGTTGCCGTCCGGGTCCTTGAACCACGCGACGGCGGAGCCGTCCGGCGTCGTCCAGATACCGAGGCCGTCCTGAGGGATGTTCTCGACCCGCATGAAGGTCACGCCGGCGTCGGTCAGCTCCTGCACGGTCTCGTAGATATCGGCGACCTGCCAGCCAAGGGCCGTGTAGGTCGTCGCCGTGACGTGGCCGACCTTCTGGATGCGCAGCATGGTCCCGTTGAGGTCGAAGACGAGGGCGAAGGGCGAGTCCTCGATGAAGGTCAGGCCGAGGACGTCCTCGTAGAAGGCGCGCGCTTCCGCAGGCTTCGCCGTGGCGACGAAGGTCATGACGCTGGCGGTTGCAAGCACCGTCATGCCTAGACGAAGAGCGGCGCCATGCCCTGCTTCGCGACAAGGGCTGACATCTGGGCATCGGAAGACCGGCTGCCGTCGAAGCGCTCAGCCGCGTCGAGCACCTTGGGGAGCAGTCGCACGTCCCCGGCCGTGTTGAGGAAGACACCGGGCTGGCCGAGGACCCAGTGCACCGCCGTATCGATGTCGGCCTGGTCCTGCAGCGGCTCGTACCACGTGCTGGTCGTGTGTTCCTTCTCGCCCCAGGGCCCGAGCGTAATGCCCTTGATCGTCTGCATCGCCACGCCGCGGGCCTGACACAGCTCGAACAGGCGCCAGAAGTCACGCGCGTAGTCCGGGTTCTGGAGCATCGGGTAGTTGAAGGGCAGCAGCACCGAATCGAACGGGAAGCGCTCCAGGCTGCGGGCGTGCATCGCCGGAGCAACGACGCCGTGACCGGTGACGCCGATGAAGCGCACGAGTCCCTGATCGCGCGCCTCCACCGCCGCTTCGAGAGCGCCGCCGGGCGCCATCGCGGTCTGCCAGTCAGTCTCGTCGGTGAGGTTGTGAAGCTGGATCAGGTCGATCTGCTCGACCTGCATGCGCTGCAGCGACGCGCGGATCTGGTCGTGGGCCGCCTGGTAGGTGCGCTCGCCCGTCTTGGTGGCGAGGAAGACCTCGTCGCGGTGCTGTTGCAGCCAGGGGGCGAGGCGCAGCTCGGCGTCACCATAGCTGGCGGCGACGTCGATGTGGTTGATGCCGTGCTCGGGCAGCAGCGCCAGCGTCTGGTCGGCGACCTCCTGGGTGACGCGACTGAACGCGGCGGCGCCGAAGAGCGTGCGCGTGCTCTCGTGGCCGGTGGAGCCGAACTGCATGGTCTGGATCATGGGTGCCCCCTAAACCTTCGTGGCCGCCTGCCGACAGAGGGTGGCCGGCGGCAATCTGGCAATCGTGCAATCTGGCAGGTGGAGAGTTAGCCGCCTGCCGGTGTAGTTTGCACCTTTTCGGGTTCGATTGCCTGCTTCAGGGCGCCGAAACGTGTCCTCTGCGGGCTACTTCACGTACTTGTCGAACCAGTCGACGAGCATCTGCGTCAACTGGTCACGCGGTGGCATTTGAGCCGGCGCCGAGAGCAGATGCGGCCCACCCTTGACGACAACCATCTCGGTCGTCACGCCAGCCGCGAGAAGCTTGTCATACAGTTCCTGGGCCTCGCCAGAATCGATCGGCACCACGACATCCTGGTCTCCCTGAATGATCAGGACGGGCGGATCGTCGCTGGAGACGTAGGTCACCGGACTGGCCTTCGCGAGATCGAAGCCGTCAAAGCCCCCCTTCTTCGAAACGAACGTCGGCGAAAAGTCGATCGTGAGGTCGCCAGGCCCGGACCTGTCGACGATGGCTTTCACCCGGCTCGATTGATCGAGGTACTGGCCGACGTCGAAGCCGGCGCTTGGATCCGAGAGAGCGACCAGCAGGGCGAGATGGCTACCGGCGCTTATGCCCCAGACCCCGATGCGGTTCGGATCGATGTGGTAATCGCTGGCGTTTGCGCGCAACGATCGGATGGCGCACTTCACGTCCTCGATCATCGCCGGGAACACGTACGCAGGTGCGAGGCGGTAGTCGAGAGAGGCGACGGCATAGCCCGCGTTCAGCAAGGCCGGCATATCCTGGACGCCGTCGGCACCTCGCTTGCCGCCGCTACTCCACCCCCCGCCATGGATAAACACGGCCAGCGGTACGGTACCCGTGGCATTCTTCGGGAAGAAGACGTCCATCTTGAGATCGACGCCATCGACGGTGCAGTAGGTGACATCGCGGCGGGGCGCTCTCGAGGCAGCCACAAGCGCTGCGATCTCGGCCTGGGTTGCCACACCGGAAGTCTCGGCGTTGCCGGTGGTGTCCCCTGCGCCCGGCGTGGTCGGCGTCACGGCTTCCGTTGCTATCGGTGCCGGCGAAAGGGAGGGAGATGGCGTCGAAGGCGCGTCCCGAGTGGGTGCAACAGTTGCGTGGCCGCAATCCGCGTCGGTGTGGGCGCAACGGTTGCCTGCTGCTCGAGGGTTGGCCCCGCGTAACGCTCGAAGAGGTTTGGCCGTCGCTCTTGCTACAGGCTCCCGCGCACCAGCCGAGCAGCAGGACTAGAACGAGCAGGGTCGGCTTCGGAAGGGGGTTTCTGCCTCGTCTAAGATTGTTCACGGCTGGTTGGATGATATACCCAACGAGAACTCGAATTAGCAGACCATCTTCCTGAACGGCCGCTCGCACCGGGAGGCAACGTCTTGCGGACTAGGAAAGCGGTTTTGCGAAGCTGATCTCGTGGCCGTCAGGGTCGGAGATGTGGAAGTAGCGCTCGCCCCACTCGGCGTCGCGAGGCGTTGTCGAGGGCGTCAGGGCGGCCGCCAGCGCACGCTCGTACACGGCATCGACATCCGAGACGTGGAAAATCGCCCGGCCCCAGGTACCGGCGCCCGTGAAGGACTCTCGCAGCGCCAGGTTGAGGTAGCTGTCGCCCACCGGCATCGAAGTGAAGTCGGCATCCTCACCGCCGTAGCCGATCTTGAAGCCGAGCGCGGTGTAGAAGCGCACAGAGCGCCCCATGTCCAGGACAGCGAGTGTGATGGCGCTGAGGTGCTCGATGGTCATAGGCGATTAGCCTGGTGGTGAATGATGGTCATCGCTACTCCTTGCCAACGTTGGCAACACCGTGACAGCAAACGAGCGAACGAACAAACGAGCATATCGGTCACGGTTGCTGGACGGTTCGGCTGGTCTGCTTGTTCGCTCGTTCTCACCTAGAAGAACGGGAACTGTGGGTCCATGCCCATGAGCGCGCGGCCGGCCGCCTCGAAAGTCATGGTGCCGATCATGACGTGGGCCGAGGCGGTGTGGATGTCGCGTAGCTGCCTCGATAGCGGGCTCGACGCCATGATCGCCGAGGTCGCGAGGGCGGCGTGCAGCATGTCGACGGCCTCCACGCTGGCGCGCATGGCGTTGCTGGCGGCGAGTCGGACGCGGGCGCGCGTCGGCTTGTCGGTGTCGCCGGCCAGCGCCTGCTCCCACAGCGCCCACGAGGCGTCGTAGAGGTAGCTCGACGCGGCGCCGACCATGCCCGCGGCCTCGGCGATGGCGCTCTGGAGGCGCGGCGTGTCCTTGAGCATGACGCCGCCCCAACCGACCTTCGAGGCCGCCGTCTCGACAGCCGCATCGATGGCGCCGCGGGCGACGCCGATGGCGTGCGCGCCGTGGTTGATGAAGGCGAGGGGCTCGGCGCGGTAGAGGGCCCACTCGTGCATGCGGCGGGTCGACGAGGACCTGGAAGCCTCGCGTCTCCGGCACGAAGGCGTGCTCGATGCTGAAGTCGTTGCTAGCGGTGCCGCGCAGGCCCAGGGTGTCCCAAGTGTCGTGCACGGTGACCTCGGACGCCGGGACGAAGAACATCTTCGTGCGCTCGTTGCCCTCGGCATCGCGTCGCTGCTCCTCGCCGTCGTAGATCTTGCACTCGCCCGCGAACCAGGTGGCGTGGCTGCTGCCCGAGGCGAAGGGCCAGCGCCCGGAGACGTCGTAGCCCCCCTCGACGGCGACTGCCCTGCCGATCGGCCTCGCGGTACCTGCCACGATGCCGCCTTCGCCCCAGATCGACTGCGAGTCGGCCTTGGGCATGTAGCCCGCGAAGCCGCAGGACTGGGCCGCAAGCATGACGCACCAGCCCGCGGACGCATCGCCGCGGGCGATCTCTTCGACAATTCGCGCCGCGTTGATCGGGTCGACCTCGTGGCCGCCGAGGTCGCGGGGCAGGAGGGCGTGGAAGAAGCCGGCATCACGGAACTGCTGCACGATCTCGGCAGGCAAGCGCCGGTCGTCCTCTATGCGCTTCGAGTGCGCGCGCAGGCCGGGCGCCATCTCTCTGGCGTTCTCGACCATGTTCTGGGCTTCGGGGCTGCCGTAGGTGCGAATGGCCTCATCGGCGACAGTCATGAAGGAAAGTCCTTTCGAATCGAAGCGAGTGAGCCTCGATGATAGGGCTTCCGGCGTAATCTCGGGAGTGTCTAGGACGACTCGGCGCGGGCAGGCTCTTCGACGGTCACATCAATGATGTGGTAGCCCGTGGCGCCGTTCGGGTAGGGCGAAGCCAGCTTGTCGGTCTGCAACTCACCGTCACCGTCCGTGGCGCGCGCTTCGATCTTGATCCGGCCCAGAAGGTCCTCGGATGGCGTCCAGGCGTACTCCCAGAGCACCCAGGTGTACGGACCGAGCGGTGGCTTGAGCTTCGCCTCGTCCCAGGTCCCGCCGCCGTCCGTCGAGACCTCGATCTTGCTGATGCCGCGGTCGCCGGAGAACGAGATGCCCTCGATCACCGTCGCGGTCTTCGCGTCGACCTTCGAGCGATCCGTCGGCAGGTCGATGCGCACGGAGGTGTTCATGCGCGCTTCCTGGCTCCAGCCCTGCTGCTGCCAGTAGCCCTTCTGCTCCTCGTCCATGAGCATGATGTCCGTGATCCACTTCGGGTGCATCATGCCGTAGATGCCGGGCGATAGCAGGCGCGTCGGGAAGCCGTGCTTGTCGCTGAGCTGCTCACCGTTCATCTGGTAGGCGAGCACGACCTGGTCGCGCGTGGCGAACTCCAGCGGCACGCCCACGGTGTAGCCGTCGGCGCAGCGGAACATGACGAATGTGGCACCCGACTGCGACGCCGGCCTGCTCCAGTACGAGCTTCAGGGGTACGCCACGCCAGAGGGCGTTGCTGATCAGCTCCCCGCCGACGTAGTTGCTGATGCACTGCATCGTCGTGTACTGCTCCTGCACCGGGAAGGCCGTGAACTGCTCGTAGTTCAGCTCGAGGCGGTTGTCCACGAGGCCGCTGACGCGCAGGGACCAGCTCGAGCCGTCCACCTGGGGGTCGATGAGGTTCTTGGACACGACGTAGAACTCGTTCGTGGGCGTCACAGGTTGCGTCGGCTCGCCGCGATGCGACTGCTGCACACCACCACCGGCGGCGTCCTTCAGCGTCTTGGCGATCACGACGAAAGCCAGCCCGCCAAGCGCCAAGCCAGGCACGAGCTGCAAGAGCTGGCGCCGCGAGTTGCTATCGGGCGGCGCATCCTTCGACAGGCGGTCGTAATCGGTGGCCGTCGCGCCCAGGGTCTGCACGCCGGCAACACCGGCAAACAGCACCGCCGTCAGAGCCGTGACCAGCGAGTACTCGAACCAGCTCGTGTTGCGCAACGTCGCGTCGGTGAGGAGGACGATGACCATGCTGGCGATGAGGAACAGCGAGAACACCGCGAGCCCTGCCATGACCGCGACCTGCGATACCATCTCGCGCCCCGGACCGAACTCGCGCTTGATCCGCGCCCAGACGACGACGTAGGTGACGAAGATCGCCAGCAGGGTCGAGGCGAAGAACAGCGCCTTGCCGTAGGGCCCGAAGACACCCAGCAGCTCCGAAAAGCTCTTGCCGGGCAGGAACCCCAGCATGGCGTCCAGGACGATCTCAGCGAAAAGCCGCGTACCGATCAGCGTGCGCAGGAGGATCGCCGCCGCGATCGCCACGAGGCCGCCGACAGCCGGCGGGTAGAAATCGGCGATAAGCAGCTTCTTCATTGCATCGATAGTAGCTGAGGTGAGACGAAAACGTGGGTAAGGGATTCGTAAGGTTCGATTGCGCGCCGGCTATGACGATATTGCCATCGCGACGGGGCGGCGGGACGGCAGGACGATGCCCTGCTCGTAGGCGAAGACCACGACCTGCGTACGGTCGGTGAGCTCCAGCTTGGCGAGGAGATGGCGGATGTGCGTCTTCACCGTCCCCTCGCTGATGTAGAGGGTCTCGCAGATGTCGGCATTGGAATAGCCGCGCACGATCAGCAACAGCACCTCGCGCTCGCGAGCCGTGAGCTCGCTGAGCGCGGGGTGCAGGTCCGGGTCGAGCACGGGGTCCGGGGGCGGTGCCCGGTCGCCGTCAGCGGAAGGCTCGACGGCGACCGTAGCGGGTGAGGTGGGTGGCATGGGCTCCACGGGCGGCAGCAGGGCCACCGGTTGCTTCGGCTCCGGGTCGCTGCCGTCCGGAGCGATTGTCTCCGGACGGCGCCGCGAACGGGAGCCTAGCATGTGCGCGTGCCCACATCGCATGCAGGGCGGAGAGCACCGTGATCGTGTGCATCGTGATGAACCAGGCGACGAAGCCCAGCGGTACCAGCGGAGTGGCTTCCCACCACTTGTCGATTGCTATGTTGAACGGACCATCGCTCAACTCAAGCGAATGAGGGTCCAGGCCGACCACGAGCGGCGCGGAAATGAGCCACCCGGCCACCGAGAAGCCCGCAATCACGATGACAAAGCTCGCGATGCCGACCGGGAACTGCACGACCTCGTAAAGCACGCCGGTCCACGTCGAGGGGTCGATCAGGCGTGTCCACACCTTCTCCCGCAGGGTTGTGGCGCCCTCGACGACCTTGGGCGGGCGATGGATGCCCTCGCCTGTCGAGACGTTGACCATCCAGGCTTCGACATCGCCGATGTAAAGCGAGATGAACAAGGCCAGCAGGATCACGGGCGGGCCGACGAAGGTCCAGATCAACGAGCCGCCGACGGCGAAGGCCGTGACGAAGAAGGCGAAGTAGCCGATGCCCAGCGGGAACATCGCGAGGAAGTGGATCGCCCGGAGGTAGGCGCGCCATTGCACCATCGGCAACAAGGCACGCGCAAGCAGCGAGCGATCGGAGGGGTAGGCGACAGAAAATGCAGTGCTCATGCGTTGAATCGTGCCTTCGCGGCGTCGGGATCGCGTCTACCCTGGGGCTGATTTGTCCGTAGAGGCGAGTCTAATGCCTGCGGACGATGCCTAACCGACCCACGTCTCGGCCGTTCGGGATACGTGACGCGCCGAGGATGATCGGCGTGCATGCAACGAAAGTCATCTGGCGACCGGAACGCTGTCAGGGCGCATCGCGATGCGCCCCTACGCCCGGTGACACTTGTGAGTCCTCGATCAGCAGGACTCTAAGAACTGACAACTACGAACCCCAGAGCTTCGCGGACGCACGCCGCGCACCCTCTGCGAGGGCGCTGAACTTCGCCCACACGAGCTCGGGGTGGATACGCGGGTTTGCCGAGGCACCGGTGCCGAAGCCGCAATCAACGCCGGCGATCACGTTTTCGCGGCCGACGAGATTGGCATACGTGACGATGCGCTGGGCCACGAGGTCAGGGTGCTCGATGAAGTTGGTCAGCGAGTCGATGACGCCGGGCATGAGCGCCTTGCCGGCCGGCAGCTTCACGGTCTGCCAGACCTCCCACTCGTGAGCATGGCGCGGGTTTGCCGCTTCAATCGAGTAGCAGGCGGCCTTGACCTTGAGGAGCACATCGACGATGTCCTTGAGCTCGATGTCGTTGCTGTGGGGCGACTCGTTGTTCCCCCAGCAGACGTGGAAGCGCACCATCTCCTCCGGTACGTCGCGCAGGGCGTGGTTCAGCGCCTCGGTGCGCAGCTCCGTGGTGGCACGAAAGTCCTCGACCGTGTCGAACTGCTGGCGGTCCCAGCACATGGCCGCGTCGGGCGCGTCGATCTGCAGGACGAGGCCGGCGTCGGTGATCGCCTTGTACTCGTCGTGCAGCACGTCGGCGATGGCGTAGAGGTACTCTTCCTCGCTCTTGTAGTACTGGTTCGGGATGCGCGCGGCGAGGATGCCAGGCGAAGGCGACGGCAGAAACCCCTCCTCAACCGACACCTTCGACATAGCGTCTTTCAGGTTGGCGATGTCGGTCTCGTAGGCGCGGTCCTTCCAGCTCAGGGGACCGATACAAAGAGGACGTCGCATGATGCCGCCGGTGGTCAGAATGGGCTGGGATGCGCGCCAGGCCGTGAAGCCCGGGAACGGGTCAGGCCGCTGCGAGTGGTTCACGAACATGTTCGGGGTCGGGTTCTCGCCTTCGTAACCGTTGAGACGGTCGGCGATGTAGTCGGCGAACATCGGTTTGCTCAGCTCGCCGTCGTTGATCACGTCGATGCCGGCATCGGCCTGCTGCCTGACGACCTCGGTGACGGCCTCTCGCAGGCGGGCGTCCCAGGCGGCCTGATCGTACGGCAGGCCGTGCGAGCGCGCTTTGAGCATGTCGAGCATGTCCTGCGGCCGTACCAGGCTACCGACGTGGCTGGTGAGAATACGGTGGGTGCTGCGCTTCATGGGGGCGTCCTCCTGTCGGAGGGCATTCTAGGGGCTTTCGGTGCGTGAGTGTGCCACTGAAATGCTACTTTCGCCCCTCATCGATCAACTCGCGAATCCTGATTCCGCCGAGAGTCCGCCCCTTACGAGCTGTTCGGATTTCCTCAATGACCTTCGAAATACGTGCGCGCTCATCCAGTGGTACGAGTCGAGCGACCGGGACACCCCGGCGAGTGATTACTACGATCTCACCTTCTTCGACCTCTCGAAGAAGGCTTTCGAAATGACGTCGTGCCGTCGTGACTCCGATAGTCTTCACTTCACCATCTTGAACCAGAAGGCGAATGTCGAGACCTGTCCGTTAGACCAACCTGAACTTCGGCAGCGTGATCTCGTCCGTCACGGGCTCGAACACAACCTCCACAGGCAGGCCGATGGCGACCCGGTCGTCGCCCTCTACGAGGTTGCTGGTGACGAGCGGGCCCTCTTCGAGCTGGACGAGGATGGCCGTGTGCGGGATCAGGCCTTCGAGGGCGTTGTGGATCGCCTGCTGCGAGACGCAGTACGTGTAGATCGTTCCCTTGCCGCTGAGCTTGACCCACTCGTGCTCGAAGGAGCCGCACTCGGCGCAGGTGGGCCGCGGCGGGTGGCGGAGGGTACCGCAGTCCGTGCAGCGCTCGGCGCGCAGCTCACCGGCCTTGGTGTAGTCCCAGAAGGGCTGGGTGTCTTCGTTCGGTACGGGCAGTGGCAACGACGGCATCTAGGGCTCCCTCGTGAAGATGGCGGCGCCGGTACCGACGCCCGTATCGACGAACGACACGTCGACGTCCTTGACCTGCGAGGTCGATTCGCCGCGGACCTGTCGCACGCCCTCGATGAGCTGGTTCATGCCCTGCATGTAGGCCTCGGAGAGGTGACCGCCGCTCGTGTTCACCGGCAGCGAGCCGGTGTCCCAGCGGATCTCACCGGCATCGACGAATTCGCCGCCCTCACCGCGCTTGAGGAAGCCGTAGTCCTCCAGCGAGAAGATCACGAACGGGCAGAAGTGGTCGTAGATCTGCACCACGTCGACATCCTGCGGCGTCATGCCGGCCTGGGCGAACAGCCGAGGCCCGGCCGAGACGGCCGACGTGTCCGTGTACTGCGCGCTCTTGATGTAGCCGGTCTGCACGGCGGCGCGCACGTAGGCCGGCGGCTTCTTCAGGGTCCGGGCCTTCTCGCTGCTCGTGAGCACGAGCGCGCCGGCGCCGTCCGTCTCCAGACAGCAGTCGAACAGGTGCAGCGGCTCCACGACGAAGCGCGAGTTCTGGTGGTCTTCGATGCTCAGGGGCGTCTCGTAGAACGTGGCGCGCGGGTTGCGGTTGGCGTGGGCGCGGATGATCGAGGCCGTGGCGCCGAACTGGCGGCTCGTGACGCCCGTCTCGTACATGCGGCGGCGCGTCATCATCGCCAGGCCGTGCTGCGGTACAAGGACACCGAAGGGCTCCGTGAACTGGCTCAGGCCCTGGCCGCCGCGCCCGGTGACCTCGCCGCGGCCGTAGCGGCGACCGGAGCGCCCGTTCATGCCTCGATAGATCACGATCGTTTCGGCGAGGCCAGCGTTAATCGCCGCGGCGGCGTTCGCGACGAGCGCGGCGCCGACGTTGCCGGCCTGGGTGATGTCACCGAAGTACTTGAGCTCCTTGACGCCAAGGCTGGCCGCGACCTCCGCCTCAGCCGACGTGTCGACCTGCCAGCGCAGGAGGCCGTCGACGTCCGCGCCCGTGAGGCCGCAGTCGTCCAGCGCGGCGTGGATCGCCTGCAGCGAGAGCGTGAGCTCGCTGCGCCCGGAGTTGCGAGAGTAGTCGGTCTCACCGACGCCGACTACGGCTACCTTGCCGCCAAAGGGATCCGCCACGTAACGCTCCGTGTCTGAAAAGGCCGCTCGTTAATGCCTGAATGAATCGCTCAGATACTATACTTCCGGGTGCAACAAACAACAGCCTTCCCGGCTTCGGAGGCAGCTATGACTTCAGCATTTACCGGCGTACGCATCCTCGACTTCACGCAGAACCAGCAGGGCCCATCCTGCACGGTGCTCCTGGCCGACATGGGCGCCGAGGTGATCAAGATCGAGCCGCCCGGCGGCGAGCCGGGTCGCAGCAGCGGCCTGGGCCCCGACGGCTACAGCGCCTACTTCGAGGCCCATAACCGCGGCAAGAAGTCGATGGTGCTGAACATGCGCACGGACGAGGCGAAGGAGATCGTGCGGCGCCTGCTCCCGAGCGTCGACGTCGTCGTCGAGAACTACCGGCCGGGCGTGGTGGAGCGCTGGGGCCTCGGCTACGACGAGCTGGTGAAGATCAAGCCGGACATCATCCTGGCTTCCGCCTCGGCGTGGGGCCGCGAGGGCCCGTGGGCGAACCGGCCCGGCTACGACCACGTCGCGCAGGCACTCAGCGGCATCATGGTCGAGCAGGGCGGCGGCCCGGGCGAGGAGCCTCACGCGCTGTTCGGGGGCTTCGCGGACCAGGTCGGCGGCCTCACTCTGGCCTTCGGCATCGCCAGCGCCCTTTTCGTGCGGGCGACCACGGGCCAGGGCCAGCACGTCGACGGCTCCCTGATCGGCGGCCTCACGAGCATGCAGGCGATGCCGCTGGGCCGATTCCTGCGCACCGGCCGCCAGCCCGGCTTCGAGTTCCGCCGCGCGGCCACGTACACCCACTACAAGTGCGCCGACGGCGCCTACATGGCGATCGCGGCGAACAAGCAGGACATGTGGGAGCGCATGTGCGACGCGGGCTTCCCCCACCTCAAGAACGACCCGAAGTACGCCGACCCCTTCGCGCGGGCCGAGAACAAGATGGAGCTGGTAGGCGTGCTGGAGGCGGAGTTCGCCAAGCGCTCGGTCGCCGAATGGGCGACGCTGCTCTACGACGCCGACGTGCCGCACGCCCCGGTGCTCGACTACGCAGGCCTGTCGGAGCACGAGCAGTTCTGGGCCAACGGCTACATTCGCGAGGTCGAGCACGACGTGCTGGGCAAGATGCGGGTGCACGGCCCGCCCGTGCGCATGTCGAAGACGCCGCCGGAGATCCAGGGCGGCGGCCCGCAGCTGGCCCAGCACAACGAGGAGATCCTGCTGGAGCTCGGCTACTCGTGGGAGGAGATCGAGGCGCTGAACCGCGCCGGCGTCACGGCGTTTGGGGAGGTTGAGGCGAGGTAGTTCATTTACTGCAAGGCCCATCACTTTTGATAGCTTTTGCAGTAGATCGGTGAGGTGACGCTGCGAAGTCTATCAGAAGTGATAGACTTCGCAGTATGATAACCCGAACATCCCCTCTAGACCGTCTCCGCGAACTCGGCGAGGAACAGTGGGGCCTCATCACCAGAGCGCAAGCCCGCATAGCCGGTGTACCGCCAGCAACCCTTGACAGGCTGACGGGATCAGGGGGACGACTGGAGCGTGTGTCGCACGGTGTCTACCGGCTCGCGGGCTCACCCCCTCCGGACCACCTCGAGCTTCGTGCCGCTTGGCTGCAACTCCGTCCCAGCATTCCCGCGTGGAATCGGAAGCCAGAGAACGGCGTGGTTTCACATCGCTCCGCCGCATCGCTATACGGCCTAGGGGACCTCCCAGCGGACCGTCATGAGTTCACGGTCCGCGGCCGCAAACAATCGAGACGGCCAGACGTGCGTCTGCATCAAAGGGATCTCCGCGACGACGAATGCCAGATGCTCCGTGGTCTGCCCGTGACCACGCCTGCACGGACAATCGTGGATCTTCTTCAGGACCACGAGGAGCCAGACGCCGTCGGCCGTATTGTCAGCGATGCGCTCAGGTCGGCACTTGAAGAGCCTTCAGCATTAGCGACAGCCCTCGCTCCCTATTCATCACGCTTTGGCTTCCGTCGTGGTGACGGCAAGGGTGTACTGAAATGGCTGCTTGAACTCACGGGCGAGTCTTCAAGCCTCATCAATTCGCAGCCGCTAACGAAACGGGACCAAATGCATTGACCAACACGTCCAGCTACGGAAGTCCGAATGCGTTCAGGCGGGCACTTACGGACCGGCTCAAGGCCAAGGCGGCCAACGGACCGTGGACCCTCCCTCAGCTCCAGCGCCAAATTGCCTACGACAGGCTGCTCGAGCGACTCTATTTCCTGGACGACAGCTGGATAGTCAAAGGCGCGGTCGCCCTGCTCGCGCGAGATCTCAGTACGAGGGCAACCTTGGATATCGACCTCTACGGCGAAACACCTCTCGACGTTTCCGAAGGCAAGTTCCGGGAAGCAGCACACACGGATATTGGAGACTGGTTTCGCTTTGAACTAGCTCCATCAAGGCCAATTCTAGATGGCAGCGTAGGCCAACGTATAAGCGTGGAGGCGTATATAGGAGCGCAAATCTGGGTTTCGTTCTCGGTTGATCTCGTTGGACCCAGCGTCACAATGGTCGGTCATCCAGAGAAGGTCCCGGCCCTTGCCAGGGTCGGAATGCCCGGTGTCGCCCAGCACGGATATCGCGTCTATCCCATCGTCGATCATGTGGCGGACAAGATCGCCGCCATCTTCGAGCGCTACGGAAACAACTCGAACGTCTCGACCAGATATAAGGACTTGGTTGACCTAGTCTCGATTGTGCGTGCCGCCAGGATACCAGCAAGCCTTCAGAGCGAAGCTCTTCGAATGCAGTTTCAACGACGAGGACTTAGCATTCCATCACGGTTTGAGGTTCCAGACGCCAGTCTGTGGGAGCCAGGATATCGGCACCAAGCTGCGGAGGCCAACATTCCGGTCGCCGGTACTCTCGCGGAGGCCCTCGACTTCGTTCGCCCGTTCATCGATCCCTTGCTCAATGGTACAGCGAAGGGCGAATGGAATCCGGACGCTCATGCTTGGGCGTGAAATAGCCTACGACACCCCTCCTACTCCAGCCCTTCAGCCTTGTAGCGCTGGCCGAGCTCGGCGTAGTGCTGCGCCGTCTGCTTGAAGCGCTCTGCCTGGGCCTCGGAGACGGGGCCGCGCTCCTTGGCCGGTACGCCGACCATGATCACGCCCGGCGGCACTTTGGAGCCATCGACCAGCACGGCGCCAGCCGCGATCACGCTGCCGTCGCCGATCTCAGTCGAATTGGATACGGTCGCGCCGTTGGCGATCGTCACGTTGTTACCGACGACGTCGGCGTGGCAGAGGACGTTGTGGCCCATAACGACGTTGTCGCCGATGCGGGCGCCGCGGCCATCGCAGTGAATCGTGCTGTTGTCCTGCACGCAAGTGCCGCGGCCGATGATGATCGGTTCGTTGGAGTCGCCGCGGATGACGCTGCCGGGCCAAACGCTGCTGCCGGCGCCGATCTCGACGTTACCGACTACGTAGGCCGCCTCACTGATAAAGGCATCGGGGTGAATCTTCGGCGTATGGCCGTTGAAGCTGCGGATCAAGGTCTCGTGTCCTGTCTAGAAGGCTTGGGCGCGGGGCGAGTGCCGTCGCGCTTCAGGGATGTTCGTAGTGCAGAGTACAGAGCGCAGAGTGCAGGCGCTACGTTGGGCAATCGGGCAGCGAGACGACGGCTTATCGAAGCACGATTCCATGCCACGTCATTCTGAGCGCAGTCGAAGAATCTACAGGCCCGCGGCTTTGCCAGCAAACCGTCCCACTTACTCGACGCCCATCGTCCGCCTACGCCCGATTCGAGCAACCGCGCTGCGGGCGAGATGTCGGTGCCCGCCCGAGACCCTGAGCGGAGCACCGGGATTGCTTCGCCTTTCCCTTCGGTCAATGGCTCGCAACGAGGGGGAAGGAGGCTGCGTGCGCTCCCCCACCCCACGTATTACGTGCACTCTGCCCCTGCACCCAGTACTCGCTAGAAGTGCAGCTCCCCGAGCGTGTGCTTGTAGATCGGCGCCAGGGTGCGGTCCTCTTCGACCAGCGTGAGGCGGTCGATCTCTGCGAGGTCTTCGGGCGTGAACTGGACGTCGAGGCACTTGACGTTCTCGAGGACGTGCTCCGGCCGGTCGGCGCCGGCGATCACGGTCGCCATCTGGGGTCGCGAGAGCAGGAAGGCGATCGACATCTGGGGCAGGGTCCAGCCGCGCTTGGCGCAGAAGTCGATCAGGCGCTCCTGCACGGTCCAGTTGCGGTCGGAGTCCCAGGCCTTGAAGGTCGGGCGGATGGCAGCGCGCGAGCCCGGCTCCGGCGTCACGTTGCGGCGGAACACACCGCCGAGGAGACCGCCGGCGAGCGGGAAGTACGGGATCATACCGAGGCCGGTCTTGACGCAGTAAGGCTCCATGCGCTTCTCGATGTCGCGGTAGAGGATGTTGTAGAAGTCCTGGGCTGAGACGAACTCGGTCAGGCCGTTGGCGCGCGCGTAGCCCTGCGCCTGCTCGATCTCCCACTCCATGAAGTTGCTGCAGCCGATGTAGCGCACCTTGCCCGACTTCACGAGGTCGTCGAGCGCCCGCATGGTCTCCTCGATGGGCACGCTACGGTCCGGGCTGTGGATCTGATAGACGTCGATGTAATCGGTCTGGAGACGTCGCAGGCTGTCCTCGACCGCCTTCATGATGTGCTTGCGCGAGGTGCCGGTGTCGTTCGGGCCGGGACCGGTCCTGTTGGCGAACTTCGTGGCGACGATCACGTCGTCGCGGCGGCCGACGAGGGCGGCGCCGAGGTACTCCTCCGAACGGCCGGCGAAGTAGGTGTTCGCGGTGTCGAAGTAGGTGATGCCGCTGTCGATGGCGGCGCTGACGATGTTGGCGGCGCCGGGCTTGTCGACCTCGTTGCCGAAGGGGTTACAGCCGAGACCCAGGGCGCTCACCCTGAGACCGGACTTGCCGAGCTGACGATACTCCAAAACAGACCCTCCTTAGGTTGTGCGGGCGCAGGATAGCATCCGCCGGTGCGGAGTACAGCGTGCAAAGGACAGAATGCAGGCGTTCGAGGCAGCAATCGGGTGGAACCGAGGCGCGGTTCTGATGTAGGGGCGCATGGCAATGCGCTCTTGCGGGCCTCGGAACCGCACCGCTCGAGCGTCACGCCCGAGAAGACTCGCATTTGGCGCACTGGAGGCCCGCTGCGAGCCGGGGTGATCAGGGTGCATGGCCATGCACCCCTACGTTCTGGGCAGTCATAGCCAGCGTGCCTCCAACGTGGCACACGCTCTCCGCAGTCTGTAATCTGCACTCATTATGCAGATCTACCTTCGCGTCCCGCCCTACGCCCACATGAACGACGTCATCGCCTTCACGAAGCGCGTCGAGGACGCCGGCTTCGACGGTATCGGCTTCCTCGATTCGCAGATGATGGAGCGCGATCTGTTCGTGACCATGGGCCTGGCAGCCGCGGCCACGAGCCGGATCAAGCTGATCACGGCGGTGACAAACCCGATGACCCGCCACGTTTCCGTCCTCGCCAATGCCGCGACGACGGTCGACGACGTTGCGCCGGGCCGTGTCGTCGTGTGGATCGGTCGCGGCTCCAGCGCCGTGAACCTCGCGGCCCTGCCCGAAGCCTCGACGAAACAGATGCGGGACTCGATCACGCAGCTCCGGGCCCTGATCGCGGGCGAGTGGAACGCCATCCCAGGCGTCGAGAGCCGCATGCGCACGGGCGGGCGATCGATACCGGTGTACCTCGCGGCGGCGGGACCAAGGACGACCCGGCTGGCGGGTGAAGTTGCCGACGGGCTGCTCATGTCAGGGTCGATGGAGCCGGAGCGCTGGCAGCACAGCGCGTGACCTCGTTGCGCCCGGCGCAGCGCGACGCAGGGCGTGACGTCCGAGGTCGGTTTCTGTCTCAGCCTCCTGACCTGCATCCGCCCGACACGGGAGGAAGCCCTGCGGGATGCCAGTCCCATGCTGGTGCTGCGCCTGGACCAGCCGGAGTGGCTGGCAGCGCGTGGCATCGACGCGGGCGGTCTCAGGACGCCTCAGGCCATGCATGAGCTCTATCCGGACCCCATGCACACTGAGGACCAGACGGCCGCCATCGCTGCCGCCGAGACGGTGCCTGCAGAGCTAAGACAGCAGCTCGCGGACGTCCTCGGCATCGTCGGAACGCCCGAGGACGCGGTCGAGAAGCTGGGGCGCGTCGCCGCCGCGGGCATCTCGGAAGTGTTCCTGCGCACCGTGAACAATCTCGGGTTCCCTGAGGGCGAGGTCGAGGCGTACGGCGCCGGCATCGCCGAGGCCGTGCGAGCCCTCTAGCCGCCACGACACTCGGGTACAACCTGACTTGCTGCGGGTTAAGGCCTTGCGGGAACCTCGACATGTATCACCCCAAGACAGGGCACGGAAGTATCATTGCCGAGCCGATACTCTTACGTGACCGCCCGTCCCCAAGATCACGAAAGGCGCCCCATGTTGTTCCGAAAGCTCGCTTTCTCTCTCATCGCGATCGCATTTGCGTTCATGATTCGACCGTCCGTGCCCCTGGCCTCCGCTGATGGCGGCTTCACCCTGACGATCCTGCACAACAACGACGCAGCGTCGCAGCTCATACCGGTCGACGTGCTTCAACGAATCGGTGCCGGCGAGCACGTGACGGTCGATGACATCGAGAACGGCGTCGCCGAGTTCAAGACCCTCGTCGACACCGAGGTCTCGGCGGCGACCGGGCCCGGGCGAGAGGCCATCGTGCTGTCGGGCGGCAACTCGATGGGCGCCGGACCGATACTCGAAGCCAGCAATGAGCCCGGCTCTCCGGAATACGACGCCATCGCGATGCAGCTCATCGGCTACGATGCCGCCGTGCTGGGCGCACGGGACTTCGAGGATGGCCCGGACGAGCTGGCAGCGTTCCTGTGCGGGCTGGTGATGCAAGGAGGCGGCTTTGACCACCCGGCTTGCGGCAAGACCGGCCGATCGGCGTTTCCGATGCTCGCCGCCAACCTGGATTTCAGCGGCGAGCCATCACTTGAGGAGTTCGCGCAAACGGGCGGCATCGCTGCCAGCACCATCGTCAACAAGGGTGGGTATCGCATCGGCGTGATCGGTATCACCAACCCGCAGCTCCGCGTGGTTTCCAGCCCCGGCAACGTTGGCATCGACGCGAACGTGGTGCGGGTCGCCCAGGCAGAGGCCGACAAGCTGGCCGCTCAGGGCGTGAACAAGGTCATCCTGATCGCGAACCTGGAGACCGCGGATGCTCTGCGCAATCTGACGACCCAAACGCAAGGCATCGACATCGTGGTGACGGGCGCGTCCGGCGGCGTGCCGTTCGACGTGGACTACCCTGAGCACCTCATCGCCAAGGATGGCGCTCGGGTGCCTGTGATCGTGACGCCGGGAGGGTATCAGTACCTCGGCAAGCTGGTTGTGAGCTTCGACGCGGACGGCAACATTACCCGTACCGACCCGAGCAGCGGGCTGATCGCGCTCGGCGACGCAGCCCGTCCCGATCTGCGCCCGGACCCGATTGTCCAGACCGCCGTCGAGCGTCCCGTCCTGAGATTCCTGGAACAGCTGGCGGTGAAGGTGGTCGCGCGCACAGACGTCGCGCTGGATGGCCGCGGTCCCGTGGTCGAGTCGCAGGAAACTAACCTCGGCGACCTGATGGCGGACGCGGTGCTGTGGCAGGCGAGTCGAGAGCGCCCAGGGGGGCGTCCTCTCCCAACCGGACGTGGCGATCATCAACGGGGGCGCCCTGCGTCTGGAAGACATCCAGCAACCGGGCGATATCACTTCGCTGGAGACGTATCAGATCGCGCCGTTCCCGACGTTCCTCTCGGTGGTGGAGGACGTGACGGCCGAGAACCTGAAGAAGGCGATGGAGAACGCGGTTTCGCAGCTGCCGGAGCAGGCTGGCCGCTTCGCGCACGTGTCTGGGATGACGGTGACCTATAACGTGGAGGCGCCGGTCGGCTCCCGGATTATCTCGATCGAGCTCGACGACGGGACGGCCATCGTGACGAAGGGCGAGGTCGTCGAGGGCGCCCCCAACCTGACACTGGCGACGTTCGACTTCCTTGTCCGCGGTGGCGATGACTACGAGTTCGGCGGGCAAGCTACCAACCTCGGCGTCAGCTATCAGCAGGCGCTGGAGAACTACGTCCGAGAAGGGCTCGGCGGCGTGATCGGGGCATCGCAGTATCCCGAAGGGGGCGAGGGTCGCGTGATCGCGCGGTAGTTACCCCTCCTCTGGCTGCCGCCATCTCCTCCCCGCCGGCGGAGAGGAGATCGGCATTTCGAGGCTCCAGGGAGGCGCATGACGCGAACGACTGCCAACTTGGCGGCGCACAAGCCTCAGAAAGGCGGGGCCAAGGCGCCCAACGATGTCCTCGGAGCAGCACAGCGTGGCATCCCTCTCCGCCAGCGGGGAGGGAATCAGGGAGGGGTCGCCTCGCTAGCTAGGTCTGCGCCTCGACCTGCTGCGCCTGCGGCACGTCAAAGCGCTCACGCAGCTCCTTTGTGCCCTCCCACCAGTCGACGCTGCGGGGGAGGATGATCAGGCCCGGAGCGCTGGTGGTACGCCGCCGGGTTGTCGGCGCCGGGCGGCGTGACACCCTGGTCTCGTAGGGCCTTGGCGGCGGCGATGTAGCGCCGGCGGGTGCGGATGATCATCTGGTCCGTCGTGCCGAGGTGCTCGTTCGTGCGATCCATGATCGGGCCCATCGTTTCAGTCATGGCCATGTCTTGCTGACGGATACCCGGAATGCCCGTGAAGCTGTCGCCGCGCTTCTGGGCCTCGCGGTCGATCTTGAAGTCGTTCGCCAGGTTCTGCTCGATGCGGAAGCGCTCGAACCAGCCCGTGCCGTTCGGGATGTACTCCCGCCCGAACGTGCCTTGAGCCGCGACTGCCGGCGCGCGCACGCCCACCGACCACTCCAGCGTGTGGTAGTCGTCCATCGGCACGTAGGCCAGGAAACGGGCGTCCTCGCCGAGGTTGCTGGCGCCCGGCGGCATCGCGTAGAAGGGGAAGAGCAGGTGGCCGATGCGCCAGTAAGAGGTGTCGACCTCCGCCGGGCGGTACATGCCGTACGAGGTGCCGTGGTCGGTCTCGCGCACGCTGAAGTCGCCGTGCATCGACTGGCGCGTGTAGTAGGCAAACGTCCCCGGCTCGGCCACACGCACTCGGTTGGGCGCGCTGTGCAGGAAGGCGGCGTGGATCGTGTCCAGCTCGCCCTCGATGCCCTGCATCCAGTTGTTCGGCCGGTAAAGCACGCTGATCGAGTAATCCTCGTGCATGTTGCCTTCGAGCTCCGGCAGCGGCGGGGGCTCCTCGCGAGGACCCATGTAGGCCCAGATCACGCCGTATCGCTCGCGGCAGGGGTACGCCTTCGCGTGCACCTTGTTGCGGAAGTTGCTCTCCGCCGGCTCCGACGGCATGTCGACGCAGTCGCCGGTGACGTCGAACTTCCAGCCGTGATAGACGCAGCGCAGGCCTTCTTCCTCGTTGCGCCCGAAGAACATCGAGGCGCCGCGGTGAGGGCAGGCGTTCTGCATCAGCCCGACGGCACCCGATGTGACTCGAAACGCGATCAGCTCCTCGCCGAGGAGCTTGATACGCACGGGAGGGCAATCGGGGCTCGGCAGCTCATCAGCACGAACTGCCGGGATCCAGTACTGGCGCATCATTTCGCCCATGGGCGTACCGGGTCCGACGCGAGAAAGAAGGTCGTTGTCTTCCTGGCTGAGCATTTTCTTACTCCCTTCGGATGATCCTCACCCCGGGCTGAACCCCGGGGCTATGTCGTGAAGCCTCGGGCTGAACCCCGAGGCTTCGCGGAGCTTCCCTAGGTGCTGGCCTTTACCGGGATGGCCTGCTTGCGGTGGTCGGCGTAATCGGCCTGCCAGATCGGCACCATCTCGGGCTGGTCCGTGACGATGTCGACGGGACGCACGCGGAACAGCGAGGCGTCCTTGAGGATCGGCGGCTCGATGCCCTCCTGGAGCTGACGGGCCATCTTCATCAGCTGGCGCCGCATGTAGATCACGGCGAGGTCCGTCGTGCCGAGGTGCTCGCTGGTGCGGTCCATGATCTTGCCCATCGTGTCGGTGACCATGGCGTCCTGGATGCGATTGCCACGCAGACCGGTGTAGTTGTGGGTCTTCTGCATCTCGCGGTCGATCAGGTAGTCGTTGTCCTGGTTGGCCGTCTGGCGCCAGGTGCCGGGGATGAGCTCGACGTACTCGTTATCAGGCGAACCGGCGGCGGCACGATACCCGGGCGGCGAGACGGTGACCCACCAGCAGCTCTCATCGTCGCGCGGCACGACGAAGATGCCGGAGCCGTCCCAGGTCGCCGACGGGATCGAGGTGAAGGTCGGCAGGACGAAGGGGGTCATGCGCCAGTAGAAGCGCCCATTTGGGTTGTCGCGCGTGTTGCGACGGCCGCCGTAGACGAAGCCGAAGTCCGTGTTTTCGATCTGGAGCATCGGGCCTTCGTCAGGATTGATGCCGCGGTTCATGCCGACGGTCGCGAAGGTGCGGTGGAGGAAGCCGATGTGGGCCGTATCGATGTTGCCCTCGACGCTCTGTGTGTAGTTGGCGTCCTGCTGCCACTTGTAGATCTTGAGGTTAGGCAGGTCCATGGTCGTCCACTGGTACTGCGGCAGGTCCGGCTGCTTCTCTGGCGGGCCCATGTAGATCCAGATGATGCCGGCGTGCTCGGCGCCTGGGTAGGCGCGAATGCTCACCTTGTTCTTGAAGTTGCTCTCGGCAGGCTCCGACGGCATGTCGACGCAGGCGCCGGTGACATCGAATTTCCAGCCGTGATAGACGCAGCGCAGGCCTTCCTCCTCGTTGCGACCGAAGAATATCGAGGCGCCGCGATGCGGGCAGGCCTGGGCGAAGAACCCGATCTTGCCGGCCGTATCGCGGAATGCAACGAGGTCCTCGCCGAGGACACGAATGCGCACGGGCGGACTATCGGGCTCCGGCAGCTCATCAGGCACCATCACGGGCTGCCAGAAGCGGCGAAAGAGGTTGCCCATGGCAGTGCCGGGACCGGTGCGAGTAAGAAGCTCGTTGTCCTGCTGACTAAGCATCGATAGTCCTCCTGGGTGTCGGCGATTTCAGGTCGTATCTTAACGTAAACGGCAGGGAAGGTTCAGTAAGTCAGAATCGGCATTCGGGCATTCGGGCATTCGGGCATTCGGGCTTCGGCATTCGGGCATTCGGGCATTCGGGCATTCGGGCATTCGGGCATTGAAACGATAGCGCCTCTGTCGGCCTCTCGCTTTATGTCATGCTGAGCCCCGCGAAGCATCCACAGCCTCCCAGCGCGCGACGAAGCCCCGGGTCTCACGCTGACACCCACGAAACGTGGGACGATGACACTGTTGGAACTCGGGGACCTGCAGATGCTTCGGCGTCGCCTCAGCATGACGACACGAAGAAGCACCGGCATACGATATGCCCTTTGCCCTTTGCCCTTTGCCCTTGCCCTTTGCCCTTTGCCCTTTGCCCTTTGCCCCTTTGCCCTTTGCCCTTGCCTATGATGGTCCCAGATTCCACGAAGGAGGCCCACCATGGACGCAGCAGTCAAAGAAGCCCTGAGCAAGGGCGGCACTATCGATATCACGACGACGGGGCGCAAGACAGGCGAGGCACGGCGCATCGAGATCGCCTTTCACGGCGTCGACGGCCACGTGTACATTTCGGGTTACCCGAGGCCACAGAAGCGCCGTTGGCTGATGAACCTCGAGGCCAACCCGAGCCTTCACGTTCCACCTCAAGGACACCGTGAAGGCCGACCTCGCCGCCACGGCCCGCCCGATCACGGAAGCATCGGAGCGACGCGCCGTACTCACGGAGGTCGCGAAGACCTGGGGCCGGGACGACATCGACCTGATGGTGGAGCAATCGCCCCTGGTCGAGGTGACCTTCAAGGACTAGCGAGGCAGCCAGTCCCAAAGGACGGGGCCACAAACGCCGTGGCGATCGGCACACTCGTACTGGAGGTGAGCCCATGAGCATCCTCGTCGGGCCGGGAGACGGCCGTCTGGTCGGCAGCAGCACGGTGATCAAGGTCGACACGACGCAGACCAACGGCGCGTTGGCGGTCGTCGAAACCAGCCTGGCGCCGAAGTCGCTGATTGCGCAGCACACGCACACCAACGACGTCTGGATCTATGTGCTGCAGGGCGAGGTCGGCGTACTGGTGGGTGACGAGATCGCCACGGGCGGCCAGGGCTCCTGGTTGCTCAAGCCGCGAGACATCCCTCACGCGATGTGGAATGCCGCTGCAGTTCCCGCGCGCGTCATGGAGGTGCTGACACCGGCAGGCACCGAGGGCTACTTCGTCGAAGCCAACGGCATCGAGACGCAGGACGCCTTCGAGGAGATGGCGGCGCGATACGGCATCCGGTTTCAGCGTGACGCGGCCTGGAATGCAGAATTGCGACGGCGATTCGGCCTGACGTAAGGCAGGGTTCGCCCAACCGGGCATCGACACTGCGGCATGAATCCCGCGGCTCCCCCTTTTCTCGACCGGAGCGCGGTAATATGCGGGCCGAACGACTGCGGATTGATCCCGTAGTTGAGAACAGCGATTCCCTAGAAGGCCTTTACTGTGAAACTCGGGATTAACCTGCCCTACCGGCGCGCGAACGGCGATGCGCTGACCGCCCAGGAGATCATGGCCCGCGCCGCGATGCTTGAGCGCCTGGGCTACGACGCCCTCTACATGGGCGAGACCGTCGGGCGGCGCTCGGACGCCGTCAACCTCGATACGCTGGCCTGGCTGGGCGCCGCGGCCGCTGGCACCGAGCACGTCGAGCTTGGTACGTGCGTGATCCAGGTGCCGCTGCGATCGCCTGTGGAGCTGGCGACCCGGCTGATGACGCTGCACGGCGCTGAGCGGCGGTCGCTTCGTCGCCGGCCTCGGTTCGGGCTCGACACCGAAGGACTTCGAGGCCACAGGGGTCGACTTCGCCGATCGCTTCAAGCTCCTGCGCGACTACACGGCGACGATCAAAAAGCTCCTGGCCGGCGAGACGGTCGACAACGTGAACATCAACCCGTGGCCCAACGTCAAAGGCGGACCACCCATCGTCCTCGGCGCCGGGACGAGCGACCGCTGGATCGGCCGCGCGGCGAAGGAGTACGACGGCTGGATGGCCTCCGCCTTCAGCGGATTCGCCTTCTTGCGCGACAACGCCCAGCGCTACAGGGACCTCGGCGGCACCGGCCGCCTGATCTGCGCCATCGTCAGCGTCGACCTGCGCGCGCCCTACCAGCCTCTGGACGAAGCCGGGCGCTTCACGTTGCAGTGCCCGCCCGAGGAAGCTGCGGCTCGACTGCAGCGCATCGCGGACTGCGGCTACGACACGATCGTCGTCACGCGGCTCGACTACTCGGACGAGGACTGGCCCGAGGCAGACCTTGCAGAACTGCGTAGCCTGCTGCCGCAGGGAGAACAACTGAACGACACTGCCCGATTGCATGATTGCACGATTGCCGCCAACATCCTTGTGCAGCGAGCGTTCCCCACGTGGGCCCAGACCCGACAAACGGAGGCAGTACATTGATCAAGGTCGCGGCGCCGGCACTGAAGAACCCCGAACGGCGCACGATGGCGGAGTTTCACAACTACTGGCGAGAGACCCACGGTCCTCTCTTCTGCAACACGAAGCACGTTCGTCGTTATGTCCAGCACCTCACGCTAGACGAAGCACACGGACATGAGCCGGAACCCACTTACGACGGAGTTTCGATCTTCTGGTACGACGACCTCCAGACCCAGCTCACCCCACCCAGCGATGCCCGGGCACAGGCGCTTCGACGCGCCGTGATGGCGGACGACGCGCAGCTCTTCGACCGCATCCCGGGCTGGCCGGCCCACCTCAAGCGGGCCTCCGTCGCCGCGAACGAGATCATCATCAAGAACGGCCCGACCACGCCTTCGATGGTGAAGACGATCACGTTTGCGTCTCGCCTGCCCGGCCTGACCCTCGATGAGTTCTTCGGGCACTGGAAGGACGTGCACGGCCCGATGTGCGCTCGCATCCCGGCCGTGCGCCGCTACGTGCAGAACCACGGCATCCGCGACGCCTACTCGAAGCGCGACATGACCCACGACGGCTGGGCCGAGATCTGGTTCGACAGCCTGGAGGCGATGTGGCAGGCCCAGCAGTCGCCGGAGTGGGCTGCGCTGCGGGCCGACGGCGATACCCTATTCACGCGTGTCATGGGCATCGGCGTGGCGCACGAGATCGTGCAGAAGGAGTTCGACGTGCCGGTGCGCCACTGGGGCGCCATCGACATGAGCGAGGACCAGATCCGCGAGAAGCTGCGAGAGCAGGGCTACGCGTCGCTGGCGGACGACCCGAACGGCCCGCGCAAGCTCAAGACGGCGGACGAGTCCGGCGCGCTGTGCGTGTGGACATGGGAGCACATCGTGACGATCGACGAGTCGGCAATCGACGTGCGCCCGGAGCGGTGAAACCCCTCCCCCAGACCCCCTCCCCGCTGGCGGAGAGGGGGAGCGCGTTTCAGGCGAGTTGTAATCATCGATGGCCATTCGACATCCTGGCGCGAATACTTGTGCAGGCAGTCCGATGTCGATGCGTCCCTCTCCGTCTACGGGGAGGGACTGAGGGAGGGGTTTCTCAATGAACGCTGAGCACTTCCGAATGATGCTGCAGTACAACCGGTGGGCGAACCGGCTGGTGCTGGAGAAGGCGGCCCTCGTCACGCCGGAGGACTACCTGGCGCCGGTGCCGGGACTGAGCTTCGGTAACCTGCACGCGACGCTGGTGCACGCGCTCGTGGCCGAGATCATCTGGTTGGCGCGATGGCAGGGCGGGCTGCCGCCGGAAGAGATCAAGGACGCCAGCGCGTCGGACCGACTCGCAGTCGAGTACATCCCATCCTTCGAGGCTCTGACGACGAAGTGGCAAGAGGAAGATACGAAGCTGTCGGCGTACATCGAAACCCTGACCGACGAGATGGTCGACCAGCCGCTCGCCTACCGGATGCTCAACGGCGAGCCGAACGAGCAGCCTCTGCACGAGCTCATCGGCCACTTCGTCAACCACGGCACCCAGTTCCGGTCCGAGGCGTCGGTGCGCCTGTCGCAGCTCGGCCTCTCGCCGGGCGACCTCGACCTGATCATCTACCTGCGCACACGCGCTAGTCGACCAGGTCAGGCATTCCTGGAGGATGGCACCGGAAGCGCTAGGGCTTTGAGGTAGCAGGCGCGGTCGTGACCTCCTCGCAGTCGAACGGAGCTGGAACCGACCGACGGATAGCTTCAATGCGATGGCTCCAGCAAGGAGCAACGCCGCAATCCCGCCGGTGGCTGCAGCGGATGGCGCGCTCCACAAAGATGCCACCAGACCGGACTCGCACTGGCCGAGCTGCGGCCCACCCCAGACGAAGGCACTCTTGACTGCCGATACCCGGCCGCGCAGAGGATCTGGCGTCAGGAGCTGATTCGTGGTGCCTCGCAACACAGCGCTGACAAGGTTGCCGAGACCGCCGCCGGCTAGCAGAAGCAGCGCCAGCCAGAGCGTCGGTGCAAACGCAAAACCAATCGTGCAGGCTGCGTAGAACGCCACCCCGATAAGCACCCACTTGCCGGCGTCGCGGATTTGCGGCCGAATGCTCATCGCAACGCCTCCGAGTGCCCCACCGATCGACGGGGCGGCGAACAGGAACCCCAGACCGACCTCTCCCACATCGAGAATATCGCGGGCAAACACCGGGAACAGGGCGACCGGCGATCCGAACAAGGTGGCTCCGAAGTCTAGGATCATGAAGGCCAGGATGACCGGCTGCTGCAGCACGAACCGCGCCCCCGCTAGCACTGCCTGGGCCGACCAAGTCGCGACGCCCCGCTCGGCCGAGTAGCGCAGCTTGATCAGCGCCAGGGCAAGCAGCATCGCCACCCAGGAGACCGCATCCAGGCCGTAGCACAACGCGGGCCCGGAGATCGCGAGCGTAACGCCCGCCAGCGCCGGCCCCAGGATCATGGCGAGGCTGCGCTGTGTGGTATTGAGCGCGATCGCCGAGCCAAGGATGTTGCGTGGAACCAGTTCGGCACGATGGCCTGGCGGGCAGGCATCCCAGCGCCGTGCCAGATCGCCATCACACGGTCGTCACGTACAGGATGCCCGGCGTCACCGAATCCGTAATCGTGAGCACGGCCAGCGCGACGGACGAGGTAAGTTGCAATGCCTGCAGGGCCATCATGAGGCGGCGGCGGTCAAAAGCATCCGCCAGGACGCCACCGAGCAGGGCGAAGACAATCAGCGGTACGGCCCGCCCGAGACCAAGAAGTCCGATGGAGAGTGGGGAGTTGGTGAGCTCGTAGATCTGCCAGGCCATCGCAACAGTGGCGAACTGGGTACCCGCCGCGGACAACGTTGCACCCGTCCAGAACAGTCGGTAGTCCCTGTGTGCAAGTGCTGGCGGCAGATTGACCTTCAATGGCGCTGGCTCCGTTGACGGGACCGCTAAATCAGACTCGCGCGGAGTGTACGCTTACGGCATCAATCCCGACAGCCAGGGACCCAGGTTCGCCTAGTCGACACGGCCGATGGCGAACTTGAGGTAGTCCCCCTCCGGGAAGGCCTCGAGCACGGGGTGGTCGAAGGCGGCGCCGTGCAGCGATTCGAGGCGCCAGCGACGGCCGGCCTGGCGCACACCCGCCTCGACGCTGGCAAGAAAGGCTTCCCGCCCGAAGTGGCTGGAGCAGGACGCGGCGCAGAGCAGGCCGCCGGGCGTCTACCACGGCGGCCGCGAGGCGGTGCAGGCGCTCGTAGGCGTTGCGGGCGGCGGGCACGGTGTCCTTGCGCGGCGCGAAGCTGGGCGGGTCCGAGATCACGATGTCCCAGCGCTCGCCCGTCTTGGCGGCTTCGGTGAGGAACTCAAAGGCGTCGCGGGCGTGGAAGCCGGCGTGCTCCAGCGAAAGCCCGTTGGCCTCGAAGTTGCGCCGGGCGGCCTCGACAGCAGGCGCGGCGACGTCGACCGTGTCCGTGCGGGTGGCGCCGGCCAGCGCAGCGTGCACGGAGAAGCCGCCCGTGTAGCCGAAGAGGTTGAGCACGGACTTGCCCTGCGCCATCGCGGCGACCCGCAGGCGGTTCTCGCGCTGGTCCAGGAAGAGGCCGCCCTTCTGCGCATTCGCCAGGTCGACGATGAAGGTCGCACCGTCTTCCAGCACCCGGCGCTCGTCCGGTGTGCCCGAAGCGCGCTCGCCACGGTCGATGACCTCACGCACTTCGAGGCGACCTCCGGCGGCGGCTCGCAGGCGGGCTTCGATGGGCTCGTAGAAGGCGCGGGCGCCCTCGCCATCGAAGCGCACAACGGCCGTATCGGCGTAGAAGTCGACGTGGATGCCCGGCAGGAGGTCTGCCTCGCCGTGCACCCAGCGAAAGGCGTTCGTGCGAGCGAGGTCGAGCCGCGCCAGACGGCGGTCGAGGGCGGCGCTAAGGCGCTCCGCAACAAGCTCATGGGCATCGGCGAAGCGATGGCCAGGGCCGCCCGACTCCAGGATGCGCACGGCGATGGGCGAGGCGGCGTCCCAGAAACCGTGCGCGATCGGCCGGTGGTCGCGCGTCTGCACCTCCACAACATCGCCGCTGGTTAGCTCATCGACAGGCTGCAAGTGCGTCTCGGTAGAGCCAGGGGTGGCCGCGGCGAATCGAGCGGGCGAGGTCCTTACGCAGGACGACGGCGGGCAGATCGGCGTTACGCCTCGCCTGCCAGCGAGAAGTACGGGATGCTTCGGGGGCCATCATCCAAGGATAGCCCCTCAGGCGGCGGACTCGGCGGGCCGTTTAGAGGGAGGGCGCCCGATCCTCGACGACGCGGATGTGAGGTCGCATCTGGGCGTAAACCTCGGGACCGAAACCCTTGAGGCCGTGCAGCTCGCGCGCGTGTGCGGCGCAATGCTCTATGACCTGCTCGATGGTCTCTCCGGTGGTCGAGTAACCGCAGTCCGGGATACCGGCTTCTTCACACGAGATGTAGTACTGCTGTGCCATGTCATCCTCACGATCCTCAGGTCAGTGGCCCTACTCTAGCACCACCAAGTTAGATCGCGATGCCTGGCGCACACCTCAGCGGTCGCCGAACGGCCAGAAGCGACTGGAATGTCTCGCCCGTGTGTTGTAGATCGTGCAGACAACGTCGTTGTCGTCTTCGACGGTCACGCCCAGAGACGTTCCGACGCCGATGGCGACGATGCTGCCGGCCCCGCTGTCGTCCCGGCAATAGATGAGCGCCGCATATCGGCTCAGGTCCGTTCCTGATGCTCCGACTTCGGAGACGGTGTGATAACCCGGCCCGACATGCACCTCACCGGTGCTGCCGCCGAAGCCGACGTCATATGCATAAGCCGTGTCGTCGATCAGGAGGTCGAAGCGCCCCTGGTCGCGCAGCGAAAGCAGCATCCGCACCTCGATGGTCTCCAGACACTCCACCGGCTCCTCGTCGTAGGACTGGCAGTCTCCGATCGTAATCACGGCTGCGCGGCACTCGAGAGGCGTCTCCACTGAGATGCAGGAGTAGTTTCCCACGACGAAATCGCCGCCCGCGCCTTTACCGGCCGTTACGCAGACCAGGAGCCCCACACAGGAGTGGATGCCCGCGCTGAAGCTCCCGCCTTCGGCGGCCTGCCTCGGTGCAGGCCGGGCCAACGCAACTGTCGTCCCCCGCAATGAAGCTTGCGCCGTTCTTGCCACCGTACTGACAGCCCGTATTGGTAAGGCAGGTGCGGTCTCCGGTGGAGAAGAAGCCGGCGGCACCGCCTTCGGCGCAGGCTCCGAACTCGTTGCAGGAATCGTTGCCGGCGCTGAAATCTGCCGGCGTCCTGGCCTCCACCAAGGCAGGCCGCCTGCGCGTCACAGCTCCCGTCCCCGACGTCAAACTCACCGCCGTTCGAGCCACCGAAGTGGCATGCGCCTTCGCCGTTGCAGGAATTGCTGCCAACCATCGCGTCCTGTCCGAGGTCGCTGCAGGCGTTCTGGCCGTTGCAGGACCCCGTCGAACCGTTCGCGTTGATTTTGACGCCGTTCTCCAGTGCGCGGCAGGCGTTTGCCTCATTGCAGCTATTGGGGCCAATGACCACGTCCGTCCCGTCACCGGCGAAGGAGCAGTTTGTGCCGTCCGCACCGAGTCCGCCACAGGACGACGGAGCGATCTGTGGCGTCGCGGCAAACGACGCCCCCGGCGCAAAACCACCGACGCCAAGCACGAACGCCAGGACAATTAGAGAAAACAGGGCGATTCCGAAGGAACGGCGTGACATGGCAACTTCCTTTGCGTCCCGAAGCGGAGGCCGCATCCGGCTGGTCACGACGTCCACCGGCGAAAAGCCGGCTTACCGGTCGCCTCGAGTCCGTGCCTATCGGCGGCCAAAGGACCACAGGCGACGCGCCCCGCGCGACTGCGTGTTGTAGATCGTGCAGACGACGTTGTCGTCCACCGCGATGTCTACCGTCAGCGACGGCCCGATGCCAAGCGCGACAACGCCATCCTGGTCAGAGCACGTGATGATGCTGGTATAGTCGCCCAGGTCCGTGCCCTCGGCGCCGGCTTCCGAGACAACGTGCTCGCCGGACCCCACAACTACCTCACCTGTAGTGCCCCCGAAGCCAACACCGAACGCGTAGGTCTCATCGTCAATCAGGAGGTCGAAGCGCCCCGGGTCGCGCAGGGAGAGTAGCTTGCGCACCTCCAGGGTCGTCCCGCACTCGCCGGGCACTGGCTCGTCGTTGTACTCGCAGTCACCCGCACCGGTCGCGGTGGTGCCGGCGCACTCAGCGTCGAAGGTGCCGCTGGGCTGATTACAGGCGTAGTTGCCGATGTCGACGTTGGCTTCATACCCGGCCTCGAAGCAGGCGGAAGCGCCGTTGCAGGAGCCCATGCCGATGCCGCTTACACCGTTCGATCCGACGGATTCGCATGCGCTAGCAGCGTTGCAGGCGTTATCGCGTATTTCGCTGTCCCCACGGGATCCGGCGCCGTCGCAGGCCCGTTCGGCGTTGCACGAGTCGCCGCCGATGACGCTGATGCCCTGATCGCCGGCAACGAAACAAGCCTGGTTCTCGTTGCAGGAATTGTCGCCGACATCGCTGCTGCCGCCGCCATTCCCGACCGTGTCGCAGGCAGACGACCCGTTGCAGGAGCCCTCACCAACGTGGCTGAAGCCTTCATATCCGGCGCCGTCACAGGCCTGACTGAGCTGGCATGAGCCCTTGCCGATGACGCTCTCGCCTTCGTTCCATCCCGCCTGGCGACAGGCCACGGTACCCTTGCATGAATCATCGCCAACGCTGCTGCTGCCACCGACGCCGATGTAGTAGCAGATTTGACTCCCTGGCCCCGTACAGGCGTTGTTGCCGATGGTGCTGCTTCCGCTATCCCTGCCAGCCAGGATGCAGGCCTCGTTGGCCGTGCAAGAGCCGTTGCCAACGCTGCCGCTGCCATCGAGTGACCCCATGCCTTGACAAGCGTTGGTACCGATGCATGAGTTGTTGCCGATGCTGACGCCGCCGCCGAGGTCCGTGCACGACCCGGCAGATGTGCACGAGCCATCGCCGATCGACGGAGGGACCCCGGTGCCATCCCAGGAGCAGTACGTCTCGTCCGGCACGCCGGCGCTCTCATTGCAGGAGCCGGAGCCCACCAATACACCCAGCGGGTCCGCGGAGGCCGATCGTGGCGCGGCGATCCCGCCGGCTGCCAAGACCGTCAGGACAAGAAAACCGACAATCCAGCTCACACGAATCCTTGCCACTGCGCCCTCCTTCAAATCGCACAGATCACACAATCCAAATCAGTGGTTCGGACCGTACCCTACCGAAGGATGCGTCTCTTGGTCAAAGGAAATACACGCGGCTGTACGACTCGAACACGATCGGAGTGACGACTGCAGCTACGGTCGAGCACCGCAATGGCCACCTAGGGTCGGTGTGGTTGCGTGGCGTCCCCGTTCCGGCTTGGCCCCACCGGGCTGCGGCGGTACGCCAACAGCGTCCCAATAAATCAGCACCGTCAGCGTCAGAAACCGTGCGCAAGGTGTGGCGTGCATGCGTCTACCCTCTCTTGGACCGCGAGCAGGCGAAAGGCTCGCGAACCGCCGCCCTTGATTGGACGACTGGCCCAGTCTAAGCGGCAGGCATGACTATGGTCATTGCGACCACAAACCATGAAGGTAATCGCCTGAAAGCGATTGCAAAAATGGCGGTGTGTCTAGAAGTGCCTGGCCGTGGCTGCCATCAACCACCACGCCCACGAGCGACGGGCCGGTGTGGGCCGAGGGCTTCTCGAAGGAACGCCCTTAACGCGTGCTACGGATAGCGCCCACGGCCAGGACGCTTATCAGCCCCAGGACCGTCAAACCCGCCAGCCCTGCCGGCGCCACGCCACCGTCGATCACCCGCCAGACCGCCATCGCCCGTGTTCGGCGGCGTGATGCTCCCTGCCGGCTGCGATGCCGCCGCCGTCGCTGTCGCCACCGGCGTGCTCGTCGCCGTCGGGTGGCCGTACTGCTGAATCAGGATCTCGCTCAGACTCGGTCCCGGCGTTTCTGTTGGTGCTTCATCCTCCGGCGTCGGCGTCGCTTCCACCGCTCTCGTGATCCGACGTCGCCGTCGGTGTTGCCGTCGGCGTCGCCTCGCCACGCTCACCGTCGCAGTGGCGCTTCGACTGCCTGAATTGCTCTGCTCATCGGTCGCCTCCGCCGTCACTCTGTCCGTGTGATCCGCGTCGATGTAGGCACTGAAACCGCACGTGTAACTGCTTCCCGAGGTAATGGTCTGCGGCGTCGCGCAGGTGCCGCGGCCATCCAGATCGCCGAAGACGCTGTCGACCAGGCTCGTCAGTTCGATGTCGAACGGATCACGGTCCGTCACCGTTATCTCAAAGCTCACCGTACCCCCGCCCACAGGCAACGACGTCTCCGAAACACGCTTCGTCACCCCGAAGTCGATGGTCACGCACGGCGCCGGTGCCGGGTCGTCGTTCTCCTCGCAGTCGCCGAAATCCGGGTCAGCAACCGCGCAGGGGTGCTCGCTGCCGTTGCAAGCGTAGTTACCGATGCTCCCGCCATCGGGTCGGCCCGCGCTGTAGCACGCACCGTCGCCGTTGCAGGAACCAGCACCCACGTCCGCCTCGGCCTGAGAACAGGCGCCCGAACCATTGCACGAACCGGCACCGATGGTCCCGGTGACCTCAAAGCAAGCTTGGGCGCCATTGCAGGAACTCGCGTTGACATCTCCCAAGGCAACGTAACAGGCTCTGGTGCCGTTGCAGGAACCGTCTGCAATCACGATGTCGCCGAAATACCCAACGGAGCGGCATGCCTCATCGCCCTTGCAGGACTCGTCGCCAATCTCGAGGGTATGCTGATAGCCGGTGGAGCTACAGGCGTAATACCCCAGGCAGGAGCCGTCCCCGATGTGGCTGCTGCCTTCGTATCCGGTAGCGTTGCAGGCCTGCTCACCCAGGCAGGCGCCGTCCCCGATGTAGCTGATACCGTCGTAACCGGCACTAGAACAGGCACGCGTACCGGAGCATGAGCCGACACCAATCACAGCAATCCCACCGCCCGCTCCAATACCGCCGCAGGCGCTATCGCCATTGCAGGAACCTTCAGCAAACGGAGAGCCGCCGGCGTTGATCTGCACACCGTTTCCGAGATTAATGCACGCCCCTGCCACATTGCAGGAGTTGGGGCCGATGACGACGTCTGTGCCGTCCGTCTCGTAGGTGCAGTAGTCGCTCACAGGACCGGCGCTCAGCAGTTGCCCGCACGAAGAGCTGGCGATCGAGGGGCCGGCCGCCTCCGCCGTCCCCCGGCCGAGAGCCCGGCAATCGCGACTACCATGACGAGCGCCACGCCCATTAACCACTTGATGCCTGTGGATGCCAATGTTTTGCTCCTCGCTCCGGGTGGATGTCGCTGCGACAGACGCTGAGCCAAGCCAAGTACCGGCTTATCGTCTCTAAGTAACCTCCATGGGCTACAACTAAGCGACCGATTCAGTGTAAATAGCCAGTGCAATTGGGTCATGATGGTCCAAATATCATGAAACCAATCACCTGACTACGTGCCATTGGTGGCATATTCATGAGGTGACGCCAACAGCGACGGTCGATAACCCCGGTCGACACTAAGGGGCGAGGGCTCCTCGCCAGGCCGGTGGCTCAGCGGCGGCCGAACGACCGCAGACGGGTCGCCCCGCGCGACCGTGTGTTGTAGATGGTGCACACGACATCGTCCCCGGCCTCCACGTCCACCGTAAGTGAGGGGCCGATGCCGGCTGCGACGATGCTGCCGTCCCCGAAGCACGTGATGATGCTCGTGTAGTCGCCTAAGTCCGTGCCGCTGGCGCCTTCCTCAGACACCGTGTACTCACCGGCGTCGACCTCGACCGCGCCCGTGCTGCCGAAGGCACCAACGCCCTCGGCGTAGGCCGTGTCATCGATCAGCAGGTCGAAACGCCCGGGGTCACGCAACGAGACGTATTTGAGCACCGTTAGCGTGCCCGTGCCCGTCTGCTGCAACTCGAAGGCGCCGATGTCGCACAGGGCGGGCGAGTCGGTGTCCGACGGCCTCGGCTCGCCGCGCTGGTCTTCGCTCAGGCTACAGTAGCCGTCGCCGACGCCGTCGATCGCCGTGCTGCCGGCCAGCAACGCGTGCGTCTCGGTCGGGCCGCCGTTGTTTGCGAGAGGGCCAATGTAGGTCATGGCATCGGTGACGTTGTTCTGGTCGCCCGTGCCATCGAGATACGTGGAGCAGGTGTCATCGTCGCTGAGGTTGTGCCCGTGCGTCACGATGTCGGCAGCGGAAGGCTCGGAATCCGCCCTGCAATTGCCATCATCCCCAATGTTGCCGGCCAGCAGAGTATTCGTGAGGTTCACGATCGCTTCCCCAGAACCTTCGGCGGTCACTTCCCCAGAAGTTTCGACGACGAAGATTCCGGCCGGACTATTGCTGATGGTGGCAGTGTTCGCGATCACACTGACATGAGTCAGATTGGCCGTGCCGTCCAGGACGTAGAGAGCGGCATTCCCCGCCGTGTTTCCGGACAGCGTGACGTTTATCATGCTCACGGTTCCAGAGGCAGCAATCGCGCCGCCACTGCTATTGGTCGCTTCGTTATCGCTGAACGTGGCGTTGCTAATGGTGACATTTGCACCAGGATTTATTTTGAGTGCGCCCCCCATGTTGCCGCCAGGGGTCTTGCCGCCGCGCAACGTCACATCTGAGAGCTGAAGGTCTGACCCGCTCGCTACTTCGATCAGCCGGAAGTCGGGAGCGGCGGCCTGGCGCTCGATCGTGCCGTTGTGGATCTCCAGCGTATGACCGCCATCGGCCAGGATCATCGGCAGACCGTTGGCGCTGTTGTCTACTGCCGTGAGCGTGAAAGTCTGACCACCCAGATCGATGTCGTCATTTTCACCGTTGGTGTTGGCGGTGTTAATGGCGGTGATCAACTCTGCGGAGGACGTCGGTGTGGGGGTCGCGGCCTGAACGGGCAAAGCGGCGGGGGCCGTTGCGACGATCGTGAGCAGAAGCACGAAGACCATGCCCGCGAGTGCGCGGTGCAAGAGCGGGGATGCCATTTACTCCTCCGAACCAGCGCCACCACTACGTTGGGGCCCAGAGGGTGAATCCTGGGCTACAAGAGGCAGACGCCCACCAGCGCAAGCATACGGGACGCGAACGAACGATTACATCCGACAGTTATTTCATGAACTCCCTCGCTCAGAAGTGACGTCCGTAGCTGCCGTCGACCACCACGTCTACCAGCGAGGGGCCGGTGTGGGCGATGGCCTCCCGGATCGCGGGGCCGACGTCGCCGGGCTCCGTGACGCGGCGGGCCGGGATGTCCCAAACGGCAGCCTGGCGCGCGAGGTCGATGGCGGGCTCGCCGAAGTTGAGGCCGAGGTACTGGCTCTGGCGCTCCGAGGCGCCGAGGTAGCGCACCATGCCCTGCTTGAGGATGCGATAGCTGGAGTTGTTGAACACGACGTAGGTGACATCGATGTTGTACTTCACCGCGGTCCAGAGGCCCTGGATGCTGTACATGCTGTCGCCCTCACGCAGGAGGCCGATGACGGGGCGGTCCGGGTTCGCCAGCTTGACGCCGAGTGTGCCCGGCAACGGGAAGCCCAGCGCCGCGTTGCCTTCGAAGAAGGAGCCGGGCTGCGTCATCTCGATGAGCTGGCCGACGGGACCTCGGCCTGAGGTGCCGCCGGAACCGACGTACACGGCGTCGGACGGGGCGGCGTCGCGGATCTCGGCCGCGAGGCGCATGGGGCTGATCGGGCTGTTGTCCCACTCCTCCGTGAGCTGATCGCGCGCCTGCTTGCGCATCGCCTCGATTCGCTCCTTGATCGCCGTCACGCGCTTCTGGGCCTCGGCGGCCTGCACCGGCGTCTGCAGCGACTCGAGGGCTTCGTGCACGTCCTTGGCGCCCCAGTAGGGGTCGGCGAGCACGGTCTCTGTCGCCGGGTAGTTCTTCGCCAGCTCCCACGTGTCGATGTCGATCTGGACGAAGGCGCAGCCCTCCGGCAGCGGCGAACCACCCTCGTACCACAGGGGCATGAACGGGTCGCCGCAGCCAATCGCGATGATGACGTCATACGGCGCGAGGCTCTCACGCACGCCGCCCAGGAAGCCAGCGGGGCCGGCGAACAAGGGGTGGTTGGTCGGGAAGTTCCAGACTCGCGATGCCGACTGCATGACGGGCGCACCGGCCAGCTCCGCCAGCGCCGCGACCTCGGTGTGGGCGTTGCTCAGGGCCAGGTGGTCGCCGACCAGCAGCAGCGGGTTAGAGGCTTCGGCCAGCAGGCGGGCGACTCGATGCGCCGCGGCCGGGTCGGGGCGGGCGCTCCAGCTCGTGTGGGTGGTCGGCGTGATCGGCTCGTGCACCTCGCCGTCCATGAGGTTCTGCGGCATGCTGACGACGACGGGGCCCCACGGCGGCTCGCCGGCGACCTTGAAGGCGCGCCGCATGATCATCGGCACGTCCTCCGGCCGGATCACCTCGCCCGCCCACTTCACCCAGGGCTTCGCGAACTCGACGAGGTTGGCCGAGAGCAAAGGCTCCGTCGCGAGGAAGCGCGTGTCCTGCTGACCGACCGTGACGACCATAGGCGCACCGGACTTCTTGGCGTTGTAGATCATGCTCATCGCGTTGGCCAGGCCGGGCGCGATGTGGACGTTGACCACGGCGGGCTTGCCGGTCGCGCGTCCGTAGCCCTCGGCCATCGCTAACGGCACCGTCTCGTGCAGTCCCATGACGTATTCGAGCTGGGGGTAGTCCTGCAGGGCGTCCGTGAAGAACAGCTCTGTTGAGCCGGGGTTGGCGAAGACGTGCTTGACGCCCTCGGCGAGGAATTGCTCCATGAGGGCGTGCTTGGCGATGAGGGGCATGAGGGACCTCCGATTGACCTTTCCGAGTTGATGCGGCTTCGGCGAAGCGCTCCTACACGGCGCTGACACCGGAACCTGCGAACCTTTGAACCTGACTTCCGGCGAATCATAAGGCGGTTTCACCCTGGAAGAACATCGGCCCCAGGCCTGTCGGGCGATTGTGAGCTGTCAGTCGTCAGTTCAGTTCGCAGTTGGCAGCTCACTGCCAGGAGCTCAGTTCCGACGCGGCGAGATTGACGATGACTTGCAACTGAAAACTGACAACTGACAACCGACGACTAGCCCTCAAGCCATCGACATTTCGCCTGCGGATTACGCCCTTCCGACGACCGCTAAAGGTTGAAATATTTCTCGCGGAACCTTGACACTCACGTTAAGTGCGATAGGCTAGAGGCCAGCACTTGGATTGGGTCTCACTATGCGCGGGACTCGGTTTTCTAATAGGATGCCCGCAACTATTTTCTAGGGGAAAGGAACGCATGAAGCGTAGCACCGACCGTATCCTTACCAGCCACGCCGGTAGCCTCCACCGTCCCGACGACTTGCGTGAGATCATGGCCGCTCGACAAGACGGCGAGCCCTTCGACGAGGCGCTGAGCAAGCGCATCCACGACGCCGTCAACGAAGTCGTACGACTTCAGGCAGAAAACGGCGTCGACATCGTCAATGACGGTGAGTACACGAAGCGCAGCTGGCAGACCTACTCTCGTGGTCGCCTCGGCGGTCTCGAGTTCCGTGAGCTGCGCGCAGGTGAGGACCCGAACTACGGCGCGATTACGAATCGCGAGTCCAAGTTCTTCCCCGAGTTCTTCGAGCGCGGCCTCGCCGGCTTCGGCCAGGCGTCGCGTCCCGCCAATGCGCCACGGCCGCCGGCCCAGGGCGTGTTCTGCGTCGGCCCCCTGACCTACATCGGCCAGGAGGAATACAAGCGCGACATCGCCTGGATCAAGGAAGCAGCCCAGGGCCAGCCCGTCGAGGAGCTGGTGCTGACCGCGCTGGCGCCCGCGACGATCGAGCACTGGATGCGCAACTCCTATTACAAGACGCAGGAAGAGATGCTCTTCGCCATCGCCGACGCGATGCATGAGGAGTACAAGGCGATCACCGACGCAGGCATCATCCTGCAGCTCGACGACCCCGACCTGCCGGACGGCTACCACGTGCACGCCGACATGAGCGTCGAGGAGTACAAGCGCTTCGCCGACATTCGCGCAGAGGCGATTAACCACGCCATCCGCGACTGCCCTGAGGAGCTGGTGCGCCTGCACATCTGCTGGGGCTCATCGCACCACCCGCACACGCAGGACATCCCCCTCAACGACATCATCGACATCGTCTACAAGGTAAAGGCGCAGTGCTACTCCATCGAGGCGGCGAACCCGCAGCACGAGCACGAGTGGACGGTGTTCAAGGACCACCCGCTGCCGGACGGCAAGATCCTCATGCCCGGCGTCCTCGGTCACTGCGCCGCGCGAGTTCGTGGAGCACCCCGAAGCGGTGGCGCAGCGCCTCGAGCGCTACGCCGGCGTCGTCGGCAAGGAAAACGTGATCGCCGGCACGGACTGCGGCCTGCAGCGCGTCGCCCATTCGTCCATCCAATGGGCGAAGTTCCGAGCGATGCGCGATGGCGCCGCGATCGCGACAAAGAGACTGTGGGGCCGAAATTAGTTAGGGAGTCCCATTTTTACTTGAGAAGCGTCATAATCAGCACAACTAATTCGATGTTTCCGGGAGGTAACTAGTTTGCTCAGTGCGAAAGATATGGAACTACTCTGCAGGATTGGCCCAGGTACACCCATGGGCAACCTGATGCGAGAGTACTGGATGCCGGCCATCCGCTCGGATGAGCTGCCGTCACCTGATTGCCCTCCCGTGCGCATCAAGCTGCTCGGCGAAGAGCTGATCGGGTACCGGACCACGTCTGGTGCTGTCGGTCTCATGCAGAACGCCTGCCCGCACCGCGGCGCCAGCATGTTCTTCGGCCGTAACGAAGAAGAGGGCCTGCGCTGCGTCTACCACGGCTGGAAGTTCGACGTGAACGGCGACTGCGTCGACATGCCGTCGGAGCCCGCCGAGAGCAACTTCCGCACCAAGGTGCACGCGCGCGCCTACAAGACGCGTGAGCGTGGCGGCATCATCTGGGCCTACATGGGCCCGCGTGAGACGCCTCCCCCACTACCGGACATCGAAGCCAACATGTTGTCCGAGGGGCCCGAGCACGTCGCCGTTTTGTTCCGCGACTGCAACTGGATGCAGGGCCTCGAGGGCGAGATGGACACGGTGCACGCCGCCTTCCTGCACTACGGCGCCGCCAAGTTCGAAGAAACCACGCCCGGCACCTTCAACCACTACCACTACCGTGAGCGTGCCGCCAAGTTCGCGACGCTGGAGACGGACTACGGCACGGCGAATGGCGCCTTCCGGCCGGCAGAAGAGGACAGCTACTACTGGCGCGTGACCCAGATCCTCTTCCCCTTCTACCACATGATCCCCGGCGGCAACCTGGGCGACGGCATCAAGATCGGCGCCTACGTGCCGATGGACGATTACCACCACATGCAGTGGGAGATCGGCGTGTACAAGCCGAACGGTGAGGCACTTGGCCGTTCTGTCGCCCGCGGCAACCCGGGCATGGATGCGCCGCTAGGTTCGCGCCGCATCCCCAACGGCACCGGCTGGTACGAGCGTCACCGCAGCGACCAGAACATGGTCAACGACTTCAAGATCGACCGCGAAGCGCAGCGCAACGGCGAGAGCTACACCGGTATCGCCGGTATCCGTATCCAGGACTGCGCCGTCACAGAGAGCATGGGCAAGATCAACAACCGCACCATCGAACACCTGGGCACGACGGACCAGTTCATCATCCGGACACGCCGAAAGCTCATGGCGATGGCCCGAGCCCTGGAGGAGCGAGGCGAGACACCAATAGGCGTCGACACGCCGGAGGTATACCGCCAGCGCTCCGGTGAAATGGTGATTCCACGCTCTACAGACTGGTGGAACGCTTACCAGCAGAAGCGCGAGACCTGGGAACAGGTGACCGTCAAAGAGACGGCGCCAAGCAACGCTTAACAGCAGGCTTATAAGTAGTGAAAAGAGGTAAATCATGGCAAAGGTAGTCGGAGGATTTGGATCCTCTCACACGCCGCTGATGAGCTTGCTCACCGGCGAACTCTGGGAGTCACAGGCCCAGAACGACCCCCGGAACAACGGCCTGGTTCAGATGCCGGAAGGCAAGCGCGTCAGCTATGACGAGCTTCTGGCGAATGCCGACCCGGCAATTGCCACTCTTATTAACCGCGAGGTCTTCGACCAGCGCATCGACGTGATCCAGGCCGGCCTGGATGAACTGAAGCGCCGTTTCGTCGAAACCAAGCCCGACGTCGTCGTGATGATCGGTGACGACCAGGACGAGTTCTTCTTCGACGACAACATGCCGATGATCAACGTCTACTGGGGCGACACCATCCGCATGGTGCCGCGAAAGATTCGCGACGACATGTCTCCGGCCCAGCAGGTAAGCGCCCGCGCTTACGGCGTGGACGACTACGACTACCCGGTCGACTCCAAGCTCGGTCTGCACATCATCGACTCCCTGGTAAACCAGGACTTCGATGTCTCGCACTCCCAGTACATGAAGGAAGAGTACGGCGGCAGCATTGGGCCGGCGAACTGGTACCTGGACATGAAACGCACGACCAAGCCGCGGCGCTTTGGTCTACCGCACGCCTTCGCCTTCCCGATCGTCCGCTGGTGGGGCGAGCAGCAGCCCCCGATCGTTCCGATCACGCTCAACACCTGCTACCCGCCGAACTGGATCAGCGCCCGACGCGCGTACGACCTGGGTGTCGCGGTCCGCAAGGCCGTCGACGCGTGGGACACGGACCAGACGGTGGCCTTCGCGACCTCCGGTGGCCTCAGCCACTTCGTGGTTGACGAAGAGTTCGACCGCCTGGCTCTGAAGGGCCTTGAGACGGCAGACCCGGAGATCCTCCGCACGCTGCCGCGTCACCGCCTGCAGTCCGCCACGACCGAGACCCTGAACTGGGTCTGCACCGCAGGCGCCATGGGCACCCCGATGGAGACCATCGCCTACGAGCCCGGCTACCGCACCCCGGCCGGCACCGGCTGCGGCTGCGCCGTCGGCCACTGGGCGGTGTAGCGAGCCTTCGGCTCGCGCTGTCAGCAGTTAGCTTTCAGCAGACAGCTTTTTCGAAGAGGCCCTCCGAAGTTCGGAGGGCCTCTTCTTGTGTGGGGTCAGGTGAAGGGCGACAGCGTCTATGCGCCGATAGCAGCATGGCGCGTTACTGTCATCTGGCGAAGGCTCCTTGTGGTAGTGCCCCAGCATGCTGGGGCACTACAGAAGCATGCCCCGGAAACGCCGCCATCCAGCCGAAGTGCCTGCGGTCTTTGCGCTACACGGCGCCGAGAAGCATGCGCCGGTGCAGGGCGCTGACGATCTCGTCGACGGCGGCGGAGGCCCAGATGCGGAAGTAGGCCGAGTCCTGGAGCTCCTGGAACTCACGGCCTGAGCGCTCACGCGTCTGCTCCGGTGTCTCTCCCGGCTTCGGCTCGCCCATGTGGTTCCTTAGACGGTCCTTCTCGTAGATCGCGGGATACTCCGTGTAGTGATAGAGGTACTCGAAGTCCTTGGTGAAGAAGGCGGCGACCGGGATCGACTGCCACGACTCGCCGTTCTTGTGGTTGAGGAACTGCGACATGAGGTCGGCGTTGCTGTCGGGCGCCTCTGCCTGGCTGGGCTCGTGCGCATCGGAGAACTTCTGGCCGTCGCGGCGGAAGATGCGCATTTCCATGCCGGTCACTGCGGCGATGCGCGCGAAAGTCGGCACGTCGCGGCGGCAGTCGGAGGACCAGTCCTCGGAGAGCACGAGGAGTTTCGCGGGGCCGCCGCGCATGCTCGCGAGGCGGGTCAGTGCTTCGATCTGGTAGTCAGTGAGGTGAGCGTTGCGAAACGCCTCGGCGAAGAAGTGACTGAAGTCGCGCCGGGCGGCTCCGCCGGTCGCCTCGCGCTGCAGGTTTTCGGGCGTGCCGATGTACGCCACGTACTGGTCGAAGGTCATGCCTTCGGCGAAGCGCTCCGGTGTGACGGTGGGCGACATGTTCTCGTCTCCTCTATAGAAGTGTACGACCGCCGTCGATCGTGAAGGTCTGACCGGTAACGTAGCTACCGGCGCTGGATGCAAGAAAAACCGCCACAAGGCCGACCTCTCGCGGGTGGCCGAGGCGCCCCAGCGGCACGGTCGAGGCGGCGTCGGCGTTGCGCTTCGCCAGGTCCTCCGCGGACATCGCGTAGGCATCAGGGAAGGTGCCGGGCGCGATGGCGTTGACGCGCACCTTGTACGGCGCCCACTCCAGGGCCAAAGACTCCGTGAAGCGCATGAGGCCGGCCTTACCGGAGGCGTAGGCGACCATGTTGGCGCCCGGTCGCAGCGCGGCGAACGAAGTTATGTTAATTACGCTGGCGTCGGCGCCCTTCTCCAGGAGATGCGGGCCGAAGACGTGGCAGCCGGTGTACGCCTGCGTCAGGTTGACGTCGACGACGTGGTGCCAGTCCTTCTCGTCCAGCACGTGCAGCTGCGAGCCCGGCATCGCCGAGACGGTGCCACGGATAGCATCGCCGAGGTTGTTGATCAGGACGTCGACACCGCCGAGGTCGGCGAAGACCTTGTCACGCAACGCCTCGACGTCGGCGACCTTCGTCGCGTCGCAGGCGTACCCGAAGCCTTGACGGCCGAGCTTGCGCACCTCTTCGCCCACCGCGATAGCCGTATCACCGCCGAGCGAGGTGACGGCAATGTCGGCGCCAGCCTCCGCCATCGCGAACGCGATGCCCTTGCCGATACCGCGACCGGCGCCCGTAATCAGGACCTTCTTACCGGTCAGGTCGAAATCGTTGAGCATGAGACCTCCTGCTAGTGAGCCAATCCTACACCGGCGCAGGAGGCTTCGGCAGACGGAGCAATCAGCATCGAACGGACTCGGCACGCAACCCGGTGGGACGACAGGCTGACAACCTGAGCTCGATACCCTAGAATCGGTGATAGCTAAGCCTTAAGTGGCTTTCTGTCGAATCGATTGGCAGGCACTCGAAGCACCGCTGGGAGGTAAGACATGCTCAGCAAGCAAGACAACGAGGTCCTCTGTCGGGTTGGTCCCGGAACGCCCATGGGCACGCTCATGCGTGAGTACTGGGTGCCGGTTTTCATATCGAACGAGCTCGATACGCCGGATTGCCCGCCACAGCGCGTGCGTATCCTCGGCGAGAACCTCATCGGCTTCCGCACGACCTCGGGCGATGTCGGGCTGATCCAGGACGCTTGCCCCCACCGCGGCGCCTCGATGTTCTTCGGGCGCAACGAAGAGGAAGGCCTGCGCTGCGTCTACCACGGCTGGAAGTTCGACGTCACCGGCGCCTGCGTCGATATGCCGTCCGAGCCTGCCGAGAGCAACTTCAAGAACAAGGTGCGTACGAAGGCCTACCAGTGCATCGAGCGCAACGGCGTCGTCTGGGCCTACATGGGCACGCGAGAGCGAGACAACCTGCCGCCGCTGCCCGACATCGAGCCCAACATGATCGACGACCAGCCGACCGTCGTGCAGAAGGCGCTGCGGGACTGCAACTGGATGCAGGGCCTCGAGGGCGACATCGACACGTCACACCTCGCTTACCTGCACCTGGGCGCCGTCGACCCAGCGAAGGCGACGCCAAAGTCCTTCGACTACTACACGGTGGCGGACAAGGCTCCGCGTTACGACGTGCTCGACACCGAGTTCGGCACCTCCTACGGCGCGTACCGTCCCGCGGAGCCCGACACGTACTACTGGCGCGTGGCCCACTTCCTCTTCCCCTTCTACACGATGATTCCCACGGGCGTCCTGGGCATGCAGATCCTTGTACGCGCCTGGGTGCCGATGGACGACGAGCACATGATGTTCTGGAGCTTCACGGTACCCAGTACCCGCCAGGGCGGTCTCGGCCAGGGCGGTCGCAGCGCGGCGGCGGGCAGCGGCGGCGCCATCGAAGCCAAGGCGCTGGCGAGCACCAACCCGGACGATGCGCCGCAGGAAGTGACGCCGCCTCCGCCGGGGTTCCAGTACCTGCCGGAGACCACGGGCTGGTACGGCAAGTTCCGCCTCACCCAGCACGCCGGCAACGACTACGAGATCGACCGCGAAGCTCAGCGCACGACCTCGTACACCGGCATCGCGGGCATCCACACGCAGGACCAGGCGATCACGGAGAGCATGGGCACGATCTACACCCGCACGTCCGAGCACCTGGGCACCAGCGATGCGATGGTGATCCGCACGCGTCGCCGCCTGATCAACGCGGCGAAGGCGCTGGCCAAGGAAGGCACTCTGCCGCCCGGCGTCGACGACCCGACTGTCTACCGCTACCGGTCCGGCGGCGTGATCCTGCCTCGTTCAACCGACTGGCAGGAGGCCACGAAGGACCTGCGCAAGGCCTTCGTCAGCCACAAGCCGGAGGAGCTGTACGAGCCGGCCGTCGGCTAGCGAACAACGCTCACCAAAACGAAAAGGCCAGTCGCCCCCGGGTGACTGGCCTTTTTCTCTGATGCGGCCCGCTGGATGGAACCGTAACCTGATTTACAGAACCGTATCTTTCCCGTAACCACTCGGTAACGTTCGGGGGATACCTTGTGATTGTAAGGTTCGAAAGCGAGGTCAAGCGCGATGAAGCACATGTTCCTGCCCCTACCGATCGAGACCGTCCGTGGCGCCTGGGAAGACTGGCATGCTTCGAACCTCAATTCCGAGGATGACGTGCGCATCCTGGAGACAAGCGGTGGCTGCTTCCTCGTGACCAGTACCGGCCGCCCTCCGCGCGTGTTCATCGACCTGCTGAAGTCCTTCCTCTCCCAGAAGACGTCCGCGCTCGCACCCGTGAGCTAGCGACTCCCAGAGCAAGGCAAGACGCCGGTCGATTGCTCGACCGGCGTCTTTGTGTGGGCGTCAAAACGGCAGTTAGGCGACCGTGGGCGCAGGCAGGAGCCCCAGCGTGCTCTCGCTCCAGGCGCCGACCTGCATGAGGTGGTAGTCGTCACCCTGCGGCGCCACCATCTGCAGGCCTAACGGCAGGCCGTCGTGCGTCAGGCCACCGTTGACGGTGATCGCAGGCACGCCGAGGAAGCTCCAGCACTGCAGCAAGGTCGCATCGCCGGTCGACTCGAGGCCGTAGGGCGCGGCGCCGGGAGCGCAAGCCATGAGGAGGGCGTCCAGGCCCTCGGTCGCCATGAGCGCCTCAATCTCCTGGTTGAGCCATGTGCGGATACGCCGGGCCTGGATGTAGTAGGTCGGCGGGAGCAGCTCGGCGGCCCGGCCTCTGGCCGCACGCCCGGTGGCGGCGGGCTGACCGGCACGCCGCGTCGCCGCCTCCGCACCGATGATCGGGATCGCCAGCCAGGCCAGCTCGTAGTCGGCGGGCAGCATGACGTCCTTGACCTTTGCCCCGGCCGACGCCATGGTCGCCGCCGACTTCTCGATCGCCTCCTGCATCACGGGCTGCGTCTTCTCGGGGAAGAAGTTGCGGACGACACCGATGCGCGGCGGCGCGAACTCGCTCATCTTCAGGTCGGCGGCCAGCGGCTCATGGTACTGGCGGGTGGACTCGTCCCCCGCGGCGTAGCCGGTGAGCGCCGACATGACAAGGGCCATGTCCTGCATGTTCAAGCCAATGAGCCCCGGGTGGTCTCGCGAGAAGCCTGAGGCCCACATGCCGGTCCGGCTCAGGCGCCCGTAGGAAGGCTTGAGACCGCTGACGCCGCAGTAAGCAGCCGGACGCAGGTTGGAGCCGGACGTCTGCTCACCGATCGAGATCGGCACGACACGAGCGCCAACCGAGGCGCCACAACCGCTGCTGGTGCCGCCGGCCGTGTGTTCCAGGTTCCAGGGGTTGCGCGTGGGCGGCATCTTGCCGTTTACGGGCGTGTGCGTCTTGCCCACGATGATCGCCCCGGCATCGCGCAGGCGTGCGACGACCGTCGCATCCTCCGGCTCGATGTAGGAGTCCTCGCCCTTCATCAGGTTGGGCATGCCTTTGACGTTGAACCATTCCTTTATCGAGACCGGCACGCCGTGCAGCGGGCCCCGCAGCTTGCCTGCCGCGGCCTCGGCCGTGAGCACGGCGGCCTGGGCGCGCACGTCGGCCGGGTCGAGCTGGCTGAAAGCGTGGATCTTGTCTTCGGTGACGTCGATACGGGCCAGAACGGACTCGGCGACATCGGTGGGTGTGAGCTCGCCGCTCGCTACGGCATCCGCGATCTCGCGCACACCGAACTCGAGCGAGAGCGCCTTGGATTCAACGGCCATGTTCCCTCCTCATGGAGATACGGCGAGACCGATCGGGCCGCGCCGGCGATGAAACTGCCGGAATCTCAACGGTCGCTATGAGTCAGACGAGCAAGGCGTCGCCCGTTCGAGAATCCGCCATGAGAAACATGGCACCGCGGTGTTTCCCGCCCGTTTCTGGCGGGCAAGGCAGGCGTTAAGCAGGTGTTGCGGTTCTACCTGGTCAGTTCACCTGCGTGTACACGTCGACGAGGGCGACTCGGCCGTTGTGCATGACCTCGTGCTTTGCGCGTTCGAGGGCGGCTCGCACGTCCTCCGGGCGCTCGATCGGGCCTTCCGCCCACGCACCCATCGAGCGCGCCATGGACGCGAAGTCGACGACCGGGTCATTGATGTCAATGCCGACCGTCTTGTTCTCCTCCGGCCGGTTGCGCACGCGGGCCATCATCCCCTGGTGCCCGAGGTCGTTGCCGTAGGTGTGGTTGTTGTACATGACGATGAGGATCGGGATGTGGTGATGCACCGCGGTCCAGATCGCGGCCGGCGTGAACAGGAAGTCGCCGTCGGACTGGATGTCGATGGTCAGACGCCCCTGTGTCCGGTTCGCCAGCGCGACGCCGATGGCGTGACCGAGGCCCTGGCCCAGGCCGGCGCCACCGCGGCCGTCCCGATTGCGGTGAGGCGCGTCGAAGTCCCAGAGGCGGTCGAGCCAGCCGCGCAGGTCGCCGTTGCCGATCACCCAGTCCTCGTCCTTGACGACCTCCCACAGCTCAGCCGCCAGGGTCGAGAGCGCCACGGGCTGCTCGGCAGCCTGTCGCTTCGCCGTCTCGATCGCCTCTTCGCGCAGCTCGGCGCGTCGTTGGGTCAGACGCGCCCGTCGGGCCTCAACCTCGTCCGAGTTGGCTTCGGCGGCCCGCGATTGCACCATCCCGGCGAGCGCCGGCAGCGCCAGCGCCACGTCGGCAGCGACCGAGAGCTCCGTGGGGTAGAGGCGCGCCGTGGTCGTCGGCCCAGCTCTTCGACCGTGAGCTGGCGCAACGAGACGTCGATGAGCTTGGCGTCGGGGCGCAGGATGTCCTCGTTCGTGCGCGTGGCCCAGTTCTGGCGCGTCAGGAGCTGCTCGAGGTCGTAGACGTCGAAGGCGACGACGACGTCCGCCTCGGCCAGCAGATCGTTCTTGTCTTCCGTGGCGTAGAGGGCGTGCTGCGTGGGGAAGCTGTAGCCGTCGCCGCCGGTCACGACAGGCACCGCCAGCGTCTCGGCGAGCCGCAGCAGCGCATCTCGTCGCCGCCTCAGAACGCCCGAGGGAGTTCGCGAGGATCACGGGGTTGCGGGCGCCCAGCAGCATGTCGGCCGTACGGTTCAGGGCGTCGCTGTCGCCACCAAGGCGCAGTCGGGACGGGGTAGCGGGTGAAGTCCGGGAACTCGAAGGGCGCATCGAGCTTCTGCTCCTGCACGTCGGTGTCGAAGCAGACGTAGACAGGGCCCCTGGGCTCGGAGGCGCAGAGGTTGTAGGCGCGGATCAGCGACTCGACCGAGGCCGCGACGCTGGCGGGCTGGTCGTCCCACTTCACGAAGTCGCGCACGGCCGTGCCCTGGACGTTGGCGGTGTGGATCCAGTCGATCCACGGCCGGCGATGGTCGGCGTCGACCGGGCCGGTGCCGCCGAGGACGAGGACGCCGTCGCGGCCCAGCCAGGCGTTGAACATCGCCATCGAGGCGTGCAGCAGGCCGACGATGTCGTGCACGAAGGCGGCCATCGGCTTGCCCGCCGCGCGACCGTAGCCGTGGGCAATCGCGACGGCGATCTCCTCGTGGTTGCAGATGATCATCTCCGGCCGCGTGTTGCCCAGGTAGTTCACGAAGGAGTCGTGCACGCCGCGGAAGCTGGCGCCCGGGTTGAGCGCCACGTACTCGATGCCGAGCCGCCGCAGCGTCTCCGACGATGACGTCCGAACCCCATTCCGCCTCGGTCATGAGTGCCTCCTATCGCGAGCCTGATGCCGGCGCTTCGGGATTATAGGCGCGATGAGACCACGTGGCGTTCGATGCTCCCATCGATTACGTCGTTATTCTCGCTTGGCAAAGACGAGCTGAAACTCCATGGTGCCGTGGTCCTCCATCGAGAGCACGTAGAACGACTGCGGCTCATCGATGTTGAAGTCGGCGAAGGCAATCTCGGTGGAACCAACGACAATCAGGAGGCCGTCGTACAACGCAGCCTCGACATCAATGTCCACCTGGCGGGTGACGCCGTGCAAGCTCAGGTTGCCCGTGACCGTCTGCAAGAAAGGCTGGCCTTCCAGCGGCAACTCGGGTACGAGGACTGCGACGGTGAGTACGAAATTGGCGATGGGATACACGTCGGTCTCGAGGCCCTGGATCGTGAGCTGGTCGTCCCGCGCCGGCTGGTTGGACTTCAGTGTGCTCAGATCAGCGGTAACGTCGAGGTTGGTGAGCCGGTTGCCGTTGAACTTGAGGGCACCGCCGAGGTCGTGGGTGCGGCCGACGGCAGTGTCGGCGCCGAACCTCGCCAGGGTCTCGACCACGCGATAGCCCACGAAGGTGCTTTCGCCCTGGACGATCTGCCAGCGGCCGGCGAAATCATCGTTGCTCGTACTGGCTGCACCCGACGGCCCCGGCAATGAATCGAGTGCATGGGAGAGTGAGACCGCTGCGGGGACGTCATTGGCGATGAGGGATGAGAGCGGTCCTTCGCTGCGGAGAACGAAGTACCAGGCGACGACGGCAAGCAGCACGAGCGCTCCCAGCACTCCGGCGCCTGCAGCCAGCCGCCTTCGCCGCATCATCGCGCGCCATCATGCCAGATCGCGCCGCCGGTGGATCAAGCTGGGCGCAACGATCTGCTTAGGGAGTGGAAACGTACTCTTCATCCAACGTTAGACATTCAGCTACGACTTCGAAACTGCCTTGGCGTTATCTTGCTTATGTCGTTCAGGAAACTTTGGCGAGACTCTGGCAGCCGTCAGTCGTCCGCCCTACCTATAGATCCCTTTGTAGACAGACCAGGCATGGACAAGCAGACATTTTCCCAGCGCAGGCTTATGGAACGCATCGAAGCACCCGCGACCGTTGCTACGGAGCCAAAGCCCCGCAGCGGCGACATCGTTGTCGGGGACCTGCGCCTGAGCCTCGATAGCTTGAAGGCGTATCTGGGCGAGCGCAGCCTCAAGCTCACCGTGCAGGAGTTCGACCTGCTGGTGCTGCTGGCGCGCTCGGCCGGGAAGCCCGTGTCGCAGTCGGAGCTGGCGTATGCCCTGTGGCATGAGGTCACGCCGGATCGCAAACGCCACCTCAGCGTGCTGATTGCGCGGCTACGGACGAAGCTGGCGGACTCGAAGTTCTACCGGCTGCGGACGCTACGCAAGCGCGGCTACGGCCTCATGCTGCCGCCGGTCAACCGCATCGAGGAGTTGAAGATCGTCAAGGACGGCCTCGACATCCTCGACGACATCCTGCGCTACGCCAACACGGGCGCCCCGATCGACCCCGACGACATCGAGCGCATGAAGTGGTACGGCGTGTTCTACCGCCGCCAAACGCCCGGCTACTACATGTTCCGGTTGCGCGTGCCCAACGGCATCCTCACATCGCGGCAGATCACCGAGATCGGCAGCCTGAGCAACCAGTTTGGGCGCGGCAAGCTCGATATCACGACGCGCCAGAACATCCAGCTACGTTGGGTGCGCATCCAGGACGTGCCGCGCATCTTCGAGTCGCTGCGCCGGGTCGGCCTCGAGTTCCGGCAGTCCGGCATGGACAACGTGCGTAACATTACGGGCTGCCCGATGGCCGGCCTCGACCCGGACGAGGTGGTCGACGCGTCGCCGATTGCGCTGGCGTTGCAGGAGGCGATCGTCGGGCGCAAGGCGTTCAGCAACCTGCCGCGCAAGTTCAACGTGTCGGTCAGCGGTTGCCGCCACGACTGCGCCACCTCGCAGATTCACGACCTCAGCCTCACGCCCGCCCTAAAAGATGGCCGCATCGGCTTCAACCTGATCCTGGGCGGCATGGGCGGCGAGTCACCGGCGTTCGCGACGGGCCTCGACGTCTTCGTCGAGCCCGAGCAGGCCTCCGCGCTCTGCCTGGCCGTGATCGAGCTGTTCCGCGACCATGGCTTCCGCGAGGACCGCCATCGCTCGCGCCTGCGCTGGCTGCGAGAGGAATGGGGCGTCAAACCCCTGCGGGCGGAGCTGGAGAAGCGCTTCGGCCCCCTCGAAACCGCGGGCGAGAGCCAGATCGAGGAGTACGCCGGTGACCACCTCGGCGTGTCACCACAAAAGCAGCCCGGCCTCAACACGGTGGGCTGCCTGGTGCCCGTCGGCAGGATCGAGGGTGATGACCTGATCGAGCTGGGACGACTGGCAGACGCGTACGGCAGCGGCGAGCTGCGACTGACGAACAACCAGAACGTCCTCATCGTCAACGTGCCGCAGGAACGCCTGCCGGCGCTGCTCAAGGAGCCCCTGCTGCAGCGATACTCACCCGAGCCGCCCTCCTGGAGCCGCCGCAGCGTCTCCTGCACCGGCCGCGACTTCTGCCAGTTCGCCCTTATCGATACGAAGGGCAGCGCCCTCGACTTCGCTGGGCGCATGGAAGAGCTGCTGCCGGGCGCGACGCCTCTGCGTGTGCACTGGTCCGGCTGCCAGCGCGGCTGCGGCCAACACCACATCGGCGACATCGGCCTGCAGGCGACGCGTGTGCGCAACGGAGACGAGCTCAGCGACGGCGTCGACGTGTACATCGGCGGCCGGCTGGGCGTCGACCCGCGCGTGGCAGAGCCGGTGCTGCAAGGGGTTGCGCTCGATGAGCTTCCTGAGCGCGTCGCGGAGCTGCTGCGGGCGCAGAAGGCAGCCGTCGCGCAGTAGCGAGCGCCACGCCGAGGGATGACAGTTCGGCATTCCACATAGTTCACCCCGAACCCTTCCTCCTTGTCCCTGTAGCGCCCCAGCATGCTGGGGCGCTACAGGCGGTCGTCACATACCCGCGGCCATCTTCTCCCCACGCGTTGTTAGACCTGGGGAAACACAGTGTTCACCGGCTGTTAGATATAGCGCGACTACGCCGAAACGCTGCGCGAATAGCCTGACTCGTGAGTGAAGCAGGTGGTCTCGAGACCGAATGCCTGCAATCAGAGGAGGGCGACGCATGGTTACAGCAGCGAAAAGCAAGAGCAAGCTCGAGCAGATCAAGGCGGAGCGCGATGGCCTCGACGTTGGCGCCGACATCGAGCGCTACGCACGCGAAGGCTGGGAGTCGATTCCGGACGCGGACCGCGACGCGCGACTGAAGTGGTGGGGTGTCTTCTACCGCAAGCAGACCACGGGCTACTTCATGGTCCGCATTCGCATCCCCAACGGCCTCTCGAACGCCGCGCAGGTGCGGGCGATCGGCGAGATTACGAATGAGCAGGGCCGCGGCACGCTCGACATTACGACGCGCCAGCAGGTTCAGCTGCGCTGGATTCCGCATCGAGGATATGCCGGGTGTGCTCGACAAGCTGCGCGAGGTCGGGCTGCTGACCCTGCAGACCGGCCACGACAACATCCGCGGCGTCGTCGGTTGCGCCGTCGCAGGCCTTACCCAAAACGAGCTGTTCGACGCGTCTCCGGCGTCTCAGGCGTTCACGGCGCGCTTCGTCGGCAACCGCGAGTTCACGAACCTGCCCCGCAAGTTCAACGTGACGATGACCGGCTGCCTGGAGAACTGCACGCACGCGGCCACCCAGGACATCACCATGGTGCCCGCGACGCGCTGGCGAGACGGCAAGACCGTCAACGGCTTCAACGTCCTGGTTGGCGGCAAACAGGGCTCGGGCGGCCTCACACCCGCGCGTCCCCTGAACGCCTTCATCGAGATGGAAGAGGCCGCAGACGTGGCTGCCGCGATCGCCCTGATCTTCCGTGACTACGGCAGCCGCGAGGTGCGCACCAAGGCCCGCCTCTCGTTCCTGATCGACGAGTGGGGCATCGAGCGCTTCCGGGCGGAGGTCGAAGCACGGCTGGGTCACGGGCTGGCACCGGCCGGCGATGACATGCGCTGGCTGACCTCGACGGACCACATCGGCATCTTCCCCCAGCGCCAGCCCGGCCTGAACTACGCCGGCCTGCTCGTGCCGGTGGGCCGCGCGACCGGCGATCAGATGCTGGAGCTGGCACGGCTGGCGGAGGCATACGGCAACGGCGAGATCCGGTTCACCTCCGGCCAGAACGTCATCGTCGCAAACATCCCCGACGCGGTACTCGGCAGCTTCAAGGCAGAGCCTCTGCTTCAGGAGCTCAGCTACCAGCCGGGCGCCATCGCGCAGGGCACGACGAGCTGCACGGGCATGGACTACTGCAGCATGGCGCTGATCGAGACCAAGAGCTACGCCCAGCAGGTGATCGATGCCCTGGACGGCACACTCGGGCGCTCCGGGCCGGTCTCGATCAACTGGTCGGGCTGTCCGGCGGGCTGCGGCAGCCACCAGGCCTCCGACATCGGCCTGCTGGGCCGTCGCACCCGCGTCGGCGACGAGATCATCGACACGGTCGACATCTTCATCGGCGGCTCGTCGGGGCCGGAGCCGGTAGCCGGCCTGAAGGTCATGCAGGACGTGCCCTGCGAGGACGTCGCAAGCACGATCGAGTTTCTCATTCGCCACACAGACTTCGAAAACGTGCGCAAGAAGCTCCGGGCGTTGCAGACGGCGCCAACCACAATCGAGGCCGGCGTTCCGGCCTGAACGAAATCGAAAGGCATAGAAAGGAAGGTATTAGAAGTGGAAATGGATTACGTAGCTCCTGCAGACGTAGTCGAAACCATGGTCAACGCCGGCGCCGCGAAGGGTAAGCTGGCGATCCGGGACCTCATCCTGCGCGGCATCCTCTCCGGCGCCCTCCTGGGCATCGCGACGACGCTGGCGTTCCTGACCCAGATCCAGGTCGGCGTCGGCATCGTGGGAGGGGTGATCTTCCCCATCGGATTCGTCATGATCGTGCTCCTCGGATTGGAGCTGGTCACCGGCAACTTCGCTCTCCTACCGCTCGGAGTCCTGAGCGAGAAGATCACCGTCAAAGACCTCGCGAACAACTGGGGATGGGTGTTTGTCGGTAACCTGCTCGGCGGCCTGCTCTACGCCGGCCTGTTCTACGCCACGACCAACGGCGGCTCAGTAGTGGCCGACAAGCTGGTCGCCGTCGCCGAGGCGAAGACGCTGGCCTACCAGGCCCAGGGCGCCGCGGGCATGCGCGAGGTGTTCTTCAAGGCCGTACTGTGCAACTGGATGGTGACGATGGGCGTGGTCATGGCCATGACGTCGAAATCCACCACCGGCAAGATCGTCGCCATGTGGCTGCCGATCATGACCTTCTTCGCCCAGGGCTTCGAGCACTCCGTCGTCAACATGTTCGTGATTCCAGCCGGCATGATGTTCGGCGCCCACGTCTCCCTCAGCGACTGGTGGCTGTGGAACCAGATCCCCGTCACGCTCGGCAACATCGTCGGCGGTGGCCTGATGACCGGCCTTGCGCTGTACTTCACCTACGGCAAGCGCGCCGTCGTCAGTGCGGCCACAACGGCGGAACCTGCGAGAATGGACGTACCCTTGAGGCAGGCGCCCAGGCTCGAAGGGGCTGCGGGATCGGCAGATGGTGGTAGCTAGCTTGACTAACAACGCTGACGGATTCAGAGCCTTGCGAGTAGCCGGATTCGAGAGCCGTCGCGCCGCGGAGATGACACGCCTGCTGGAGACAGCAGGCGCCGCGGCGTTCGTGAGCCCATCGATGCGCGAGGTGCCGCTGGAGGAGAACACGGCGGTCCTCGACTTCGCCCAAGGCGTCATCGCCGGCGAGTACGACATGGTCGTACTGATGACGGGCGTGGGCTTCCGGTTCATCTTGAGGACGCTGAAGGGCCAGGTAGACCAGGAGGCCTTCCTCAAAGGGCTCGAAGGCGTGACGACCGTAGCGCGCGGTCCGAAGCCCGTCGCCGCCCTGCACGAGGTCGGCCTCAACCCCACCCATCGCATCGGTGAGCCGAACACGTGGCGCGACATCCTCGCGGCCTGCCGTGAGGGCGCGCCGCGAGTGGACGGCGTCCGCATCGCGATCCAGGAGCACGGCCTGCCCAGCACGGACCTGTACGAGGGCCTCGAGAGCCTAGGCGCGACGGTTACCCGGGTACCGGTCTACGAATGGGCTTTGCCGCACGACCTGGCGCCGCTGGAGGCCAACCTGAGCGGATCATCGCGGGCGAGATCGATGCGGTGCTGTTCACGGCGTCGCGCCAGGTCGTGAACATGCTGCTGATCGCCGGGCAGCTCGGGCTCGAAGAAGCGCTGCGAGATGCCCTACGAGGCCTCGCGATCTGCTCGATCGGGCCAACGACGAGCGAGACGCTGCGGGAGTTGGGCCTGAGCGTCGACTTCGAGCCCAGCCATCCGA
>CAVYJE010000013.1:0-15222 GCA_963768705.1 uncultured Chloroflexia bacterium
AGCTCGGTTACCTCGTATCGGAGGCCGTGCAGGCGAGCACCGGCGCTGCTCCAAGCGAAACGCTGCGCCGACGCGCTCCCGTAGCGACCATACCGAGGCCTAAGTCAGACTCGGTGCCGGAGCTCAGGCTTTGCTCTTCGTGAGCTCCGCGAGGTCCCAGGTCGGTTCGAGGTACATGCCGGAAAGCGCGTCACCCTTGCCGGAAGCGAGCGCCACGCAGAAATCGGCGCACGCCTTCAGGCCCACGTTCGGGTCGTCGCGCTCCTGCTGGAGCCGCAGCCGGGTGAGGAAGTCCGGCAGATACTTCGCGGCGTCGGGGTCAGCCAGGGTTTCGTGCGAGATGCCGGTGATCACGGAGCCCGGGTGCACGGCCCACGCGAATACGTTGTAGGGCGCACCTTCCGCGGCCAGGTGTTCGACGAGGCGATTCTGCGCGTACTTGGCCACCGCGTAGCCCGAGAGGTTCGGCCGCACGGCCTGGCTTGCGGTGCTCGAGATCACGATGGCCCTGCCGCCGCCGTTCTCGATCATCGCGGGCACGAAGGCGTTGAGGTAGAGCATGGCGCCCCGTACGTGCACCGCCTGGGCGGCCCACCACTCGTCGGGATCGACGTGCCAGACGGGACCGAAGGGCCAGGGCACGCCGGCGTTGTGCACGACGAACGTGGCGGTGCCGAAGTTGGCCTCCGTCTCTCGCTTGACTCGCTCGACGTCGTCGCGAGAGGTGACGTCGCCGGGGACTGCGATTGCTTTGCCCCCGGCGGCCGTGATCTCATCGACGGTGCTCTGCACCTGGTCCTGCGACCTCGCCGTCACCGTCACGGCGGCGCCGGCGGCAGCCAGCCCCGTCGCGATGGCGCGGCCGAACCCGCGACCGGCCCCGGTAACGACGGCCACCTGGCCGGACAACACTCCTGGCATCGTGCCCTACTTCCTTGTGCGCTGCGGTGCCGGGCTAGACTCGGGCAGCCAGGCTCTCCGGCGTCACGTTCTCTCGCTCCGTCACCTGCTTGACCACGAAGTCGTAAGAGCCGTGCTTGGTGCCGTTGGCGTCCGAGGTGCAGTGCACCAGGAGCTCGGAGGAGTAGAAGTCGTCCTCTTCGTTGCCGGGCTCACCTTCGATGTAGAGCTGGGTCGTGATCGGGCTGCTGATGCCCTGGACCTTCACGTGCAGGTGCTTGGCGTTACGCGGCTCGTACGCGCCCGGGACGATCGTCGTGAACTCGTAGCGTCCTTCGGCGTCCGTCACCTGGTAGCCGTGGTACTTGTAGCCCAGCATGTCGTAGTTGCCCACGGCATCGGACGACCACAGGTTGACGACGGCGCCCGGGATCGGCGTGCCCTTCTCATTCAGTACTCGGCCCGTCAGCACGAGCTCGGGCTTGTCGCCCGGCTCCAGCAGGTTCGAGCGATTGGGCGCGCCGAGGCGGAAGTATGGGCCTTCGATTTCGTGAGGCGTCTGAGTCAGCTCGCCCTGCGCCGGCGGTTCCGGCTGGCGCACCGTGGTACCTGCCCTGGCACCCTTGATTACTTCAGCAGTCATGAGGTTCCTCCGTTCGAATTTGATGTGAGTGTCAGTCCGGGCTAGGCCCAGAGCTTGTCAGTAGCGATTTTAGCGCCTTCGACCAGGGCTTCGAACTTGGCCCACATCACCGAGGGATGCACGCGCTGCACCCCCTGGCCCTGGGCAAATCCGCAGTCGGTCCCGGCGATCACGTTCTCGCGCCCGACCAGCGATGCGAAGCGGACGATGCGCTGGGCGACGAGGTCGGGATGCTCCACGATCGTCGTGTGGTGGGTGATGATGCCCGGGATCAGCACCTTGCCGTCGGCCAGCTTTCGAGATTCCCAGATCGTCCATTCGTGCTCGTGTCGGGGGTTCGCGGCTTCGAACGAGTAGGCGCCGGCCTTGACCTGCAAGATCAGATCAATCATCTCGCTCAACGGCGCGTCGGAGACGTGGGGCACGTGCCAGCTACCGAAGCAGATGTGGTAACGCACCCGGTCTTCCGGGATGCCCTCCAGCGCGTGGTTCAGGGCGTCGACGCGCAGCTGAGCCCACTCTCGATATCGCTCCGGGCTCTGCGACACGAGGTAGTCGTACATGTTGGCCAGCACCGCGTCATCGACCTGGAGCAAGAGACCAGACTTGTAAATGGCCTGGTACTCCTCCTTCAGGGCGTCGGCGATGGCGTACACGTACTCCTTGTCGCTTGGGTAGTACTCGTTCACTCCGTTGTAGGCCGTGCTGGCCGGTGCAACGGCCGTTATGAAGGCCTCTTCTACCGTCACGTCCTGAAGCGCCGTCTGCATGTTCTTGATGTCCCGCGGCAGGCTCTCGCGGTCGCTCAGGGCGATGGGCCCGATGCAAACCTCCGAGGCTGAGCCGGTAAGCGAATTCGGCATCTCGACTTCGAAGAACTCCCTGAACCGCTCGCGGTCGCGCCCGAGCCAGTTCAAGGGCATCTTCTGCTCCGGCCGAAGCTCGAAGCCCGTGACCCGCTCGAGCACGTACGCTGCCCAGCTCGACTTGCCGAACTCGCCGTCGCTGATGACGTCAATGCCGACCTCTGCCTGCTTACGAACGACTTCGGCGACAGAGGCGTTGAGACAGGCCTCGTAGGCCGCTCGGTCGACGGGCTGCCCGTTCTGCAGCGCCATGGCGAATTCGAGCAGGTCGGGAGGCCTGATCAGGCTCCCTACGTGGGTGGTGAGAATTCGATCTGTGCTGCGCCGCATGTTCCCTCGTTCGCCAGACCTGTCAGGCAGATCTGTGTGCCCTCGACTGGTTAGTCCGGTGAGGCTCGGCGTCGGTGCCGAACCTCACCGGATAGCGATTCAATTTCCCGCGCCACGCCGCGTTAGGCGTCAAACCACATGGTTGCCTGATGCATCGCCGTGTTGGAGGCCTCGATCTCGTAGTTGCGGATCCTGGAATCCAGGAGACGGCGGTTGATCGGCGTGAGGATGTCGTAGTAGCTCGTGTAGTGCGAGATCGCGTACAGCTGAGCTTGCTTGACGATCTCACGGTTCGCCTCGATGTCGACCGTCATCTCCGCCTTCTCGACCATGGCATCGTATTCAGGATCCCTCAAGCCTCGCACCTCGAACTGGTGGTTGGGCGTGCTGGAGTTGTGGCGCATCGGCACGCTGGGCGTGTCGTAGCCAGGGTGGCCGCCAACGAACATTTCCCACTCGCCTCGCTGAGTACGAGGCAAGGCCTCGGCCAACCCGAACGTGACGATGCGGATCTTGATGCCGGCCGCGGCTGCCTGCTGCTTCATCACCTCGGCCGCCACATCGCTGGTGGAGGATGGGCCGATGTAGAAGAGCTCAACCTCTTTGCTGTCATCGAAGTCCATAGCAGAAAGAAGCTGCTTGGCCTCTGCGACATCGTACTTGAAGTACTCCGCGGTCTGGCTCTCATCGACCTGATAGCCCGTCATCGACGCGGCGAGGAAGCCGGTCGGCGCGACCGCTTGACCGGCGTAGACCAGGTCGATGTACTGCTGGCGGTTGGTGAGGCGATAGAAAGCCTGGCGGAAGCGGACATCGTCGAAGGGCTTCTTGTCGATGTTCATGTTCCAGGTGAACGGGTTCAGTCCCAGATATTCCTGCGTCTGAACTTTATCGCCCATCGAGGAAGCCAGCTCCTCAAACTGGGCTGGCGGCGGAATCCACTCACTGACCTGGCCGCTGCGCATGGCAGCCTCAATCGCGGCGTTGTCGGCCAGGATGAAGACGTCAGTAGCGTCTCGGTAGGGCAGGCCGGACTGGCCACGGCCGTGGTACTCAGGGTTGCGGACGTAGTGGTACCGGGTGCTGATCACCCAGTTGTCCAGGATGAACGGACCGCTGCCGATCTGGCGCTCCGAGTCCAACTTATCGAAGGTCTCATACGGGATAATTGCCTGCGGCCCCGGGTGACCGAGGATGCGCGAGTCGAACAGATAGGCGCGGGGGCCCTTGAGCTTGTAGACGACCGTGTATTTGTCCGGCGCCTCGGCGTGGTCCAGGTAGTTCTTCTGGAAGTTGTTTTCGATGTTGTCCTGCGGAGTGACGAACTCCTGCATCTTGACCACGTCTTCAGCCACGACCTCGCGTCCGTTGACAGGCGGGAAGTTGTGGTACTTCATGCCCGGCCGCAGCTTGAATGTGATCGTTATGTCGTCTGGCTGCTCGAAGGACTCCGCCGCCTCCAGAACATAGGGCGCGTTCGGGTTGGTCCTCGTCGTGATCAGGTGGTCGTAGACGTACTGGCCACCGAAGGCAGCGTACTCGGAGGCGTTCGTGAGGATGTTGAGGTTGTTGGAGGACGTGTATGTGTCGCCGTACGTGCCTCCGGTCTTCGGCGTGTCGCTGGACGCAGTGCCGCCGTAGAGCGTGGTGGCGGTATCCGACGCCCCCGTGCTGCCCGTAGACGCACCCGTACCGCCAGTGGCACCTGTACTGCCTGTGGCGCCCGTTGAACCCGTCGCGCCCGTGGATGACGAGTCGTCATCGTCGCTGCCACAGCCGAGCGCCGCCAGGGCAATGGCGCTGAGGGATAGACCGGCGCCCCCTGCAAGCAGACGCCTCCTTGCGATGCGATTTCGGGTAACGCGTTCCCAATAGCTCTGCATTAGGTCCCTTCCTCCTGGAGCCCCAGGTGCTCCCCTTTACCGTGCCAACCAGGTTGCGAACTTCGCTGAATCACACATTCATGCACTACCTCCGAGCACCCCGAGGAAGGGCGCCTTGACCAGCCGCATATGCTGACTGAACATACGTGTGATAAATCGAACGATAGATTAGATTTCACGACGTGGGTAACCTAAGACTCGTCCAGGAGCTTGTCAAGATGAAAATTGAGACGGATTTATCCCCTCTTTCCGCCAAGAGACCGAGCGCATAGACTGAAGTCGAAGGTGATTGTGGCTTCGGAAGAGCATCAAACAGGGGCCCGGCGACCGCGTGAACTCGAGATGACCGTCGCGAGCCAGCGCAGACGGCAGATCATGCAGGCCGTGATGGACTGCATTTCGGACTACGGCCTCGAACGCACCACCATGCGCACCGTCGCTCAGCGAGCCGGTGTCAGCACGGGCACGCTCGCGTACTACTTCAAAAGCAAGAAGGAGCTGGTGGACGCGGCGCTCCTCGACGCATCGCGGAAGTACATGGACCGCTTCCACGTCGAAAAGGGCGGTCGCGCGTCGAGCTCCCTGAGCCGCCTCGTCGACACCTTCCTGTCGACCGACAACACCGATGCGGGCTTCGTGCTCCAGATGATCGAAGTCGGTCTGCACAACTCGGAGCTGCGCGGCACTCACCTGGAGATGATCGAAGCGGGCCGCGCGATGATCGAAGAGACCCTGCTCGAGGGCATACAAGCCGGCCTCTATCGAGAGGATGTCGACCCGAAGCTCGCGGCGGCTCTCCTCCACGGCGTCCTGATCTGGTGGGGCTCTGAGTTGCTCTGGAACGCGACATCAGAAGAGCTCGCGCGAGAAGCAAGCAGGCTGGTGCTCTGGCTGCTGGGCGCACCCGAGCACAGTCGCTCGCCGGACGATGACGGTGCCGGTGTTGCCACACCCAGCGCCATCCGCACGCTGCTGGTGCGCGACCCGAACCTCAACCTGGATGACGCCGAGTCACTGGCGAAGGCGTTCGAGAGCCTCTACCAGGTCGCCGCCCACACCAACGGCGTCTCGCCGGCCGGCGAGCCCACCGCGCCTGCCGGATGACCTAGCGCGAGCCTCGTAGCCTCGGGTCCAGGACGTCCCGCAGCGTATCGCCGAGGAAGTTGAACCCCAACACGGTTAGGGTCAGGGCCACGCCCGGCCCCAGCATCACCCACGGCGCCGAGATGAAGAACTCCCGGTTCCGCCCTGACAGGTCGAGGCCCCAGGACGGCGTCCCGATCGACACACCGTAGCCGAGGAAGGAGACGCCTGCCTCGATGAGGATGACGGCGCCGAAGATCGTCGTGAAGGTGACGATCACGTAGGGAAACACGTTGGGCAGGATGTGCCGGAAGATGATCCGGGGTGTGCTTGCGCCAATGGTCGTTGCAGCCTCCACGTAAGGCAGGCCGCGCTCCTTGAGGACGGCGGAGCGGATCACGCGCATGACGCCGAAGATGAACCCCAGTGAGATCGCCAGCGAGAGCGAACGGAGCTGCCAGCCCAGGATGATGACGTCAGAACCTGACTCCTTCGGCCTGCCTAATGCGGCGACGACGATAAGCACGAGCATGAGGCCCAGGCAGGGCGGCCAGCACTTCCATGAAGCGCTGAGAGCTCATATCAACGGTGCCGCCAAAGTAGCCACTGACGAGCCCGAGGACCGTCCCGACCGCCACGCCCAGGAAGGTCGCGACGAAGGCTACGGCCATGGAGACCTGGGCGCCGTAAATCGTGCGGGAGAAGACATCCTGGCCCAGGCTGTTCGTGCCGAGCAGATGAGTGCTGTTGGGCGACTCCAGCCTCGCGCCCACGAAGGCCTGCGGGTCGTAGGGCGCAACGTAGGGCGCGAAGATTGCCAGGAAGAAGGCGAATATGACGATGACGAGTCCGAAAAGACCGAGCGGCCGCTGGCGCCACTTGGCCCAGGTAAGCCGCAGCGACTGCATTCTTGTCCTCGCCGGGAACTGACTCTCCTGGTCTCGGGCAGAACGAGTGATTTCATCGACACTTGTACTTGTAGCCATGGTTCTCCTAGGTCATCCTTGCCGGCTTACGAGTAGCGGATACGGGGGTCAATGATCCCGTACGAGATATCGATCAGGAGACTGATGACCATGAGCATTAGAGCGCTATACATGGCCACGATCATGACGATGGGGTAGTCCTTGAGTTGGATCGCATCGAGGGCCCAGACACCAAGTCCGGGCAGGCCCATGACGCGCTCGAGGATGATCGAGCCGCCAAGCAGGCCGCCGAGCTGCAGCCCGGTGAGAGTGAGCACGGGCGGCAAGGCGTTTCGGAACGCGTGCCGCATGGTGATCGTGTTCTCAGACAGCCCCTTGGCCCGGGCGGTGCGAATGTAGTCCTGGCGCAAGACTTCGAGAAAGCCTGAGCGCGTGAACCGCATGAGCACGGAAGATGCGCCGATGGAGAGTATCAAGGTGGGGGGCACGAACAGGCGGAGGTTGTCCAGAGGCGCGTCGAAGAACACGGTGGCACCAAATGGGGGTGCGTACCCGAACATGCGAGCAGGCACGACGAGCAACAGGGATAAGAGGAGGAAGTTCGGCACGGCGAGTGCAAGCGTCGCGAAGAAGCGCAGGCCAACGTCGGAGGCTGCGTTCTGTTTGAGGGCGGAGAAAACGCCTGTAAATATCCCGATCAGTACCGTGAAGGCGAAACTCAGGACGACGATTTCGAGCGTCACCGGCAGACGGGAGAAAAAGTCCGTCGTCACGCTGGTACCGCCACGCAGGGAGGTGCCGAAGTCGCCGGTGATGATGCCGCCGGCCCAGCGAACGTACTGTTCCGGCAAGGTACCGGTGAGGCCGTTGCGCTCCCGGAAGGCTGCAACGTTCTCAGGCGTGGCGTCGACGCCGAGGATCGCGGCGGCGGCGTCGCCGGGTACCAGCCTCAGCATGGTGAAAACGAAGATCGAGACGAGAAGCAGGTTGAACAGCAGGGCAAGCGACCGGCGGAAGATGTATTGCTTCAAGGGGCCTTGATCTCCTCCCACCCGATACACAGGCGTTCGATTAGGGAAGATGATGCACCCATTCAATTCGTTGTCAAGTATTTCGAACGATTGATCGGTCAATCCGGGAACCACGCGTCGACCATGGTCTCTGGCCCCCTCCTTTCGCGTATCAGGGACCGGCAGGATGCGCCTTCAACAGCTCCTGTGCAGGTGCGTAGCGGACCGCAAGACCTGACGCCGGACCATCGTCGCTAACCGAAGTTGTGTACTCGCTTCTCGGCGTACTGGATGGCTCCGAGCGCCTCGAAGCGTTCGGCAATGACGTTGACGGAACGCTCCTGGCGCTCGATGTGGCCGTGGACGATGAGCGCGGGGGCGCTCTCGATCAGCGGGCGCCAGCGCTTGTCCCGCACGAGCTTGGGTGACGTGATCACGTTCATCAGGCCGTAGTCGTCCTCCAGCGTGTGGAAGACGAAGCCCTTCGCCGTCTCCGGCGATTGGCGGACGGCGACGAGGCCGGCCACCGTCACCCTCGCACCCTGCTCCAGGTCATCGAGGCGGTTGCTGGGCGTGATGCCCTCGTGCAGGCCATCGCGCACGAGGTCCATCATCCGGCCCCGTACCGCGATGCCTACGAGGAGGAAGTCCGTCACAACCCGCTCCTCGCGTGTCATCTCAGTCGAGCCGCGGGGTGGTTTCCGCGGACGCAGCGCCAGAGGCATCTGGGCGCCCAGCGGTTGATAGAACGTACCGAGCTGCCAGAGCAGCGAGCGTTCGTGCAGACCGGTCCAGGCAAACGCCCCGACCTGGATCAGGTTCTCGATCGCTTCCCGGCTCAGACGAGTACGGCGCCAGAAGTCCCATAGCGACCGGTACGGTCCGTTCGCCCGCTCGGCCTCGCAGCCGCTCCCAGGCAGCCTGCGCCAGGCCTTTGACGTAGCGGTAGCCCAGGCGCACCGCGCCCTTCGAAGGCAACTCGAGGTCATCCTCCATGGTGCACTCGACCTCGCTGCGGTTGACGTCGACCGGCCGGATCTCGATGTCGTGGCGCCGGGCGTCGTTGGCGATGACCTCCGGGGTGTAGAAGCCCATCGGCTGCTCGTTCAGCAGTGAGCAGTAGAACTCGGGCGGGTAGTAGCGCTTGAGCCAGGCGACCTGGAACGCCGTCACCGCCATCGCCGCGGCGTGCGACTTGGGGAAGCCGAAGGAGGCGAAGGCGAGGATCTTGTCGTAGATCGTCACAGCCGTGTCCTCGTCCACGCCGTTGTTCGCGGCGCCAGTCATGAAGTCGCGCCGCTGCTTCTCCATCTCCTCGCGGGAGCGTTTGCGGCTCATGGCGCGCCGGAGCTGGTCGGCCTGCAGGCTGCTGAAGCCCGCGACCTTCATCGCTGCCTGGATCACCTGCTCCTGGAACACGAAGACGCCCTTCGTCTCTTCGAGCACCGGCTCCAGCGAGGGATGGTCGTAGGTCACCTCTTCCTCGCCCAGGCAACGGGCGATGTAGGGATGAACCGCGCCGCCCTGAATCGGGCCGGGGCGGATGAGGGCGACCTGGATGATCAGGTCATGGATGCAGGAGACCCTGATGCGCAAGAGCACCTGGATCTGGGCCCGGCTCTGGATCTGGACGATGCCCAGGACGTCGCCGCGCTGGATCATCGTCGTAGACCTGCTGGTCGGCGAGGTCGATGTCCTTCATGGGCTCGACCGTCCTGCCGTGACGCTCTCTTATGTAACGCAGGCCGCGGTTGAGCTGATCGAGGGAGGGGTAGCCGAGGAAGTCGAGCTTGATGAAGCCCGCATCCGCGACGGAGTCCTTGTCCCACTGGCAGATGTAGCGCCCTTCCATCGCCGTCGCCTGAAGGGGCACCTGCTCGTCCATGCGGTTCGCGGCGACGATGATGCCGCCGGAGTGCTGGCTGAGGTGTCGCGGCAGGCCCACGATCTCTTCAACCAGCGTCATGAAGTCCTGCCAGATCTGGAAGTGCTGGCGGTGGGCGAACTCCGGCATCTGCGACATCTCGTAGCGCAGCCCCTGGGCGAACCGGCTGTGCATGCGCTTGGCGATGTGGTCGATCTGGCTCTCGGGCAGCCCCAGCGCCTTGCCGACGTCGCGGATGGCGCTGGCCCAGCGGTACTCGATGAACGTGCAGACCATGGCGGCGCGCTCGGTCGTGTAGGTCTCGAAGACGTGCTTGAACATCCTGTCGCGGGCATCACGCCCGAAGTCGAGGTCGACGTCCGGCACGTCGCTCTCGGGCCGGTCTTCGCTGAGAAAGCGCTCGACTGCCAGGTCGTACGTAATCGGGTCGATGCCGGAGAGACCGAGGAGATAGCAGACCAGCGAGCCCACCGATGAGCCGCGGCCGCGCACGGGCAGGTCGTTATCGTGGGCGTAGCGCAGGATGTCCCACAGGCGCAGGAAGAACCCGGCGCGGCGGCTGGACTTGATCAGCCTTAGCTCCTTATCGAGACGCTCTTGCACGTTCTCGGGCAGCCGGCCGAACAGCGTCCCGTAGCGCTCCTTGGCCAGCCGATACGAGGTGTCGCGCAGGAACTCATCGGCGTCGCGACCGTCACCGGAGTCGTAGTCGGGAAACTCGTAGGTCAGGTCGCGGGTGAGGTCGAACGACAAACAGCGCTCGGCGATGCGGACGGTGTTTTCGATTGCTTCGGGCAGGCCGGCGAAGAGGCGCTCCATCTCCGCCGGCGGCTTGAGGTAGAACTCGGAGTTGGCGCGCAGGTGAGGCCGCGCTTCCTCCAGGTTCGTGTGGTAGCGCACGGCGGTGAGCACGTCGTGCAGGCGATGCTGCTCCCGTACGGCGTAATGGACGTTGTTGGTGGCGACAATGCCGATGCTGAGCTCCCGCGCCAAGCCGACCAGCGCCTCGTTGCGGGCCTGGTCTTCGTAGACCAGGTTGTCCTGAAGCTCGATAAAGTAGTTCTCGACGCCGAAGACGTCGCGGTAGCGTGCAGCCGCCTCCCGCGCTGCCTTGAGCTCCCGGCGTTCGGCCAGCGCCGCGACTTCGCCCTTGCGACAGCCCGAGAGCGCGATCAGCCCCTCGGCGTGCTCAGGCAGCCACTCGAAACGCACGCGGGGCTCATCCCCGAGGCGACGAGAGATTGGCGCGGCTGAGCAGTCGAGAGAGGTTGGCGTAGCCGCGCGGCGTCTCGCAGAGCAGCGTGAGGTGAGCGACTTCGCGTTCGTCCAGCGTGATCTCGGCGCCGATGATCGCCTGCAGGTTCAGGTCTTTCGCGGTCTGGGCGAACAGCATGGCGCCGGCGAGGCTGTCGTGGTCCGTGAGCGCGAGAGCGCGGTAGCCCAGCTGCACTGGCAACGACGGCAAGCTCCTCCGGCCGCGAGGTGCCTTCGTGCAGGGAGAAGGCGCTGTGGCAGTGCAGCTCCACGTAGCGGCCGGCAGGCGCCTTCGGGCACCGCGAGCTCGGGCGCCGGGTGTCGCTTCTCCCCTGTGGGGGCCAGGTGCCACCGCCTCTGATGTCAGTAGCGATGGGACTGCGGTAGGGACGCATCAGTACTCCTGCCGCGCCCATGTCTTCGCGACGAGGTCGCGGTAGACCGTCAGCGGCGGGCCGTCTTCGGGCGCGACGCGGTAGTAGACGCGGCTCACCGGCTCGGCCCGCCACCAGTGCTGATCGATGCGCCAGGGCCGACGGACGAGGCGCACGTCCTGCCAGACGCCGTGCAGCCGGAGCACAGACCGGCGCTTCGCCGTCCCCGGTCCTGACCTCGAACGCCTGAGGCGACTTCAGGCGTCGGATTCGACGAGGATCTGGCGATCTTCCGGGACGGTTGACCATGGCTCCACATCCACACAGCGATAGACAGGCGAGTACCCGTATCGGGTCTTGAGTTGTCGAATTGACCTCCTCTAGCTGGCGTTGCTGGCGTTGCTTCTGCCCCAGCAAGAGCTGCTTGCCCGTCTCGCCGGTGAGGCTGCTCAGGCGCAGGGACAGGCTGCGAATCGCCTGGGGCGGCGGGAATTCGTGAGGGCGGTGCGCAGCAGGAAGGTCAGGCGCTCGTCCTCGCTCACGGGCTCACGGAAAACGAGGCGGTGCTGCCAGCCCCGGCCCGATTCGAGCTCGGCCTGCAGGGTGAGCTCCCGGGCGGCACGGCCGGCGAGGGAAGGCCGCATACGGGAGAGCAGCTGCCCGGTGATGGCGATCATCACGTCGATGCCGGCGACCGAGGACTCGAGCAACGCCGTTGCCTGCAGCGTGTCCGGCAGCTTCCGGGGTCGCAGAGGCTCATCGTCGATGCCGTTGGCGAGCTGCCAGATGCGTTCGCCCGCGAAGCCGAACTGGCCCATGAGCTCCGAGCAGCGTGAGCCCGGCAACATCGCCGATTCGCTCCAGGCCCAGGAGCTGTCAGGCGTGAGAGGGCCCGTGCTCCATCGGGAGCATCTGGATGCTCAGCGGGGCGAGGAACTCACGCTCGCTGCCCGCCGGGACGATGCGGCTTTCGCGCGGCCCGCACGTCGTGGCGGCGGCAAAGGCAGGGAACTTCCCGTCCTGCCATCCCCACGCCTCGCTTCGAGGCCCGAGGCATTCAGGACGACTTCGATGATGTGGGAGGCGAGCGCCTCGTCATCGCGGTAGTGATGCTCGAGGCCTTTGACGTTGACGTAGGCACGCCCCAGCTCTTCGTCCTCGACCTCCGGGCTGACTTCTCCCAGCGCGGCGAGAACCGTCTCCCACGCCGTGCGGTACAGCACAGGGTCCGGCGGCACAATCTCGGCCTCCGGACAGCGGCTCAACGCCTGCCGGATCGTCATGCCGTAGCGCACACCCTGCTCGCGCAGCGCTCTCGGAGCAATCGAAGACGCGCTTCGGCTGCTCCGCATCGCCCACGATCAGCGGGCCTTGCGCAAGACGAGGCTGGCGCTGCACCTCCACGGCGCAAGGGAATCGAGGAATCGAAACGAAAGCAATCCGCACAAAGTTGCCCCATGACTCCGGGCGGGGTCGGAGCAGGGGCGATTATAGCACTATTGTTCTAAGAGTGGCAGTCTTGTCTACGTGTCTGCCAAGAGCCTGGGTCAGGTACCGGCGCAGGCGAGCTCGGCCCTCAACCCACCGCCTTCTTCACGAGCTCGGCGATGCGGGCCTCTTCGGCGGCGGTTAGCTCCTTCAACGCGAAGGCGCTCGGCCACATGTCGCCTTCATCGAGGTTCGCCTTGTCGCTGAAGCCCAACGTTGCGTACCTCGACTTGAACTTCTGCGCGCTCTGGAAGAAGCAGATCACGCTGCCGTCCTTGGCATAGGCGGGCATCCCGTACCAGGTCCTCGGCACGAGGCCGGGCGCGCTGGATTTAATAATGGTATGCAGCCGCTCAGCCATACCGCGATCTGGTTCAGGCATCTCGGCGATCTTCGCGAGCACATCGCTCTCGCCGTCCGGCTTGCTGCCGCCCCGGCTCGCCTTGAGCTCCCTGGCGCGTTCCTGCATTGCGGCGCGTTCGTCGTCCGTGAATCCGTCAGACTCTTTGCCGGCTTTGCGGCTGCCGGACTGCGACGTCCTTGCCTTTGCCGGCTTCTTCTCAGCCATGGTGTCCTCCATCCATTTGCACGTCTTGGCAGGTTCTGCCTGCGTTCAACGATATGTCGCGTCTGCCTGAAGCTCCCAGATTAGAGCGTTCCTATGGATCCTGCTTCGCCGGAGAGGTCGAGATAACGCTCACAGCGCGTGTAGGACTCGAAACTCACCGCGCTCGGCCGCACAGCACTACCAATATGGCTCCGCGGGCCGGACCTCTACGGCGCCTCCGAGACGTGCTGCAGGAACGCGTCCCGCAAGTTCAATCGCGGCGTCGATGGAGTCCGCTTCGAAGACGAAGTAGCCAGCGACCGCACCCATGCTGTCGACGAAGGGACCTTCGCTGGCAACCGTCTTGCCGTCCTGCATGCGTACGGTGGTTGCCTGCTCGGGTAGGCCGAGCGGCAGACCGGGAGTAACGCCAGGGGTCTGGTTGATCGCGTTGTAGTCCAGGTAGACGGCCTTCTGTTCGTCCTCCGACAATGTGGCCCAGGCCTCGGGTGACGTGGGAAGCGGCGTGGTTCCCTGGTAGACAAGCAGCACGTATTTCATCGTTGTTCCCTCTACAGATAACTGTTGCTAACAGTGGTCGAAGCGTGTTGCACCTGCCCGCGATTCCGGCGCGCGTCGTGTCGACGGGCTGGACGGGCCGGTGAATCGCTAGCCCTGCCAGGTCAGCTGCGTCAGCTGGATCAGGTTGCCGCAGGTGTCGTTCACCATGGCGATGGTCGAGCCGGTGACCGCAGTTGGCGGCATGGTGAACTCGGCGCCACCGGCCTTGATGCGCTCGTAGTCGGCTTGAACGTCGTCGGTGTAGAACATCGCGGCGGGTTGGCCCTGCTGGAATATCGCCTGCTGGAAGGACTTCGCCGCAGGGTTGTCGTTGAGCGCCAGCTGCAGCTCCGTGCCATCGGGCTCCTCGGGTGAGGCCACGGTCAGCCAGCGAAACGGCCCCTGGCTGAAGTCGGCCTTCTTCACGAAACCCAGGACTTCGGTGTAGAAGCGCAGGGCTTTCTCCTGGTCGTCGACGTAGACGTTGGTCAGCTTGATCTTCATGTTTGATATCCCTTCTGTCACATTGGCCTTGTGTGGCTCGTCAACCCTATGACGAAACCAGACGGGAGAATGTGACCGATGGACGACGAATGGCTGGCGGAGCGCTTCGAGGCTGACCGCGCAGCGATTGCAGGCGGTGGCCTACCGGCTGCTCGGCTCGGCCAGCGAGGCCGACGACGCGGTGCAGGAGGCCTGGCTGCGGCTGAGCCGTTCCGACACCAGCGAGGTGGAGAACCTGAGCGGCTGGCTGACGACGGTCGTCGTCGCGGGTGTGCCTGGATATGCTGCGCTCGCGTCGAGTCGCGGCGCGAGGAGCCGCTGGCGCAGGAGGGCGAATCGATTCCGGACGCTGCCGATCCGGAGCGCGAGGCGATGCTGGCGGAGTCGGTGGGGCTGGCCATGCTGGCGGTGCTCCAGCGCCTGGCGCCGGCCGAGCGCGTGGCGTTCGTGCTGCACGACGTCTTCGGCGTGTCCTTCGAGGAGATTGCCGGCATCGTCGGCCGCTCGCCGGTCGCCGCCCGCCAGCTCGCCAGCCGTGGCCGCCGGCGGGTGCAGGGCGCGTCGGAGGACGGCAGCGCCGCGGACGTGGCGCGCCAGCGGGAGATCGTGGAGGCGTTCTTCAGGGCCTCGCGCGCCGGCGACTTTCAGGCGCTGCTGGCGGTGCTCGATCCGGACGTAGTGCTGCGGCCTGACGAGGCGGCGCTGGCGATGGGCATGCGAAACGGCTGGATCACGTCGGAGCTCCATGGCGCAACGGCGGTGGCCGAGCAGTTCGACGGCCAGGCACAGGCCGCCCAGCTGGCGCTGATCGATGGCGTCCCGGGCGCGGTCTGGGTCGCCGGCGGCAGGCCGCGAGTGGCGTTTGGGTTCACGATCCGGGACGGCAAGGTGGTCGAGATCGAGCTGGCGGCTGATGCCGAGCGGCTCAGCCGGCTGAAGATCGAGATTCTGCCGTAGCACTCGTTAGA
>CAVYJE010000014.1:0-373962 GCA_963768705.1 uncultured Chloroflexia bacterium
GCGAGCCGTGAGCCCGTTGGCACCTGGTGCCCCTAACGAGGCGCACCAGAACGCTTCGCCTCGCCGCCCGCGCCTTGCTCCCACGACGAGAGCAATCCGGGATGCCTTGGGGCATGCAGAAAGGGCGCCCCAAGCGGGACGCCCTTTCGTACTATCTGCGCGATTCGGTTAGCTGCCGGGGACTTGCACCTTGGCGAGCTCCGGCGGCGTGGCGAGGGACTTCTCGCGCAAGGGTGCGCTGCCGTCCCACCACTCGACGCTGCGAGGCAGGATCACCTCGCCGGAGCGCAGGCGATAGGCCTTCGGGTTGTCGACGTTCGGGGGCAGGACGCCCTGCTCGGCGAACGCCTTGGCGACGGCGATCCAGCGCCGGCGCGTGCGGATGATCATGGAGTCGGAGGTGCCGAGGTGCTCCTTGGAGCGGTTGTAGATCGGCCCCATGGTCTCGGTAACGGCCATGTCCTGCTGGCGAATGCCCGGGATGCCGGAGTAGGACTCCCAGTTCTTCTGCGCCTCGCGGTCGACAAAGTAGTCGTTCTCCAGGCTCTGCTCCAGCACGAAGCGGTCGAACCAGCCGGTGCCTTGCGGCATGTACTTGCCACCGCGGCTGCTCACCTCTGGCTCAGTGCCACGATTGATCGGCGAGACTCGCTGCTCGCGCGGTGGGCCATCGGTGCGGTAGAAGACCTCCCACTGCAGCGTGTGCTCGTCGTCCATCGGCACGTAGGCATTCATCTTCACGTCCGGGCCCATTACGCCCGCGGCCTGCATGGCGTAGAAGGGGAAAAAGGCGTAGCCGATGCGCCAGTAGTTCGTGTCGGCCTCCGCCGGTCGCCAGGCGCCGTATGCGGTGCCGAAGTCCGTGTCCTTGGCGATGAAGTGGGCGTTGGCGCGCTCGCGGTAGTGGTACCAGTCGAAGCTCTTCTCTGGCGTCGTCTTGTAGTCCGTGGCGCCGAAGTGGAGGAAGGCGGCGTGCACGGTGTCCAGCTCGCCTTCGAGGCCCTGCATCCAGTTGCAGCGGCGCTGAAGGATCGAGATGTGCTCCGGCGACGTCGTCATGATGTTGGCTTCCATGTCCGGCAGCGGCGGCGGTACCTCGCGCGGGCCCATGTAGGCCCAGACGATGCCGCCACGCTCCTGCGTGGGGTAAGCCTTGGCGTGCACCTTGGTGCGGAAGTTGCTCTCCGCGGGCTCGGAAGGCATGTCGACGCAATCGCCCTTAACGTCGAACTTCCAGCCGTGGTAGACGCAGCGCAGGCCCTCTTCCTCGTTGCGTCCGAAGAACAGGCTGGCGCCGCGGTGAGGGCAGGCGTTCTGGATCAAGCCGACGGCGCCTGAGGTGGTGCGGTAACCGATGAGCTCCTCGCCGAGGAGCTTGACGCGCATGGGCGCGCAGTCCGGGCCCGGAAGCTCGTCCGAGCGCACGGCCGGGATCCAGTATTCGCGGAACACGTTGCCCATGGGCGTGCCGGGGCCGACGCGACAAAGCAGGTCGTTGTCGATATCGCTGAGCATCTCTAACCTCCCGAAATATGCGTTGACGTAAACGTCAGGTCTTTCTGGCGCAAATTCTATCACCTGCGCTGGGCTCGTCTATGTCCTCTTTATATCGATTGACAGTGCTAGCTCACAAAGCGACTGCGTGGGCAGGCGCAAATCGAGGGACGTGCTGCATGAGTATGGGCGCTAGTCTCCTATGCGTCGCGGACAGACTGCCCGAGATGTGGCGGTGGTTGTGCTCCCCATCGTCAACGAGACCGCACTACCGGAGCTTCCGCCGTCGCGACGTGACGAGTCGCTGCTTCAACTGTCGGGCGCCGTTGTTGAAGCGTCCATCCGAGCACTGCGAACAGCAACATCCAACCCGTGATAGCGAGTCTCGCCCCAAGGAAGCTGGCGATCATCGCCGGGAACATTGGAACGAACACGTAGATGCCCAGCGCCAGCGGCAACCAACGTTGCCAAGTGCTCCAGGTTCGGGCTCGGCCGATGCCTATGCCTGCGTACGCAAGTCCAATACCGATGGCGACCGTTGCCACGCCGTATCCCATATCGAGCAAGTCTGTCCGAGAACTCGGATAGGGTTCGTTCGCAGCGGTGATCGCGAGCAGCTCCACTATCGCGAGCAATCCCAGGCCAGCGATGCCCAACTTCAGCCCGATACTCGAGCCTTTTGCGCCGAGGCGGCGGACGCCCTCAACGCCTGCAATGAGACCCAGGTGCTGAACGAAGAACCACGCCTGGATCGCCGCGAAGGCAGCAGGCGTCAACGGATAGCTGTAGCGGCTCGAGTCCACGTCCGGAGGGTAGACGGCGAGAAAAATGCCCGACGCTGCCCCGAGGATTCCCGCCCAGAGGCATAGCCTGCCGAACAACCGCACGTACGAAGAGTCGTTGCTTTGCCTTGAAATCGTCACCCGGCCCTCCTTGTACTGTGACACTAGAGTGAAACTCTAGTGAATGCCGTCCTAATATAGGACGGGAATGGAAGAAGTCAAGCAATCGAGACGAGATCGCTCGGCCGTGACGAGGAGGCGGATTCTCGACGCCGCTCGCACTGAGTTTCTTGAGAGGGGCTACCAGGGGGCTACGCTTGCCGCAATTGCAAAGCGTGCTGGTGTGGCGGTGCAGACCCTGTACTTCGTCTTTCACACCAAGGCCGAGCTAATCAGTGCTGTTATCGATGCCGCCGTGATGGGAGACGATGCCAAAGTTCCTGAGGAAACCGAGTGGTGGCAAGCGATGGCGGCGGAGGCAAGCGCGACAGGGGCCCTGCGGATCTTTGTTCGTGGTGCTGCGTCACTGTTCGAGCGCGCAAGCTCCATTTCGGAGATTCTTCGCTCAGCGGTGCTGACAGACGACGAGGTCCGTCAGGCCTACGAAAAGCACGAGCGCCTGCGAGCCACGGCCTTTCGAGAGGTAGTTGCCCTGATCGCCGAGAAAGGGCGTCTGAAGGACGGCCTCGACGTCGACACTGCAACCGACGTCTTCCTGACCCTCTACGGCGACAGCACGTATCACCAGTTTCGAGTTGAGAGAGGATGGGACCAGGAACGATTGATCGCCTGGTACTGCGAAACACTCCCGACAATGTTGCTGGCGCCAGAGTGACCACACTCGCTCGATGCCTGGGCCTTCATCCCACTGACGCCCTTGCTCGCCGCATGTGACCTTGGTTAATCGAATCTCCAGGGCCGCAAGTCACGGCCGCTCGCGCGAGTCGACGATGCGCTGCAGGAGCACGAGGTCCAGCCAGCGGCCGAACTTCTGCCCCGTCTGCGGCATGCGCCCGACTTCGACGAAGCCCAGACGTTCGTGAAATCGGATCGAGGCCTCGTTCTCGGCATCGACGCCGGCGACGAGGACGTGGATGCCGCCATCGCGCGCCCGTTCCACCAGCGCTTCGATGAGCGCCCGGCCGACCCCGCGTCCCCAGTGCGAATCCCGTACGTGAATGCTGAGCTCCGCCGTTGCCCGGTAGCCCGGCCACTTGCCCTCGCCGCGGAAGTGCTCGTAGCAGGTGAAGCCCACGATGACACCGGCGTCGTCGGCGACGAGCACCGGGAAGCCGTCGTGCTGCTGGCGCTCGAACCAGGCGATGCGCTGCTCCTCGGTATCGGGCGTTTCGTTCCAGGTGATGGTCGTCGTGGGGATGAGGGCGTTGTTGATCTCGGTGATCGCCGGGATGTCAGCCAGCAATGCGTCGCGAATCACCATGGTGGGATCAGGATACGTCCGGGCGACTACCAGATCGTAATTCGTTGAGGATGGGGATGACTCCTTAGTCGCTCATCCTTGGTTACGAGAGACCAACCATTCTCGACTGCGGTTGCGTATATGAGACGGTCTGCAGGATCACCTGGGAACGATGTGGGTAGCGAAACTGCGGTCGTGGCAATCGCCGGTGTCGTGCCGACTGTTCGAACTTGAGCTGCGAGTCCTCGAAGCCAGGCGAGGATGGGAACCGAAAGTACGATCCGTTCATTTCGCGCCAACCATGCGAGTTCGAACCAGGATATCGCTGCAACCGCGAGCTCGTCTGCTCCAGATACAGCTGCGGCCGCGGCGTCGCTCAAGCGCGCGGGCTCTGACGACCACCAGTGAAGGACGTGCGTGTCCAGCATGATGGTCGTCACGTCAGTTGCCACGAAACGCCGGTGCTGTAGAGCTCCTCGTCGCTGGCCGCACTCATCGCCTTGCCGGCGAACATGCCCTTGAGTGCATGGGGACCACGTGCTGGCGCCAGCCGTGCGACCGTCACGCCGCGCTTCGTGATCTCGATCACCTCGCCTTCCTCTACCTGATCGAGGAGGGCTAGGAGCTTGGCCTTTACCTCGGTGGCCGTCATCTTTCTGCTCATATGGTCATATTAATGGTCATGTAGTCGCGTATCAAGCGTCCCGACACCGATGCGCCCTGGATCGGCTGCTACTCGTTCGGGATCAGGTAGCTGTCGATCTCGCCGCGGGGCATGAGCCTGCCCGCTTCGACCAGGCTCTGCTGGTTGCCGTTGGCCTTCATCTCCTGCAGGGCATCGCGGATCTGCTTCGCGGCGAAGCGGAAGGTCGTCACGGGGTGGAGGACGAGGCGATAGCCCAGCGCCGCGAAGTCATCGTCGGTGATCCACGGGCTCTTGCCGAACTCGGTCATGTTGGCGAGCAGCGGCACCGATACAGTCTTCCTGAACGATTCGAACATCTCGCGCGAGGTGAGGGCCTCCGGGAAGATCACGTCGGCGCCGGCCGCCTCGTAGGCCTGGGCGCGCGCAACAGCGTCGTCGTAGCCTTCGACCGCGACGGCGTCTGTGCGGGCGATGATTACGAAGCCGGAATCGCGGCGCGCTGCCACGGCGGCCTCGAGCTTCTCCACCATGCGCTCGGACGAGATCAGGTGCTTGCCTTCGAGGTGGCCGCAGCGCTTCCAGCGCGGGTCCTGGTCCTCGATCTGCACGGCGGCGGCACCGGCCTCCTCGAACAGGCGCACCGTCTCCGCCGTGCCCTTCGGGCCGCCGAAGCCGGTGTCGACGTCCACGATGACGGGGATGCTGACGACCTCGACGATCTCGCGGGTGAACTCGAGCACACGGGCGCGCGGGATCACGCCCTCATCGGGGCGAGCGAGAGAGTTCGAGAGGGCGGCGCCGGAGACGTACACGGCATCGAAGCCGGCCTCCTCGACCAGTCGTGCGACGAAGGGCACGAAGGCGCCGGCGGCAGAGACAAGGCCGTTCTCCAGGGCGAGTCGAAGTGCCGTACCCGCTGTCGGTCGCGTCAGGGTCGTCGTCATGGCTAACCTCCGAAGGGTTCTCCGTCTTCAGTTGTCAGTAATCAGTTTCGAGCGTTCGTCCCCGACTGACAACTGATGTCTGACCATTAGGCGCCAGCCGGAGCCCCGTACGTCGGTGAGTGCATGAACTCGCGGGGCTGCGGGCCTGTGTACTCGCCGCGCGGGCGCAGGATGGGCTCGGCGTTGACGTAGCGCGTCTCCAGGTAGTGCGCGGCCCAGCCGGCGATGCGGGAGGCCGCGAACAGGGGCGTGTACATCGGGATCGGGATGCCGAGGAGGTAGTACAGGGGCGCCGTCCAGAGGTCCATGTTGGCCGGTGCGTTGGGCTGGCCGCGCTCGACGCGGGGCTTCATGCGCTCCGCCATATATTCCTCCAGCGCAATCAGCGTGTCGTACCAGCGCATGTCGCCCTTGCGCCGTGAGAGCTCCTTCACCCACGGTCGCAGGATCTGCACGCGTGGGTCGTAGGAGTGGGGCAGGTTGTAGACGGCGTGACCGAAGCCGGGCATGCGGGCGCCGGGCTGAGCGAAGAAGTTGTCGGCGTACTGGCGAACCGTGTCCGGGTTGCCGCCCTGGTCCATGAGCAGCTTCATCACCTCTTCGTTGGCGCAGCCGTGGCGTGGGCCGCGCAGGATGCATTCGCCGGCGATGACGCTGGAGTAGAGGTCGCTGTGGGCGCTGGCGGCGACGCGGACGCCGAAGCTGCCGGCGTTGAACTCGTGCTCCGTGTAGAGGATGAGCGCCATGTCCATGCAGCGGGCCTCGAACGTGTCCGGCTTCTCGCCCCGGAACAGCGTGAGGATGTTCTCCGCATAACTCTGGCCCGCGGACGGCGCCAGCCAGTCCATGCCCTCGACGTGGCGATGCACCTGGCCCACGAGGTAGCCGATGTCCGGTGTCAGGGCCAGCGATGCGTCGCGTTCCGCCTCATAGGTCTGGGCGTGGGGCGCCGACGCGTCGAGTCGGTTCCCGAGGCTGGACATGGCGCTGCGCAGAAGGCCCATGGGGTGGGCGTCGCGCGGCTCGGTGCTCAGAGTGCCCCAGACGCCGCGCAGCATCGCCTCATCGGGCGCGCCGAAGACGTTGCGGTTATCCGGCATCTCTCCGTACAGCGTCAGGTAGGCGGTCTCTTCGTAGCTGTGATGCTCGACCAGCTCTTCCAGGGAGTAGCCGTAGATGAAGACCCGGGAGATCTGCTCGTCCAGCTTGCAGATCTGGGTCTGACCGGCGATGACCTCTCGCAGCCCAGGGCGGCGTTCGACTTCAGACATTTGTGTGCACCTCCGGTCGCTAGGATACGGCGCAACCGGCAGAAAATGCATCGTCGTTACGATTGTTCGTGGAGCGAGATGTAGCGGCGAGTGTGGTACTCCGGCGCCTCAAAGCTCACTGCATCGGCGAATACGCGGTCGGTCGCATGATCGTGTTGGTCATGCGGGCGATCAGCGGGCCGTCCTTCTCGGACTCGGCGAAGGCCTGCACAAGCTCCGGGTCGCTGAGGGTCTCCCGCCAGATGCGCTCGCGGGCGTCCATGTCCTTGAAGGCGACCATATAGGTGATGCGATTGCTAACGCCGATGACGTCGGTCCAGAAACCGACGACCTTGATGCCGTGGCGCTCGAAGACGTGGACCGTCGTGTCGGCGAAGCGCTGGTTCAAGGCCGGGAGTTTGCCGGGGATGACGTCGTAGATGCGCAGCTCGTAGATCATCGTTTGCTCCGGCCTGACGGGATGCGGTGCACCCGCGGCAAGGCTAGTCGCTGAAAACGGCGGAGTAGTAGACGGTCCCGTCCGCACTGGTTGCCATGCCGAAACCGATGTGGGTCAGGTTGCCTTTGACGATGTTGGCGTAGTGCGGCGGGCTATTGATCCACTGCTGCATGGCCATGTCGACGGAGCGGGAGGCCGAATAACCGTAGTTGTAGGCGATGTTCTCCGCCCCGTCTCCGTACGAGTAGCCATAGGCATCCATCATGTCGAAGGCGGTCGTACCGTCCGGGTTGTAGTGGGTCATGGTGTCCAGGCCGGCCATCGTGTCGGCCCGCTGCTGCGCGATCTGGTTGAGCGTGGCGTTCAGGTTGAAGTTTCCCAGCCCATTCCGGGCACGCACCTGATTGTGTCCGGCGAGGAGCTGCGATCGGAACGCGGTGGAGCCGATAGTTGCCGTCGGGCTCGGCGTCTTGCTAGGCGTCGGCGATGGCGTGGCCGTCACGGTGGGCGTTGGTGTTTCCGTCGCGGTCGCGGTCACCGTGGCAGTCGGCGTTTCTGTCGGCAACTCCGTGGGCGTTTCGGTGGGTGGCAGCGGCACGGGCGTGTCGGTCGCCACGAGCACGGCGACGAGCGTGTTGGTCGGTTCCGGCTCCAGCGTCGCCGTCTCCGTGGGGGCCTCGGTCGCTGTAGCGGTCGCGGCGACTGTCGGCGAAGCCAGCACGGCGAGACGGCTGGTGGGTTGCTCCGGGATCGGCGTCACCGTTGCGATGATCACAAGGGCGCTGGACGCGCTGGCGTGGCTTGAGATGCCCTCCTGCCCCGCCTTCTCGGGGGCGCCTTCTTCCCCGCTCGCGCCGACGAGGCAGCTGAGACAGAGCGAGAGCAGCAGCAGGGGCAGAAAACGAATCAGCAAAGGCGCTCTGTTCAGGGTACCAGCCCGGCGATGGTTTCTGCCTCATCCATGTGCCAGAGGCGGTCCAGCACCGTGGCGGCGTCCTTCTCTCCCAGGGTTTCGGAGGCCAGCGTCATGAACTTGCCAGCGAGGAACTCGTCGGTCATCGGGTTCTCCGGCGACCCGGTGGCGTGCTCGACGGCCTGCTCGATCGTGCTGCCGTCCTTCATCGTCAGCACGAGCTTGACGGCGTCCTCGCCCATGCGAGTCGATCGACCGTGTACTTCACCTTGCGTCGCAGCGCAGTCAGGCGCTCGTCTTTCACCTTGGCGTCGGCGAACTGCGCCGGGTAGGCCGCGCCATCGATCAGCCCACAGGCGATCGTGTGGGCGCAGCTGAACTTGCCGGCGAGGCCGACGTCCGGCTCCATGCGCCCCATGAGCTCCGGCACCAGCGGGTGCACGTAGGCGTCGATGCTCTCGACGGCGTCCGGGTCGAAGCCGGGGCGCGCCTGGATCGCGATGGCGGCATCGATGGCCGGGTGGCTGACGACCCCGCAAGAGTAGGGCTTGAGGCCGTTCTGGAAGATCTCCCACTCCTCACCCAGGCCCGCGGTTGCGCGCGAGAGGTCGCGGTCGGTTGACATGACTTCAAGGACGCCTCGCCTGCCTTCGAGGATTGTCGTGGCCGCCGTGAAGCCGCCACGCGCGAGCAGGGTCGAGACGACGCCGGCCTGGGCGGCTCGCCCGGGGTGCATCGGCTTCGTCATCGTGCCGAAGGCCTCGCGGACGCCGGCGGCCTGCGTGCCCGCGGTGCCGAGGGCCGCTACGAGCTGGTCGGTGTCGAGGCCGGCGATGTGGCCCGCCGCCGTGGCGCCACCGAACACACCCATGGTGCCTGTGATGTGCCAGCCCAGGTCGTAGTGCCAGGGGTAGACGGCGTTGCAGATGCGGCAACACACCTCGATGCCGAGCGCTACCGCCGTAACGAGGTCGCGCCCGCTCTTGCCTGCCTCCTCGCCGATGGCGAAGGCTGCGGGCAGGGTCGGCGCCGTGGGGTGCATGACGGTGGGGAAGTGCGTGTCGTCGTAGTCCTCAAGGTGGGCGAGGTAGCCGTTGGCCAGCGCCGCATTGGCGAGCGTGGTCTTGCGGCCCGTGCCCCAGATGCTGGCCCGCGGATTGCCGCCCTCCGCGTCGAACATGTCTGTGAGGATGCGCAGGGAGGCGTCGCGAGCCGAGTACAGGGAGACGCCGAGGACGTTGATGATGTCGCGCTTGGCCTCGTGGATAACCGTGTCCGGCAGCGACTCGTAGGTCGTCCTGGTTACGAACTCGGCGATCTCTCGTGTCGTTCCCACGTCAGCCTCCTCGAATGCTAGTACCCCGCGCCATGAATACTACCCGTCGCGCCTATATGAGGCGAGGGACGTCTGTCTACTGATTCTCGAGATCTCAATAAATATGAATAGGAAAATAGATATCCGTAGACTGATTAACATTTCATGTATAGGATCCTCGATTTTTCGATGGAATGTCTTAAACTTTAACTTCCTAGACTTAGGGGAGGTTTTGATGGAAAAGAACTACTGGTCAAGCTTCACGCGTCGGCGGGTGAGCCGGCGACGCGCAATCGGCGCCACGGGAGGCATCGCCTTCAGTGCCGCGTTCCTGGCGGCCTGTGGGGGTGGCGACGACGACGACGCGAACCCTACCGCTACAACGGCCAGCGGCAGTACGGGCAGTACCGGTTCCACCGGCGCCACGGGTGGCTCCGGCACTTCCGGCCTGATCACCCAACCCACGGACACGACGGCTCAGGCAAAGCGGGGCGGCGTGCTGAAGGACTTCGCGCAGGCGGAGCCCCGAAGCCTGGACCCGGTCAACCCCCAGGCTGACCTCAACCGCATCTCCGCGTTTACCTACAACACGTTGCTGGCGACGAAGCCGGCGAAGCTCGCGACCTCCCAGGGTGACCTCGTGGGGTCCCTGGCCGAGACCTTTGAGGTCTCGCCTGACGGCCTGACGCTCACCTTTAACCTGCGCAAGGGCGTGAAGTTCCACAACCTGGCGCCCGTGAACGGCCGGGAGTTTGACGCGGACGACGTGAAGTTCAGCCTGGCTCACTACAAGGAGTTCGGGCCCCTGGCGTCCCTCGTGTTCAACGAAAACTCCCCTGGGGCGCCAGTACTCAGTGAAGAGTACCCGGACAAGAGCACCGTCGTACTCAAGCTCAAGGATCCCATCGTCTTCGTCCCGAACTGGTTCGCTGCCTACGGTAGCTTCACGGGACAGATGGCCATGTATCCGAAGGAGGCCGATGGCGGTGGTGTAGACCTCAAGCAGGACATGATCGGTACCGGGCCGTTCCAGATGAAGGAACACGAGCCGTCCGTCAAGTTCGTGCTCGAGCGCAACCCGGACTTCTGGGACGACAAGGCAGCGATGTACGACACGATCGAAATGCCGATCGTGCCCGACTACACGAGCCGCGTCACTCAGTTTCAGGCCGGCAACATCTACTACGCGAACAACACTCGCGTCACTCTGAACGCCAATGACACGCTGGACGTCCTCAAGCAGGAACCGCGTATCCTGCTCTACTCGGCCGCCTACAGCACGTCGGCGGCCACCACCATGACCTTCGGCCATCTGCCGGCGGGGAACAACCGCTTCCAGGACGAGCGCGTACGCCAGGCCATCTCAATGTCCTGGGACCGTGACCTCTGGATCGCGGCCAAATTCAACACCGACAAGTTCGAGGAGGCAGGCATCCCGGTCGGGACCAAGTGGAACTCGCACCTGCAGTACGAAGACCCATTTGAGGCCGGCGGTTGGTGGCTGGACCCCCAGGGCCCCGATTTCGGTGAGAACGCCAAGTACTTCGAGTACAACCTCGAGGAAGGTAAGAAGCTGCTGGATGCCGCGGGCTTCGATATGGGCGCCGAGGTAGAGGTGCGTTACCCCAACGCTGCCCAGTACAGCCTCGTCAACGATGCCCAGTTGATCATCGGCTTCCTCCAGGGGTTGGGCCTGAAGATCAAGGACAACGGCATTACCGACTACACCGGGGAGTATGTCCCCCACGACCGGGACGCCTCGGGCGAGTACGAAGGGCTCGGAATTCACTCGGTTACCGGCTCTACGCCGACGCACATCCACCCGATCTCGTCGCTGGTTGCGCAGCACCTTCCCGCTTCCGGCGTTACCTACCAGGGCTACGACATCACCGGCAAGGGCGACCAGTCCGGTGACCCGGAGCTCATCGCCATGCTTTCGAAGGCACAAACGTCTGCGGACGTGGCGACGCAGAAGAGCTTGATGCTGGAGGCTCAGCGTTACCTCGCCAAGGCGAATTACTCCATGTTTTTGCCGGGCACGGCCCAGGAGTTCCATATGGCCTGGCCGGTTGTCCAGAACTTCAAAGTTTGGGACGGCGGCACGGACGAGACCTGGGAGAAATACGCCTGGTGGATCGACTCCACGAAGGCGCCTCTGGCCTAAGTTCCAAATAGCACGACGCAGGCTCGGTGCCTGCAAGGGAGCGCGGACGATTACGGTCGTCCGCGCTCCTCTATTTGTGCCTGCCCCGCTATCGTCCTGGCAAAAGGCGGGCGGGCCGTAACCTTTCGAGCTTCTGCACGGATTTAGCTCTCGTCACTTCCCTGCCGAGAATTATTCGAGATGCAAAGAAAACTCAGTCTGCTCCTCATTCTGCTTTTGGTCGTTGCGACTGCTGCATGCGGCGGGTCGGGCGATGACGATGCGCTGCAGACCGGCGAACCGCTCGCTGCGTTGCCGGGCCGGCCCGTCGGTGAGGCGAGGCCGCCTCGTAACGGTCCCATCGGTGCCGCTTCGCCGACGACCGAACCGGAGCTGACGGAGCCGAAAGCGCCAACGGTGCTCTCGGACTTCGAGCTGCCCGAGGGGCCGTCGTTGGCCGACGTAACGCTGACCGATGCACCGACGTACCTATTCTTGTTCACCCACACGGAAGATCACATCAACCACGAGCTCTCCGACGAGCGCTACTGGCGCATCGGCGCCATGATCGAGGCGCTTGCGGACGCCTACCCGGACCTCGACCTCACCTGGACAATCGAGTTCATGGGCGCCGACGCCGAGGACGCGGCTGAGCGCAACGGCGAGACCGGGCTGGTCGACTACCTGCTGTCGCTGCAGGACCAGGACCTCGTCGAGTTCGGTTACCACGCCCAGCACGACCCCACCTACAGCAATCGCCCCCAGAACGACCTGCCGGAAGAGCCTACGTACGAGCAGGCCTACGACGCGCTTTGGACCTGGATCACCTGCCGCAAGGACCCGTTGTACGGCGGCTGTATCGAGGATCAGGGAGGCGGCATCGAGGCGATCCTGGACGCGTTCGGGCAGGTGAAGATCGTCACGGGCCTGGGCATCGGCAGCGGGGCGCAGATCGAGCGCACAGCCGGCAGCCTGGCGGTGCGAGAGCTGGTGCCGGACCGCATGCTGAGCTTCGGCTTCCCGGATCACGGCGCCCTGCAGCGCAGCCAGCAGTACATCTCCGCCCGCGATGGCCTTCTGGCCCTCCTGACGCCGACGAACGAGACGACCTCCGGCACGTTCTGGATGGACAACTCGATTAGCATCAACGACAGCGCGTCCCTGGAAGGCGTCAACGCTGGCGCCCTGCGAGATGGCCCCGAAGCGACTCAAGCCACACTTGAGAGCCTCGACGGTAGCCAGTCCTTCGTGATCAACGTGGGCATCGCCGACAAGTACCTGTACACGGCCGACGGGACCAGCCCAACTATCTGGGCCTACAGTCACCCCGATACGCCGGAGCTGCCGGAGCAGTACCTGCTTTCGGATGCTGAGCGCGAGAAACAGTATGCCCAGACCCAGGAGAGCCTGGACTACCTGGCGCAGACCGTCACCGAGAGCGACGGCGGGCTGCAGTTCGTCAGCGCCGACGAGGTCATCGGCCTGTTCACATCCGACGACTACTGGAACGTCGATGCGGACGAGCTGGAGCAGGTTGCCCTCTGGACGCTCAACCAGTGGAACGGCCAGCCGCCGAACTGGACCTACGACGGCGAAGACTTCTACTCGCTCAGCGACACCTTCGCGCTGCTCGTCTCGGCCCTGCAGGGCTCGCTCGCGGACAGCGATGTCGTATCGAACGTCTATGGGCCGTGGTCCGTCACGCAGGACGTCACGCCGGCGGCCAACGTACAGGTCGACACGCTGCGAAGCCTGCTGGACGGCGAGCTGATCCACGATGGCCGTATCGATGAGACCTACGAAGTGGGTGGCCAGCGCCTGACCGCGACGCAGCTGCTGTACGCGCTGAGCGCGCTCTACGTCTTCGACCGCAACTCAGTCGATGCAGGCGTTATCGAAGTGCCGCAGACGGCGACGGCGCCGGAGACAATGGGCTACCTCGATGCGCTGGGCTGCACGAACTGCCTCGACACGGCGTGGTCGTTCAAGCCAGCTCGGTTCCAGGACGAGTCTCGGTAGGCACCGGCATGGCCGGGCCCTGTCCTGCGACCTCGCCTGAGGTACTGTGTGATCATGGCAGAGCAGACCGAGGCGCAGCGTCTGGCGGCAATAGCGCGCTACGAGATCCTGGACTCCCCACCGGAGGCGACCTTCGACCGCATCGTGGGCATCCTCAAGGCGGTGCTGGATGTGCCCGCCGCCTTCATCACGCTGGTCGACGTCAATCGTTCCTTCTACAAGGCCATCGCCGGCCTGCCTTTCCCGGTCAGCACCCCGCGTGAAGACAACATGTGCGATTCAGTGATCACGCAAGACGGCGTTATCGTCATCGACGACTCCTACAGCTTTCCGGAGGAACTCGTGCGCCCGCTTCTGAAGGCCGGCATGCGCTTCTACGCCGGTGCGCCGCTCAGGAACCGTGAAGGCGTGAAGATCGGCACCGTGTGCGCCATCGGTACTCAACCACGCGGCGTCAGTGACAGCGAGAAGCAAATCCTCCTGCACCTCAGCGACATCGTGATCGACGAGCTGGAGCTGCGGCTGGCGGCGCGCCAGATGGCGAAAGCAGATGAGGAACTCCTGCGCCTCAATCACGAGCTGGAAGTGACCAGCCGGAACAAGAGCGAGTTCCTGGCTTCGATGTCCCATGAGCTCCGGACGCCGCTAAATGGCATCCTCGGCGCATCAGAGCTGCTGGGGCAGGGCCTCTTCGGCGCCTTGAACCCGAAGCAGGCTGAATACGTCGAAGACATCCACGCCAGCGGGCAGCACCTGTTGCGCCTGATTGAAGACGTGCTCGACCTCGCTCGTATCGAAGCCGGCCATACCGAGTTGCACCGGGAGCCAATCGACGCCGCCGCGCTCATGCGAGGGTGCGCCGCGATCGTCCGAGGGCTGGCAGACTCCAAGTCGCAACGTCTGGAGGTGCTGCCTCCGGAGCAGGACCTGACGCTGCAAGTCGATGAGCGTCGCATCGCCCAGGTGGTCTGCAACCTCCTCAGCAACGCCCTCAAGTTCACACCGGAGTCCGGGCAGGTGGTACTGCGGGCGGCGCAGCACGGCGACGAGATCGTCTTTACGGTTGAGGACGAAGGGGCCGGAATAGCGCCGGAGCACCGGACCCGCATTTTCGAGCAGTTCTTTCGTGTCCCCAGCGATCAGGAGGGGACGGGTCTTGGCCTGGCGCTGTCCAAGCAGCTCGTGGAGCTGCACGGCGGCCGGATCTGGGTGGAGGGCCGCGAGCCCAACGGCTGCCGCTTTCACTTCGCCTTGCCCCTCGTAATGACGTCGAACTAGATCGTCGTCAGTTCTCCTGCCACGCGGAGGAACTCCTGGAACTTCAAGGGCTTTGACAGGAAAGCATTGCAGCCGGCGTCCCTCATGCGCTTTTCATCGGCCGGCATGGCGTGAGCCGACACGGCGAGCACAGGGATATCGCGCGTTCGTGTGTCTGCCTTGAGACTTCGAGTAACTTCTACGCCGTCCACGTTGGGCAGCCCGATGTCCATGACGATGAGGTCGGCGCCCAGAGCAATCGCCGCGGCGACGGCCGATAGGCCATCGTTGAGCTCGCGCGTTTCGAAGCCGCTGGCCTGCAAGCACGTCGCGCATCAGCTTCATGCTCAGGGCATCGTCCTCCACGATCAGGACGCGCGGTGTCACGGTCCTGCGTGTTCCGCGTTCGCGCCGGCGACGAAGCGGTAGCCGAATCCTCGCTCGTTGGTGATGCGTCGGGCGGGCTCGCCGTCGGGCTCCAGTTTCTTGCGCAGACGCCAGACGTAGACCCGCAGAAAATCGATGTCGTCGACGTATTCCTGCCCCCAGATACCGGACAGCAGTTCCGAGTACGTGTGCACCCGATTGGGGGATCGCGCCAGCGTCAGCAGGAGGCGGAACTCCGTCGGTGTCAGAGTGACGGTCTGTCCCCTGAGCTGCACTAGGTGGCGAGCGGCATCGATGCTGAGCCCACCGTCGTCGTAGGTAAACTCCCCTTCGATGCTCGCGCCACCGCTTCGCCTCAGCACGGCCCGGATGCGGGCCATGAGGTGCGTGGGTGAGACCGGCTTCGATACGAAGTCGTCAGCGCCGAGGTCGAGACCGCGAATCATATCCTCCTCGCGGTTAAGCGAAGTGAGCATGATGATCGGCGTATCACAGACCTCACGGATGCGCTCGCAAACCTTCCAGCCGTCCATGTCCGGCATCATGACGTCGAGCACGATGATGTCAGGCCGGTCCTCATGCAGGTGCCGAAGTCCGCTGCGGCCATCTGACGCTTGTTCCACGGTGAAGCCGCCATGCGTCAGGGCATCGACCGCGATCTTGCGGTCGATGCGGTTGTCATCGATCAAGAGGACTTTACTCATGCGTGCGCTCGCTGCTGGTTCACTCGACCTGATGATAGGGGGTTTCGATGCTGTTCGTGATGGCCCTTCAACCCGCCGGAGCAGTCTTGATCGAACTGTGACGCGGCGTTGATCGAATGTTGATCCTTTGCCGCGATACTCGGCTCATCGGTGAACGACTAACCGACCAATCACCAGGAGGATTGAACATGCACGCAACCCGAGATGAATTGCCGGTGATGCTCGAGGCGGGCCCCGCCTCAGTGAGGGGCGCCGAATGGGGCGACATGCGTCTGACCCTGGTCTCAGTTCCCGCGGGGACGGACTTCGGGCCCTTGCTCAAGGGTCTGCCGAATGACCGCTGCCAGGCACCCCACTGGGGCTACGTCTTGAAGGGCCGCTTGCGGGTTCAGTATGCCGAAGGCGAGGAAATCCTCAGCGCCGGCGACTTCTATTACATGCCGGCGGACCACACAGGCGTGGCTGAGGAAGACACCGATTTCATTGAACTTGCTCCGCCGAAGCTGCACGAGGACTTCCTTCGGGCCGCGGCGGGCAACCTTGTAGCGATGCGGGCGTCCTAGCAGTCCAGTTCACCACGCCCGACGTAAGGCACCGTCCTGTGCAAGGCGATCGCGCTAGCCGGCGTTGATCGCCTTGCGCAGGTTCTCGGCGAACTCGGCCACGAAGGAGTCGGCCTTGCGCTTGATCAGGGGCTGGCCCATCTCCGCAAGCCGGCCGGCGAAGTTCACGTCGGCGATGATCTGGACCTCCGTGCTGCTGGCCGCGAGCTCCTCGATCTTGGCCTCGACGTCCGCGTTCATGCTGGCGCCAACGCGGCGGTCGTTGCCTTCGCCCTTGACGTGCCAGCCCTCAGCCTGACGCTCGATCTGGGCTTTGCCGCCCACGTTGAGGCCGATGGGGCCAATCTTGACCCGGATCGTGCCTTCATAGGCGTCGTTGCCGAGGTCCTTGAGGTCCTTCAGTCCCGGTACACAGAACGCCGACTTGTTGAAGTCGTTGAGGAAGTCCTGCACGGTCTGCTTGGGGGCTTCGATGGTGACTTTGTGTTCAAATCGCACGGCGAGTCTCCATTACGTAAGACGGAAGATATCAGATCGCAGATAACACGCTCTCGTATCCCGCGCTCTTCTGCTATCTGTTACGCTGTTCTCAGCTATTCCTGCTACAGCAGCACGCGCTCCAGCGCCCGGCGCGTGAAGACGACGGCCATGTCTCGCTTGTAGTCCGGGGAGCCCCGGAAGTCGTCCAGCGGGTCGACCTGGTCGGCGACGGCCTCGGCGGCCTGACGGATCGCCTCGGCTGTGGCGGTCTGGCCTTCGAGGGCCTCTTCGACGGCCGTGGCGTGCACCGGCGTCGGTCCCGCGGCGCCGAGGGCGACTCGCAGGTTGCTCACCTTGCCGTTCTGGATCTGAGCATGGGCGGCAACAGCGACCGTCGCGTAGTCGTCCGCCGTGCGCGGCAGGAACTTGATGTAGGTCGTCCTGGCATCGGAGGCCGTCGTGGGGACGATGATCTCGGTCAGCAGCTCACCGGGCTCGATCGCCGTCTCGTAGTAGTCGACGAACATGTCGGTGATCGGGACGATGCGCTCGCCGTTCTTCGACAGCAGCTTCACGCTGGCGCCGAGGGTGATGAGGCCGGGCGGCGGGTCCTGCGACGGGTCGGCGTGGGCGATACCGCCGCCAACCGTCGCGACGTTGCGAATGCGCACCGTCGCGACGTGGTGGTAGACGTCGGCGAGCAGCGGCGCGTGCTGCTTCACCAGCGCCGAGGTCTCGACCTCGCGGTGGTGTGTCAGGGCGCCGATGTGCAGGCCGTCAGCCTCGGCACGGATGCCGCTGAGGCCGGGGATGCGCGCCAGGCTGATCAGGTGGTCGGCGTCCAGCAGCGACTGCTTCATCATGACGACAAGGGCGGTGCCGCCGGCCATGGGGCGGCCGTCTTCCTGGTGCTCGTCGAGCAGGTCGAGGGCTTCTTCGAGCGTCTTGGGTGTGTAGAAGTAGAAGTCGCGCATCTTGTCAGGTCCTTCAGGCCATGCCGCGGGGTTCAGCCAGCGGTACTGGGTCTGGCGTTCTAGGGTGTGCCGGGAGGAGGCGCGACCGGCTGGCCTGATGCCTTCTTCACGGAGTCGATGATCTGGTAGTAGCCGGTGCAGCGGCAGAGGTTGCCCATCAGCCACTCCTTGATCTCGTCCTCGCTGGGGCGGGCGTTCTCGTTAAGCAGCGCTGTCGCCGCGACGATCTGTCCAGGGGTGCAGATGCCGCACTGGAAGCCGCCGCATTCGATGAAGGCCTGCTGCACGGGGCTGAGGTGCTCCGGCGTGCCCATGCCTTCGATGGTCTGGATGTCGGCGCCGTCGGCCTGCACGGCGAGGGTGATGCAGGAGGCGACGATGTGGCCGTCCATCATCACGGTGCAGGCGCCGCAAACGCCGACGCTGCAGGCTTCCTTCGTGCCGGTGAGGCCGATGTCGTATCGGATGAGGTCGACCAGGGTACGGCGGGCAGGGACGCTGACTTCATAGGTGTTGCCGTTGATCGTCAGCTTTATCTGGTGGGGGTCTTCGGCGTTCATGCAGAGCCTTTCGGATCGATGGCCGTCAGTAGCCGTTTATGCGAGGGTCAGAGTTCGGAAATCGTAAGGCAGGAGGCACCGGCAGGCAACAGGAGCACCTATAAACGGCTCGATCCGTGAAGTTGGTCACGAATAAGCCAGTTGAAATAGCTCAATACCTGGACCTTATCGATTAGAATACGTGCGCATGAGTGACGTTCAAGAGGGCTCAGGGCCCCCGCCGGATTCGATCCAGGAAGTCGCGCAGAAGTACAAGCAGCGCTTTCCTTGGGGTGACCCAGAGTCTATGGAAATTGTCATGCGACTGACGTCCACGTCGGCCGTGCAGCGCGCTTCCCAGATGCGGCTGTTTCGCAGCAAGGGGCAAGAGCGCTCTATAGCTCGCTATACCATCCTGCGCATCCTCTACTTCTCGGACGGGCGCCTGATCTCCCAGAAGGAGATCGGGGACCAGACGCGTGCCACGTCCGCCAACGTCACGTATCTCATCGATGGCCTCGTTGGTGAGGGGCTGGTCGAGCGGGTGCAGGACGAAGAGGACCGCCGCTTCAGCTACGTGCGCCTCACGCCGGCCGGCCATGAGCTGGCCACCCAGCTCGTTCCAATCATGGTCGAGTTCATGAACGGAGCCACGGAAGGCTTCACGGACGAAGAGAAGACGACCTTCGTTCGCCTGCTGGAGAAGTTCCGGCGCAACGCGGAGAAGCGCTACATCGAGTAGTTCCCACTTCCGAGTTCTCATTTCTCACTAGTCAGTGCTGACCTCCTCCGGCCTGTCCGGCTCGGAGAGTGTGCTTTTGTGCGCTGACGGCAACTCGAGCCCTTGTTTTCATCGAACTATCTTGTAAGTCCTTAACCACCGGTCTATTGTTGCCCCGCTCGTTCACGCATCTAGCAAGGGACAGGAGGACAACCATGATTATCGACGCGCATGCACACACGAACGGAGGCAGTCTCGGGAACTTCAAGAGCGGTCTGCTGGCTTCTCGCGGCTATCACGGGGCGCACTTCCACGAGAACGAGGAGGCGCTGGCCAAGGCCGTCGAGCACCACAAGACGACGATCCTCGATGCCGTGGGGACGGACATCCAGTTCATCTCGCCCCGGCCGTTCCAGCTCATGCACTCGGAGACGCCGGCGAAGATCGTCGATTGGTACGCCCAGGCCTCGAACGACGTCAACGCGCTCACGGTGAAGATCGAGCCGAACCGATATCGCGCCGTCGCTTGCCTGCCGCAGAGCCCCGACATTCCGATCAAGGACTGGATCCCGGAGCTGGAGCGCTGCGTCAACGACCTCGGCATGATCGGCCTGATGATCAACCCCGACCCGACAGAGGCCGGCCTCACCGGCTACTACCCGGGCATGGGCGAGGAGGAGTGGTACCCGCTGTACGAGAAGATGGTGGAGCTGGACGTGCCGGCCCTCATCCACTCGGCGGGCACGCGCAACCCGTACGACACCTACCAGAACTACTTCATCACCACCGAGACCAGCTGCATCCTCTCGATGGTGGAGCACCAGGTGTTCAACACCTTCCCGAACCTCAAGATCATCGTCTCGCACGGAGGCGGCTCGATTCCGTACCAGATTGGGCGCTGGCGTTCGAACTTCGGCCGCCACAAGGGCATCGACTTCGATGAGGAGCTGCGCAAGTTCTACTTCGATACCGTGCTCTACAACACGGAGTCGCTGGACTTCCTGTTCCGCATGGTCGGGACGGACCGATGCCTGTTCGGCACCGAGAACCCCGGTACCGGCACCTGGCGCTACCCGAAGACGGGCCGCCTGCTGGACGATATCAAGCCCCTGATCGACGAGGTCGACTGGCTGACGGAGCAGGACAAGAAGAACATCTTTGAGGACAACGCCCGCAAGGTGTTCAGTCGCTACAAGGGAAACTGAGTCTAAACGGGCCCGGAAGAGGACGACAACGCGTCCGAATCAAGACTGGAGTGGCACGGAGCCAGTCCGGAAACAGGACTGGAACCAGGCGGAACCCCGGCACAAACGAGACGCCATCGCGTCAACAACAAATCGGAAGTGAAGCGCGAAGGGACGAGGCATGCCTCGTCCCTTTGGCGTGTGTGTCGCTGCGCTGAGGATGCCGACGGCTCGTCAGGCGGGAGAGCCCAGCGATTGGCGGCAAATGCCTCGAAGGTTCGCGCCGTCACGGACTACAATGCCTGCGGAGCACCACCTAGCGATTCGAGGGCACAACTGAAAGCTCGGACGGGCAATGTCTTCTATGGCTGGCGCATCGTTGCTGCCGGCTTCATCAACCAGGCTGTCGCCGCTCTCCTGATCCAGCGCTCGTTCGGCGCCTGGGCCGTGCTTCTGCGCGACGAGTTCGGCTGGAGCAAGGCCGCCCTGGGCGGTGCGTTCTCGCTGCAGCAGGTCGAAAACGGCATGCTCGGGCCGGTGCAGGGCACGCTGATCGACAAGTTCGGGCCGCGTCTGAGCATGCGGGCCGGCGTGATCATGCTGGGCCTTGGCTTCATCGCCTTCAGTCAGATCAATTCGCTCGTGGCCTTCTACGCCGCCTATCTGTGCATGGCCATCGGCGTCAGCCTCGGCGGCTACTTCCCGTTCACGGTCGTCATCGTCAACTGGTTCGAGCGCAAGCGCTCCCGGGCGCTCTCGACGATGCAGATGGGCGGCGCGGTCGGCGGCCTGCTCGTCGTGGGGCTCGCCGTCGTTCTCGAAACGCTGGGCTGGCGCACGACGGCCCTAATTTCCGGCATCGTCATCATGGTCATCGGCCTGCCGATGGCGCAGGTTGCCCGTCAGCGGCCGGAGGACATGGGCCTGCGGGCGGACGGCGATCCCTTCGACGCCGGCTCGGCGGAGGCTAACGCCGAGGCGGCCGCCGTTCGTGCCGCCCGCGACGCCAACGACTTCACCCTCAAGGAGGCGATGCACACGCCAGCGTTCTGGCTGATCTCGCTCGGGCACGGCTCGGCCCTCCTGATCGTCTCGGCGGTCAACGTGCACCTGATCCTGCATCTCGAGGAGGACCTGGGCTACTCCCTCGCACTGGCGTCGCTGGCCGTGACCGTGATCCAGGCGGCCCAGATCGGCGGCACAATGCTGAGCGGCGTCATCGGCGACAAGTACGACAAGCGCAAGATCGCCTTCATCTGCATGGCGGCGCACTCGGTGGGGCTGCTGCTGGTTGCTTATGCCTTCAACATCGTCATGGTGTTCACGTTCTCGATCCTGCACGGCGCCGCCTGGGGCCTGCGGGGGCCCCTGATGGGCGCGATCCGGGCCGACTACTTCGGCCGCACGTCGTACGGCGCCATCCTCGGAACCTCGTCCTTGATCACGATGTTCGGGTCGATCGCGGGACCTCTGGTCGCGGGTGTGCTTGCGGACCAGACGGATAGCTACGAGCTCGGCTTCACGATCCTCGCCGTCCTTGCGGGCCTGGGCTCCGCGTTTTTCCTCTTCGCGAAGCGACCGGACAAGCCTCTGGCCGAGGGCATGGCTGTCGGGGCCGAGTCGTCCTGATCGACGTTTCTTACGCCTCAGGAATCTCCGGGTAGCGCAGGCCGGCAGACTTCACGCTGAGGCGGACCTTCGTGAGCAGATGCACCAGCAGGCGCTTCTCCTCCTCCGTCACGCCCGAGCCAGAGCTTCTGCACCTCCAGCATCATCAGGGGAGATTCGGCTTCGAACAGCGCGGCGCCTGTGTCCGTGATCTCGGCCCACGTCTTGCGCTTGTCATCGGGATGGTCGATGCGGCGTACGAGGCCGTCCGCAACGAGGGCATCGACCAGTCGCGTGACGACAGTCGGGCTGGTCTCGAGCTGATCGCCGATCTCGCTCATGAGCAGACGGTGGTCCTCAGCGGTGTGCAGCACGCGCAGGACGTTGTAGCGACCGAGGCTCTGGCTGGAAGGGTTATTGCGCCTCGCGGCGGCGGTCAGGGCGGTGTAAGCCTTGACCAGCATCATGTGGGCCTCGTGGGTAGTCGGGTCGAGGTCGGTGCCTTCGAGGCGCTGTGCTGCGGCACTTGCGGCCTTCTCGGTGAGCAGGCCGTCTTCTCGGACTATGAACTCGGTCGTAGCGTGCCTCCAGCGAGTTGTTGACTCTGTGAACTTCCCTGTAGCGGTACAGGCTCGGACTGGTCAGGCTGCAAATGCTCAAAGCGATTGACGCGCCCGTGGCGATACTTTACATTGCGCACAACTTTCTTGTGAAGCAGCATCGTCGGTCGATGCGTGGGTAGAGGAGGTCGCATGGACCTGGGGCTAACCGAAGAGCAGCAAATGCTGCGAGATTTCGCGCGCGACTTCCTGGAGAAGGAGTGCACGGAGCAGTACGTTCGTGACATGGAGGAGGACCCCACCGGGTACTCTGCCGGCGGTCTGGAGCAAGATGGCCGAGCAGGGCTGGATGGGCCTGATGGTGCCGGAGCAGTACGGCGGCGTCGGCATGGGCTTCCTCGACCTCATGGTGCTGATCGAGGAGTTCGGGCGCGCCATCGTCCCCGGCCCCTTCGTCCCGACTGTGATCGGCGACGATCGCCCTGCTGGAGGCCGCGAGCGAGGAGCAGAAGCAGGCGCTGCTGCCCGGCATCGCCACCGGCGACAAGATCTGGACCCTGGCGTTCACGGAGCCCTCCGCCCGCTTCGACGCCGACGGCGTGCAGCTCTCGGCGACGCGTGACGGCGACACCTACGTCCTCAACGGCACGAAGCTCTTCATCAAGGACAGCCACGTCGCCGACAACATGGTCGTGGTCGTGCGCCGCGCACCAGGACGGCGGCGGGCGAGGACGGCATCTCGCTGTTCTACGTCGACGCGAAGGCGCCCGGCATCAAGCACGAGCCCCTGGTGACGATCGCCGCGGACAGCCAGAGCGCGGTGCAGTTCGACAACGTGCGCGTGCCGGCGGGCCAGCTTGCTCGGCGCCGAGGGCGAGGGCTGGCCGGCCTTCCAGCGCATCGCCCGCAAGGCCACCGTGCTCGAGTCGATCTACCTCGTCGGGCTGGCGCAGCAGGCGTTCGAGATCACCCTGGACTACACGAAGGAACGCGAGCAGTTCGGCGTGAAGATCGCGACCTTCCAGGCGATGCAGCACATGGCCGCCGACATGGTCACGGACGTCGACTCCTCCCGCTACATCACCTACCAGGCCGCCTGGTCTGTCGCGAACGGCCAAGCCGGACGCCGACGAGAAGGTGCACGTCGCCAAGGCGTGGACATGCGAGGCGAGCCGTCGCGTCGTCGCCAAGGCGCAGGAGATGCACGGCGGCATCGGCTTCACGAAGGACTACAAGATCCAGCTCTTCTTCCGGCGCCAGAAGGCCGCCGAACTGGCCTGGGGCGATGCAGAATACCACCGCGAGCTCGTAGGCCAGGCGCTGGGGATATAGGGCAAAGGGCAAACGAGCAAATGGCAAAGAGGACGGCGTGGCAGCCGCACCAGGCCCCAACCATCCTCTCGATTAGCGGAGCAGCGCGATAGCGGTGCGCAGCGACCAAGCAGCAAGGCGATTCCGACCGGCGCCGAAGACGAAAGGAACGACATGAGGTTCACCGACACTCCCGAAGAAGCAGCATGGCGCGCAGAAGTGCGCGAGTTCCTGGAGAAGGAGCTGCCGGAGGAATACAGCAAGCGCAGCCGCCTGAGCAACGCGCCCTTCGCGGGCTACGAGAGCGGGCCAGGCGGGCTCTGGCCGTCAAGCAGCCCAGGCGGGCGGCTCCGGCTTCCGGCTTCAGGGCGGCGCCATGGGCGAATGGCGCGAGAAGCTGGCTCCAACGCGGCTGGGTCGCGCCGGCGTGGCCGAAGGAGTACGGCGGCGCAGGCCTGACCACGATGGAGCAGTTCATCCTCAACGAGGAGTTCGCCGAGGCGAGCGCGCCCTCAGGTCGGCGGCATGGGCGTCTCGATGGCCGGGCCGACAATCATCTCGCACGGCACCGACGAGCAGAAGGCCGAGCACCTGCCCCGGATCCTCAAGGGCGAGGTGCAGTGGTGCCAGGGCTTCTCCGAGCCCGGCTCCGGCTCCGACCTCGCATCGCTGCAGACGCGCGCGGTGCGGGACGGCGACGAGTACGTGATCAACGGCTCCAAGATCTGGACCTCCGGCGCGCAGAACGCGAACTGGATGTTCATGCTGGCCCGCACGGACCCGGACGCGCCGAAGCACCGCGGCATCAGCTACTTCCTGCTCGACTTCACGAGCCCGGGCATCACGGTGCAGCCCCTGGTCAACATGGCGGGCGGCGCCGGCTTCAACCAGGTCTTCTTCGACAACGTCCGCGTGCCGGCGAGGAACCGCGTCGGCGAGGAGAACCGCGGCTGGTACGTCGCGACCACGACGCTGGACTTCGAGCGCTCCAGCATCGGCACGTCGGTCGGCATCACGCCACGTCGTCGGCGAGATGGTCGAGTGGGCCAAGCAGAACGCCGGCAACCCGCAGTCGACCCTCTCCCGCAACCCCGTGGCCCGCGCCGAGCTGATCGACCGCTACATCGAGGCGAAGGTCGCCAAGATGCTCTCCTACCGCGTGGTGCACATGCAGAACTCGGGCATCATCCCCAACCACGAGGCCTCGATGGCGAAGCTGTTCGCGACGGAGCTGACGCAGCGCATCTACCGCACCGCGATGAAGACGATCGGCCTCTACGGCCAGATCTGGGACCGCGAGTCCGACTGGGCGCCGGTCGACGGCCAGTTCTCCCGCAGCTACGTCTCCTCGGTCTCGGCGACGATCGCCGGCGGCACGAGCGAGATCCAGCGCAACATCATCGCGCAGCGCGGCCTGGGCATGCCGCGGGGCTAGGAGCGAGTCTGCAAATCGCGTCGCGAAAAACCGTCACGTTCAGGCCCTTGCTTTCGTCTACTGTGGGGATCCGGTGTGTTGCCGGATCCGCCAGCGAAAGGCAAGGTGACTGAACATGCTCGGCGTAAAGAACTACACCCAGGCGTACATCGACGACTGCCGCGAGAGGGTCGATGCGGACGTTGCGGCGTACAGGGACCTCGTCGCCCTCGCGGCGAAGCAGTCCGGCAGCGACCGCGCGATCCGGGCGTTCGAAGCGCGCTACTTCAACGACATGGTCGTGCTGCTGGACGCGCTCTTCGTGCACCGCCTGCGCACGGTCGAGGGCAAGGACGGCAACCCGTTGAACGAGGTGCGCGTCCTCACCGAATCGCTGCTCAACCACGGCGGCGTCATGACCCTGGAGAAGACGATCAAGATGCCGCCGGAGAAATCCGTCCTGGGCATACGAGTACGGCGACGAGATCGCGCTAACGGAGGCCGACTTTCAGCGACTGTCGGCGGCGTTCTTTGAAGAAATCGACAAGAAGTTCGGGGCGAACGCCGCATGACCGATCTATGACTGAAATCGAGACGCAGGCACTGAAGCGCTGGAACGCGAACCCTGGTTCGGCGCCGGGCTTCGCTTCAAGTGCACGGGCTGCGGCGAGTGCTGCACGGGTCCTTCCGGCTCCGTCTACCTCTCCGACCTCGATGTGGAGCGCCTGTCCTCGGCGTTGCAGCTCCCGCGAGACGAGTTCGTCGGCCGGTACACGCAGTGGAGCGACACTGAGCTGGCGCTGGCCGACAAGCCCGATTCGGCCGAGTGCGTCTTCCTCTCCGGGAAGGCGTGCAGCGTATATGACGCCCGGCCGACCCAGTGCCGCACGTATCCGTTCTGGCTGACGACCATCCTCAACCCGGAAGACTGGGACGCCGAGGCCGCCGTCTGCGAGGGCATCAACCATCCCGATGCGCAGTTGATCGCGCCGAGGAGATCTTCGAGCAGTGCCGCACCGAGATCGAGAATGAGGCGCTGCCCGGATGATCGACTTCCCGTCGCAGGCCCGCCTGACCCCAGCCGCCCGCAAGGCCCTCACGACGGCGATCTGGGGCCTCCTCGCGGCCATCGTCGTCGGCCTGCCCGTGCTCGCGTTCGTGCTGACGGTCGATGGCGCCGGCGACGCCACGCGCGAGGTGCTGTTCAACGTCGGGCACTGGCTGCGCTGGCTGCTCTACGTGAGCACCTTCGTCGTCTTCGCGATCATCGCGACGGGGCCGCTGCGCAAGGCGAAGCTGTGGCGACTCGGCCGCACGGACGAGAAGCGCTGGGACCGCGTCGGCGAGCGCCTGAAGGTGTTCGCGGTCTACGGCGTCGGCCAGGGCCGGCTCACGAACGACCTCTACGCCGCCGTCATGCACCTGTTCATCTTCTGGGGCTGGGTCGTCCTCTTCATCGGCACCCTGATCATCGCCCTGCACGCGGACGTCGTGTACTTCCTGGAGGGCCGCGTCTACCTGGCCTACTCGGCGGTGCTCGATGCCTTCGGCGTGCTGGCCTTGATCGGCCTCTCGATGGCGCTGCTGCGGCGCTACGTGCTCAAGCCGCCGCGCATGCGTCTCGGCAGCCTGTGGGACGACGAGATGCTGCTCTGGCTCATGTTCGCCATCGTCGTCTCCGGCTTCCTGATCGAGGGCCTGCGCATCGGGGCGACCGAGCTGATCAGCGGGCCGATCGAAGCGCACGGCGCCGCCTTCCTCAACGACCTCGGCATCGCCCAGCACGAGAAGGAGATCGTCGCCAACCCGGACTGGGCGCCGTGGTCGCCGGTCGGCTACGCGCTGGCGAAGCTGTTCGACGGCCTCGGCATCAGCACCGCCGACGATGCTCGACATGCACAAGGTCGTCTGGTGGTCGCACCTGCCGATGGCGCTGGCGTGGACGGCGTGGGTGGGCTACGGCAAGATCTCGCACATCATCCTGGGCTCCTCCAACATCTTCATGCGCAACCTCTCGTCGCCCAAAGGCGTGATCGCGGGCTCGTCGCTGGCGCCGATCAAGGACTTCGAGACGGCCGAGTCGTTCGGCGCCGGCTTCGTGGCCGACTTCACCTGGAAGCAGCTCATGGACACGGACGTCTGCGTGCGCTGCGGCCGCTGCGAGGTCAACTGCCCCGCCGACGATCTCCGGCAAGGAGCTGAGCCCGATGCAGCTCATGCAGGACCTGCGGGCCTACCTGCACGACATCGGGCCATCGAAGCTGGAGCAGCAGGCGAAGGGCGAGACCGGCCCGGTCGACGGACGAGCGCGTCGTGGCCGGCGACGTGATCTCGGTGAACACGATCTGGGACTGCGTCACCTGCGGCGCCTGCGAGACCCAGTGCCCCGTGATGATCGAGCACATCGGCACGCTGCAGGACATGCGACGCTACCGGGTGCTCTCCGAGGGCGACATGCCGCCCACGGCGCAGGCCGTCATGGGCCAGCTGGAGCAGCGCGGCCACCCCTGGCGCGGCACCACCCTGACCCGCACGACCTGGATGGAAGACCTCGACGTCGAGGTGCCGGAGTTCGACGGCACGCAGGAGTACCTGTACTGGGTCGGCTGCTCCGGCGCGCTGGTCGAGCGCAACGTGCCGATCACGCGCGCCGTCGCCCGCCTGCTCACCGAGGCCGGCGTGAGCTGGGGCTGCCTGGGCGAGGCCGAGACCTGCACCGGCGACCCGGCGCGCCGCATGGGCAACGAGTACCTGGCGCAGATGCAGATGCAGGCGACGATCGAGAACCTCAAGGGCAAGACCGTGCAGAAGATCATCACGAACTGCCCCCACTGCTTCAACATCCTGCGCAACGAGTACGGCCAGTTCGAGGGCGAGTTCGAGGTCTACCACCACACCCAGCTCCTCGCCGACCTGGTCGAGGCGGGCAAGCTGACGCCGAAGCACGAGCTGGCGCAGCAGATCACCTACCACGACTCCTGCTACCTCGGCCGCCACAACGGCGAGTACGAGGCGCCGCGCAAGCTCATCGAGGCGCTGCCCAACGTCAGTTCACGAGATGCCGCGCAACCAGCGTCAGAGCTTCTGCTGCGGCGCCGGCGGCGGCCACATGTTCGTCGAGGAGTCGCAGGGGCCGCCGCATCAACCACCTGCGCTCCGAGGAGGCTCAGAGCACGGGCGCCAGCGATTGTCGGCACGAACTGCCCGTTCTGCGTCCAGATGTTCGAGGACGGCATCGCGGCCGTGGAGCCGGACGAATCGAAGCGCGCCAAGGCGATGGACCTCGCGGAGCTGCTGGAGCTGACGGTGATCGGCAAGCGAGACTAAGAACTGAAAACTGACAGCCGGACTAGATAACAAGCACGACTCTGCCGGATCGAACAGTCGCTCCAGGAGGCACCACGATGAACATCGTCTGCTGCGTTAAGCAGGTACCGGACCCGGAGACGCCGGCCGGCGCGTTCAAGGTCGATGAGGCCGCGAAGCAGGTCGTGCCGGCGCCGGGCAACCCGCCCGTGATCAGCCAGTTCGACCAGATCGCGGTCGAGGCGGCGCTGCGGGTGCAGGAGGCCGCCGGCGAGGGCACGATCACGATCCTCAGCCTCGGCCCCGACTCCGCCCGCGACGTGATCAAGACGGGCCTGGCGATGGGCGCCGACGAGGGCGTGCACCTCAACGACCCCGCCCTGTTCGACGGCGACGGCTACAGCACCGCCGTGGCCCTGGCGGCGGCGATCGAGAAGATCGGCGACGTCGACCTCGTGCTCTGCGGCCGCCAGGCGACCGACTGGGACTTCGGCGTCACCGGCCTCGCGATCGCCGAGCTCCTCGGCATCCCCTCGATCTCGATCACGAAGAGCGTCAGCGTCGTCGACGGCAAGGTGCAGGCCGAGCGCGTCCTCGGCGACGCCTTCGAGACGGTCGAGGTGCCGACGCCGTGCGTCGTCACCGTCAGCAACGAGCTGGGCGAGCCGCGCTACCCGAAGCTGCCGCAGATCATGCAGGCGGCGCGCAAGCAGGTGACGGTCTGGACCGCTGCCGACCTCGGGCTCAGCCCGGACCAGGTCGGCAAGGCCGGCGCCCGCCTGAAGCTGGAGGCGCTGTACATCCCGCAGGTCGAGAGCAAGTGCGAGTTCATCGAGGGCGAAACGCCGGCCGAGATGGCGGCGAACCTGGCGCACGCCCTGCGCGAAGCGAAGCTGATTTAGAGCTTCAAGCCACGAGCGTCAAGCTGAGAGCTACAAGGACGGAACATCATGGCTAACGAATCCGGAATCCTCGTCCTCGTCGAGCACAACGGCGGCAGCTGCTCTCGATCAGCAAAGAGCTCCTCGGTGCGGCGCAGCAGCCTGCGGCGCGCGGCAAGCGTGACGGCCGTCGCGCTTCGGCAGCGGCGCCTCGCAGGCGGCAAAGCAGGCGATCGCGCACGGCGCCGACGCGGCGATCGTCGATCGAAGACGCGGGCCTCGACGAGTACCGCAACGACACCTGGACGGCGGCGTTCAGCGCGGCCGCGGCGGAGGCGAACCCGGCGGTCGTGCTCATGGGCCAGACCAACGTCGGCCGTGACCTGGCGCCTCGCTATCGCGATCCGGGCCGGCACCGCCGTGGCGATGGACTGCGTCGGCCTGGAGATGCAGGACGGCAAGCTGGTGATGACGCGGCCCTGCTTCGGCGGCAACGCCCACGCGAAGTACACCTGCAAGACGACGCCCGCGGTCGCCACCCTGCGCGCCAAGGCTTCGAGGACCCGCTGGAGCCGGACGCCTCGAGCCGCAGCGGCGAGGTCACGACGCTCTCGGTCGACACCAGCGGCGCCGTCTCGAAGGTCGTCGTCGCGCTCGGCCGGTCGAGTCGGAGGGCATGCGGCTGGAAGACGCGACAGGTCGTCGTCTCCGGCGGCCGCGGTCTCGGCGGCACCGAGGCGTTCGACGACCTGCGAGAGCTGGCCGAACGTGCTCGGCGGCGCCGTCGGCGCCAGCCGCGCGGCCGTGGACAACGGCTGGATCCCGGTCGCGGCGCAGGTCGGCCTCACGGGCAAGGTCGTGACGCCGGACCTCTACATCGCCATCGGCATCTCGGGCGCCAGCCAGCACCTGGCCGGCATCGCCGGGCGCCCGCAACGTCGTCGCGATCAACAAGGACCCGGACGCCGACATCTTCAAGGTGTCGCGCTACGGCGCCGTGGCGGACTGGGGCGCCTTCCTGCCGGCCTTCGTCGAGGAGTGCAAGAAGCTCAAGGCCTGACGCAGGCATTTGGATGCCGAGACGCGGTCACCAGGGGTGGGTGGCGGTCTAGAATCGGTCATTCTTGATTTGTGAAGGAGACGACCATGACCAACCCTCGACCCTCCGGTTCTTACGACTTCGTCCCGAAGCTCGGTGAGCTGCGCGACAACATGCTCTTCGGCGACGTCTGGGAGCGCCCGGAGCTCTCGAAGCGGGACCGCAGCCTGATTACCTGCGCCGTGCTCACCGCGATGTACCGCACGGACGAGCTCAAGGGCCACCTCCAGCGCGCTGTGGACAACGGCGTGACGAAGCTGGAGCTGTCCGAGATGATCACGCACGTGGCGCTCTACGCGGGCTGGCCGACGGGCGTTAACGCCTCCCGGACCGCCTCCTCCGTACTCGGGAACCTGGACTGAGCCACGCGACGCGTGACGTACTCGGGCACCCTGATCGACATGCACACGCACACCGTGATGGGTGCCTACGACAGCAGCCTCCAGCCGGCGCTGCTCGCGAAGGGCATCCGCGACGCCGGGCTCACCGGCGTCGCGGTGACCGAGCACAACCGCATGTGGGACCCGCACAAGTTCCGCGACTTCCAGGGCGATCACGACGGCCTCTTCGTCACGAACGGCATGGAGGTCAGCACCGACCTCGGGCACATCCTGGCGTTCGGCATGCCGGGGATGGCGGCCGGCATCCCGCACCTGGCCCGGCTGCGTGAGGCCGCGGACGAGTGCGGTGGCTACCTCGTCGTCGCCCACCCGTTTCGCTACTGGTTCGAGCCCGTGCACTTCACCCGGCGTGGCCTCAAGCCAATCGAGATGGTGCCGGAGGTGCTTGCCGAGCAGCCGGTATTCCAGTACGTCGACGCCATCGAGGTGTACAACGGCGCCAACACGGACCGCGAGAACCTCATCGCCCTCGAAGTCGCTGAGCTGCTCGGCAAGCCCGGCACGGCAGGCAGCGACTGCCATTCGACCCAGGGCGTCGGCTGTGCCTGCACGCTGTTCGAGCGCACGCTGGAGACGCCGGAGCTGATGCTGCAGGAGCTGCACGCCGGACGCTTCCGCCCGATGAGCAATCGCGCGGGCGAGGAACTGCAGCCGTTTACCGCACTTCGTGGCCTCGAAGAGCGTACTGTTGATGCGTGCCAGGAGAGCGTATGAACCGCGATGCGACGCTGCTGATCGTGCTCGTCGTGGTCGTGATCGTCGTGCTGGGTGTGATCGGCCTGGGTGCGTTTGGCACGACGCGCACGATATCGACGTCGGGTCCCGGCGTTGCCTTCGACGCGCCGCCCTCCGACGGTTCCGCCGGTGTGGTCTTCGACCTCCACGAGGAGTCCGGCCAGAGCATTTTCGGCATCACGTTCACGTCGGCGAAGTACAAGGCTACTGTCGGCGTGGTCGCGCCGGACGAATGCCTGAGCCAGGACGAAAGCGGCCAGGACGTGCTCTCGACGGAAGGTGAATGCGCCGATCTGCCGGTTCACGGTGAAGTGACCGGTGGCGGTACAACGGTCGACGGTGGCCGTCTGACCATCGTTAGCGTCGATATCTCCAAGAATTGCTTCGAAGTGCTGCAGGTCGGCGACGCCTGGCCGCCGCCAGAGGGCGCTTGTGCGCCATGATTGGCCATCATTTGTTTAACGTGATAAATAGATTGACAACCTGGATGGAGCGAAATAGATTCACTCCGTCCCCGCAGGCTCTGATAGTAGCCACGTTCGTGGCTGGCCAGGGAGGCTGCAATGGTCACCGCTTCCAGGTTCTCAACTCTATCTGGCGAATTTGTAGACATTGAACAAGAGGCCACAGCCAATCTACGGATGGCCCTACATGGCCCATTGCTTATGCCGGGTGATGCAGCCTACGACGAAGCTCGCATCGTCTACAACGGCATGTTCGACAAGCATCCCGGTGCGATCGTGCGATGCCATGCTGCGGCAGATGTGGTTGATGCGGTTAACTTTGCCCGCGAGAACAATCTCGTCGTCGCTGTCCGCGGCGGCGGCCACAATGTCGCCGGTAACTCCGTTTGCGATGACGGGCTTGTCATCGACCTTACGGAACTCAACGGCGTTTTCGTAGACCGCAAGACCTCCCGCGTACGGGCGCAGGGCGGCGCCACCTGGGGTGACGTTGACCGGGAGGCTCAGGCGTTCGGTCTGGCGGTTCCCGGGGGCGTTGTTTCAACGACAGGCATCGCTGGTCTGACCCTCAGTGGGGGCCTGGGTTGGCTGCGCAACAAGTACGGCCTCAGCTGCGACAATCTGCTTTCGGCGGAGGTCGTCACGGCCGGCGGCGAAGTCGTGACGGCGAGCGAAACGGAGAACGCAGACCTGTTCTGGGCGTTGCGAGGCGGTGGCGGCAATTTCGGCGTCGTGACGTCATTTGAGTTTCAGGCCCATCCAGTCGGACCTATCGTGGCGGCGGCGCTGCCGTTCTACGACATGAAGGATGCTGGCGCCGTACTTCGCCAGTGGCGCGAATGGGTGGCGACGACGCCGGACGAGGTGACGCCAGCCGCGTTTTTGTGGACGGTACCTGCCAGCGAGCACATGCCTGAGCCCCTTCACAATCGGGACGTCCTCATCTTGCCCTCCATCTACAGCGGGTCGATTGAGGAAGGCGAGCCAATCGTGGCGCCGGCGCGAAGTTTCGGCACACCTATTTTCGATATGAGCGGCCCGATTCCCTTCCGCATGCTTCAGTCCGCGTTTGACTGGGTCTTCCCAAAGGGCAACCTGTCCAGCTACTGGAAGTCGCTCTACGTCAACGAGATGACAGACGACGTCGTCGATATTGTGGTCGAGGCCGCGCAGAATCGGAGCGCTCCGCTCTCGATCATCAACATCCCCTACATGGGCGGTGGTGTACGAAGCGTGGCGCCGGACGCAACGGCCATCGCCGAGCGCAGCGCGCCGTTCATGATTAGCCTCGACGCGAACTGGCCGGGCACCGGCGACAACGCTGAGCATCGGGCGTGGGCTCGTACCTACTGGAGCAAGCTGGAGCCGCACTCCACCGGTAGCGTCTATCACAACTTTGTTGGTCAGGAAGACGAGGACGCTGAAGTCGTCGTCCGCTCGGGCTTTGGCGCGAACTACCGGCGCCTGGCTCAGATCAAGGCAAAGTACGACCCCACCAATCTATTCAGACTCAACCAGAACGTAAAACCTGAGGCGTAGAGACATCTCGAGGTGTGTGCAGTTGATCGGCGAGTCCCGATCGACTGCACACGCCTTTCCGGCGTGTTAATCTCGCGTTGATGGAGTACCTCGAAGAGCTGCAGACCCTCGACCAGCTGCGCGACCCCGTGCTGCTGACGGGCTTCATGATGCGCCGTCGCGCCGGGCGTCTCGGCGCGCGTACCGTCGACTACCTGATCGAGCAGTGGAAGGCCGAGCCGGTGGCGCGCATCGACATGACGCCGTTCCTCAACCTCGCCGTGCACCGGCCTTACGTGCGCCGGCCCGAAGGTCAGCCTGTCCTCGATTGGCCGGAGGCGACGATCTACGTGGCCCGGGAAGCGCCGCTGAAGCGCGACGTCTTCCTGCTCTCGACCTGGGAGCCTGACTTCAAGTGGAAGACATTCGTGAACACGCTGGTCGGCTACCTCGATGGCGTCGGCATACGCTCGCTCGTGAGTCTGCGGGGGCGTCCCGGCGAGGTGCCCCACACGCGTCCGGCGCCGGTCTATCTCACGGCCACGGACATCGACCTCGAGCTGCAGTTCGGCGTGCAGTCGACGCGTACGCGCAACGAGGGGCCGAGCAGCATCGCCGGCGCCGTCGCGACGCAGGTGCAGGCGATGCGCTGGCGCACGGCCGAGCTGGCCGTCGTGCAGCCGGACTACTTCCCGCGCATGCCCAACGCGGAGGCCATGCTGGCCCTCGTGCGGCTGATCGACAAGGCGTTTGGCACGAGCACGGACGTGACGAGCCTGGAAGAGACGTCCGCGGACCAGCGCGAGATGCTCGACCGCGGCGTCGCCGGTGACGACCACTCCAGCTCCGTGATCGAGGAGCGCGAGGCGAACTACGACCGCGGCCTGGAGAAGCTCGACTTCCTGGCGCCGTCGCAGGAGCCGTTGGAGCCGCAGGAGCTGCCCTCCGGCGAGGAGATCCTCCGCGAGGTCGAGCGCTTCTTCCGCAGCTCGGAGTCTGAGGACTAGCCTCCCATCGTGCAGTTCGGCATCACCTTCCCTCAAAACGAAATTGGCTCCGACCCCGTCGCCATCCGCGACTTCGTCCAGACCGTCGAGGGTGAGGGCTTCGATTACCTCTCGACATACGAGCACATCGCCGGCGCCCACGCCGAGCGCTTCGAGGGCGTCGACACGGGCTTCCCGGCGCCGCCTTACCTGCACGAGCACGAGTTCCACGAGCCGTTCTCGCTGTTCTCCTACCTCGCGGCCCTGACGACGACGTTGACGTTCGCGACCAGCATCCTCGTCCTGCCGCAGCGCCAGACCGTGCTCGTCGCCAAGCAGGCGGCCGAGCTCGACATGCTCAGCGGCGGCCGTTTCCGTCTCGGCGTGGGCGTGGGCTGGAACTACGCCGAGTTCGAGTCGCTGGGCGAGGACTTCTCAGACCCGCGGCCGGCGCGAGGAAGAGCAGATCGAGGTCATGCGCCGGCTGTGGACGGAGCCGCTGGTCACGTTCAAGGGGCGCTGGCACACCCTCGACCGCATCGCCATCGCGCCGAGGCCCTCTCGCCCGATCCCGATCTGGCTCGGCACGCACGCGAGCGAGCGCCTGATGCGCCGCGTGGCCCGCCTCGCCGATGGCTGGATGCCGCTGCTGCCCGTCTCGCGAGCGCAAGAGGTGATCCCGCAGCTCCACGCCATGCTGGAGGCCGAGGGCCGCGACCCGGCCACGTTCGGCCTGCAGGTCAACGTCGAGATCGAGCGCGACGAGCCCAAAGCCCTGACGAGCGCGGCGAAGACCTGGCAGTCGCTGGGCGCCACCCACATCGGCGTACGCAGCCGCTACAAAGACATCGCGCCCATGGCAGCGCTGCAAAACGCCGTCGAGATTAAGAACCACCTCGAAGCCGAGCTGGGCTAGGGATAATCTCCCAACCGCTTCATGACACTGCGGGTTGAAACCCGCAGCTACGGCCGCGTACGAAGATCAAGCTGCGGGATTCATCCCGCAGTAGTTGGGAGCACGCGAAGCGACTGACGGTCTGGACAGGGTTGGGCGTATAACACTGCGGGTTGAAACCCGCAGCTACATATGTGCACGAAGGCGTCCCTTCAGGACTCATCCTGAGGGACGCCTTCGTCATGAGGGCTTCGATAGGTCAGTCGATGATGCTGCCGTAGATCGTCGTGCGCAGCTCCCGGCGCAGGGGCTGGGCGCGCATGAGCTGGGTCATGAACACGACGAACATGTCCTCGCCGGGGCTGATGAAGAACGTCGTGCCCGCGGCGCCGGACCAGCCGTACTCGCCGACGGTGCCGACCGTGCCCGATGCGACCGGGTCCATGAGCACCGAGAAGCCGAGACCGAAGCCCTGGCCGAAGCGCGCGGTCTCGCTGTATCCGCCGAGGCTCATCGACGCCAGGTCATTGTTGCCGGCCAGGTGGTTGCTCGCCATGTACTCGCAGCGTGCGCGGACCGATGATGCGGACGCCGTCCAGCTCGCCGCCGTTGGCCAGCATGCGGGCGAAGCGGGCGTAGTCGGTCATCGTGGAGACCATGCCGCCGGTGCCGGAGAGGAAGTCGTGCGGGATGGCGGTAATGGCTCGTCGCAGGCGCGTCCTGGAGCGAGAGCTTGCCCTGCGCGTCGTACTCGTAGCAGGCGGCGAAGCGGTGCCACTCCGACTCCGGCACGTCGAAGCCGGTGTCGTGCATGCCGAGCGGCGTGAGGATTCGCTCGCGCAGGTATACGTCGAGTCGCTGGCCGGAGATGACCTCGATCAGGCGTGCGACAACGTTTGTCGAGATGCCGTAAAGCCAGTGCTTGCCCGGGTCGTAGACCAGGGGCAGCGTGCCGAGCATCTCCATCATGCCTTCGAGCGTGCCGCTGTGGCCGCCGGAGTGGGGCAGGTTGGCCTCGCGGTACATCTGGCTGACGGCGTCACCATTGCCGCGACCCGATCCCAGGCCGGAAGTGTGACCGAGGACGTCGCGAATCGTCATCTCGCGCTCGGCGTCGCGCAGGACCGGCGCTTCGGCCGTGCCGCCGGCGAAGACCTTGAGGCCCTTGAGCTGGGGGATGTACTTCGAGACCGGGTCGTCGATTTGGAAGCGACCTTCCTCGTACAGCATCATGAGGCCGACGCTGACGATGGGCTTGGTCATCGAGTACATGCGCAGGATCGTGGACTCCGTCAGCTGCCTTGCCGGCCTCGAGGTCCATGCTGCCGTAGGCGTCGAAGTAGGCGACCTTGCCTCGGCGGCCCACCAGGGTCATGCCGCCGGGAATGCGCCCGTTATCGACGGCGCGGTGCACGACTCGGGTGAGGTTCTCCAGCCGGGCGGACGAAAGCCCTACCTCCTCCGGCTCTGCTTCGACGAATGGGCGTGCCGTGGTAACCATGCGCGTGTCTCCTTTTTGTTGTCGCGGCTGCTCGACGAGTCGAGCCTGTACCGATGTTCAGGTTTCGGACGAAAGTCTACTCCTTCGCCGACGAGGATGCTGCCCAAAGTGGTGGTCGGAGCTTTACGGCGTCTTAATCGCCCTTAATGCCGCGTTAACGGGGCGCCGCTAGCCTGAAGGTGGTGGGAACGAGCAGTCGCGAAGGTACAATGCAAGCAGCAGTGCACGAACGACTGATCACAGCTGGCCGGGTGCGGTAACTTCCGCGACCTCGGCGGCTACGAGACCCGCGATGGTCGCAGCGTCCGCTGGCGGCGGCTCTTCCGCAGCGATGCCCTGGCGTGGCTCACCGAGGACGACGTACAGACCCTCGCGCGCATGAACCTCCAGCTCGTGTTCGGCATCGACCTGCGTACGCACGACGAGCTCGAGAGCATGCACACCGGCGTCGTCTACGACTCCGATACCAGGCACCACCACCTGCCGTTCTTCCCCCGGTTCGGGGCAGACAGGGCGGAGGTCCAGGCCGCCGTCCACGCCATCGGTCAGGTGGCCAGCGACAGCTATCTCCAGCTCATGGAGCAGTCCCGCCCCTGCTTCGAAGGCGTCTTCAATCTGCTGGCGGAACCGGAGCACTACCCCAGCGCGTTCTACTGTGCTGCAGGCAAGGATCGCACAGGCATGGTGAGCGCACTGCTATTTCGGGTGCTGGGCGTGTCCGATGAGCAGATCATCGAAGACTACGCCCTCACAGAAGCCCCGTCCGAGGAGCGCCTTATCGCCAGATACGTAGCGCTCGGTCGCGATCCGCGCGACCTGCCGGACCGCGCGTCACTCGCCGCGCATCCGGAAACCATGGAGCACTTCCTCACCGGGTTCGACCGCCTGCACGGCTCGGTCGAGGAGTTCCTGCTCTCCTGCAATGTTCAGGAGAGTACTCTCGAGCAGGTCCGCCAGAACCTGCTCGAAGACTAACGACCCGACCGTGCATTCTGCGGGGGATGCCGGGCGGGTCGTTTTCTTTTCATCGCCCGTAGACGCTCCGCTAGATGTACGTGTGCGTGATCAGCTCGAAGCTGTGGCCGTCGGGGTCGCGGTAGTAGAAGCCCCGTCCCGTGTGCAGGTGGTTGATTTGCATGTCGTCCTGGGACCTCGGGCCGCTGCCGTAAGCCATGCCCTCCGCCTTGACGCGACCCAGGATCTCGTCGAACTCCTGGTCCGTGACGAGGAAGGCGTAGTGGTGGGAATCGAACTCCTCGCGGGTGTCCCAGTCCATCGAGAGGTCGTTGACCTTGACGGGGGAGAAGTGGCCCCACTTGCCTTCGTACTGCAGACCGAAGAGCTTGGCGAAGAGTTTCGCGCCCGCCTCCTGGTCCTTCGAAGGGATGATGGTGTGGTCGAGACCGATGGGCATTGCACAGCCTCCGTGGTGAAATCTGACTTGAAAGCTAAACCAAGGTAGTCCTGCTGCCGAAGCGATTTCAAGCGGCCTTCGATTGCTCGGCCTGCGCCGCGATCGCCTTGATCATGTGCCCGAACACGAGGCCGTGGGCCGGGAACAGCGAGTACCAGTACGCCAGCCCGGCGACGCCCACCGGGTCGAAGAGCGCCGTCTGGCGCAGCTCGCAGCCGTCGCCCTTCGGCTCGACCTCGAACTGCAGCCAGGCCCGGCCCGGCAGCTTCATCTCGGCGTGCAGTCGCAGCAGACGCGGCGCGCTCGACCTCCTCGACGCGCCAGAAGTCCACCGGGTCGCCGACGTGCAGGTGCTTCGGGTCGCGCCGGCCGCGTCGCAGGCCCGGCCCGCCGACGGCGAGGTCCATGAGGCCGCGCAGGTGCCAGAGCATGTCGTTGCCGTACCAGCCCGTGTCGCCGCCGATGGCCTCGATGACCTCGAACACGCGCTCGGGCGAGGCGTTGACCTGCACGACGCGCGAATCGACCAGACGCGTGCCGACGCGCCTGCCACCGAAGCTCTGGGTCTCGCCCAGGGTCGAGAGGGCGTCGGACCAGCGCGTCTCGGCGAACTCGCGGTCCTCGTTGGCCAGCGCTCGCTCGATCGCCTGCCGCAGGTCGCGCGGGTGCACGGAGAACACGCGCAGGGCATCGTCGTTGGTGACGAGCGTCTCGTTGCGCATGGAGTCGATGAGCTTGCGGCCGATGCGGGCGTAGACGGGCGTGATCAGGCCGAGCCACAGGCTGGACAGTCGCGGCGTCAGGAAGGGCACGGGGATCATGAAGCGCCTCAGGCCTCGCTGGCGGGTGTACTCCATCATGATCTCGCCGTAAGACGCCGAGTCCGGGCCGCCGATCTCGAAGATGCGGCTGCCTTCGACCTCGATGCTGGCCGCCTCGACCAGGTAGGCCAGGACGTCCTCGATGGCGATGGGCTGGGCTCGGACGCGCACCCATCGCGGCGTCACCATGACGGGCAGGCGGTCCACGAGGGCGCGGATCATCTCGAAGGAGACGCTGCCGGAGCCGATGACGATGGACGCCCGCAGCTCAATCACCTGGGCGCCGGACTGTCGCAGCAGCTCGCCGACCTCCTGACGGCTCGAAAGGTGGGGCGATAGCTCATCGCCCTTGCCGAGCCCGCCGAGGTAGACGATGCGGCGTATGCCGGCGGCTTTCGCGGCTTCGGCGAAATTCTGGGCTGCCTGGCGGTCGCGCTCCTCGAAGCTCGCGCGTCGAACCCATCGAGTGCACGAGGTAGTAGGCAACGTCGATGCCCTCGAGGGCCGGTGCGAGCGATGCCGCGTCGAGGAGGTCGCCCTTCACGGCTTCGGAGCCTTCGATGAGACGCGATTGCAGAGCGGCGGGGTCGCGGGCCAGGCAGCGCACCGTCCCGCCACGATCCTGGAGGGCGCTCAGCAACCGCCCGCCGATGTAACCGGTGGCGCCGGTGAGCAGGACGGTGGGTTGGTCAGGCGAAATGGACCTCGCGCAGGTCAGGCGCCGCGACGACTTTGGCTTCCGTGACGGCCTGGATGTCCTCCAGCGTGAAGCCGGGTGCGTACTCCTTGAGGATGAAGTGGTCGCCGGCCGGCTCGAAGAGACCGAGGTCGGTCATCACCAGCTTGACGACGCCCGGCGCCGTGACCGGCAGCGTGCAGCTGATTGAGCAGGCGTGAGCGGCCGTCGCGCGTCTGGTGCTCCATCATGATGTAGATGCGCTGGGCGCACGCGGCGATGTCCATCGCGCCGCCGATGCCGCCGCCGGGGCTCGTGCCGTTCCGCCAGTTCGCGAAGTCGCCGTTGGTCGCCACCTCGTAGGCGCCGAGGACGCCGACGTCGAGGCGGCCGCTGCGGATGACGCCGAACGCATCGGAGTGATGCACGATCGCCGTGTAGGGCTGCAGGAGCACCGGCTGCACGCCGGCGTTGACGACGTACGGCGTCGCCTCTTCGACCGTCGCCGCGCGGCCGTAGCCGATGAGTCCGTTCTCCGAGTGGAGGATGATGAACTTGTCGTGCGGCAGGAAGTCGGAGCACATGGTGGGCATGCCGACGCCGAGGTTGGCGATCCAGCCATCCTGGAACTCGTAGGTGATGCGGGCCGCGATCATGTCGCGCGAGAGTCGGGTCTTCTCCACACTCATGCTCCTGAGATTAGTTCTGCGGCGCCGGTGCCAGGATTGGCGCGCCACCCCGCGGTGCGTGCAGGATCTCGCCGGGGCCAATCTGGACCATGCGGTGCACGTAGATGCCCGGGGTGTGCACCTGGTTCGGGTCCAGGCTGCCGGTCGGGACGATCTCTTCCGTCTCGACGATGGTACAGCGGGCGGCCGTTGCCATCAGGGGGTTGAAGTTGCGCTCGGAGCCCTGGAAGACGAGGTTGCCGAACTCATCGGCGCGACGCGCTCGCACGAAGGCGTAGTCTGCCGTGATCGCCTCGGCCAGGAGGTAGGTGCGGCCGTTGAAGTCGCGATGCTCCTTGCCTTCGGCTAGCTCCGTGCCGACGGCGGCGGGGGTGTAGAAGGCCGGGATGCCGACACCGCCGCAGCGAATGCGCTCGGCCAGAGTGCCCTGGGGCATCAGCTCCGCCTCGATCTCGCCGGCCTCCTGCAGGTCCTCGATGGCGGCGCGCTGCGACGGGTGCGTGGCTGCCGTGAACGCCGCCATGACCTTCTTGATGCGCCGGGCCTCGATAAGCGTGGCGGCGGTGACGAAGTCCGGGTTCGCACGCCCGGCGCCGACGGAGTTGAGGATCAGCGTGATGTCCTTCGCCCCCTGCTCGTACAGCGCCTTGATCAGGTTGTGCGGCGTGCCGGGTCCGAAGCCGCCCAGCATGATGCTGGAGCCGTCCGGGATGTCCTTGACGGCCTCGGCGAAGGTGTCGAATTGCTTGTTCGGCATCATTGGTTCGGAGTCCCAGCCTTGTCGTAATGGTCGTGGCGCACCGATCGTGCGCTGCTTTGCGTCAGTTTAGTAGTGAAACGACTCTGGGGTGACACCCAGGTCCCTGGAGTATGACTCATCACGGGCGTCAGGAAAAAGGCCTTGCGGTTGCTCCTGACGCCCGGTCCGTGAGTCACGTCTCGTTAGGCAGGCTTGAACTTCGGCAGGGTGACCTTTTCGGTCACGTCGTCGAAGATCACCTCGACAGCCATGCCGACCTTCACGGTCTCAGGCGTCGGGTCTTCCATGACGATGTTCGTCGGGATGCGCACGCCGTCCTCGAGCTCAACCTGGGCCACCACGAAGGGCACCATGTCGGCGAAAGCCGGCGTAGGGGCGCGCTGGACGATGCCGAAGGCAAAGAGCGTGCCCTTGCCGGAGGACTGGAACCACGCCGTGTTGCGGCCGAAGCACATGGGGCAGATGGCGCGCGGGTAGAAGTAGGCCTTGTTGCAGTCGTTGCAGCGCATGAGCCAGAGCTCGTGGGCCTTTGCCTTCTCCCAGTAGAAGTCCCATTCGGGCTGGGAGACGGGTAGTGGTCGGGTGTAGGGCTGTGTCGTCATGTTGCCTTCCTTTAGCTTCCGATGAGCTCGCTGCGCATCGCTGTCGCGCTGCTCCGCACACTAAGAAATGAATTGAAGTGGGGGGACACCCCCCACGGCCCCCCGCGCATGGGCTGCGCCCCCGCTACCCCTGCGTTTTCCGCACAGAGGTGCGCCAATGGCTGTTCCGGCGCGGCAGGCATGATTCCCACGCCTAGTCGACCGCGAGGATCGCCGTGCCGGTGGAGGAGAGCGAGCCGCCGGTGCCGTTCACGAGGGCGATCTTGGGGTTGACGTTGCGCTCGCCGCACTCGCCGCGGAGCTGTCGCACGGCCTCGATGTTGAGGAACATGCCGTACATGCCGGGGTGGGTGTAGGAGAGGCCGCCGCCGCTGGTGTTGAGAGCGAAGTCGCCGCCGGGGGCCGTGCGCTGGTTGGCCACGAACTCGGGGCCCTCGCCGGGCTTGCAGTAGCCCAGGCTCTCGAGCGTCGCGAGCACCGTGTACGTGAAGGAGTCGTAGATCATCGTCAGGTCGATGTCATCGAAGGTGACGCCGGCCATCTCCATGGCGCGGGGGCCGCTGCTGTGGGCGGGCGTCACGGTGAGGTCGGGCATCTGGCTGATGCCGTTGTGGTCGTGGTACTCGGCCGCGCCGAGGACATAGACGGGCTTCTTGGGCAGGTCGCGTGCCCGGTCTGCCGTCGTGATCACGATGGCGCCGCCCGCGTCCGTGACGAGGCAGCAGTCGAAGAGGTGGAAGGGCCAGGAGACCCAGCGCGAGTTGTGGTAGTCGTCGAAGCTCATCGGCTCCTTCATGTACGCCTTCGGGTTCATGAGGGCCCACTTGCGGGTGGAGACGGCGATCTCGGCCAGCGCCTGGCGCGTGCGGTCTTCGCCGTACATGGACATGTAGCGGCTGCACGCCATCGAGTAGTTGATCGGCGCGCCGATGAAGCCGTAGGGCGTTTCGAACTGGGCGCTGGGCAGGCCGGCGCCACCGAGGCCGGAGGCGTCGCGCTCGCGGGCGCTGCGGCCGGCCTGGCCGTGGGTGACGAGTGCCACGCTGCAGTAGCCGGCGTTAATCGCGGCGATGGCGTGGGCGATGTGGATGACGAAGGAAGAGCCGCCGACCGCCGTCGAGTCCGTGAACTTCGGGCGAATGCCAGTGTACTCACCGACGGCGAGGGTGGAGTAGCCGGCCGTGAACAGGCCGTCCACGTCCTTGACGCTGAGCCCGGCGTCTGCGAGGGCGTTGTTCGCCGCTTCGGCGTGGTGCTGCAGGGGCGACTTGTTCGGTACGAGTCCGATCTCGTCCGATTCCGCCGCGCCGACAATCGCTACCGTCTTTGAGTACGAGTTCATAAGCTCTCCATTAACGCTATTGGCGCGGGATCGGCCCGCGGCTACCGATGGCTAAAGCAGGCGGGTGCCCGGCATGTTGGTCCAGGCACTCATCTCGTGCGGCGGCGTCACCGGCTCAGCGCGACGCACGTACTTCTCGTTGAGCTGGCCGAGGCTGGTGACGCCCATCAGGCCCATGCCCGAGATCATCTCGTTCTCCAGGATCTCCAGCATGCGTTGGCAGCCGTCCTGGCCGTTCGCCGCGAGGCCCCAGGCCTGCAGCCGGCCAATGGCGACGCACTTGGCGCCGAGGGCGATGGCCTTGAGGATGTCCGTGGCGCGCTGGATGCCGCCATCGACGATCACGTCGGCGCGGCCGTTGACTGCCTGCACGATCTCTGGCAAAACGTCCATGCTGCCGAGGCCGTGGTCGAGCTGGCGCCCGCCGTGGTTCGACACCCAGACGACCTGCACGCCGTGCTGGATGCAGAGCTCGGCGTCTTCCGGCGTCATGACGCCCTTGACCATCAGGGGCTTGTCGCCCCACCACTCCTTGATGCGGTCGAGCTTGTTCCAGTCCAGCTCCGAGAGGAAGTTGCGGCCGGCGTTAGCCGCACCCGCTCGCGTCGGAGGTGTCCAGCCGGAAAGCATGGGGCGCTCCCGCCGGCTGTAGATCGCCGTGTCGACCGTGATCGCGAGGGCCTTGTAACCCGCATCGGCGATGCGCTTGACGGAGTCGCGGGTCCAGTCGTTGTCGCCGCGCACGTAGAGCTGGAAGAACTGGGCGCCTGCCTGGGCTGTTTCTTCCCATGTCGGCTCCGTGACGGAGCTGACGCAGTGCACGGTGCCGAAGTCCTTGGCCGCCCTTGCGGCCGCGGCGCCGGCGTCCGGCGTGAACACCTGCAGCGAGCCGACGGGCGCGAGCATGGCCGGGATGCGCATGTGTTGGCCCAGGAACGTGGTCGAGGTGTCGATCTTGGACACGTCGACGAGGATGCGCGGCCGGAAAGCCCAGCGGTCCCAGGCGACGCGATTACGTCTGAGGGAGGTCTCCGACTCGGAGCCGCCGACGAGGTAATCCCAGGCGCCCTGGCTGAGCTTCTTCCGCGCCTCCATGACAATCTGCTCGTTACTGATGAACTCGGGCAATGTCGGACTCCTCTAGGTGAGAGCGAGGCGCCTCTCGGCGTTTTCGCGGGGCTAGGCGGATCATGGCCATTGAGGATCGCAGTGTCAACGTAATTTGGCTGAAAACTTTAGGGGTGTAGTAATTACTCGCGAGTGCGTAGCGTTTGGTTGCCTCAGGCGTCCGGCGCGATGAGCTGGAGTCGAGGAAAGTAGGTCCTGTAGCGACGGGAGTCCCGCGTGAGGAGGTTGCGCGGAACTATTTGGTGTCACTGCGCGTCTAGAAACCCGAAGCAAGTTTCCTAATAAGGGAGGTCAACCATGAAAGCTATCGGGTTCTTTGTTATCGGTGTCGTTGCGCTCCTGGCCTCGCTCGCCGTCGCGTGTGGTGGCAACGACGACACTGCCGCCGTCGACGGGCCGGCGCCTGGTGTATCAGGCGGTCTGGTGGCGCGAGACCAGTTCATGACGTACGACGGCCACCGCTACGAGTTGGTCAACATGATCTTCGAGAGCATGCTGCCCGCGGACGAGTTTCAGCCGGTCGGCACGGTGAGCCAGTCTGACGTGGACCTGACGGACCGTCGCGTGTTCTCCCGCGCCGGCGACACGACAGCCGTGTACACGCACTCGGCGCCGACGCCGGACGACAACGGGTTTTGGCTGGCGTGGCGCCTGGCAAGCTGACATGACTGTGCCTATCCGCCCGCCCACGTCTTCGACTAAGCCGAGAGGCCTCCCAACCGGGGAGGCCTCTCTCGTCTTCTCTGCCTGAGCCCTGTCAGGACTTGAGAGGTGGCATCGAGGGGTCGATGAACTCGTTGGTGAACGACCAGCTGAGGCCGCCGCCGCGGAACACGTTCCAGTTCTGGACCACCGGCCACGAGAGCGTGAGGCTTGTGGCGCCACCGGGGTAACGGCTGTAGTAGAACATCTGCGCCATGTAGCGCTGGAAGTCCTGCACGATGGCGACTCGTTTGTCGTTGTCGAACTCGAAGAGCACGTCGCTGACCATCTTGTTCAACGTCGGGTCGCCCGCCTTGTCGACACCGGTGTCGTTAGGGTTCCAACCGCCGAAGAGGTTTCCTGTAGGCGCGAAGTGGGCATTCATGAAGGCGCCGACGTCCGGCCCGCCGAAGTCCACCGTGTTCAGGGTTTCGTTGAAGCCGCCGCCGCCGAAGATGTAATCGAAGATCTCCGGGATCATTGACCTGTTCCTGGGAGGAGACCTGCATGCCGGCCTCCGCCATCATGCCCTCGATGATGTCCTGGGCGGGCTGCTGGCCAAACCCGAGCGGGTACTGCAGGTGCTTGAACTCGAAGCCGTCCGGGAAGCCGGCGGCGCTGAGCAGCTTCTTCGCTTCGGCGATGTCGTCGGCGCGGCTGCCGAGGGTGAAGTACTTGGCGTTGTCGCCGAATTCCGCGCCCTGTGGGTCGAGCCACATGCCCGGGAAGAACATATAGGAGCCGGGGCCGCCGCACGGAATCGAGGTGTTCCAGCGGCGGTTGTCCGGTATGCCGGCTGCAGATAGCTTGTCTGTCGAGAAAAAGACGTCGATAAAGGCATCGCGGTCCCAGGAGTACTGCACGGCCTGGCGCACGCGCTGGTCCTTCCAGGGGCCTTCCGTGCCCATGCCGAACCACTCGGTGACTGCGGTGGAGTCGGGTGTCGCCCAGACCAGCAGCTCGGGGTGGTCGGCCTTCAGGCGGAGGACGTTCTCGGTGGTGAGCCCGTTCGGTGGCTGGTATATGGCGCCGCTCTCGAACTGGGCCGTCGCGCTCGTGAGGTCGGGGAGGACGATCATGTCGACTTGGTCCACGAACGGACGCTTGAGCTCGGTGTCCAGCAGCTCGAAGTTCGGGTTGCGCTGGAGGGTGAGCTTAACGGAGGGCTCGAACTCCTTGATCATGAAGGGGCCGCCACCGAACTGGTAACGATCATTGAAGTCCGTCGGTTGATCCGCGCCTTCCTTGGGGATGATGTAGAAGTAGCTGACGCTCCCGTTCGCCAGCTGCGTGATCAGCGGCGCGTACGGCTTGTTCAGCTTCATTACCACTGTCTGCTTGTCCGGCGCCTCGACGGAAACGACGGGTGCGGCCGGGTTCTTGGAGTTCGCGAACTCGCCGCCGTTCGAGCTGATCTCGATGAAGCGGCTCCAGGAGTAGGTCACATCCTCCGAGTCGATCTGGCGGTTGGCGATGCTCTGTGGCGCGCCCTGGTGGAAAGCCGTGAACGGGGAGTACTTCGCGTTCGGGTTGAGCTTGAAGGTGTAGGTCAGCTTGTCTGTCGAAATCTCCCAGGAAGCCGCGATGTCCCCCTGGACGTCGAGGGAGGTCGGGTCCTCGTTGCGGCTGGGCTCAATCTTCACCAGCTTCGAACCAACTGCGTTCGCAAAGGGCTGGGAGAAGGGGTCGAAGTTATAGAGGCTGAAGTTCTGCGGGTCGGTCTGGATGCGGGTCTTGAACGTGCCGCCTCGGATCGCGCTGGATGTCTTGTCCTCTGCCTGGTAGAGGATGCTCGATCCGCCGGAAGACCCGGTGCCACCGCCGGTGGAACCCGTAGAGCCGGAAGAACCGGTAGAACCCGTGCTCCCACCATCGTCGTCATCATCACCACCGCACGCGGCGAGGAAGGCTGCGCCGGCAGCGAGACCGCCCGCGCCTACGAGTGCTCGACGACGCCCCACGCGTCGCGTGAGGGTCTTTTCCCAGTAGCTCGTCATGATGCTCCTTGTCCTTTCAGATGCCAGATTGATAGCTGTAAACCATGATCGAATCGTATGCTCCAATCGATCGATGGCATGTTCTATCAAACGCATTGGGATAGACAATAGTTTTCGCGGGAAATCTGGGCACGCGGGCGAAAATTTACAGCACCAGGTTCTCTTGCCCGCCACGGCCAGGAACCTCGTAGACAACCCGATCTGCGTGCAGTAGGCTGGCCGCGTCCCGAACCAGGCGCAGATTCCCGAATCGAGGTCGAAGAGATGCAGGCAGCGATCGCGTTCGAACCGCAGGGCCAGATCACCGTCGAAGAGGTCGAGCTGAGCAAGCCCGCCCACAACGAGGTGCTGGTGCGCCTCATGGCCAGCGGCGTCTGTCACTCCGACTGGCACATCCTCAAGGGCGAGTGGGGGAACGGGCTCTTCCCGGTGATCCTCGGCCACGAAGGCGCTGGCATTGTCGAAGCGGTGGGTGAGGGCGTTTCGACGCCGCAGGTCGGCGACCACGTCATCCTCTCCTGGCGCACGAACTGCGGCATGTGCGAGATGTGCCAGAAGGGCTGGCCGGTGCTCTGCGACCGCTCGCCCAGCGTCGCCGCAAAGCCCACGCTCAAGCGCGAGAACCGGACGCTGGGCCTGGCGGGAGGCCTTGGCACCTTCGCCGAGTACGCCCTCGTGCACCAGAACGCCACGGTCGTCATCGACAAGGACATCCCGTTCCCGCAGGCATCGCTGGTGGGCTGCGGCGTCACGACCGGCGTCGGCGCCGCGATCAACACCGCGAAGGTGGAGCCGGGCGCCACGTGCGCCGTCTTCGGCTGCGGCGGTGTCGGCCTCAACGTGATCCAGGGCTGCCGCATCGCCGGCGCGAGCCAGATCATCGCCGTCGACATGCTCGACAACAAGCTCGAGATGGCGAAGCGCTTCGGCGCGACCGACACCGTCAACGCATCGCAGGTCGACCCGGTCGAGGCGATCAAGGAGCTCACGGGCGGCTTCGGCGCGCACTACGCCTTCGAGGCCATCGGCCTCGTCGAAGCGCCGTTCCTGCAGAGCATCCAGTGCACCCGCAAGCGCGGCGTCACGATCTGGGTGGGCCACGCGCCCCTGGGCACCAACGTCAACATCGATGCGCGCACGATCATGCAGGAGAAGATGGTCATGGGCTCGATGTACGGCTCAGCCCGCCCCCAGATCGAGTTCCCGCGACTGCTGCGCCTCTACCAGGAAGGCAAGCTGCTGCTGGACGAGCTGATCACGCGCAGCTACCCGCTCTCGGGGGCCAATGAGGCGTTTGCCGCGCTCGGGCGGGGCGAGGTGGCTCGCAGCGTCCTGGAGCTAGCGTGACGTGGGAGGCAAAGGGCTAAGGGCAAAAGGCAAAGAGCCCGAGACACCTTTGCCATTTGCGCTTTGCCATTTGCCGCAGCGGAGCTTAAGCAGAGCGACGCACCGGAAGCGCATGAACCACCGGTAGGCAGCCAGCAACTGAGGAGGAGCATCGTCATGTTGCGCAGCGTTTGGACCGAACAGGGCATCGTCCTGCAGGACGTGGAGCCGGAGGCGCTGAAGCCGGGCTGGGTGCGCCTCAAGGTCGGCGCCTGCGGCATCTGCGGCTCCGACCTGCACGGCTACAAAGACGGCAACATCCGCGCCGGCGGCATGCCGGGCCACGAGCTCGCCGGCACGATCATGGAGTCGACCGTCCCCGGCCTGGCCGACGAGCTGTATGCCATGGAGCCGTGGCTCTGGTGCGGCGAGTGCGAGTTCTGCGTCACGGGCCAGGTGCAGCTCTGCAAGAACAGCGGCCTCATCGGCGCCTTCCTGCCGGGCGGCCTCGGCGAGTTCGTCGACGTGCCCGCGAAGCATATCTACCCGTCGCACCCGTCCCTCAGCGCCATGGAAGCATCGCTCTCGGAGCCCTTCGGCATCTCGCTGCGGGCGGTGCACATCGCCGACCTCAAGATGGACACGCGCGTGCTCTGCCTGGGCGCGGGCAGCCTCGGCCTGATCTGCGGCCTCCTGGCCCGAGACACGGCCGAGCGCGTCGCCGTGAGCTATCGCTACGAGTCGCAGGCAAAGGCGGCGCGACTGCTCGGGCTGGAGGCCGTGCCGGAAGCCGAGGTGGTCGAGTGGGCGCAGGCGTTCGCGCCCGACGTGATCATCGAGACGGTGGGCGGCCACGCGAACACGATGGAGCAGGCAACGAAGGCCGCGCGGCCCGGTGGGCGCATCGTGGTGCTCGGCCTGTTCTCGATGCAGCCGCCGCTGGACATGCGCGCCCTCATTCATAAGGAGCTCAAGATCATGGGCTCGGCCTTCTTCGGCACTTCGGAGCACGGCCCCGAGTTTCGGGCATCGACGAAGCTGCTGCCGCGCTACAAGTCGGAGCTGGCGGTGCTGCAGACGCACCAGTTCCCCCTCAGCCGCGTCGCGGACGCCTTTGCGACCGCGGTGGACAAGACGGAGCGCCCGATCAAGGTGACGATCCTGCCGGAGGTGTAAACTTCGGATCAGAGATGCCTGCCGAGCTACCCTGGCTGCAGCCCTACTACCAACGACTGCGATTCGTCGTAGGCGTATCGGCTTTGTTCGGTGCGCTGGTCGTGTCCGTAGCGGCGGTCGCGTTCTTTGCGTCGTTCATCTGGCCCTCCGGCGTGGCGCCCGACACGCGGTTCTACGCTGGCCAGATCGAGGATTTCGAGGTCGACCAACCGGTCTACTTCGAGCAGCAGCAGATGTTCCTCGTGCGGCGTCCGGACGGCACCTTCCTGGCCCTCTACGCCATCAACCCTCACAACCTGCCAAACGAGTGTCCGTTGCAGTGGGATACGAGCCGCGTCTGGACCGACCGCGAGACCGGCGCGCGCCTCGACGGTGTGTTCTACGCACCATGCCACGGCGAGCAATTCGACATCACCGGCCGGCGACTCTTCGGCCCCAGTCCGCGTGACCTCGACCGCTTCCCGGTGATCATCGATGGCGACAGCGTGATCGTGCGCGCGAGCCTGCATGACCTGATCAAGGGTGCCCAGCGTCTGTAATAGCCCTCATCGTCGAGCGAACGCGAGAACCAATGTAGGGACGCATCTTTAGATCCGTCCGCCGGGCCTCCCGACGTGAAGGCTGCCTCGTATCGCGCATCAGGACGGGCGACGGGCTCCGTCAGCACGTTGAGCGCGTATGGGGTTATCTCGATAGGGGGCGCTGCACGGACGGACCTGAAGGTTTGTCCCTACATTACTTCTCGCGCAACGCTGCGAACTCGAGCTCGCGCTCGAAGCTAACGGCTCGGAACGGCTAACGGCCAACAGCTAACAGCCGGGTTCCGAGGGCCACCTTGCCATCCCGCAACCTCCACTTAACACGGCGCAAGCCTCCGCGTCACGATCTCGAAACCTGGTTCTGAGAGCCTGCGACTAACCCCGCACCCACCCGGCTCCAGACGTTTCGCAGGAGAAGCCATGACCGTCGAAACCAAGTTCCACCTCCTTGAGACGACGCTCGCGGACGTGCAGGCCGCGTTCGATTCGGGCGACCTGACGTCGCGCGAGCTGGTCGAGCTCTATCTCAAACGCATCGATGCTTACGACCGCGTCGAGGGCGGCATCAACTGCGTGATCACGCGTCAACCCGACGGCCCTGGAAGAGGCCGATACCGCGGACGCCCTGCGCAAGTCCGGCACGGTGCTGGGGCCGCTGCACGGCGTGCCGGTGGTGCTCAAGGACCAGATGGACGCCAAAGGCATGCCGACAACGATGGGCTCGGTGCTGTTCAAGGACTATTTCCCGGATCAGGACTGCACGATTTCGGCCAAGCTGCGCGCTGCCGGCGCCATCATCCTCGCCAAGGTCACCCTGGGCGAGATGGGCGGCGGCGACACGCACGGCACCCTGTTCGGCTCGACGCGCAACCCGTACGACATGGAGCGCACGGTCGGTGGCTCCTCCGGCGGCACTGCAGCGGCCGTGTCGGCCAACCTGGCGACCATCGGCATCGGCCAGGAGGGCTTCGCGTCGATCCGGCGCCCGTCGTCCTGGAACGGCATCGTCGGCATGCGCCCGACGCCGGGGCTGGTGAGCCGCGCCGGCGTCTGGGGCGGCTGGCCCAGCCGCATCGGCTCCCTGGGGCCGATGGCGCGCACGGTGACCGACCTCGCCAACCTGTTGGACGTCATGGCCGGCTACGACCCGGAGGACCCGCAGACGGCGCACGGCGTCGGGCACATCCCGGAGACGTACACGGCTTCGTTGGACAAGGACGGCCTCAAGGGCGCGCGCATCGGCATCCTGCGTACCTCAATGGGCGCTCGGGCCGAGCCGGACAGCGAAGACTTCAAGAAGGTCACGGCGGCGTTCGACAAGGCGGTAGCGGAGCTGGCCGAGGCCGGCGCGATCCTGGTCGACCCGATCGAGATCCCTGACCTCAACAAGCTCATCGCTACGCGCACCGGTGGCGCCGATGGCGATAGCGGGTTCATGAACTGGGCTGGCCGGAGCAAGAGCTTCCCCTACGCGTCGCAAGCTGAGCTTATGGCGCAGCCGGCGTACTCCAACCGGCCCGGCCGGGCGCCCGGCAACGCCAACATGCGCGCGTTCAGCCCCGAAGCGCACTACGAGTACCTGAAGGCCCGCGACCAGCTCGAGACGAACGTGCTCAAGGTCATGGCGGACAACCAGCTCGATGCCATCGTGCACAAAACGGTGGAGCACCAGCCTACGTTGATCAAGGACGGCCTCAATCCGCCGTACTACAACTCGCGCGGGGCGCCCCACATCAACACGTTCCTGGTGTACGCGGCCTCGATGACGGTGCCTGCCGGCTTCACCGAAGACGAGCTGCCCTTCGGCATCACGTTCTTCGGCCGCGCCTACAGCGAGCCCACGATTATCAAGCTCGCCTACGGCTACGAGCAGGCGACCATGCACCGCAAGCCGCCGGCTTCGACGCCGCCGCTCCCGGAAGAGCCATAGCCAATCGCGAGGCTCAAACCCAAGATTTCGGTTCGCAGGAGAAACCATGACTGTAGAGACCAAGTTCCACCTCCTCGATGCGACGCTCGCCGATATACAGGCCGCGTTCGAAGCCGGCGACCTTACGTCCCGTGAGCTCGTCGAGCATTACCTCAAGCGCATCGACGCGTACGACCGCGTCGAGGGCGGCATCAACTCGATCATCACCGTGAACCCGGCGGCGCTAGAAGAGGCCGACAAGGCCGATGCGCTGCGCAAGTCTGGCACGGTGCTGGGGCCGCTACACGGCGTACCGGTGGCGCTCAAGGACCAGATGGACGCCAAGGGCATGCCGACCACGATGGGGTCGGTTCTGTTCAAGGACTTCTACCCGGACGAGGACTGCACGATCACGGCCAAGCTCAAGGAAGCCGGCGCCATCATCCTCGCGAAGGTGACCCTCGGCGAAATGGGCGGCGGCGACACGCACGGCACCCTGTTCGGCTCCACCCGCAACCCCTACGACCTGGAGCGCACGGTGGGCGGCTCCTCCGGTGGCTCCGCCGCTGCGGTGTCGGCCAACCTCGCGGCGATCGCGGTGGGCCAGGAGGGTTTCGCCTCGATCCGGCGGCCCTCGTCCTGGAACGGCATCGTCGGCATGCGCCCGACGCCCGGCATCGTGAGCCGCGCCGGCGTCTACGGCGGCTGGCCCAGCCGGACCGGTTCCCTGGGGCCGATGGCGCGCACGGTCACCGACCTCGCGACGCTGCTGGACGTCATGGCGGGCTACGACCCCGAGGACCCGGAGACGGCCCACGGCGTAGGACACATCCCGGAGACGTACACGGCCTCGCTGCAGAAGGACGGCCTCAAGGGCGCTCGCATCGGTGTGCTGCGCCAGGTCATCGGCACGGCGTCTGACCCGGACTCTGAGGACTTCAAGAAGGTCAGCGACGCCTACGAGAAGTCGCTGAAGGAGCTGGCGGCGGAAGGCGCCATCCTCATCGACGTCGAGATCCCCGACATCATGGAGCTGCTGGCCACCCGTACCGGCGACGGTAGCGGCGAATCGTTCGAGGTCTGGGGCCGGCGCAGCAAGAACTTCCCCTTCGCGTCGCAGGCCGACCTCCAGGCCCACCCGCTGTACCCGACGATCCGGCCGGGACGCCAGCCTGCCTCCACGACGGTGATCCGCAGCTTCGACCCCATGAAGCACTACGAGTACCTGAAGGCCCGCGACCAGCTCGAGACCAACGTGCTCAAGGTCATGGCGGACAACCAGCTCGACGCCATCGTGCACAAGACGGTGGAGCACCAGCCCACGCTGATCAGCGAGGGCCTGGGGCCGCCCTACTACAACATGCGCGGCGCGCCGCACCTGAACACGTTCCTGGTCTACGCGGCCTCGATGACGGTGCCGGCGGGCTTCACCGTGGACGACCTCCCCTTCGGCATCACCCTGTTCGGCCGCGCCTACAGCGAGCCGACGCTGCTGAAGCTGGCCTACGCCTACGAGCAGGCGACCATGCACCGCAAGCCTCCAGCCTCCACCCCTGCTCTCGCGGGCGAGCCATAGCGTCCGCACTGCTCCCTTCACACCAAGGAGACCGGCCGCCTCGCCGGTCTCTTTGGTGTCCGGGGGAGGGGCCGAATGGCCCAGAGGCCGGAGATTTTACATGGGGAAACACGAACGAAATCGATACGAAACAGGTTGGAAACAAATCGAGCATAGGCTTGTGAAAAATACAAAGCAGAGGTGGATGTCTTGGAATTCGTAGCAATCGCGGCCTTCATTGGTATGGTGGGCGCCTTCGTGGTGCTGCCCACCGTTATCAAGAAGGTCCGCTCCGAGGAGTAACCTCTGCGCGGTGATGGCCGCTGGAAGATCAAATGGGAAAGGCCGGCTTATCTAGCCGGCCTTTCTGTGTGCCCGCTGCCCGTCGGGGCTCACGGGCACGTGGCATGCTCGCATCGAGGTGCTGCGCCACCGTTGTCCCCCGAACTTGTAATCGCACGCGCGCCCCACTCCCAACGGCAGGACCCTGTTGACGCACACCGCCTGTCTCGTGACAGGCAAAGTGAAGGGTGGCCCCACGGAGGTAAGGCCACCCTTCATGTTCGGGGCGCTTCAGTCGGGGATAGCGAAGCGTCCGCCTTCATACGGCGCACGGCGCCGCGCAAGTAGCTATGCCATCATCTCTTCCACAGGCATGTCGGGCGGGTACGCGATCTGCGTATGCTCCGTGAAGTCGACACCTGCCAGTTCGTCCTCGCGTGGCACCCGCAACCCCATGCTCATCTTGATCATGCCGAAGATCAGCACGGAAGTGATGCGCGGTCCACGCGACCACCGCGATCATGCTGATGATCTGAGACACGATCTGGCTGCTGTTGCCGTCGATCAGGCCGGAGACGCCGTAAGTACCGTCGGCGAAGATGCCGACGGAGAGCACGCCCCAGAGGCCGTTGTACATGTGGCAGGGAACGGCCCAGACCGGGTCGTCCAGCTTGATCACGTTCTCGTTGAAGCGCGCGCCGTAGATCACGAGCGGGCCGGAAATCACGCCGATAACGACGGCGGCCCAGGATGGCACAAACGCGCACGGCGCCGTGATCGCGACGAGCCCGGCGACGATGCCGGAGCACGTCGCGGCGATGTCGACCTTACCGGTCTCGATGAAGCGGATGTAGTAGGCGGCAAGACCGCCCGCGATACCCGCGAGGAACGTGTTAACGGCAATGACGGAGATGCGCAGGCTGGTCGCGGCCAGGGTGCTGCCGGGGTTGAACCCGAACCAGCCCAGGAACAGGATCAGCATGCCCAGCACCACCAGGGTCATGCTGTGGCCGGGGATGTTGCGGGCTTGCCGTCCGGCCCGTACTTGCCGATGCGGGGGCCCAGCATGAGGCCGCCGACCAGCGCCGCCGTGCCGCCGACGGTGTGCACGACACCGGAACCCGCGAAGTCGACCGCCGGCGTCGACAAGGTCGAGAGCCAGCCGCCGCCCCAGACCCAGTGACCGTAGACCGGGTAGATGATGGCGCTGATCAGGAAGCTGTACGCCATGTAGGCGTTGATCTTCGTGCGCTCGGCCATGGTGCCGGAGACGATCGTCGCGGCCGTGGCGGCGAAGACCATCTGGAACATCCAGACCTCGAACGTCGTCACGTCGTAGGCGTCGCCGGAGAGGAACCAGCCGGACGTGCCGAAGAAGTCGTTGCCCTTGTCGAGGCCGGAGCCGAGTTCAGAGCCGCCGAACATGATCGCGAAGCCGAAGGCCCAGAAGGCCATGCCGCACATGAGGAAGTCCATGACGTTCTTGGTGAGCACGTTGGCCACGGACTTCTGGCGCACGGAACCGGCTTCAAGCAGGGCGAATCCGGCCTGCATGAAGAAGACGAGGAACGCCGCCATGAGCGTCCAGGTGAAGTTCACCGCCGCGTCGGAGTCGGCGGCGATCGTGGCTTCGCCGGAGGGGTCGCGGTCTGCGAGGGCGACACCCTGGGTAATGGCGCCGCCGACCAGGATGACGCAGACACCCATGAGGAACATTCGAAATGGCTTAAAGCCCGCCAGCCTTATCGCCAACCGGGCTAAGCCTTGAGGACCGTCTGCTGCCTCCACGTTCAAATAGCTCCTTTCAAGCTAGAGGGCCGAAACGGCGATCCGCAATGAAGCCGTAGCCACGGCCGCGGACCGTCTGAACTCGATAGGGCCAGCTCGCAGACAGCTTCGTGCGCAAACGGCAAATCGCGACGTTCAATCGCCTGCGCTCTCTGGGTCCCTCCGAATGCCAGAGCGCCTGGCACAGCGCGTCATAGTTGACGATCCGATCGACCTGCTTGCAGAGCGTTCTCAGAAGCTCGAACTCGAAGAACGTCAGATAAATCGCTCTGCCTTTGACCGTGACACCGAAGGTCCTCTCATCGATGCTGAGATTGCCGTAGACTCTCTCGTCGTCTGAGCCCTGGTCTGTTGTCACGGTTCGGGCCACCTCCCGCCTCGCTGGGAAGGAGAGTATTCCCGGCAAAGTTACGGGAATATTTCGGGAAATGGCCCTGACTTGCATCGTAACCAAACTGTAATAATTCAGTGATCTCGCAAAGGCAGCACTGTAATTGACAATAAGTCGTCTAGTTTCAGGCAGTATCTTCAGCGAATCTTCAGTGACCACTCAGCAGATTCGCCGATTGAGCCCGGGTCTATACTGGCCTCGACATGCCGAACGAGGCGTTCTGGACCTACCGACTTGAGCGCATGCGGTGGCTCGTGGCCATCGGTGTTCTGACGGCTACGATCATGGGCGTCATCGTCACTGCGGCCTTCGTGTCGTCGTTTGCCTGGCCCCAAACCGGCCTCGGCGACCCCAACGCGACGATCAACCTCGGCAGGGTGACCGACTTCAAGGTCGACGAGCCCGTGTTCTTCTCGGATGGCCGCTTCTGGCTCGTGCGCCAGCCTGACGATAGCTTCGTCGCCTTCTCCGCCCGCGATCCCCACTCGACCTGCACAGTGCCCTGGCGCCCCGACTTCGTGTTTGAAGACACCCGAGACGGCGTGAAGAAGGCCGGTTGGTTCCGCGACCCCTGTCACGGCTCCACGTACGACCTGAACGGCGCCAAGGTCTTCGGGCCCAGCCCACGCAACCTCGATACGTACCCGGTGGAAGTCCTGGGCCAGCAGGTCATCGTGCACGCGGGCGATCGCCATCTGATTCACGGCGATGCCATCCCGAGCTTCCAGCCCTACGGCCCGCCTTATGGCCCCATGGGGGGAGGGTAAATCCGGCCCGCTCTCGCTAACATGGCGCCATGAGCAAGGCGGCTGGGCGGGGACGTCCCCGTCACGACGACGTGCTGACGCCGGCGGAGTGGCGCGTCGTCAACGCCGTGCGACACGGCATGACCAACCGCACGATCGCCCGCCGCCGCGGCATCAGCCTCGATGCCGTCAAGTTCCACGTCCGGAACGCCGTCGCAAAGCTCGGACTGGAGAACAGGGCGGCGCTGCGTACGTGGCGTGGTGCCCCGGCCGGAAGTGCGTTGCAGCGAACCAGGAAGGACGAAGCAGTGACTGACTTGCAGTTGGGCCCCATCGGTCAGATCGCGCGGGCGGTGCAGGACATCTCGAAGGCAGAAGCATGGTACCGCGACATCCTCGGCCTGCCGCACCTCTACACCTTCGGCAAGCTGGCCTTCTTCGACTGCGACGGCACCCGTCTGTTCCTGGAGGAGCGCAGCAACGTCGAGGTGTCTGGCCTGAAGAACGACTCGATCCTCTATTTCCGCGTGCCCGATATCGACGCGGCCTACGAGACGATGCAGTCGCGTGGCGTGAGCTTCGTCGACGCGCCGCACATGATCTTTCAGCACCCGGACGGCACGGAGGAGTGGATGGCGTTCTTCGAGGACTGCGATGGCGCCATGCTGGCCATCATGTCGCAGGTCAGAACTTCGTAGGCAGCTTTCGCAGCGGCTCCAGGAGGGCGACCGCCATCGTATAGGCGATGAGGCCGGCCATGGCGCCCGCCGTGTCGGCCATAGCGTCGAGGGAGCTGGCCGTGCGCGTCGGCACGTGCATCTGATAGAGCTCCATCGCGATGCCCAGCGCCATCGAGAGCACGAGTACGCTACCCAGCGTGAGCAGCGTCGGACGGCCCAGCGCGGTGACGGCGCAGAACGCCACGACGGCGTAGATCACGAAGTGGCCGACGTAGGCTTCGTTGGTCGTGAGCTCCGGGACGCCGGGTTGGCCCCGCATCTGCGAGGACTCATACAGGATGATCGCCAGCACGATTAGCATCGCTACGGCAGCGGTGGCGCGGAACACGGACGGGCTTCGAAAATCCATTGACCTCACGTTAACATAAGGCCCTGAGTCAGTCTGTTAAAACCCTGCGAAGTCTTCAGATTGCCCGATGCGCCCGCTAGCCCTTAAGTTGTCCTCATAGGCAGCGAGGCGGCTTGTGCTCGCGCCGGAGCATCGATAACACCGAGAGTGAGGACTGGAGCATGAAGGTTTGTGTCGCCGGACAGGGCGCTTTTGGCCAGAGGCACATCGAGGCGATCTCGGCCATTCCGGGCATCGAGGTCGTCTCCCTGGCGGGCGGTAACGCCGCCGGCACCGAGGCGACCGCCAAGAAGTACGGCATCCCGCACTGGACCTCGTACAACCTCACGGAGAGCATCAACCAGCCCGGCGTCGAAGCCGTGATCCTGGCGACGCCGACGCAGCAGCACCACGCTCAGGCCCTGGAGTGCATGCGCGCCGGCAAGCACGTCGAGATCGAGATCCCGATGGCGGACAGCCTGGCCGACTCGGAGGAGATCTGCCGCGTGCAGCAGGAGACCGGCCTCGTCGCCATGGCGGGCCACACGCGTCGCTTCAACCCCAGCCACCAGTGGATCCACAACAAGGTCGTCGCCGGCGAGCTCAACATCCAGCAGATGAAGGTCGAGACCTACTTCTTCCGCCGCACGAACATGAACGCCGCCGGCCAGCCCCGCAGCTGGGTCGACCATCTGCTCTGGCACCACGCCTGCCACACCGTGGACCTGTTCCAGTACCAGACGCAGGAGCAGGTCTCGATAGCCCGCGGCCTCCAGGGCCCCATCAACCCGGAGCTCGATATCGCCATGGACATGAGCGTCCAGATGAAGGTGCCGGGCGGCGCCATCTGCACCCTCTCGCTCTCGTTTAACAACAACGGCCTTCAGGGCACGTTCTTCCGCTACATCTGCGACAACGGCACCTACGTCGCCTACTACGACGACCTCTACCAGGGCGAGGTCAAGGAAGAGAACAAGATCGACCTCTCCGGCGTCGCCGTCTCCTCCAACGGCATCGAGCTCCAGGACCGGGAGTTCTTCGCGCCATCGCCGAGAAGCGAGAGCCCAACGCCAGCGTGCACCAGGCCCTCTCGGCCATGCGTGTGCTCGACATGATTGAGAAGAGCCTGGTGTAAGCACCGACAGGAAACCCGAACCGGGACCGGGACCCGGAACACGGCACGCCCTCCTCGTTGCGAGCCATGCGCGAGAGCGGCGCCGAACCAGCCGCGGCAAGAAACCGCGTCGTAGGCCTGTGCTCTTTACGTGCCAGATCGGCCTCGAATCCGTCCCGTTTCAGCCTCATAGCTGACCGAGACACGACACGTCGATGAGGCATAGCTGCTTCGAACATGCCTCACATCCGTCGCAAGTCTGTCCCGGAACCGCCACGTTTCGAGTCTGCCTGTACATGAAGTTGATGCACTCAGTCGCCTTGTCGCCGCCTGCCACGCTCGTCATACTCCCACTGACAACTGAGCACTGATAACTGAAGACTCACCTGACCACAGAAAGGGACCCCAATGTCCGTACGACTGATCGTTGGCATGACTGCCCAGCCTGGTAAGGGCTCTGAACTGCTCGCCGAAATGGAGAAGCGCTGCGTCGAAGTGCGCAAGGAACCCGGCTGCGAGCAGTTCGAGGTGTTCCAGAGCGGCAACAACCCGGACAAGATCTGCCTGCTCGAGCTCTGGGCCGACCAGGCTGCCCTGGACGTGCACGCCCAGAACAACGCCAGCGCACCGCCAAACCCCCGCATGGCCGAGCTGCGCGCCGATGGCGTCGTCCCGCGCGAGGACTACGAGTACAACCGCACCCGGTAGCTTCGCTACATGTGATCGGGCTTCGCCATTTGCTACGGCGTGCTGACTGGCGGCGGCGTCGAAGGCAAGAACCCTCCTTGCGAGCCATTCGCGATGGCGAAGCAGATCCCGGTGCTCCGGCAGCGCATCCGCGCCGGCAACTAGGACACGTCGCGCAGACTGTAGTGCCCCAGCATGCTGGGCCACTACAGTCTTTGTCCCTCACTCTCAGGCTCAGCGCCAGGTGCACTGTTGCAATCTCCCCAAAGGAGAAGGCGGCAAAATGTCGCCCAGGGCGGCTTGGCGCGCAACACTCGGCTGCTAGACTCGTTCTCATTCACAGAGCATCGTCAACGGACACCGTCACGCCTTCGGGCGGATGGCGTAAGCAAAGGACTGCGACCGTAGACTCGACGGAACGATTACGGCTGATTGAGGAATACCGGGATGGCGCTCGCGCCGTCACCGAGGCTGCTGCGTCGCTCTCCGACAACCGGCCTGGACCGTCGCGCCGGCGATGAGTGGACGGCGCGACAGGTCATCCACCACGTCGCCGACGCTGAGCTGGTCGAGGGCGTGCGGTTGCGCCGCATCCTCTCCGAAGACAACCCGCTCTTGCCCTGGATCGATGAGGAGGAGCAGGCCCGCCGTCTGCACTACGAGCGCTCCGTCGAGACCTCCCTGGGCGCCTTCCAGAGCGTCGTGCTCGCCAACGCGCTCCTGGTCGAGCGCCTGCGAGATGATGAGTGGTTGCGAGCTGGCACCCACAGCATCGATGGCTCGTACTCGGTCGAGGACTGGCTGCGCAAGATGTCACAGCATGGGCACGACCACGCGTCGCAGATCCTGCGCGCCGCGGGCCACGAGCGTACGTGAAGAGCTGGGCACACTTGGCCCGGCTCCGATTTGGTTCGGTCAGCCCTCGGGGGCCCGAAGTCAGTCTCGCAGGTCAATCAGGTCGAATGTGCCGAGGTCCATCTGGTCGCCCACGATAGTGTTGTAGACGTTGTCGCCGTGCAGCGTACCCTTCTCAATGAAGAAAATGCTGGCGTTCGCGTGTCCGGCCGACATAGCCGCTTCGAGCAGCTCTTTCTCGGACTGAGAACCCACGATGTAAACGGTCGGTGGAGCCAGCGCATCGTTCTTGCGCAGGTCGATAACAGCTAGGCCGATGCCCGCTGCCATGAGCTCACCGGACGATGTGGCAAGCGCCGTGTCGAATTTCCGCTGGTCCTCCGCGGTCTCAATAGCAACGATTCCCAACATGGCTTCCTGATCGGCAAGCGCAGGGAGAGCGGTCACGTATGCGCTCATCGCTGGCTGGAGGAGATTGGCGTGCTGCTGAGAGCCGACGAGGATGTAGGTCATTACTGGAGCATCGGGAACAGAGGCCGTTTCTGGTGCCGGCGCCTCGCTGGGGGAGCCAGCCGGCCGGGCTGGTGAGGCGGTCCCGGCCAGGGTATCCCGGTCAAAGGCGCCCGCGATTGCGCCGGCCACAAGCGCGACCACGAGGCCGCCAGCGAGCATAACCAGGTGCCAGTTGAACTGCTTGCCGATGTCGCGGCTGGAGCTTTCGCCTGTGAAGTCCACTACCTTCTCCTTGCTTGATGACTGGCGCGGGTGCGTCAACAAGAGAAGTGTGATTTCGCAACGGATCCAGGCCATCGCACGCAAGGACCACTGCAAAGACCAAAGATCCGGGCCTGCTCAGCGGCGTTCCGCGCTATCTGACCCGCTATCTGCCGGTCGATAGCATGATCGTGCTATCGGCGGTCCAAGGTTCGGTGCGAGGATCAGGTAAGGCCGTGCTCGCGAGCGTAGACAGCAGCTTGGGCTCGGTTGGCGGCGCCGATCTTGTCAAAGATGTTGCTGACGTGGCGTCTCACAGTATTGAGGCTAATCACGAGCTCGTCGGCAATTTGCTGATTGCTGCATCCGATTGCGAGTAGCCGCAAGACTTCGGTTTCACGCAATGAGAGACCGGAATGGCGATCGACTTCGGTCGGGGGTGCATCTAGTGGCAGCCCCGCGACGAAACCATCGATTGCTCTTAGCCCCTCTTCGGCCTGGCCCATGCCCTGTGCACCGTTGATGAGGACGAGTTGGGCCATGGGCATGAGGGCTGCAAACCGCATCGATTCTTCCGGTGGGACGCTAAAGAACTCGCGGGCGTGCAGCACAAGACTGGGAACTTGCATATTGGGCAGCTCGTTCATGATCTCCGAAGCAGCGGCTGCGTGGACCAGCTGGAGCCAGTCTTCGCGCGTGATGGTGTCAGCGAGGACGCGTACAGACTCCGTGATGTTGGGGACCTGACCGATCGCCACCTGGCTACGCAGGAAGGCGGGCCAGTCATGCGCAGCCAGGCTCTCGTAGATCTCCATCGGCCATGCAGTGTTCTTGATTGTCGCCGTGGAGAGAACCAGTGCCTTGAGTCGACTGGGGGAGCGGGCTGCGTACTTCACCGCGACGTGACAGAACCAGTCAGTTGCTAGCAGGATGAAACGGTCGAGACGGAGATGGTCGACCATGGCTTCAAGATCTGTGACGAGGTCGTCTATGCCGTCAAGCGTAATGGCGCGGGACGACATGCCCTGGTTTCGCCCGTCGAATAGCACAAGACGATAGCGTTCGGCCAGACCGTGGACCCAGGGTTGCAGGAAGCCGCGATTCCAGAACGTCTCGACGTTGCTGAAGAGCTGTGGCAGCCAGACGAGCGTCTCCCCGGTGCCGGCGACGGAGTAGGCGATGCTACATCCGTCTCTTGTCGTCACGTATTGGACCGGGGGCGTTTCCATGGCGCGCATTTTAGCGGATGCGTTATAGCACGCACCTGACCCTAGAAGTGGTCGGGGAAGAAGGGCGGGCGCGTGACTGTAAAGATGCGGTCTGCGCGGTCGAGGGCGTCCTCGCTCATCGCCGCGACGAGGCCGGCTTCGTAACCCAGCGATGGGCGCAGGTGGCCGTTGAACAAGGGTGCCAGTATGCGCTCCGAAACGGTCAGCTCAGGCTCCGCATCCGTGCGCGACACGAGCGTGCGACCCTCGGCGATGCCGACGCGCCACACGCCGTCGTTCCAGGGCGCTGAGCGGTCCTCGATGCGCAGGATCACCTCACAGGCCTCGTCTTTCCGGGCCGGCGGGCGAGCCGTCATGGCGGCCTCGAAGTCGTTGATGCGCAGCATGACGCTGAAGCGGTCTGTCGTCTCCAGGCGCTCCGTGTCCACGAACTGCAGCGGCAAGGCGTCGTGGGGCGAGGCGTAGAGGTCGACCTGGCGGTGGAGGTCGTAGCGCCCGAAGTAGGCCAGCAGGTTGGCGTAGGCGTCGCCGTTCAGGGCCACCAGCTCCAGGACTACGACCTTGTCGGCGTCCTCGCCCGAGTGGGGCAGGAGGAAGACGGCGTAACCCTGCGGCTCGCCGGCGTCGTCCTGCCAGAGCACGATGTCGTGGATGCCGCGCCAGAAGGCGTCGAGGACGTAGGTCCTCCACCAGCGCTCGTTGCGCACGAAGGTGCCGTTGGCCCGCGATGCGTATCGGGTGTAGACGGGCACTAGCTGCTGCCAGTCGTCCGGCCTGAGAACGCGGAAGCTGCCACGCTGCGAGGCGGGGAACTGTAGCGCGAGGTCCTTTGGCTTGAAGCGGTAGATGCGCTGGTGGGCGGCGATCTCCCAACCGTAGCGCCGATAGAACGCCGGGTGCGGCGTGTACAGACCGGCGAGCGGCTGGCCGCGCTCCCGCATGACCGTGAGCGAGTGTCGCAGGAGGGCGCCGGTGTGGCCCTGGCGGCGATGCAAGGGCGAGGAGGCCACCGGGCTGACGGTGCCGAAGCCGATGGCCGCGCCGTTGATGTACATCTCGTTGGGGATGATGCGCATCATCGAGGTCATCTCTTCGCCGTCGAAGGCGCCAAGGTACCAGTCCGGCTCGAAGCGCTCGCGGACGCGGGGCATGTGCGCTTCTAGGTCGTAGCGGTGGCTGAGGCCGAACGCGTGCGCGAAGACGGTCTCGGCATCGACGACCTCAGCTTCCGTGAGTACGCGAATGTCTGGGCTCAAGACTCCTCGATTCTCAAGGGCCACAGCGACACCCCGGGCAGGTGGCCGCAGATCAGGGCGTGCGCATGCTCTCAGGCGCGACGAGGAGGCGTCAACCGGATCGAAAGACCGGGCAGGGAGCGCTACGGCCCTTCGGTAGAAGGTGCCGCGGCCCCTGTGCCGTCGTCCGAGATGTCTCGGAGGTCCTGGACGATGAACATCTCAGTGCCGTCGGCACCGGCTAGCATGGCCTCGTAGATGGTGTCTCGGGCAATCTGCTCTTCGTCCGGCGTGCTGGCCTTGAGAGAGACGAAGGTATGTGGCGCGATCGGGAATCCGCCGTTGGCTTCCGCCGCGGCCTGATAGTACTCCGCCGTCCGGATCAGCTGGTATTGCTCATCAGTCGCGTAGAGGTAATAAATCGTCGTGGGCGGCTCGGTGTATTGGCTCGCGGCGCTGAAGGGCGACGATGTCCGGGAGGTCGTGGTGTCTGCGCTGGTGGTGGGCTGCATGGGTGCCGCGACGGTGACCGGGTAGGGCTGTGCCGGCGGCTCGAACTCCGCGCGCAGGGTCATCACGATCATCGTGACCGTCAGCACGGCGATGGCGATGAGGCCGGAGAAGCGTCGAGCGAGCTCGAAGACGTCCGGGAGCCGGAGTCGTTCAGCGAGGCTTTCGCCGCCAGCGGTTTCGAGGACTTCTTGCACCGTTGTTCTTCTAGTTCTCGCGCGAAGACGTCAGCTCTGGCACGGGAAGTTGATATGCCAATAATCGCGCGGTGCGTCATTACGGCGGTGTCTATTACGTTAAGAGTCGAACAGAACGTCCAATGGGACTGAAAGCGCTGGTGATGTGCCGGTCGGAAAAGGCAGAAGAAGGGGTGGCAGACCGTCGCCGCGACTGGAAGGCGGTGCTTCCCGGCTACCCGGCGTCCTGGACGATGATACGAGCGTCGGACGTATTCGCAAGCATTGCGTTGAACACGGCGTCTCTGGCGCGCTGCTCGGCTTCCGGTGTGTCGACCTGATGATGAAGAATCGATATTCATGAAGGTTGTTGGCCTCGTCGGCCTCCCTCGATATCTCCGCCTCCATCCTGTTGACGGCTTTGCGCTGAGCCTGGTTTTGGACGAGGTAGTAGACAATCGTGGCCGTGGGCTCCCGTGACGTGACGGGTATTCCTGTAGCGGATGGGCTCTGGCTTGCTGGCGCTTCGGCTACGGACGCCGGCGTTCTCGCTGACGCAGTGCCCGGGGATGTAGCCTCCTGGCTACGTACGACCAATTGCGATCAACGAAGCCCTGCGGACGCCAGGCGGCAAATGAAGGAAGGCCGGAAGGCCCCCTGTCTTCCGCGTAGGCCGTGACGACCGTCGCAGCAAGAACTGCCACACTGCGCCCGGTGCGATCGGGCCACGCGCCACCACCAATAGAAATGGGCCGGGATCACTCCCGGCCCTGTGACTAGCTATCGACGACGTGTGCTACGCCGAAGCGCCCTTCAGGCGCTCGAAGGCGTCCTCGTCCTCCGGGGCGATCTCCTGGCCGCTCGCGGTGACCAGGAGGGGGCGCTGGCGGTTGCGGATCGTCTCACCGGAGACGATGCACTTCTCCACGTCCGTGCGCGACGGGACCTCGTACATGACGTCGAGGAGGGTGTCCTCCAGGACGGTGCGGAGGCCGCGAGCGCCGGTCTTGTGGCGGATCGCCTCTTCGGCGCAGGCCTCGAGGGCGTCCTGCGTGAACACGAGGTCGACGTTGTCCAGGTTGAAGAAGCGCTGGAACTGCTTGAGTACCGCGTTCTTCGGCTCCTGGAGGATGCGCATGAGCATGTCCTTGCTCAGCGACTGCAAGCCGACGACGAGCGGCAGGCGGCCTACGAACTCGGGGATTAGGCCGTAGCTCAGCAGGTCATCGTGCACAACGTGCTTCATCAGCTCGTCGGTGCGCTCCTGGCCTTGCTTGCGGTCGATGTCGGAGTTGAAGCCGAGGCCCCGGCGGTCACGGCCCAGACGCTTCTCGATCACCTGGTCGATGCCCTCGAAGGCGCCGCCGCAAATGAACAAGATGTTCTGGGTGTTGATCTGGATGAACTCCTGGTGAGGGTGCTTACGACCGCCCTGCGGCGGCACGTTGGCTATCGTCCCCTCGATGATCTTGAGGAGGGCCTGCTGTACGCCTTCACCGGAGACGTCACGGGTGATCGACGGGTTGTCCGACTTGCGCGAGATCTTGTCGATTTCGTCGATGTAGACGATGCCGCGCTCAGCCCGGCTGACGTCGAGGTCGGCGGCCTGGATGAGGTGGAGGAGAATGTTCTCGACGTCCTCACCCACGTAGCCGGCTTCCGTGAGGGCCGTGGCGTCCGCGATCGTGAAGGGCACGTCGAGGATGCGGGCCAGCGTGTGCGCCAGGTGGGTCTTTCCGACGCCTGTGGGGCCGACGAGGAGGATGTTGCTCTTCTCCAACTCTACGTCCGCGGAGATGCCCGTTTGGTTGGCGTTGACGCGCTTGTAGTGGTTGTAGACGGCGACCGAAAGGATCTTCTTCGCCTGGTCCTGGCCGATGACGTATTCGCTGAGCTGCTGGTAGAGCTCCTTGGGCGGCGGTACTTTGCCTGCAGACTTTTGCTTTGCCGGACCGCCCTCTTCCTCGATGATCTCGCGGCAAAGGTCGACGCACTCGTCACAAATGTAGACGGCGCCGGGCCCGGCAATGAGCTTCTTTACCTGGTCCTGGCTCTTCGCGCAGAACGAGCATTGATACTGCAGGCGGCTGCCCTTGGTTGTCGCCATGAATCCTCCCGAGTCTTAATTGGCCTTCGACAGGATCTCGTCGATCATGCCGTACTCTTTGGCCGCCTGAGCGTCCATATAGAAGTTTCGGTCAAAATCTCGGCGAATTCGCTCCCCATCCTGACCAGTATTTTTCGCCAGGATGTTTCGCAGCAGTTCGTTGAGTCTAATCGTCTCGCGCGCTTCGATCTCGATGTCGGAGGCCTGACCGCGGGCGCCGCCTAGCACCTGGTGCATGTGTACCGTCGCGTTGGGCATGGCGTAGCGCTTGCCGGGGGCGCCGGAGCTGAGCAGCACCGTCGCCATGCTGGCGCATACGCCGACGCAGTAAGTGGCCACGTCGCAGCGGTTGAGGTTCATGGCGTCGTAGATCGCGAGGCCGGCGTGGACGGAGCCACCCGGCGAGTTGATGTACATCGAGACGTCACGGTCGGGGTCTTCGCGCTCCAGGTGCAGCAGCTGGGCAATGATGCTGTTGGCGACCTGGTCGTCGATGGGCGTCCCGAGGAAGATGATGCGCTCCTTGAGCAGCATCGAGTAAATGTCATAGACGCGTTCGCCGCGAGGTGTCGTCTCCACGACGGCGGGAACGATCGCCTGAATCCCTTCAGACAACGATGCAAACGGATCCTGCTGGTCCATCTATTCTCCTGTTGAGCTAGGTGCTTCTTCTGCTTCGGCTTCGACTGCCTCTGCTTCGCCCTCGGTCTCAGCTTCGGCCTTGCGAGGGGCTGAGCGGCGACGCTTGGGGGACGCCTTCTTCTCTTCTTCCGCCTGACTGGCGACTTCGACCAGGCGTGCCAGCGTCTTGCGGGTGTGCAGCGAGCGGCTGAGTGACTCCTTCGCCTCGTCCGTGCCGAAGAGCTGGCGGATCATGTCCCCTTGCTCTCCAGATGACGATGCCATGGACTCGATTTCAGCGTCGATGTCCGCTGCGTCTACTTCAATATTCTCGGCTTCCGCGAACTGGCTCAGTACCAGCGAGCGGCGGATTCTTTGCTCTGCTTCGGCCCGGACGGAGTTGCGGACGTCCTCTTCGCTCATTTGCATGCGCTGCAGGTAGATGAGCTGAGCCCGCGGGTCTCGGGGGTCCAGGTTGGCCTGATCCTCCAGCAGGTGGTCGATCTCGTGCTCGACCATCTGGGGCGCGTACTCGATGGCGGCCTGCTCGGCCAGCGCGTCGACGACCTCGGTCTCGTAGTTTCGGAGGATCGTCTCGTCTTCGGCCTTTTCGATGTCTTCGCGGATGCGGGCACGCAGGGCGAGGATGGTCTCGAAGCCTTCACCGACCTCCTTGGCGAAGTCGTCCGTGAGGTCCGCGAGCTTCTCTTCCTTCACCTCGTGCAAGGTGACGTTGTAGATGACTGTCTTGCCAGCGAGGCGCTCGTCCTCGAACTCGGCCGGGACGTCTTCCTTGGTCTCCGCCGTTTCGCCCTTGCTCATGCCGACGATCGTGTTGGCGAGCCCGGGCAGGGACTTCAGCGACTCTTCGTTGAGGCGGAACTCGACCTCATCAGACGAGAATATCGTCATGCCATCGGCGGATGACTTGATGTCGGCGCGGACGATGTCGCCGTCAGCGGCAGCGCGGTCGACGGGCTCGACAGTGCCGTAGCGGGTGCGCAGCTCCTGGAGTGCCTCCTCGACCTGCTCTTCCGTGACCTCGGCTTGGGGCTTGGGCTTGCGCAGCGACTGGTAGTCGCCGAGGTCCACGACGGGCTGCAGCGGCACCGTCGCCGTGAAGACGAGCGGCTCGTGGCTGACGAGCTCGACGGAGGGCTGGGCGACAGGCTGGATGTTCTCCTGCTCCAGGACCTCCGTGTAGACCTTGGGCACCAGGATGTCCATCGCCTCATCCAGCAAACGGTGATGACCTAGCTGCTTCTCGATCAGGGGGCGTGGCGCTTTGCCGGCCCGGAAGCCGGGGATCTGAACCTTGGGCGCCAGCTTCTTGTACGCGGTCTCCATTGCCTCGCGGTGACGATCTTCATCGACCTCGATTTGCAGCTTGACCTGTCGCTCAGGAAGCGCTTCGGACGTTACCTTGACTGCCATTCGTTCTCCAGACGGCGGGATATGTGAGGGTGGGGACTCTCGCGTTAATCTTCCGTTGAATTATAACAAGGCTGTTTCATGCCACGGAACTGCGGGGAGATTAGTACGGGCTGAATTGCACGCCTATCAGGGTTACCCCCTAACGTGCTTTCGGGGTAAAAACGTCCGTTAGTGCATCGCCCAGCAGGTTGAAGCCGAACAGCAGCCCGGCCACGATGCCGCCTGGGAAGATTAGCAGGTAGGCGTGCACATTGACCGTGCGCACGCTGCTCGCGTCGAAGATCAGGGCGCCGAAGCTGGGGTGGGGCGGCTGGATGCCGACGCCGAACCAGGTCAGGACGATCTCGGACCCGGCGATCGTGGCCAGGCTGAGCGAGAGGCTGACGATGATGATGTTCGACAGGTTGGGTAGGAGGTGCCGGAAAAGGATGCGCGGAGTCGAAGCGCCGATCGAGCGCGCGGCCATGACGAACTCGGTCTCGCGCAGGGCGAGGATCTGAGCGCGGAGGATGCGGGCGCCACCCACCCAACCGAACAGCGATAGGGCACCGAAGACGAGGAAGTAGTCCGGCGCGCCGGAGCTCACGATGCCGCCAATGCCCGTGAAGTCCTCGACATAGCCAGCGACGTCGCGGACGCGGTCCTTCAGGGTGGCGTTGATCAGGATCAGCATGAGGATGCCCGGTAAGGACGCGAAGGCATCGCCGACGCGCATGATCGCGGTGTCGACCCAGCCCCCCATGTAGCCCGAGAGCAGTCCGAGACCGACGGCGAGGACGATGCCGCCCGTCAGCAGGGTTGCGGCCGTGACGATGACAGTCGTCTGGGCGGCCCAGATGCAGCGGCTGAGCTGGTCGCGTCCCAGGCTGTCCGTGCCAAAGGGATGGCTCATCGATGGCCCCTCGAGCGTATGGTCGAGATCGATGTCGCGGTAGGGCGGGATAACTCCGGACATGGTCAGGAAGGGCGCCGCGATGCCGGCCGCGTAGAACAGGAGGATGTAGCTCAGGGCGATCATGGCGATGCGTCGTTTGACCAGGCGTCGCCACGCCAACCCCAGTTCGCTGACCGAGCTGACGCGCATCTCCTCCTCATACGGGAGGATGGGCGCCTCGCGGGGGAGGTTAGTTGTTTCGCGCGCCAAGTCGGATCCTCGGATCGATCACGGTATACATAAGGTCGATGGCGATCGTCGCCAGTACGAAGACCGACGAGCCGACGAGCACGATCGCCATGATCATGTCGTAGTCACGGCCGCCGATGGATTCGAAGGCCAGGCGGCCCACGCCGGGGATGCCCAGCAGCGTCTCAACGAAGAACGAGCCTTCGAGCAACCCGACCATGGCGTACGCAACGACGGTGCTGAGGGGCAGCATGGCGTTGCGCAAGACGTGACGGGTCATCACGGTGAACTCGCTCAGGCCCTTGGAGCGCGCCGTGCGTACGTAGTCCTCCTTCATCACCTCCAGCGTGAAGGCGCGCGTGTAGCGGCCCCAGATGGCGATGCCCGGCAGCGACAGGACGAGGATGGGGATGATCGCCTCCGTGCTGAACACACCGACGCATTCGTAGCTGTTGCCCAGGAAGCTCAGCTGCAAGTTGCAGTCGGCGGGCCACCCGCTCGCCGGCAGGAGCCCCAGACGTAACGAGAAGAACAGCAGGGCGAACGGCACGACGACTAGTGCAGGCACGGACTGCAGGAGCAGGAATGCGCTGATGGAGGTAGGGTCAGCCCACGTGCCTTGATGTTTGGACGCAAAGATGCCCAGCGGAATGCCGACTGCCAGGGTGATGGCGAGGGCGATGACGTTGTACTGGAACGATCGCCACATGGCCGGGAAGAGGATCTCGTTCACGGAGAAGTCGCGGTAACGGAAGCTCTCGCCGAAGTCGCCGTGCAGGATGACGTCCTTCATGTAGATGACGTACTGCTCGTAGATCGGCTTATCGAGGCCGCGGGCGACCCGGATGCGCTCGAACGCCTCGGGGTCGCGGAAGTTGCCGGCGGCGACACGTACGGGGTCGCCGGGGCCAAAGCGAGCGAGGGCGAACGTCACGAAGGTGACGAAGAGGAGTATGACGGGCACCCAGAGCATGCGGCGGAAGAAGTAGGCGGTCCGACCATCCATGGCGCCGAAGTTTACTCCACTCGTGTTACAGCCGGAGGAAGAGGGAACCAGGAACTTGGGACATGCCGTGAAAAATCACCTTGTCCCAGGTTCCTGTCCCCGAGGTTCTCGGACTCTATTTGTTAATTGTCACGTAGCGCAGGCGCGGTATGACGATCGCCTGGGGATCGAAGCCCTGGACGTAGGGCTTCACGACGATGTGGTCTCGGCCGTAGAACAGGGGCACCCAGGCGGCGTCATCCAAGATGATGCGCTCCGCCTGCTGGTAGAGGTCGGCGCGCTTCGTGAAGTCGGACTCGGTTCGGGCCTGCTCGACCAGGGCATCGACGTCAGGGTTGGAGTAGTTGGTGTTGTTCTGGCGGCTGTTGCTGTAGAACAGCAGGTCGATGAGGTCCTCCGGGTCTGGGTAGTCCATGATCCAGCCGATGTCGAACATCTGGAGGGTGCCGCGGTCGAGGTCGTCGAAGAAGCTGGCGGGCTCGGACTGCTCGATCGTGACGTCTACGCCGAGGTTCTGGCGCCACATCTCGATGATCGTCTGATCGTGTCTCCCGCGGTGGCGCCGCGACCGATCTCGGTGAGGACGATGGGGCCGAGGCCGTCGGCGCCGCCGTACTTGGATTCTGCCAGTAGCTGCTTGGCCGCCTCGACGTCGAATGCCTGGGCGTCGGCACCGTTATCGGCCAGGTAGCCCGGCAAGCCCGGCATCATCAGCGTGTCGGCCACGGGCAGCCATGCCTTGCAGAACGACGCGGCCGATCTGCTCCTTGTCGATTGCCTTGGCGAAGGCGAGGCGGACGTTGGGGTCGTCGAACGGCGGCACGTTGACGTTGAAGCCGATGTAGCCGATCGAGAGCTCGGGGCCCGTCTTGTACTCGGCGTTCAGCGGGTCGCGTTCGCTGGTCACGCGCTCGATGTCGTTGCAACTGAGATCGTTGCGGCGTCCAGATCGCCATTCTCGTACTGGGTGAGGGCGGAGCCGCCGCGAGAGCTGGAAGAGCACGCGCTGCACGGACGGCGCGCCGAGGTGATAGTGGTCGTTGGCCTGGAGGATGATGCGCTCGTTGAGGCGCCACTCGACCATCTCGTAGGGGCCGGTGCCGTTGGGTTTGCGGGTCCAGTTACGCGGGTTGGACTCGACCTGGTCCTTGTCGACCACGAAGGCCGTCGGGTAGGTGAGCTTGGCGAGGAAGTACGACTTCGGCGAGTCGATCGTGATCGCCAGCGTGGAGGAGTCGATGACCTCGACGCCGGAGATCGAGTCGGCGCGGCCGCGGGTGACGTCCTTGGCGCCGACGATGTCGCCCAGGTAGGCCTCGGCGGTGGCAGACTGCGGTCTGGCCCAGCCGGGCCGTGCGGTCCAGCGAGTACTTGAAGTCCTCGGCGGTGACGGGCCGGCCGTCGTGGAAGAGGGCGTCACGGCGAATCTTGAAGGTGTAGGTGACGGTGCCGTCCGGGTTCTGAGTTTCCGTCGGCATCGCCTCTGCGATGTCGGGGACGATCTGCAGGTTCTGGTCGATGGTCAGGAGGCCGCCGAAGATCTCGACGATGTAGGTCGCTGAGCCCGCGTCGCCGGCGAGGGCGGGGTCGAGCGTAATCGGGTCGGCGCCGGGCAGCCGGAGGTCGGCGTCGACGCTGGCGCTGCTACTGCCGGAGCTGTCAGGGTTCAGTGGATCAGTGGTCATTGCCGTTGTCGTCGTCATCGCCACCGCCGCTACAGGCCAGGGCAAAGACGATCATGCCCAAAACGAGAAGACTGAATAGCACCCTGCGTGGAGATGACGACATCGAATTCTTCCTCCTGCCCCGCTTCCACCAACCAAGGCAGAGAGGGCGTGCGGGCGCACTCTCTCCTAACCCTGACTACGAATGTTAGCAGTGGCTGGTTTTAGCTTACAAAACCGAGCGTGCGTTACGTTTCGCCGGCTCAGGGTTACTTCGACGGCTCTTCAGCCTCGACTTTGATGCGCAGTGAGGATCGAGCTGGGCCGGGTCGGCGGGAGACGGCGCGCCGGTCATGGGGTCGGTGGCGCTCTTCGTCTTCGGGAAGGCGATCACCTCGCGGATGTCGTCCGTCTGGGCCAGCAGCGCCGCGGTGCGGTCGATGCCGCGGGCGATGCCACCGTGCGGCGGCGCGCCGAACTCGAAGGCGTCCAGCATGTGCCCGAAGCGCTCGTAAGCCTGCTCCGGGGTGATCTTGAGCAGGCTGCAGGATCGCTTCCTGGTCGCTGCGGTTGTGGATACGGATGCTGCCGCCGCCGATCTCCTGGCCGTTGCAGACGAGGTCGTAGGCATTGCTGCGCACTTTGCCCGGGGTCACGTGTCGAGCTCAGCGAGGTCCTCGGCACGCGCGGAGGTGAACAGGTGGTGCGCCGGGTCCCAGCGCTCATCCTCGTCGCTCCAGTCGAACAGCGGGAAGTCGACGACCCAGAGGAAGGCGAGCGTGTTGGGGTCGGCCAGCTCCAGCTTTGTCGGCGAGGTGGCGTCGCAGGGCGTCGAGCACGGGCTTGACGCGGCCCTTCGAGCCGTCTCCTTTGCTGGCAGACCACCCTGGCCGGCGACGATGAGCACGAGGTCGCCGGCCTTGGCGCCCGCGAGGATGCCGATCGAGCGCGTCATCTCAAGGCCGAGGAACTTGAGCACGGGGGAGCGAATCTCCTCCTCGGTGGCCGACGACCGGGTCGGCCGTGAAGGCGATGGAGACGAGGCCCTTGGCGCCCAGCGTCTTCGACCATCTCCGTCAGGGCGTCGATTTCGCGGCGGGAGAACTCGGCGCCGCCGGGGACGCAGAGGCCCTCCACGGCGCCGCCGCTCTCGACGGCGCTCTTGAACACGACGAACTCGGTAGTGGCGACGAGCTCCGTGAAGTCGACGAGCTCCATGCCGTAGCGCGTGTCGGGCTTGTCGGTGCCGTAGCGACGCATGGACTCTTCGTAGGTCAGGCGCGGGAAGGGCGTGTGGAGCTTGAGGTCGGGACGCAGGGTCTGCGCCATCTGGGTGTAGAGGTCCTCGGTCAGCGCGAGGATGTCCTCCTGGCTGGCGAAGCTCATCTCGAGGTCGAGCTGGGTGAACTCGGGCTGCCGGTCGGCGCGCAGGTCCTCGTCGCGGAAGCAGTGGGCGATCTGGAAGTAGCGCTCGAAGCCGGCGACCATGAGGATCTGCTTGAACTGCTGCGGCGACTGCGGCAGGGCGTAGAAGTTGCCGGGGTTGACCCGGCTCGGCACCAGGTAGTCGCGGGCGCCCTCCGGCGTCGCGTTCGCCAGCACCGGCGTCTCGATCTCGACGAAGCCGCGCTCCGTGAGGAAGTTGCGGATGAAGTGCACGACCTTGTGGCGCAGGATGATGTTGTTGTGCATCGTCTCGCGGCGCAGGTCGAGGTAGCGGTAGTTCAGGCGCAGCGACTCATCGACCGTCGACTCCTCGTTGATGTAGAAGGGCGGCGTCTTGGCGGCGTTGAGCACGACGACCTCACGTGCCGGCACCTCGATGTCGCCGGTGGGCATGGCGATCGTTCTCGGTGCCGGGGCGGCGTCGCGCGACCTCGCCCTCGACCTGCAGGACGTACTCGTTGCGCACGTCGCTGGCGACGGCGTGGGCCTCCGGGGCGTCCTGGGGGTTGACGACGACCTGGACGATGCCGGTGCTATCGCGGAGGTCGAGGAAGATGAGGCCGCCGTGATCGCGGCGGCGGTGCACCCAGCCAGCCAGGGTAACTTCCTGACCGACGTGCTCTGTCCTCAGTTCACCGCAATAGTGGCTCTTGAGCACGAAATGCCCTCCTGTGGGTCTGCTCTACGTGATGGTGTGGCGTTAAAACGAAGGCGACCCCGAGCCCTCGGGGTCGCAGACGCAGTGTCACATCGCGCGCGTGCATGGTCAACGCCAGCTGCGCGAACGGCCAGCAGGTATCGTGGAACTCCGACCTACGCGGAGGTGGAATCCTCTGCCGGAGGGGTTTCTTCGTCTTCGTCGCCGCCCTTGCGCTTCTTCATTGCGAACATCGCTGCGACGGCGCCAATCAGCAAGCCGATGATCGGGAGCTTCTTCATCTGATTTCGCCTTTCCTGCGTGAAATCGGACGCGATGGCCCGAACGTTGCTGCCAATGCTACACGCCGCCCTACATTACGCAAGCAGGGTTCACCCTGACGGTCGCGTTGTCAGGCGGCCGACAACGATTGCCAGACGCGTCTTAGGAATGCTGCAAATCGGCGCGGCAGCTCTGGGTTAGACTGGTTTGAGATGGCCATGCAGCCCTATTCGCTCTACGTCCACATTCCCTTCTGTACCGCGAAGTGCACCTACTGCGACTTCAACTCCTACGCGGGGCAGGACTCGATGATGCAGCCCTACGCCGATGCCGTTGCCCTGGAGGCGCGGCTGTGGGCGCCGCACGTCGCCGGGCGCCAGGTCGAGACGGTGTTCTTCGGTGGCGGCACGCCCAGCCTGCTGCCGCTGCCCGAGATGCGCATCATCGTCGAGGCGCTGCGAGCGCGGTTCGATATCGCTCCGGACGCGGAGTGGAGCCTGGAGGCGAATCCCGGCACGGTCGACGCGGCGCATCTCGCGGGCCTGCGGGAGCTGGGCTTCAACCGCATCAGCTTCGGCGTGCAGAGCTTCCACGACGACGAGCTGCGCACGCTGGAACGCATCCACGACGCCGAAGAGGTCGAGGACGCCTACCGCTGGGCGCGTGAGGGTGGCTTCGAGAACGTCAACCTGGACCTGATCTACGGCCTGCAGGGCCAGACGATGCAGGGCTGGCAGACCAACCTCGAACGGGCTCTGTCGCTCGCTCCCGATCACCTCTCGCTCTATGCACTGACCCTGGAAGAGGGCACGCCGATGACCCGCGACGTCGAGCGCGGTCGCCAGCGTGGGCCCGACCTCGACCTGCAGGCCGACATGTTCGAGTGGAGCCTCGAGCGCATGGCCCGAGACGGCTTCAGCCACTACGAGATTTCGAACTGGAGCCGGCCGGGCCGCGAGTGCCGGCACAACCTGGTCTACTGGCACAACGGCGACTGGCTGGGCCTCGGCGCCGGTGCCCACTCCCACCTCTACAGTGAGCGCTTCGCCGATGCCGCCAGCCCGCGGCGCTACATCGAGCTCGTGCACGAGGCGGCCGAGGCCGCGCAGTCCGGTCCCTCTCCGCTCGACGCGATGTCGCAGGTGGTGATGCGGGAGGCGCCGGACGTGGAGCGCGAGATGTCCGAGACGGCCTTTCTGGCGCTCCGGCTGCGTCAGGGGCTCGAGATTGCGTCGTTCCAATCGCGGTTCGGGGTCGACTTCATGCGCGTGTTCGGCCGAGCTGTCGAGGAAACGATGGCGCTCGGTCTGATAGAGCAGGTCGATGGCTGGCTGCGGGTCAGAGACGAGGCTGTGTTGCTTGGGGACGAAGCCTTCGTACGATTTTTGGCGCCTGAGCCAATCGAAAGCTGAAACGTAGTTCTGATATCATGTATGGGTCACATACTCTGTTTCGATTCGAAGGATTTATTCCGTGTTAACCCAACGTCCCATCAATCTTGAAAAAGACCGAGACTTCGTCCTCGATCTCTACTGCCTGCGTGACTGGGAGGACCTTCCTTCCTGGGCGCGTAACCCGTCTTACCGCCAGTACCGCGATGGCTGGCTGCAGACCTCGCAGCCAAAGCTTTTCCTCAGCGACCTGCAGGAAGGCCTGGCGGACAGCCGCACGGTCGCCGAAGTCTGGGTTGAGGGCGAGACGCCGGTGGGCTTCCTCTGGATTGTCTTTTCCGACCTCGAGAACTCGCGTCTGAGCTTCGCCGACATCCGCGCTCTGGTCGTCGCTATCGCTCACCAGCGCCGTGGCATCGGCGGCCTGATGCTGCAGCATGCCGAGGCAGAAGCTGCTCGTATGGGCGCCGTGTCGATCCGTTCGGAGATGGCGACGGAAAACGAGGCGGCGCGTGCCATGCATGGCAAGCAAGGCTTCACGGTGGCCACGTACCAGTACGAAAAAATCCTCACCCCTAACGGCCAGACCCTCGTATCAGCGTAGCGATTCCGCCAGAATAGAGACCGCAAGAGGTTTTCTTAGTTCTGGAGGTTCCTATGTCTGAGTCAAACGACATCCCGACGATCACGCCGAACGACAACGGCCCGTACCGCGTCGTTGGTCCGGTGCAGTTGGTCGACGCCGAAGGTAAGGTCATGCGCAGCGAGGGTGGATTCGCCCTCTGCCGCTGTGGCGGCTCCAACAACAAGCCGTTCTGCGACGGCAGCCACCGCGCCAACGGCTTCGAGAGCGTGGTCCGCGCAGAGTAGCCTCAAGCCAAACCATGCAAGCGCCGGACATTCGCGACGAGTTCGCTGATGTCCGGCGCTTCCATTTGAGGCGAGAGTCCGATGGGGTCCGGCGTGATCGGGTCGCCGAGCAGGGCCTCGATGCTGTTGCGGATCGACCACGAGAGTGCCGTGAGGTCATAGCCCCCTTCAAGAGCGACGACGATGCGGCCGTCGCAGAGCTCGTCGGCCAGATATCGCAGCTTCGTGATCAGGTTCGCGTAGCCGGCGCAGGAGAGCCGCATCATTGCTCCATCGATCGGGTCGCCGTAGTGGGCGTCGTAACCGGCGGAGACGAGGATGAGCTCCGGCCGGAAGGCCCGCAGCTTCGGCGCGATGACCTCGTCTAGTACCAGGTCGTACTCGGCGTCGCCGCAGCCGCCGGGCAGCGAGAGGTTTACCGTGGTGCCGGCGCCGGCGCCTACGCCCGATTCGCGCCAGCTTCCTGTGCCGGGGTAGTAGGGGTACTGGTGGGTCGAGACGTAGAGCACGGACGGGTCCTCGTAGAAGGCGTCCTGGGTGCCGTTGCCGTGATGGATGTCGATGTCGACGATGGCGACTCGGCTTAGGCCCAGGGCGGTCGTGGCGGCGCGGGCGGCTACGGCGACGTTGTTGAAGAAGCAGAAGCCCATCGGCGCGCCCGCGACGGCGTGGTGTCCCGGCGGCCTCACCAGGCAGTACGCGGCCTCGAAGTCGCCGCTGCATGACGGCCTCGGTGGCGCCGACGACGGCGCCTGCCGCGCGCACCGCCGCCGCGTAGGTGCCGGTGTTGGCGATTGTGTCGGCGAGGACCATGACGGGGCCGCGCTCGCCGAAGTGCTGCACGCGCTCGACGTGCTCCGGCGTGTGGATGCGCGTCAGCTCTTCCAGGTGGCGTCGCGGCACTCGGGCTGCTCCAGGCGGTCGAGGACGCCCGACGAAGCGCAGGAGGCTCCATCGCCGTCGAGACGCGCGACTGGTGCTCGGGGTGGGTCAGCGTGTCGTGACCCAGAAACAGGTCGTCGTAGATAGCGCGACGGTCAGAAGATGCCCTCCATCATAACAACGGCCATTCTGACAGTCAGCGTAGGGGTCCACGGACGGCCCGTGCCAGCCGCCTGAGCCTATGCCCAGGCTCGCCGTCGTGGTCCGTCTACGCTCGCCTGCCTCAGAAGGCTCAATGAGGCGCGGTGGCAAGACGGTCGGTTACTCGAGGAGCTTCTGAATCGCTCGTTTGAGGTCGTTGAGCTCAGGGAATTTGCCGGTCTGCCTACTTCGAGTAAATCTGTCTGGCCGTTCACCGTGAGCTTCGAAGGCTCCCTTCGTCGCCGGGGACCAAGAGTGACGCCGTCCGTCCATTCAGCAAACGTGTCTGCAGCAGTTCTTGCGCCGTCCACGCGGCGCGTGCGGTGTAGTTTCAAGGCCGGCAATATTCGAGCCGTGATCGGTTAGATCGTCTGTCAGCCATTTGATACCTCCTGGGAGGATCATCGATCAGAAGCATCTCGGTCATCATGCGTCATCGATCGTGGCGCCTTGTGCACTTTGACGGCCCGGATCACGACAAAGCCCTTCTCGCGCCCGACGACTTCGCTGTTGCCGAAGACCTTCTCGACTTCGCGTCGCAGGCTGAGCAGGCGGTTGATCACGAGGAAGAGCTGGCCCCGCGGCTTCAGCGCCTTGTAGGCGCCCGCGACCATCTCGTCCAGCACCTCGCGGCCGCTGTGGGTGGGCGGGTTGCTGACGACGACCTCGTAGCGCGTCTTCGGCGGCAGGTCGCGAAAGCCGTCCCCGAGCACGACGTCGGCGTTCTCGACGCCGTTGAGTTTCGAGGTTGCGCTCCGTCAGCCGCGTGGCGCGGATGTCGGTGTCGATGAGGGTGACGTGGCCCTCGTGCGCCAGCTTGGCTGCGACGATGCCGATGGCGCCGTAGCCGCAGCCCGACGTCCAGCACGTGCGCCGTCGGTGACACTCGCATGGCTTCGATGAGCAGGCGGGTGCCCGTGTCCAACTCACGGTGGGAGAACACGCCTGCCTGCGTCTCGAAGCGCAGGTCAAAGCCCCGCAGCTGCTCGGAGATGCTCTCGTTAGGCATAGATGCCTACGCCGTGGCTTCGGCCTCTTCGTGGGCGCCAGCATGGAAGCCAGGCATGTCGCCCTCCTCCCAGGCCACCAGAAGCTGGGCCGCGATGAAGATCGAGCTGTACGTACCGGAGATCAGGCCGATGAGCATCGTGATCAGGAAGTCCTGGATCGTGGCGCCTCCCAGCAGGATGAGCGCTAAGATCGCCAGGAACAGGGTGATCGAGGTGTTCAGCGAGCGCGCCAAGCGTCTGGTTCAGGCTGGCGTTGACCGCCTCGGCGAGCGTGGGGCGGTAGCCGGAGTGCATACCGCGCGAGACGTTCTCACGGATACGGTCGAACACGACGATCGTGTCGTGCACGCTGAAACCGATGATCGTCAGCATCGCCGTGATGAACAACGAGTCGATCTCGAACGCCGTGAACCGCCCGATGATCGACGCGATACCCAGCGTAATCACGACGTCGTGGGCGAGGGCGAGGATCGTCGCGGCGCCGTAGCGGACGGGGCTAGGCACGTTCCAGAACGAGAACGTAACGAAGATCAGGATGGCGATCGAAGCCACCACGACAGCGATCGCCGCGTTGCGCGTAATCGTGCTCGATACGGATGCGGAGACGGACGAGAACTCGTTGAAGCGATTGGTCACGTTGCCGTCACCATCCACCAGCGGCCCAAAGCGGTCTACCAGCGCCGTTTCGATGTCCTCGCGCTCGGATGGCGGCGCGGGGCCGAACGGCGGCGCCTGCGTCGAACCGTCGATCAGGTCGGTGCGTACAAGGAAGCTACCCTCCGTGGTCTGCTGGATGCGCGACTCCGGGTGACCGAGCTCCGTGAGGGCGTTGCGCAACTCGTCCGTTGTCACGGTCTGTTCGAAGCGGACGGAGAAGCTGCTGCCGCTGGAGAACTCGATGCCGGTCTTGAGGCCGTTGGGCAGGATCATCGAGATGATGCCGGGCAGCGCGACCAGCAGCGAGATCGTGAAGTAGAAGTAGCGCTTATTTACGAAATCGATCATGACCCGGGGCTCTCCTGTGCGCCTTCGGGCGCCGCTCGACCGCCGTGCTCGCCCTCGCGCGCCTCCTGGACGTCGCTGCCGAACAGCCAGAGGTGCTGCATGACCGGCAGGCCGATGAGCGCGTGCAGGAACGTACGCGTGACCGTGATGGCAGAGAACATACTGACGATGACACCAAGGCCCAGCGTCAGAGCGAATCCCTTGACCAGGCTGGCGCCGAACTGATCGCCAAACCAGTACAGGATGATGCAGGTAATGATCGTCGAGATGTTCGAGTCGCGGATGGAGGACCATGCGCGGCTGAAGCCGGCATCGATTGCGTTGCGCAGGCTACGCCCAAGGCGCAGCTCCTCCTTCATGCGCTCGAAGATCAGGATGTTGGCATCGACGGCCATACCGACGGATAAGACGAACGCCGCCATACCGGCCGAGGTCACTGTGACCGGCCATATCTTGAACACCGCCAGCGTCAGCCAGACGTAAACGAAGAGGGCCAGGGCAGCCAGCGCGCCCGGCAGGCGGTAGTAGGCAACCATGAAGACCATGATCACGAGGATGGCGATGATGCCGGCTTGCACCGTGTAGACGACGGCCTGGTCGCCCAGGGTGGCGTCCACCTCGTCTTGCTGCACGACGTTGAGGGGGATTGGGAAGGCACCGGTGCGCAGAAGCGTCGCCAGCGTGCGGGCGTCATCGATCGCGAGGTTCGTGATCGTGCCCTGATCGCTGATCTGGCTTTGCACGGTGGGGGCGAGAATGCGGCCGGTAGCGGCCCGCACAGGCTCGCCGTCCAGGAAGAAGGCGATCGGTTGCGGCGGCGATGACAGGCGCAGGGTTGCCGTGGCCAGCAGGTCGGCGCCCTCTCCCGTCATGCCGAAGTACAGGACGGGCTGGCCGACTACGTCGCGGTCGACGTAGATGGAGCTGCGGTCGAGGTAGGAGCCGTTAAGCTCGCGGGCGACGCCGTTGCTGTCGACGACGACGATGGGGATGAAGTGAGCATTTTCGAGTAGGGACGGGGTGCCTGTGACCGTTTCCAGCGTGTAGGCGCTCTGCTGGCCGGTCGCGGGGTCATCGACGAGGTAGAGCCCGTTGTCGTCCGTCTCGATCTCCATGAAGACGAGCTGGGCTGTGCGTCCGATCTTGTCCAGGGCCTCTTCGGCAGAGATGCCGGGTAGCTGGACTTGAATGCGGTTGGAGCCAACGCGCTCAGTGATCGACTCGGCGACACCGAAGGCGTTGACGCGCCGCTCGACGATATCGACGGCGCTGTTCATGGCGTCGTTGAGGTTGATGTCGGGCTGGCTGGAGATGTCCGCCTCGAGCACGAGGCGCGTACCGCCCTTGAGGTCGAGGCCGAGGCGCATCTCGCGCCGGTCGAGGCCGAGGGCGTTGAAGCCCTTGCCGATGCAGATGCCATCGACGACGCAGGCTTCCTTTGGCCACGGGATCCAGTTCGGCAGGTAGCGGTTTGGATCGGATGGGAAAGAAATGAACACCGAGAAGGTGGTCAGGAAAACGATGAACACCAGCAGGAGCCTGGTGGATAGCTCCCTCAACCTGAGGCTCCTTTCTCGTTGCTGCGCGAGTCTGCGGTCTCAGCCAGTCTTTCGGCAATCGAACTGGTCACCGCCGTGAAGATGACGCCTTCGGCCAGCTCCAGCTTGATGCGGGTCTGGCCCTTCGGCGGCACCTGAATGTCCTTTACGGTAGCGATGAACCCGGAGGTCGTCAGCACGTCATCGCCGGGGCGCAAGTCGCGGATCTGCTGGCGATGGTGCTCGCTCTCCTTCTGGGCCGGGCGCATGAACAGCACGTAGAACCCGGCAATGATGCCGATGAACACGGCGGACATCAGGGCGGCGTCACTCATGTTCGACCCCTGTCAGCGTCCTTGCGTACTCGATTGCTTCTGCGCGCGTTTCGATTTCTCCTACCGCCTGCGCCTCGTCCAGCTGCGAGAGCACCTGGCCCAGCTCGGGTCCCGGCTCCATACCCAGCTCCGACATCAACTCGTTGCCATCGACGAGGCGCTTGCGCTGACCTTGCACAGGAGAGTCTATGCGGGACGCTTCGTACAGAACATAGCGACAGTATGCAACGTGGCCTTGCCAGCGCTCTTGCTGCAGTCGAGGGCCTGTCGCGGCGGCCGCATCGGCCAGGCTGAGAATCAGGCAGGCGGGCATGGCTTCGCCCAGGTCACGCTGGAAGCGGTAGAGGGCTCGCCGGCTCGGGGGCTCGCCGGGTTGGGCCAGCATCGTCGGTCGCAGGTGCTCTTCGACCAGCAGCGAGACGAAGCGGGCCTCGCTGTTGCTGAAGCGCAGGCGCTCGCAGATGGTCTGGGCCTTGAAGGCGCCTTGCTCCGGGTGGCCCAGGAAGCGGATGCGGCCGTCAGCCTGCACGGCCTTGGTCTCGGGCTTCGAGACGTCGTGCAGCAGGCCGGCGAGCTTCAGCAGCACGAGGCCTGATTGCGCTGGCGGTCTTCGTCTGTAGATACGAAACGAGGTCGAAATCGGACATGATCGCGCGGAAATCAGGACCGAGCCAGGACCGATCCGCGATCGGAAACAGTGTCATGAAGCATCTCGATCCAGGGCGGCAAGAGCGTGTAACAGAGTGCTCAAACACGTCGTAGTAGTGGTGGTTGGAAGGCTGCTCTACGCCTCGGGCGGGCGATAGCTCCGGCAGGAGCACGTCGAGCAGGCCGAGCGCGTCGGCGAGGCGCATGCCCTGCGCCGCTCTCGGCGTCGAGAAGATGCGTACGAGCTCGTCGCGCTGGCGTTCGCCGGCGGTCTCGGCCAGGCGAGGGGCCAGTTTGCGGATGGTGGCGGCGGTTTCGGGGTCGACCGCGTACTGAAGCTCCGTGGCCAGGCGCACGGCGCGCAGGAGGCGCAGCGGGATCGTCTGCAAGGTTCTCGGGACGCAGCATGCGCACGGTGCCGGCCTCGAGGTCCTCGAGGCCGTCGCAGTCGTCGATGACGGGACCGAGGCTGCCGTCGGTACGTATCTCCGCCGCGAGGGCGTTGATCGTGAAGTCGCGGCGCGCGAGGTCCTCGTGCAGGTCGCGCGATCTGCGACACGTCGATCTCGTCGGCAGGCTGGCCCGTGAGGACGACGCGGTATTGGCCGCGCGCTGCGTCCAGCGGGAAGGCGTGGCCGCCGAGGGCTTCGGCGATGGCCTGGGCAGCGGCGCGGGCGTCCGGCTTCGTCACGACGTCGAGGTCGCGGGGCGGGCGGCCGGTGAGCAGGTCGCGCACGGCGCCGCCGACGAGGTGGGCGTCGGGCACGGCGGCATGCAGGGCTCTGAAGAGCGGCTGAAGTGTCGGGGGAACCGTGGGCGTCTGGGTTGGCACGGAAGCGGGCGCGGCGAGGGCCATCATCTTGACGTAGGTGGCGTCTTCCTAAGAAGTGCCTTGCGCCGCGACCTCCTCATCTTCGTCCAACTCGTCGTCGTCGTCATCATCATCGTCGTCTTCCCCGGGACGCACGGGGATGAGCTTTTCGACGCTCTCCAGGAGGTCGAAGTAGAGCTGGCCTTCGAGGTGGCCGCACTCGTGCTCGATGATCTCGGCCAGGAGGTCCTCGGCGTGGATGCGAATCGGCTTGCCGTTGCGGTCGAGGCCCTTGACCACGACCTTCTCGGAGCGCGGCACGACGCCTTTGTAGCCCGGCAGGGAGAGGCAGCCCTCCTCGCACTCACGCGTGCCGGAGCGCTTGACGATCTCCGGGTTGATCAGGGTGATGACTTCTTCGCCGGGCACCTGCATGACGGCGATGCGCAGCGAGATGCCGACCTGGTTGGCGGCGAGGCCGACGCCGGGCGCGTCGTGCATGGTCTCGATCATGTCGTCGATCAGCTTCTGGATCGACGCATCGATCTTCTTGACCTTCTTGGTCTTCTCGCGCAGGACTGGCTGCGGCACGCGGACGATCGGCAGGAGTGCCATGTGGGTCGCGGTTCCTCGTATCGGTGGATTGCCCGCGGGTGGGCGAGCGCATCTATCTTATCGCAGGGTTGGAGTTGGCTGAAACCTTGCGGTGGGGTGGCCGTTGTCAGCGACTTAAGGTAGCACGAACCGTCGCGGGATCCGAAGTCGACGCGCGAGCGACCCCACGGATTTCTGGTCCTACGCTGCTCGCATCGTCAAGCGGAGTGTCGACTCTTGTGTACTACGCTCTGCGCGTCTGACTGCGGGTTAGCGTCGGCCGCCGAGGCCGGGAGCGCTTCGGCTACGTTATGATGTGGTGCGTCTATGTCGAGGTGACGCCCGTGGTCGATGTCCAGGACTCCAGCCTCGGGGAGGGTGATGTCGCGCCGGAGCTCTACGGGGTCTGGGGCGCGCAGGGACAGCTGTCAGCGTCGCGGCGGGGTTACCTCACCCCCGCTGCCGCGCGCCCCTCTCCGATTTCGGAGAGGGGCTTCAGGCGTTTCGTCGTCTTGATCGTCGGACGAGAGTCTTCTACGTGCGCTGGCTGAGTCCGGCCGGGTTTGATGTGGGTTCGTCGGCCGCCGAGGCCGGGAGGCCTCGGCTACGTTATTTGTGTTGGCTAGGCTAACGACGCCGGGTCGATGTCCAGGACCCAGCCCTCGGGGAGGTTGATGTCGCGCAGGAGCTCTACGGGGTCTGGGGCGCGCAGGGAGATCTGCCAGCGGTAGCGGCCGTGCCACTTCGGGATGTGAGGTGGGGCGGGGCCCATGACCTCGAAGCCGGGGAGGCCCTTGTTAGCGATCGACTCTTTGAGCTGGTGGGCCATGCGTTCGGCCTGCTGCATGCCGTACTCCGGGTTGGTGTGGGAGAAGACGAGGCGGGCGAGGCGCACGAAGGGCGGGTAGGCCTGCTCGCGGCGCAGGGTGACTTCCTGCTCGAAGAACGCCTCGTAGTCGTGCTGGGCGGCGGCGACGATGGCGTAGTTGTCCGGCGTGTAGGTCTGGACGACGACGCGGCCCGGCTGCGGCCCCTCTTCGCCGGTGGAGGCGCGGCCGGCGCGACCGGCGACCTGGGTGAGGAGCTGGAAGGTGCGCTCGGCGGAGCGGAAGTCGGGGATGTGCAGGCCGACGTCGGCGCTGATCACGCCGACGATGGTCACGGCGGGGAGGTCGAGGCCCTTGGCGACCATCTGGGTGCCGACGAGCACGTCGGCGCGGCCTTCGACGAAGCTCGCGAGGATCTCCTCGTGGGCGTGGCGGCCGGAGGTGACGTCGCGGTCCCAGCGCAGGGTGCGCGCCGTGGGGAACATCTCGTGCACGGCCTCCTCGACCGCCTCGACGCCGACGCCCATGGGCCGCAGACGCAGGCTGGCGCACATGGGGCACTTGTCGAAGGGCTTGCGGCTGCGATTGCACTGATGGCACATGAGCCGGTCGACCTCGCCGGCGGTGGGGGAGCCCCTCTCCTAACCTCTCCCCAGGGGGGAGAGGGGAAAAGTAAGAAGGCCGGCGGTGGAAGCCGAGGGCGATGGCGCAGGCGGAGCACTGGGGCACGTAGCCACAGTCGCGGCACTGCATGAAGCCGGCGCTGCCGCGGCGATTGAGGAAGAGGATGGCCTGCTCGCCCTTGTCGAGGGCCTGGTGGAGGCCGAGCTGCAGGGAGCGGCTGAACATGCTGCGGTTGCCCGTCTTGAGCTCGTCGCGCATGTCGACCACGTCGACGGGCGGCAGGACGGTCGAGGTCATGACGCGCAGGGTGTTGCCGTCGGCGTCTCGCACGGGGCGCACGCGCTCCTTGAGCTCGAGCAGGGTGTGCTGGCCCCAGAGCGCCTGCTGGTAGGAGACGACGTCCGGCGTGGCCGAGCCCATGACCAGCACGGCGCCCGTAAGCTCGGCCAGCTTCTCGGCGACGTCGCGGGCGTGGTAGCGCGGCGCCGGGTCCTGCTGCTTGTAGGTCCACTCGTGCTCCTCGTCGATGACGATGAGGCCGAGGTCCGGCTGCGGCGCGAAGATGGCCGACCGGCTGCCGATGACGACGGCGTAGCGGCCGTCGCGGATGCCGTGCCACTGGTCGAAGAGCTCGCCCTGCGAGAGGCCGCTGTGGAGCACGGCGACCTGGCCGGGGAAGCGCTCGGCGAAGCGGCGCACGGTCTGCGGCGTGAGGGCGATCTCCGGCACGAGGACGATGGCGCGCTTGCCGGTGGTGACGGCGTGGTCGAGGGCGGCGAGGTAGACCTCGGTCTTGCCGGAGCCGGTGACGCCGTGCAGGAGGAAGGTCTCGGCTTGCGCCGGTGTTCATCGCCGTCTCGATGGCGGTGAAGGCGACGCGCTGCTCGGCGGTGAGGGGCGAGGGGCCGCGGGGCTCGTAGTGGCGGCCGGCCAGGGGGTCGCGCTCGACGGCCTCGTTGCGCACCTCGATCAGGCCGGCTTCGGCCAGGGGGCGCAGGTCGGCGACGCCGGTGCCGGCGCGGAGGCGCAGCTCGGAGGCGGGCAGGACGGGGCCTTCGTCCAGCAGCAGGTGCAGGGCCTTCGCGAGGCGGGTCTGGCGCTTCGATGCAAAGTCGTCCGCGGCGGCGTCGGCGAGCTCGTGGGGCGCGATCAACTCTACATAACGCATGGACTTGGCGCGCACCGAGGGGCGGGCGAGGCCGTAGGTGCGGCGCACGAGGCCGCGCTGGTTGAGCTGCGAGAGGGCCGTCGCGATGCCGCTCTCCTTGAGGTCGCGCTCGATCTCGCGCGCCTCGGCCCGGCCGACCGAGGCGATGTGGGCGAGGACGGTGCGCTGTCGCGGCGGCAGGGGATGGCTCTCGATCTCGTCGGGCCGGAGGAGGGACTCGTAGAAGGTGAGGGGGCGTCGCTCGAAGCCGGGCGGCAGCGTGAGGGCGACGGCGGCGAACAGGGGCGCGAGGTAGTGCTCGGCGACCCATTGCGCCAGCTCGACGCGCTCGCGGGAGACGATGGGCTTATCGAGGTTGCCCGCGGCGGCGGGGATGCGCGCGTCGACGGGCTTCGGGTCCGGGAAGAAGGGCACCTCCACGACCTGCATGACGATGCCCTGCAGGAAGCGGCGTCCGAAGGGCACGAACACGGCGTCGCCGGCGTGCAGGGTCATCTCCGGCGGCACGGCGTAGCTGAACGTCTGCCGGTGGGGCAGGCCAGCGTTGACCGCGACCTCTACGAAAGGCATCTCAGGTCAAGAATACGGTAGGGCGGTATGCCGGTTGAGGGCGCGAGAGCATCGGACGGCTTGAAGCGGAATAGTAATTTCGGTTACGCTTCTGCGCAGGTATTTCTCTTGAACGCCGGCCCCGATACCAAGCTTGTCCTTCGCCGCTCCGATGCCGTGGCTAACCAGTCGCGCGTGCTGGAGGCTGCCGAGCAGGTTTTCGCGGAGCAGGGGATCTCGGCGGAGATCAAGGACATCGCGGACCGGGCGGGCGTTGGGGTCGCGACGATCTATCGCGGCTTCGGCAGCAAGGAAGGCCTGGTGCAGGCGACGATCGAGTGCGCCGACGACGCGATCGCCGAGCTGCTGGCGGAAGCGGAGGGCGCCGGCGATGCGCTGGTGGCGCTGCGGCTGCTGGTAACGGGGATGCTGCATTACGCCGAGTCGTACGGCTGGCTGATCCAGGCGTTGCTGTCCGGCGTGGACCTACGGCGCTCGGAGGCGTCTTTGCAGCGCCGCGATCGCCACCGCCAGCGCTCGATGCAGGTCATCCGCTCGGCGATCGAGGCGGGCGTGATTCACTCCGGGCTGAGCGAGCAGGTCGTGAAGCACCTGCTGGATGGCTCCGTGGTCCTGTTGACGTTTCGCAAGATGCGGCGGGAGCCTCACCCACCCGTCGAGGCGATCGCCGAAGCATTTGTGTTGATGCTGACGGGTTCAGCCGCCGCGGAGGTGGCTCCGTGACGGGGATCGGCAGCAGATTGCGGCCTGGGTTCTCGAACATTTCTAGACGGTCTAAAGCATGAATCGACTGCACGCTCTTCCTTACAAGTACCTGGTCGCGATGGTGTTCATCTTCGGAATGATCATGAACATGATCGACACGACGGTGATCAACGTCGCGATACCGAAGCTCACCGAGGTGTTCGACTCCAAGACGACGACCGTCGAGTGGGCGATTACGGGCTACCTGCTGAGCTTCGCGCTGTTTATCCCGGCGGCCGGCTGGATATCGGACCGGTTCGGGACCAAGCGCACGTACCTGGCATCGATGGCGGTGTTCGTGATCGCGTCGGCGCTGTGCGGGCAGTCGAAGAGCATCGAGGAGCTGGTGGCGTTCCGGTTCCTGCAGGGCTTCGGGGGCAGCATGATGACGCCCGTGGGCACGGCGATGCTCTCGCGGGAGTTTCCCGGCGCCGAGCGCGCCAAGGCCGTCGCGATCATGTCGGTGCCGGTGCTGTTCGGGCCGATGCTGGGACCGGTGCTCGGCGGCTTCCTCATCGACAAGGTGAGCTGGCGCTGGATCTTCTACATCAACCTGCCCGTCGGCGTCGCCGGGCTGCTCATGGGCTTGGCATTCCTGAAGGAGCACAAGGAGGCGTACGCCCAGAAGGGCTTCGACCTCATCGGCCTCGTGACGGCGGGCGTTGGCCTGGCGATGGTGCTGTATGCGCTGTCGCTGGCGGGCGAGCGTAGCTGGACGGACCAGACCGTGGTGGCGACGGGCCTCGGCGGGATGCTGGTGCTGGCGGCGTTCGTGTACACCGAGCTGCACGTGCAGCACCCGATCCTGGACCTGCGTTTGCTGGCGCGACCTCTGTTCGCGACGGCGAACTCGATGATGGCGATGGCGTTCATCTCCTTCGGCGGCTTCTTGTTGCTGGTGACGCTGTATCTGCAGGAGCTGCACGGCTACTCGGCGCTGCAGGCGGGGCTGATCCAGGGCCCGGCATCGCTCGCGCTGGGCATCGGCCTGCCGATAGCGAGCCGGGCTTACCCGAAGGTGGGGCCGCGCAAGATGATGCTCGCCGGCTTCAGCCTGACGATGATCCCGTTGCTGCTGTTCGTGTTCCTGGAACCGACCTCGCCGTGGTGGTGGGTGACGCTGCTGCTGGCCCTGCGCGGGCTGCCGTTCGTGTTCGCGACGGTGGCGGCGCAGACGGTGCTGTTCGGGCCGATCGAGAGCGAGAAGCAGGGCATGGCGTCCTCGCTCTTCAACACGACGCGCCAGATCGGCATTTCGCTGGGTGTGGCGCTGATGGTGACGATCAGCGCGACGCGGGCGGACACGCACCTGCACGATGCGCTCAAGGGCGCGCCGTTATCGCAGGCGACGCCGGAGCTGCTGCAGCACACGTCGATGATGGGGTATCACGATGCGTTCTTCTTCGCCGCGGCGATCATGGTGATCCCGGTGCTGCTGGGGCTCCTGATTCGTGACAAGGCGGTGCAAGGCGAGATCGATGCTCGCCTGACGGCGCGCCTGCGGCGCCGGACCTGGCGGCAGCCGAGGTGTGAGCGAGCCGGATCACGGTTCTGGGGTGAAGGCGGGTTGCTAGTCCGATTGCTCACCTCCGCCTTTAGCATGTCTCTGCATCTGTCAACGAGTGGGAGCCATGCGACTCGTTGACCCGACTGGCAACGGACCGTCATGCTGATCTCATTAAGTGAGGGCCATTCAATTTGAGGGCCGTCTTTTGTGTACCGGAATTGATTCCCAAGCCGATCTGCTGAAACGATCGCCTTTCGCGTACTCTCGTCGTCTGAAAACCGCCTAAAGCGAGCATTGAGGACGGTCGCAAACTCTTTGAGAGCATGTGTTTCGAGTTGGCCCAATGCCGACCTGATTATTGACATGCTTGGATGACCGATGACTCAACATCCTGATGCTGCTCCCGGAGTGCGAAATTTGCGGAGGCTTTTCACACAAGCGCAAGCATCGCAGACGGTTCCTGAGTAAAGGGAAACTCTCTGAATGTATAGCCGTATTGCTCTTGAGCTTGGCGTAGCCATCCAAGCCTCTGACTGACCTCCGCCAAGAGGTAACTTGTTCGCGCTACTCTTGTCCGGTTTGCCCTTCCCACCGAGCTTGTCGAATTGGTGCAAGAAGTCGACATAGGCGGCTCGCTCTTCATGAAACCGTCCCAATTCGCGGTATGTCAATCCGGATGAATAGATGGACAAAGCCACTGAGCTCTGAAACCTAGTATCTTCTGCCTTACCATATCGTTCTCGAATATCGCATTCTGAGTCTTAAGACTTCCTCATAGTCGCGTTCAGAGAGTTGGGCCATCATTCTGTTCGTATACATATGCGCCGCCAAGAGGGATTCGTCGGAGACCTCTCGTAGAATATCCAGACCCTCGGTGAAGAATACGGTTGCATTCGTGGATCACGGCGCAGACGCAGGATGGACCACCCAAGGTTGAAGAAGGCCCTCGCGGACAAGTCAATAAGGTATGGGTCTATTTCATTCGGCGATATCCGAGCATGCTTTACTTCTTCAATTGCCTCGTCAAACCGCTTGAATTGCCCAAGGATCAGAACCCTGTTGGCCACGCACTTGGCTAGCACAACTTGCCGATACGGTCCTTGCTGAGGCTTTGCCAGTTGTTCTGCGTGTTCAAGTGCATTGAGCGCGGACAATCGAGCCGCTTCAGAGGAAGGTTCAAGGCAGAGCAATCGAACAGCCCACAGCCATATCGACGCGTCGCCATTCGCGTACCCCTCCGCCTCTATAAGGGCTTTTATTGCACCGCTTAGATTCGATTGAGCAATGTAAATTACAGCCACTCCGAGACACGCTTCGGCCTGCAGGCGCGGACTCTTAGTACATTTGCATACCTTAGAGAAGAATTCGAGGGCTTCGTCGCAGCGGTTCAAGTGTGCAAGCACAGCCCCTGTGTTGAACAAGCACAAGGGCTGGTTCGAAAGGAGCAGGTTGGCTCTCTCAAGTTTGTCTAGCGCGTCCACTAGACCTGCACACCGATCAATGTATGCTCGCCCTTGATGGCGGCACTCACCGGGATCGTCGACGTAGGAAGGTGCCTGCGCGGGCAAACAACCGCTTCGACCTGGTGGAATTCGCGTTCGACCTCGACGGCCATGGCCAGCGATCGGGACCGAATCGAACCGCTAGTGAGCCGCGTTCGATGAGGGCTACGGGCGCACATGGCTCTCCGCTTCACGGACTGGGCGATTCGCCACCACCCCGGGACGTCCCTCGGGAACTGAATGCGAATCTGGGTAGTGACTAGAGCGGTTGCCTGGCGAGCTGGACCGAGCTGAACGCGTGCTCGACCGCTTCTGCACCTAGCTCGTAGAGCTACGGCTTAGCCACGGCCTTATGCCTTCAGGATGTTGCAGCGATGCGCCTAAGCATTTTCCCTGCGATTCGGCTGGCCTTTTCCAGTTGCAGCTGGATACCCAGTCCAGAACTGGATCGCAAACAGTGATGCGCCCTCGTTGAACTGCTGCGCTTGCGGGGGTAAGCTTCGGGCGCAAGGGTAGGGGTTGCGAACCATCAACACCTTGCGCTTTGTTCAGTGTGACCGAGAAAGGCAGTGGCGGCATCGATGACGCAAGAAGAGAGGCGCCCCCAGAAGCCCGTCCCGCAACCGAACGCGGAGACGCAGATGTTCTGGGACAAGGCCAACGAAGACGAGCTGTGGATCCAGCGCTGCAACCAGTGCGGCAAGCCGTATTTCTACCCGAGGTTCTTTTGCCCGCGATGCCTCTCGAAGGACGTCGAGTGGTTCAAGACGGCCGGCAAGGGCAAGCTCCACACCTACATGATCAACCACCGCCCGAGCCCGCCGTTCGAGGCTGAGGCGCCGTACGCGATCGCCGTCGTCGAGCTGGACGAGGGCGTGCGCATGATGACGAACATCCACGGCATCGAGAACACGCCGGAGAACCTGGTGCTCGACATGCCCCTGGAGGTGGTCTTCGAAGAGGTCGCTCCGGGGCGCAAGGTGCCGTACTGGCGACCGGCAACGGCATAAAGAGGGCGTGGCACCGCGGGCTGAACCCCGCGGCATGTGCTTACGGCGGGAGGAATCCCGCAGCATGCAGCAAAGGTTGATTAAGAGATGACTGAGAGCGTCCGTTACAAAGTCGCCATCGTCGGCGCATCCGAAACCACGAACATCGGCAAGGTGCCCGGCATGTCGAACATCATGCTGGCCGCCGATGCCGCCATGAACGCGATCGCCGACTGCGGCATCGACAAGAACGAGATCGACGGCCTGTTCTCGGCGTCGCTCGGCGGCATGTCGATGGTGCAGCTGGCGCACTACCTCGGGATCACGCCCAAGGTGCTGGACGGCACCTCGGTGGGCGGCACGTCGTTCCTCCTGCACGTGCGACACGCCGCGGCGGCGCTGGCGATGGGCTACTGCAACGTCGCCCTGGTGACGATGGGCGAGAGCGGCTACACGCGCGGCGACACGATCGGGCTGCCGCCGGGCGGTCCTCGCGGCGGCAATGCGCAGGCCGCGAACTCGATCGGGATGCAGTTCGAGGGCGTCTACGGCACCACGGGCCCGACCTCGACCTTCGGCATGGGCATCCTGCGCTACATGAAGGACTACGGCCTGACGCACGAGCAGCTTGCCTCCGTGCCGGTGGCGCAGAGCAAGTGGGTCAACGGCAACCCGCGCGCCCTGCGGCCCGATGGAAGTCACGGTGGAAGACGTGATGAACAGTCGCTGGATCTGCTACCCGCTGCACCTGCTGGAGTGCTGCGTGGTCACGGACGGCGGCGGCGCGATCATCATGACGCGGGCCGACCGCGCCAACGACTTCCCGAAGAAGCCGGTCTACATCCTCGGCACGGGCGAGTCGTCCGAGACGCCGCTGGTGAGCCAGATGGAGGACTTCACGGAGTCGAAGGCGTTCAAGGTCGCGAGCACGAAGGCGTTCGACGAGGCGCAGGTCTCTCGCGACGAGATCGACCACATCATGATCTACGACGCCTTCGCGCACCTGCCGATCTACGCCCTGGAGAGCACGGGCTTCCTCAAGAAGGGCGAGGCCGGGCCGTTCATCGCCGAGGGCAACACGTCGCCGGGCGGCAAGCTGCCGGTGAACACGAACGGCGGCGGCCTCTGCTACACGCACTCCGGCATGTACGGCATGTACCTGATGCAGGAATCGCTGCGTCAGCTGCGGGGCGAGGCGTACAACCAGGTCGACGGCGTCGAGGTCGCGTTCTGCCAGGGTGTCGGCGGCATGTTTGCGGCGGCGGGCTCCCTGATCTGGACGAACCAGCCACCGAGCTAGCGGCTCGGTGGTCCCCTAAATTTTACGCGGTGGGCGAAAGACAGTGCTTATGGCACTGTGGATCGCTACTGCTCGCCGTCTACTCTGATATTGGGTAACCATAGGAGTCGCCCAGAACGGGGGCATGACATGCAGCTCCACCTCAAGAACCAACCGCCGGCTACCGATTTCACCGAACTGCAAAAGGGCAACACGCTCTACGTCCACCTGTGCTCCGGCAAGATCGTCGAGGTAACGCCGGCAACCGGCGTACGCGTAACGTCTGACTCCGTGCTCGCCCTCAACGGCAAGAAGACTGCCGCCACCTTCTCAAGGGACGACGTCTACTTCGCCGCCGACGAGCTGATGGAGCCGCCGTCCTTCGAGTAGGGGCGATGGGTAGCAACGTGGAGTCACAATCGCTGCCGGCACGCCTGCTCAGCGCCGTCCGGCAACCGCGCGTGACGCTTCTGATCCTCGCGGCCTGGTCTTTGCTGGCAGGCGTGACGCAGCTCTTCGTCAACAGCCCTCTGTTCCTCGACATCCACAATGTCGAGTTGGACGGGGCGATGGGCGGTTTTGCCCTCAGCTTCAACGCGATCCCGCTGGCGTTGCTCTACTTCTATTGCGCTCGCGATCCCAGCCGGTATCGCAATGTCTTCTGGCTTTCGCTCGTCCACCAGGGTGCGATGGCGGCCGGAAACATCTATCACCTCGCGATCGGCACGTTCAGCGCCGAGAGCATTCTGATCCCGCTGATCGGCGCCGGGGCGTTGGCTGCGCTGTCGTTCGCGCAGATATTCGAGCCGCGTTCTATCGAGAGTCCTCCTGCTACACAAGGCCCTCAGACCTGAGCATCGTCTCGACCGCGGGTCGCATGGCCCTTCGTGCGCGGCCCTCGGGTTGATACGCTGTTGTGACTAAACGCATCGCGTCACCGTGAGGGACCTTTTGGCGACACATCGAAACCTCAAACTCGCAATCGTAGCCGCTGGCCTGGCGGTGCTCGTGCTGGCTTCGGCCTGCAAAGAAGACAACGGCAGCACGGAGTTCTCGCTCGTGCAGGCGGCCGCCGCTCGCGACGCCGATCCTGCCGTTTCGGCGTCCGAGCTGTCGCCGCTGGTCGACGGCAACACGGCCTTTGCTACCGACCTCTACGGCGCGCTGCGGGACGAAGACGGCAACCTGTTCTTCTCGCCCTACAGCATCTCGCTCGCGCTGGCGATGACCTACGCGGGCGCCGCGGGGGACACCGCCACGGAGATGGCCGATGCGCTGCACTTCGACCTGCCGCAGGACCAGCTACATCCCGCCTTCAACCGCCTCGGCATCGAGCTGGAAGACCGGAGCAAGGTCGAATCAAAGGACGACGAGGAACTGGACCCGTTCCAGCTTTCGATCGCCAACTCGATCTGGGCAGAGAATACCTATGGGTTCCTGTCGCCGTTTCTGGCAACGCTGGCCGTGAACTACGGCGCCGGCGCGCGCCTCGTCGACTTCCTCAACGACCCCGAGGGTGCGCGCCAGGCGATCAACGGCTGGGTGAGCGACGAGACCAACGACCGCATTCCGGAGCTGATACCGCAGGGCGTGATCGACGACATGACGCGGCTGGTGCTGACGAACGCGATCTACTTCAAGGCATCGTGGGCGGAGCAGTTCTCGGCGGATGCCACGCAGGACGGTCCCTTCACCCTGCTCTCCGGTGACACGGTGACGGCTTCGATGATGCGGACGCAGGGCCCGCAGAGCCTCCAATACGCGGAGGGCCCGGGCTACCAGTCCATCGAGCTGCCTTACACCGGCAACGAGGTCGCGATGATGGTCATCCTGCCCGAGGCGGGTGGCTTCGAGGACTTCGAAGCGTCGTTTGACGCAGCGCGGCTTGAGCAGATCGTGTCGGCGTTGCAGCCGGAGGAGGTCTCGGTGCGGCTGCCGAAGTTCGAGTTCTCATCGGACGTTGGGCTGAAGCCTGTGCTGACGAAGCTCGGCATGATGTCCGCGTTCGAGCCTCAGATCGCGGACCTGTCGGGCATGGACGGCACGAAGAACCTGTACATTCAGGACGTGTTGCACAAGGCGTTCGTCGCCGTCGACGAGCAGGGGACCGAGGCGGCGGCCGCGACCGCGGTCATCGTGGGTACCACATCGGCGCCGCTGGAGCCGAAGAGCTTCGAGGCCGACCGGCCGTTCATCTTCCTGATCCGGGATCGTGTCACCGGCACGGTGCTGTTCCTGGGCCGCGTCCTCGACCCGACAGCGGAGTAGCTACTGGTAGCGCAGGCCGAATCGGCCGGAGGACCAGGTGCTGGTGCGCTTGCCCAGCTCCTCCTGCGGGATCTGCTCGCGGACGTACTGGATCAGCCCGCGCGCTACAGCGAGCATCGCCGTGCGGATCGGCGGCTCCTCGAACTTGCCCTTTTGCATATCGATGATCAGGGAGAGGCTGGCGTGGCGCAGGAGCGGCGCCCGGCTGCTGCCGCAGAAGGCGATGACGGTGGCGCCGGCCGCCTGTGCGCGCGTGGCCGCATCGACAATCGGGCGGGTTTTGCCGCTGACGGAGATGGCGATGAGGCAGTCCTGCTCCGTGAGGAAGCCGGCCGCGGCGCCCTGTTCCGCCGCGTCCGGCAGGAAGCGCGCGTGCAGCCCCACAAGCGTCAACGAAAACAGCAGGGAGTGGGCGATCGCGGCCGTGGAGCCTGTGGCGGCGAGGTCGATGCGGCGGGCGCGGGAGATCACGAACGCGGCCTCCTCCAGCGCCATGTGGTCGATGGACTCGGCTGCGAGGGCGATGGCGCGGATCTGCTCGTCGAGGCTTGCCTGCAGGCGGGAGGCGCCGGGCCGAGGCGCAGGGCTTTGACCCTGCTGGGCCGCGGCGCCGGCCAGCGCCAGCTTGAGCTCCCGAAAACCCGTGAGGCCCATGATCCGGGCGAAACGCACGACGGAGCCCGTGCTGACCGATGTGCGCTGGGCCAGGCTGAGGATCGTTTCGCGCGACACGAGGACCGGGTCCTCGAGGATGGCCGCGGCGATGCGAGCCTCCACCGGGTTGAAGCCGGAGGGCGGGTAGCGCACGCGATTGAGGATGCCGTCGTCGGGAACAACTGAACGACTTTCAGTCATGGGGCCAGCATAGACATGGAAGGTTAACTTCCGTCTAACGCGCGTTAAACCCTCGATAAACCAGCGGGCCTAGCTTGAAGCCATCAAAGCAGGAGGTGGCGCTTGCTGGCAGTCCGCGATTTGAGACTTGTCTACCCGAATGGGTATGAGGCCCTTAAGTCAGTCAATCTCAACGTCAATCAGGGAGAGATCGTTGCCGTAGTCGGGCGCTCCGGCGCCGGCAAGTCGACGTTGCTCCGGTGCATCAACGGCCTGGAGCGCATCACGTCCGGCAGCGTGGAGCTGGACGGTGTGGACGTCGGAGGGATGTCCGGGCCGCAGCTGCGAAAGCTGCAGCAGCAGGTCGGCTTCATCTGGCAGGAGTACAACCTCGTCGATCGCCTCTCGGTGATGACGAATGTGCTGTGCGGGCGGCTCGCCGGCTGCGACGGGCCGCAATCGCTGCTGTTCTACTTCGGCAGCGAGCACCGGCGCATCGCGGTGCGCAGCCTGGAGCGCGTGAACATGCTGCACCGGGCCCGGCAGCGCGCCGACCGGCTCTCCGGCGGCGAGAAGCAGCGGGTGGCGATCGCCCGGGCCGTGGCGCAGGAGCCGAAGCTGATCCTGGCGGACGAGCCCGTGGCCAGCCTGGACCCTGAGCTGGCCGAGCAGGTCATGGCAGACCTCGCCCGCGTCGCCCGGGACGAGGGCGTGCCGACGCTGATCAACATCCACGCCATCGAGCTGGCGCGCACGTTTTGCGACCGGATCATCGGCATCGCTCAGGGCGTCGTGGTGTTCGACGGCAAGCCGTCCGACCTCGACCAGGGCGCGATGGACCGCATCTACCGCTTCGACCGGCCGGCGCCGGCAGGGTCGCCGCTGGGCGCCGCGGCGCTCGAGCGAGAGCTCGTCGGCGTGAGGTCGTAGCGGTGGCGCTCTTCGGCCGTACCCTCGTCAGGCCTCAGGTCGCAGCACCGGACATCGAAGCGCTGAAGGCGGACCTGATCCGGCCCCTGCCGCGGCTCAACATCAAGGCCGTCGTCATCGTCGGCCTGATCATCGCCGCATACGTCTGGGGTATCCAGGGCACCAAAGCCTCGCCGATCGAGCTGATCAATGGCCTGCCGAACATCTGGGACTTCGTGACGCGCATGTTACCGCCGAAGTTCAACACGGAGACGCGCGTGCTGCAGACGGGAGAGATCCATCTGCTCTTCCTCACGCTGCCCAACATCAGCACCGGCATCGACTATCCGTTCCCGCTGATCCTCAACGCCGTGGTCGAGACGATTCAGATGGCGATCGTCGGCACGTCGCTCGCCATCCTGTTCTCGGCGCCGTTCGCGATTATGGCGGCGCGCAACATCGCGCCGCCGGCACTCTACGGCCTGACGCGGCTGTTTCTCAACGCCAACCGGGCGATCCCGGACCTGATCTTCGCCCTGATCTTCGTCGCGGCCATCGGCCTCGGGCCGTTCGGTGGCGTGCTCGCCCTCGGCGTCGGCTCCATCGGCTTCATGGCGAAGGTGTGGGCGGAAGCGATCGAGGCGATCGACCCGCAGCAGGTGCTGGCGGTGAAAGCGACGGGCGCGCGGCGGGGCCAGACCATCGTCTATTCGATTGTGCCGCAGGCGATGCCGCTGATCGCCTCGTACTCGCTGCTGCTGTTCGAGTCGAACGTGCGCTCCGCCACGATGCTGGGCCTCGTGGGCGCCGGCGGCATCGGTTTCGAGCTGCAGAAGTTCATGTCCCTGTTCCAGTACCAGAACCTTCTGGGCGCCCTAATCATCATCGTCATCGTTGTCACCGTCATCGATCGGGCTAGCGATCGAATTCGCAGGAGCATCACGTAGGGGTTCGGGCGGCTCCCGGACTCTCATGTCCCGTGGCGGGCGCTGCGGGGAGAAGGAAGGAATTGCGATGAAGAAGTTCTTCTTGTTCATGCTGGCGGCTTTGTCCGTCATGACCCTGGCCCTCGGTTCGGCCTGCGGCGATGACGACGACGACTCGTCGGCATCGACCGGCAGCGCCAATACGCCGACGGCCGCGGCCAGCGGGTCCTCCGGCACGTCTGCCCAGGTCGCGAACAGCCAGGCGACGTCGGTGCCCACCGCCGAACCCACGGTCGACCCGAGAGAGGGCTGGCCAGACACGTTCAAGCTCGGGCTCTTCGGCGGTGACGACGCCGAAACGACCGTCCTCAATGCCCAGCCTATGAAGGACCTGCTGGAAGAGGCGCTGGGCATGCCGGTGGAGATCTTCACGGGCACCAGCTATACGGCGGTGATCGAGGCGATGCGGGCCGACCGCGTCGACGCGATGATGGTCGGGCCGTTCTCCTACATCCTGGCGGTGCAGGAGGCTCGGGCTGAGGCGCTGGCGGTCGGTGTCAGCACGACGGCCGACCCGCCGGTCTACGACGACAGCATCCTGCCGTACTACATCAGCGTGATCTTCACGAAGAAGGGTAACGGCATCGAGAGCCTGGACGACATCAAGGGCAAGGGCTTCAACTTCGTGGACCCTGCCTCTACGTCCGGCCACCTGGCGCCGAAGACGACGCTGATCAAGCTGGGTCTACGACCCGGACAACGACTTCCAGACCGTGTTCGCCGGAAGCCACCCCACGTCCGTGCTCTCGGTGTGGAACGACAAGGCCGCGGCCGGCGCGACGAACGAGGGCAACCTGGCGCGACTGGACCAGTCCGGCCAAATCGACTGGTGCGAGTGGGATGACGGCAAGTACAACGTGCCGCGCACCCAGGAAGAGATCGACGCCCACCGCGAGTCCTGCCCGGACGGCAGCATCGTCGTCCTCGTGCAGACCGACCCGATCCCGAACACTCCGTTCGCCGTGCGCACGAACCTGCCCCAGAGCCTCAAGGACACGATCAAGGAGACGCTGCTGAGCACGCCGGACAACGCTGAGTACATCAGCGAACGCAAGCAGTGGTTCGTCGACCCATCGGGCGAGCTCGGCCTCGACACGCTGGACGCCTTCTACAACCCGCTGCGCGACATCGCCAAGCTGCTCGACCTCGACCTGAAGGAACTCGGGGGCTAGGCATGGAGCGAGAAGAACGACTGGAAGCGATCTCGTTGGCCGATGGCGCCAGGCTGGAAGCGCTGGCAGACCGGGTGCTGGAGTCGCTCGAGGTCGAAGTGGCGCGCGGCCCGGCGATCGGACTGCTGATGGTGCGGGCGGAAGAGCCCTCCGACAGGCAGCAGTTCAACTTCACCGAGGTCACCGTCTCCGAAGCTGAAGTCACGGCCCAGGGTCACCGCGGTTACGCGGTGGTCATGGGCCGCCACCCGGAAAAGGCGCTCGCGGGCGCCATCCTCGACGTCGCGCTGGAGCTCGGGCACTCCGCCAGCGGGGAGATCGAGGGCGAGCTCGGGCTCGCGTTGGAGCGTGAGAGCGAGCGGCAGCGCCGGCTCGTGGCGGCCGTGGAGCCGACGCGGGTGCGGTTCGAGGAGATGGCGCCATGACGATCCCGACACTGACGCCGCGGGCGGCTCGAGAGCAGGTGACCTTCCGCACCCTGCTCGACTCGATGGCGCGCCCCGGCAGCATCCACCACTCGACAGCGAGGGCATGAGTCCGCTCGTGATCATCGCGGAGGCGCTCGTGGACCACGAGGTCACCTTCGCGGTGGTGCCGGAGCAGGCCGAGCTGACCGAGGCGATCCTGCGTCAGACCGGCAGCCACGTTGCCAGCCTGGACGTCGCGCAGTACGTGTTCTGCGACGCGGCTTCACTGGAAGCAGCGCTGCAGGGCGCGGCGGACGGTACATGGGAGTACCCGGACGCAGGCGCGACGGTGATCTGCCTGGTGCCGTCGATATCACCCGGCACATCGACCCCTCCCCCTGGCCCCCTCCCCGCCGGCGGAGAGGGGGAATCGAACAGCAATGCGATCACCCTCGTGGGCCCCGGCATCCGAGACACGGCCTCGGTGGCCGTCGAAGGCTTTTCGCCGGAGGCACGACGCGCCTTCGGCGAGCGCAACGCCATGCGGCCGTTAGGGCTGGACATTATTTTCGTGAGCAGCGAGGGCAGCCTCGTCAGTCTCACTCGCTACACGCGTCTGCAGGAGGAATAAACACAGTGGGCTACACAGCAGTCAGGGGCGGCTTGCAGGCAATCGAAAACGCCGCCGCGCTCGTCGAAGCCATGCCGGTCAACTCGGAGCACCCGGTTGGCCTGGACCAGATCGAGCGTCACCTGCAAATCGCGGTCGGGCGCGTCATGGCCGAAGGCGGCCTCTACGACGCGGACCTGGCCGCGCTCGCGATCAAGCAGGCAGAGGGGGACGTCATCGAGGCGGCCTTCCTGCTGCGGGCCTATCGCAGCACGCTGCCGCGACTCGGCTACAGCCACGCGACCGGCGGCAACGAGATGCTGGTGCTGCGTCGCGTGTCCTCGGTGTTCCGCGACATCCCGGGCGGCCAGGTCCTCGGCCTTACCCGCGACTACACGCAGCGTCTGCTGAACTTCGGCCTCGTGGACGCCGAAGGGCACGACGACGGCGAAGCGCCGGCGGAAGGCGGCGAAACCTGCGAGGAGTACCCGAACGTCATCGACTTCCTGCGTGAGGAAGGCCTGCATGGCCCCGGCGCCGGATGCCAGCTCCCGCGCCGAGCCCTTCGACGTGACGCGCACGCCGCCGACGTTCCCGATCCCGCGATCAGGCTGGCTACAGGTGCTGGCGCGCGGCGAGGCGGGCTCGATGCTCATGCTGGCGTACTCGTCCATGCGCGGCTACGGCGGCACCGGCCACGGCGCCATCGCGGAGCTGCGATACGGGCGAGCTGCCGGTGCGCGATCTCGCACCCGATCACGGGGCGTCCCGTGACTATCGGCCACATCGACGCGTGCGAGGTGCACTACATCGCCGGGGGCTTCTCGTCCCTGCAGGACGCCGAGGTGCCGGACTACCAGCTCGGCTACGGGCTCGTGGTCGGCCGGGATGAGCGCAAGGCGATCTCGATGTCGATCATCGACTGCTCGCTGCGGTTCGCGAAGCCCGGCGACAACATGCCGGTCGCCAACCAGGAGTTCGTCGTCAGCCATGTCGACTCGGTGGAGTCGTCCGGTTTTGTGGAGCACCTGAAGCTGCCGCACTACGTGACGTTCCAGGCGGGCGTGCAGCGCTCGCGCCGGTTCCGCCAGCTCGTGGAGGCTTCGGCCAATGGTTAGCGAAGGGAGCATGACACCCCGACCTGAAAGGCCGGGACATTCCAGCGTGGCGACGCTGACCCAGACTCACGGCGAGGCGGTCCAGGGCTACTCCTATGGCTTCCTGGATGCCGTCTCGAAGCGCGAGATCCGGCGCTCGATGCTCAAGGCCGTGGCGATTCCCGGCTACCAGGTGCCTTTCGGCTCGCGCGAGCTGCCGATCGCGCGCGGCTGGGGCACCGGCGGCCTGCAGATCACGCTGTCGCTGCTCGGGCCGGGCGACGTGATCAAGGTGATCGACCAGGGCGATGACGCGGCGGTGAATGCGCAGAACCTGCGGCGCCTGGTCGAGCGCACGTCCGGCCTCGACACGACGATCGAGACCGCGCGAGGCGACGATCATCCAGACGCGGCACCGCATCCCGGAGGAGCGCCTGCGCGGCGACCAGATGCTCGTGCTGCAGGTGCCGGTGCCGGAGCCGCTGCGGCGGGTCGAGCGCAGCATGCGCCTGGCGCGGCTGATGCACGCCGAGAGCGACTACTCGCGCATGTGGCTGGCGATCTACGAAGACATCGTGCGGCGCGGCGAGCTCGGTGGTGCGGCCGGTTACCCCGTGATGGTGAACGACCGCTACATCATGGCGCCCTCGCCGATTCCGCGGTGGGACATCCCGAAGCTCAACATGGCCGACGCCCTGTTCCTGTTCGGGGCCGGCCGGGAGAAGCGCCTCTACGCGATACCGCCGTACACGAAGGTGGTGCCGCTGGAGTTCGAGGACTATCGATTCGAGATCGAGCGCTTCGACGAGCAGCAGTGTGCGCGCTGCGGTGCAACCGACAGCTTCATGGACGAGACGGTGCAGGCCGACGGCAGCCGCCGCTACACCTGCTCCGATACCGCCTTCTGCGAGGCGAACCTGGAAGGAAGGGAGATGCCTCGATGGGACTGACCGAAACGCCTTTGCTCAGCATCCGGGGCCTGGCGAAGTTGTGGGGCCGCGGCTGCGAGCGCTGCCTGGACCTCACCGGCCCGAAGCGGACACCAACGCCTGCTCGAATTGCGGCGCCATCGTCGCGTGCGGGGACGTGAACCTCGACGTGTACGAGGGCGAAGTGCTCGGCCTCGTGGGGGAGAGCGGCTCCGGCAAGAGCACGGTGCTGCAGTGCCTGTTCATGGACCAGATGCCTACGGCGGGGGAGGCCTACCTGACCACATTCTCGGGTGGGCAAAAGAACCTGTTCGAGGCAACGTCGCGGGAGCGGCGGGAGCTGCGCAACAAGCTGCTCGGTATGGTGTACCAGAACCCTCGCGACGGCCTCGACCTCATGGTCACGGCGGGCGGCAACATCGCCGAACGCCTGCTGGCGGTCGACTGGCGCAACGTCGCGAAGATGCGCGAGCTATCGGGCGATTACCTGCGCCGCACCGAGGTGCCGATCGAGCGCATGGACCACTTGCCGGCCTACTTCAGCGGCGGCATGCAGCAGCGGGTGCAGATCGCGAAGGCGCTGGCGAACAGCCCGTCGCTGATCCTGCTGGACGAGCTGACGACCGGCCTCGACATCTCCGTGCAGGCCAGCGTCCTCGACCTCGTGCGACACATCCAGCGCGAGTACGGCCTCAGCGCCATCGTCGTCTCGCACGACCTCGGGGTGATCCGCCTGCTGGCGGACCGCACCGTCGTGATGAAGATGGGGCGCGTCGTGGAGCAGGGCGTCACGGACCAGGTGCTGGAAGACCCCCAACACCCCTACACACAGCTCCTCGTGAGCTCGGCGGCGTGATGGCTGTGGATCACTTCTCCTCGATGATCTCCGTGGAGTACCGGCGCATTCCGGCTGACCGGCCGAGGCACCTGAGTCTCCCTGGATGCGCATGTGGTTCTGCTAGCCCTCACCCCAGCCCTCTCCCAGCGGGAGAGGGGGCAGGTTTGGGCACTGTCGTTACTCATTGGGCGGAGCAGTCCGCGAGGCGTATGCAACGGCTGGGCACCCCAGAAGACAGAGGGAGTTCATGAACGACAACCGAATCCTCGAGCTGGAGGGCCTCGGCAAGACGATTACGCTGCACGTCCTCGATAGCAGCGAAATCGAGCCCTTCAAGGACATTTCGTTTGACGTGGACGAAGGCGAGTTCGTCGCCATCGTTGGGGCCAGCGGCTCCGGCAAGTCGTCCGTGGTCAAGGCGATCCATCGCACGTACCTGCCCACGGCGGGCGCGGCACGTTATCGAAGCGCCGACGGTGAAATCGTGGACCTGGCGACGGCGCCGGACCGCCAGGTGCTGCAGCTGCGGCGGCGTGAGATCGGCTTCGTGTCGCAGTTCCTCAAGGTGGAGCCGCGTGTGCCCGCCGTCGAGGTCGTGGCCGGGCCGCTGCTGCGACGGGGGCACGACCGGGACGATGCGCTGCAGCAGGCGCGTGCGCTTCTCACCCGCCTGGACCTGCCGGAGAAGCTCTGGGTCTCGTACCCCACGCTGTTCAGTGGCGGCGAGCAGCAGCGGGTGAACATCGCCCGGGCGCTGCTCGTGCGGCCGCGGCTGCTGCTGGCGGACGAGCCCACCTCGGCGCTCGACTCGGCGAACACGGGCCGGGTGGTCGAGCTGCTGACGGAGGTGCGCGCGGCCGGCGTGACCATCGTCGGCGTCTTCCACGACATCGACCTCATCGAGCGACTGGCCGACCGGGTTATCGTGATGAGCGGCGGGCGCATCGAAGCCCAGGGCCGCATCGGCGAGGTCGAAATTCCGCGGTTCGATATCAAACAGGAGTTTGCGCCCCGTGTCTGAGAACCCCTCCATAGCCATCATCAACGCCGTCGTGATTGCGCCGGACGAGGTCATCGAGAACGCGGCGGTCGGCGTGCGCGAAGGCCGCATCGCCGAGGTGAGCCGGGACGGCAACCTGCTCGGCGACTACGAGAGCACGATCGATGCTCGCGGCGCCTACGTCATGCCCGGCATCATCGACCTGCACAACGACAGCCTCGAGATCGAGGTCAACCCACGGCCGGAGACCAACCTGCCGGTCGACTTCGCCCTGGCGAACCTGGAGCGCCGGTTGCTGTTCTCCGGCGTGACTACCGAGTTCCACGCCGTCGCCTTCATGGATAACCCACGCGCCGGTCGTACGACCGCCCGCGGTGCCCAGAAGGCGGCGTTTCTGGCCGAACACCGTCGGAGCGGCCGTCAGCTCATCGACAACCAGGTGCTGCACCGCCTCGACGTGTGGTCGCCGGACAGCCTGCCCTACATATTTGAGTCGCTCGACCGGCTCGACACGCGCTACGTCTCGATCAACGACCACACGCCCGGCCAGGGCCAGTACCGCGACCTGGAAGCGTTCAAGCTGCGCATGCAGGCGTGGCAGGACCAGCGCGGTCGCGGCCCCGACGTCAGGACGGCCGAGGAGCGCATGCAGGAGCGCGCCGCCGACACCGAGACGGTGCCGATGGTCTACGCCCGCATCACGGAAGAGCGCGAGCGCCGGCACTTCACAATCGCGTCCCACGACGACGACTCGCCGGAGAAGGTCGAGATGTTGCACGGGCTTGGCGCGGGGATCACGGAGTTTCCGGTGGACGTCGAGTCGGCGCGCAAGGCGAAGGAACTGGGTATGTGGAGCATGGTGGGGGCGCCGAACATCGTGCGCGGCGGCTCCTCTAGCGGCAACCAGTCGGCGGCAGAGCTGTTCAGCCTCGGTCTCGCCGACGTGATCTGCGCCGACTACCACGCGCCGTCGATGTTGCCGGCGGCGTTCAAGCTCGTCGATGACGGCATCGCGGAGCTTACGGCGGCGATGCGGGCGCTCACGCTACAACCCGGCAAAGGCCGTCGGGCTGGACGAGCGCGGCGCCATCGAGCCGGGACGCGTGGCGGACATGATCATCGTGCGGCGCATCGGCCGCGGCATCCCGATGGTGGAGCGCGTCCTGCGTGGTGGTGCGGATGTATTCTCCCTGCAACTTCCAGAGGCAGCGGAGGTGCCAGCGTGACACAGACGAACTCCAAACCGGCCAGCGGTCAGGGCCGGATGCTCGGCGAGCAGCCGTGGGTGCACGAGACTTCGCGGATCACCCAGAGCGAGCTCGGGCCGTGGACGGCGATCGGGCCCAACTGCACGATCTCGGAGTCGACGTTCGGCGACTACAGCTACTGCGCCGGTGACGTTTCGATCATCTATAGCGAGGTCGGCAAGTTCTGCTCGATCGCCTCGCACGTGCGGCTCAACCCGGGCAACCACCCGATGAACCGCGTAACGCAGCACCACATGACCTATCGTCGGCGCCAGTACGGCTTCGGCGACACGGACGACGCCGCGTTCTTCGACTGGCGCCGCGCCGACAAGGTTACGGTGGGCCACGACGTCTGGCTGGGGCACGGCGTGCTCGTCATGCCGGGCGTGAGCATCGGTACGGGCGCCGTCGTCGGTGCGGGCGCGGTGGTTACGAAGGACATCGAGCCGTACATGGTGGCGGTCGGGGTGCCCGCGAAGCCCCTGCGGCCTCGATTCCCCGCAGATGTGGTCGAGAAGCTGATGGCGATCGCGTGGTGGGACTGGCCTCGCGAGGTGCTGGAAGAGCGCTTCGAGGAGCTGAACGACCTCGAAGCGTTCCTGGAGAAGTACGGGTGAGGGAGAGTTTTCAGTTATCAGTACTCAGTTATCAGTTGACCCGTCGTGGAGCACGTCGAGCCCAGGTTGGATCCTGAGAACCGAGAACCGAGAACCGATAACTGAGAACTGACGACTAGCGACTGAGAACTAAACATGGACGCCCTGCGCATCATCACGCTCAACACCGGGAAGTGCGACGGCCAGTACGGCGACCGCGTACGCTGGCTGGCCGAAGAGGCCTCCGACCTGCGGCCGGACATTTTCGCGTGCCAGGAGGTGTTTCGGGAGGAGACAGGCGGGCTCGATACGTTCTCGACGCTGCAGAAGCACCTGCAGATGGACGGCGCCTGGGCGCCGGCGCGGTACAAGCAGCGCACGAGCGAGGGCCGCGAGGTCACCGGCTGGTCCGGCATGGCCCTGTACAGCACGCGACCGTGGACCTACGTCGACGTGCTCGACCTGCCTGCCGACTCTCTCGACGGCGACCGGGTGGCGCAGGTGGGCCTGCTGGAGCTCGACCGCTTCAGCATCGTGGTCGCCAACGTGCACCTGACCCACCTGCGCGACGCCGATGAGCTGCGACGGCGGCAGATCGAGTGCGTGCTGCAGCATCCGTTGATGCAGATGAAGCAGGCGATGCGCGTGATCTGCGGCGACTTCAACTCGTTGCCGGAGAGCCGCCTGATGACGGACCTTCTGGCGAACGACGAGTTCGGCAACCTGCGCGACGCCTACCTCATTGGCGGCGGCCGGAACGACCGGGCGACGCTGCCGCCTCGCGATGCCGCGGCGCCGGGACGGTGCGTCGATTACATCCTGTCGCTCGCGGCGACGCCGGACACCCACCCGCTGTTCACGAGCTCCGTGGTCACGTTCCAGCGGCGACACCCTTCGCGCGGCATCCTGCCCAGCGATCACTTCGGCGTCGCCTCCACGCTGGTACCGACGCGGATTCACGGGTGGTTGAGACAGGAGCAGGCGATTGGCTGAGAACCGCATGACCAGCACGCCTTCGCCGGAAGGACGGCGCATCCTCGTGCTCGTCGTTACGGGCGAGGCGGGCCGGCGCATCCAGGCCTGGCGCGAGCAGCACGACCGGGAGCAGGCGAAGCGTCTACCGCCGCACGCGACGCTGTGCTACTGGGCGCCGACGGTCGCGCCGGACGTGCTGGAGCGTCAGGTGCGCCACGCCTTCCCGCGGCCCTTCGATGTGCACCTGGGCCACGTGATCAAGGGCACGAACGACCAGGAGACCTTCTACGTCGATGTCGTGGACCGCGAGCCCCTGGACGACGCCCTCGCTGCCCTCTACGACGGCATCTACGTGGCGCTGCCGGAGCGGCGGCCCGATTGGCTGTGGCACGTGACGTGTGTGCGGGAGTCTCGGGGCCGCGACCAGGACGCGTTGATGGCGGCGGCGAGAGAGTTGTGCCTCGATGTGCCGTGGACGGTCGATACGGTCGCGTACATGGAGCTTCAGGGCGGTGCTTATACGTGGCTGGCGTGCTGGAACTTGTAGTTCGTCAAACCCCTTCGTGCGCATGACGGCGAGGCCGGGGAGGTCTCGCCTACGGAGTATGGAACGGCGGTTAGAGACGCTTCGAGATGCGTTCGTGTGCATCACGGCGGGGCCGGGACGCCTCTCCTACGGTTTGGGGGGAGCCGCGATGCTCTACGTGTGGAGGGCGCGGGCTACGAGGGCAATGGCGTCGCCGCGCAGGGTGTAATAGACCCAGGTGCCGCGGCGTTCGCGGCCTACGAGGCCGGCGTCGTGCAGGACCTTGAGGTGGTGGCTGACGGTGGGCTGCGAGAGGTCCAGGGGCTCCGTCAGTTCGCAGACACAGACGCCCTCGTCGCTGCTGGCGGCGATGGCTGAGAGCAGGCGGACGCGCGCCGGGTCGCCGAGAGCCTTGAAGATGCCCGCCGCGACATTGGCATCGTCCTCGGAGATCGTGGCCGAGAGGATGGGCGGGCAGCAGAACGCATCGCTATCGGCGATGGGCAGGAGGTCCGACTCGGCGATGTTGGTCATGCCCCGATAATATCTCGTAAATAGACAGGCGTCTATATTGACAGGCATCGATGCATCTTCCATGCTCATTGTATCGAAAAGCATCGATATAGCTCAGGAGGGCATTGCATGACCACCGACCGCGACGAGATACGCAAGGCAATTACGGAGCACTACGGCGCGCGGGCAGAACGCGCGGGAGCGATCAAGCTCGAAGGGGTGAGCGGCAACGCTTGTTGTGACGATGACTGCTGCGTCACCGACAACGCCGACGTGATCACGCTGGAAACCGTGGGCAGCGACGCCTGTTGCGGCGACGACTGCTGCGCGCCGGCCGAGATGACCGAGGAGGAGAAGAGCTTCATCAAGGGCCTCTACGCCCAGGACGAGGTCGCGGGCCTGCCGGAAGGCGCGATCGAGGCGGCGGCGGGCTGCGGCAACCCGACGGCGATCGCCGAGATCAGGGCGGGCGAGACGGTGCTGGACCTGGGCTCCGGCGGCGGCATCGACTGCTTCCTGGCGGCTCGCCAGACCGGCCCCGAAGGCAGCGTGATCGGCGTCGACATGACGCAGCAGATGATCGACCTGGCGCGCCGCAACGCTGGGGAGCTGGGTGTGAGCAATGTCGACTTCCGACTCGGTGATATCGAAGCACTGCCAGTGGAGGATGCCACGGTCGACGTGATCATTTCGAACTGCGTGGTGAACCTCTCGACGGACAAGGAGAAGACGCTGCAGGAGGCGTTCCGGGTCCTGCGACCGGGCGGCCGCCTGCGGATCTCGGACATGGTGTGGCGGGAGACGCGGCCGGAAGGCGCTAACTCGGTCGAAGAGTGGGCGGGCTGCGTTGCCGGCGCCGTGACGATCCCGGAGTTCGTCGCCAGTCTTGCGGTCGCCGGCTTCACGAACCCGCGTACCGACGCCGTGCGCGACCTCGCCGGCTACGAGGGCCTGGCCAGCGCCTTGATCTCCGCCGAGAAGCCTTAGCGCGGTCGATAGGCCTCGATCACCCGGCATACCGAGGAAGGCGCTCATCACGAGCGCCTTCCTCGCGTTACGGTCCCTCCGGCCAGGCGAGGGAGCCGAGGGACTGCGTTATGCAGCGACAAGAGCAGCCATCGCGAAGCCGTAGAGGATCGAAACTACCGAAGCAGTGGTGAGAAAGAGCTTGAATGACATCGTCTGTACCTCCTGATTGTCTGTGCCCAGAGGCGGGCTTCAGGAGTTAGACCGGCGAGGCTGCGGTTTCTTACAGGTTGCCGAGAAGATTCTTCGAGAAATCTGCAGGAGAGCCGGGAGAAGGCCTGCGGTCGATAGGTACTACACCAGTCAAGTATTATTGAATAGCAGCCGGCGTGGATGTCTCAGATTCGAAAGGTGCCGATGGAGTTCGAAGTTCAGCCTGACGGCAACGTGCGCGAGTCTTCGATCCGGGACCTTGCGGAGTGGTATGGCGCTGAAAAGGGCGACGTGGCCGACTTCGAGGCGCATCTGTTGCTGCTGAAGGCCCACAGCATGATCGTCAGCTCGGCTCAGCGCGGCCGGCGCACGCTGCTGGGTGTCGAGCGGTTTGCGTTGCTGCGTTTGCTCTATCGCGCGCCGAAGCGCCGCATGCAGATGACCGAGATCGGACGAGCGCTGGGTGTCAGCCCGACGAGCATCACCAAGCTCGTCAACCGCCTGATCGCGCTGAAGCTGGTCGAGCGCACACCGCACGAATCGGACAAGCGCCGGGCCTGGGTGACGATCACGGACAAGGGCATCGCGCTGGTCGAGGAGAACCTGCCTTCAGCGCGTGCCACCACTCGCAAGCGCTGGAAGGGCCTGACGCTCGAGGAGAAACGGACGCTGGCCGATCTGCTGACCAAGCTGCTCATGGCCCAGGAGGCCGAGCAAGACTAGCTCCGATAGCGAGAGGCCGGGGCCTAGGGCAATAGGACGGCGGTGCCGGAAAGATTGCCTTGCTTCAGAAGACCGAGGGCCTGGTTCGCCTCGGCGAGAGGGAAGGTCTGGATATCGGTGCGCACGGGGATGCGCTCTGCCAGGTCGAGGAACTCGCGAGCGTCGTCGCGCGTGACGTTGGCGACGCTGCGCAGCTCTCGCTCCCACCACAGCATGTCGTAGGAGAACTGGGGGATGCGGTCGAGGTGGATGGCGTTGATCGTGACGATGCCGCCGCGGTCGACGTTGCTTCAGGGCGTCGATGACCACGTCGCCGACGGGCGCGAACGTGATCGCGGCGTCGAGCAGGACCCCGGGCGAATCGGCGTAGGCGCCGGCCCAGGTCGCGCCGGTGGCCCTCGCCCGGTCCTGCTCCTTCTGTGAGCGCGTGAACACGTAGACCTCGCAGTGCCAGTAGCGCGCGACCTGAAGCGCCAGGTGGGCCGAAGCGCCGTAGCCGAATAGACCGAGGCGCCCGCCGGGCTGAATGCCGCTGCGCTTGAGCGAGCGATAGCCGATGACGCCGCCGCACAGCAGGGGTGCCGCGTCCGCAGGCTCGAGGCCGGTGGGCAGATGGAAGGCGAAGTCTGCCCGTGCGGTGACGTAGTCCGCGTAGCCGCCATGGCGGTCCCAGCCCGTGAACTTCGCGTCGAGGCAGAGGTTCTCGCGGCCGGAGGTGCAGAAGCTGCAGACGCCGCATGTGCCGGCCAGCCACGTGATCGCCGCGCGTTCGCCCGTCTGCCAGCCCGTGACGCCTTCGCCGGTGCGCTCGACGACGCCAACGACCTGGTGGCCCGGGCACGATCGGCAGCGTGCGCGCTTCGAGGTCGCCTTCCACGAGCTGGAGGTCGGTACGGCACACGGCGCAGGCCTCGACGCGCAGGAGCAGCTCGCCGGGCGCGGGCGACGGCACCTCGGTCTGGGCGTCGCGCAGTGGTGCGCTCTCGATGGCGCCGGGGTGTTCGAGGAGCATTGCCATGACGGTCCTATGGTAGCGATTGCGCCGGAGGAAGTCGGCAGGCGCGGTCGATTGCCGAGCCGGAAGACGGTATCGGCCGAGAACTGGGTGTAGACGTCGACGCTGGCGGGTGGCTCCTGAAGGACGCCGAGGATGTCGATGGTCACGATGGACTCACCGCTGGCCGGGAGCAGCTCCAGTACGGTCGAGCCACCGTTGAGGATCTTGCCGTCGGCATCTCTGAGGACGGCGACGACGTTGAGTCTGCCTGAGCTCGCGATCGTAGGGGTTGCTCGATGGCGGCGACGACGCGACCGCCGAAGCCGGTGGCGCTGAACTTGCCGTCGGTGACATCGAAGGTGCGGGCGCTATCCACGGTGGCACTCTGATCCGCACTGAAGGCAGAGCGATGCGTTCTGCTTCCTCGGCCAGGGGGATGTGACCGGCGAAGGCCACGGTCTGGCCGGGAAGAATGAAGTCGATGACGCCGGAATCGCGGCGATGGCTCGCCGGTCTTGCCGTAGATGCTGACCTGGACGGCAGTCTCCTCCAGGGACGTGTCTTCAGAACTATTCGTCGCGGTGAAGGCATAGGAGAGCGTCTCGCCGTCCCAGACGAAGCCAGAGTCGAGCACGCGCACGAGTCCGTGTCGGTGCCCCCTGCACGGCGAAGGCGATGCGCTGAGCTCCTCGATCGCTGGCTCTGGGAGCTGCAGGCGGTGAGCAGGAGCATGACGGCAGCAAGGCAGTGAGTCGAGCTCATGCTTTCGATGCATGCGTGCTTCACGTACGCGCTATCGCAGTACCGCGGGGCATCTGAACCGCGAACAGAGTCTCAGCTCAACTAACGAATCTTGCAACTCGTTAACCGCTACACAAATGCGATGCAATCACTCGGGCCGGAAGTCGCGTTCGTACCACATGGGATTCCGGACAATCGATAATCGAGACAGCCAACATCCCACTAGTCGGGGCGAAGGGTGGGAATATGAAACTCGGATCTATCCTGTTATCAATCACCATCCTGCTGGGCGCATCGCTCGTCGCATGCAGCGACGACGATGACGCGAATGGCACCTCGGCCGCAACCGGTTCGGCTTTCCGGCTCCGTTGCGACCGTGGCGGCTGCCACTGGAACCTCTGGAACCGCGTCGACGGGCGACGGCATCGACCGTGCGGAGATCCTTGGGAGCCTCGAAGACGTCAAGGCCCTGATTCGGGACAATGCGCCGTCGCTGGACCCCGAGACTGATCGACGACGTCTCACTACACGGACGGTGAGTTGCAAGGTCACGCTCGCGGAGTCCCAGGACGACATCGATACGTCCAAACTCGAATTCGGCCTGTGACGAGATCAGCAAGGCAATCTCCGCTGCCCGACATGAAGCTCGTCGTCGAGAAGGCCGATGGCTCAGACAGCGTCGAGTGCGAGTTCAATGGTTGAGGTGACAGAAGGGTCGATGCCGGACCAGGCGGCCCCGGCGATCACGCAGGGGCCGCGGCCGCGAGTCGAATTGCTGTCGGTTGACCGTTCGTTCGGCGACCGGCTGGTCCTGAGCAACGTGTCTCTCACGGTCAACGGGGGCGAGATTTTCGGCGTCGTCGGGCCGAGCGGGTCCGGCAAGACAACCCTCGTGAGCATGATCGTCGGTTTGCTCACGCCAACGTCCGGGGAGGTATTGGTGCTTGGAGTCGCCCCGTCCGACTTCGGCACCAAAGAAAAGCGTCAGCTCGGTTACATGCCGCAGAACTTCAGCCTGTACCCGACGCTGACGACGATGGAGAACGCGCGATTCATGGCGAGCCTTTACGGCATAGGCTGGCGCGCGCGGGGCAAGCGCATTCGGGAAGTCCTGGAGTTCCTGGAGCTGTGGGAGGCACGAGGTCGGCTGGCGGCACATCTCTCGGGCGGTATGCAGCGCCGGCTGGCATTGGCCGGCGCCATGCTGCACGAGCCAAGCCTGCTCGTCGTCGACGAGCCCACGGCGGGCCTCGATCCAATCTTGCGACTCCGGATATGGGACTACCTTCATGACCTGCGCGCCCGGGGCATCACGATCATCCTGACGACGCAGTACATCGAGGAAGCCGAGCGCTGTGACTCTGTGGCGATCCTCAGCGAAGGTAAAGTCGCCGCCATCGGGTCGCCTGTCGCGCTGCGGGAGCAGGCGAACATGCCTGATGCGATCGAACTCGAGATTGCCGGGGGCGACCAGGGCGCCGCGCTCGATGGTCTGCGGCGGCTGTCGCGGGTCCGGGAGATGCGTTGGGACGGCAGGAGCCATCTTGCGGTCTACGTGGACGAGATGGCGTCGACACTGCCGGAGGTCGAGTCGGTGCTGACCGAACACGGCTGCGATGCGACGGTTGTGAGCACCCGGCAAGCGACCTTCGAAGAGGTCTTCATGTTTCACACGGGCATGGGCCAATCGTGAGGGCGCTGGTCCGGACCAGCAGCTTCTTCGAGCAATGGGCGGCCGAAGTGATTCGCCAGCCCGCGCTGATGTTCACACTCGTGATCGCGCCCTTCTTGCTGCTTCTCGCGTTCGGGGAGGGGGTGGAGCTGGGCGGGCCGCGACCGCGCACGCTGATCGTGCAGTCTCCCGACGCTCAGCAGCCGATCCAGCCCCTGCTGGATGACCTCGAACAGGAAGTGAAGATTGTGGGCGTCAGCGATAGCTTGCCGCTGGCGCGGCGGGCTCTGCAGCGAGGCGACGTCGACGCGGTGGCCGTTGTGCCGCCGAATCCGAATGAAATCATCGAGAGCGGTGAGCAGATCCCGATCCAGGTGTTGATGGGCGAGATCGACCCGGTGCGGCGGAGCTACGCCAGAGCCTTCCTGCGAGACCAGGTCGCGGCGTTGAACCAGAAGGCGATCGCGGAGGCTTTAGGGCAGGCCGAGGGCGGCATCAGCAACGCCGGCGAGACGATCGGCCCGGCGCGGGATGACGTGAACGGGCTTGCGTCCGCATCGGACCGTGCTCAGTCGCTCGAAATGCTACAGGGCTTGCGAGAAGCGTTGCAGCCGCTTCAGTCCGGCCTCGGCGAGGCGGGTGTGGTGGCGGCGGGCACACTGATCGCCATCCCGGGCCTGACGCCTTCGGGAGAGGCGGCGGCGAGTATCCAGACCGCGGTGAGTGACCTCCTCACGACGGTCGATGAGGCTGAATCCCGATTGCAGGGATCGTCCGGCCCGGACCGGGTTACGGACAGCGAGATCGGCAGGATGAACACTGCTCTCGACACGATGCAGCAGTCGGGCAGCGCACTTGCCAGCATCGACCCCAACGTGCTCAGCGCTCCCTTCAAGCTAGAGATGGAAGACATTACGCCGACGACGCCTAGCTTCACATCCTTTTATTCGCCGGGCGTGCTCACGCTCCTCGTGACGCACCTGGCGGTTACGCTGGCCGCGCTGACGCTCTCTCGCATGAAGCTGCTGCGGGTGACCGATATCCTGCGCGTAGCACCGGTGCGTACGATCGAGATCATCATCGGCAACTACATCTCGTACGCGGTGTTGGCGGGACTGGCAGGCGCAGGTCTGCTGCTAATGCTGGTGCTCGGCCTGGATGTGCCGATGGTCGGGAGCTACGCCTGGGTGGCGGCGATCCTGGCGCTGTTGATCTTCAGCTCTCTGGGCGTCGGGTTTCTCGCCTCGCAGGTCTCATCCAGCGTCCAGCAGGCGGCGCAGATCGCCATGTTGCTTCTTCTTGCGTCGGTCTTCTTCGGAGGATTCGCGTTTTCCGTAGACCGGATCCAGTGGCCGGTGCGGGCGATCTCGTACATCTTGCCGGCCACCTACGGCATCCACTCCCTGCAGGACGTGATGCTTCGCGGCTTCGACCCGGCGCCCCTGGACATCGGTGTTCTGGCGAGTAGCGGCGTTTTCTTGCTGCTCCTGAACACGATTCTCCTGCGCCGTTCGATGCGCGCCACGGTGCGGTAGGCAGTCGAGCTTCGAGGGGCAGCACGGCGATAGCGGTTGCCGTAAGCTTTGTTCGTTTCGAGTGCTCATGACTCATTCTCATGACTGATTAGTGGAGGCGAGAAGATGGACGCAAAGCTGGAGCAGTTCGCGGCGCAGTGCCACGAGTTTCTGACGACGGAGCCGGGGCCGGCAGGGCGCGAGAAGGTCGTCGACGCCCTCGCGACTGTACTCAAGGACCCTGAGTTCGTCGCGAAGAATGTCGGCGAGGGCACGGGTGGCCGCGACGTGCTGTACGAAGACCCGGATCTGGGCTTCACGATCCTTGCGCACGCCTACGAGGGCGCCAGCGAATCGGCGCCGCACGACCACGGCCCGGCCTGGGCGATCTACGGTCAGGCGAGCGGCGAGACCGAGATGACGGAGTGGGAGGTCGTGGAGCCGGCGTCTGAGGCGCAGGCCGGCAAGGTTCGCAAGCTCAAGAGCTACGCGCTCAAGCCCGGCATGGCCTGCCTCTACAACGAGGGCCAGCTCCACTCGCCGCGCCGCGAGAGCTCGACGCGCCTGATCCGCATCGAGGGCATGAACATGGACAAGGTGAAGCGCCTGCGCTACGAGGCGTTGTCCTAGGGCCGAGTCCTAGACAAGCTGGAGCAGCAACTCGGCGACCTCGAGGATGTCGTGCCCGACTACGTCGGGCCGGGCACCGAGCGGGCTGAGGACGGCGCCGGGTCGCGCTACGAACGCGGCGCGCGCGCCGGCTGCCATTGCGCCGCTGACGTCCCAGGCGTGCGCCGCGATCAGCCGTACTTCCTCGATGGGTACGGCCGTGCGTTGGGCCACGAGGTGGTAGGGCGCCGGCGCGGGTTTGAGCTGCTGCACTTCGTCGGCTGAGATCGTCGCCTCGAAGAGGTCAGCGATGCCGGCAAATTCGAGCTGCGCCTTGGCGACCTCCAGGGTGGAGTTGGTCAGGGTCACCATTGGGAAGCCCGCATCTTTGAGCATCGTCAGCCCCTCCAGCACTTCAGGGTGTGGCGGCAGCTGCTGCATGCCGCCGACGATCGCCTCGGTCTGCGCGTCGGTGAGGGTGTGACCGGCGCGCCGGGCAACCATGTGCAGCGCCGCGTACTGCGCTGTCGTGAAGTCGACGTAGTTGCCAGTAAGGCCGCCGACGAACGAGAGCTGGAGCATGGTCTGAAACCAGGCGGGTCGTAGCGATGCGTCGCCGAAGGCGTCCCGGAAGGGGGCATCGAGGGCGCTGAGGTCGAGCAGCGTCTCGTTGACGTCGAAGGCGAGCAGTTCGTTAGGCATGGGCGGTACTCCTGCAATGGTAGTTACGGGGAAATCCTACACAGTAATTCTGAGATATGAATAACTACTATCGCGGATAGATGTCCTACGCCCAATCAAGCACGAAGACTCAAAATCATTAAGCGACCGTTAACCTAAACGCCTCTTCCCCAACGTATCTTTGCGTTGACGCCCCACCTCTTGTGGGTTAACCTCCCCCGGATAACTTGTACCCCTTCTTAATTGAGAAGGGATATTTCATGTAATGAACGGGTTGAAAATTAGCTTCGGCAGGGAGGCTTGCTCTTGCGTTTTGCTGGTGCTGTCGTGGCGCTGATCGCGTTGGCGGTCATAGTGGGAAGCGCCGTCGCCGTAGTCCAGAAGGACTATCCCCCACAGCTGTCCGTCAAGGTTGCCGGCGTCCCCGGTTACATCTACTACAACCGTGCCTACGATCTGAGCATCGAGTACGCGAACCGCGGCGGCTCGGTCGATGGTCCTATCGAAGTGGTTGCCGACCTGCCGGAGACCTTCGCGTTGGCGGTGAACATCGACGACCCGAGGCGCCATGGCGAGCGCCTGGTCTGGACCCTGGACGGTCTCGATGCCGGTGAGACGGGCTCGCTCCCGATTACCGTGCAGGGGACGCTGCCCGACGACCTGACGGCAGCGGTGTACGACCTGCCGGGGTACGTGGGCCACACTGCCTTCGTCGAAGGCTTCGAGATGCCGGTCACGCTAACGGCGGGCACGGCTTCAGCTGAAACGCTGGCCGTGGCTGACACGGGCGTCAATGCGACCGCCTCGATCACGGTCACAAAGACGTGCACCAACGGTATGAGCTTCATTCCTTACTCGGTCAGTCTGTATTTGAATGGGAGTCTTTCTGACGGCCCCGACAACATTTACTGCGATGGTGGAACCGACACTGTCGACTTCACAGGTCTCATAGCCGGGTCCTACCAGGTAGTGGAGTCAACAACCGTCGAAACCAATAGCAATATCGTCTACGGACCGACGGGTTGTGATGAAGATGGGTTCATCACTCTGGCGCCTGGTGGGCAAGTCACGTGTCCAATTACGAACAATCTGCTGTACTCGACTGGTGGTCTCCAGCGGATAGAGGTAGTCAAGCAGGTCGACGGCGGCAGTGCCCAGGACTTTGTCTTCACCAGTGACATTACTGGTGACGACGGCACTCTTGGTTGCACCGAGTTTGGCATCCTGGATGACGATAGCGATCCCCTTCGGGCCGATTCTGCGATTTGTGGCGCCATTGCGGCGGGGAGCGGTCCCTATCGTGTGGTCGAGGACCTGCCGTTCGGCTGGGTGCTGGAGTCGGTGGAATGCACAGCGGCAGGCGGCTCATTCGACGAGGGCGACTGGGAGCCGTACTCCGATAACGATGTCCTCACGGGGGTGGATATCTCACCGCCGGCGGATGTCCAGACGGCGTTGGACATCACGTGCGTGTTCACCAACTCTCCGTCGCTGCTCGGTAGCCTGACGATTATCAAGGATGTGCTCGGCGGCGAGAACGACCAGGACTTCCCGTTCGCAGTCACCGAAATCGACGGTTGTCCCGACCCGGATACGCTCGATGACGATGGCATCGAAGACAACGACTACCCGAGCATGGTGACGTGCGAGGGCATCAACTGGCGGACGCTGAACGGCAACGTCCAGATCACGGAGACAATCCCGGAGGGTTGGGTGATCTCGCAGATCTCCTGTCCTGACCTTCAGACCCAGGAGTTGAGCGACGACGACGGGCTCTACGGCATCGAAATTGCAGTGGGGAATCTGGTGGTCAACGCCGACCTCACCTGCTACTTCTACAACGATCCGCCGGACCTTGTGGTGGTGAAGGAGTGTGAGCCGACGGATCCCAACCCTGTGTTTCTGGTGGAGGTTATCGACCAGGATCCGCAGGTATCGCCGTACGGCGGCAACGTGCAGTGTGGGGAATCGCTATTCCTGCAGCTGCCCAAAGCCACCTACGACGTCGAGGAGTCGGAAATCCCCGACGGTTGGGCTGATCCGCCGCAGTACGCAGGTACGTGCACAGATATCAACGTGCCGGACCGGCCTGCCGATACTGGCCCAATTATTCCCGCGGGCAATGTTGATATCGAGTCCACCTTCACGATTCCGGTATGCACCATTACCAACTCTCGTGTGACGGGGACCCTGACGATCGTCAAGTCGCTGGACGGCGGTGGTGAGGACGACCAGAACCTTTAGCTTCACTACCGACATCCCCGGCTGCGAGAGCCTGGGGCCCGTCGACGTGAACAGCAACACGGGTGACCCGACGGACACCGTTGTCTGTTCGGCGGTCGATTGGGGCGACACCGGTCGCACCATCCAGGAGGACGTGCCGATCGGCTGGCACCTCGTACCGGTTGAGAGCCCGGGGGTGCCCTGTGATGTCGATGGCGGTGGTACCGTAACCGACATTTCCGACGGGTACTCGGTGGACCCCGTCAACGCTGATGCGGACGTCACCTGTTACTTCGTCAATGGGTCCGATGACGTCCCGGTCGACTTCTACAAGGAGTGCGACCCGTCGGACGACGCCGGTGAGTTCGGATTGCTTCTTACTCCTCGGGTGGACAACGCCGCGACGGCGGCTGCCGAGATCCCGGTGGGCGACTCGCAGACGCCGCTGACCTGTGGCGGCCACCTGATCCGGGTGGACCTCCCGCAAGGCACCTATGACGTCAGTGAGGTCGGCTTCAACGCGACCGACCCGAACGACTACGATCCCACCTACTCGGATGACTGCGATGGCGGCGAGCTGGAAGTGAGCGTCGTGCAAACCGGGGTATCTGCGCTGGTGGACCCGCTGACCTGTACGGTGACGAACGAGCGCACGGGCGGTGGCATCACGATCATCAAGCAGGTGCCCGGTCAGGATCCGACGAACTTCTATTTCACCGACAACATCCCGGACTGCGATATCGGGCCATTGGACGACGACATCGGCACGAATGACGCGCTGAACGCGACCGAGTGTCTCGATGTGCCGGCGGGGAGCTACTTCGTCAGGGAAAACACGGCGCCGGGCTGGGACCTCGTAGACATCGTCTGTGAGACGGACCTGCCGTCGACGGAGGCGTATGACATTGACGTGTCGAGCCGGCAGGTGGACATCGACCTGCAGCCTCGGGAGCACGTGACTTGCACGTTCTACAACGACCCGCGGGGCGGTGACATCCCGGAGGACCCGGACGACGGTTCGATCACGATCGTCAAGGAGACCACGGGGCCGACGGGCCGGGCGTTCCGGTTCAGTAGCCTGGACTTCGGCAACTTCCTGCTCTACAAGAACCAGTCGAGGACGTACGACGGCCTCGCCGGTGGCGTCTACGTGGTATCTGAGCAGGTGCCGAACGAGTGGGCGCTCTTGAGGATCGTGTGTGATAGCCCCGACGTCGATATCAGTCTGCCGACGGTGGAGATTTCGCTGGACGACGGTGACCATGTGACGTGTGTGTTCACCAACCACTCGACGTCGACGACGGACGACGATGATCCGGAGGACCCGACGGCCACGCCGACGAAGACCCCGACGCCAACCGCGACAGCGACCTCGGTACCGAGTGCTACGCCGACTCAGCCCTCATCGGATGTCGGTGGTGAGATCACCCCGCCGAACACCGGTGACGGTGGTGTTTCCTCGAGCCGCACGGCGTGGCTTGTCCTGGTGACTGCCGGGTTCGCGGGGGTGCTCGCGATAGGCCTGCGGCTCGCATCGCACTCGCGTCGAGGCCCTAACCGCTAGCGCGGCTGCTTCTTTTCATCGGTGAGTGGAGGCCGGACGAATCCCGTCCGGCCTCCTTCTTTGCGTCTTATGGCCCGCATTGACTGCCCGAGCGGGCCAAAGAGGGTAACCGTTACCCTTCGATAACCTTCGTAAGGATTGCGTAATTTCTTACGGCGAGCCTGTACACATGGCGAGTACCACTGGGGGTGCGGTAACCCCCTTCGAGCTCGAACAGGCTTACAGGGCGATTTTCCGGCGGGAGATGGTCGACCTTTCGTCGAGCGCGCCGCCGCCGCCGTCACTGAGCGACCTCGGCGCCGAGCCGGCCGGCCTCATGCGAGTCGACCTGGGCTACGGGCCGGGCGGCGGCAGCCTGGAGCTGCGAACCGCCATCGCCGGGCTGTACCGGGACCTCGGGCCGGAGAACGTACTCGTGACGGCGGGCGCCATCGAGGCGATCCGGGCGGCGGGCATGGCGCTCGTGCGGCCCGGTCAGCGTGTGCTGGTGCAAAGCCCGTGCTACGGCGCCCTGGCGGAGTCGATCTGCGCTGCGGGCGGCGAGCCCGTCGAGTGGTGCACGGACGACGGCTTCATGCTGCCCTGCGACGGTAGGACCCAGCCGGACCTCGCGTTCATCAACTCGCCCCATGGCCCGTCCGGCGCCATCGTGCGGGGGCTCGATAGCTACCCGGGGCGCCTCGTGGTGGATGAGGTTTACCGGCCCCTGTCACTGCATCAGCGCGTCGAGTCGGCTATCGAATACGCCGAGGACGCCGTCGTAATCGGCGACCTCTCGAAGCCACTGGGGCTTGGCGGGCCTGCGCATCGGCTGGATCGCGAGCCGGGACCGCGACGCCCTCGAAGCTTGCGCCGATGCGCTCGACTACCTGAGCGGCTCCGTCTCCGTGCTCTCGGACCGGGTCGCCTGCCTGGCCTTCGAGCGCTTCGATGCGCTGGTGGAGGCGCGCCTGGCGTGCGCCCGAGACAACCTGCGCGATCTGGCCCACTTCGTCGAGCGCCACCGCAGCCAGATCGAGTGGACGCCGCCGCAGGCCGGGATCACCGCCTGCCTGCGCCTGCTCTCCGGCGAGCCGGACGAGAGTTTCTTCGCGGGCCTGCGGGAGCGTGGCGTGTTCATGCTGCCCGGTCGCACGATGGGCCTGCCGGACTGCCTGCGCATCGGCCTCGGTCTGGAGCGAGAGCGCTTCGTCTCCGCCCTGGGGCACCTCGAAGAAGCGATCAGCGCTGCTGCCGGAGACGCGCACGAGCCTACACGCCGCGCTCCGACGTCATCCTGTTCACAAAACTGCCCTTCCTGGGCCACGGCAAGTCGCGTCTCGCCGCGGGCGTGGGCCACGACGCGGCGCTGGACCTGGCGCGGGCGTTCCTGCGCGACTCACTGCGCATGGCGGACGCCGAGGCGGCCCGGCTGTTCATCTCCGTCGATGGCCAGACGGGCATGCCGGAGGTGCAGTCGGCGTATCCAGACTCGGTCGTGATCCAGCAGGCCGACGTGCCGTTCGGCCGTCGCCTGGGCGACACGATCGCGCAGGCGCTGCGAGCAGGGGCCAGGCGTCCCGTGCTCATCGGCTCCGATAGCCCGACGCTGCCTCGGCATCTGATTGCGGTGGCCCAGCATGCCTTGCGCCATCACGACGTCGTCATCGGGCCAACGCTGGACGGCGGCTATTACGCAGTCGGGATGAACCAGCCTCACGGTGAGATCTTCGAAGAGGTCGACTACGGGTCGCCTGACGTGTTCGCCCAGACTTTGGCGCGCATCCGCGACGCCGGCCTGAGCGCCTTCGTGCTGCCTGCGTGGTACGACATCGACACCGTCGAGGACCTCGAACTCGCGCGGGCCCACTTCGAGCCCGAGAGCGATACCGGCCACGTGCTCGCGGCCATGCAAGGAGCCCGCCGATGACTGCCGTCGCAGAAGAGCGCCACCCCGAAAACACGCTGCTGACGATGCAGATCGGCCTGGCGCTGACGTTCCTGCTGGGCGCTGATGTTCATTTCGGCCGGTCTGTTCTTCCTCTACCACTTCAACTACGACATCGGGCCTTACTTCACGGCGACGCGGGCGATCCACTTCTACGCGGGCCTCGCTTCGATCCCGTTCCTGATCGCCAAGTACGGCTCCACCAGTCTGCGATTCGCGGGCTACTACCTGCGAGTGCCTCGGTTCGTCGAGCGCGGGCCGCCGCGGCTGCTGCCGAGCGTGCTCTCGCCGTTGCTGGCGCTGGACTTCTTCATCCTCTACTTCAGCGGCCTGTTCATGCTGTTCCACTACTACTACACGGTGGCCAACATCCCGCCGGGTGAGTTCTACCCCGTGCAGGTACACCTCTGGGCCTCGATCCTCGCGGTGCCGCTGCTGGCGGCGCACCTCGGCAGTCACCTGCTGGAGACGATCAAGGGACTGCTCGGGGACGCTGCGGCGGTGCGACGCGGCGAGGCGCCCGCGACGCCGGTGCCCGTGGGGTACACGCGACGGGCCTTCCTTGGGACGGTGTTCGCGGGTGCGCTGGGGCTCTCGCTGGGGTTCCAGAACACGGGGCTGGCGAACCGGACGTTCGGCGACCTGTTCATCGGCCGTATCCCGAAGGAAGAGCGCGGCGGTCCGGGCGACTTCCCGGTCGAGACGCTGTTCGGCAAGGCGACCGTCAACCGCGATAGCTGGCGGCTGCAGATCAACGGCGCGGTGGGGCAGGAGATGTCGCTCTCGTACGACGACCTGCTGGCGCTGCCGGCCGTGACCCACACGATCCGCCTGAGCTGCGTCAGCGGCTGGAGCGCCGTGCCGACCTGGAGCGGTCCGCGGGTGCGAGACGTGCTCGCCCTGGCCGGCGCCGACCCGGACGCGAAGTCGGTGTACTTCCACAGCGTCACCAACTACGCCCTCACCTGGCACATCGACCCGCTGATGGGCGACAACGCCATCCTCGCGACGCACGTCAACGGCGCGGAGCTGACGGAGAACCACGGCTTCCCGGTGCGGATCATCGTGCCGGGCTATCCGGGCCAGAACATGGTCAAGCAGCTCGACACGATGACGGTGCGGATGGAGAAGCAGGAGTTCGATCCGGACCTCAGCCTTTCACGGGACGTGCAGATATGACGCAACGCCAGTTCGATGCGGCAGGGATGATCGGCGGGCTGATCGTGGCCGGCGTGTTCCTGCTCGCCGTCTCGATTGCGTTGCTGTCGCACGGAGGGCACGAGCGCGAAGGTGCTGATCGCCGTCTGGCTGTGGGCGCTGCCGGTGGTGGGCATCTGCACGGCGGCCGGCTACGGCGTCGCGAAGCTGCTCGGCCGCATGCGAGGTGGGCGATGACCGGTCCTGCAGCACTGGGCCGCGTGATCGAGCGGGCGCTCGAGGGCTACGACGCCCAGCCGAGCCTCGTGCAGATCGCGACGGGCATCGTGCTGGGGCTTGCGGCGACGGCGGCGAGCCTGCTGGTGTTCCGGATCACGCTGCAGATCCTCGTGGACTACTTTCGCTAGCAAACCCGATAGGGAGGAACGATATGACACTGACGCACACGCCAACCCAGAGGCCGATCGAGGCGCCGGAGCTGCCGAAGGAGCTCTATCTCGAAACGACGAACCGCTGCAACCTGGCCTGCACGACCTGCCCGCAGCACTTCGGCATGCCGGAGGAATCGGCGGACCTGACGCTGCACCAGGTGCAGGTGCTCCTGGACCAGACGCCGGAGATCAAGCGCGTGGTCCTGCACGGCATCGGTGAGCCGCTGCTGAACCCGCAGCTGCCGGAGATCATCGCCGACATCAAGGGCCGGGACGCCTACGCGCTGTTCAACACGAACGGGCTGCTGCTGCGCGGCCGCCTGGTCGAGCCGTTGATCCGCAGCGGCCTCGATGAGCTGCGCGTGTCGGTCGACTCGGCCCAGCCGGAGACGTACAAGGCGATCCGAGGCGTCGACGGGCTGGAGCGCATCTTCGAGAACGTGAAGCAGTTCTCCGAGACGAAGGCCGCGATGGGCTACTCGACGCCTCGCGTCTCGCTGTGGATCACGGGAATGAAGACGAACGTGCTGGAGCTGCCGGAGCTGGTGCGCCGGGCCGCGGGCATCGGCATCACGGAGGTGTACCTGCAGCGCCTCGTCTACTCCGGCCGCGGCAACGCCACGGCGGAGCAGGCGCTGTACCACGGCGCGCAGCAAGACGAGCTCGACGCCGTCGCTGCGGCCGGACGCCTGGCAGAGGAGCTCGGCGTGACGCTGCGGGGCTCCGGTGAGGCCGGCGCCCAGGAGCTGGTGAGCGAGTACGAGGAGGACGTCACCTACCACGACTGCCGCCGGCCGTGGTCGCTGATGTACGTGACGGCGAACGGCAACGTGCTGCCATGCTGCATCTCGCCGTTCACGGAAGCGCCTTACGAAGACATCAAGCTGGGCAACGTGTTTGACGTCAGCCTCGAGGAAGTATGGAACGGACCTCTCTACAAGAAGTGGCGAGAGCGCATGAACAGCTCGGAGCCGCCGGAAGCCTGCAAGGGCTGCGGCGTCAACTGGAGTCTCTGAGACTCCTAAGCCTCGACGCCGTCTGCTTCGTCCTCGCCCTCTCGGCCGCCGTGTTCGGGGCGGGCTGGTTCACCGTGCTCAGCCTGGAGCGCCATCGCGACTTCCAGAGCTACGCCTACGACCTCGGCTTCTTCGACCAGATCATCTGGAACACGTCGCAGGGCCGCCTGTTCGAGACCAGCTTCGTGCCCTACAACTTCCTCGGTCAGCACTTCGAGCCGGTGCTCGGCGTGTTTGCCGTGCTCTACCGCCTCGGCGCAGGCGTGGAGGTGCTGCTTGTGGCGCAGGGGGTGTTCGTGGGTATGGCGGCGCTGCCGTTGTACCTCGCGACGCAGAGGATCACCGGCCGTGCCCTGATCGGCGTCGTGGTCGTCGCCGGGTATCTGATCAACCCTACGCTGCACGGGGCGGTGTTCTTCGGCTTCCACCCGGAGATGCTGGCCCTGCCTTTCCTGTTCACGGCGCTCTACTTCCTGGTCTCGGACCGGCCTGTGGCTGCGGCGATGGCAGTGGCGCCGGTCCTCCTGCTCAAGGAGGACATGTCGATCGTGCTGATGGCGTTCGCCGTGCTGATGTGGTTTCGGGGCTATCGCAGCGAGGCGTGGAAGCTGGGGGCGCTCGGCGCGCTGTGGTTCCTCGTGGTCGGCGTCGTCGTGATGACCGTGATCCGGGGCGGCGGCAGCAGCGACCTGACGCAGCGCTTCGAGTACCTCGTGACCGGCTCCGACACGCTGAACCTGATACCGAACGCCGTGTCGCGCGGCTACGAGCACCTGAAGGACGAGACCCTGCCGGCGTTCATCGACATCCTGAAGTGGCAGGGCTTCCTGGCGCTGCTTTCGCCGGCCTCGTTGCTCGCTCTGCCTTCGACGTTCGCGAACGGGCTCTCGGACCACTGGGAGCAATCGCACCTGCAGCTGCAGTATCCGACGGCGACGCTGGCGCTGCTGTGGGTCGGGGTGGTCGTGGGCCTCGGGAGCCTGAGCAAGCTGCGAGAACGCTGGCAGGCGCCGTTACTGGGCGTCGCGGCGGTCGCGTTGCTCATCGGCTCGATCGACGGCTTCGTGATGCAAAGCGAGCTGGCGCCGGGGGTGTTCGAGACGCAGCTGACGACGGCGCATCGAGACGCGCTGCACGAGGCGATCGCCCTGATCCCGCCGGACGCCTCTGTCGATGCGCAGTCGACGATCGTGCCGCACCTCTCGGAGCGGGCGGAGATCTACGAGTTCCCGGACCCGCGTGTGAGCGACTACGTGATCTTCGACGAGTCGCTGGCCGTGACGCCGTGGTCGCTGCGGGGCGGCTATCGGGCGGAGATCGAGAGACTGCCCCGGCTGGGCTACGAGCAGGTGTACGACCAGGAAGGAGTCGAGCTGTGGCAACGAACCCGAAAGTAGTCGCCATCGTGCCGGCGTTGAACGAAGAGGGCGCCATCGGGGGCGTCGTGAGCGCGGCGCTGCCGCATGTGGACGAGGTGATCGTGGTCGACAACGGGAGCACGGACGCGACGGCGGAAGTTGCGCGCGCTGCCGGCGCCCGGGTGGTGCTCCAGACCGAGCGCGGCTACGGTGCTGCCTGCATGGGCGGCGTCGACGCGGCGCCGGACGCCGGCACGTACGTCTTCCTGGACGGCGACGGCGCCGACCCGCCGGAGGTGCTGCCACGCGTATTCGAGCAGGTGCGCGCGTCGGGCGCCGGACTGGCGCTGGGTACGCGCAAGGGGCAGGTCGAGGCGGGGTCTCTGCTCTGGCATCAGAAGCTCGGCAACTGGTTCATGAGCCGCCTGATCACACTGCTGACGCGCCAGCACCTGACCGACCTGCCTTCATTCAAGGTGATCGACGGCGACCTGCTGCGCTCGCTGGGGCTGCGGGAGCGCACGCACGGCTGGACGGCGGAGCTGATCACGGCCTGCGCCTGCCGGGGCGTACGGATCATCGAGGTCGAGACGGGCTACAAACGCCGCATCGGCGAGTCGAAGGTCAGCGGGTCGCTCAAGGGCAGTGCGCTGGCCGCGTACCGGCTCAACGCGGCGATCGTGCGGGTGTGGTGGCAGTCGAGGCGGGCGGAACCAGCGCCCGAGGCCTACGAGACGCCGTAGCGCGGCAGCAGCGGCGCCAGGTCGCGCAGCTTCTGCTCCGGCACCAGCGAGAGGTCCGTGACGATGGCCTGGCGCAGGGAGTGACAGCAGTCGCAGCTCTGCCAGTCCGGCAGGGCGCGGGCCAGGCCGGCGATGGCGTTCTTGGCCGTCTCCGTGTTGGCCTGCAGGGTGCGCAAAACGAGCTCGACGGAGACGTGGCCTTCTTCCGGCAGCCAGGTGTCGTAGTCGGTGACGCAGGCGAGGGTGGCGTAGTGCATACCGGCCTCGCGGGCGAGCTTGGCTTCGGGCAGCGTCGTCATGCCGATGATGCCGGCGCCCCACGACTGGTACTGCACCGACTCGGCGCGGCTGGAGAAGGCGGGGCCTTCGATGACGACGAGGGTGGCTTCGGTGTGCACGCGGGCGCCCGCGGCGGTGAGGGCGCCTTCGAGGCTGCGACGCAGGGTGGCGCAGAAGGGCTCCTCGAAGTTGACGTGGGCCGCGATGCCGCCGCCGAAGAAGGTCATCGGTCGCATGCCGCGAGTGCGGTCGAAGAGCTGGTTGGGCAGGACGAACTCGCCGGGGGCGATGTTGCGCTGGAGGCTGCCGACGGCGCTCACCGATACAAGCACGTGCACGCCGAGTGACGCCAGGGCCCAGAGGTTCGCCCGGTTCGGTACCTCCGCGGGCAGGAGGGTGTGACCGCGGCCGTGGCGGGCCAGGAAGGCGATGCGGGTGCCGCCCAGGGTGCCGACGTGAATCTCGCTCGATGGGGCGCCGAAGGGCGTGTCGAGCGTGAGGGTCTCGACGTCATCGAGGCCCTCCATGGCGTAGAAGCCGGAGCCGCCGATGACGCCGAGAAGTGGTGCCGTATCTCCTGTGTCTGCCACGAAGGCAGCTTACCGTATGGCGCCGGGACATCGAAGGCTGGTGGGCGGGTCAGAGACCGAGCAGGCGGGCGACCTCGACGGCATGGGTGCGGTTGCGGGCGTGGAGCTTCGAGAGCACGTTGCTGACGTGGAAGGCGACGGTGCGGGGGGTGATGTAGAGCCTTTCAGGGGGTGGCAGGGCGCGTAGCTGCATCTCGACCACGCTGACGTTGCTGATGCGGCGCTTGATTTCGCTCGGGCTGCCCTCAGCGACGATCTGGCCGTGATCGATGAGCGCCAGGTGGTCGCACAGCACGTCAGCCTCGAACATGTAGTGGGTCGTTAGCAGCACGGTCTTACCGCGCTCGCGCAGCTGCGGGATCACGGCGCGCACCTCCTGCGCCACCTGGGGGTCGAGGCCAATGGTGGGCTCGTCCATGAAGATGACCTCCGGGTCCGTAAGCAGGCCTCGGGCGATGTGCAGGCGCTGCTTCATGCCGCGGGAGTACGTCTCCACCTTGTCGTTTCGGCGGTCGAACAGGCCCACGGTGCCCAGGAGCTCCTCGGCACGAGCACGGGCGACTCGTGGCTCCATGTGGTTGAGAGCGGCGAAATAGGCGAGGTTCTCTATCCCGCTGAGCCGGCCGTAGAGGCCGCGGTCGCCGCCCAGCACGAAGCCGATGTTGCGCCGGACCTGGGCCGTGTCTTTCATCACGTCGTAGCCCAGCACGGCGGCGGTGCCTTTGGTGGGAGTGAGGAGGGTCGAGAGGATGCGTACGGTCGTCGTCTTGCCGGCGCCGTTGGGGCCCAGGAGGCCGAAGACGCTGCCGCGCGGTACGTGCAGGTTGACGCCCTGCAGCGCGACGGTACGCCGTGAGCCGCCGATGAGCCCCCGCGAAACGAACTCGCGCTCCAGGTCGACGCAGGTGATGGCTTCGTCCACGTTGACCCTCCTAGGTCAGCTCATAGGCGCCGCTGCGCCTCGCGTAGGTTTCGAACGTTCGGAACAGCACGTAGCCGGCCACGGCGTAGGCGATGCCAACCGCGGCTTCGAGCAGCAGGTCGTCGGAGACGGCCGAGAGGCTGGCGCCATCGAAGGCGGCTCTGACGGCTTCGAGGCCGTGGGTGATCGGCAGGAGCCCGCCGAGCTCCCGGATGCCGTCCGGCAAATCGTCGCGGGGGATGATGGCGCCGGTGAGGGCGAGGAAGGCGATCTGGGTGAGGCCGTAGGGCGCCTGCCAGTCGCGGATCGGGATGCAAAAGTTGCCGAGGAAGAGCGCGAACGGGATCATGGTGGTCGAGATCAGGATGAAGCCGAGCGCGACCGCGCCCCAGTTCGCGCCCCCGAAGTCGATGCCGATGATGTAGTGCGCCGCGAAGAGACTCGCCGCCACGCTGAGGATGGCGTTGGGCCAGTGCAGGACGCCGCGGCAGAGGAAGTTCTGGAGGCGGCTGCCGGAGGACGCGAACAGGAAGCCCAGGGTCGCGAAGGCGCGCTCGTAGTAGAAGCCCTGGAGGATCGCGCCGAGCACGAGGTTCGCGACGCCGTAAGCCGTGATGCCAATCGCGAACGCCTCGGCGGCGTCATCACCGCGGGCGAAGCGGCCTGTGAGCCCGAACATGACGACGGCGAGGATGGGGCGAAAGAGGATGTTCGATAGGTAGCCGGGCCAGTTGAGCCAGAGGAACAGGCCCCGGTAGGAGAGCATCGATTGCGTATACAGACGTTCGAGCGTGCTCATCAGAACGTCGCGAGGTTGCCGGTGACGCGCACGCGGGCCTCAGCCTTCCTGAACAGCATCGCGGACAACACGAGAAAGCCCGCGATCAGGGCGGCCGTGGCAGCCCACTCGCCCACGATATCGAGGTTCGACGCCGTGCCCTGAGTCGAGTGCAGCACCGCCTCCATCGCCCAGGCCGTTGGGAGGAGGCGCGCCGGTACTTCGAGGACATCGGGCAGGAGACCGGTGGGGTAGAGGAAGCCGCTGAGCACGGTGCCGAGGGGCATGATCGCGTTGAAGAAGCCACCGCGGCCGCCGACGAGGAAGGTGAACGGCGCGAAGACAAAGCTGCAGGCGATGACGCCGCCGATGGCGAACAGGCTGGACACGAACAGAAGAGGCACGTTGTCGACGCTGACGAAGGTCTGGGCGAAGGCGAAGAGGATCGCCAGGGTGACGACCGCCGTCAGGGCCTGCGAGGCCATGATCGCCAGCGTCTTGCCGAAGAGGATAACGACCAGGGGAGTGCGCGTCGTGATCAGCAGGTCGAGCGTGCCCTCGTGGCGCTCGCCCTCCAGGGACCAGCCGGCCCGGAAGACGCCCATCTGCCACAGGCCCATGAGCGGCGCACCGACGAAGACGTGACTGAGCGCCGCGGAGTTGTCGCTCTTGCCGACAATCCAGCCCACGCCGATGGCCAGGGCGACTGCGGAGAGCATCGGCGCCATCGTGCTCGAAAGCGTGAGCTGCTGTTGCCACTGCTGCCGGAACGCAGCCTTCATTGCTCGCAGGTAAGGCTTCATAAGTCGACACAGTCTCGTGAGGTAGCTTGCCGGAAACATCGCAAGGAATTGTGATGTTTCCGGAGCGAAACGTTCGCTGGATTCAGACCAGAGTAGCGACTAACTCAGGGATGAAAAGTTGGCCCTTAGGCCAGCCCATGCTGGTGGGCGTAAGACGCGGCCTGCGTGCGGTTGTTGACGTCGGTTTTGGCGAAGATATTCGCGACGTGGCGCACCACGGTGTGCGGGCTGATCACAAGCTCATCGGCGATCTGGGCGTTGCTCTTGCCCTGTGCGATCAGGCAGAGCACCTGGACTTCGCGGCGGGTGAGCCGGCCGGAGAGTATCGAGCCGTTCAGGATGGGCGCGTGGGCCGAAGACCGGATGCCCTCTCTGGCGAGGAACTTCTCGATCGGCGCAATGGCCTCGCCCTCCATACCAAAGGCAAAGCCGCTCTCGATGGTCGCGAAGCGGCCGTGGGGCAGCACTTCGGCCACCTCCATGGCGGTGCGCAAGGCGGAGTCGTTGCCGCAGGGCTGCATGACGAGCGTGGGAGTTTCGAGATTGCGCAGTGAGCCCTCCAGGCGGGCCTCCTCCCAGACGTGGACGCTGGCAAGGTAGTTTTCCTGGCAGGTCCAGTTGTTGAACATGTCCACCATCTGCTTCGAGAGCTTGGCGCTGTAGCCGTGGGGCACGCGGGAGTGGAGGAACTCCTCCCAGTCCTGCCGCGGCAGCTCTTCCCAGATCGCTGGGATCCAGCGGAAGGGTGCGCTCATGAGGATCAAGGCCGGCACTCGCTCCGGATTTCGCAGGGCGTAGTGGGCTGCGAGGAGCGCAAAGTTCTTCGGGCCGATGAGCACGAAGCGGTCGAAGCCGAGGCTATCGACGACCGACTCAAGGTCGAGGAGGTAGGCATCCAGGGTCAGGCCGTCCGAGATCTCACGTGTCGACATGCCCATGCCGCGCGAGTCGTAGTTGACCAGGCGGTAGCGTGACGAGAGGTCCTTCAGGAGGTTCGCGATGCTGAAGCCGTCCGTCCACACGTCCCTAACGTGGTTCGTGAAGGCCGGCAGAAAGACGACCGGGAATCCGTTCCCTGTGTCCGTGTACGCGATTTCGTAGCTATCGCGAGTTGTGACGTATTGCACAGCCGGTGCATCCATGGCGGTTGCCAGTCTACCAGTTTGGGAGAGACCCCACGCTCTCATGAGCGCTAGCGGTGTTGAGGAAACGGCTCTGGTTGACACGCCCCTACGCGGGAAAGAGTATGCGGATGTCGCCGCGGCGTTCGCTGTGGCCTGATGACGAAGGTCCGGATTCGGGCCGAGGAGGTTGCTGGTGGTTAAGGTCGGAATGTTGCTGCACCCGGAACGCGGCGTCGATGCGGTGTTCGAAGAGGCGCGCCAGGCAGACCAGCAAGGCTACGACTCGATCTGGCTGGGCGACCACATCATGGGCCACGGTTACGATGGCCCGGACGGCCCGCTGGACTCGCTGACGCTCATGACGGCCCTCGGCGGCATCACGACGAACACGCGACTGGCCTGGAGCATGCTCAATCCCACGTTCCGCTACCCGGCGATGCTCGCCAAGGTGCTGGCTACGCTGGACCAGATCACGAAGGGCCGCGTGATCTGCGCCCTGGGCTCCGGCTCCGTGCCGGCGGAGTCGAACGCCTACGGTATCCCGGTGAGCACGGACCACGATGCGCGCGTCGCGTACGCCCGCGAGGTGATCCAGCTCCTGAAGGAGCTCTGGACCCATCCGGCGCCTGAGACGGTCACGTTCGAAGGTGAGCACGTGAAGACGCAGGATCTGGCTTTCGCGCCGGCGCCCTATCAGAAGCCGCACCCGCCGATCTGGATCGGTGGCGAGTCTGACGTGACGATCCAGAACGTGATCGACTTCGCCGATGGCTGGGTGATGCTCACGCGGGGCAGCGCCGACCGCCTGTCGCAGGTGCTCGCGCGTCCGGACTGGCCGACGCGGCCGATGGCGATCGTACGCATGATCCGCCTGTTCGTGGCAGAGGACGGCGACACGGCAGTGGCCGAAGCCAAGGCGTCCTTCGAGATGGACCCGATGGGCAAGGGCGGTCCGGCGGCGACGCTGGACGACTTCATCCAGCGCGAGATCGTCGGCACGCCGGACGACTGCATGCGGCGCATCGCCGAGCTGGAGGCGGGCGGCACGAACTACCTGCGCTTCGCCTTCGACAACGAGGCGCAGCAGGAGCGCGCCGCGAAGCTGATCCTGCCGAAGCTGGCGAGCTAGCCACCCGGAGAGTCGAGGACACAAAGAAGAGAGGCGGTCGCATCGACCGCCTCTCTTTCGTGCTGGCGACAGTGCTCGGGATGGTCAGCGCGTCTCGATGTGGTGTCTGACGAGGGCGGCGTAGCGGTAGACCACGTGCGCGAACTTGCTGTACGGCAGCGAGAGGTAAAGGGCCGCGATGACGCCCAGGTGCACCGTAAGCAGCGTGCCCGCCGCTTCGCTGGAGCGCAGGAGCATGAGCACGAGGCCCGTGACGCTCGTGGCGATGAGCAGCAGGAGGAAGGCGTAGTCCAGGCGCAGCATCTGCTCGCTGGCGAGGGCGTCTCGGGCCTGTCGCTTGAGCCAGACGAGGCCGACGCCGCCCGCGATGATCATGACGCCGCCGATGATGCCGGTGACCACCGGGAGGCTCAGATAGGCGTACGGCGGGTCGTTACCCAGCAGGTTGTGGTTGATCGCCGCGACGCTCGTCGAGAAGAAGTCGATCACGACGCCCCAGACCAGCAGGTGGTGCATCGCCGGGCGCAGGTTCGACTTCTCGTCGCCGGGGTAGTCGCAGCCGTCGCCGCCGCCCTTGAGGTACTCGAGGCCGAAGGCGTCCTTACTGGCGCGTAAGAACGACGCGAGGTCGATCATGGCGCTTCCCGGATGGCCGGTGCTGCGCCAGAAGCGCATGGCGCCGAGGGCCAGGATGACGACCCAGTAGCCTGAGAGCAGCATCGCCGGCAGGACCATGGCGTAGTAGGGGATGACGCGGTAGAAGGAGCCCTTTTCGCTATCGGCGTTGAACAGGACGTCGGCGCCCTGGACGAGCAGGACGGAGCCGAAGACCAGCAGCACCGTGACCGCGACCGTGAGGCCGACAAGGAAGGTGTTGCCGCCAAACAGCCTCGAAAGCAGACGCGGGGCCGAGAACTCTCGATAGGTCTCGACGCGGGCCTGGGACATGACGGCCGGGATGTTGATGGCGTAGTCGTGCGGCGGCGTGTAGGGGCAGGCGTTGTAGCAGGCCCGGCAGTCGAAGCACAGGTTGGCGAGGTGGATGATGTCCTGCTCGTCGAAGGTGCGTCGCAGCTCCATTGCCGGGAAGACGGCGCAGTAGCCCTCGCAGTAGCGGCAGGCGTTGCAGACCGTCAGCTGGCGGTCGATCTCCTGGATCAGCTCAAGTGAGGGCAATGGTCCTCCATTGTTGAAGAGCAGACTTGGTGGGTTGGCGGGTGGCCGTCAGTACGGCTCCGACCGGGAACGCGTCGTCAGATTCGAGCGCCCCCTCACCCGCCTCCGTGACGTATTCGAGAGGGAATTGGTGGCTCGCCTCTCCCTCGGGGAGAGGGGCAACGTGTGATGGCCTTCCGGCGTCTGGGACGCGGGTGAGGGGGTGCTTCGTGCGCGGTCGATGGGTTGGGGAGACTTCCGGCGCAACGTTCGATTGGGATATCGAGGGGTTGGAGAACGTCGAGAGCGCCGCGTGTGCTCGACTCCGAGGCAGGGATGCCTCGGCTACGGTGATTGGGCGCATCGAAGGCACAAGCGGGGTAGCGGGGGCGGCGGCCACGCTCGGGGAGCGAATGCAGGGCTATCGCAGGGCATACTTCACGCTCTCCCGGCCGGCGATGCGCCCGAAGACGGAGCCGATGGTCATGCCGAAGCCGGCAAGGTAGCCCCGGCCGAGGATGTTGCCGGCCATGGCTTCGCCGGCGGCGTAGAGGCCTGGGATGGGCTCGTTGTTCTCGGCGATGACCTGGGCCTGGTCGTTCACCGTGAGGCCTCGATAGGTGAAGGTGATGCCGGGGCGCAGGGGGTAGGCCATGTAGGGCGGCGTATCGAGCTTGCGGGCCCAGTGGGACTTGGCGATTTCGAGGCCGGAGGTGTAGCAGTCGTCCAGGATGGTGGCGTCGTAGGTGCCGTCGTGCACGGTGGCGTTGAAGCTCGACACGGTCTCGCCAACGACCTCGGGGTCGAGGCCGAGCTCGATCGCCATCTCGTGGATCGTGTTGGTGACGATGGGCGGGTAGAGCGACGGCATGAAGGCGTCCGACATCTTCGCGTCCAGCAGGGAGAAGGCGACCTGGCCGGGCTGGCGGGCGATGAGGCCGCCCCACGACGCGTAGCGCTTGGGCCAGATATCGATGCCTTCGTCCGAGAAGCGACGGCCCTCGCGGTTGACGACGATGCCGAAGGGCACGGTGTCGAGGCGGGTGACGATGCCGCCGTCGAACTGGGGGCCGCGGGCGTCGACGGCGACGGCGTGGAACTCGCGCGGGTTGCCGACGGGCTTGGCGCCGCGGTCGAGGAGCACCTGCAGGGGCTTGCCGCGGTTGTACGACGTGCCGCGGATGGCGAAGTTGTGCACGTCCTCGCCCCAGAACTGCGACATCCACTCCAGGTTGGCCTCGAAGCCGCCGGAGGCCACGACGATGGCCTTGGCCTGGATCGTGGTCTCGGTGCCGGTACCGGGTGGCGGCTCGACGTAGGTGACGGTGGTGCCACGAGACCAGGCGCCTCCGGGTGGAGGGCCGTCGAGGCTGGAGTTGGCGCTGAGGCGGAAGTCGGGGCCGCCGGTGAGGGCGTCAGCGGCCTTGAAGGCGCTGGCGGCGGGCGTCGAGCGCACCGTGAGGGTCGACATGCCGCCGTTGCCGGGGACGATGTCGGTGACCTCGGTCTCGTAGACGGCTTCGATGCCGAGCTTCGCGGCCGTCTCGTAGTAGGTGTTGACGAGGGCCTTGCCGCCGCCGAGGAAGAAGGCGTTGGTGCGGTTGAGCGATAGCGTGCCCTTGAGGGCGCCCTGCCAGCGCACGCCGTTGCCCCGGATCCAGTCGCCCAGGTCGGAGGAGGCGCGGATCATCATGCGCGCCAGCTCCTCGTTGGTCTCGCCGCCGGTGACCTGAAGGAGGTCCTGGTAGAACTCCTCCTCCTCGTAGCTGCCGGCGAGGAAGTTGTCGGGGCCGGAGTGGAAGTAGCGCACGTTGCGCGTGTGACGGCTGTTGCCGCCGCGCAGGTACTGCGGCGCGGCCTCGATGATCACGACGGTGGCGCCGCCGCGACGGGCCTCCATCGCGGCGCACAGGGCCGCGTTGCCGCCGCCGACCACCACGACGTCGTACTGGGGCTTGAGAGCAGTCATTGTGGGCCAGATTACCCGAAGCGCTGGAAGGCGCAAATCGTCTTCCTCACATTTGGCGTGTTAGCTGCCTAATGGCCCATGCGGTCGGAGTCGACGGCGCCTTCGCCGCCCTTGTCGAGGCCGGAGATCGACGCCATCTCGGCGTCGGTGAGCTCGAAGCTGAACACGTCGATGTTCTCGGCCAGGCGCTGCGGGTTCGAGGACTTCGGGATCGGCACCATGCCCTGCTGAACATGCCAGCGCAGTACGACCTGGGCCGGCGTCTTGCCGTGGCGTCCGGCGATGTCGGCCAGCAGCGGGTCTTGCAAGAGGTCGCTTGCCGCGGCCGATGGGCGACCACGTTTCGGTGAGCGATGCCGTGGGCGGCGTGGTAGGCGCGCTCGGCCTCGCGCACGATGTAGGGGTTGTAGCTGCACCTGGTCGACGTGGGGCGCGACGCCGGTGGCCTCGATCAGCCTGTCGATGTGGGCGGGCTTGAAGTTGGAGCCGCCGATGGCGCGTACCTTGCCCTCGTTCGAGCAGCTCGACCATGCCGCGCCAGGCATCGACGTAGCGGTCCTGGCCGGGGTTGGGCCAGTGGATGAGCAGGAGGTCGACGTAGTCCAGGCCGAGGCGCTTGGCGCTGGCCTCGAAGGCCTGGCGGGCGCCCTCGAAGCTGTGCCACTCCTTGTTGAACTTGGTGGTGACGAAGAGCTCGGCGCGGTCGATGCCGCTGGCGCGAATGCCGCGGCCGACGCCCTCCTCGTTGCGGTAGTTCTCGGCCGTGTCGATCAGGCGGTAGCCGGCCTCGATGGCGGCGGCGACGGCGGTTGCGGTCTCATCGTTGTTCATCGGTGAGGTGCCAAGGCCGAGGGCGGGCATCTCGACGCCGTTGGCGAGCTTGACGGTGGGTGCGGTTCCAGACATACGGGACTCTCTTTCCAGACGCCTATTCTAACCGTCGAATGGCCGGCTTCCCGACGGCGCGAAACCGGCACTTCGGGTGCTTTGACCTCAAAACGCAATATGCCGTCCGTGTCCCAGACGTGAAATCGGGTTACGATCCTGAGGATGTGTGGCTTATGCGGCGTTTGGGGCCAGGACGCTCCATCCGCAACCCGCAGCATGATGGACCTGCTCCGAGCACGTGGCCCTGACGCTGACGGGACGTTCTCTTCCGAAGCAGGAACTCTGGGGCATACCCGCCTCTCGATCATGGACCTCGCGGGTGGTGACCAGCCCTTCTATACCGAAGATGGCGCCAGAGCCATCGTCGCCAACGGCGAGTTCTACAACCACCTCGACCTGCGGGCCGGCCTGGCAAACCGCCACAGCTTCCTCACGCGCAGCGATACGGAGCCCGTGCTGCACCTCTACGAGGAGCTGGAGGCCGATACGCCCGCCGAGCTGGACGGCATGTTCGCCTTCGCCATCGCGGACGGCAGGACCTGTTTCTGGCGCGAGACCCCATCGGCATCAAGCCGCTGTACGTGGGGCGCGAGGGCGATTCGCTGGTGTTCGCGTCGGAGCTGAAGGCGATCGTCGACCACGCTGAGGACGTGCGGGAGTTCCCGCCGGGGCACTCCTTCCACACGACGCACGGCTGGCAGCGCTACTACACGGTGCCGGACCGTCAGCCGGAGGAGTTGCCGGTCGAGGAGCACGCCCGGCGCATTCGCGAGACGCTGGAAGGCGCCGTCAGGAAGCGCCTGATGAGCGACGTGCCCGTGGGGTCGTTTCTCTCCGGTGGCCTCGACAGCAGCCTGATCGCGGCGATTGCCCGCCAGCACCTCGATGAGCTGCACACGTTCTCGGTGGGCATCGAGGGCAGCGAGGACCTGGCGGCGGCGCGTGTCGGTGGCGAAGCACATCGGCTCGCGGCACCACGAGTACGTGATGACGCCGGAGGAAGTTGCGGACCGCCTGGGCGACATCGTCTACCTGCTGGAGTCCTTCGACCAGGACCTCGTGCGCAGCGCCGTGCCGTGCTACTTCACCTCCTGCCTGGCCTCTGAGTACGTGAAGGTCGTGCTGACGGGCGAGGGCGCCGACGAGCTGTTCGCGGGCTACGCCTACTACGGCGAGCTCGATGGCGGCGTCGATCTGCACGGGGAGCTGCGGCGCTCGATCGAGAGCATGCACAACGTCAACTTGCAGCGCGTCGACCGCATGACGATGGCGCACTCGATCGAGGGCAGGGTGCCGTTCCTGGACGTGGCGATGATCGAGATGGCGCAGACGGTGCCGGCGGCGCTGAAGCTGCGAGACGGCGTGGAGAAGTGGATCCTGCGTCACGCCTTCGAGGACCTGCTGCCGCCGGAGATCCTCTGGCGCAAGAAGGCGCAGTTCGATGAAGGCAGCGGTATGGTCGGGGTGCTGAGCGAGCTGACGAAGCGCTGGGTTACGCCCGGCCAGCTTTCGGCGCTGCAGGACACGTACCCGGACGCCCGCCTGCGGTCGCACGAGGAGGCGGCGTACCACCGGCTGCTGCTGGAACGCTACGCCCACCCCGAGGCGATCATCGAGAACATGGGCCGCTGGGCGGAGCGCCCCGGCTCCTAGTCCGGTGCGAAGCCGTCGGGTAACCTGTCGGAGTTCCCAGGGCTCGAGCACCGCGGGCTGAACCCCGCGGCATGCTCGGGCACCGCGGGCTGAACCCCGCGGCATGAGTACGACGCTTGTTCCGACGTGATAAGAGCCGCAGGAGGCGCGATGCCTGAGACCACCCAAGTCGCTGTGATGCTGTTCGTGAACGCGCAGGGCGAACTGCTGCTGCAGCTCCGTGACGACAACCCCGAGATCCGCTATCCCAACCACTGGGGCGTCGTCGGCGGCCACGTCGAGGCCGGCGAGACGTTCGACCAGGCGTTGGTGCGTGAGGTGGCGGAGGAAGTGGAGCTCACCGTCACCGAGTACGAGTACTGGGACACTTATGAGAGCAAGGCCGGCAACGTGGCGATGTACGCGGCGCGACTCGATCAGGACGCGGAGTCGCTGGCGCTGCACGAGGGCCAGCGCGTCGAGTTCTTCGCGCCCCAGGCGGCGATGATGCAGCCGCTGGTGCCGTGGCTGGCGAAGCGGCTGCCGGACTTCGTACGCTCGGACGTCTATCGGCGCCTGTGCCCGGAGGCGCTGCCGCCCGGTAACTCCGAAGCCGCTTCGGTGATCTTCGTGAACCGCGAGGGCAAGCTGCTGCTGCGCCTGCGGGATGACCGGCCGGACATCCTGTTCCCGGGCTGCTGGGACCTGATCGGTGGGGCGATGGAGGACGGCGAGTCGTCCGAGGACGCGGCGGTGCGGGAGACGCTGGAGGAGCTGGGCCTGGTTCTGGAGGACTTCCTGTACTGGGGCGACCTGCGAGGCATCGTACTGATCCACGTCTTCCTGGCGCCGCTCGACGTGGCCGCGGGCGCGCTCGAGCTGACCGAGGGCCAGCGCGTCGAGTGGTTCGAGCCGGATGCAGCGCTGCGGTTACCACTGGTGCCGTACATGGCGCGTCTGATCCCGCAATTCACGAGCACGCCGCCTTACAGCGAGCTCTTTCCCCAAGGCAAGACATAACAACACCGTGTATTTTCGATTTCCCCTATAACCGTTAACCGGTTACCCGCCGATTATGGAATTGCCTGGATAGGCGGGGGAATCGGATGTTTCGCACTTTCGGTAACACGGTGAGCCTTCTGGCGACCTCGTGGCAGGTGCTGCGCAGAGATGGCTTGATGATGTTCCCGCTGACCGCGGGCTTCTCGCTGCTGGTCGTCCTGCTCTACGTCCTCGTCGCCTTCGAGTATGGCGGCACGTTTGAGCGCCTGAGCAACGGCTTCAACGTGCTGCCAGCCGACTTCATCTTCCTCGGCCTCGCGTATCTGGGTGCGTCCTTCGTGGTCGTCTACTTCAGCGCGGCGCTGGTGGCGGCGGCGCACTATCGGATCGTCGGCGGGGCACCGGACTTCCGCTACGGCCTCGAGGCGGCGAACGACCGGCTGGGCGCCATCGCCTTCTGGTCCGTGATCGCCGGCACTGTGGGACTCGTGATCAAGCAAATCGCTTCCAGCGGCGGCTTCGTGGGGCGCGTCGGCGGCGTGTTCGCGGAGTTGCTCTCGGGCTGGGCGCCGTTCCTCGTGATCCCGGTGATGATTGTGGAGGGCGCGCCGCCGATCGAGTCGATGCGGCGCTCCACGGAGCTGTTCAAGGAGACGTGGGGGCGGCAGCTCGTGGGCAACTTCGGCTTCGGCTTGCTGTACTTCGCGCTGCTGGCGTCGGTGATACTGCTGGCGGCGCTGCTCTATGTCATCGGCGTGCCAACGGGCTTTGCCGTCGTGACGGCGATGATGGTGTTTGCGCTGGCCGTCGCGACACTGAAGTGCCTGGAGACGGTGTTCATCGTGGCGCTGTACAACTACGCCACCGTGGGCGAGTCGGACGGCAGCTTCCCTGAGGGCGTGCTGCAGAACGCCTACGTGTACAAGAATGCGAAGGGTCGCTTCGGGCCGCCGTCGACGCACCGCCGGGCCGCCGCCTAGTCAGGCTACGCCGCGACCTCTTTGCCGCCACCGGCTTCCACGCGTGCCTTGATGTTGTTCAGGCCGCCCACGTGCATCTTCTTGCCAACGAACGGGAACATTAGGGGCTGAACGACCTTGAACCAGCCGGGCGTCTGCAGGCCTTCCGCACGATGGCTCAACCGGGTGCCGCCGGCGATCGGCTCCAAAGTCATCGTCCAGCGCCAATAGCCGCTGGCCTTGTTATCGCACTCATAGACGAACTTCGTGGGCGGCGTCATCTCGACGACCTTGCACTGCGAGACCTCCTTGCCGAAGGCGCTAATTTCGGCCTCGAACGTGGTGCCGACCGCGACGGGCTCGCCGTGCACGGTGATCTGCATCTTGTTGTTGGACCATTCGGGGTGGCGCTTGACGTCGGTTACGTAGGCAAACACCTGCTCGATAGGGGCATCGATGTCGACGCTGAACTCCTTGGTAAACACGGTGGTCCCTCCCTTGAGGGCGAGCGTAAGTCAGGGGTTTCGGTTTAACAAGCCTCAGCTGCTTCAGGTCTCCTCGCCGGCCCGGCGCAGCCTGAAGAAGAGCCAGGTCACAGCCGATATCGCGAGGACCACGAGGCAGATGACGACGAGGGTCATGGCGCCGGTGTCCTGGACGAGCTGGCCGTAGTCCTCGTCGTTGACGATGACGTGGAAGCAATCGGGAGAAGCGCCAGAGACTGTCCACGAAGTGGCCACGCTGACTAGTAGCATCAGAGCCGCCGTTGCCAGCGTCGTGGTCAGCAAGCGCCCTTTGATACCCTCCTCGTGCGAAGCACGTTTGTCTCCTCGTAATCCTCCTGATCGATTCGCAGTCCCTTGCTAAGCCGCGCTGTATACAACCATATTTGCTACAAGCAGGTTTCCGGCCGATCAAAGACAGCGGCTGTATTGGGAAGCCGGAATGCCCAGTCTACCAACTGAGTCGGCGTTCGAAGGGTAGTTAGGTCTGTTGTATACAAAGATGCGGATGCGGTATTTGGGAAAACCCTAAATAAATAGGGCCGCAGTCCACGCACTGTGCTAGCCCAAAAGGAAAGCTGCTCTCGAATGCGAGAGCAGCTTTGTTGCGTTCTAACCGGTGTTGGGCGCTATCGGACGCGCGCCTTCTCCTTGATGCGGGCGGCGCGGCCGGTGCGCTCGCGCAGGTAGTACAGGCGGGAGCGGCGTACCTTGCCGTATCGCGTCACCTCGACCTTGTCGATGCGCGGGGACGCCTTGAGGAAGGTGCGCTCGACGCCGATGCCGCTGCTGATCTTGCGCACGGTGAAGGTGGCCGCGGGGCCGCCCTTGCGTACGCGGATCACGTCGCCCTCGAACACCTGGATGCGCTCGCGGTTGCCTTCGACGACCTTGACGCTCACTTTGACGTGGTCGCCGGGGTTGAACTCCGCCATGTGGGGGTTCGGCTGCGCGTTGGAAAGGGTATCTACGTCCATATCAGTCTTCGACCTCGTCCTTTTCAGTCAGCGTCGCCTCGGCAGCGATACGCCGCTCTTCTTCACTCAGACAAACCTTGGCGAGCAGGTCAGGCCGGCGCTGCGCGGTACGGATGATGCGCTGCTGCCGGCGCCATCGGGCGATTTCGCCATGATGGCCGCTTAGCAGTATATCGGGAACCTTCTTTCCGCGAAACTCCGCCGGCCGGGTGTACTGCGGATACTCCAGCAGGCCGTCCGAGTGCGACTCCTCCAGGAGCGAATCGGCGGAGCCCAGCGTGCCCGGCTGGCGGCGCACGACGGCGTCGATGACGACCAGCGCGGCGACCTCGCCGCCGGAGAGCACGTAGTCGCCGATGCTGACCTCGTCGTCGACGAAGTCCTCCCGGATGCGCTCGTCGACGCCCTCGTAGTGGCCGCAGAGCAGGATCAGGCGCTCTTCGGCCGCCAGCTCATCGACGACCGCCTGGTTGAACAGGCGGCCCTGCGGCGTCATGAGGATGACGCGGCCGCGCGGCTCGGCCATCGCGCGCACGGCCTCGATCGATTCGGCGAGCGGCTCCGGCTTCATCACCATGCCGGGGCCGCCGCCGTACGCGTAGTCGTCGACCATCTGGTGCTTGTCGTGGGCGTAGTCGCGGATGTCGTGCAGGTGTACCTCGGCGATGCCTTCGCGCAGGGCGCGGCCGAGGATGCTCGCCTCGAGGGGCCCCGAGAAAGTCTCGGGAAACAGGGTGAGGACGTCGATGCGCATACCTAAATCTTATCGACCGGGTGTTGTTCGCCCGCATCGCCCTGCAGGAGCTCGACGGCGTGGGGCAGCAGCTCGATCACGGCTTCGAGGCTCTCGCGGGCGCCCTGCTCGCTGCCGGGCAGGTTGACGATGAGGCTGCGGCCGCGCGTGACGGCGACTGAGCGGGAGATGGCGGCGAGGTGGGTGCTGCGACGGCCGACCTCGCGCATCACCTCGGCGATGCCGGGCACCTGGCGCTCGGCCACGTCCAGGGTGGCTTCGGGCGTGAGGTCGCGCGGCGCCAGGCCGGTGCCGCCGGTCGTGAGGATGAGCGTGATGCCCTCGTCGTCGGCCCAGGCGCGGAGCCGACGCGGCAATGCCGTCTCGCTCGTCCGGGACGACGGCGGTCGCGACCACGTCGGCGCCGGCGCCACGCAGGATCTCGGCCACGGCCGGGCCGGCGGTATCGATGCGCTCGCCGCGGGCGCCCTTGTCGCTGACCGTCAGTACGGCGGCTCGAATTGCCATGCAGCGATCTTACACGGAGCGGGGACGAGGCTGCGCAGGCGACGGGAGCGGTACGGCCCTCTGATTGGCGGAAATGCGCGGCGCCGCAAATCTGATCAGGAAAACAACGGCTAGAAGATCATTCTATAGACGAGTCAATCTAAACGAAGACTGCGATGAATTTCAGGAGATGATGGCATTGAGAGACTTCATGCTACGAGAGTGTGGTGAAGCCGCCCAGGAGTTAGAAAGGCAGAGCAGGAGCTTCCTCGGGCTCGACAATTGAGGCCGACTGATCGGATCTGAAACAGCTCGAATCGGCAACTGGATTCCACAGAGGATATTCAGTTGCTGATTTGCGTGTCATGAAAAGCAATCCAAGGAAGGCTTTTCTATAGACACGCTTGCTGTGGTGCCAAAGACCCTTCTATCACCCCGGACAGAATCAGGTCACTCGTCGGCCTGATGGAGCATGCCGGGGGAGGGAGGCAAGAATGGCACAATCCTACTGGTCTAAGGTGCTGAATCGCCGCCTCACCAGGCGACGAGCCATGATCGGCACCGGCGTTACCGCCGCCAGTGCTGCATTTCTGGTGGCGTGCGGTGGCGACGACGACGACTCGAGCGGCGGCTCGACGGCGCTGCCGGCACAACAGGTGCACTGGTTCCACCGGCGTCAGCGGCGGCAGCACCGGCGCTACTGGATCGACGGGCGGCGCCTCGAACAGCCTGCTCACGCGAGCGCGTCGATACGTCGGCTCAGGCAAAGCAGGGCGGCAAGTTCGTCTTCCCCACGCGCCGCGACCCGCTGCACTTCGACGGCAAGGCGCAGGGGCAGGTTCAGCTCAACTTCTTCAACGGCATCACGTATGAGGCGCTGGTCCGCAACAAGATGGGCTACAGGGCCGGCCTCCGGCTACGCGGAGACGTGCCGGAGCTGGCGGAATCCTGGGAGGTCAGCCGGGACAAGCTGCAGATCATCTTCAAGCTGCGCCAGGGCGTCAAGTTCCAGAACCGCGATCCGGTCAACGGCCGCGAGTTCGACGCCGAGGACGTGATCAAGTCCTGGGAGAACTTCAACGGCGCGGAGACGCCGAACAACAAGGCCGCGAATCGCCAACTCTCAACCCGGCGGCGCCGATCATCAGCATGGCGGCCACGGACAAGCACACGCTGGATGCTGAAGCTGGCCGAGCCGGCACCTATGATCTTCCAGCGCCTTTCGACCATGATCACCGGCGAGGTCGGCTCCATCTACCCCAAGGAGGTCGGCGACAGCTTCGACGCGCAGAAGGACCAGATCGGCACCGGCGGTTGGTAGCTGGACCACAACGAGCCGTCGGTAGAGCCTCGGCGTACAAGCGCAACCCGGACTACTGGGACCGCGACAACGCGGCTTGGTTCGACGAGGTCAACGTCCCGCTGATCCCGGAGTACGCGCAGCAGCTGGCCCAGTGCAAGACCGGCGCCCTCTCGTCAGCTGGTCGCGTCTCGGCCGAAGACGTGATCACTACGAAGAAGGAAGTCCCCAGACCTGCGGATGGTCTACGGGTGACGACGCCGAGCAACAGCCCGGGCGCGGCGATGCGCTTCGGCTGGCCCGATCGGCGGCAAGCCGTCTCCCTTCCTCGACATTCGCGTGCGCCAGGCGATGTCGATGTCGATTCGACCGCGACTCCTACATCGACGCGTTCTTCAACGTCTCGAAGTTCGAGGCGAAGGTCTGCCGGTCGACACCTACTACTACACGCAGAGGGCCACGTGCCGACTGGACGCTGGACCCGCGCGACGCCTCGAAGTTCGGCGAAAACGCCAAGTACTACACTACAACGTCGCAGAGGCGATGAAGCTGAAGGCGGCTGCCGAGGCGGACTACCAGGGCGGCAAGTTCCCCAAGTTCGTCACCGGCCGTGTCAACGCCGTGTTCGGTCCCATCTACGCCCAGCAGGTCGAGGTCATGGACCAGTTCGCGCGTGAGATCGGCTTCGACATCGAGGATTTCCCGCTGGACTACAACCTGGACTACCTGCCCAAGGTCGTGACCCAGCAGGGCCACTTCAAGATCCCGGGCATGGGCTGGGCTTACGCCATCGGCGCCGTGACCTCTCCCGACCCGACGGACCTACTACGTCTGGCGCTACTACTCCAAGGCCGGCGTCACGTCCGGTCAGCTCGGCTTCGGCGGCCCTGACGGCAGCCTCGGCGACAGGTCAGGCGACCCGGACGTCGACGCGCTGATCGAGAAGGCCAAGGGCGAGTTCGACATCGACGCTCGTATGTCGATTATCCACGACCTGCAGCGCCACCTGGCGTACCAGCAGTACGCGGTGATGCGCCCGGTTTCGCGGACCAGTTCTTCGTGGGCTGGCCGGCGGTCAGCAACTTCACGTACTGGCAGAACGACTCGCGCATCTCGCTGGACGCGAACGCGCCATTCAGCCTGATGAGCGCCTGGTTCGACGAGACTCAGCCTCACGGCTAGCTCAGTGCAGTCTCCCGGAAGTCAAGAGGGCGGCCTAAGGGCCGCCCTCTTTCTTTGTGTCGCCGCAGCAAAGGCCGACGCACACGAGTCCCTTCGAGCAGCAATCAATACGCATAAATTCATGGTTTCTATCACCACTGAAGATTTAGAGGAAAACATTAATGAGAAATAGGGTGTGCTCGTCCTTGCGGTGATCTTTGAAAAAGTAGATAACTCGATTGGTCAATCGCATAGCATTGCGACAGATGTTCAGGGATCTGGAAGAACGATTCAAATTCAACAGGGTAGAGGAGCGTGTAATGCAATCGAGCTACTGGTCGAAGGTGCTTCAGCGGCGGGTGAGCAGACGGCGAGCGATGACCGCGACGGCTGCATCCGCCAGCGCGGCGGCGTTCCTTGCTGCCTGCGGCGGCGACGATGACGACGCCACACCCGCCCCCACGGCAACAACCGCCAGCACAGGGTCGACGGGCGCAACCGGCGCGACGGGTGCCACAGGAACGACGGGTGCCACGGGGTCGACGGGCGCAACCGGCGCCACGGGAGCTACGGGTGCTACTGGCGCGACAGGCGCTACGAAGAACCCGCTGCTGAGCGACATCGTCGACACGTCGGCGAAGGCCAAGGTCGGCGGCACGATGAAGTGGACCCAGGCGTCAGAGCCACTGCACTTCGATGGCCAGGCTCAGGGTCAGGCGCAGCTCAACATCTACAACGGCATGGTGTACGAGTCGCTCGTACGCAACAAGCCCGGCATCGGTCAGCCCAGCACGCTAACAGAGGCGTTGCCGAACCTGGCGGAATCCTGGGAGGTCAGCCCGGACAAGCTGACGATTACGTTCAAGCTGCGCCAGGGCGTCAAGTGGCAGAACGTGGCGCCCGTCAACGGTCGCGACTTCACGGCGGAGGATGTAACGATCAGCATCGATCGCTACGTCAACGCGCCAACGCCGAACAACAAGGCGGCGAACTTCAACTCCGTTAACCCGGGTGCACCGATCATCTCGGTCGAGGCGCCTGATGACAAGACGATTGTCTACACGCTCAAGGAACCGTCGTCATACATCCTGGCCCGCATCGGCAACATGATTACCGGCGAGCTGGGGCAGATCTACCCGAAGGAAGCCTCCGACGGCAGCATGGACCCGCGCACGCAGCAGATCGGTACAGGCGGCTTCATCCTCGATAACTACACGCCGTCGGCCAAGCTGGTCTACAAGCGCAACCCGGACTACTGGAACAAGGACGCCGCCTACACGGACGTGCTGGAGATCCCGTTCATCAGCGACCCGGCGCAGCGGCTGGCGCAGTTCCAAACCGGCGGCGTCTACGCGGTACCGGTCGCCAACGGTATCGCGAGCGAAAACATCCTCCCGACGAAGAAGGATGTGCCGGCGCTCAACATGTACGAATACCTGGCGCCGAACAACAACGTCAGCTTCATCCAGCGCATGGGCTGGCTCCCGCTCAACGGGCAGCCGTCTCCCTTCCTTGACGTGCGCGTGCGCCAGGCTATCGCCATGGGCATCGACCGGGAGTCATACATCGACACGTTCTACAACGTCTCCAAGTTCGCAGATGAAGGCCTGGATGTCGGCGTCCACTTTCACACGTCCATGGGATTCATCCCGGGTGTCACGCTGGACCCGAACGACGCGAGCTTCGGTGAGAACGCCAAGTACTACACATACGACGTGGGTGAGGCGAAGAAGCTTCTTTCCGCGGCGAACGCTGAAGGCGTCAAGTACACCAATCACTGGCCGAACTTCCCGGCCTTCGGCGCTGCGTTCCCGAAAGAGATCGAGGTCATGGAGCAGTTCAACCGCGACCTTGGCTTCGACGTGACGTCAGACCCGCTGGACTACAACCTGGGGTACCTGCCGAACTTCGTCACGAAGCGCGGTCAGCACGAGGGCATTCTGATCTCCCTCGGTGCCGTGACCTCGCCGAACCCTACAGACTTCTACGTCTGGCGTTACTACTCGAAGTCGGGCGCCACCAGCGGTGCGATCTTCGGCGACATCGGCTCTGGCGACGGCGCCGGTGACCCGATGGTGGACGAACTCATCGACAAGGCCAAGGCCGAGTTCGATGGGGCCAAGAACGCCGCCATCCTGGGCGACCTGCAGCGATACCTGGGCGGCATGCAGTACTGCGTGTCGTCGCCCGGCCTGGCATCCGGCTTCGAGCTGGCGTGGCCTGCCGTGCAGAACTACGCGACGTTCCAGCAAGACAGCCGCGCGATCAACAACTTCTACTACACCTGGTGGCTGGACGCAACGAAGGCACCACTCGCCTGATTCGTGCGTCGAGGGTCCGCGCAAGATGCAGGGCCCTCGGCGCCATCCTCGTTACAGGGCGGCCGTCCGTGATGGACTGAGAAAGGGGGGAGGCTAGAGAAGGGCGAAATCGCACTCCGCAGGTGGTTCGAGGGATCGATATTTCTCTGAGATCAAGTTAATGAATATTTGATCAGGAGAAATGTCGATTGGCTGCGTTTATCACTTGCCGGTTCTCGCCAAGAAAATTTCATGCAATAAGATGAGGCCCATTCCTTGCATTGCTCGTAAGGAAGAGTAGATATATCGATTGATCTGGCAAATCGTCAGGTCAGCGCCCGTGTGTGCGGCGCGCGATCAGCATGAAAGGGCTTCAATGCAAACGAGCTACTGGTCAAAGGTTCTTCAGCGCCGAGTAGGCCGCCGCCGCGCAATCGCCGCGACCGGTGCTACGGCCGCCGCCGCTGCGTTTCTCGTAGCCTGTGGTGGTGACGACGACGATTCCGGCTCCACCGGCAGTACTGGCGGAAGCACAGGCTCCACGGGTTCAACCGGCACGTCCGGTTCCACTGGGTCGACCGGCGGGTCTACGGGCGCCACCGGGGCTACGGGTGCCACCGGCACCACGAGCGCGCTCCTGGCTCCTCGCGTCAACACGATGGCGCAGGCGAAGGGCGGCGGCACCTTCACCCATGCAACCAACCGCGAGCCGAACCACTTCGATGGCAAGGCTCAGGGTCAAGTTCAGCTGAACACTTTCAACCAGCTGGCGTATGAGGCGCTGGTCTCCAACAAGCCCGGCGAGGCCGCGCCTTCCACGTGGACGGAAGTGCTGCCGGAGCTGGCCGAGTCCTGGGAGTCCAGCCCGGACAATCTCACAATCACGTTCAAGCTGCGTCAGGGTGTTAAGTGGCAGAATCGCCCGCCGATCAACGGCCGCGCGTTCGATGCTGAAGACGTCGCAGCGACCTGGGCACGATACGAAGGCGCTCAGACACCGAACAACAAGTTCACCAACTCAAATAACCTCAACCCGGCCGCGCCAATCATCAGCATGACGGCGATCGACCCTGCGACGCTTGAGATCAAGCTGGCGCGTCCGGCAACCTACATCTTCCAGCGCCTCTCTACCATGATCACCGGTGAGCTGGGGTCCATTTATCCCAAGGAAGCCGGAGACACCTTCGACCCGGAGAAAGACCAGATCGGTACGGGGCCGTGGGAGCTCGACCACTTCACGCCGTCCGTGGAGCTGGCCTACAAGAAGAACCCTGATTACTGGGGCTCCGAGACGCTGTTCGACTCGGTGAACTTCCCCGTGATCCCGGAGTACGCGACACGCCTGGCCCAGTTCCGCACGGGCGCGCTCTCCACGGCCGTCGCTACGCCTGAGGACATGGTGCCGACGAAGAAGGACGTGCCGGACGTCTCGATGTACCAGTTGACACTGGCGACGAACAGCACGGGCAACGTGATGCGCTTTGGTTGGCTTCCGATCGATGGCAAGCCGTCGCCGTTCCTCGACATTCGGCTGCGGCAGGCACTTCACTATGCCGTGAACCGCGACGAGTTCATCGACGCGTTCGCGAACGTGAGCAACTTCGAGGCCGCCGGAGTGCCAGTGAACACCTACTACTACACGACCCAGGGCTACGTGCCGGAGCTCACGCTGGACCCGCGCGACGCTGGCGCCTTCGGCGAGAACGCCAAGTACTTCCAGTACAACATGGAGGAAGCGAAGAAGCTGTTCGACGCTGCCCAGTCCGACTACGGTGGCAGCTACCCGGAGATCAAGTCTCACGCCGTCGCTACGGTGTTTGGTCCCCAGTACACGGCTGAGTCTGAGGCCATGGACGGCTACGCCCGTGAGCTGGGCCTCAACATCTCCAACGAGCAGCTCGACTACAACTCGGGCTACCTGCCGAACTTCGTTACGAAGCAGGGCCAGTTCGAAGGCATCCTCTACGGTATCGGCGCAGTGACGTCCGGCGACATGACGGACTACTACCTCTGGCGCTACTACTCGAAGACCGGTGCCACCTCCGGTCAGCTCGGTTACGGCGGCACCGATGGTAGCCTGGGCGACGGTTCCGGCGACCCGGAAGCCGATGCCCTGATCGAGAAGGCCACCCAGGAGTACGACGCCGAGGCGCGCATCGAGATCTTCCACGACCTCCAGCGCTACCTCTCAGGGCAGGCGTACATGGTGCCGCGTGGCGGCTTCGCGGACACGTTTGCGCTGGCCTGGCCGGCCGTGAGCAACTTCGCGTTCTACCAGAACGACTCTCGCATCAACCTGGATGCCAACCTGCCGTTCAACCCGATGAACATGTGGTTCGACTCCTCGAAGAAGCAGGGATAGCAACCGCAACCCGCGCTAATAGCAATGAAGAGGCCCCGGGAAACCGGGGCCTCTTCATTTTGGTTTCAGGCGATGCTCCAGGCCGACTCCGATCTGGCCTGCGGGCTTAGCACTGGTTTCGAGCCGTCTCCGTGAGAGGCCGGCCAATAGCGCTTGAGTTGGCCCTCGCCGTTACACGAACGTCACACGACTTTTCATAACTTTGCTCGTCATAAGGGTTGACAGGGTGTCGGCCGATGGTAGTATGTGGGAGCTTGTGGGGGATTATGGCGGGAATGGTACAGCAATGGACATTCCCGTGGGGACGGGGCCCCAATGAATGCTCTTTCTTGGCAAGCACGATTACTCGATGGACGAGCGCGGCCGGGTACCGATGCCGCCGCGCTATAGGGACGCATTTATGCAGGGCGTGATTTTGACCCAGGGCTCCCCGGACCGCTGCATTCGTGCGTACCCCACGAACGGATTCGAAGAGCAGGCTGCGCTCTACATGAGCGAGCCCGCGACGAGTCGCAGCGGCCGGGTCCGCCGCCGAGCCTTCTTCAGCACCGCCTACCCGGCGGAGCTGGACCGGCAGGGCAGGGTGCTGATCCCGCAGACGCTGCGAGACTACGCCGGCCTGACCAACCACATCGCGGTGGCGGGTGCGGGCGAATGGATCGAGATATGGAATTCGGATGACTTCGACGCTGCTGTTGAGCAGGAAGAAGCCGAGTTCCTCGAGGACATGGGGTCGGAAGCGTGATTATGGAAGCGCCGGTACGGCACGAGCCGGTCATGCTGCGTGAGGTCCTAGCCGGCCTCGCCGTGCGACCCGGTGGGCGCTACGTCGACTGCACGCTGGATGGCGGCGGTCACGCGGAGGCGATCATGGACGCCGCTTCGCCCGGTGGTGAGCTCCTCGGCATCGATGAGGACATCGCGGTGATGGACCTGGCCCGTGAGCGGCTGGCGCGCTTCGGCGAAGCCATCGCCTACGTGCAGGGCAACTTTAGAGACGTCGACAAGCTGTGCCGCGAGCGAGGCTTCGCGCCCGTCAACGGCGTCCTGTTCGACCTGGGGCTTTCGTCCCACCAGCTTGCGAGCGAGTCGCGCGGGTTCAGCTTCCGCGTCGATTCGCCGCTGGACATGCGTTTCGGTCCCGGCGTCGAGATGACGGCGTCGGACTGGGTGAACGATTCAGAAGAAGAGGAACTCGCAGACTTAATCTGGCGTTACGGCGAGGAGCGGCAAAGCCGTCGAATCGCCCGCGCCATTGTCCAGGGCCGTCCCTTGAGGACGACCACTGATTTAGCCAAAGCCGTCGAGCAGGCCGTGGGTCGGAGACCTGGAAGTCAAATCCACCCCGCCACCAAGACGTTTCAGGCTCTCCGTATCGCCGTCAACCAGGAACTAGCCAGCCTGGCCGAGGCGTTACCTTGGGCTCACGGTCTGCTCGGCTTTGGATCTCGCCTTGTGGTAATCAGTTACCACTCGCTCGAAGATCGCATCGTCAAACAGTACATACAAAGAGAGTCCCGTGATTGCATCTGCCCGCCGGAACAGCCGGTGTGCACCTGCGACCACAAGGCCACGTTGCGCCCGATTTCGCGAGGCGCCGTACAGCCTTCCCAGGAAGAAATTGCCAACAACCCGCGGTCTCGCAGCGCGAAGCTGCGGGTCGCGGAACGTCTGGCGGCGTGAGCAGCTCTCATGGCCACGCTAGACAGACTTGGACCCCCCGCCGCTGCTTCGCCCCTCGAAGGACGGGCGGCCTGGAAGCCCCGCCGAGCGATAGCCGTGGCCCTAACGGTCGCCGCGGCTATCGCTCTTCTCCAGGTCATCCTCTCGAGCACCTTCACGCACACGGGACAGCAGCTCCGCAATCTGGAGAACCAGCGCGACGAGCTGCACTCGCAGATCTACCAGACGGAGGCCGACGTGGCCGCGCTGGCATCGCTGGACCGCACGGAGCGCATCGCGCGCGATCGCCTCGGCATGATTCCGGCGCGGGTGAACCAGTACGTCTCCGTAGACGTGGAGGCGCCATCTGGCGCGCTGCTGCCGCGGCCGATCGTGCAGCTGCCGACGCAGACAGGCTCCGAAGACACTTCCGACGACCAGCCCTGGTGGAAGGCCCTGATCAAGGCGCTGCCTCTGCCGTAGGCCGCCTGGTGCAGGAAAGGCGGAACTTAGACCATGGCGCGTAATCGATCCCGCGTGACCTGGCGCGTGTGGGCGTTGGCCGCCTTCCTGGTCCTCGCGACCGGCGGCCTCGTGGGGCGTCTGGCCTATATCCAGCTCATCAACCACGACCGCTACATTGAAGAAGCGAACGCCGAGCACTTCGACAAGCGCGAAGTGCGGACGACGCGGGGCGCCATCCTCGACCGCAACGGCTTCCCCCTCGCGACGTCCGTAGAGGTGTTCGACCTCTACGTCGACCACCGCGCCTGGGAGAAGGACGCGACGCGGGCAGAGAAGACGGCCAATGGCCTGGCGCCGCTGCTGGGTGAGGAGCCAACCGCGCTGCTGGCCCAGCTGCAGGACGACACGGACGGCCCGATCGAGCTGATCGAGTCCGGTGTCGACTACGAGATCGGGACGGAGATCGAGAACCTGAACCTGCCGGGTGTGACGGTCGCGGAGGCGACGAAGCGCTACTACCCGGAAGGCGACCTCGCATCGCCGCTGCTGGGCTTCCTGGGACGGGATCACTCCGGCCTCGCGGGCCTGGAGTCAGACCTCGATGACGTGCTGGCGGGCTCGCCGAGCTACATCTATTTCGAGCGTGACGGCGGCGGCCAGCCGATCCCGTTTGCCCAGAGCATCGAGCAGCATGGCGAGCCCGGTTCCGACGTGCGCCTGACAATCGACCGCTACATCCAGCATCTGATCGAGGATGAGCTGGACTTCCAGATCCAGGCCCACAGCGCCAGCGGCGGCTCGATCATCGTCATGGACCCGATGACCGGCGCCATCCTCGGCATGGCGAGCCGCCCCAGCTTCGAGCTCTCGGAGCTCAACCTCGATGTGCCCGACTTCGCCATCTACCGCAACCGGGCGGTCACGGACCTATACGAGCCCGGGTCGGTCGTGAAGACGCTGACAATGGCGACGGCGATCGACATGGGGCTCGTGAACCCGAACACGACGTACTTCGACTCGGGTGAGGTGGATAAGGGCGGCTACGTGTTCAAGAACTGGGACTTCAGCGCCCACGGCACGACCACGATGACGGAGCTGCTGCAGTACAGCCTGAACACGGGCGCGATCTGGCTCAGCGACCTCATCGGTGCGAACGAGCTATACAAGCACTTCGCCAACTTCGGCTTCGGCGAGTCGACTCACTCCGGCCTCGAGCGGCGAGGCTGATGGCCTCGTGCGCACGAACGCAGACGACGACTGGTACCCGTCCGACCTCGCGACGAACAGCTACGGCCAGGGCATCGCCGCGACGCCGCTGCAGGTGATCACGGCGATCTCGTCGCTGATCAACGGCGGCAACCTGATGCGGCCCTACATCGTCGAAGAGGTCTCGAACGGCGGAGCAGCGGCGCGCGTACGACCCGGTTGTCGTGCGGCGTACGATCTCAGCCGAGAGCTCCGCCACGATGAAGGAGATGATGCACCAGGTCGTCGATGGCGTGCCGTATCACGGTGCGCACTCAAGGAGTACTCCGCCGGCGGCAAGACCGGCACGACGCTGGTCAGCATCCCGACGGGCTACGCCCTCGACTCGACGATCGCGAGCTTCGTGGGCTTCGCGCCGGTGGCCGACCCGGCGATCATCATGCTGATCAAGATCGACGAGCCCAAGGACGACCCGCTCGGCGGCATCGTGGCGGCGCCGGTGTTCGCCAAGCTCGCCCCGAAGATCCTCGCTTACCTCAACGTCGCGCCGGACGAGCCTCTCGCCCGGGCGGGACGCTAGCCGAGGCTGAAGATGGAAGAAGCGATGTGGGCAGCGTGTCTCGCGTTGGTAGTGACGATCTTGGCCGGCAAGCCCGTGCTGAGTGAGCTGCGCCGTCGCAGGCTGGGCGACTCCTACTCCGGCGACGAGCCGGAGGCCTACGCCAGCAAGGCGGGCACGCCGACGATGGGCGGCCTCATGTTCCTGCTCGGCATCGTCGTGGCAGGCATCCCGTTTGCCGTCGCGCGCGACACGGACCTGCTGCTGCCGCTCGTCGTCATGCTGGGCGGCGGCGTCCTCGGCGGCTTCGATGACTTTCAGACGCTCGAAGGCCGCCAGAAGCTCACGGGCCACGAGCGCTGGTTCTTCTTCGTGAAGTGGGGCGTCCTGCTGGCACTCGGGTCCGGCCTCGCGGCGGTGCTTTACTTCCACCTCGACTACGAGGACGTATTGGTACCGCATTTCGGCGACTACAGCCTCGGTCTGCTCTACCTGCCGGTCGTCGTGATTACGTTCGTTATCGCCGTCAGCGGCGCCGTGATCACGGACGGCATGGACGGCCTCATGGCGGGCGTCAGCGCCTTCGCCTACGCGGCGTACGGCGCGATCGCGCTGGTCGCAGGGGCAGGAGGAGCTCGGGGCGTTCTGCTTCGCCGTCGTCGGCGCGCTCGGCGGCTTTCTCTGGTACAACGCCTATCCCGCCCAGGTGTTCATGGGCGACGTGGGGTCGCAGATGCTGGCAGTCGGTCTCGTCGCTGTTGCGTTCATGACGGGCTGGTGGCTGCTGCTGCCGGTGATCGGGATCATCTACGTGGCCGAGGGCCTCTCGGACGTAATCCAGATCGGCTACTACAAGTCGACGGGCGGCAAGCGCGTGTTCAAGATGGCGCCGATCCACTACCACTTCCAGCTTTCGGGCTGGTCTGAGATGCAGGTCGTGACGCGCTTCTGGATCATCGGCATGCTGGGCGGCTTTGCGGGCGTAGCGCTGGCGATGGTGAACTGACGTGACGATGCAGAGCTGGCGCGGCAGGCGAATCGTGATCATCGGCCTCGGTATCGAGGGCGAGGACATGGCGCGCTACTTCGTCAGCCACGGCGCCCGCGTCAGCGTTAGCGCGCTCGATGCCCAGGCGCGTCGCGTGCAGTCCCTGAGCGGCCTCGGCGTGCGCATCTTCCTGGGCGCCAACGACCCGCGCGACGTCGAGGGCGCCGATATGGTCTGCGTGTCGCAGGGCGTGCCGTTGAACAACCCGGCCGTGCAGCGCGCTCAGATCTCAGGCATCCCCGTCGAGAGCATGACCAGCCTGTTCTTCGACCGCTACCCCGGGCCGCTGGTCGGCATCACCGGCTCCAGCGGCAAGACGACGACGACGTCCCTGGTCGATGCGATCTTCACGGCGGCCGGGCGCGAGCACGTGCTGGGCGGCAACATCGGCCGCGGCCTGCTGCAGCTCCTCGATGGCGCATCGGCTGGCGTGCCGGCGGTGCTGGAGGTGAGCCACACGCAGCTCCAGCTCACGCGCAGGAGCCCCAACGTGGCGGCGCTGCTCAACGTGACGCCGAACCACCTCGATCAGTTCACCTGGGACGAGTACGTGGCGCTCAAGCGCCGGATCTTCGACATGCAGTCGTCGCGCGACAGCGCTGTCTTCAACCTCGATGACTCGGTATCGGCGAACTTCCGGCTGGAGGCGCAGGGACGGGTGTTCCTGTTCAGCCTCAACGGCGACCACGGCCACGACGGCGCCTATCTGTCTGAAGAGTCGCTGTTCTGGCGCCGCGACGGCCGCCTCGAGCGCGTGCTCCAGGCCTCAGATATCCCGCTGCGAGGGCGACACAACGTAGCAAACGTGGCAGCGGCGACGGCGATTGCAGCGGCGTGCGATATCGGGCCGGTGGCCGTGAACCAGGCCGTGCGCGCGTTCAAGGCGCCGGCGCATCGCCTCGAGGTCGTCTCGGCGGTGCGGGGTGTTACGTACATCAACGACAGCATCGCGACGGCGCCTGAGCGCACGCAAGCAGCCCTGAAGTCGTTCACGGAGCCGGTGGTGCTAATGCTGGGCGGGCGCGACAAGCACCTGCCGCTGGAAGACATGCTGGTGGAGGCCGAAGCGACCTGCCGCGCCATCGTCTGCTTTGGCGAGTCGGGTCACACGCTGGCCGAGGCGGCGCGCGCGATCAACGTGCCGGTGCACGAGGCCGAGACGATGCCGGAAGCATTCGCGACGGCTGCGGGCCTGGCGCAGGCCGGGGACGTCGTCCTGCTGTCGCCGGCCTGCACGAGCTTTGACGCTTATCCGAATTTCGAAGCCCGCGGCGAGGAGTTTCGCGCTCTCGTCGCGCGGCTGGCAGAGGGAGACGCACGATGAAGTATCACCGTCTGGAGGTGGGCAACCCGGATTACGCCATCCTGGCGACGACACTGGCGCTCGTCGTCATCGGCGTGATCTTCGTTTACAGCTCGAGTTTCGCGATCGCCCTCGCCCACTACGACAACATCAACTACTTCTTCTTCCGCCAGATCATTGCGGCGGCGCTGGGAACGGTTGCCCTCGTGTTCTTCATGTCGATCGATTACCACCGCCTGCGCGTGTTCAGCCCGATCATCATGCTTGCGGCAGTGGTGAGCCTGGCGCTGGTGCTGTTCATCGGTGGCGACGCCTACGGTGCGCGGCGCTGGATCAACTTCGGCCCGATGCCGTTCCAGCCGTCCGAGTTCGCCAAGCTGGCGCTGATCATCTACATCTCTGCCTGGCTGGCGTCGTACCGGCGGGACCTCACGAGCTTCGCGGCCGGGTTCGCGCCCTTCATCTTCGCCGTCGGCGTCGTCGCGGCGCTGATCCTGATGGAGCCGGACACCGGTACGGCTGCCGTGCTGGTGGCGACGACCGTGGCGCTGTTCTTCCTCGCCGGCGGATCGCTGGTGCACGTATTGACCCTGGGCGGCACCGGCCTGGTTGCCGGCGTGCTGCTGATCCTGGCCGACGGCTATCGCGCCGACCGCCTCATTGCCTTTACGTCGGCCGAGACCGACCCGGGCGGCATCGGGTTCCAGACGCTGCAGCTGCTGATCGCGCTCGGTAGCGGCGGCCTCGAAGGCCTGGGGCTGGGCGTGAGCCGTCAGAAGTTCTTCTATATTCCCGGCGCTCACACGGACGGCATCTTCGCGATCATCGGCGAGGAGGCAGGCTTCATCGGCGCCATGGTGGTGATCGGGCTGTTTGCCTACCTTATCTATCGCGGCTTCCGGGTCGCCATGCGCGCGCACGACGACTTCGGCACCTACCTGGCGATGGGCGTGGTGTGCTGGATCGCCTTCCAGGCCCTCGTGAACATCGGCGGCATCACGCGCTCGATCCCGCTCACGGGCATCCCGCTGCCGTTCGTAAGCTACGGCGGCTCATCGTTGATAATGGTGATGGCCGGCGTGGGGGTGCTGCTCAGCGTCTCGCGCTACGGCAAAGAGAGCGTGCCGGAGAGACAGCCGGCGCGGCGTCAGGCCCAACCGACGCGCCGCCGCCAGGCTATTCCGCCGGTCGCCGAACCGGTGTTAACGAGGATGAACGAGGGTCAGCGTACATGAGGATTGCTTTCTGTGGCGGAGGTACCGGCGGTCACGTCTACCCGGCGATGGCCGTCGTTGCCGCGCTACGAAAACTCGACCTGCCCGAGCCTGTGGAGCTGCTGTACATCGGCGTGAAGGGCAAGATGGACGGCGACATCGTGGCGCGTGAGGATGTGCCGTTCAAAGCCGTGACGGCCGGGCCCGTGCGCGCCGGGAACCTCCTCGGCACTGCCAAAGGCGGTCTCGATCTCGCGTCGGGCACGGCGCAGTCTTACAACATCCTGCGCCAGTTCAAGCCTGACGTGCTGTTCGCCAGCGGCGGCTACGGCAGCGTCGGTGTCGGCATGGCGGCACGGGCGCGCAAGGTGCCGCTGCTGCTGTTCCTGCCCGACGTCGAGGCCGGTATGGCGGTGCGCACGCTGGCGAAGATAGCCGAGCGCATCGCGGTCACCGTGGCGCCGGCGCAGGAGAAACTGGGCTACGAGAAGACGGTGCTCACGGGCTACCCGGTGCGCGAGCCCTTCTTTGGCGTCGATAAGGCGGAGGCGCGCAAGCAGCTCAACCTGGACCCGGACCTGCCGGCGTTGCTCGTGTCGGGCGCCAGCAGCGGCGCCGCGAGGCTGAACCACGCCGTCTCGTCCTGGGCCGCCGACTTCCTGCACGTGGGCCAGATCATCCACCTGTGCGGCCGGGCTGACGAGGCGTGGCTGCGGGCGGGAATGGAGATGCTGCCCCAGGAGCTGAAGAGCCGTTACCACCTCTACGCTTATATGCACGACGAGATGCCCCTGGCGCTGTCCGCCGCCGACCTGGGGATCATGCGCGCCGGCGCCTCCGTGCTCGGTGAGCTGCCCGCGACGCGCCTGCCCGCGATCCTGGTGCCGGGCGAGTACGAGGGCTGGGACCAGGGCCCGAACGCCCAGTACCTGCAAGACAACGACGCGGCGGTGATGCTGCCGCAGTCCGATATCGGCGAGCTGCACGAGCTGGCCGCGGACCTGATCAAGGACACGGACCGCCTCGACCGCATGCGCACGGCGCTGGCGGGTCTGGCGCGACCGGACGCGGCAGAGCGCCTTGCCCGGCTCACGGTTGAGATGGCGAAGGGCGCGGCGTGATGGAATTACAGGGACCGAGGAGCATGGGACCGATCGACACAGCGAGAAGCCGCGGCCGAGTTGTCCGCGTCGGCCATCGTCCGTCTCGTCTCGGCCTCCTGATCTCGATGTGCCTGCGTGTGTTCCCGTCGCGGCGAAGAAAGATCGCCGTGCAGGGGCGTCTGGCCCAGATCCAGAGCCTGCGCCGGTTCGACCGCGTGCGAGAGGACGCGCCGTGACAACCGGCATCCCGCACCGAGTCCATCTGGTAGGCATCGGCGGCGCGCACATGAGCGCGATCGGGCGCATCCTGCTGTCCTGGGGCCATGAGGTGTCCGGCTCCGACCTGCGCGCCACGCCCGTGACCGAGACGATGCAATCGCTGGGCGCGACGCGTCGCGATCGGGCCGCATGACGCCGGGAACGTCGGCGACGCGGGGCTGGTCGTGACGACCTCGGCGGCGACCACGGGCAACCCGGAGCTCGAGGAAGCGCGCAGCCGGGGCATCCCGTTGCTCAAGCGCGCCGACATGGTCGCGAAGCTGATGGAGGGCAAGACGAGCATCGGCGTCTCGGGGTGCCACGGCAAGAGCACGACCTCCGGCCTCGTCGCCAGCATCCTCGCCGCTGCCGGTCGCGAGCCGACCTACCTGATCGGCGCCGAGGTGCCCGGTCTGGGCACGAACGCCGCCGCGGGCACGGGCGCACACGTCGTGGTCGAGGCGGACGAGTACGACCGCGCCTTCCTGAGCTACCACCTCGACGTGGCGGTGGTCACGAATGTCGAAGCAGACCACCTCGACTACTACGGGACGTGGGAGGCGGTGCAGGAGGCGTTCCGGCAGTTCGCATCGCAGGTGCAGGGCACGCTGATCCTCTGCGCCGACAACGCCGAAGCGCTTGGGCTGCGCGAGTACGCGGGGCAGGGTGTCGAGGTGGTGACGTACGGGCTTGAGGATACTGGTGTACCCCGGGCTGAACCCCGGGGCAACTGGTGGTCCGAACCCGGGGCATCGAGACGCCGGATTGGTCGGCGAGTGAGCTGGCTGAGACGGACGCGGGCCAGCAATTCAATGTGACGCATCGCGGCGAGAGCTTTGGGCTGTTCACGACGCCGCTGGCCGGACGACACATGGTCGAGAACGCCCTCGGTGCTATCGCGGCCTGCGCGAGCGTGGGGCTGAGCGCCGATGAGATCCGGCCTGCTCTCGCTGCCTACGGCGGCGTGAAGCGTCGCTTCGAGCGCGTGGGTGAGGCGAACGGCGTTCTCGTGATGGACGACTACGCCCATCACCCGACGGAAATCGAGGCGCTGGCGGAAGCTGCACGGGCCCGCTTCCCCGGCCGGCGCATCGTGGCGATGTTCCAGCCCCACACTTACGCTCGCAGCCGCTACCTCCTCGACGGGTTCAAGCGCTGCTTCGCCGGCTTCGACCGCCTGTTCATCCTCGAGACCTACGCCGCGCGCGAGGCGATCGCTGACGGCATGACGGGGGCGCAGCTCGCCGCCGAGCTGCACGACCCGGCGCCGACGTACGCCGCGACGTTCGAAGAGGCCGCCGACGTGGTCGCCGCCAACCTGAGGCCGGGCGACGTGTTCTTCACCGTCGGCGCCGGTGACGTCGACGCGGTGGGGCCGATGGTGCTGGAGCGCCTCAAGGCCAGGAGTGCGACATGACGGTGCTCTACGAGGCGAGACCATCAGGCATCGAAGGGAACGGGTGCTTCGCCAGTAGCTTCATTCCGGCCGGTACCGTCGTGGAGCACTTCGAGGGTGAGGTCGTGGCGTTGGAGGACCTCTACCGCATCGAGCGTGAAGGCAAATATCACTCCAGCCTGGCGATCGATGAAGGGCAGCATCTCTTGCTCAATGTTATCGACGCGTCGTCTTCGCCGGAGAAGCTTGACGTGGGTAGCGGCGTTGGAGGCTTCAATCACTCCTGCGACTCCAACCTGTGGATGCAGAACGAGATCACTGTGGTCGCTCGCCGGGATATCGCCGCGGGAGAAGAACTAACGATTGACGAGGCGCTGATAAGCGACGACCCAGACTTCAGCATGGCGCAATGCCGCTGCGGAACCAGCGCGTGCCGCCAGACGATCACCGGCGCCGACTGGCGATTGCCCGACGTGCAGCGACGCTACGAGGGGCACTTCTCCCCTTTTCTCAACAGACGAATCGAGCGGCTGAAGCTAGGGGTAGGGTCGTGATTACGGACGCCCTCGTAACCCGGCTGGAGGCTATCGCGCCGACGAAGCGGGACGAGGCGTTGTCGCGCCACACGACGATCGGTATCGGGGGGCCGGCGGACGTTTTCGTGTCGCCTGAGTCGGCGTCGCAGATGAGCGAGGTGCTGACGGCGGCGCATGAGGCGGGGGTGCCCGTGTTCGTGCTGGGCTCCGGCAGCAACATCGTCATCGGCGATAGGGGCATCCGCGGCGTCGTGATCGACAACAAGGCCACAAACCTCACTGGTCCGCTCGAATGCAGGCAAACCGAAGCGTTAAACCTCACCCCCCAGCCCCCTCTCCGTCCCCACGGAGAGGGGGAGCCAGCGCCCTCGCGTCCTCGCCCTCACGGAGGGCCCTCCGTGGATGGATCACCTTCGGAGCAAGCGGCCGATACTTCGGCCCCCTCGGTGCAGGGAACCTGCTGGAGGGCGGAGGCCGGGTGCAGCTTTGCGGGTGTTTCGAGGCAGCTCTCGTTCGCCGGTTACAAGGGTATGGAGTGGGCCTGCGGCATTCCGGGCACGATTGGTGGCGCCGTCGTGTTCAACGCCGGCGCCTACGGCGGTTGCCTGGGCGACGTGCTGCTGCGCATCGGCGTCTGGGAGGCCGGGCGCGGTGAGGTGATCCTCGAAGCGCGTGAGCTGGGCCTCGTGTACCGGGGCAGTGCTTTCACGCAGGGCGCCATGGCCGGCAAGCCGGTGCTCTGGGCCGAGTTCGCGCTCTGGCCGGGCGACGCCGCGGAGCTGCGAGCGCGCATCGCTGAATACGACGAGCGACGACTGAAGGCGCAGCCGCGGGGTCGCAACGCCGGCTCCTTCTTCAAGAACCCGCCTGATCACCCGGCCTGGAAGCTGCTGGACGCGGTCGGCATGCGCGGCTATCGCATCGGCGGCGCCGAGTTTTCGGACAAGCACTGCAACTTCCTGATCAACGCCGGCGACGCCAAAGCGGCGGACGTGGCGGCCCTGAAGCGCGAGGCGCAGGAGCGTGTGCGCGCCCAGTTCGGCATCGAGTTGGAGAACGAGGTCAAGCTCGTGGGTGAGGGGTTCGGCGATGAGTAGATTAGCGGTCGCCGTGATGCCTCGGGTTCCAGCCCGAGGTGGCGGATTGAGAGCTTTCGGAAGCAACAAACGGCCGGACATAAAATTCCGCGCCGGGTGCGAAACGGCGAGACATCGCGCCGATTTAAGAGTATTCTGTACCAGATTGATAAGGTGTGTAGTCGGATTATCCGGCTATGCCGGGCAGGAGAGCTAATGCTCAAGGACCGCAGCCCCCGCCGGCGGCCCGAAGCGCAGAGCCAACGCAGCCAGGGAGGCCCCAGAAGGACCTTCCGCTGGAGCGTCCCCTGGCGCTTGATCGTCGCGCTCCTACCGCTCGTGTTCGTGGCGGCCGGGGCATACGCCGTCATGCAGTCGTCCCTCTTTACCGTGCAGAAGGTCTCGGTCCAGGGCACCGTGAGCCTTGACCAGGCATCGTTAGCCCAGATCAGCGGCCTGCAGGGCAAGAGTATGATCACGCTCTCTGACGAAGGCGCCCGGCGCCGCCTCCTGGCGATACCGGCCGTGCGCGCCGTCAGCATCAACCGCCAGTGGCCGGACACGGTCGTCATTACCGTCCAGGAGCGGCTGCCCGTGGCGTTCTGGAATGTCAACGGCCATGACTTCCCCGTGGACCAGGACGGCGTCGTGCTCAGCGCCGGCGCGCCGGACGGCCCCGCGCCTCGCATCGTCGAGATGACGCCGGGGCGTGTGCTACAACCCGGCGACCGCGTGCACCCCGATGCCATCGAGTTTGCCCAGCGCATCATGGGCGAATCGCCGCGCTTCCTCGATGCCAACGTGACCGAGCTGGAGTACGAAGCCGGCGTCGGCGTCACGGTGATCTTCGATGGCGGCCTGCGCGTCACGTTCGGTGACGACCGCTCTTACGACTACAAGGTCGCGGTCCTCTCGGAGCTGCTGCAGGAGCTCGACAGCCAGGGTATTCACCCGAGCGCCGTTGACCTGCGCTTCGGAGAGCGGGTGACCTATGAGTAGGACCCGATGCTGCAACGGGGAGGGGCTCCGATGAGACACGGTACGTTCGCTGCCATCGACGTCGGGACGACGAAGGTCTGCACGATCGTGGGCGAGGTCGCCGAAGGGACGGGCGAGACGCGCATCCTGGGTGTCGGCGTGGCGCCTTCGTCGGGGCTGTCGCCGCGGCGTCGTCGAGAACATCCGCGAGGCTACGGAGGCGATCCACGCCTCGATCGAGAAGGCGGAGCGCGCCAGCGGCACTCGCATCATGTCGGCCTACGTCGGCCTCAGCGGCGCCCACGTCGATAGCGTGAACAACCGCGGCATCGTCGCCGTGCCGGACCGCGACCGGCCGATCTCCGCCGAGGACATCGAGCGGGCGCTGGAGGGCGCGAAGATCATCAGCATCCCGGCCAACCGGGAGATCCTGCACGTGATCCCGCGCTACTACATCGTCGACGGCCAGGACCACGTCAGCGACCCGCTGGGCATGTACGGCCAGCGCCTGGACGTCGAAGCGCACATCATCACGGTGCCCAGCAGCGGCATCGCCAACGTGAGCAAGGTTGTCGAAGCGGCCGGTGTGCACGTCGATGACGTCGTGCTGCAGCCGCTCGCCAGCGCCGAGTCGGTGCTCGACGACGGAGGAGCGGCGCCAGGGCGTCATCGTGGCGGACATCGGCGGCGGCTGCACGGACCTCTGCGTGTTCGTCGAAGGCAGCATCCAGCACACGGCTACGCTGCCAATCGGCGGCAACCACATCACGCGCGACCTCGTGGTCGGTCTGCGCTGCCCCTATCACAGTGCCGAAGCGGCAAAAGAGGTCTACGGCCACGCGATCCCCAGCACCGTGAGCATGGAAGAGACGATCGAGATCGAGGCGTTCGGGGCGGAGCGTCAGCGCACGTACGCGCGCCGGCTGGCCTGCGAGATCATCCAGGCCCGCTGCGAGGAGATCCTCGAGATGATCGTGAATGACGTGCGGGGCAGTGCGGACCTCGACCTGATCTCGGCCGGCCTCGTGCTGACCGGCGGTACGGCCCGTCTGCCCGGCTTCGACATGCTGGCGGAGCAGGTCACGGGCATGCCGGCCCGCATCGGCCTGCCGACGCACATCTTCGGCCTCGTAGATGAGCTATACGACCCGGCCTACGCGACGAGCGTCGGCCTGCTGCAGTGGGCCATGGGCGACCAGGACATCACGCCGTTGGGCTATCGAACGGCCAGTCCTGGCGCGCTCGATGGCATATTCAAGCGCCTGAGCACGTGGTTCAAGGTGCTGCTACCGGAATGAACACCTCACTCTTACAGGGTGAGGAGAAAAGGATGACATGAACGGACGATGCGATGGGTCTACTGAAAGGAACGCAGCTGTCTCTCATACAGGAAGACACGTCGGACGTCCCGTCCCAACCCCAGGAACCCGGGAGGACCAAACAAATGAGTGGTAAGAACAGCTTCGAAGGACTGCCGCCAATCAAAGTACTCGGTGTGGGAGGCGGCGGCAGCAATGCGGTTAACCGCATGGCTGCCGAGAAGATACCGGGCGTCGAGCTGATCGCCGTGAACACGGACGGTCAGGCGCTGATGCACGTCAACTCCGACATGCAGATCCGTATCGGCGACCGCCTGACCAAGGGCCTCGGCGCCGGCGGCGACCCCGCCAAGGGCGCCCGGGCAGCCGAGGAGAGCCGCGAGGAGTTGCGAGAGGCCGTGCGCGGGGCGGAGATGGTCTTCGTCACGGCGGGCATGGGCGGCGGCACCGGCACCGGCGCATCGCCCATCGTCGCCGAGGTGGCGCGCGAGGCCGGCGCCCTGACGATCGGCGTCGTGACGCGGCCGTTCACGTTCGAGGGCGGCAAGCGGGCGCAGCGGGCCGAGGACGGCATCGATAACCTGCGCGACAAGGTCGACACGCTGATCGTGATCCCCAACGACCGCCTGCTGGACCTGAGCGACAGCAAGACGACGCTGGAAGAGGCGTTTTCGACCGCAGACGACGTGCTGCGTCAGGCGATCCAGGGCATCTCCGAGGTGATCACGCTGCCGGGCATGATCAACCTCGACTTCGAGGACGTGCGCAGGATCATGGGCCAGGCCGGGCCGGCGCTGCTCGCCATCGGCCGTGGCAAGGGCGACAACCGCGCCGCAGACGCCGCGCACGACGCCGTGACCAGCCCGCTGCTGGACGTGAACATCCGTGGCGCCAAGGGCGTCCTGTTCAACGTCGTCGGCGGCAAGAACCTCGGCATCCAGGAAATCAACCGGGCCGCCGCGGTGATCGAAGAGGTGGCTTCGCCGGACGCCGAGATCATCTTCGGCGCCGCCATCGACGAGTCGCTGGGCGACGAGGTCAAGGTCACGGTGATCGCCACGGGCTTCGAGCCCTCGGCGTCATTCCAGGACCAGGACTACGTTGAGGAAGAGGAGCCCGTGGACACCTACGAGGCGCCTGCCTTCGAGCCCGAGGCGCAACCTGAGCCCGAACCTACGCCGGTAGCACCCCAGGCTGCCGCACCGCAGCAGTTACTACCCCACGAGCCACGCGGCAACGCCTTCGGCAACATGCCGAATGTGGACACGGAGCTGCCGGCGTTCCTGCGCCGCAACGTCACCGCGCGCTAAGACCGGCCGCAGCGGAGCTACCGAAGAGGGCGCAGCATAGGCTGCGCCCTCTTCGTATTTTCATGGGCCCGAGCGTGTGGGTGCATCGAGCGTCTTCGTTACTATCGTGGGGGCGCACGGCCGTGCGCCCCTACAGGCAGCGGCGCGTGTCGAAGTGTCGTAGTGCCGACGCGGCCCCGTAGGGCCGGTTCGCGAACCGGCCCTACGGCATCCCGGCATGTGTACGAGGTTCCGTACAGGGCATGCTGAGCCTGTCGAGGCACGTCAGCCTCTCGATGCGCCCGCAGTGTCTCGATAGCCGTATCAGCATTTCGAAGCGCCTGAAGCAGAGGGCGCCATCCGCACGATGCCGCGCTGACGTGCTTCGACAGGCTCAGCATGCCGTGCACGGGGCTGCCTCAGGCGGTGCGCGACGTGGTTTGGCGTTGGGGGCGCGTAGTACGCTTCGGGCATGGACCTGCGTATCGACCTTGCGACGGCGGAGGACGTGCCGTTGATGCTCGACCTGATTCGCGAGCTGGCGGAGTACGAGCACGAGCCGGAGTCGGCGCAGGCGACGCCGCAGCAGCTCCACGATGCGCTGTTCGGGGCGCGGCCGGCTGCCGAGGCCGCGATTGCGCGCATCGACGGCGAGGGCGTCGGGTGGGCGCTGTGGTTCCAGAACTTCTCGACCTGGACGGGGAAGCCCGGATTATGGCTGGAGGACCTCTACGTGCGGCCGGAGCACCGCAAGAAGGGCGTGGGCAAGGCGCTGCTGGTGTACCTGGCGCAGCTCTGCGTCGAACGCGGCTACGGGCGCTTCGAGTGGTCCGTGCTGGACTGGAACGCCCCTTCCATCGCCTTCTACGAGTCGCTGGGGGCGCAGGCGATGTCGGAGTGGACGAACTATCGCCTGACCGGTGACGAGCTGCTGCGATTGGCGCGTATCGAGGGGGCCGGCGAGGGCTAAAGACGCGCCCGTTGGCTGCCGAATAATCTCTTGAGCATGTCAGAACCAACGCAAAGGATGCTTCTGATCTTTGGCGTCATCATGATCGCGATGATCGCGGGGCTGGTGGGGCTGCAGATAGGGCTTGGCCAGATCGCGGCGGAAGAGCCGCAGATGATCAACCCGCGCAGCCTGGGAATCTCGGCGCTGTTTGCGGCCGGACTGACCTACGCTTTCGCCAACCGCGCGCCCAGTCGCTAGCAAGCGCTGCAGGCATCGAGATCTCCGATGCGGGTCCAACAAATGCCTTCGCTCATGCGATTGACACTCACCTTGTTGCGCCCTGAAGGTAGGAGGTGGAGGCTCCATGCTCGAAGCTGTCTTGCTAGCGCTCCTTATCATGGGCCTGCGCACCATCGACGTCTCCCTGGCGACGCTGAAGACGATCTTCATCGTCGAGGGCCGGAACATGCTGGCGCCCAGCCTCGGCTTCGTGGAGGCAACGATCTACGTCATCGCCGCGTCGATCGTTTTCCAGGACCTTGGTAACCCGATCAAGATCCTCGGCTTCGGCCTGGGCTTCTCGCTAGGCACGGCCAACGGCATGTACTGGGCCCAGCGACTCGGTCTCGGCAGCATCACGCTTCGTCTGTTCAAGAGCGGCATCGGCGATGACCTGGTCGATGCGCTGCGTGATGCAGGCTACCGCCTGACGAGCATGAACGGCATGGGGCGCGACGGCCCGGTGACGTTCATCCAGCTCAACCTGCGCAAGCGCGCGGTGCCCCAGGCACTGGAGGTGGCCAGGCCGTGGCTGTCCAACTGCTTCGTCACGGTGGGCGACGAGCCGGTCAACGCCTCGACCCCCAACGCGATCATCGATGCGGTGCGCAACCTGACGCGTTTGCCCTGGGCGCCTTTGATGCGAGACCCGCGGGCGTGAGCCCCGCCACTCATCCTCCCCGGCAAAGGGCAAAGGGCAAAGGGCAAAGGGCAAAGGGCAAAGGGCAAAGGGCAACGAGGCGTCTTGGGGCGCTTCGACGCTGCGGGTTGAAACCCGCAGCTACGTTGGCGGTGAGACGGCAAGCTGCAGGATTCATCCTGCAGTGACGAGATGCCTACGGCGTCCCGTACGTCCTCTCGATGGTGCTGGATGACGCCTCGTCCTGTCGTTGCGAGGCACGCGAGAGCGGGCCGTGGCAATCTTTGAGCGTCCGTAGTCTGCCCGAGGCATCGATGCGAGGAAGAGGCCCCGTAGGGGCGCATGGCCATGCGCCCCTACGATCGACCCGTACCCGGTACGAGTTGGCGGCGCGTGTTTCGACACTGCGGGTTGAAACCCGCAGCTACGTTGGGCGCGAGCGGGAAGCTGTGGGATTCATCCTGCAGTGACGAAGTACCTGGGTGCGCTGGTCTGGTATCGAATCGCTAGCCATAACCGGTTCGTTATGATCAGTCCAATTCTTCAACTCGACACAAAATATGGGGTTGGGGCTCGTTGACAGGCTCTAGATGTGGTGTATCATCCACCTTGTCCCTCTGAGAGGGTCGCATCTGAACGAACCGCCAGGAGGCGACCAATGCCCCGCAGCCACACCCCTTTCAGCTTAGCTGACGCTACCTCGGCGAGACCTGTGTGTCTTCGGGGCCAAACTCGATTCGACGTGTGTAAGTCTACATAAGACTGATCGCGAAAGCTGAGAGCTGATAGCTAACCATGCGCTGCCCCTTCTGCGCCTTCAACGACTCCAAGGTCATCGACTCCCGCGAGGCCGATGACGGCATCCGGCGCCGCCGCGAGTGCCTCTCGTGCGCGCGCCGGTTTACGACCTACGAGCGAGTGCAGGCGGCGGCGCTAATCGTCGTGAAGAAGGACGGCCGGCGCGAGGAGTTCTCGCGCGAGAAGGTGCGCCGGGGCATCGCCCGGGCGTGTGCCAAGCTGTCGATCAGCTCGGCGGAAGTCGAGGGGCTGGTGGACGAGGTGGAGCAGACGCTGCTGACGCGCGGCAGCTCCGAGGTGCCGTACACGGACGTCGGCGACCTGGTCATGGACAGCCTGCGAGAGGTGAGCTACGCCGCTTACGTGCGCTTCGCCTCTCACTATCGAGACTTCGTCAGCCTGGAGGAGCTCCAGGCCGAGATCGAGCGCAGCGCCACGGCGCCGCGCCGGCCCGCCCGCCGGGCCGGCGCCAACCAGCCGCCGCTGCTGCCGCCGACAACGGTCGAAACGCCGGCCACGCCGGTGGCCATTACAGAAAGGACGCGCCGTCACGCTCGACGTGCGGCGGGACGCTAGAGGAATCGCATTTTGATCGTGGAATCGTTCGGCAAGCTGTTCACGGAATCCGGCGAGATCGTCGCCGAGGGGTCGTGTTTGATCGACATGGAGCGCGGGAGCGTCACCATGCGACCGATCATCGACACGCCGTTGATCACGCGCCACTCCGGGCCGATGCACCTCACCCTGGACGACGGCTCGTCGTACAAGGTCAGGCCCGGGATCATCAAGTACAACCTCAACGTGCCCGGGGCGCCGCCCGGACCGGCCTACCGCCTGTCCTTGACCAACGGCGGCGGCAACGGCTCCCCGGCCGTCGGCGAAGGGGCGGACGCGCTATGAGGGCGGGCATGCCGGGAGTGCCGGCATACGGGCATACGGGCATGGCGTCCTCGGGCGGTTCGACACTGCGGGATCAATCCCGCAGCTACTCTCCGCAGGGGACGTGGGGGCGCAGCCCACGCGCGGGGGGCCATGGGGGGTGTCCCCCCATCACCTCCACTTATCCCCAGGCGGAGCAGCGCGATAGCGATGTGCAGCCGCTGGAGGCGCGAGGATGAGCGAAGCGCCCGACCCCCGCGACGTGCGCAAGGCCGGCACGCCCTGGTCTGAGAACGACGTGAAGCGATTGCGCAACCTCGCCCTCGGTGGCACGCAGCTGCGCCTGATCGTGCGGGAGATGGGACGTCCTCTCGACGAGCTGCAGGCAAAGGCGGACGCAGAGGGCTTCGTACTGGAGACGGGCGGGTATAACCGCCGCAGCCTGTATGAGGATGACAAATAGGAGGACCCCGCTATGACGAACGTAGAAGAGACGCGCGAACAAGAGCTGACGGAGCGCTTCCAAGAGATCGAAGCGAAGTACACGGAAGACGGCATCGTGATGCTTGGTAACGCGATGCCGGACGAGCTGCGAGAGCTGAGCAAGCTGACTCGCGAGCTGCTGGAACTACGAGCGGCCAGAGAGCCGGAAGAAGCGACGGCCTGAGGGACGCAGGCTAAGCCTCCAGAGAGCAAGGAGAGGTACCCCCGCCATGACAACGACCACCTACCCCGGACTACACATGCACCATGACGAGCGCCCGGAGCTGAAGCTCAAGCGCTTCTTCACGGTGCCCGGCGTCAGCGCCTACGACCGCATCGAGTGGGATAGACGCACGGCGAACATCTCGGACGAGTCCGGCAAGGTGGTGTTCGAGCAGACGGACATCGAGATACCTTCGTTCTGGTCTCAGACCGCCACGCAGGTCGTCGCCTCGAAGTACTTCCGCGGCCGCATTCACACGCCGGCGCGGGAGACGAGCGCGCGCCAGATGGTCGACCGCATCGTCATGGAGATCTCGAAGTGGGGCCGCGAGCCCGCCGACATCGACCTGGCGACGGGCTATCGCAGCGGCGCGCCGTACTTCGCCTCGGACGAAGAGGCGGAGACGTTCGAGCACGAGCTGCGCCACATCCTGATCCACCAGCTCGCCTGCTTCAACAGCCCGGTCTGGTTCAACGTCGGCACCAAGGAGAAGCCGCAGTGCTCCGCCTGCTTCATCCTCTCCGTCCAGGACGACATGGAGTCGATCCTGGAGTGGTGCAAGACGGAGGGCATGATCTTCAAGGGCGGCTCCGGCTCCGGCATCAACCTGAGCAACATCCGCTCCTCGCGTGAGCACCTGACCGGCGGCGGTGTCGCCTCCGGGCCCGTGTCGTTCATGCGCGGCGCCGACGCCATCGCCGGCTCGATCAAGTCGGGCGGGACAACTCGACGCGCCGCGAAGATGGTGATCCTCAACTCGGACCACCCGGACGTGATGGAGTTCATCGAGTCCAAGGCGAAGGAAGAGAAGAAGGCGTACGACCTCGGCGCTGCCGGCTGGGACATGTCGCTGAACGGCGAGGCGTGGGCCAGCGTGCAGTTCCAGAACGCCAACAACTCCGTGCGCGCCACGGACGAGTTCATGCGCGCCGCGATCAACGGCGACAAGTGGCCCCTGCGCGCCGTCACCGACGGCCAGGTGATCGAGGAGCTCAACGCCACCGAGGTGCTGCGGGCGATCTCGCAGGCAGCCTGGGAGTGCGGCGACCCCGGCATGCAGTTCGACACGACGATCAACGACTGGCACACGTGCGCCAACACGGCGCGGATCAACGGCAGCAACCCGTGCTCCGAGTACATGCACGTCGACGACAGCGCCTGCAACCTCTCGAGCATCAACCTGCTGCGCTTCCTCAAGGAGGAGCCAGCAGATAGCCAGCACCCCGGGCTGAACCCCGGGGCATCGCGACTCGTGTTTGACGTCGAGGCGTACACGCACACCGTCGACATCATGATCACGGCGCAAGAGATCATCGTGGGCCACTCCGGTTACCCGACGGCGAAGATTGAGGCGAACGCGCACGCCATGCGCCAGCTCGGCCTCGGCTACGCCAACCTGGGTGCGCACGCTGATGACCCTCGGTCTGCCGTACGACAGCGCCGGCGGGCCGTGCCTACGCGGGCGCCCTCACGGCCGTGATGACCGGTCGCGCTTACGCCCAGTCGGCGAACATCGCGGCGCGTGTCGGTCCCTTCGCGGCGTACCCGGAGAACCGGGAGCCCATGCTGCGGGTGATCGCCAAGCATCGTGCCGCGTCGTACGACATCGACCGCAGCCTGATCGAGGACGCGGGCCTGGCCCACGCGGCGACGGCGGCCTGGGACGAGGCGCTGGAGCTGGGCGAGCAGCACGGCTACCGCAACGCCCAGGCGACGGTCCTGGCGCCGACCGGCACGATCGCGTTCATGATGGACTGCGACACGACCGGCGTAGAGCCGGATATCGCCCTGATCAAGTACAAGAAGCTCGTCGGCGGCGGCATGCTGCGCATCGTCAACCACACGGTGCCGGTGGCCCTGCGCCGCCTCGACTACAGCGAGGAGCAGGTCCAGGAGATCATCGCCTTCATCGACGCCGAGGGCACGATCGAGGGGGCGCCGCACATCAAGGAAGAGCACCTGCCGGTGTTCGACTGCGCCTTCCGGGCCGAGAAGGGCGAGCGCTCGATCGACCCGATGGGCCACGTGCTGATGATGGGCGCGATCCAGCCCTTCATCTCCGGCGCCATCTCCAAGACGGTCAACGTGCCGAACGAGGCGACGGCTGACGACATCTTCGAGACCTACGTCGAGAGCTGGAAGCAGGGCGTGAAGGCGATCGCGATCTACCGCGATGGCTCGAAGGCCGTGCAGCCCCTGAGCACCTCGAACGGCAGCAAGACCGCCGAGCCAGAGGTGAAGATCGTCGAGGTGGCGAAGCCGGTGCGCAAGCGCCTGCCCGACACCCGCATGTCGATCACGCACAAGTTCAGCATCGAAGGCCACGAGGGCTACATCAACGTCGGGCTGTACGAGGATGGCGCGCCGGGCGAGGTCTTCCTGACGATGGCGAAGGAAGGCAGCACGATCTCCGGCATGATGGACGCCTTCGCGACGTCGATCTCGCTGACCTTGCAGTACGGTGTGCCGCTGTACGACCTGGTGCAGAAGTTCGGCCACATGCGCTTCGAGCCCATGGGCCGCACGGAGAACCGCGAGATCCCGGTGGCGCAGTCGATTGTCGACTACATCTTCCGCTGGCTGGCCTCGCAGTTCCTGGGTGACGAGGACAAGCGCTACCTGGGCATCCTCACGGAGGCCGAGCGCGCCCGCCTGGAGGCCCAGTACAACGGCGTGCAGCCGGCGCTTGTAGATGCACCGGTGCAGCCGTTGGCGGAGGTGTTCACGCCGCCGGCCACGCCCGCGACCGCGCATGTCGAGGAGCAGCTGACGGTGGTCGAGACCACCAGCATCACGTACAAGGGCCCTCGGGTGCAGGCAGACGCGCCGACGTGCGCGAGCTGCGGCTGGATCATGTCGCGCTCGGGCACGTGCTACCGCTGCGAGAACTGCGGCAGCACGTCGGGGTGCTCGTAGACACCTCGGGCTGAACCCCGAGGCTACGTCCTGCGATGGGCAGAAGGGAGCCGAGCATGAGGTCGTTGGTAGAAGACGTCGCGGCGTTTCACCGCAAGATCGGCTACGCCGACCGGCACGCCAACGGCCTGGCCGCGTCGATTATCCGCAAGCGCCTCGCCTACATCGACGAGGAGGCGCTCGAGACGCACGAGGCGATGACGGAGGCGGCGTTCCGGGCCGAGTTCGGTGAGCTATTGCCGGAGTCGCCGGAGGTGGCGCACCTGGTGCAGGAGCTCATCGACCTCACGTACGTGATCGCCGGTACGTTCCTGGAGCTGGGCATCGACCCGGAGCCGGCGTGGCAGGCGGTGCATGAGGCGAACATGCAGAAGATCGCGGCGCCCGGCGGCGGCAAGGCGATCAAGCCGGAGGGCTGGCAGCCGCCGCTGGTGCCGGTAGAGCCGTTGCACCTCGAGTCGGAGGTGCTGGCGCAGGGCGTGCTGACAATCTGACCTAGACCTCTCCGGCGTCGGCGGTCCCTGCCCCGTCACCGCCGACGCACCTTTTGGCGGCGCCCGTACCCCTCCGGGCGCCGCCCCTTTGTGTGCGGCAAATGGGCAAAGAGGCAAATGGCAAAGGGCGGCGTTTCGCTTGGCCTTGTTGGAAAGAGCGGCCGGTCGACGCCGGGAACCTGTAGGGCGCACGGCCGTGCGCCCTACGATGGCGGCTTGCTGGGTACGGGGTTTCGTTTGATGCCGGATGTGACCTGCAGGATGAATCCTGCAACTGCGCCTGTGTGCAACCGAATGTTCGGGCCGTCCGGCTCCTGCCCTCAGCCGGATGGCGGGGTAGGGTGGAGACTGGCGTAGAGCTGAAGGGAGCATTTGTGGTCCAGGAACTGTCGCGAGCGTCCGATCCCGCATCCAGCCATGAGGTGATTCTGCGAACCGTCGGCCTGACGAAGCGCTTCGGCGGGTTCACGGCGGTCGATGGGCTGGACCTCGAAGTGCGCAAGGGCGAAGTCCTGGGCTTCCTGGGCCCGAACGGCGCCGGCAAGTCGACGACGGTCGGGATGATCCTGGGGCTCGTGGCACCCAGCGCCGGGCGCATCGAGTACGTTGGCGTTTCCCGCAGACGCATCGGGGCGATTATCGAGGCGCCTGCCTTCTATCCGTTCCTCTCCGGCCGGGACAACCTGCATGCGCTCGCCCTCGCCGCGGGCGGCGTGCCGATGTCACGCATCGATGAGCTCATGGAGTATGTCGGCCTGTCGGAGCGTCGCAAGAGTCCTTATCGCACCTACTCCCTGGGCATGAAGCAGCGCCTGGGTATCGCGTCGACGCTGCTGATGGACCCGAAGTTGATCATCCTCGACGAGCCGACGAACGGCCTCGACCCGGCCGGCCAGCGTGAGATCCGCGGGCTGATCCCGCAGCTCGCCCGCGAGGGCAGAAGCGTGCTCCTGGCCAGCCACCTCCTGCACGAAGTCGAGCAGGTCTGCGACCGGGTCGCGATCCTGCGACGGGGCAAGCTGCTCCAGGTCGGCACCGTGAGCGAGGTCGTGGGGCAGGGCAGCTTCCTCGACATCGAGGTGGCGGAACCGGAACGGGCGGCCGAGATCATCAGAGCCCTGCCGTTCGTCGAGCAGGTCACGGTCGCAGACGGGCGACTCGCCGTGATCGCGCCGGAAGAGCATGGCGCCGATATAAGCCGCGCCCTCAGCGAAGCGAACCTTTTCGCGACGGGGATGGTCCGCCGGCATCACTCCCTGGAAGAGGTCTTCCTCGAGCTGACCGACACGGACGCGACCGGGGGGCAGCGCTAGTGCTGTCGCTGGTGCGGGGAGAGCTGTTCAAGCTGACACATCGCATGATGACGCGCGTGCTGCTGCTCATCGTGTTCGCGGCGCCCGTGGCGGCTTATGTGCTCCTGGGAACCACCGGCAACTCCGATGAGAGCGACGTCCTCAATGACTACCGCCTTGCCGCCATCCCCGACAAGGGGATGTTCATCGTGTACCAGCTCGCCTGGATCACGACGATCGTGCTGACGGCGACGTCGGTGGCCAGCGAGTTCGGTTGGGGCACGATCCGGACACTGTTGCCTCGCACGGCGGGACGTGTGCCGTTCCTGACCGCGAAGCTGACCGTTATCGGTATGTATCTCGTCGTGGCGGTAGTGCTGGGCTTCCTGGCCGCGTTCGTTGGCAGCCTCATCGTGACGAACGTGAAGGACCTCGACAGCAGCCTCGGGGATAACTTCCTGGGCTCGCTCGGTGGCGCAATGCTCCGGACCGGCATCGCGGCCTTGCCCTACGCGGCGATGGCGTTCCTGGTTGCCCTGTGGTCGCGGTCGAGCGCGGCGGGGATCGCGATACCGATCGTCGTCTTCTACGCCGAGGTGCTTCTGACGCCGGCGTTCACCTCCGTCAGCGCCCTGGATTGGCTGCCGAACGCCCTGATCTACAGCGCCAACATCAGCTCGCTGCTCGATTCCGACGCCGTGCTGTCGAAGGCGGAGCTGCCGAGTCACCTGCAGGCGGCCGGTGTGCTGGCGGCGTACACGGCGGGGTTCGTCTCGCTCGCCTACGCCCGCTTCCTCACTCGCGACGTGACCTAGCTTCGAACTTCTCGCGACATCGTACCGGGTCGCCGAGTTCGAGGCATTGCGTGCCGCTCTACTTCTCGACGGGCGTATCGTCCTGGCGCGACCACTGGCCGAAGGAGCCCGCGTAGTTACGCGCGTTCTCGTAGCCGAGGAGCTTGAGCGTGAGCACGGCGACCGCCGAGCGTCCGCCGCCCTGTCAGTAGCAGTCGATCTCGCTCTCCGGCGTGATCCCTCGCGAATCCAGGAGGGCGCGCAGCTCCGGGCCGGACTTGAAGGTCCTCGTGTCGGGGTCGAGCAGCTCGGTCCATTCGAGGTGAACGGCGCCCGGCACGTGACCGGGCCGCGCGTTGTTGCGGGCCTCGGTGCCGTCGTACTCGCCGGCCTCGCGCACGTCCCAGAAGATCGTGCCGCTCGTGCCGTGTACGCTCCTGGCGTGGTCGAGGGAGCAGAAGAGCTCCTCGACCAGCTCGGCTTCGAAGCTGCCGGCCGGGTACGACCCCGGCGAATCCGTGGTTGGGCGGCCCTCCGACAGCCACTTGGTGAAGCCCCCATCCAGGACGCTGACATTCGTGTGACCGAAGTAGAGGAAGCCCCAGGCGGCCATGCCCATCTGGGCGGCCGGCGTGTCGTAGATCACGACGGTGGAGCCGGCGTCGATGCCTAGCGACCGTGCGAGCTGCGTGAAGGCCTCGGGCGTGCCCATGTCGCCGTTCTCCGCGCGCGGGATGCCGCCGTGGGCAGCGAGGCTTACGGCGCCCGGGATGTGCGAGGCCTCGTAGAGCTGCGTCGAGCGTGCGTCGATCAGTCGGAGGTTGGGCTCGTCCAGGTGCTGAGCGAGCCAGGCGGTTTCTGTGAGGAGCTGCGGGTTGGCGTAGTCGCGTTCGCTGAACGGGTGTCAGAGGCATCGGTTCCTCCTCAGGTCATTGACCTCATGCGGGCGATGACATGGTGCGATTCGCCGCATGATGGGTGATCATGCCACGTCTGCGCCAAGAATGGTTAGAATTCGCCGCCGTTGTGTTCTTCCTGCTCTCGCCACGCTTCGAGCGGCGGGCGGCCATCGAGGACGAGCGTGCCGGCGATGCGGTCGTGCAGGGCGCGTCGTTGCGGGTCCGTGAGCACCATGAGGATGCTGACGATCGTGCCGATGCCGAAGGGCAGGGCGCCCGCCATCAACACGACATAACGCAGAATGACGCTGTCGGGCTGGGCTTTGCCGCCGGTCTTGCTCGCCACGTGGATGCCCATGGCGATCTTGCCGGGGGTCGCGGCGAAGCCCATCGTGAAGCCGATGTAGTAGAGGGACCAGCCCACGAGGTAGAACGCGAGGCCGGTGCGAGATTCGACGTTCTTCAGCCCGATGATCACGACGGCGAGGATGAACAGGATCACCATGTCCAGGAACAGGGCCATGCCGCGCAGCAGCAGCGAGGCCGGCTTCGGCTGCGTGGGCGTGTCGGGCGAGAGGGGCTGTCGGCGATCCTGCACTGAGGCGACTATAACAATGTGCTCGCATACGCAAAAAATACGAACACTTGAGCGACTCTTATGGTATATTGACCGCCCATGGCAAAGAAGGCTGCCTCGAAGCCCCTGAACCTGGCCGACAACGCCCGCGTCGTGCTCGAACGCCGCTATCTGGCGAAGGACGACGACGGCAACCCGGTCGAGACGCCGGAGCAGCTCTTCCGCCGCGTGGCCGAGAACATCGCCGGGGCAGAAGCGCAATACGGGGCGACCCCTCCCCCTAACCCCCTCCCCGTCGACGGAGAGGGGGGACCCGATGACGCAGACAGGGGCTCTACCGTATCCATTCGTTCTCTTACTTCCGAAGTCGCCCAAAGTGAGACACCGGCCGTCGACCCCCTCTCTGCCAGCGGGGAGGGGGCAGGGGGAGGGGTCACCACCTGGGCCGAGCGCTTCTACGACCTGATGACCTCGCTGCGCTTCCTGCCCAACTCCCCGACGCTGGGCAATGCGGGCCGGCCGCTGCAGCAGCTCTCGGCGTGTTTCGTGCTGCCGGTCGAGGACTCGATGGAGAGCATCTTCGAGGCGGTGAAGCAGACGGCGCTGATCCACCAGAGCGGCGGTGGTACGGGCTTCGCGTTCTCCCGTCTGCGCCCGGCTGGCGACGTCGTGCGCAGCACCGGCGGCGTGGCGTCCGGGCCGGTGTCGTTCATGCGCGTGTTCGACGCCGCGACCGAGGCGATCAAGCAGGGCGGCACGCGTCGCGGCGCCAACATGGCGATCCTGGACGTGCATCATCCGGACATCGAAGCGTTCATCAGCCTCAAGGGCGACATGGTGACGCTGACCAACTTCAACATCTCGGTCGCCGCTGACGAGGCGTTCATGCGCGCCGTGGAGGATGACGGCGACTTCGACCTGATCAATCCGCGCACGGGCGAGGTGGTCGGCACCCGGCGCGCCCGCGCGATCTTCGACATGATCGTGGCAAACGCCTGGCGCAACGGCGACCCGGGCCTCGTCTTCCTCGACCGCATCAACGCGGACAACCCCACGCCGGCGCTCGGCGCCATGGAGGCGACCAATCCTTGTGGTGAGCAGCCGTTGCTCGCATACGAATCATGCAACCTCGGCTCTTTGAACCTGTCGCTGTTCGTGAAGGGTGAAGGACAAGGGACCGGGAACGAGGTACCGGAAGTCGCCGCCGATTGAAGCGCCGTGCCGGGTTCGCGTCCTTCGACACGCTCAGGACGAACGGTTGAAGAAGCACTCGCCCGAGCGTGAAACATCGGGTCCCCCCTCTCTGAAGTCGGAGAGGGGGCCAGGGGGTGAGGTGAGCGTCGACTGGGACGGGCTCGCCGCGGTGATTCCGGTGGCGGTGCGGTTCCTCGACAACGTGATCGACATGAACGCGTACCCCGTCGAGGCGATCGACCGGCAGACGAAGCTGACGCGCAAGATCGGGCTCGGCGTCATGGGCTGGGCCGACATGCTGTACAGGCTCGGCATCCCGTACGACTCCGAAGAGGCGCTCGAGCTGGCCGACCGCGTCATGGCGTTCATCCACGAGCACGCCGATGCCGCCTCGGAGGCGCTGGCGGGCGAGCGCGGCACGTTCCCGGCGTGGGAAGAGAGCATCTACGGGCCGAAGGGGGTGACCCCTCCCCCTAACCCCCTCCCCGTCGACGGAGAGGGGGGACCCGACGGCGTAGAGACCAGCTCTTCTGCAGCCATTGGTCCTGAGCCTGTCCAAGGACGAGGGCCGAAGGAGCTCGAAGTCGCCCAAAGTGAGACACCGGCCGTCGACCCCCTCTCTGCCAGCGGGGAGGGGGCAGGGGGAGGGGTTCGCCCGCTGCGCAACTCGACGCGCACGACGGTGGCGCCGACGGGCACGCTGAGCATCATCGCGGACTGCACCGGCGGCATCGAGCCCGCGTTTGCGCTGGCGTACACGCGACAGCACTACCTGGACCCGAAGAACCCGACGGTGCCGGTGCGCCTGACGGAGCTGAACAAGACGTTCGAGGCCGTGGCGCGCGAACGGGGCTTCTACTCGCAGGCGCTGGTCGAGCACCTGGCGGGCGGCGGCAGCCTGCGCGACTGGCCGGACGTGCCGGACGACGTGCTGCGGCGCTTCGTCACGGCCCACGAGGTGGCGCCGGAGTGGCACGTGCGCATGCAGGCGGCGTTCCAGCGCCACACCGACAACGCCGTGAGCAAGACGATCAACTTCCCGCGCTCGGCGACGGTGGATGACGTGGCGGCGGCGTACCGGCTGGCGTATCGAGAGGGCTGCAAGGGCATCACGATCTACCGCGACGGCTCTCGCGCGGGCCAGGTGCTCTCGCACATCGCCGACGGCGAGGCCGACCTGGGCGCAACCGTCGCCGTCGATGGCTACGCGCCGACCGCCGATGCACCGAACCGGCGCCACCTGCCGGACGAGCGCCAGTCGATCACGCACAAGTTTCGCGTCGGCGAGCAGGAAGGCTTCGTGACCGTCGGGCTGTTCGCGGACGGCACGCCGGGCGAGATCTTCGTGACGATCTCGAAGGAAGGCTCGACGATCCGGGGGCTGATGGACTCGGTCGCGATGCTGACGTCGTACTCGCTGCAGTACGGCGTGTCGCTGCGCACGCTGGTCGACAAGTTCAAGGGCGTGCACTTCGAGCCGGCCGGCCTGACGTCGAACCCCGAGATACCGAGCGCTTCCAGCCTGGTCGACTACATCTTCCGCTGGCTGGAGCTACGGTTTCTCGGAGGGTCGACGGCATCCCTAGCACCTTCGCAGCCGGCCGGGCAGGGCGAGTCGCTGGCCCTGACGCCGCCCGCGGTGGGCTCGAACGGACGTCGGCGCGGTTCCCGTAGGGAGCGCTCGACGACGCGCGGAAGCAGTCGCTACATGCCGCCGCGGCCGGCACTGCCGTTCTCCGAGGTCGCGACGGGCCTGCTGTGCCCCGATTGTGGCAGCGAGGTCGTCTTCGCTGAGGGCTGCCTCGTGTGCCGGAGCTGCGGTTACACGCGCTGCGGGTGATACGAGAATAAGAGAACTCCAAGTCCTGACTCTTCTCAGGGCCTCAATCATGGGTGGCAACGATCCGTGTTGCCGATTGGCCTCGCGTCTTGGCACGCTTTGATCACTTGACGTAGGATTCCTCCATCCTGAGGGCAGGAGACCTCTTGTGCGAGGAGGTTCGTCATGAAACGGCTGATCATCTGCTGCGACGGTACGTGGAATTCGCCGGAAAACGCCGAGGTGGCGCCGAGCAACGTGGTGCGGTTCGCCAACGCCGTGTTGCCGACGGACTCGCATGGCGTGACGCAGCTCGTCTACTACGACGCGGGCGTCGGCACGGGCGGGTTCCTCGACAAGTACACGGGCGGTGCGTTCGGCTCCGGGCTCTCGGCCAACGTGCGCGAGGCCTACCGGTTCATCGTCAACAACTACGAGAACGGCGATGCGCTGTACTTCTTCGGCTTTTCGCGCGGTGCGTACACGGTGCGTAGCGCGGCCGGCTTCGTGCGAACGCTGGGCGTCCTGCACAAAGTGAACAGCGGTCGCATTCTCGAGGGCTGGGGCCTCTACGTGAAACGTGTCCCAGGTGGCCCGGACCGCGACGAGGTCAAGAAGTTCCGGGAGAAGTACTCCCGCCCCGATCCCGAGAACATCGACCTGCGGTGCGTCGGCGTCTGGGACACGGTCGGCACGTTGGGCGTGCCGGGCGTGCTCGGCAGCCTGCAGCCGCCCGGCTGGCTGAAGCCGGTGTTGCCCAAGGCGCATGAGTTCCACGACGTTGCCCTCAGCAGCCGGGTGAAGTTCGGCTTCCAGGCTGTCGCGGTGGACGAAAAGCGCAAGTTCTTCAAGCCGACGCTCTGGGAGCAGAGCCCGGACGCCGCGGACCAGGTGCTGGAGCAGGTCTGGTTCCCCGGCGTGCACGCCGACATCGGCGGCGGCAACAAGGAGCGCGCCCTGGCTGACAACACCTTCGTGTGGATGGTGGAGTCGACGAGGCGCGCCGGGCTGGAGTTCGACGAGGCCTACATCACCGACAGCTTCCATCCCGACCCGCGCGGCAAGCAGCACGAGTCGCTGAACTTCGTCTATGCGCGCTTCGGTCGCTACGACCGCCCTATCGGGTTCCCTGTCGACGTGCCCGCATACACGCCGCCGGGCAAGACGCACCAGTCGCTCTCGGAGGCGACGCGCATTCGTTACGCGCAGGACGGGTCGTACCGGCCGCCGAAGCTGGTGGAGTACATGGAGCACCCGCCGCCGCCCGACTCCTGACGGCTCCTGTCAGCAAACGCATTGCCAGCCTGCGCCGATAGCCCGTACAATTTCGTACACACGTTCGATATTCGGGAGGCGCTCAGCGCATGGCTCAGGCCCCGATCAAGCACACGGCCTCCTCCGGCGACGATGGCCACGACCTCGTTTCGAGGTTCCACCCCGTCATCGCAGAGTGGTTTCGGCGCCGGTTTCAGGCGCCGACGGACGCGCAGGCCGCCGGCTGGCCCCACATCCAGACCGGCCGCGACGTGCTCATCGCCGCGCCCACGGGCTCCGGCAAGACCCTCGCGGCCTTCCTCTGTGGCATCGACGCGCTGGTCAAGCAGGCCGAGGCCGGTGAGCTGACCAACACGACCCAGATCATCTACGTCTCGCCCCTCAAGGCCCTCGGCAACGACATCCAGCGCAACCTCGAAGGCCCGTTAGAGGAGCTGCGCGAGGTGGCGTTCGAGATGGGGTACCGGGTTTCCTCACCCCCTAGCCCCCTCTCCTTGCGAGGCGAGGGGGAACAGGCCCGTCTGGGCGAGGCGCGCTCTTCCGAATCCGCTCGTCCTGAGGCTCTCGAAGGGCGAGTGGCGATGGAGCCTGTGGGCGCACAAGATGAGACATCAGGTCCCCCCTCTCTGAAATCGGAGAGGGGGACAGGGGGTGAGGTCGCGCCCCGTCTGGCCCGAGATCACGGTTGCGCTGCGCACGGGCGACACGTCGCAGAAGGAGCGACAGGCCTTCGTGCGCAAGCCGCGCCACATTCTGATTACGACGCCGGAGTCGCTGTACCTGATGCTCACGGCGGCGCGCGCCCGCGAAACCCTGCGCAAGGTGCAGACGGTGATCGTGGACGAGATCCACGCCCTGGCGCGGGACAAGCGCGGCTCCCACCTGTCGCTGTCGCTGGCCCGGCTGGACCACGTCGCGGAGCAGCGACCGGCGCGCATCGGCCTCTCGGCGACGCAGCGGCCGGTCGAGGAGATCGCGGCGTTTCTGGTCGGCACGGAGCGCTCCGGCTACACCCCGCCCGCTCATCCGGCGCCTGCATACCAGCAGCACCCGGCGGACATCGAGGTGATCGAGCTGCCGGAGGTGCTGCGGGAGGAAACCCCTCCCCCTAACCCCCTCCCCGCTGGCGGAGAGGGGGGACCTGTTGGCGCAGGCGGTCAGCGTAATCCGCTCGCTCCGATGGACGGACCGTTGGGTGGGTATGTAATCACCCGCGAGCGTGGCGAGCGCTGGCAAACGCCACCGGACCTCTGGGAGAAACTGAGGCCATTGGCACGAGAAAGCCGGCATGAGCCTACCGACGCGGAAGATGCACTATGGCAACGACTCCGGCGGAACCAGCTCGACGGCTTGGCATTCCGGCGTCAGCACGTCATCGACCGGTTCATCGTCGACTTTTATTGTCCGTCGAAGAAGCTTGTGGTCGAGGTGGACGGCTCCATCCACGAATCCAGGCACGAGGAAGACGCTCTTCGTGAACAGATTCTCCAGTCGATGGGTCTCCGCATCGTCCGATTCTCGAACGAAGAAGTCCTCAATCAAATCGATCAAGTGATCAAGGAAATTCGTTCAGCAACCAAGGGAGAGGCCAGTCCCCCCTCTCCGCCAGCGGGGAGGGGGCTAGGGGGAGGGGTAACCCTTGACGCCTGACTGCGCCATCGTCAACCTGGGGCACCAGCGCGACATCGAGCTGCACATCGAGGTGCCGCCGTCCGACCTCGAGGCGGTGGCGGCGAAGGAGCAGTGGGGCGACGTCTACGACCGCCTTGCGGGGCTGATCCGGGCGCATCGCACGACGCTGGTCTTCGTGAACACGCGACGGCTCTCGGAGCGCGTGGCGCACAACCTGCGGGAGCGGCTGGGCGAGGAGGCGGTCGCCAGCCACCACGGCTGCGCTGTCGCGGGAGCGGCGCCTGCGCGTCGAGCAGCGGCTGAAGGACGGCGAGCTCAAGGCGCTGGTGTGCACGGCGTCGCTGGAGCTCGGCATCGACATCGGCAGCATCGACCTCGTGTGTCAGGTGGGCTCGCCGCGCAGCGTGGCGACGTTCCTGCAGCGCGTCGGCCGCTCCGGGCACGCGCTGGGGCTGAAGCCGCAGGGGCGCCTGTTCCCGACGAGCCGCGACGAGCTGATCGAGTGCGCCGCGCTGATCCGGGCGGTGCGCGCGGGCCGCCTCGACCGCATCGTGCAGCCGGTGGTGCCGCTCGACATCCTGGCGCAGCAGATCGTGGCGGAGACGGCGTGCGAGGACTGGACCGACGACGACCTCTACGCCCTCATGCGCCGCGCCTGGCCGTTCCGTGACCTGGCGCGCGAGGACTTCGACGAGGTGATCGAGATGCTCGCGGAGGGCATCGGCAGCAGCGCCGGGCGGGCGCCGCCGCTGGTGCACTACGACCGCATCAACGGCGTGCTGCGAGGCCGCCGCGGGCTCGCGCATGACGGCGATCCTCAACGGCGGCGCCATCCCGGAGATGGCCGACTACCGCGTGATCGCCGAGCCGGACGACACGATGGTCGGCACGGTGGGCGAAGACTGGGCGATCGAGAGCATGGCGGGCGACATCTTCCTGCTCGGCACGAACTCGTGGCGGATCAAGCGCGTCGCGGCCGACGAGGTGCGCGTCGAGGACGCGCACGGCGCGCCGCCGACGATCCCGTTCTGGCTCGGCGAGGCGCCGGGCCGCACGCTGGAGCTGTCGCAGGAGGTCGGGCGGCTGCGCCGCGACGTGGTCGAGGGCTTCGAGGACGTCGAGTCGCTGATGCGAGATGCTCAAGGACGAGTGCGGCCTCGACGACCTCGGCGCGGCGCAGATCATCGACTACCTGCGCGCGACGCGGGACGCCCTCGGCCTGGTGCCGACGGACACGGACGTGGTGTTCGAGCGCTTCTTCGACGAGTCGGGCGGCATGCAGCTCGTCGTGCACGCGCCGTTCGGGGCGCGGATCAACAAGGCGTGGGGCCTGACCCTGCGCAAGCGCTTCTGCGTGCGGTTCGACTTCGAGCTGCAGGCGGCGGCCAGCGACGACTCGATCGTGCTGTCGCTGGGGCCGCAGCACAGCTTCCCGCTGCAGGAGAGCTTCAGCTACGTGACGTCGCGCAACGCCGAGGCGTCCGCTGAAGCAGGCGATCCTCTACGCGCCGGTGTTCCCGGTGCGCTGGCGCTGGGACGCCGGCCGCGCCCTCGCGGTGCCGCGGTTCTACGGCTCGCGCAAGGTGCCGCCGCAGATCCAGCGCATGCGGGCGGACGACCTGCTGGCCGCGGTGTTCCCGGCCCAGGTCGGCTGCCAGGAGAACGTCACCGGCCCGCTGGAGATCCCCGACCACCCGCTGGTGCACCAGGCGGTGCTCGACTGCATGCACGAGGCGATGGACATCGGCGGCCTCGTGGACGTGCTCAAGCGCATCGAGGCGGGCGAGGTGCGGCTGCACGCCATCGACACGCTGGAGCCGTCGCCGATGGCGCACGAGATCCTCAGCGGCAAGCCGTACACGTACCTGGACGACGCGCCGCTGGAAGAGCGCCGCACGCGCGCCGTCACGCTGCGGCGTGCGCTGCCGGAGAGCGCCCGCGAGCTCGGCTCCCTGGACGCCGACGCCATCGCCCGGGTGCGCGAGGAAGCCTGGCCTGATCCCCGAGACGCCGAGGAGGCCCACGACGCGCTGCTCAGCCTCGTCGTCGCGCCGGCCTCCGAGCTGGCAGCGTGGGCGCCGTTGCTGGAGGAGCTTGTCGATGGCGGGCGGGCGGCGACGGTGCGGGTGAGGGCAAGCGGAGCAACCCCTCCCCCTAACCCCCTCCCCGTCGACGGAGAGGGGGGACATCATGTGGGCCCGGAGGCGCCATCTTTAGCCTCCGTTGGTCCTGAGGCCCTCGAAGGACGAGGGGCGATGCCATCTCGAGTTGCTCAAAGTGAGAGCGACACCGTCGACCCCCTCTCCGCCAGCGGGGAGGGGGCAGGGGGAGGGGTTGTCGTGCTCTACTTCGCGGCCGAGAACCTGAACCTCGTGCGCTTCCTCTACCCCGATGGGCGCATCGAGCCGGCGATCACGCCGCCCGAAGCCGCCCTGTACCGGGTCGAGGACCGCGATGAGGCCCGGTCGCGCATGCTGCGGGGCTGGTCGGAGGCCTCGGGGCCGATCCTGCCGTCGGACCTGGGGCCGCGCCTCGGCCTGCGCCCGGTGGACGTCGAGCGCGGGCTGCAGCAGCTCGAGGGCCTGGGGCACGTGCTGCGGGGTCGGTTCTCACCTGATGCCCACAGCGAAGGCCCCGCAGGGCCGGAGCGTGTTCCAGTGCGCTACCGTGTCCGAGGATGAGTACTGCGACCGGCGGCTGCTGGCGCGCATCCACCGCTACACGCTGGACCGGCTGCGGCGGGAGATCGACCCCGTTTCGGCGCAGGACTTCATGCGGTTCCTGTTGCAATGGCAGCACCTGGCGCCCGGCTCGAAGCTGGCGGGCAAGCAGGGCGTGCGACAGGCGATCGCGCGGCTGGAGGGCTTCGAGGCGCCGGCCGGGGCGTGGGAGCGCGAGCTGCTGGCGGCGCGCGTGTCCGACTACCGGTCCTCGTGGCTGGACGAGCTGTGTCTGGCCGGCGACGTGGCCTGGGCGCGCCTGACGCCTCGCAAGGCCAGCCTGACCGGCACGGCCAACGCCGGTCGCTCGACGCCGGTGTCTGTCGTGCTGCGGGGCGACCTGCCGGGGCTGCTGGCGGCGGTACGAGGCGCCGAAGGTCACCCGACGGGCCCGAAGACCGGCGCCGCGGCCGAGATCCTCGACCTGCTGAAGTCGCGCGGGGCGCTGTTCTTCGATGAGATCGTCAACGGCACGCGGCGCCTGCGCTCCGACGTCGAGCGCGGGCTGCGGGAGCTGGTCGCCTGGGGCCTCGTGACGGCCGATGGCTTCCAGGGCCTGCGACAGCTCGGCGGCAAGGCCGGCTCGTCCTCCGGCAGCGTCCTTCGACGCACGCGGGGCGAGCTCCAACTACAGCGCGGGTGGCTTCTTCGCGGGCTCCGGCCCTGCCGGGCGCTGGGCGTTGATCCACGAGCCCGAGATCGACCCGGACAACAGCGACGAGTTCGCGGAGTCGGTCGGGCGACTGCTCCTGCAGCGCTACGGCGTGCTGTTCCGCGACCTCTACATGCGCGAGAGCTTCACGGTGCCCTGGCGCGAGGTGCTGCGCGCCCTGCGACGCCTGGAAGCGCGCGGTGTCGTGCGCGGCGGTCGCTTCGTCTCCGGCCCCAACGGCGAGCAGTACGCCCTGCCGGAGGCCGTCGACGCCCTGCGCCGCGTGCAGGCGCACGGAGCGCACGGGCGAGCGCGTCTGGGTCAGCGCCATCGACCCGCTGAACCTGGCGGGCGTGATCCTGCCGGGCGACAAGCAGCCGGCGCAGGCAGGCAAGGGCACGCTCTACGTCGACGGCCTGCCGCAAGCGCCCGATGCCAGCGAGGTGTTCTCGCACCCGAAGCCGCCGGTGCCGTCGAGGCTGACGCCCCGGTTGGGCGTTCACGCGCGGAACTAGGAAAGCTGGTCTCAGCTGATGAGCCCCACTGTCATCGCAAGAGCAGCGCTGCGTCGATCTCGCTCTCCCCGTGTTGGGCGAACATCTATGGTGGAACGTGGCCATTCGAGCGGAGTCTCGGATGATGAGCTACGATTCTGTGCCAAGCCCTGAGTGCCTAGTGCGTAGTGAGCCTTCGGACGCTGCGATCGAGGTGAAGCGCCTTACCGGGGACTCGGTCTTCCAAGCTTATATGGAGGCGCTGCAGGTCCTTAGAGCGCTCCTTGGTCCGTCTTGCGGAGGCTTCTACTGGCTCGGTCCGGCTGTGGACTTCCGGCTGCCGATTGATGGCGTCAACTAAGCGACTGCTGAAGCGGGAAATCGAGAGGGTAGCTCCAGATCGCGGTCCCGGAAAGAAGGGTGCTCTTCGCATCCCAAGGAAAGCATACGTGGCTATGGCCCGCGCCGAGGGTCCGGGTAACATCTGGTGTTGTCACAATGGCGTCTGGCAATCTGCGTGCGAGCAGTTTCTGAGCGGGTTTCTGGCTCCGTACCATGTCGGTCGATGAGGGAATGCTGGAGCACAACTTCGTGACCCCGAAGAGGGTCTTCGAGCAGTTTCAAGCGGCAATCTGCCGAGGCTTGCAGGCTGCGGCGAGAATACGGGCACCCAATGTCGAGTGGTACGACGAGTGGGAACTGATCCGCGGTCCAGGGATTTCGAAGACGACGATCCACGATGACAAGGACGGCGTCTTGGTTCTCTGTGTGACCGAGGCGCCGAGGTGTCCCAGTCTGTCGCCGAGGCACTGGACATCATCCTCGAGAAGGCTGTCAGGAAGTTCGCGGTCCGAAGATGGGCAGAGAAGCACGTCTTCGTTCTCGAGCGAAGTGAGATGCTCTCAGGACGCCACACGAGTGAGGAGCACTTCTCGTGGGTCGACGACTGACGAGCTGGCAGAACCTTGACCTTAATCCTCCTGGTCGAGAAGGAGGAGTGATGTCGTTTGGAGTCGGGAGCCCGGGTAGCGGATAGCCTTCCTCGACCTGAGTCCCGGGCTCCGAATACAATCAAACAATCAATGGAACGGCACATGACGGTCTCCGGGTTCGTGGTGCATGAGGGGCGCGTGGCGCTGCACTGGCATCGCAAGCTGGCGATGTGGCTGCCCGCGGGTGGGCACATCGAGGAGGGCGAGGACCCGGTGCAGGCGGTGCTGCGTGAGGTGGCCGAGGAGTTCGATGTGGAGGCCGAGGTGCTGAGCACGGCGCCGAGCGTGTCGTACGAGGGCGGGCCGAAGCAGGTCGTGCCGCCGTACGTGATCCTCGACTGCTGGCCGGCGCCCGACCATGGGCACGTCGACCACGTGTACTTCCTGCGATGCCTCAGCGGCTACCCCGGTCGCAGCCACGACGCCGAGAACCCGATTCACTGGCTCGACGAGGCGGAGCTGGCCCGGGGCGCCTGGGCACAGGACGGCCTCGAGCGGCCGTTTGCGCCCGACGTACAGGCGCTGGGCATCGAGGCGATACGCCAGGTTGGGGTACAAGCTCCCGCGGGACTTCGACGGTAGAATGTGGGGTGGCGAGCAAGAAGTGGCTACGCATCGCTGGCGCGCTGCTCCGCGATTGATTTTGAAATAGGAAGAGTTGGGGGGACACCCCCAAGGCCCCCCGCGCATGGGCTTCGCCCCCGCTACCCCTGATTTGACTTGCAGGGACACTGGTAGCGCAGACACGACGGGAAGACGGCCTCGTGCACTCCGGTCGCTCGGTTGGGCTGCGGCGTTCACAAGAGGAAGGCAAGCGTGCTAGACCCGAGAACCATACGAGCTAACCCGGAACGCCTGAAGGAGATCGTGCGACTGCGCAAGGTCGACCCTGCCAAGGGCGACGTCGACCGCTGGCTGGCGCTGGACGAGCGCCGCCGTGCCCTGCAGACCGAGATCGACGGCGTGAACGTCGAGAAGAAGCAGATCGCCGCCATCGGCAAGACAGACCCGGACGCGGCGCGCCAGAAGGGCCAGGAGCTGCGCGAGCGCTCCAAGGAGCTGGACGAGGCGTTCGAGGCCGTGAACGCCGAGCAGGCGCGCATCGTGGAGTGGTTGCCGAACTGGATCGACGAGGACATGCCGGAGGGTCGCGGCGAGGAGGACAACGTCGAGCTGTGCGCCTGGGTGCCGGTGACGGGTTACCTGAACGCCGACAAGCTGGGCAAGGCGAACGACTCGGCGCCGCACATGCCGCAGGCGCCGGTACACGCCGAGGGTGGCTTCGAGCCGCTGCACTACACGGAGCTCGGGGAGCGCCTGGGCGGCGTCGACACGCTGCAGGGCGGCAAGGTCTCGGGCTCACGCTTCGCCTACATCCTCGGCGACATCGCCCTGATGCAGATGGCGATCAACCGCCTGCTGACGGACGAGCTGGTGCGGCGCGGCTACACGCCGATCATGCCGCCGCTGCTGGTGCGCGAGCGCTCGCTGTACGGCACGTCGCACTTCCCCGAGGGGCGCGACCAGGTCTACGAGATCAAGACGGACAACGTCGAGGAGCCGATGCCGCTGTTCCTCGTGGGCTCGTCGGAGCCGGCGAACTTCAGCTACTTCATGGACCGCACGCTGGACCTGGAAGACCTGCCGATCAAGGTGTTCGCGTCGACGCCCTGCTTCCGCTCCGAGGCCGGCTCCTGGGGCAAGGACGTCAAGGGCATCAAGCGCGTGCACCAGTTCGACAAGATCGAGATGAACGCCGTGACCACCGATGCCCAGTCGGGCGAGGTGTTCGACTGAGTTCGGCGAGATCAACGAGTGGCTCCTGCAGCAGCTCCAGCTCCCGTACCGCATAGTCGACAAGTGCACGGGCGACGCGGGATACCTCGCCACGTACCGCCAGCGCGACGTCGAGGTGTGGATGTCGGGCTCGCGCGAGTACATGGAAGTGATGACGGACACGAACACGACGGAGTACCAGGCGAGGCGCCTGAACATCCGCTATCGAGGCGAGGACGGCAACCTGCGCTTCGCCCACACCGTGAACGACACGGGCTGCGCCATGGGCCGCATGCTGATCGCGATCATGGACAACTACCAGCAGGCGGACGGCTCCGTCCTGGTTCCGGCGGTGCTGCGGGGCTACATGGGCAAGGATGCGCTGAGGCCCAAGGGCTAGGAACAGGGGTCTACTCGGCTCCCTGGCGACTGCTCGTTGCTTGAGTCCACTGCAGGATGAATCCTGCAGCTTCAGCAATCTTGTGTGTTCAGGGCTCGCTAACGTTCGTCGACTGGCTCTGACGCCGTAGAGGGGCCATGCGGCGCATGACGCCGAGGCGAGGACGCCTCGGCTACGGATGGGGTTTCGTGGCGACGGCGCAGCCCACGAGCCGTACGCGGTCACCTACTCGTAGGGGGCGAATTCGGGGGCGAAGTGGGCCGTGCCGGAGACGTTGTCGAGGGCGCCGGGCTGGAGCTCCAGGGCCATGAAAGCGTCGCGGTCGTCCTGGTAGTGCACGTCGAAGTCGCGGCCGGGCCGGAAGCCGAAGCGCGGGTAGTAGTTCGGGTGTCCGAGGAGGAACACGGCGCTCTCGACGGTCGCGCGTAGCTCGTCGAGGGCGGCGTGCATGAGGGCGGTGCCGATGCCCTGCTTCTGGCGTGATGGCGTGACGGCGAGGGGCGCGAGACAGATCGCGGCGTAAGTGTCCGTGTCGGAGTCGACGGTCATGGGGCTGAAGGCGATGTGGCCGACGATCTCGCCGTCGTCTTCTGCGACTAGGGAGAGTAGCAGGTGTCCGGCATCGCGCAGGGCGTCAACGAGGGCTGGCTCGTCGTCACCATCGAAGGCGTCGCGCTCGACACGACGAATTGCCTCGACGTCGGCGGGCGTTTCAGGGCGGATCTGGAGCAAGGGCTACCGCAGGTTGGTGACGTCGATCGTCTTGAGGCCGGTGATGTTGCGCCAGGTGCGCAGGGCGACGTCCTTTTCCTTGATGCCGTGCTTCTTGAGCAGCGCCTTCGCCTGCTTGGCGTGGCCTGCCGGCACGTAGAGGAAGAACTTCACGCCTTCGAGGCGGGCTTCGACGGCCCAGGCGTTTTCGGCGTTCTCGTCGGTGATCATGTCCTCGGTGACGACTTCCGCGACCATGACGGGTAGCTTCTCCGGCCACTGCAGGACGACGATGTCGGGCTCGAGCTCGTTGCCGTAGTTGGTGAAGACCTTCTGAGTCACTTCGGGCTCGTTCACCATCGTGCGGAAGTACGGGTAGTCGGGCGTAGGGAAGGGGAAGAGCTGCTCGGCGATGTTCTCCACTGCCTGCAGGTGCGCCTCGTGGTAGCTGGTGGGGGCAGGGTGCATCATCGCCCCGCTGTTTTCTCGCTCGTCTACATGTTCCTTGACCACGCCGCGCCTCCGCTTCTTGTTGAGGTTGCTAAGCGAAATATAGCTTTCGCGCGAGCAAGGGACAAGGAAGCAACGACGAAGGGTCAGCGTGCCGTGCGCTTGTTCTGGACGTAGGCGCCGCCAAGCCCAAAGACGAGCAGCCCAACGCCAGCGATCCAGGGCCAGGACGAAGTCGAGCTAGGCTCCGAAGGCGGCATGATCGTCTTCGACGCGGGCTGGGCTTCCGTCGGCGCCGAGGCGCGGGCCTGAGAGCGCGTCGAGGCAACCTCGGCGACGGGGATTGAGGTGGGAGCCGTCGAAGCTGCGGCGGTGGTCGTCGCTTCACCGGAAGCAGAGGCAGCCGATGCCTGCACGGCCGCCGAGTCGACCGGTTCCTGATGTGCTTCGGGGCCTTCGTACGGCGTGACGGCCTCGAAGGCGCCCAGTGGCGCGAAGGTGGGTGTGGGAGACGGCGTCCCGGCCGGTAGCGGAGTGGGCGTCTCGGAGGGCATCGGCGTTGGCGACGGCGCGGCGGTGGTGTTGAACGAGACGTCATCGATGTACAGCGATGCGGGTGCGGCGCTCGCGGGCGCCAGGACGATGCGCACACGGGCCGAGGCCGCATCGGGCGGTGGCTGCACGGCGCCGGTTGTCAGGAAGACGTACCCGCCGGGGCCGGCGTGCTCCATCGAGTCCGAGGTGGAAACGGCCGAGCCACTCGCGTCGGTGGTTGGGTACCAGGAGATTCGCAGGTAGGCGTCCTTGACGCCTGAGTCTGCCTGCAGGCTGCCGGAGAACTCGTAGAACTGCGACGGGTCGACGCGCACGGACTGGTAGGCCCATTTGGTCGATTCAGTGTCGCTGGTCAGGAGGCCTGCCGTGCTGCCGCTGAGAGCGTTCGATGTCGTCGCGAGCTCGCCGCCGTACTTGCGCCAGCCGTCCAGACCTTGCTCGAAGCCGCCGTTGGTGAAGACGAAGCTCGGACCGGGCGTGGGGGACGGAGACGGTGTCTGCGTGAGGGTGGGTGTGGCGGTCGGGCTAGGCGTTGGCGTGCTGGTGGCGGAGGAAGGCGCCGGCGTGGCCGTGTTCGTCGCAGTCGCCGACACAGGTGTATTCGTTGGTGTGGGCGTGAATGTGGCGGTCGCTCCCGGCGGCGAGGTTGGGGAGGGCGTGGGTGTGGCCGTAGGCGTGGGGTCTTGCGTCGTGATCTGGAGGTCGTCGATGCACACTTCGGCGGTCCCGGTGGGTGCGACATCGAAGGAGAGCCTGGCGGAATCGGCGTCACGGAGGGCGGTGGCCGTGACGGTAAAGGGCACGTATTCATACCCGGAGCCGGCTGGTATAGCGAATTGGGTGTTGAAGCCGCCATCTGATGCGAAGGCCAGCGCCACCTGGAGTTGGGCGGTGCCCGATTGCACTACGGTCCAGCCCGTGATCGTGTAGGTCCCCGCCGGTAGAGGACCGAACAGGTCGTGAAACACGCGGCCGTTGTCCGGTGCAGTGACGCCGATGCCGAGCGCGATATTGCCGCTACGAGCCTCGCAGTCAATGGGATCGCCGGTCTCGAAGGTCCAGGCGTCGAGGCCCGCCTCGAAGTCGCCGTTGGTAAGCCATTCCTGGCCTATGGCGGGTAGCCGGGACGCGACAGACGCAATCGCGACGGCAAAGAGAACTACCAGGACGGTGTGGGCGCGGGCCATCGCCGCTCGCTTTCAAGCTGCGGTGGCGGGGTAGTCGGGGCAGGCGAGGCGGAGCCGATGTGTGCGTTCGTAGACTACACGGTGCGCCACAGATTGTCAGCGCCCATCAGACGTGGAAGCAGCGATTGTGGGAAGGCGCGGCGTTTAGCGGCGGACTTCGACCTTGCGCACGTAGATGACCTCGTCGATCGTCACGTCTGGGGAGCCGTCGCCGCGTTTGGTCGATAGCGGGCGGTCGCCGGCGCCGATGAGCGCCCGGCCGGCAGCGCGCGCCGCCGGCTTCGCCATGTGCCTCGCCAGCCACTCGATGCCGGTGCCGACGGCGAGGACAGCGACGCTGCCGACTAGTGAGGGCGGAATCGAGCGATTGGTGCGGGCGGGCAGTCTGGACTCGCGCACAGCAGGCAGGTTCACGGTGAACTGGTGGCCGCAGGAGCGGCAGAAGTTGTCCTGGTTGTCACGGGTGAGGCCGCAGCGGGCGCAGGTGAGCTTGTCCACGCAGGGAATTATAGCAGCGGCTTCTCACGGTGAATGCCTTCGGGTGAATGCCTTCGATGGAAAAGGCAGGTTACGTTTCGATGGACGTGGTATCGAGCGCTTCGCGGGCCTGGATGTAGCGCAGGACGTCGGCGCGGTGAACGATGCCGAGCAGCTCCTTGCCTTCGACCAGCGGCACCTGGTTCACGTCGCCGGCGGCGAGTTGGTTGAGCACCTCCGGCAAGTCGTCCCGCATCGAAACGGTGCGCAATTTCTCGTAGGGGGTCATGGCGCGATAGACGCTGGTGGTGGGCCACTCTTCGCGAGGATGCGACTTGAGGTCGCTCAGCGTGATCAGGCCGAGCAGGTCCGTGCCGACTACGACCGGGAAGCAACGCCCGTGGCCGGCGAGCACGTTTTCCTCCACGAGCTGGGTGAGGGACATGTCGGGCGCCACGGAGACGTAGTCCTGGCGGGCGACGGCGCTGGCCGGGACGCCCTTGAGGGCCTTGTCCAGGAAGACCTGCTGGTAGCTCTCCGTGGAGGCAGCCCGGAGGAAGTTGCCGATGAGGAAGAACCAGACGCCTGTGATCGGCTGGAAGAAGAAGGTGAGGATGCCGATGCCCATGATCACGTAGGCCACGCCGATACCGACGCGGGATGCCAGGCGGGTGGCACCGAGAATGTTGCGCTTGCGAGCCCAGAAGATGCTGCGGAGCACTCGGCCGCCATCGAGCGGGAAGCCTGGGATGAGGTTGAAGATGCCGATGGCGATGTTGATCAGCGCGAGCTGGCCGGAGATGTCGCTGGCGCCGTGGTCGACGGAGCGAAGGCCGACATAGAGGATGACGAAGACGAGGCCGATGGCGATGCTGGTGAGCGGCCCGACGATGGCGATCCAGAACTCCTGGCGGGCGTTGTCCGGCTCCTTGTTGAGGTTGGAGACGCCACCGAAGACGAACAGCGTGATGCTGGAGACCGGGATGCCGTAGCGGCGGGCGAGGATTGAGTGCGACATCTCGTGCAGGAGGATCGAGAGGAAGAAGACGATGGCGATGATCGTCGCGAGGGCCCAGCGCTGGGCATCGGACCACTGGGGGTAGGCGTCTTCGAGAATCCCGGCCGCGAACGTCCAGGTGACCAGGATAAAGATGAAGATCCAGCTCCAGTGGACGTTGATTTCGAAGCCGAAGAGGCGACCGATTCGGAAGGTGCCTGCCAAGGGATGCTCCTGCGCGTAGCTGTATCGCGACTGTGAATGAGCGTAGGTGGGCCGGACGGAACCGTCAAACAAAACCTGCGGCGGCAAAATAGAGGGGAGGAGCTTGCAAGCTCCTCCCCTTCAGTATCGGCACGCAGGGCTGAAACGAGTTCGGCGCTGCGACGGTGGGCGATTGCCCTGGTTACTTGGTCGCGGCCTCGAGCATGTCGCGGATTTCCTTGACTTCGGCGTCGCGCCAGCCGGCCCAGACGGGGCCCTTCTGGAAGTCCTCGTACTCCTGCATGTACTTGGCGCGCTCGTCCTCGGAGAGCTCCTGGTTCTGCATCTTGGTACGGATCTCGGACATCATCGGCATCTCATCGCGGGCCTTCTGGGCGCGCTCGTGCCAGACGCCGAGGTTGTTCTGGTCCTTGTCGAAGAAGACCAGCGTCGGGAATCGACTGGAACTCACCCTTGTAGAGGAACTCGTTCATGATGTCGACGTTCTGGTCGCGGAAGAAGATCTTGAGGTCGAGGCCCGTGGCTTCGGCGAGCTTGGCGATGACCGGCATGCCGCGTACGACGTCCGGGCACCAGGCTTCGCCGAGGGCGAGGCAGGTGATGCCGCCGGCCTTCGCGGCCGTAGCCTTGATCGCCTCGACGTCAGCGGCGTCGAGCTTGTGGTCGTCGTAGTTGAACTGGAACTTCTCTTCGTTGCGGTCGATCTGCTCCATCCACTGCTTCCAGGTGATGCCCTGAGCCAGGCGCTCCGGGGTTACAACGCTTTCCTGAGCCGTCATTTGTGATGTTCTCCTCTAGATGAATCGCATAGGGGCTGGTTGGACCAGGCGCAGTATAACATCCAGCGCCCTACGGTTTGCCAGACTCCGCGCTCAGGGCGCGGGCGGCGCCCAGATGGTCACGGTGCCGTTCTGGTCCACGGTGGCAAGGTGGGTGCCGTCCAGGCGAAACGGCCAAGCTGGCGCGCCGCGGTGTCCAGGGACGCCAACTCGTCGAAGCTTGCCGGGTCCCAGAGGTTCACGCCGTGTCCGTGCCGACGAGCAGCAGGCCGCTATCGGGCAGGAAGGCGACCTGGAAGGCGATCTCGCCCTGGTCGAGGTCTTTGATGCGCTCACCCGTCGCCGGGTTCCACAGCGTGGCGGTGGTGGCCCAGGCGGTGGCGAGAAGGTCGCCTCAGGGTTGATGGCGACGGTCGCCGACGAAGTCTTCGTGTTCCATCCTGCGGCCCCAGTTCACCGGTGGCGAGGTCGGTGATCTGGATCGTGGCGCGGGCGTGCCAGATCAGCTCCTGAGTTGTCGGGACCGAAGGTGGCGCTGTAGACGGGCGCAGCGGTCTGGAAGCCGGTGACTTCCTGCTCCATCTCGCCGGTGTCCGTGTGCCAGATATCGACGGCGATTTGGTCCAGGCGAGAGGTCGCCAGCAGGGTGCCGTCGACGGAGAAGGCGACGGAGCCGAACTGGGCCGGCGCCGTGACGGTCGAGACTACGTCGCCGCTGAGGTCGTGGATCTCAATCGTGACGTTGTCTGAGGAGACGGCGATCTGGCCGTGCTTCGAGATGGCAACGATGCCCTCGTCGCCGGTCGCGGTGTAGGCGGTCTCCGTGGCGCCGGTGTCGTCGATGAGGACGGCCTCGGCGCGTGAGGCGACGAGCAGGCGGCCGTCATCCTGCCAGGCCATGAACTGGGCCGTGTCGACGCGTCACTTCGGCGATGGACTCGAGATCGGCGAGGTTACTCGCATCAATGGTTGCGGCGGCCGCCGGTGTGGCCGTGGGCTCGGGTGTTGCCGTCTCAGAAGGCTCGAGTGGTGGCGGTCGGCCGCAGGTGTTGCTGCCTGGGTGGGTGTCGCTTCGGGGTGTGGCAGCGACGGTCGCCGTAGCGGTGGGTGTCGGGCCAGCGTTGTCGTCGTCGCCGCTACAGGCAGAGAGAAGGAGGAGGGCAGCAAGGAAGGGTACGAGCAGTTTCATGTAACAAGTATGCGCGCATCCGCAGTAATTCGGCAGCAAGCGGGCGCGGACCGGGGATTACGATTTCATAAAGGAACGACTGGGCGCTTCGAGGGGCTAGCCCGCCTCGGCCTTGGCCTCGTCCCAGAGCGCCATGAGCTGGTCACGGGACGCTGCCGGCATGTCGATGCTGCGCTCGCGGGCGCGCGTTTCGACGCCGTTGAAGCGACGGCGGAACTTGTGCCCGGCCTGGCGCAGCGCCTCTTCGGAGTCGATGCCGAGGCTACGGGCGTAGTTGACGACGTTGATCAGGATATCGCCCAGCTCGTCGGCGGCAGCGTCCTTGTCGGGCGCCTCTGCCAGCTCGGCGATCTCCTCCGTGAGCTTGTCCAGGATATCGTCGCGGTGGGGCCAGGCGAAGCCGGCGGCCTCGGCGCGGCGCAGGAGGGTCTGGGCGTAGGAGAGGGCGGGCATGGCGGCCGGGACGTTGGCGAGGGCAGAGTCGTCCTCGGCGCGCTCTTTCTGCTTGAGCTTGTCCCACTGATCGATGACCTGCTCGGCGTTGTCGAGCTTCACGTCGCCGAAGACGTGGGGATGGCGGCGGATGAGCTTCTGAGCCAGGCCCGAGAGCACGTCGGACATCTCGAACTCACCGGCCTCTTCGGCGAGCTGGGTGTGGAGCAGGACCTGGAAGAGGACGTCGCCCAGCTCCTCCGGCAGCTTCTCCGTCTCACCGGAATCGAGGAGGGCGACGACCTCGTAGGCCTCTTCGATGACGTAGGGGCGCAGGCTGGCGTGGGTCTGCTCGCGGTCCCAGGGGCAGCCGTCCGGGGCGCGCAGGCGGGCGACGACGTTCCTCAGCTCTTCGTAGCTGGCTCGTTCCTTGTCGCTGAGCATGATGAGAACCTCGAATGGAAGAAAGGCTAGTCGAAGAAAGGCTAACGCGTATACACGGGATATATTGACATCGTCTGTCAGACGAAACCTACCATAAAACATCGAGCTGATCCGAGACGTGGCGGGCGCCTCCGGACTTGGAGTCATGTAATTGGGCCTTATTCGCATCCTGGCAGCCGTCGTCTTCATCGTCTCGATCCCGGTCGCCCTGGTCACGAGCAACATCCGCTTACATGGCCAACGAGGCGCGGGTCTATCGCTACGCCATCGACGAGTATGACGCGGTGGCAAAAACCGGCATCGCGCGCGACGAGCTGATCCGCGCCGTCAGGCGAGATCCGGGACTACTTCAACAATAACGAAGAGACGCTCTCGATCAACGTGCGGGAGGACGGGCACGAGGTCAGCCTGTTCAACGCGCGCGAGACCGCGCACATGCAGGACGTGAAGGACCGCTTCCGGATCATGAACAAGGCGCAGGAGTTCAGCGTGCTCTATGCGCTGGGCTACATCGCCGTCGTCGTGCTGTGGGCGCGGGAGGTGTCGCTGCGGGCGCTGGCGATGCAGGTGGCCGGGGGCGCGGCAGTGTGCGTGGTCGTCATCGGCATCATCGGGGCGATCGGTGCGGCCGGCTTCGATAGCGCATGGGAGAACTTCCACCAGCTGATCTTCAGCAACGACTTCTGGCTGCTGAACCCGGCGACGGACCATCTGATCCAGATATTCCCGCCGCCATTCTGGGAGAGCATCGTCTTCTTCATGGGCAAGCTTGATCATCGCCGAGGCGATATTGCTGGTGCTCGGCGCCCTGATCTACATCGGCGCCAGCCGTCACCACACGGCGCAGCGGATGAAGCTGCAGTACGCGACGGGGTAGACGCACCTCCGGTCGCCGCGTCGACCACCGCTCTCCCGAGGGCGAGGGGATGATCCGAGCGCTGACGAAAAGAAAAACGGCGGCTGATTCAGCCGCCGTTCTCTAATTTGTTAGAGGTTTCGGCCTAGCAGCAGGAGCAGCCGCCACCGCAGCAGGCATCGCCGCCCGCCCATGGTGTCCATCGGCATCGTGGCGACAGCGCTTTCGCCCCTGGCCAGCGGCGCGAATAGGGACAGGACGCGGTTGTTGGTCGTGTGGCCGCTGGGGCAGGTCGCCGGCGCGTCCATACTGGAGACTGGTCGCAGGACCTCGAATTGGTCATTGCAGGGTGGGCAGAAGTACTCGTAAAGCGGCATGCGGTTACCTCCTGTGGTATTGGAGGAATCGTAGCGATCCTGCTTGCAACTCGTCAATTGGTCGAAGCTGCGGGAGCGTTCTGTTATTCTCGGCCTGTACGAGCGAGTAAAGGTTTCACGGAGGCAAAAATGCACGTCGCGAACACGGGAGACGCAGAGTTCAAGCCCCGCACCGGCCAGCCGATGTTTACCGGCGAGGTCAACGCCGCGGGCCTGGTTGACGACACGATGACGGAGCAGACGCGGCTCCTGTTGGTGAAGTTCAACCCTGGTGCCCGCACAAAGTGGCACACCCACACATTCGAGCAGGCGCTAATCATTGTCGAGGGCAAGGGCCTCGTGGGCAGCGAGAAGGATGGCGAGCGCGTCGTCGAGCCCGGCAACGTGGTCGTGTTCGACAGGGAAGAGCGTCACTGGCACGGTGCCGGGATGCACACCGGCATGGCGCACATCGCCGTGAACCTTGCACCGGGCGAGAGCAAGGTGCTGGACCCGGTAGAGAAGATCGAGACGCCTGGAGTTTAGGACGGAAGCTACTTTGCAGCCGGAAGAGAATCCGGGCGAGCTGCGAAAGTCCAGCATTAGCGTAGCCTCGATCGTTGCGGGGCTTGCCTTCGCGTACGCGCTGGGGATCACGTTGGTCCTGCTGTTCCTCAACGGCTTCTTCGGCGACGAGGACAACCAGCGCACGGTGCTGATCTGGCTGACGTTGCCGATCGCGGCGTCGTTCCTGGGCTGGATGGCCGTGAGCTCGCCCAATCCGTACCTGCGGGTGACGGTGTGGTTCCTGGTGCTCGGCGTGCTGTTCTTCTGCTGGCTGGCGATCTTCTCGATCGGCGTCTACTACCTGCCGGTGCCGATTCTCATGGTGATGTCCGTGCTCGGGCCCTGGGACGACGACGCGGGAGACGAAGCCCACTAGCGACTGGTTTCGCCTTTGTCCCTCTCGGGGACCCCACCTAACGAGGCGCCACGCCGCCTCGTTAGGCCGGCTTTCGCCCCCACAGGTCCGAACCTGTCGGCGCGATGTAGGTGCTGCGGTTCTCCTGGAACTCCCGAAGCACCGCGGCTTCGTACTCGTCGAACCGGTCCAGTTCTTCCGGTGGCGCGTCAGAGTAGCGTCGCATGATGGGCAGCATCGAGCGCCCGATGGAGAGCCGGTTGCGCAGCGCGCCCACGGCCTCGGAATCGCGGCCAGCCCGGCCGAGGAAGCTCCAACCATCGATGTCCTCGAGGCCGCATGCCATGAGCAGGGCTCGCAGCTTCATCGCCATGCGGGTCTCGGTGCCGTTGGCGGTGAGTGCCTGCAGCCACCAGGCCTCGAGCTGGTCCCAGGACGGCGATTGCGGGTTCGCGGGACCACCGTCGACGTTGATCTCACCAAACGCCACGATGCCACCCGGGCGCAGCCGCTGCATCAGCGATTTCAGTAGGGCTTCCCGGTTCGGGAGGTACATGAGCACGAGGTTCCCGACGATGGCGTCGAACTCGTCATCGAGGGCGAGGTCCTGGGTGAGGTCGGCCTCCATGAAGCTGACGTTGTCGAAACCGGCTTCGGCCATGCGTTGGCGGGCGCGCTCCAGGCTGGACGGCGTGATGTCGATGCCAAGGACGCTGCCGGTCTCGCCGACGACGGATCGGGCGGCCAGCGAGGTATCGCCGGCGCCGCTTCCGAGGTCCAGCACCCTCATGCCGGGCTGGAGGCCGGCCGCCACGAAGAAGTCATGCATGAAGGAGCCCATGTTTGATGCCTGGGTCACGAGGCGGTCCGTCTCACGCTGAGATGCGCCGAGGGAGTATTCGTGGGGTCCGTTTTGTGGTGTCGTCATGGCTCTCAGCTTCGCTCGACACAAAATCGAGCGCCTGCGAACCATTGTAGGTGACCTCAACAAGAATGGCCGCCTGTCCTTGGGTTCAGGCGACCTGATATGTGGGTGGCGTTGCTTAGCGGACGTGGGCGACCAGCGGGATTTCGAGGCGGCGGCGGAGCTTGCGTACCGTGCCGGTCAGGCGGTCGTTGATCTGCTGCACCGTCTCCATGAGCAGCATGGGCGTGCCGATGCTGCGGGCGAAGTCGACGACGCCGCCGACGTCCTTGGGCAGGCACTTGCCGCCGTAGCCGCGGTAGCCGCTGTCGAAGACGTTGAGGTGGGAGGGGCCGATGCGCGGGTCGGCGGCGAGACCCTTGCGCACCTCCTCGTAGTCGACGCCGAGGGCATCGGAGAGGTCGTAGACCTGGTTGGCGAACACGACCTTCAGGGCCAGCATCGAGTTGGTGAGGAGCTTGATCAGCTCTGCGGAGGTTGCGGGCAGGGCGGCTTCGTAGGGCGCGGGCGGCAGCAGGGTCAGCAGGCCGACTGCGAGGTCGCGGTCGGCTTCGTCGCAGTAACCCATGAGCTGGCGGTCGGGTTCCAGGAAGTCCTGCACGGCGCGGTTTTCGCGCAGGAACTCCGGGTTGAAGAAGAAGCGGTGCTGCGGGTAGCGGTGCTGTAGCGAGGCGGTCGTGCCGGGCATCGAGGTCGACTTAAGCACGACGACCTTCTCGCCCCGGAGCTGGCTTACGGCGTCTTCGACGGCGGCCCCATCGAGGCCATGACCGTCGACGTAGGGCGTGGGAACGCAGATGAAGACGATGTCGGCCTCGTTGACCTCATCGACAGAGCCCCCGCCGCTGAACTTGTCATAGCAGCGGAGGTCACGCCCCTTGCCCGCGAAGTAAGAGCGGACCGCGTTGCCGACGACGCCGACCCCGAGGACGCCAATCGTCGCGGCTTCTACGTTCGTGGTGATCGGTTGTGCGAGCACGATGTCTCTCCTTTAGCGTGAGTTGCCTGGTGCTATGTAGACAGGGGTACAGGACGGCGATAACGTGTCGCGAAACTGACTCACAGAAGCGCGGCATGTAAAGGAGACGTTAATGGTAGATGAATGTTGGACTAAAAATGATAGGGAAATTGAGTTGTAATTCTGCAAATCTCACCCTATGAAGAATCGACTGAACTTCGTTGTTCAGTTCCTCATAACGAACTCTGACTAAAGCCATATTCATACCCTATCCATAATCCGTAAAGGTGTTAGTGATAATGGTTGGTTAAAACGGCCTGTGTTAGCCTGAAATTGTGATACATGTTTACTGAAGAATTTAGGAAGTCCAGATGAGTGTGAGGTCATGAGTTTGCAACTTCAGGAAGCGCCGCTAGGTCTCGATACGCCGTTGTTCAATGCACCTACCAGCACGCAACCCGGCGGCAACTCCCGTATCGTCTTTTTCTCCGAGAGCATCCTGCCGTGGGTCGATGGCGTGTCACGCACGCTGGGGCAGCTCTTCGATGAGCTGGAGGCGCGGGGGCGCGATTTCCGGATCTACGCACCGATTGAGCCTTCGGAGGAGTACGCCTGGAGCCGCCACGTACGCAAAGTGCGCTCTGTGCCGATGCCCTTTCACTCCGACTATCGGGTGAGCATGCCCGACAAGACCGAGTTGAAGCAGGAGCTCGATGCGTTCGAGCCCGACTTGATCCACGTCTGCAGCCCAACACCGGCGGCGATGTGGGCGCAGAGTTACGCGCGTTCTCGCGGTATCCCGGTCGTGGGCTCGTTCCACACGCACTTCGTGGCGTACTTTCGCTGCTTCCACGCCGGTGTGTTTGCCCGGCCTGGATGGAGCTTCTTGCGCTGGTTCTACAACCGTTGCGACGCCACGTTCGCGCCTTCCCGCAGCATGGTCAGCGAGATGGAAGCGCACGGCATTCGTAACGGCCGATTGTGGACGCGAGGCATCGACACGCAGCGCTTCTCACCGGCGTTTCGGGACGCCCAGTTGCGCACCGAGTTGGGCGTCGATGACGAGACGCCATTGCTGCTCATGGTCAGCCGTCTGGTCAAAGAGAAGGACCTGGACGACCTGGTGAAGATGGACCGCATTCTCCAGCAGCGAGGCCTGAGCTACCGGCTGGCGCTGGTCGGCAAAGGTTCCTACGAGGGCGCCCTGCGACGCGCGCTGCCCGATGCGATCTTCCCCGGCCAGCAGACCGGCGAGGCGCTCTCGCGCTGGTATGCCTCCAGCGACATCTTCGTGTTCCCGTCGACGACGGAAGCCTTCGGCAACGTTGTGCAGGAGGCGATGGCTTCTGAGCTGGCGACAGTGGTGGTCGACGCCGCCGGACCGCCTGGGATCCTCGATGACGGAGTGAGCGGCCTCGTAGCACGGCCGAACGACCCGCGGGACCTGGCAGACAAGGTCGAGTGGCTGATCGGCGACGCGCAGCTACGGCGACGGCTCGGCACAACGGCGCGAAGCCAGATACTGGACCGGACCTGGGAGAAGATCAACGGAGCGCTGCTGGCGGACTACGAGGACGTGGTGCGGCGTCACGTCGGTGCTGCGCCCCGAGTGCGGCAGCTCAGGCGCGCGAGGGCGTAGCGAGACTCAGTCACGGCGGTCGAGTTTGGCCTCCCAGGCCTTGTAGTTGGCAACGGCGTCCTTGACGAAGGGCGAGTGCTTGATCGCCTGAATGACGAGCCAGTTCAGGACGTTGGCGGGGAAGCGCAGCGGCCGGATGAAGTCCACGAAGAGGACGACACGTGTGCTGGAGGTGTCGTTCCAGGCCTCGTGCTGGTAGGTGTCATCGAAGAACAGACTCTTGCCTTCTTCCCAGTGACAGACCTGGTTGTGCACGCGGATGGCGACGCGGTCACGTGGTTCCGGGACGAGCAGGCCGAGGTGGTAGCGCAGGATGCCCTTGAAGGCGCCTCGGTGCGGCGGCAGGTGCTCACCGGGGGTGAAGATCGAGAAGAAGGCTGTCGTCATGCCTGGGATCGACTCGAGCCATCGAGCGGTCTGAGGGCATTCGGCGCAGTGATCCTCCGCCTCGAACCCGAAGGCGTAGAAGAAGTAGGTGCGCCAGCCGTTGTCGTTCGAAAGGCCCGCCTGGTCCTTCGAGAGCTGATGGAAGGCGGGGATGTTATCGAAGTGGCCGAGGACGGCGTCGAGCTCGGTGCGAATGTCCTGCCAGTGTGCTTCGATGGGAGCGGCCCAGGGAAAGTCGGCGGTTTCGAAGACGGGTTTGTCGCCGACTTTGGAGCCCCAGGCGATGGCGCCTTCGAGGTGTCGAATGAAGACAGAACCGAAGCTAATGCCGGTGTCCCGGAGTCTGGTGCGAGACGCTGCGAGCACTTAAGCCCTCCTGGCCTGCGATAACCCCAGCCGGATAAAGGATAGATCGGTAGGGAGAAAAGGGGAGCCATCTTGCCGGGCTGTTTGGCGAGAATTGACGGGTTCTTTACCTTGCTTAAAGGCCGTTAACATGGGCGTCTTCAGTCGCGCTTCAGCAGGTCTTCAAGGAGCCATAGAACCAGGGAGGTTTACTGCTCACGATAGCAATGCAGAAGGGCCGGAGGCGATTCGCCCCCGGCCCTTCGTGTTGCTGTGCTGAGAACCGGAACTGGCTTGTTCCGGGTTCCTCGCGGTGGTTAGACCTTGCCGAAGGCAGGCACCACGCGCAGCGGGTTGTTGTGGATCACGTCCATGCGGTCGGCGTCCGTCAGGTAGGCCGCCTCTTCCAGGGTCGGGACCACGTTGTCGCCAGAGCGGCCCGTGCGCGGGTCGACGTGGCGGCCGGAGCCCGGCGCCTCGGTGCCGAACACCATCTGCGAGACACCCTTCTGGGCGAAGGCGGCCTGCAGGAACGTCGGCTCGTAGGCACACGTGTCGAAGAACAGGTTGTTGCTCGTGTCGCGCTGGAAGTTGTGGTTGTCCGTCGGCGCGAACCGGGACAGCGCACCACCACAGTGACACACGATGACCTTGAGCTCCGGGAAGCGGTCGAACACATCGCTGAAGCCCAGGAGCTGGGTGGCGATGAACTGCTCCACGAGGAAGCCCACCTGGTAGTTCTGGTTGATGATGCTCAGGCGCGGGTCCTGGCTGTTCGTGCCGTGCACGATGATCGGCAGGCCGTCGCGCTGGCACTTCTCGTACAGCGGGTACCAGTACGGCTTGTCCATGCCCGGCGTGCGGCGCAGACCCTCCGGGTCAGGGCCGACGTACACCGACATCAGGTTCCATTCCTTCTGGCAGCGCTCGATCTCCTCGATGCAGTTCGAGGTGTCCGGGGCGTTGGGGTTCTGGGGCAGCTGACAGGACGTGAGGAAGCGGTCCGGGAAGTAGGAGACCTGCTTGCCGATGGCGTCGTTGGTCAGGCGGGTCCAGGACTCGAGGATGTCCTGAGGCATCCAGCCCATCATGATGAAGGGGCGGGGCCCGATGATCTGGACGTCGATGTTGCGCTCGTCCATGTACTGGACGTGGTTGGTGAGCACGAGCTGCTTGAAGTTCTCGTCCCGCAGCGGGCCGGGGCGCTGAGCGTCCGGGCGCATGAGCACGCTCTGTGCCTGGGGGGTGTTCGATGCCATGAGGCCGGTGGCGGCGGCGCGATAGGCGTCCGGAGCCGTTACGTGGCCGTGGACGTCGAAGACTTTCTGACCGTTGTACACGTTTAAGTCCTTTCCTTTCTTCCTGTTGCGGGGCGGAGTTTATCACGTACCGGGTGAAATACCAGCCCGCGCGAGAAACTCCCCAGATTCGAGTAGTTTCTGGCGCCAAGTGTCGTGTGGAGTCGAGCGCGTTCGTATATCTTTGACGCATCTCAGCCAAGGAGTGCCCGGTCAATGAATGAGCTCAGCATCTGGATGAACGGCAAGCTGGTGCCGCAGGCGGAGGCGACTCTGCCCGTCAACAGCGCCGCCGTGTTCTACGCGACCAACGTCTTCGAGGGTCTGCGGGCGTACTGGAACGAGGCGGACGGGGAGCTGTACTGCTTCCGCCTGGCCGAGCACTTCTCGCGCTTCCGGGAGTCGATGAAGATGATGCGCTTCACGATCCCGTACTCGGACGATGACCTGTTCGACGCCGTACGCCAGACGCTGACGGGCAACGAGGTGCGCGAGGACGTGCACATGCACATGGTGGCCTACGTCCTCGGCGTGGGCATGGACGCCACGGGCCCGACGGGCGTCTACATCAACCCGCGACGCCGAGCGCGGCAGGAGCCCGGTACAGGCATCGCCTGCTGCGTGAGCTCCTGGGCGCGCACGTCCGACAACGCGATCCCGATTCGCCTGAAGTCAGGCTCGAACTACCAGAACGGGCGCCTCGCGACGCTGCAGGCGAACGCGGACGGCTACGACCAGCCGATCTTCCTCAACAAGGACGGGCACGTCGCCGAGGGCACGGGCGCCACGTTCTTCATGGTGCGCAAGGGCCGCCTGGTGACGCCGCCGGTGACCGCCGACATCCTCGAGAGCATCACGCGCACGACGCTGATGGAGAACCTCTACCCGGAGCTGTTCGGTATGGAGGTCGTCGAGCGCGAGATCGACCGCACGGAGCTGTACGTGGCGGACGAGGCGTTCTTCTGCGGCAGCGGCTACGAGATCACGCCGATCACGTCGATCGACCGCTTCCCGCTGGGTGACGCCAAGGTCGGGCCGGTGACGCAGCGCCTGACGGAGGCGTACCTCGAACCTCGTGCGCGGCGTCGACAAGCGCTTCCCGGAGTGGCGCACGCCGACGTACCAGGCTGTCGGGGTGTAGCCGGTTCGAAGTTCGGAGGTGGTGGGGATTATGCCAAGCCGCCTCCCCACGTGGAAGTGCACCTCGATTCGTTAACCGGCATCTCGCCTCTCCCTCGAGGGAGAGGAGGACGCGATTTCGCAACCGGAGGTTCCGATGGGAGGTTCCGATGATTGTTGACCTGCATGCGCATCACTCATCCCGCGAGTACGTCGAGACGCTGTTGCGCATCGGCGGCAACAGCCTGCCGGAGGCGGCACGAGCGCTGACGAACCGGCCGTTGCGGATGGACAACCCGAACGACCTGCCGGAACGCTTCGAGCGCATGGAAGCGGCGAATGTGCAGATGCAGGTGCTCTCGCCGGCCGGCTCGCCGCCGTACGCCGAGAAGGTCGAGGACGCAGTCCACGTTTGCCGGCTAATCAACGACACGTATCAGGACCTGACGAAGCAGCACCCGGACAAGCTGGCGGCGTTCGTGTCATTGCCGTTGCCGCACATCGAGGCGTCGCTTCGGGAGATGGCGCGCGGGCTGGATGAGCTGGGCATGCTGGGCGTGACGATGAACTGCTCCGTGTTCGACCGTTCGACGGCGGAGGAGGAGTTCGAGCCACTGTACGAGGAGATGGACCGTCGTGGCGCAGTGCTGTTCTACCACCCGATCCAGAACGGCATCTGCTCGCCTCTGATTAACGATTACAAGTACACCGTCGCCGTGGGCGCCTCGCTGGAGGACACGGCGATTGTCCTGCACCTGATCGCGCGCAAGCTGCCGTTCCGTTACCCGAACATCAAGTACGTTGTGCCGCACCTCGGGGGCCTGATCTCGATGCAGCTCGAGCGCCTCGACAACCAGGTGCCGTCGCAGCACCCCGACCTGCCGGAGACGCCGAGTATTACGGCGCGTCGCCTGTACTACGACACGGTGTCCCACGGCTCGCAGGCGGCGCTACGATGCGCCTGGACGGCGTTCGGGGCAGAGCACCTGGTGGCGGGCAGCGATTACCCGGTGCTGCTGCCGTTCGAGAGCTACGCGCGCACCTTCGATTACATCCGGGAGTCAGAGCTGCCGGCCGAGGACATCGACCTCATCCTCAACCACAACGCGCAACGCGTGCTGGGGCTGGAGTAGAGCAGCGGGGCAAGGCCGGTGATGGAGCCCCTCTAAGGCTCTTTGTTGCGCTTGTCCTGGCGCTCGTCCTCGTGGAAGACGAGGCCGACGAGCAGGTTCCAGACCTTCGTGCGCAACGGCTCTGATTCGGTCTGCGACTCCTCGTCGTCGTAGTCGCCGCGGAGGACACGCGGGTACTCGGAGGCGATCTCGGCACCGAGCAGGAGGATGTTGGCGCCGAGATAGACCCAGAACAGGAAGGCGACCACGGCGCCCAGGGAACCGAACACGACGCTGTAGTTGCTGAAGTTTTCGAGGTAGATGCTGAAGCCTACTTTGCTCGCCTCAAACAGAATCGAGGCAACGGCGGCGCCTAGCCAGATGTCCCGAAGCCGCAATCGCGCGGCAGGAATCACGCGGTAGAGGAACATGAAGGCTGCGAACGACATGGCGATCGGCACCAGCAGCGGCAGGACGTCCCAGGCAGGACCGAGGCTTCGGCTGACGTCGTCGACTACGGGAATGTCCTGCGAGAAACGGCGGGCGGCTCGGATGGCGCCTGTGGCGGCCAGCGAGGCCATGAACGCCGGGGCGAACGCGAGTGCCATAAGAAGGTCGTAGAGCTTCTGGCGTACGAGTGGCCGGTGCACGTCGAGGTCGTAGGCAATGTTGAGGGAGCGCCGGATCACGCCGAACATGTTGCTGCCGGACCAGGCCATGCCGATGAGGCCGAGGACACCCAGGGCGCCGCTGCCGACGTTGGCGACATCGCGGATCGCCTGGGTGACGTCGTTGCGTCCTTGCTCCTGGTCCAGCGGGATGTATTCGAGTACGACGTCAACGAGGTCTTGCTGGAGGGAGGAGTCCTGAAGCGCGAGGCCGACGATGCCGACTGAGAAGATGAGCAGCGGGAAAATCGAGAAGAGGACGTAGTAGGAGATGGCCGCGGCCATCTGGCTGCAGTTGTCATCGCCGAACTCTGAGACGGTGCGGAAGGCAAGAATGCGCAGGTGTCGTAGCGTCAACACCTGACCCAGTCTAAGACCCTATCGCATCGAACCGCGAATCAGTGCGTCATGGGACTGGCGCCGGTGCCCGTGCCTGAGGGGGCGCGGAGGACGTCAGGCGCGTCGAGTAGCGCCAGGGCGACCGAGAGGGCGTGCCTGCTGCCGAAGAGGCGTACGTGGTCGCCGGCGAGCAAGAGGGTCTGACCGGTGGGTACGAGGAGCTGTCCGTCGCGCTCGATCGCCGTGACGACGACGCCGGAGGGGAGGCCCAGCTCGCGCAGGGTCAGGCCGTTGGCCTGGCTGTCGCGCTCGACCGCGGCTTCGGTCATGATGACCTCTTCCTCGGAGTCGCCTTCACTATTGTGATGGCCGGTGACCGTGTAGGCGCGCTGCTCGCGGCCACGCAGGTAGGCGGTGAGGACGTCGTTGCGCCTTAGCAGGCCGACGGGCACGAGGATGCCTCTGCGGTCAGCAACCACCGGGATCTGGCGCGCTGATTCGGCTCCGGGCTGGGCCAGGGCGTTCGCCAGGAACTCACCGGTACGGGCCAGAATGACCTGCCGCGTTGTGATCTCGCCGACCGCGGTAGCGGCATTGTCCTGCCCGCCAACCGATGCTCGCCGCAGGTCCGTTGTCGTGACGATGCCGGCGATTCCGCCGTCCTCTTTTGTCACGACTGCCGCGTGATCGCCGTTGCTGGCCATCAGCTCGGCAACATCCGGGATCGGTGTGTCTTCCTTGAATGACCGGAAGTTCTTCATCATGGCTTCTTCGACCGTGATGAAGCGCAGGGGATCGTTGGACATGGCCTGGGCTCGACCCGGACGCTTCGCCAACTCGTTGATCTGGAAGTCGAGGACGCGCGCCAGTTCACCGAGGGAGATGAAGCCAGCCAAGTGCTCCGGATGTTCTCGCTCCACGACCAGGAGGCCTTCGACGGAGGCTCGGATCATGCGTTGCAGCGCGGCGTGGAGGCTGTCGCCCGGGTAGGCGAGGAGGTTGACGCGGCGCATGACCTCACGAACCGGCTGGTCTTCCAGATCCTCGATGTTGCCTCGGAGGAACGCCTCACACCAGATGGCGCCGACCAGGCGGTCATCGTCAACGACCGCGATGACTTGTTGGCGGTCACCGTGAGCCATCTGGATGGCCTCTTTCAGGTTCGTGTCGGGCTTGGCGACGATGGCATTGCCCATGGCCTGGCCGACCGTGAGGGCCTGGATCAGCGGGATCGTGTACTCGCCGCGGTGGGCGGGCGAATCGCGCGCGCGTGGGCACCTGGCTCTCGTAGATCGTGGTGTTGCCCGTGATCAGGTAGGAGATCGAGGTCGCGATCATGGCGGGCACGATCATCGTGAACTCGCCGGTCATCTCGGCCACCATGAGCATGACTGCCATCGGCGCCTTCGCGATGCCGCCGAAGAGCGCGCCCATGCCGACGACGACGAATGGTTCGGGCTCGGACGGGAGCCACGGGACGTGACCGTTGAGGAGCGACCAGGCGCCGCCGCCGAGCATGCCGCCGATGAACAGACCGGGCGCGAAGACGCCACCACTGCCACCGGAGCCGATGGTCAGCGAGGTCGCGACGATCTTGAGCACCACGAGGGCGAGCATTGTCTTCGTCGCGAGCTCCGCCGTGTTGCCCTCGATGGCGAACTGGAGCCAGCCGTAGCCCATCGAGAGGATTTCGGGGAACCAGATGGCGATGAGGCCGACGACGACGCCGGCGATGGCCGGCTTGATATGAGGTGGTATCGGGATGTGATGGAAGGCATCGCGGGTGCCGTAGAAGAAGCGCACGTAGATGATGCCGACGATGCCGCACGCGAGGCCGAGGGCTGCGTACCAGACAAGCGTCTCGGGGTCGCTGAACTGGAAGCCGAGGGCGTCGCCGAACACGGGCTCCCAGCCGGACCACGAGGCGAAGATCGTGTAGCCGACGACGGAGGCGATGAGGCCGGGGATCAGGGCTTCGAGCTCGAAGTCGCGCAGGTAGAGGATCTCGGCGCTCAGGAGGGCGCCTCCGAGCGGAGCCTTGAAGATCGCGCCGATGCCGGCGCCAACGCCAACGGCGAGGGCGATGCGTCGGTCCTCCGGCGTGAGGTGAAAGGCGCCGCCGAGCCAGGAGCCGAAGCCGGCAGCGATCTGGGCAGTCGGGCCTTCACGGCCGGCGCTACCGCCGGAGCCGATGGTGACGGCGGAGGCGACGAGCTTGATCAGGGGGATGCGGGAGCGGATACGGCCCGCGCGCTGGTGGAAAGCATCAATGGCGGCGTCCGTGCCGTGACCTTCAGCCTCCGGCGCCAGTGTGAAGACGATGAGTCCGCTAAGCAGACCGCCGAGTCCGACGACGAGCGGCAGAATCCACGGTCTCGCCATGTCGGTGACGACCGTGGCGCCCTCACCGCGAGGGCCCGGCGGGTCGTAGCCTGCGAGCTTGCCCAGGAGGATCGAGGTCGAGAAGTCGATGGCGGCGAAGAAGAGGATGGCGCCGAGCCCGGCGACGATGCCGATGAGCAGACCGAGGAAGACCCATTTGCGGAGGAAGTCGGCCAGTATCCATTCGCGGACCATCTCCAGCGAGGTGCGGAACCTTGCGCCTGGTCCTGATGCGACGATTGCGTCCTGGGTCATCCGCTGCACCGATTTCTAGCTCGGGCAGTGGCGGGTGCTGCCGGGATGTGATCTTGCCGAACGACGACGTGTCGTTCTTTTTGAGTCGCTACCGGCACCGATAGCGAATGTACTTGATGGATACGAGGTTGCATAAAGGCTTACATCTATAGTCTACCCCCATGCTGAGTCCTAGCTGAAGGCTACCTGAAGCCTGCCTGACCACGGGCACCTCAATGTGCCTTAAGCGCACCTTAAGGTCTCCCTCAGTGATGCTTCAGAATGGCCCAGCAACATTTGATCTGTGGGTGACCCTTCAGGCGCTTCTTCTGCGGACCAGCACGGCGCGTCTTCCCGAGCTTCTATCTACGACGAGGGTGGTAACGCCGTCTCGATGCTCTTCTTTGTCATGGGCGGCTTCGGCGTGGGATGGGCGCTCGTCACCGCGGCCCTGGCGGCAGGTCTGCCGTTGCCGGGCTGGGTGACCTCTGACTCACCGTTGGCTCACGGCGTCGCGTTGCTGCTCGGGTTCGCCGTGATTCAGGCGATGCGCCGTACCGACGCGGGGCGCTCGATCGAGCGCCTCGTGCACAGGCTGGCGTTTCGGGTGCTGTGGACCGTCGGCGAGGCGCCGCGACAGCGCTAGCCCAACACCTCGATTCGTCAGGAGGCGGGTGCAGCGACGGCCTCGACTGTCGCCGACGCTACCGGTAGACGGATCGTCACGGTCGTCCCGTTACCTGTGCCGCTCTCGATACTGATCTGGCCCTCGTGCTGCTCGATGATTGCCTTGGCGATCGCCAGGCCCAGGCCGGCGCCTTCGGGGGCGCTGGCTCGGGCCTGACTGCCGCGGTAGAAGCGCTCGAAGACGTGCGCCAGGTCGGCTTCGCGGATGCCGGGGCCGTCGTCCGCCACCGTGAGCAGTGCCTCGCCGCGGTTCTGCTGCAGCGAGACGTGGATCTGGCAGTCCGGTGTCGTGTATTTGCGGGCGTTGTCCAGGAGGCCCGTGATCACCTGACGCAGACGGTCGGCGTCGCCGGTGACGGTGACGGGCGCGAGGGCATCGAGGGAGACGCGGCCGCCGTCCGGCAGCGTGCGCACGTCCGCGACGGCGGTCGTCACGACCTCGTGCAGGTCGACGGCTTCGTGGCGCAGCGTCTGTCCGACATCGGAGCGCGCGAGGAGCACGAGCTGGTCGACGAGGCCGGAAACGCGCTTGGCCTGCGCGTGCAGGGAGGCGAGCGCGATCTGCCGGTCTGCGTCCGGCATGTCGTGCACGCGCTCGAGGAGCTCGAGGTTGCCTCGCAGGATCGTCAGGGGGGCGCGCAGCTCGTGGGCGGCGTCGGCCATGAAGCGCTGCTGGGCGGTGAAGGAGGCTTCGAGGGCTTCGAGCATCTCGTTGAAGGTGCGGGCCAGCTCGCCCAGCTCGTCGCCGCGCGCGACGGCGGGGGCGGGCACGCGGCGGCTGAAGTTGTGTGAGCGCGCGATCGATTCGGCCGTGCGCACCATGGCGCCGACAGGGCGCAGGGCCGGGCCGCTGACGGCGTAACCGGCGGCGCCGACCACGACGACGCCGATCGAGCCCATCGCGAGGAGGAGGAGGCGGAAGCGCTTGGCGGCGCGGTCGACGCTGGCGAGGGAGGACCAGGTCTGTACGTAGCCGGTAACCTCGCCCGCATTCACGATCGGCAGCACGTAGACGCGAACGCGGCTGCCGGATCCCGGCGTTATCGATGGTGACGAAGGAGCCCGGCGCCGTGATGCCGTTTCCGGGGAGCCATCGCAGCACGTCCGTATACGCGGAGCCGGAGGGCAATGCCAGGGCATCGAGTACGTCGACGGGCGGTACGGCGGCGCCGTCCTCCGTGGGGACGAGCGGCGTGCCGGACGGCGTCGTAGAGACGGACGAAGGTGCGCACCTGACCGCTCGAGCGGGCGACAAACTCCTGGTTACGGGCATCGGCGACGAGGTCGAACACGGGGCCGAAGTGGGCGGCGTCGGTCGTGAGCTCGCGGTCGACGTCGTCGTAGAGGGAGCGGCCGTGGATGAGGTAGACGACGCCGGCGAGCAGGACGATGACCAGGGTGGCGAGGCCGCCGTACCACAGCGCGAGTCGCAGGCGGAGGGACAAGCTAGGTCCTCATGACATATCCCGCGCCCCGGACCGTCTGGATCAGGCGCACCTCACCCGCCGCTTCGAGCTTCATGCGCAGCGACCGCACGTAGACCTCGACGATGTTGGCGTTGCCGCCGAAGTCGTGGCCCCAGAGCTGCTGGAGGATCTGCTCCTTCGTGAGCACCTGGCCGGCGTGGGTCATGAGCAGCGCGAGCAGGTCGAACTCCGTTGCGGTGAGGGCGATGTCGCGCTGGCCACGACGGGCCGTGCGGCCGAGGAGGTCGAGCGTGAGGTCGGCGTAGCGCAGCGATTCGGTGGAGTCTTGCTGACGGCGTCGCAGGAGGGAGCGGATGCGCGCGACGAGGACCTCGAAGGTGAAGGGCTTGGTGACGTAGTCGTCGGCGCCGGCCTGAAAGCCCATGATCTCGTCCTGCACCGCATCGCGGGCCGTGAGCATGAGCACGAGCGAGCCCGGGTCCTCCTCGCGCAGGCGGCGGCAGATCGAGTAGCCGTCGAGGCCGTCCATCATCACGTCGAGGATGACGAGCGCAGGCGCATCCTCGCGGACGCTGCAGAGGGCTTCGTCACCCGAGGATGCCGTGGTGACGGCGAAGCCCTCGAAGCTGAGGCCACGCCGCAGCAGATCGGTGACCGAAGGGTCGTCATCGACGACGAGAATGCGTTCTTGGCTCGAGGGATCGTTCATGCTGAACAGCTATCAGTGTTATTTCAGCACCAGCGGGTCAGATCGGCAAGCGATGACCTCGGCGAACTGGCGCGGGTAGCCGGCATGCCATGACCTCCGGCGAATCTGGCGCGGGTTCAGCTCGGCATGCCATGACCGCCGAGGCGAGGACGCCTCGGCTACGTTGGTAGGTGGTTGAGAGAGGGTATGGAGCGCATGACCGCCGAGGTGAGGACGCCTCGGCCACGTCGGTCGGCGGTTGAGAGAAGTATGGAGCGCATGACGCCGAGGTGAGGACGCCTCGGCTACGTTGGTAGGCGGTTGAGAGAGGGTATGGAGCGCATGACCACCGAGGCGAGGACGCCTCGGCTACGGTTTCGGGGTTACGCGCGACCCTGGATGAAGGGCGAGTCGGAGGCGTAGCGGTGGGCGCGGAAGACGGCGCGGCTCTTCTGGCCCATGTGTTCCGTCCAGAACGGGCTGATGTACTCCCAGACGATGTCCTTGTCCGGCGTGACCTCGAAGAAGCGGGCGGAGCGGCCCTCGCAGACCAGCGTGTTGCCGTTGGGCAGTCGCTGGGCGCCGCTGATGTTCATGCTGTAGAAGGAGTCGCGGGGGTTGCCCTCGTACTGCCAGACGACCTCCTGGTCGTCGGGGCGGACCTCGAGGATGCGCGAGTAATTGCGCCGGTTGCCGTTGTCGTAGAGCAGGATGTTGCCGTTTTCGAGCATCGTGGGGTTGTGCTGCGACATCGTCGTGCCGGGGTTGAGGCGCCACGTGACCTCGCCGCGTCGCCTTGTCGAGGATGATCACCTCGCTCAGGGTGTTGAAGCTGGTCATGAGGTTGCCGTCCGGCAGCAGGCGCACGGCGTTGGCGTGCAGCCACTGGTGGCCGCCGCTGCCGACCTTGTACGCCTCGATGTCAGGGTCGAGGTGCTCGTGGGCGTGCCACTCCCAGACCGTGTTGCCGTCTCGGTCGACCTCGATCAGGGCCTCGCTGAGGATCTGGCCGTCCGGGGTCTCGGGATCGCCGTGGGCGAAGCGGCGTGACGTCTCGGGGTCGAGGGCTTCGGCGGCGATGAGGATCGTGGTGCCCTGCGGCGTGCGCTGGTGGTCGTGGTGGAGGTCCGGGTTGCGGTACTGCCAGAGGACGTTGCCGTCCCAGTCCATCTCGACCACAACGGAGGCGCGACCGCCGGCCGGTCCGCCGTTCTCCTGGCCGTCCGTGCACTGGGCCAGGAGGTTGCCGTTTTCGAGGCCGGTTGCGTAGAACGCCTTCATGCCTTCGGGCGGGCTCCACTGATGCACGAGCTTGCCATCGAAGTCGATGAGGCGGAACGCGTCGCTGGTCATCGTGGTGAACAGCGTCAGTCCGGGGAACGCCCGGCTCTCGTCCTTGTGCGTGAGGCCGGAGACGAAGAGTGAGTAGCCCACGTGCGTGTCCTTTCCCTGAGCGGCGATCCTGCAAGCAGGGCATGTTAGCAGGAACGCGCTGGTCATTGACACGAATCCCCTGGACTACCAAGATCGCAGCGTTTTGAGTAGCGAAGGGACACGGGAACTCGAGGGGCGCGTCGCGATCGTGACGGGCGGCGCGCGCAACATCGGGCGGGCGATTGCTTGCTCGCTGGCGGCAGGCGGCGCGAGCGTCCTCGTCAACGCCAATACGTCTGTCGACATGGCGAACGAGACGATCGAAATGATCCGAGCCCAGGGCGGTACCGCCGAGGTGTTCCTCGGCGATGTGACTCGGCCCGAGGTGGTCGAAGCGATGGTCGGCGAGGCCGTCAGCCGGTTTGGGCGCCTCGACATCCTGGTGAACAACGCGGCGATCCGGCGCGAGACCGGCATTCTGGAAATGTCGCTGGAAGAGTGGCGAGAGGTGTTCGCCGTCGTGTTGGACGCGGCCTTCCTGACTACGAAAGCGGCGATGCCCCATCTGATGCAGTCGGGAAACGGCGCCGTGGTCAACATCGGCGGTCAGACCGGACACGCGCCGGTAGCAGAGCGGGCTCACGTCATCGCCAGCAAGGGTGGCCTTGTGGCGTTCACGAAGGCCGTTGCGTTCGAGTTCGCGGGCCAGGGCGTCACGGCGAACTGCGTCGTGCCCGGCGCCATCGATACCGTACGGGGTCTGCCGGGCGCACCGCCTCGACCTGCGGGTCGCGCGATGCCGCCGGTGGGCTATCGCGGGTCGCCCGATGACGTTGCGAGCATGGTGCGACACCTCGCGGGGCCGCACGGGCGTTACATCACGGGCCAGACCATCCACATCAACGGCGGCGGGTACATGCCGTGACGCAGCAGCAGGCCGTCACGCCGGTGATCGCCGAGCTGGCAGCAGTACATGGCGTCGGCCGGGACGCGCCCGTTGCCTGCGGCGGTGGTCGAGAAGACAAAGCACCACATCCTCGACACGATTGCCGCGATGGTCTCCGGGACGAAGCTCCTGCCGGGACGCAAGGCCGTGCAGTACGCCCGGAGCCGGGGCGGTATGCCAGAGGCCGCGGTCGCAGGCACGGACATCCTCACCACGGTCGAGGTCGCGGCGCTGGCGAACGGCATCCTGGCGCACGCCGACGAGACAGACGATTCGCACGCGGCGTCTCAGACGCATCCCGGCTGCGGCATCGTCTCGGCGGCGCTGGCTATGGGCGAGTCGCAGGGTCGCAGCGGGCGCGCACTCCTGCGAGCCGTGGCGCTCGGCTACGACGTCAGCCCGCGGTTCACGATGTGCCTCAACGCGCTGGAGTTTCGCGAGGAGGGACATTCGACGCACAGCTTCGGCCCGACATTCGGTGCTGCTGCGGCCGCGGCGTCGCTGTCCCGCATGAACCAGAAGCAGATGCTGCACGTGCTGACCTACGCAGGGCAGCAGGCGTCCGGCGTCGGCTCGTGGATCGGCGACACGGACCACATCGAGAAAGCGTTCGACTTCGGCGGCATGCCGGCGCGCAACGGCGTCGACGGCCGCCTCGTTCGTGCGGCAGGGGTTCACGGCCACCGACGACATGTTCGCGGGGCCGCGCAACTTCTTCCAGGCGTACACGCACCCCGGCCGGCGGCGCGAATCCGCAGGAGCTCGTGCGGGAGCTGGGCACCACCTACGAGATGATGAACACGAACATCAAGCGCTGGTCCGTGGGCTCGCCGATCCAGGCGCCGCTGGACTCGCTCTCGGAGCTGATCAAGCAGCACGGGTTTGGGGCGGACGAGGTCGAGCACGTGGTCGTGAAGGTGTCGCATACGGGCGCGACGACGACGGACAACCGCCACATCCCGGACATCTGTATGCAGCAGATGTGCGCGGTGATGCTCATGGACGGCATCGTGACGTTCGACTCCGCGCACGACGAGTCGCGCATGCACGATGCCGCCACGCAGGCGGTGCGCGCCCGCATCGAGCTGCTGGGCGACGACGAGATGCAGGCGGCTCTGCCTGCGCGCCAGGGCATCGTCGAGGTCAGCCTGAAGGACGGTCGGCGCCTGACGCACCGCACCGACGCCGTCAGGGGCACTTCCGAAAACCCGATGTCGCGCGATGAGGTAGATGCGAAGTGCTACCCGCTGCTGGCGCCTGTCCTGGGCAATCGTCGTGCGCGCGGGCTCTGCGATGCGGTTTGGAACCTGGAAACAGTCAGGGACGTGAGAGAGCTACGCCCTCTGTTCTCGAAGGTGCGTTAGCTCAGCAGGTTCCGTCGTAAAAGAAAACGCCCTCCTAGGAGGGCGTTTCCAGAATCAGATGCTGGTGGAGCTGGTGGGGATTCGAAAATGCATCCTGCTGCGTCGGTGCTGCTATGCTCCGTATAATTCGCCATGACTATGTTTCGCAGGCAGGTGCTTGGCATCGCCAGCAAGGAGATTTGCCATGTCCCGACTTCGAAGTCAGTTCCTGCTCCTACCCGTTCTAGCCTTAGCCCTGATTCTCGGTTTGAGCGCCGCTTCGCCGCGGGCTGCTTTCGCGGCGGCCAGCCCGATTGTCGGCACGGGCTCCTGTGGCCCTTTCGCCGTACCCAACACCTACTGCTCTTTCGCGAACAACGGCTCGGCCGTGGACATCGTCATCGGCCAAGACTCCTGCACGGCGGTGGATTCCTGCATCGGCCTTGGTGACGGGACGACCATCGGCGACTACTCCTGCACGGCTTCTAACGCCTGCTACGAGGCTGGCGCCGCATTAGGAGACAGCAGCATCGGTGACTACTCCTGCACGGCTATTTACGCCTGCTACAAGGCTGGCTTCAATGGATACAGCAGCATCGGTGACTACTCCTGCACGGTTGATTACGCCTGCAACTTGACTGGCTCTGAGGACGAGGGTGGTAGCTATGTTGGATACAGCAGCATCGGTGACCACTCCTGCACGGCTATTTACGCCTGCGATAGAGCTGGGGAACATAGAGGAGTCAGCATCATCGGTGACTACTCCTGCACAGGTGAAAGCGCCTGCTACAGGGCTGGCGCCGCATTAGGAAACAGCATTATCGGTGACCACTCCTGCGGGCTTGAATTTGCCTGCGGCGACGCTGGCTTTAGTTATACAATCAGCAGCATCGGTGACTACTCCTGCAACAGCCTTTTCGACTGCGGGCTCGCCGGCGACCACGCGGTGGGCAACTGCGAATTCAACGACGAGGTGCCAGCACCATGCACCTGTGCCAGCCTCGGACTGCCATCGAGCGGTGCGTTCTTTGACTTCACGGAGCTATGTGTTCATCCGAGTGACCTGAGTGATTGCTACACCAGTGGCGGTACAGACTCCGACCGCAGGACGTGTGACCGGCAGTTCCTGAATGACATGCGAGCTTCTTGCGCCGACATGTGGAGCCGGAGCCAGCGCTTGCAGAGCCGCCAGTGCAACCAGACCGCAACGATTTACTACTTCCTCATCTCGCGCTACGGCAAGGTCCATTTCAATTACGACGGGCCGGTCTAGCAAGCAGCAATAGATAGCCAACCGGGGGCCCAATCAGCTCCCGGTTTCTCTTTGCCCGTTACACCGGCAGCGACGGCACCGCCCGCGTGGCGAGGCAGAACTTCGCTAGCGTAGTAGAAAATGGTTGATAGAAAGGACTCCGGAAACTAGGAAGGCCCCACAGCGGGGCCTTCCAGATCCTGAGGGTTGGTGGAGCTGGGGGGATTCGAACCCCCTACCTTTTGACTGCCAGTCAAACGCTCTCCCAATTGAGCTACAGCCCCGAGTCTGTCATGGAAGCGTAGCAAAACGCTTCGGTGCGCTCAACTCTGAGCGTGGCGTGAGGGTGTGGGCGCCTCGCTGGCCCAGTCAGGATGCGAAGCTGAGGATGTTGTCGGCGACGCGCGAGATGGCGTTGAACAGGAAGATGCCTGGGGCGTGGGGCTCGACGGCGCGGGCGAGGAGGGTGAGGGCGGCGCTCCAGACGAAGAAGCCGAAGAGGTTCGCGACCAGCACCTGGGCGTCGTCCGCCGTCGTTACGCGCTTGATGGCGACGTTGCTGAGGGCGACCGTAAGCGCCAGGGCGGTGACGCCAATGGCGAACGAGATGCCGGGGATGAACATGAGGCCCATGAACGCCATCGGCGCCGCAGCGAGGCCCATGACGCGCAGAAGCTGCTCGACATAAGCGCGATGGTGGAAGACCTGCGTGAGCATGACATAGACCATGAGGATCCAGATGAAGCCCCAGAGCGCCGTCGCCAGCAGGGCGCCGATAAGGCCGGAGTGCACCAGGACGTCGGTGGCGGGTAAGGGAGAGTCGTTACCGGCGGGGTAATCGTGGAGCACCCACCAGAGCCAGCCGCCGATGCCTGCGATGAGCATGGATGCGCCGGCAACGAGGACGCCGGGAAGGGTTGCGGCAGGGTTGTTGCGGACCTCGTCGAACACGGTCATGTCGAGGTTGGCCAGGCGTTTGAGCCAGGAGATCACCAACTGAAGGTCCATCTCTTCACCCCCGCCTGATGAAGAAGGCCCCGGATTCGGGGCACGCGAGCGAATTCTACACTTTCCGAAACTACAGAGGGCGCTTGGAGGGGATCCCGGGCCGGCGTGGGTAGCGCTCCGGTGTGGGCGCGATCTTCTCGATGAGGATGACGGTTTGTCGCAGGCCCTCGGGCGGCTGGAAGGGCGCGGCGTCGTGGAGGCGGCCCCTTAGTGCCTCGAAGGCGTTAGCAGCCGCATCGAGCTCGCTGATGGCCGCAGAGCCCTTTGGTGCCGCCAGCCAGCCGCCGACCCGCATCGCGGGCAGGGCGTACTCCATGAGCACGGCCAGCGGCGCCACGGCGCGGGCAATCACGAGGTCGTACGCCTCTCGGTGCGCTGGGTCGCGGCCGAAGTCCTCGGCGCGCCCTTCGACGACGTCGACCTGGTCGAGGCCGAGGGCGTCGCGGGCCTGTTCGAGGAATCGGCACTTCTTGCCCACAGACTCCAGGAGAGTGATCGGTAGCTCGGGCCAGGCGATCTTGATCGGGATGCCGGGGAGGCCGGCGCCAGTGCCGATATCGAGCACTCGGGGCGGTACGGCGGTGTCGTGGGCGGGCAGGAGGGCGTGCTTTTGCAGGAAGGCGCCGAAGGCCAGCGACTCAACGAGGTGGCGGCGCTCGATGCCTTCAGGGTCTCTCAGGGACGTGAGGTTGAACTCGTTGGCGGAGACGGCGAGGAGGTCTCGGAACTGCGCAAGCTGCTGCAGTTGCTCGGGCGAGAGCTGCAGTCCGAGGTCCGCGATTGCGTCCGGGAGTGTCGTCGTCACGTGTCCATGTTAAGGCCCCGTGTCAGGCAGGCACCCGAAATCGGTGGAATTTAGGCACGAGATAGTTCGTAACAGAATTGACACTCATAGAAGCCGATTTCTATGATCACCGTGGTGACTAACGATATACAAACCCAAACCATGAGCGATGCGGCCCGGCTGTTCGGACAGTCGCTACCGCCAGCCAAGCATCCGGATGGGCAAGAGGCGCTTCGTTTCGCGCGATGGTTCGGTGAAGACCGCGCCCCTGGCGAGTTGCGACCTGCCGACCTGGAAGCCTACGTCGAGACCTTCGGTGCGCACTCCCCGAACGCGGGAACCCGTGCTGATTCTCTGAAGAGCTTCCTGGCTTTTGCTCACAAGCAGAAGATCCTCCCCGAGCGCCTGGTAAGCCACGTCCGCGTCCGCCGGACACAGTCGAAGGCGCGAGGCAACAGCCAAAACGAGAACAACACCCTCGAGCTGACCGCCGAGGGCAAGGCTTCGCTGGAGCACGAGCTGGAAGACCTCAAGGGGCAGCGACCGAAAATTGCCGCCGAGCTGCAGGCGGCCCGTGCTGACGGTGACGTGCGCGAGAATGCGCCTTTGGACGCCGCCCGTGAGACACAGGGCCAGGTAGAGGCGCGCATTCGAGAGCTGGAAGGCATGCTCCGTCACGCCGTCGTCGCAGACGGCACCGGCAACCAGTCCAAGGACGTGGCCCGTATCGGCTCGAACATTGTGATTTTGAACCTGGCGACGGGTGCCCAGATGTCCTACCAACTGGTGAACGCCGCGGAGGCGAGGCCGGGCACAGGGCGACTCTCTATCGAGTCGCCGGTCGGCCAGGCCGTGTTGGGACGGCGTGCGGGCGAAGAGGTGTCGGTGTCGGCGCCCAGCGGTCTCGTGCGGTTCCGCCTCGAGAAGATCGAAGCCTAGCACCAGTCCACCTTTTCCCCTTACTTTTTCACCCTACCGTTCAGGCATCCTGAGGTTGTCGAGGACACGTCTCGGCGTGATCGTGGTCCTCGTGTGCGCAAGGCGTGTGGGCGTGCTTCGACGGGCTCAGCATGCCTTGTCAGGGAGCTCAGGGAGACGCTCGATAGCAAACCAAGAAAGAGGCCCCGACATTTGTCGGGGCCTCTTTGGGTAGCTGAGTGGTGTGCCTAGCGCTGGTCGATCGGCACGAACGGCACGTCCATGGGGCCGGTGTACTTGAGCAGCGGCCGGATGAGCATGTTGTTCTCGTACTGCTCCAGGATCTCGACGCACCAGCCGGGGATGCGGCCGATGGCGAAGATCGGCACGAAGAGGTCCTCCGGCAGGCCCAGGAGGGCGTAGACGGAGCCGGCGTAGAAGTCGACGTTCACGAAGATACCGCGCGACTGGTACGGCGACATGTCCTTCTCGACCTGGGTGAGGATCTGGTACCACTCGCTGTGGCCCAGCTTCTCGCCCAGTGCCTTGGACTTCTCTCGCATGTGGCGGGCCCGGGGGTCCTCCGCGCGGTAGACGCGGTGGCCGAAGCCCATGATGCGCTCTTTCTTCTCGAGCTTGTCCTTGATGTACGCCTCGGCCCGGCTGGGGTCGCCGATCTCCGAGGTCATCTTCTGGACGGCCTCAGCGGCGCCGCCGTGTAGCGGGCCCTTTAGGGTGCCGATGGCGGTGACGATGCTCGAGTGCAGGTCGGAGAGCGTGGAGGCGGTGACGCGGGCCGCGAATGCGGATGCGTTGGCGCCGTGCTCTGCGTGCAGGAGGAAGTCGAGGTCCATGGCGTCGACGGCTTCCTGCTCCGGCTCTTTGCCTTCGAGCATGTAGAGGAAGTTCGCGGAGTGAGAGAGGTCAGCACGCGGCTCGAGCACTGCCAGGCCGTTGCGAATGCGGTGGTGCGCCGCGACAAAGCTCGGGAACTGCGCGATCAGGCGCTCCGACTTGCGGCGGTTGGCCTCAGGCGAGTTGTCATCGACGTCCGGGTCGAACGCCGCGGATGCGGAGGCAGCGGTACGCAGGACGTCCATCGGGTGGGCGTCCTTGACCAGCCGGATGGTCTCGATGACCTGAGCCGGGAGCTTCCGGTAACCAATCAGGCGCTGGGTGAATTCGTCGAGCTGCGTACGCGTCGGCAAGACGCCGTACAGCAGGAGGTAGCTGACCTCGACAAAGTTGGACTGCTGGGCGAGATCGTGGATGTTGTAGCCACGATAGAGGAGAATCCCTTCCTCGCCATTAATAAAGCTAGATTCAGTGGTATCGAGGACAACATCCTTGAGACCTCTGGCGAGCTCCGCCACCATTGGATTAACCCCTCCCGTTCGTACTGTGATCCTGCACTCACCAAAATACCCTGACGGAGCAGGGTATGCAGCGAGGCGTATTAAGAGCCCCATGCCCCTGGAGCCGAAGCCAATATAACACCTCGTTCACCGATACACTAGCAACGTCTTGACCTTCCCCGGTGTTGGGGTTGCCCCGCGATCGCCGGTGTCCACGCCCTCATTCTCACGATTTGGCCTATCGAAAACGCTAGATGCGCCGAAATCTTGTCTATCGAATCTCTCAATATCCGGGAGGGCGGACGGATGACAGTAAGTACGACAAGTACGATCAGCTCGCGAATCGTTTCCGACGTGAAGTGTTACCACTGCGGTCACATTAGCGGCCAGATCTTTGGGCGGCAGCATCAACCTTTGAAGGTGAGCAACTTTGTGCCTCGAAAAGGCTACACAGGGCCGGAGGTCAAGCCGGGCATGAAGCTGCGGTGCGAGCGCTGTCAGGGCCCCGTGTTCCTGGAGGACGCGACGAACGGGCTACCCCTGGGCCGGCGTATACGGCGCACGGATGTTGAGGTTGCCTTGAGGCGTTCGGCGGCTTGAGAGGCTACTGAACCGTGAACGCGCCGTTCATGGTGTCCGGATGGACGTCGCAGCGGAAGTAGTAGGTGCCGGGTGTGCTCGGGGCCGTGAAGACAACGTCCTCAGTAGCCGGACCGGTCAGCAGGCCCCCGACCGCGATCGACGTTGAAGCGCTGCGGTCCGTGTAGAAAGCCACGTTGTGCAGCACGCCCGCGTCCTTGTTGTCCAGGGTCACGGTGACGTCGACGCCCGGGGAAGCGGTAATCGAGGAGATGTCGAACTTGACGTTCTCTGCCACCAGGGTGACCGCGACGGGCCCGCCGGTCGCGCCACCGCCACCAGCACCGCCGTCGCTCGCCTGAGCGACCTCGTCTACCTTGACGAGCTGAGCGGCGCCCCAGAGCGCCGGCGCAGCGATGCCGAACGAGACTATGAGGAGCAGAACTCCCACGGTCAGGTTGATGCCAGGCTTACGCATCCAGGGTCTCCTTGTCTTTCCAGTGCTACAGCGGCAGAAGCCGGTCCACGACCATGGCGACGAAGATCAGCGCCAGGTACGAGGTCGAATATTTGAACAGGGTCATCGCGGCTTTGACCGTGGCCTGCTTGATCTGTGCCACGGCGAGCCAGATGAACAGTGCACCAAAAACGGCTGCTGAAGCAAGATAGACAAGGCCGACATCGCCGGTGAGATAGAGGGCTAGCGAGATGCCGACTGTGACGACGGCGTAGACGAGGCTGCGCTTGCGCGCCTCGATGGCGCCGCGGGTCACGGGCAGCATCGGCACGCCAGCCGCCTCGTAGTCGCTCGTATAGCTGATGGCGAGGGCCCAGAAGTGGGGCGGCGTCCACAGAAAGACGATTGCGAACATGAGCAGTGGCGCCGCGTCCAGGCTGTTGGTGACGGCCGCCCAGCCGCACAGGGGCGGGATGGCGCCAGCGGCACCGCCGATGACGATGTTCTCCACAGTCGAGCGCTTGAGCCATATCGTGTAGATGAAGACGTAGAACAGGATGGCGCTTACGGCCAGGAAGGCCGTCAGCAGGTTCACGGTAATCGTCAGGAAGGTGAAAGCCGTGACGCTCAGCAAAATGCCGAAGATCAGCGCGTTCATGGGCTTGATCAGGCCGGCCGGGATGGGGCGGCTGTGGGTGCGGCGCATGATCGCGTCGATGTCGCGGTCGATGTAGCAGTTGATCGTGTTGGCGCCGCCGGCCGCGAGCGAGCCGCCGATCAGGGTGGCGAGCGCGAGCCAGAGGTTCGGGATGCCGTCCGCGGCGACGACCATGGCCGGGAACGTCGTCACGAGCAGGAGCTCGATGATGCGCGGCTTGGTCAGGGCAAAGTAGGCGCCCATGGTCTGACGCCAGGTCAGCGGCAGCGGGCTGTCAGGGACGTTGAAGGGGCGGGCAGGCGCGCTCATCGCGTCACCCCCGCGAGGTCAGCGCTCGGCCTCGACCGGAGACTGCCCGGCAAGCGTTCGTAGAGTCTGTGGATGCGAATGTTCATCACTGCGAGTACAACCCAGAGCAGCGTACCAAAGGCGAGGTGCGCGGTCGAAACTTCGTCGGCGACTTCTGTCCAGATATTGGCAGCGCCAACTATAACCTGCACGCCATAAAGCACGACTGCCGCGGCTGCGAAGGCAGGCAGCATCGGGGCACGGTCACGTTCTTTCCATGCTGCGGCAAAGAGGGCCAGGAGCACGATGCCGACGACGAGCGCCAGGAAACGGTGAAGGAAGATCACCTGCACGGAGGTCGCGCCCATGTCCGGCACGACGTCGCCGTTGCACAGGGGCCAACCGCTACAAGCGAGGCTGTAGTCGGCGACGGCCACGTAGGCGCCGATGACCATCAGCAGCAGGACGCCGGCGGAGCTGACCACGGCGAGGCGGCCCATCCCTGGGCTGGCCGAGACTAACGTCAGGGGCCGCGTCTCATCGAAGGCCGTGAACGTGATCAGGATCACGAGCGCCAGGATCGTCAGGGCTAATCCGAGATGGACCATGACGATCTCGGCCGCGAGGTCATTGAGCACGGCTGCACCGCCGAGGCCCCCCTGGATCACGACCAGCCCGAAGGCGAGGAGCGATGGGTAGAGGATGCGAGGCGTGTTGCGGTGCGAGCGCCAGGCCACAACCGCAATCGACAGGACCAGCAAGCCCGTGGTGGAGGCCGTGAAGCGGTGGGAGTATTCGATGAGGGTGTGCTTGTCGGTGCGCGGGATCACGCGCCCGTGGCAGAGAGGCCAGTCCGGGCAGCCATCACCGGAGTCCGTGGAACGCACGACGCCACCCAGGACGATCAGTCCAAAGATAACGAAACAGGTGACGATGCAGAGCCGCTGGAAACCCGTCATTGGTGAGCCACTAGCGTAGCGGCATAGGTTGCCGCCGTCCTCCCCCGCCGCGCTGCAAGCCTGGCTCGCGGAGCGACTCTCAAGCAGTGAGCCTTACGCCAATTGTGACGCAGGGCTCAATTGCAGACTATGTCTACCTACTGGATGGGTCAAGGGCGATTCGGCCCTGGTGCCTGTCGTCGCGTCGCGGGCGCATCATGAGGACATTTCCAGGTGCGGGGACAGTACCTCGCACGCAACCAGCCAGGCTAGCCGGTGGTAGCTTCGCTTCGTGTAGCGAGCGCGTCAGTGAGATTGGACTTCGGAATGAATCATTCGTTGGATACCGCCTTCCACCATGTTCTTCACCCTCGGACGAAGAGCCGGATTGAGGGTGAGGTGGCGCCGCCGGCCAAGGTCAACGACCAGCGTGTCGGACTGAATGGGCGGATCGGTCTTTTCATCACCACCGTCATCGGCACGATGTGGGCTGCCTACCTGTTCACGCTTCTTGCGCTGGTCAGTCTTCCGTCAGCCGTCAAGACGGGAAGCGAGCTGATCATCGTGGCCTGGATTGCGCAGACCTTCCTGCAACTGGTGCTGCTCCCGATCATCATCGTGGGACAGGACATTCAGGCGAAGGCGTCTGATGCGCGGGCCGAGGAGACGTACAGGGACGCGGAAGCCCTGCTACACGAGTGTTTGCAGATCCAGGCCCACCTCACCGCACAGGACAACATGTACAGTCAGCAACTCGGCGAGCTCAAGGAACTGATCGCGGGGATGGCCGGCCGATCGGCATAGCAGTCTTGCTCGAGCGTGGTCTTTCTCGGTCCGTTGGCGAGGACTAGGGGCTGACGACTCTCTACAGAAGCGGCGCGACTTTGGTCATGAAGCGTTCGAGTTGCTCCGTGCCGTCCGCGAGAGGCCAGATGAAGGCGGTGTCCACGCCGGCGTCCGCGTAGGCGCGCAGCTTCTCGGCGCACTCCTCGGCCGGGCCGATGAGAACCTGGTCGCCGAGGCCGCCCGGCGGACGGTTGAGCATCTTAGAGAGCTTCGTCAGCTGTTCGTTGCGCTGGGCGCCGGTGTCGGTGACGTAGGTCCACATGCTGGCGAGGGCGCAGGGAAAGTCTTCGGGGTCACGTTCGCGTTTGCGCATCTCGGCGTGCAGGTTGTCGCGGGCGCTGCGCAGCTCGGCGGGCGTCGTGTTGTAGGCGGAGGCGAGCCAGCCATCGGCGAGCCGGGCGACGCGTCGTAGGCCGGCGTCGGAGCCCCAGCTGCCGAGCCAGATCGGGATGTTCGGACGGCCGGGGCGAGGCTCCAGCACGTCTTGCGAGGGGTAGAACCTGGCTACGGGCGCTTCCTCGCCGCAGAGCTGGCTGCGGAGGACACGGATCGCTTCATCGAAGCGCTTCCAGCGTTCCTCGAAGGGCAGGCCCACAAGGGCGAAGTCGCGGTTGGACGAACCGGGACCGACGCCCAGGACGAGTCGGCCGCCCGATAGGATGTCGATGGCGGCGGCCTGCTTCGCCAGGGCGAGGGGGTTGCGCACGACGGGCAAGGAGATGGTGGTGGCGAGCATCATGTCGCCGGTGCGGTGGATGACGCTGGAGAGGGCGACTAGGCCGTCCAGCCACGGCCTCTCAAACACGAGATGGTCGTTCGCACTGATGGCCGAGAAGCCACTATCTCGGGCGGCGTCCACGTAAGCGTTGAGCTCATCAGGCTGCCAGCCGTCGCCGTTGAAGTCGATCAGGGGGAGATGGGCGCCGAATTTCATGGGCAAATATTACAGCCTGCTTTTCGTTCGGAATCGAGGAATAGAGCCGGCGCCGTGGTGCCCACGGATGGGCGCCGTTTAGGGAACCACGACCGGATCGATGACGGTCAGCAACTCTCGTAGCGCCAGGGTGTATCTCTCGATCTGCTCTCGTGTGAGGCCGGCGACGAACTGGTTGGCGGCGGCGAGGTAGGCCGTCGACGCGTCCTGGACCAACGCCAGGCCTTCATCCGTCAAGGAGACAAGAACGCCTCGGCGGTCGTCTGGATCCGGCGACCGTGTGATCAGGCCGGCGCGCTCCAGGCGGTGCAGCAGATTGGTAAGGCCGCCCGAGGTTGTGATCAGGGCTGCATCGAGAATGCGTGAAGGCGACTTCGCGTAGGGCGGGCCAGAGTCCCTCAGGCTCGCGAGCACGACGTACTCGTGCTGGGTGAGGCCGAAGGGCCTGAGCGTCTCGGTAATCGCCTCAGTCGCAAGGTGGGCGATTCGGGCGACGCGGGCCAGCAGCTCCCACCCCGTGAGATCGAGGTCGGGGCGCTGGCTACGGATGCTGCGGGCGGTGAGTTCGACGCGGTCGCCGAGTGGCATAAGGCAGGCACCTCCGTGATTAGGATCATTTTACGAAAAGCTTTCTCAAAAACTACTTGTAAAATAGCTTTTCAGAAAGTAATAATCAGGCATCAACTACAAGGAGGATGCAATGACAACTGAGACGGCAAGCCTGATAACCCCCGGCGTGGACTTCTACACGTTCATCCACAAGAGCTTCCGTAGCCGGCTCTTCGAAGCATCGGTGGCCGCGGGGCGCGCCGATTGGGCTGACAGGGCGGAGGCGGCATCGACGCGGGCGGTGATCGAGCAACTCTTCGAGGACCTCAAGGGGCACGCGGCGCACGAGAGCGAGTTCTGGCACCCGTTGATCGCCCGCGTGAATCCGGACGCCCTGCGGTCGCTGGAGGCAGAGCACGTCGCGCAGGACCGCGAGATCGAGGCGATGATGGCGCTGCTTGCTGAGGCCGCAGATGGTGATCTCGAGGCGGGCCAGGCGTTCTACCGGGCGTTCAATGCGTTCATCGGCGACTTCCTGCTGCATCTGGCGGAGGAGGAGACGGGTAACCCGCTGCTCTGGGCGGCCTATCGCGACGGGCAGCTCGACGACGCATACCATGCCTTCAAGCTCTCGATCCCGTTGGACGAAAGCCTGCGTTATATGGAGAGCATGCTGCCTGCCATGAGCCCGCAGGACCGCTCGCTGCTGTTCGCGAGTCTCGCCGGTGCGCCGCCATTCATGGTCGAGGCGATTCGGGCGCTGACTGTGCGCGTGCTCGGCGAATCGGCCTGGAGTGAGGCTGTTCGAGTCGCCTGATCAGCGCCTCGACTTGATCCTGTAGTGCCCCAGCATGCTGGGGCACTACAGGTTTATGGCACCTGCATCGGACACCTATCCGGTGGCCAGGAGCGCCTCCGGCGGCAGGCCTCTGCCGTCACGCGGTGACCTAGTTTCGGTAGCGGTTGGTGATGGGCAGGCGGCGGTCGCGGCCGAAGGCGCGGGTGGTGATCTTGACGCCGGGAGGGGCCTGGCGTCGCTTGTACTCGTTGCGGTCGACCAGGCCGACCACGCGGCGCACGAGCGGTTCTTCGTAGCCCATGGCGACAATCTCCTCGATACTGCGGTCGTCTTCCACGTAGGCCTCGAGTATGGGGTCGAGGACGTCGTAGTCGGGGAGGGAGTCGGTGTCGAGCTGCCCGGGGCGGAGCTCGGCGGACGGGGGCTTCGTGAGCACAGCCTCCGGGATGATGTCGTGGCCGGCGATGCTGTTGCGGTAGCGCGGCGAGGCGGTACACGAGTGTCTTCGGCACGTCCTTGATCACCGCGAAGCCGCCAGCCATGTCGCCGTAGAGGGTGGCGTAACCGGTCGCCATTTCGCTCTTGTTGCCGCAGGTGAGTACGGGCTGCCAGCCGAACTTGTTCGAGAGCGCCATCCAGATGTTGCCGCGGATCCGAGACTGGATGTTCTCTTCCGCGGTGCCAGGCTCGGTGCCGTCAAAGGCTTCGTTGAGGATGTCGAGGTAGGCCGCGTGGGCGTCCTCGATGGGGATGATCATGAGGCGGACGCCCAGGTTGTCCGTGAGAGCGCGGGCGTCGGCGATCGAGCCCTCCGAGGAGTAGCGCGAGGGGTTCGAGACGGCGACGACGTGCTCGGGGCCGAGGGCGTCGGTGGCAATCGCGGCGACGAGGCTGGAGTCGATGCCGCCGGAGACGCCGACGAGCACGGTCTCGAAGCCGTTCTTGTGCACGTAGTCGCGGGTGCCGGTGACGAGGGCGCGGTAAATCTCGGCCTCTTCGGGGAGGATGTCGATCACCGGCGGCGCGATCTCGGGCTTTGCTTCTTTCGGCTCGTCTGAGACGTGGATGTGCTCCACCGGGCGCTCGAAACTGGCGAGGTGGTGGTAGCGGCGCATCGGCACGTGCAGGCGGGCGAGATAGAGGGCTTCGAGGTCGAGGTCGAGGGTCAGGAGGTGCTCTTCGAAGGCGGGCGCGTCGGCGAGCAGCGCACCTTCGGCGTCGAAGACCATGCTGTTGCCGTCGAAGACCAGCTCGTCCTGGCCGCCGATGAGGTTGACGTGGGCAACGTAGACGGCGTTGTCCGATGCGCGAGTCGAGAACATGCGATGGCGGAAGCCGCGCTTGCCGTGGTGGTAGGGCGAGCCGCTGATGTTGATCACGACGTCGGCGCCGGCGAGTCCGAGGGCCTGGGTGGCGCCTTCGGCGTACCAGAGGTCTTCGCAGATCGTGACGCCGACCTTGGCGCCCGCGATGGTGAAGAGCTTGGCGCCGTCGCCCTCCTGGAAGTAGCGCCGCTCATCGAAGACGCCGTAGTTGGGCAGGAACTGCTTGTGGTAGACGCCGGCGACCTCGCCGTTCGCGACGACGGCGGCGGCGTTGTAGATGTCGGCCTGGCGATCGACGAAGCCGACGACGCCGGCGATGCCCTTGAGGCCGGTCGGCGACGCGCTGCAGGGCTGCGATGTTGTCATCGATGAACCGGGAGCGCATGAGGAGGTCTTCGGGCGGGTAGCCGGTGAGGGTGAGCTCGGGGAACGCGACGACGTCGGCGCCCTGCTGACGGGCGCGCTCGCCCCATTCGAGCACCTTGGCGACGTTGCCATCGAGGTCGCCGACGGTGGTGTTTATCTGGGCCAGGGCGATGCGTAGCTTGCGAATTGGGACCCCTCCCCCGGCCCCTCCCCGCTGGCGGAGAGGGGAGAGTCGTCACGCGGTACTTAGTGTCATCGTAACACTAAGGGTGTGGGTGATTATCGGCGGGTAGAGCGGGAAGCGTCAACGGCGTGCGACTCATCGCTTCCAGGTTCAGCGCTCACGGTCCAACACGGACTCTGTCACCGGGTTGTATGGAAGCAAGCTCTTGAAGGACCTTCGGGACATGCTGACGTAGTTCTCGGATGTGAACAGACCGAGAGACAATGGTAATCAGCGCAAGTTCGCGTGGAATCACCTGCTGGTATTCGAAAGACTGGTCGACAGTCAGAAGGACATCGAACTCGCGGGTTGCCCGTCGGACAATCTCGTCGTCATCCAGATTTATCCAACCTCTTCGACGTACACTGACGACTTCATGTCCCGTGAACTCCTTTGCGAATCGCAGAGGAACGCATTCGTCAAGGAGTATGCGCACTCGTGGTCACGGCTTCTTGCGCAAACTCAAGTAGGGCGAGTGCTTGTTGTTTGGAGACGCCGGGAAAGTCCTCCAGAAACGATTCCAAGGTGTCTCCGGCTTCGATGTAGTCGAACAGCGCCTTGACAGGGACACGCGTGCCTACGAATCGGGGCATGCCGCTGAGGACATCGGGGTCCGAGCGAACGATGTCTTCCTTCTTCATGGTTGTGCCATTCTATCAGGTGCCAGTCGTGTGCGTGTCATCACTCGCCCTACGCTCTCCCTGGCTTGTGCTGTACCGCGTTTTTCGTGGTTACTGGCCGTGTTAACGGAATATGATGGTGGGCATGACGACGTTCGCGGGGACACGGACCACCGTGCGGCGGATGCAGTTCGCCGAGATCGGGGAGCTGGCCGAGACGATCCCGGAGATCACGGACGCGCAGCTGACGAATCGATGGCGGGAGCAGTCGCTGGGCTACCGGGAATTCATGGTGGCGGAACGCGACGGCGAGCTAGTGGGCACGGTGAGCATCTGCGAGTCGTTCCGGCCGCCGGAGTCGCTGCACCTGTTCGCGCTCGAGGTCTCGGCGGCGCGGCGTAACGAGGGTATCGGCGCTGACATCGTGAACTGGGTGGTCGACGAGGCACAGCGGCGCGGCCTGCGCCGGGTGTTCCTCGAGGTGCGCACGACCAACCCGGCGCGGCGCCTGTACCACCGCCTCGGGTTCCGGCGTGTCGGCCCCGCCTTCACGAACTCGTGGTGGTTCTTCAACCGCGACGGCACGCAAACGCGTGTCGATGAGCTGTCTGTGCGGATGGTGAAGCGGGTTTAGTCGAGCCGTCAGCAATTAGCAATTAGCGAGCCTACAGGTCCCATCATTCACAAACAGACCGTCGTGGATCTACGCCACGCCTCAGGGGCTTGGGTTTGCTTCGCCTCTCCCTGCGTTCGATGACTTGCAACGAGGGGGGCCTGGGCACTTCCTGCGTTCTCGGGTGCTTCATGGCCGACCGCGAGGGTCGCCCTACGGTCGGGGCGTGATTCAGGCCGTGCGTGGCTAGCGCTGGTACCAGGATGGTGTCGGCGGGATGCCGGGGAGGCGTTGCGAGAGGTCGTCGCCGAGGCGGGGTAGCTCATCGGCGAGGAGCTGCTGGGTGGCTTCGAACAGCGTCGCTTCTTCCCAGCGGATGTGGTCGCGCAGGAGGGTGCCGAGCTCGGCGAGGGCGTGGCGGCGCTCCGATTCGTCAGGAGCCTCTCGAACCGATGTGACGAGGGCGTGGGCCTGGACGTGGTCGTGCTGGGTGCGCGTAATCAGGGCGTCGCCGGCGCCAACCTGACGTGCGAGGCGGGCAAGCAGGCATTCGCACTCGGCGCGGAAGTGGGGCACGAGGCCGTTCTCCCACATGTCGAGCGTCTCGTCGGTGAGCTGGTCGAGCGAGGCGTCGTCGGTACCGGCGAGGACGTCGGCGATGCGTTTGGCGAGGGCGAGACCGCGTTGGTGGTCGCGGGAGAGCCGAATCAGGCTGGGGTCGCGCTTCACGAGCAGACCTCCGAGCTAGGCAGTGGTGGTCGCGTCATGGGTTGGCGCGTCGATGCCATCGAGTTGGGCGAGGAAGCGGAAGGCGACTGCGTTGAACTCCTCCGGCTTCTCCCAGTAGACCGAGTGGCCGGAGCCGAGGGCCACGTGGTACTGCGAGTTCGGTAGAAGGCCGTGACACATCGCGATGAGGTCCGCCGGCGTGATCATGTCGTGTTCACCGACGAGATAGAGCACGGGCGTGTTGGTCTCCCGCAGGCGCTCGTACATCGGGATGCGCGGCGGTGCGCCGGGGGCCGGTGGTGGCGGGTTCGGCGGGCCGAGGAAGTCTCGGGGCCTCGACGGGTTCATGCGCGAGACCTGGCGCAGGAGGAAGTAACCCTGCGGGTCGCGTTCCTTGTACGGCGGGTATACAGAGAAGGTGCCGAGGCCTTTGCCGCCGCGGGCTGCCTCGGCCTCGTCGCGGCGGCGGCGTACGGCCTCGTCGGCGACGGCGCCCGTGGTGCCTGAGAGCACGAGGGCGCGCACGCGCTGCTTCGGGTCGCGTGTCGCCAGCGCCGTGGCAGCGCGACCGCCCATCGAGTGGGCGACGATGCGCACGTCGTCGATCTCGAGGTGGTCCAGGAGCTCGATAACGTCCTGCCCGAAGGCGCGACGCCCCTGCCCGTCGAGATCGATGCTCTGGCCGAAAGCGCGATGGTCGAAGGTAATGCAGGTGTAGTGCCGCGAGAAGTGGGGCACCTGGCGCCACCAGCTCAGGTGGTTGCCGCCCTGGCCGTGGGCGAAGAGGACCGCGGGCCCGGAGCCGTGCACCTCGTAGTAAAGCTGAATGCCGTTAACCGGCGCGAAAGGCATGTGGGGAGTGTAGCAAGGTAGGGAAGAGGGACGCGGGGAACCTCACCCCTGACTCCCTCTCCGTCGCACGGAGAGGGGGAACCTTGCTGGGCCGCTTACACGACCCTTGCTTCCTCGCTACCAAGATGGCTCGCAACGAGGATGTCTCTGGCGGGCGAAGGGGCCGATGGCTGATCGCCGACTGCCCTGCTATGGTTACGCCGTATGGAAATCGTTAACGGCTTACATCAACTCAAGGTTCCCGTCCCCAACAATCCCATCGGTTACACGCTGCCTTACCTGTTCGAGGTGCCGGGCGGCGCCACGATCGTCGACCCGGGCTGGGATGCGCCGGAGTCGGTCGAATCGTTGCAGTCGCAGCTTGCCGAACTGGGGCTGAGCTTCGCCGACATTCGCCAGGTCATCGTCACGCACATCCACCCGGACCACTACGGCATGGCGGCGCGCGTGAAGGAGGCTTCCGGCTGCGAGGTGCTGGTGCACGAGAAGGACGTTGAGTTCCTGCGGTGGCGCCAGCGTGAATTTCCCAGTATGGACATCAACGGCTGGTTCGAACGTCACGGCATGCCTGCGATCCCGATGCCGGCGAGCGTCGGCGGGCGCATGGGGCGATGGGGCGATGCGGCAGAGCCGGACCGCACGATGACGGACGGCGAACGGCTGAACGTGGGCAGCTTCGTGTTGGATGTGATGTGGACGCCGGGGCATTCGCCGGGCCACGCCTGCTTCTACGAGGAGAAGCTGGAGCTGCTGCTGACCGGGGACCACGTGCTGCCGACAATCTCGCCGAACGTGGGCCAGTGGCCCGGCTCCGACTCGAACCCGCTTGGCGACTACCTGGCTTCGTTGGAGCGACTGCGGGGGCTCTCGGTGAAGCGAGTGCTGCCGGCGCACGAGTACGACTTCGAGGACCTCGACGCGCGGCTGGACGGCCTGCTTGAGCACCACGATGCCCGCCTGCAGGAGGTCATCGACGCGATGGAGGGGGGCGCAACGACGGGTTACGAGGTGGCGCGAGGGATCAAGTGGTCCATCGGTCACTTCGACGGCTTCGACCCGATGACGCGTCGGGCGGCGATGACCGAGACGATGGCGCACCTGGAGCATCTCATGCGCGAAGGCCGCATCGACATCCGGGAAGAATCGGGCCGAGCGCATTTCGGCCTCGCGGATGGCTTGTCGAAGCGCTGAACCGTCACTAGAATTGCGCAGGTTACGGGCGGCGGCCCACACTCACGGCGGCTGATTCAAGAGGGGATGGCCTGATGGCGATTGAAGACACACTGGCCCGGGTGGAGCTGTTTGCGGAGCTCGAAAAGGAAGACCTGCAACGCATCGCGAAAGCCTGCGTCGTGCGTGAGTTCAAGGCCGGCGACGTCATTGTCCGTGAGAACGAGATCGGCGTAGCGTTCTACGTCATCGATAAGGGCCGCGTCGAGGTCGTGAGAGACCTGGGCACCGCGAACGAGCAGGTGCTGGACACGATGGGGCCGTCCTCGTTCTTCGGCGAGATGGCGCTGTTCGACAACCACGTGCGCTCCGCCAGCATCCGCGCCCTCGAAGAGACGCGATGCCTTGTGCTGACGAAGTGGGACTTCAACGCAGAGCTATCGCAGAACAGCCACATCGCCGTCGCGATGCTGGCAATCCTGGCACGCCGGATCCGCCACCTCAGCGAGGACACTCACACACACTAACGAGCTGCGAGCTTCAAGCTATAAGCTGCATGCCTGGAGCTGGCTTCCGATGACCTATCACCGTAGCCGAGGCTTTCCAGCCTCGGCGTCTCTTCGTGAGATACGGCGCGAGGAGATATAGGGACGAACCTTCAGCTCGGTCTGACGAGTGTGCGGATGAGCGTTGCTTGAGGCACCGGGGCCCGGCGCGGACGGAACTAAAGTTGCGTCCCTACATTTGGTTCTCGCATTCGCTCGAATCACATGACAAAGAAAGGCGCGCCATCGACTCGATGGCGCGCCTTTTGCGTGCGCTCTGAGCTCTGCCCTCGTTAGGGGAAGGTGCGCTTCGTCATCTGGAGGCTTATCCAGCGTAGCTCCGTGAACTCGTCGAGGGCTGCTTTGCCGCCCATGCGACCGTAGCCGCTGCCCTTGACGCCACCGAAGGGCACCTGGGGCTCGTCGTTCACGGTCTGGTCGCCGATGTGCACCATGCCGGTCTCGAGGTCACGGGCGATCATGAGGGCGCGGGTGAAGTCGTTGGTGATGATGCCGGAGGAGAGGCCGTACTTGGAGTCGTTGGCCACGCGCAGCGCTTCTTCGGCGTCCTCTACCACGATGATCGGCGCCACGGGGCCGAAGGTCTGGTCCGTAAACAGCTTCATCGTGTTCGTGACGTCTGTGATTACGGTCGGGTGGTAGAGCAGGCCGTCGTGCTTGCCGCCGGTGATGAGCTGGGCGCCCGCGTCGATAGCGCCGGTGACGTGCGACTGCACCTTGTCGACGGCCGCCTGGTTGATCAGGGGACCGATGGCAACGGTGGGGTCTCGCGGGTCGCCGATCTTCATGGCCTCGGCGCGCTGCACGAGCTTCTCGGTGAACTCCTCGGCGATCGGGCGTTCGATGATGATGCGCTCGGTCGCCATGCAGATCTGGCCCTGGTGGAGGAAGGCCCCCCAGGCCGCGGCGTCGGCGGCGAAGTCGACGTCGGCGTCACGCAGGATGAGCAGGGGGTCCTTGCCGCCGAGCTCCATGACGGCGCGCTTGAGGTGCTTGCCGGCCTTCTCGGCCACGATCGAACCGATCTCGGTGGAGCCGGTGAAGCTGATGCGGCGTACGGCAGGGTGCACGATCATCTCGTCGCCCACCTCGACGGCGTCTTCCTTGGCGTGGGTGACGATGTTGAGCACGCCGGGTGGGAAGCCGGCCTCCTGGAAGATCTCGCCGATGAGCACGCCGCCGGAGATGGGCGCCTCTTCCGACGGCTTGAGTACCGCCGTGTTGCCGTATGCGATGGGCAGGGCGATGGCGCGGGTGCAGAGGATGTAAGGCACGTTGAACGGCCCGAAGCCGGAGACGACGCCGGCAGGCTGGCGCACGGCCATGAAGAAGGCGCCGGGGTAGTCCGCGGGGATGGTCTCGCCGGTGACGCTGTAGGCCTGGGCAGCGGCCTCTCGTAGCAGGCCGGGTACGAACATCATCTGGAACATGGCGATGCCGATGGTGGAGCCGGTCTCTTCGCTAAGCACGCGCACCAGCTCGTCCTGGCGCTTCTCGAAGATGTCGGCGGCCTTTAGGAAGAGGTTGCGGCGCATCGCAGGTGGCGAGAGTCGCCACTCAGCAAAGGCAGCCTGGGCGGCATCGATGGCGCGGGTAGCGTCAGCGCGGGTGCCTCGGGCGACGTTCGCGAAGACCTCGCCGTTGTACGGGTTGTGGTCCTCGAAGGTGCCGCCTTTGACGGCATCAACCCATTCGCCGCCGATCAGCATCTTGTAGTTCTCAGGCATGATATTGCTCCTCCATCCGTCTAACTCCCGGCCCGGGGATGTGGCGTGCAGTCCCCGCAGCGCAACGCGAGGATTCGCTTCTAGCCTATCGCGCCCGATGTGGAGAGGGCAGCAGTTTCGAAGGTGACCTGGAAGATCGCTGCAAATTCCCTGGCCAGAGCGGTGCCAACGGCTTCGATGGTGGGCGGCGCTTCGAGGTGCTGGGCCATCGAGGTCACCGAGGTGTCGGCGAGGCCGCAAGGCACGATGGCGTCGAACCGAGAGAGGTCGGTGTCGACGTTGAGGGCGAAGCCGTGCAGGCTGACACCGCGCTCGATGCGCACGCCGATGGCGGCGATCTTGCCGAGGCTGGTCCAAACGCCGGGGCGACCGGGGGAGCGCCCCGAATCGATGCCGAAGCGGGCGAGCGTGAGTATGACGGTTTCTTCCAGCAGTCGCACGTATTCGGTGGGGCCGAGGCCGCGGTCACGAAGACGGAGGATGGGGTAGCCGACGAGCTGGCCGGGGCCGTGAAAGGTCACGTCGCCGCCCCGATTGGTCTCGATGACCTCGGCGCAGCGCGCTCGCAGTACTTCCGGCGCCGCGAGCAGGTGCTCGGGCCGGATCCGGCGGCCGAGGGTATAGACAGGCTCGTGTTGCAGCAGGGCGAGAGCTTCTGGGCCGCCGTTGCGTACGGCCTCGGAGGTGTCGAGCTGCCACTGCCAGGCTTCGGCGTAGGGGGTGATGGGGAAGGTGTGAAGAGTGGGCGCATCCTTCGGGGCTCGGGCGCGGACTCGATCCGCCTCGGGCGCAGGGTAGCACCTGCGGGGCGCTCGGGACGGTGTGAAACCTCACCCGGCCTATGGCCACCCTCTCCGATTTCGGAGAGAGTAAGGGCTGGCTTTCGCGTCGAAGTGATTACCTGAAGTCATCGAACCTAATAGCCTCGTTTCGAGCCATTGACCGGTGGGAAAGGCGAAGCAATCTCTGATGGGCATTTCGAATCGCTGACGGAGCACCGAGGTTGCTTCGCCTCGCTATCGCGATGGCTCGCAACGAGGGGTCTCGGGCTACTCGACATCGTCGACGATGCGGAGGGCGCGGTGCTCCTCGGTGTCAACGACGATGAACGAGGGGGCCTGGAGGCGCTGCCAGAGGGCGCCGGTGCCGATGCCGAGCATGGGTGCGGCGTAGAGGGCGATGACAGTGCCGTGGGCGACGATGCCGACGGTGCGGTCAGGCTCCGAGGCGAGTACGGCATCGACGGCGGCGGTGAAGCGGGCGAGGGCTTCGTCAGCGGACTCTTCACCGAGGACGCGTGTGGCGGGCTCCGCGAAGAAGTGCTCCATGAGGCGCTCGAACTCGGCGGGGTCATCGACGAAGGGGCGGCGGTGCTCGTCGAGATCGGGCGCGGTGCGCGTTTCGACTTTCAGGCGCTTCGAGAGGAACTCGGCGGTCTCGATGGCCTTGCGCTCCTCGCTGCTGACGAGGACGCCGATCTCGTGCATGCGCAGGGCGCTGGCGAGGGGACGGCAGAGCCGGCGGCCCGCGTCGCTGATCCGGCCACTCTTTCGGCGGCACGGCGGCGTCGACAACGACGGCGGAGTGCTTGATCAGGACGAGCTGGGCCACGGCTACACCCCCAGGAACTCCGGTAGCCCCGCGACGCTATCGAGCAGGGCGATGGAGGCGTGGGTGGCAAAGTCCTCGCGCGTAGTGACGCCGGTGAGCACGCCAACGAAGCGCAGGCCGGCGTTGGCCGCGGCGTCCGCGTCGATGGTCGTGTCGCCGACGTAGATGGCGTCGTCCGGCTCGACGCCGAGCCGGGTCATGGCGAGCTGGAGGCCGCTGGGGTCCGGCTTGAACGCCGGCACGTCTTCGCCGCCGAGCACGACGTCCAGCAGGAGTTGCTCGCGCTCCAGTACCGCCTCGATCAGCGAGCGCAGCTTCTGGCTCACGAGGGCAAGTTTGAGGCCGGCGTCTCGCAGGTGGTCCAGGGTCTCGCGGGCGCCGGGAAGGACCTTCGTATGGCCGATCATGACTTCGTCGGCGCGTGCACGATAGACCCGGATGTACTCGGTGACCTCGTCCGCAGGCATTGCCGGGTACCAGCCGGGGACGATTTTCTCGATCGGCGTGCCGATTGCGCGGGCGACGGCGTCATCGGTGGGAAGTGGGACGTGCATCTGCTCCGCGGCGTGGCGATGGCTGGCGATGAAGCCGGGCCGGGCGTCAGTCAGGGTGAGGTCGAAGTCGAAGATGACGGCGGTGGGGGCGATGAGGCTTCGGCGCGTCATGCGTCGCCTTCCAGTGGCGGTGTGGCGTGAAAGTCGAGCACCCCCTCGACCCAAGCGGCGGCGTTGAGGAGCTTCGATTCGCCGAGTGCCGGCCCGATGAGCTGGATCGAGAACGGCAGGCCGTTGGGCGCGACGCCGCTGGGCAACGAGATCGCCGGCAGGCCTGTGAAGGAGGCGGGGCCGCAGAAGATGCCCGGGCCGGTCGTCGTCAGGTCGGGTGCGGTGCCCGGGGCCGTCGGCAGCAGGAGCGCGTCGACATCCTGGAGCAGCGACCCCATCGCATTGCGCAGGGAGGCAACGTAGGCTCGTGACTGCTCGTACTCGGCGTCTGAGGTCGCCCGTCCGGCCTCGATGAGGTCCTTGATGCTCGGCCGGTAGGCGTCCTGGTTCGCCGCGTACATCTCGGCGTGGGCGCGGGCGGCTTCGTAGCGCATGAGGGGCATGCAGGCGTCGGCGATCTCGGGAGCTGTCGCAGGGAAGTCCACCTCGGTGACCTGGGCGCCGGCCCTTTGCAGCAGCGCGATCACTTCGTCCAGATGGGCGTCGTTCTCGGCTTCGACAGTGCCGTGGAAGTAGTTGCGCGGCACGCCCAGTCGCGGTGTGCGCGGGTCTGCGATGGCGGCAACGTAGTCCTCGACGGGCAGGTCGAGGCTGTTGGGGTCGCGTCGCGTCGTAGCCGGCGATGGCGCTGAGGCCGAGGGCGGCGTCGTGTACGCAGGTGACGAGCAGGCCGAGGTGGTCGTAGCTGGGTGCGAGGGCGTAGACGCCGCCGTAGCCGATGCGCCCGAAGGTGGGCTTGAGGCCGACGATGCCGCAGTAGCCGGCGGGCCGCAGGACGGAGCCCACGGTCTGCGAGCCGATCGCCATCGGTACCATGCCCGCGGCAACGGCGGCTGCGGAACCACTGGAGGAGCCGCCGGGCGTGTGCTGGCGGTTCCAGGGGTTACGTGTGGGCGCCGGGTCCAGGTAGGCGAACTCGGTGGTGTGGGTCTTGCCGAGGATGATCGCACCGGCGTCGCGCAGACGTCGGACCACCGTGGCGTCGTGCTCGGGCGTGCGGTGGGCGAAGGCAGGCGCGCCGGCGCGTGTCGTGAACCCGAAGGCATCGACGATGTCCTTGATGCCCACAGGGACGCCGGCCAGGGGACCGAGGGACTGGCCCTGCTCCCGGACCTTCTCGATCTCTCGGGCACGGTATCGAGCCGTGGTGTCGTTGATCTCGACCCAAGCGTCGACGTGCGACTCGAAGGCCTCGATACCGCCGAGGGAGGTTTCGATGATGGCAGACGGTGAGAGCGTGCCGTTGCGGACGCCTTGTGCGATTTCGTGGGCGGACTGCATCGCTGCTAAGTCTAAGGGAGGGCGCGCTTCTAGGGCATCTCCCGAGCGGCCGAGACGATGGCGTCGATAGCCCATTCTTCAGAGAAGCTATCGGTGTTGAGGGTGAGGTCGTAGGCGGAGGCGTCGGCCCAGTCGAAGTGGTAGACGGCGCGCAGAAGGGTGCGGCGGTCCTTGTCGGACTGCGTAAGCAGCTTCATGGCCTCGTCGCGGCTGATGCCCTGCTCGATGGCGTGGCGCACGGCGCGCACCGGCAGGGAGCCGTGGATGAAGCCCTTGAGGACGCCGGGCTGGTCGCGCAGCAGGTGCTGGCCGGCGTGGCCGACGATGACGGCGTCACCCGTCGAGCCGAGCTGCTTGACCACCTCTTCGATGAACTGGCGGTAGTCGTCCGAGGTCAGGCTTTCGAGGGCGGTGGACCACAGCGCGGGGGAGGGCTCGGCGAACCCGGGGCTGCCTTCCATCGTCATGGTCGAGATGGCGCCGAGGCGTCGCATAGTGCGCTCGAAGAAGCTGGGTACGCGCTCGGCGGCGACGACGTCCGTGGGCGGCACGCCGGCCAAGCGGGCGGCCTCGGAGGTAATCTCCCAGTCGTAGTAGCGGAAGGAAAGCTCCTCGGCAACGCGACGGGCGATCGTGTAACCGCCGGAGCCGTTCTGGACCGAGAGGGCGATGACCTTCGCGGCCACGCGCTACTTCTCCTCCGACGTGCGGGCGCCGACGAGGATGGCAACGTTGCCGTTGGTGTGCTGGTTGTCTCGCACGCGCTGATGAGCGAGGCCGGTCTCATCGAACTCGTAGGTGTGAGTGAGGCAGGGGTCGACCTTGCCGTCGATGACGAGCTGGTTGGCCGCACCGGCTTCGTAGGCGCTGGCGAAGTGCGAGCCCTGGAAGCGCTTGTGGCGGGTCCAGAGGTATCGCAGGTCGACGTCGCCGTTGTAGCCGGAGGTGCCGGCGCAGATCACGACCATGCCCCCAGGCTCGCAGACGAAGATCGAGGTCGGTACGGTGTCCTGGCCGGGGTGCTCGAAGACGATGCGGGGTCCCTTGCGCTCGCCGAGGATGTCCCAGATTTCCCTGAGGAAGGCCCGGAAGCCCAGGAGCCGCTTCGTCATGGCCTTTTCTTCCTGCCAGTCCGGCAGGCGGCCCCAGTGGTCGAAGTTCTTGCGGTTGATGTAGCCGACGGCGCCGATGCTCTTGCAGTACTCGCCGCGCTCTTCGCTGGAGACGACGGCGATGGGCCGGCCGCCCAGGGCCTTCGTGATCTGGATCGCCATGGAGCCGAGGCCGCCGGAGGCGCCCCAGACCAATACAGCGTCGCCGGGCTGCACGACGTGGGGCTGCCAGGATGCGAGCATGCGGTAGGCCGTCGCGGCTTCGAGCATGTAGGCGGCGGAGGCTGCCCAGCTCAGATGCGGCGGCTTCGGCAGGCACTGGTGCGACTGGACGCGGGTGAACTGGGCGAAGCTGCCCCAGTTGCTGTCGTAGCCCCAGATGCGAAAGCTGTTGCAGAGCGTCGGGTCCAGACCCTCGGCCAGGGCCGGGTCATCGACGTCCCACATGCCGCAGTGCATCACGACATGGTCGCCGGGCTTGACGTTCGTGACTTCGGCGCCGACGGCCTGGACGATGCCGGACGCGTCGCTGCCGCCGAGGTGAAAGCCCTCCGCGTCGCCGCCTTCGCCGCGCTGCTTGTGCGTGCGCACGACGTCGACAGGCACACCGAGGGAGGCCCAGACGTTGTTGTAGTTGACACCCGCGGCCATGACGTAGACGAGCACATCCTTGGGGCCCAGCTCCGGTACGGCAATGACTTCGCGCTGGAAGGCGTCTACAGGCTCCCCGTACCGGCTCTGGCGGATGAGCTGTGCTTGCATGGTCTTCGGTACTTCGCCGAGCGGGGGTTGCTCACCAAGTTCGTAAAGATCTTTCGTCATGGTCATGGGTGGTTGGAGCATAGCGAGGGTGACTCGCTCAGTCCAGGCGCGGCGCAAGGTGTGGCGAATCTGTACTTTCTCTCGTTGGGGCTGGCCTCATGTCTCAGGAAAGAGATTCACCCGCCGAGAATACGTAGAGAGCATGAACTAAGGAGCGGTATGTCTGAAGGAATCCCCCAGGGCCAGCGTGAGAACCCGGAGCTCAGCCGCCTAATCGAGGAACTCGAGCTTCAGATCGAGAGCGTGAACGCGGGTTTGAGCAAGATCCGGGGTACCGTTGCTCGCATCTCCTACGCCGCCTTCGGGTCGGCGACGCCGGCGAGTTCCTCGTCATGGGGCGAATCGCTTGTTGCTCCCGCCAACCGCAACGAATGGCACGCTGCCGTCACGACCGAGCCGCCGCCTGCGCCTCCAGATGCGCCGGCACCGATGGCCGTTACTGACCACACACCGCCGCTGGCCATTCCTCACTCCGACGTAGTGCCCGACATCGAAGCGGCTACAGGACTCTGGAACTCCATCGCCGAGGGCGCTTCCTGGCCGCGTCTCCACGAAACAGGACTGGCCGAAGGGCATCACGAACCGAGCTCCGTAAACGGCTTCGGGCTCGCCGATGAGGTCAAGGCCGACGAGCCTGTCGCACAGCAGAGCGCTTGGCCGGACATGGCCTCAGCCGAACCAGAGGCAGCGCCGACGGAAGAGCCGGTCGAAGAAGTTCCATCCGCTGTCGAGGCCTCATGGGGCGCCGACGAGTCTGGTGGTGAGGCTGTTCCGGGAGCAGTGCAGGGCGTCGAAAGCGTCTGGGGTACAGAAGCAGCTGCGGAGAATGTCGAGCCGCCGCCCGCCACTACGAGCAGGTTTGGCGAGATGCCGAAAACGCTTTCGAGCGGGTGGCCTGACGAAGGGGCGTGGTCACAGGGTTTCGAGTGGCCTTCGATGAAGAAGAACGGCGCCGATGAAGCAGCAGCTGAGCAGCCGAAGGGCACCTCGAACGAGGAGCACGTCGACGTCAGCGACATCGTGGCGCAGGTGAAGGCGGAACTGGAAGCGGCCCGCCGCGGCGACGCACCGATGCCTTCTGACACACCGGTGCCTTTTGGGGACCTGGACTTCGGCAACGACAGCGAGGCTGCGACTCCGGAGGTACCCGAGGAAGCGTCGGAACCTGACCTGGACGACGAGGCGCGTCGCGAGGAAGTCAGTCGCGCGGTAGCCGAGATGCGGCAGCAGCTCGAAGCTGGCAATTTCGAGGACGTCATGCGCGGACATCCAGCTTCAGGCCAATCGGTTGATCCCAAACGTGAAGATTTCTCAGCGTGGGGCCGCATTCAAGCGGAGCCTGAGCCTGAGCCGGAGGGGGATTCGCGTGAAGAGGTGCGTAAGACCGTCGAGGCGGCGCGCCAGGAACTCTCCGCAGGGGACGAGAAGCCGGTCTTTCGCCTGGCAGCGCCCGGCTCGATCCCTGACTGGTCCCACATGCAGATGGAGCCTTCCGGTCCGCCTGTGGTAGTGATGAAGGACGCGGAGGGCCGCGTGGAGCTGGCGAGCGTGTACGAGACGCTGAATGAGCTGGGCTGCGGCGATGGTGCCGCGCTGCTCAACTACACGCCTCATAGCGTGACTGTAGGACTTCCTGCGACGGCATCTTTCCCCAGCAAAGAGAAAGTGGCGGCAGCGGTGGAGAAGGTGTTCGGACTTTCGTCTCGTGTTGAGTCTGATGGCGTGCGGCTGACGGTAAGCATCGGCGCCGAGCCGAAACGAAAGAGCGAGGACGCGGCATGAAGCTGTTCTCCAAACTCGGGGCAGGAAAACGACCAGACGGGCTCAATCTCGATGCCCTTCGTCTGGCGACTCAGACGGACCGCCGGAGCGACCGAAAGCGTTCGACTGATGCCGTGGCGGAGCAAGCAGATCGCCTGCACGAGCTGGCGATCCTGAGCCTGTTCCTGCACAGCGCCGGCACTCTGGAAGAGATGCTGTCGCTGTTCCTGGAACGGGCGCCGCGGGTCACGGGCGCCGTCGTCACCTACCCGCTGCTGCTGGACCGGCGGCGTGAGGTGCTGACCGCCACCCACCTGCAGAGCGTCGACGACCAGGGGCTGGAGCAGGCTTCTCTCGCCGCAAACGAGAGCCTGGTTGACCTGGAGTTCGAGCTGCCGCTGCGAAGCTGGCTGCGCAACGTCATGGAGAGTGGCGAGGTGACGGTCGTCGATGACCTCAGGGATGTCCTGAGCCCCACCCTGAGCAAGGAGTCCTGCGACCACCTGCGCTCCCACCTCGAGATCCACAAGATCGCCGTGGTGCCGCTGGTGATGGAAGGCGAGTCCTTTGGCGTGACGATCTTCATGTACTCCGGGAACGATCCGGATGTGGACGCGCTGGAACTGGTGGCGGGTCATATCACGCTTGCGCTCAAGGCGCTGATGTTCGGCGAAGAAACGACGCGATTCGGTGGCATTGACCCGGTGACCTGGGCGCACGGCCGAGGCTTCTTCCTGGAGGCCCTCGATAGCGAGGTGCAGCGGGCGCGGCGTTTCGGCCGTGGCCTTTCGCTGGTGTTCCTGGACATCGATGAGTTCGGCGAGTTCAACGCTAACTACGGGCACACGCTGGGTGACCGCGTGTTGCGCTCCGTGGCGATGACGCTGGCGGGGGCGATCGCCCTGCCGGAGATCGTCTCGCGCTACGGTGCCGACGAGTTCGCGGTACTGCTGCCCGAATCGAACCGCGCCCTGGCTGTTGAGCTGACGTCGTCGGTGGTGCGCAAGCTCGAGGAGCTCAACGTTCTCGACGATCAGAGCGAGGACCAGCCGATCACCGCATCGGTCGCCATCGTCTCCTTCCCGGAGGACGGCGCCAGCCGCGAGGAGCTGCTGGCCGCGGCAGAGATGTCGCTGGAGCAGGCGAAAGAGGAGCATCGTCAGGAGATGCAACCGAAACGCCAGCTCACGGCCGTGCAGAAGCTGCGATTGGAAGGCCGGCGCCACACGGCGTAGCGCTTCACCACCCAGGACTCCATAGAGATTCACGCTGCCGGCCCGTGGCTATGCGTTGCTATGCCGAGTTTTGAGCGACTCTTTGGATTGGTGAAGAAATTAACAAAGCTATCAAAGCTCGCCGGAACCAGTCCGGCGCATCAGGTGAGGTGTTCGTGTGTCGAGACTGACAGCAGGGGGGATGAGGATGCGTTTTTCCAGATCGGCACCGGCGAGTTCAAGTGATCCCGTGACGGAGATTGTGGCGAGGTTGTGGCAGACGAAGCTCAGGAGCATCAGTCTCCTGGAAGACTGGCTGCCTCAGGTGGGAGACTTCGGCATCCGCGCCGGCCTACAGGCGCATTTGGCGGAGGAACGGCGCCATCAGCGGTTGCTGGATGCGGAGATATCGCGACGCGGTGGTCGCCAGGCCGCGGCCGCTGTCGGCAGCGTGCTCGACCGTCCCTTCGGCCTCGTGCGGGAGCAGACGGGCGACCTGGCGCGGGTACGGTTGTTTCATCACGGCATCAAGGCCTCGACGGTGCACTACTGCCAGCGGTTTATTCCCCTGGTAGACGGCGCGCTTGCGCACGTGCTGGAGCAGGTTACGCGAGACGAAGAGCGCCACATTCGCTGGGCGGAGATTCGGTTGTCGCAGGACCCTCAGAAGGGTGCGCCCCGCTTCGATCCGGCACTGCACGAGATCAAGGCGGCCATGGAGAACGTGTGGTCGCGTCCGTGGCGCCGTCTTTCCCAGGCGCGCTACGGGTTGGACAAGAAGACCGGCTAGCGGCTCTCGTTTCGGGTTGCCGGATTCTTGGGTGTGGTCAGGCCGCAGTATCGTCCCGGTGGCCGATCTGGGTCGGTAGTCGGGTGATCGATTCGTCGACGGTGTTTGGGGCTTCGTCTTCAACTTCGTTTATGGCGTCGACGGCGAGACCCAGCTCTCGCAGGGCTGACTTGCGTTGCATACGGGAGCGGGCGACGCCGATAAGTTCGGTTGCGTCTCTGCCATCCGTGCCCCAGATCGCCCAACCTACGTTGACTTGCTCGTCGCTGCGGGCGCCCATGGTGGTCTCCAGCATGCTCTTGAGGCGGTAGGCGAAGGCGGGCGCCTCACGGTGGCCCATACCGGCGCCGAGTAAGCCGATCTCCTGGGCGCCGAGGGCAGCCAGGGTGTCGGTCTGGCGTACGAGGCCGGCCAGCGCTTCCAGTGCGGTTGCGGTCTCGGCGCTATCGATGTTCTCGCCCGTGCCGAATCGCGCGGTGAAGATGCCGAAGGGGATGTCGCTGCGGTCGGAGCGCATGCACTCGATGACGACGCGCTCGAAGAAGTACTCGCGGCGGCGCATATCGCCCAAACCGTCGTGCACAGAGGACCACGTGACCAGGGTCTGCTCGTAGCGGTTGCTCTGGTCCCGCAGGTACACGGCGCCGAACGCCGAAATCCAGGCACCGAAGGCCATGGCGACCGGCACTGCTGCGGTCGAATCGTAGTCTTCTGACGAGAGACCCCAGGGCGTCCAGGGCATCGCCCAGAGCAACGTGCCGATGGACATGAAGCCGAAGACTACGAGCATCACCTTGCGCAGGAAGTTAGCGCGGCGATAGGACTGAACAAGGGAGCTGGAACGCATGGTGCCGCCTTCGAAAACCATTCTTAGAAGAGTGCTCCTGATAAAGAATCGGCTCGATGGGGCGACTACCGTAGTTTCGGAGCTATTCGGGCGTCAGTAGTCGCGTTCGAGGATGAAGGAGTTGAGCTCGTCGAAGCCGCGGCGGGCCTCCGGCGGGATGGACGTGCGGGCCATGGCGTTCATGGCGCGCGCCCGGTAGTCCTCGGCGAGACCCTGGGCGAAGTAGCGACAGTTCCAGCGCTGGAGGACGTCCAGCACCTGGAAGACCTCCTCGTCGTCCACCTCTGCCTTGGCGTAGACACCACGCAGCATGTCGCGGTCGGGCCCTACGACCTGCTGGAAGGCGTGGACGACGGGGAGCGACTTCTTCTTGCGAGCGATGTCGGCGCCGACGGGCTTGCCGGTGGCCGTGCCTTCGCCCCAGATGCCGAGGATGTCGTCGCGAATCTGGAAAGCGAGGCCGATCTCGCGGCCGAAGTTGGCGAATCGGGCGGCCTCTTCTTCGTCAGCACCGGCGACGAGGGCCCCTAGCTGCACGGACGCGCCGAGGAGGGCAGCGCTCTTGCGCTCGACCATCTGCAGGTACTCGTCCAGGGTGACGTCGGTGCGCAGCTCGTACGTGAGGTCCTGGTGCTGGCCTTCGATCATCTCGCGGCAGGCGTCGTTGAGGACCTTGCGAGCGGCGAGGGTGCGTTCAGCGCTGAGGCCGCGTTCGTGAGCCCGGTTCAGGGTCTCGTAGGCGACGGTCCAGAGAGCGGCGCCGGCCAGGACGGCAGGGCCGCGGCCGTACGCATGCCAGAGTGAAGGACGGTGATGGCGTACTTCGTCGCCGTCCTCGATGTCGTCGTGGATCAGCGAGAAGCTGTGCACGAGCTCGATGGCGACGGCCACGGGCATCGCTATGTCGAGGTCGCCGCCGAGAGACTCGCAGGTAAGCAGGCAGAAGGTCGGGCCGCAGCGACTTGCCCAGGGTCGGCATGCCCTCTTCGGTCCAGCCCAGGGCAAAGCGCAGCATCTCATCGATGGCGGAATCGCTAGCCGGGAGCGCCAGGCTGACTTCGCGTTCGATGGCGTCCCGATAGCGGAAGAGGACTTCAGGGCCGATCACGTAAGGATCGTACGCTGCGGGTTGCAAGTGTCAAATAGACGTTTCCTCCTGGCTTCCGGGTAATTTCTCGGACGTGACAGACCACCCTTTCTGAATAAGAACAAAAGTTCTAATCTAGCCCACATACGAGTAGAGACGAGGAGCGGGTGTGGCTGGAAACGGTTCTTTTGATCGAAGCGGCGGCGGCCTTCTGGCTGTCCGTCCTGAACGTGGCGTTGCTGGTGCGGGTGATCTCCCGGACACGGGGACAGGCGCGTCGGGCGGCGGCGGTTGTGCTGGCGTGCGTCTGCGGCGGGCAGGCGATGGAGGCGCTGCTCTTCCTCTGGCAGGGCGATACCGCCCCGCATGGCTGGTCGGCCGTGGCGCTGGTGCTGGTGAGGACGGCGCTGATGGTCTCGACGGCCTCGATTTCGCTGCTCTTGCTACGGGCGCTCTCGTGGCGTCGTTAGGGGGCATGCGATGACCCGCTTCGAGGCCGCGATCGAGCAGAAGCAGTGGGAGGTCGTCTGCCTCTACCTGCTGCTCGGCGTCACGGAGGCGGCCTCGAAGCTGCCACCGGAGTCGCTGTCGGCGCTGCTCGACCTGCTGGCGGGCGAAGACGAGTCGTCCGGGAGGAGCAGTCGTGGTGGCTAGGGCGCCTCGAAAGCCAGTGGAGCGCCGGTTCTACGAGCAGGCCCTGAGCGAAGCCGAGCGCGCCGCTCTGGGCGAGGCGCTGGAGGTCGAAGGCTTCGACGAGGAGATCGCGGCCCTGCGGGTGCGCCTGCGCAGTGCCATCGAGGCGCACCCCAAGGACATGACCCTGATGCTGCGGGGCATGGACGTGCTGCGACGCCTGGTCGCAGCCAAGTACGGCCTCTCGCGGGAGGACAAGAAAGAGCTCAAGTCCGCGTTCGTGGCGGAAACGCTGCGGCGAATGGAAGAGCGGGGCGAAGGCGGTGATGCTGATGACGCTGCATGACAACGGCGCGCAGGCCCAGATCACGAGACCGCGACGGGGCGAGGCAGCGGCGTTTCGGGCCCGGGTGGAGGAACGCCTGCGCAACCTTGAAGGCCAGATGGAGGAGCTCAAGGGCGCGAATCAACGGCCTGCTGTTCTTCATCGCCGGCACCGTGATCGCGCAGATGCTGCTGCGGGTGTTCTCGTGACTGCCGGCACTTCGACTCTCGAGATGCCGCTGCGGCCTTACCAGGTCGAAGCGCGGCGGGCCGTGCTCGCGAGCGTGCAAACCGGCGCCGGTCGCAGCTTCTCAGTCGAGATCGCGCGCCAGGGTGGCAAGAACGAGCTATCGGCCCAGCGTGGAGCTGGAGCTGCTGCTGCGATACCGCGAGGCGGACGTGACGCTGATCAAGGCGGCGCCGACGTTCGAGCCCCAGGCGCGCATCAGTCTTGACCGTCTGTGGAGCCGCGTGCTCGATGCCGGGCTCGGGCGCTTCGCGTCGAGGGAGAACGGCAACAGCGTGCGCCTGGGACGGGCGCGCCAGCTCTTCCTCAGCGCCGAGCCGGGCAGCAACGTCGTCGGGCCATACGGCGGACCTCCTGCTGGAGATCGACGAGGCGCAGGACGTGGACGCCGAGAAGTTCGACAAGGAGTTGCCGCCGATGGCGGCCGCGCGCGCCGCTACGACCGTGTTCTACGGCACGGCCTGGGACGACGCCGGGCTGCTGGAGCGCATGAAGCAGGCCCACCTGGCGCAGGAGCGCCGCGACGGCATCCGGCGCCACTTCGAGTACGACTGGCAGGCCGTGGCGGCGAGCAACCCGGCCTACGCACGCTTCGTCGCTGAACAGCGAGGACGCCCTCGGCGACGAGCACCCGCTGTTCCTGACGCCAGTACTGCCTGCGCACGCTGCCGGGCGCGGGCCGCCTGCTGGGGCCGTCGCAGCTCACGTTGCTGCGCGGCGCTCACGCGGCGGCTCGAGGCGCCGGTGGCGGGCGAGACCTACGTCGGCGGCCTGGACGTCGCCGGCGAGGCTTCGGAGGCGTCGAAGGCGGCGGGGCATGACGCGACGGTGCTGACGATCGGGCGAGTCGTCGAGGGTGAGACGCGCGCGCGTCGCGTCGAGGTGGTGCGGCACTACGCCTGGACGGGCGTGGCGCACACGGCGCTGCAGGCGTCGCTGACCACGCTGGCGCGCGAGTGGCGGCTGCAGCGCCTGGTCGTGGACGCGACGGGCATCGGCGAGCCGGTGGCCTCGATGCTGGCGGCGTCGCTGGGCAGCGCCCGTGTGCAGGCGCTGAAGCTGACGGCGGAATCGAAGTCCAGCCTGGGCTACGGGCTGCTGACGGCGGTGAACGCGCGGCCGTCTGCGCCTGTACGCCGGCTCCAACAGCGAGGCGATCGAGTGCTGGCGCGAGCTGGAGCGTTGCCGTGCCGTCTATCGCCCCAACCAGACGCTGAGCTTCTTCGTCGACGAGCGCGACGGCCACGACGACTACGTGATCAGCCTGGCGCTCGTGCTCGCCGCGGCCGGTTCCGGCGGGCCGCGGCGGGCACGGGGCCGCGTCGCAGGCAGCGAAGGTTAGACCCTCGGGAGAGGAGTAATGAGATGGTTACAGCGGAGAGACGCTATCGAAGCAGGCGCTTGGTGCTGGACGGGGCGCGACGAGCGCGCCGGGACGCCCTGCCGGAGCACACGCAGTACACGGACACGGGCTGCGACGTGCACCCGAGCTGCCTGACCTGCCCGCTGGTGCGCTGTCGCTACGACGAGCCCGGTGGCGTCCGCAAGGTGTACAGCGAGGACCGCGACCGCGCCATCGTGAGCATGCAGCGGGAGGGCGTGCCCGTCGGTGCGATCGCGCGGCGGTTCGGCGTGTCGCGGCGCACCGTGTTCCGGGCGCTGGCGCGGGGACGGAACCCCTCCCCCTGACCCCCTCCCCGCTGGCGGAGAGGGGGAAGGTGACGTTCTCATCAAGCGGGTAGCGGAGGCGACGCTTATGCGCAAGGGCTTTGGGATGCGTCCCACCAAGCGTCTCCTCGTTCTTAGGGGGCTGAGCAGCGCGCGAGCGATGTGAAGCGAGGAGCGGGAGTATCGAATGAACATGGTGACCACGGCAGACAACGGCGGCCTGGTGGAGCAACTGGCGCGGCTCGACGGGAGCGGCTGCGGGCGTATCGAGAGAACCTGACGTTCTACCAGGGGCAGCAGTGGCCGGGTACGCAGCGACGGCGGGAGCGGCGGCTCGTCTTCAACTACGCCAAGACGCTGATCGACAAGTCGGCGTCGTACCTGATGAACGGCGTCAATTTCGTCGTGGATGAGGAGGACGCGTCGGAGGCCGCGCAGGAAGCTGCTCGCCGGGCGGAGCGGGCCCTGCGCGAGGTGTACGAGAGCAACAGTTTGGCCCAGCTCGACTTCGACAGCGAGATCGACACGTCGATTCTGGGCGACGGCGCCTGGAAGGTGACCTGGGACCCGGACCAGCGCCGGGTGCGGGTGACGGCGCCGGACGTGCAGGGCCTGCATGCCTGGTGGCTGGGCGACGACGTATCGCGGGTCTGGCGGGTGGCGAGCCGGTACCAGCTTTCGGACGAAGAGGCGTCGATGCTGTACGGGGAGGCTGTTGCGAACCCAGGCTTGAAGGCCTGGACATCGGGACGTCGGGGCCGGTCGAACAGTACGGCGTCGTCGAATCGCAAGCAGCGCACGGTGGTCGAGGTGTGGACGCAGGCGCGGTTCGAGCTGTGGCTGGACGGGTCGCTGCTGGAGGCGAAGGCAAACCCGTACGGCTTCATCCCGTACGTGATCTATCCGAACCTGCGCGAGCCGAAGCAGTTCTGGGGCGTCAGTGACATAACGGCGATCCGGGAGCCGGTGCAGGAGCTGAACCGGGCGCTGTCGCAGCTTTCGATGATCCTGGAGCTTTCGGGCAACCCGGTGGCGGTGCTGGAGAACGTGACGGAGTCGACGGACATCGCGGTGCAGCCGGGCGCGGTGTGGGAGCTGCCGGAGCGGGCGCGGGCTTACCTGCTCGACCTGCTGCAGGGCGGCGGCGTCAGCCTGCACGCCGACTACGTTTCGATGATCTACAGGACGCTGCACGACCTCGCCGAGGCGCCTCGGGCCGCGTTCGGGGAGACCGGGCGCAACCTGTCGGGCGTGGCGCTGAACATCGAGCTGGACCCGCTGCTGAAGAAGGTGCGCCGCAAGCGATTGCTGCGTGAAGCGGCGTTCAAGCGCCGCAACGAGATGATCCTGCGTCTGCTGGAGCAGTACACGGGCGTGAGCTACGCGCCGTACCGCTCCCGGGTCGTGTGGGGCGACCTGCTGCCGGTCGACCGCAGCCGTCTCGTCATGGACGAAGCGCGCCTGGTGGCCTCGGGCATCCACTCGCGCCACCGTGCCGCCGACGAGCTGGGCGTCGAGGACCCGGAGGCGGAGTTCGAGCGTTGGCAGGCCGAATCGAGGGCGATCGAGGAGGGAGAGGGGCAGGCATAGACACAATGGGAGGCCACCGAGGCAGGGATGCTTCGGCTACGGGGTGGGCCGACCTCGGACGTGATGCCATCGGATGCAGCTCTGGCGATGCGAGCGCGTATAGTGGCGCCACGAAACGCAGACGTAGCCGGGGAGGGTGTCATGGCTGAGAGGATCAAGGTTGGCAACGTGGAGATCGCGGCGGCGACGGACGCCGAGTTTCGCTACGTGCCGACGCAGTTCATCCCGGGACCCGGCGCCGACGCCTGGCGAAAGGCCCTCGGCGGCCTCGACCCCGACCAGCCGTTACGAGTCGCGGGTGACGACGTATGTGATCCGGAGCCAGGGCAAGACCATCCTCGTCGACACCGGCGTGGGCGCGCACGGGCTCTGGCGCTTCGGCGACGGGCACCTGCTGGACTCGCTGAAGGAGCTGGACCTCTCGCCGGAGGACATCGACTACGTGATGCCGACGCACCTGCACCTCGACCACGTCGGCTGGAACACGCGGCCGACGCCCAACGGCCCGGTGCCGACGTTCCCGAGGGCGCGATACCTGTTCCAGAAGCTGGACTGGGACGCCTTCACCAGCGACGAGTTCCTCAACCGCCCCTCCGTGAGCCCGATGTCAGACTCGATGCAGAACATGATCAAGGTGGCCGTGCTGCCGCTGAAAGACTCGGGCCTGATGGACCTGATCGGGCCGGAGGAGACGCTCACGGATGAGGTGACGCTGCTGCACACGCCCGGCCACACAATGGGCTCCGTCTCGATCCTGGTGCAGTCGGGGACGGACGCGGCGCTGATCATCGGCGATGCGGCGCACAACCCGGCGCAGTTCACGGAGAGCGACTGGTCGCCCGCCGTGGACATCGACCCGTCTCTGTCAGCGCGATCGCGCAAGGGCCTGGCGGAGCAGGCGATTCGACTCAACGCGATGGTCGCGGGCGGTCACCTGGCATCGCCGGACCAGTTTGCCTTCGGCAGCATCATCCAGATGGAGGGTCGCCCGATGTGGCGGGGTGTGAGCCTGTAGCGGCTAGGCGCTCTGCATCGTCTCCGCGACGCCAGCCACGTCTCGTAGTCGAACTCGTAGCTCTCCTGCAGGATGCCGCGGGCGACTTTGCGCAGCGCCGTCTTGGGCAGGGGCGTATCGCTGAGCTCGACGCGGGTGACGCGCTTGTACTGCGCGAGCCGGCGGCACAGGTTATCGATCTCGGCATCGACCATCTTGTGCAGCGATGCGGCGTCGAGGTGGGACGAGCGCGCCTGGGCGGCTTCGACGCTCGGATACACGACGGCGGTGACGTAGGTGCGGTTGCGCCCATCGGGGACCTCGCGGCCGACGATGCAGACGTCCTGCAAAAGATCGCTCTGGGCCAGCGCCGCCTCGACCTCGTCCGGATGCACCTTTTCGCCCGACTCGAGGACGATGATGTACTTGCTGCGACCGGTGAGGTAGATGTTGCCCTCGCTGTCGACGCGGCCGAGGTCGCCCGTGCGCAGCCAGCCGTCCTGCATCGCTTCTCGCGTCGTCTCCTCGGCCTGCCAGTAGCCGGCGAAGACGTTGGCACCGTGCACCTGCACCTCGCCTTCGCCCGATTCGGCGACCGAAATGCCCTTCTCCGGCACGTCGGCGAGGCGCACTTCGACGCCCGGAAGCACGGGACCGACGCTGCCGGCGTGCTGCTCGTAGTAGTTGCTGTAGAGGAAGCGCCGGCGAGAGTAGCGCTGGACGGCGATGACGGGCGAGGCCTCCGTCATGCCCCATCCTTGCAGCAGGAGGAGGCCGAGGCTGGAGAAGTCCCGCACGGTCTGGGGGCTGAGGGCCGCGCCACCACTGACGAGGAACTTGAGCCGCCCGCCCAGCGCCTTGCTGACACTGCGGAATGCGTACGGCGCCAGGTTCACGCCGGTAAGCCGCTTGATCAGGCGGGTGACGCGCTGCACCCGCTGCAGCGTCTTCAGTCGACCCTCGGCCTCTGCACGGGCGAGGACGTTGCGGTAGATCAGCTCGTAGAGGGCCGGCACGCCAAAGAAGATCGTGGGCTTGAACTCCTGGAGACGGTCTCGGATGCGCCGCAGGTCGTTCTCGATCACAAAATGGGCGCCGATAAGGGGCGCCAGAACGACGGCGGCGATGAACGGCAGGGCGTGGTGCAGCGGCAGGACGAGCAGCGACGAGTCGTCCTCGCTCAGCTCCAACGCTTCGATAGCCGCCGATGCGTTGCTCACGAGGTTGCGGTGCGTGAGCATGACGCCCTTGGCGCCGCCGGTTGTCCCGGAGGTATAGACGATGACCGCGGTGTCGCCCGGGTCGGGTGCTCGCGCGTCGAGCTCAGCGCCGGTGGCGTCGGTCGCTTCGGTGATCAGCGTGTCGAGTGTCTTCGCGCCTTCCGAGGCGCCCCTGCCCAGCACGACGACGTGCTCGACGCCTTCGATGCCGCCTTCGAGCTTCTCGACCACGTCAGGTGAGGCGAAGAGCACGCGACACTGGGGCCAGGTGACCTGCGTGACGATCTCGCCCGCCTTGAGCTCGTAGTAGATCAGCACGGGCAGGCAGCCGGCCCGCACGATGGCGTGGTAGGCCGTGACCCAATCGATGCTGTTCTCGGCGCAAATGGCGACCCGGTCGCCACGCTGCAGTCCGAGGCTGACCAGTCCGGCCGCGACGTCATCGACGCGCTGCGAGAGCTCGGCCCACGTGACGCGACGGGAGCCCTCGGCGTAGGCGAGCTTGTCGCCGAAGCGGGTGGCGGCGTGCTCCAGCGCCTCGGGCAGGGTGTCCAGATCGTTCTGCATTGGCGCATAGTGTAGCGTCGTATCTGGTGCGAATGCCGCGCGTTGCCGGGAGGCGTCGTCTCAGCTAGATTCGCACTACAAACCAACCCTGAACGCCAAGGAGCATGGAAGATGGACGTATCGCTGGAAGGCAAAGTTGCGCTGGTGACCGGCACGGGGCCGAACATCGGCTAGCGGGCTGGCGCTGATGCTGGCGAAGTACGGCGCCAGGGTGGCGTGCAACGACATGCGCCCCGAGATGGCCGATGCCTGCGTGCAGCGCATCGAGCGCAACGGCGGCACGGCGATGGCGATCCCCGGCGACGTGACGAACGAGGTCGAGGTGCAGGCCTACATCCAGAAGGTCCTCGACACCTGGGGCAAGATCGACATCCTGATCAACAGCGCGGCGATGATGAGCGGCGGCGGCCTCATGGAGCGCACGCTCAAGGACTTCAATCGCCAGGTGGAGGTCGGCACGGCCGGTAACTTCCTCAACACAAAGTACGTTGCCCAGTCGATGATCGACCGCGAGATCAAGGGCGCCATCGTCTGCATCATCTCGACGGCGGGCTGGCAGGGGCCTTCGGGCAACATCGGCTACGCGACGAGCAAGGGCGGCCTGATCCAGTTCACGCGCGCGGCGGCAATGGACCTGGCGCCCTACGGCATCCGCGTCAACAGCTTCACGCCCACGTTCACTCAGGCCGATAACCCGGAGCTGATCGCGGAGCGCGAGCGCAATCCCCGGCGGCCGGGCCAGGGCGCCTTCAACGACATCAACCCGCCGCGCCTGATCCCGATGGGCGAGCAGCCGACGCCGACCGACTACGGTCACATGGTCGCCTGGATCTGCTCCGACTTCGCCCGCCTCGTCACCGGCACGGACTTCCGCGTCGACGGCGGCGCCCTGGCGAAGTACTGGCCCTACATCCCGGCGGAGGACAAGGCGGGGCCTCTGCCCCTGATCAAGATGGACGTGACTGAATAGCTGCGAGCTACAAGCTGAAAGCTTCGAGCCAGCCAAAACGTAGGCGCGATCTCCAGTCTGCTCTGCGTTCTAACCGACCGTTCGTCCTGAGCCTGTCGAAGGACGCGTTTTCAGTACGGCTTCCGAGCTGCGGAGCATTCCTAGTCAGTACGGGCTGTCGTAGCCGGAACGTCGTAGCGGTGGCCGTGGCGGTTGGAGCGCATGTGTTGCTGAGCACGGCGTTGCGCGCTCGTTCCAGCGCCTGGTCTTGCAGGGCCTTCGCGGCCGCGTCCTGCTCTCGAGGCCAGGACGGGTCGCTGCGGCGCACCGAGTCCGCCACGAACTCCTCGAAGCGGCAGACGGGCACGCCCCGCGCATCGTCCACCTCGACCATCGAGATCAGCCCGACGCCCTCGTCCGTGGCGATGCCGGTCCAGGCGCGAATCGTGTAGCCGGAGACGGTCTCGGAGGCCTGCAGGAGGTCTAGCACGGGCGTGCCGCCATCGCGGGGTTCTCGGGGTCTTCGTGCCAGTTTGCGGGGTTGTCGAGGATGTACTGGCGGATGCGGTTGAGCTCGTCTTCGTTGCGGATGACGCGTTCGTAGTAGTTGCGTTGCCAGACCGGGAGCGCCGGGGCTGATTCGGTGGGCGTTGATGCGTTTGGTGGCGGCAGATTTGAAGTGCCGGCGATGAGCGAACCGAGTGTCTTTGCACCCGGCGCGAAGAGACATCGCGCGTTTCGGCGGGCTGTAGGGGCGCACGGCCGTGCGCCCCTACGGGGTGCCGTTGATCACGATGATTCCGTGAACGTGATTGGGCATTACCACGAACGCATCGAGACCCACCTCAGCCCGAATTTCTGGTGCACGACGCCATTCTTGACTGACAATCTCGCCGAGTTCCGAGAGCTTCAGATTCTCGCCTGTGACTTCGCCGAATAGGCACTCGCGTTGATACGACACCAACGTCACGAAATACGCCCCCGGCGTCGTGTAGTCATAGCCGCGGCAGGCGAATGCTGCGGCGATGCTTCGCATCACTGTCGACGGCCACGTCTACCCCGCCGCTGCGCCCTGCTTTGCGCGGGGCTTGCGGGGTGCCTTGGCGGGCTTCGCCGCGGCTGCGGCGAGCTCGGCGCGGCGGGCGAAGGCGTGTCGCAGGTGTTCGGCGGTGAGGCTGGTCTTGCTCTGGGCGACGTGCTCCGGCGTGCCCTGCGCCACGATCTCACCGCCTCGATAGCCCCCCATGGGGCCGAGGTCGATGATGTGGTCCGCGTTGAGCATGACGTCGATGTGGTGCTCGATGACCACGACGGTGTTACCGCCGTCGGTCAGGCGCTGGAGGACGTGGAGGAGGTTGCTCACGTCGCCAAAGCTGAGGCCTGTCGTGGGCTCGTCGAGGATGTAGAGCGTGCGGCCGGTGGAGCGGCGGGAGAGCTCGGTCGAGAGCTTGACGCGCTGGGCCTCGCCGCCGGAGACGGTCGTCGCGGGCTGGCCGAGCTTGATGTACCCGAGGCCGACGTCATGCAGGGTCTGGAGCTTGGCGCGGATCTTCGGGAAGGCGGTGAAGAACTCCAGCGCCTCCTCGACGGTCATGTCCAGGACTTCGGCGATGTTCTTGCCGCGGAACAGGATCTCCAGCGCCTCGCGGTTGTAGCGCTGGCCCTTGCAGACCTCGCAGGGCACGGTGACGTCCGGCAGGAACTGCATCTCGATCTCGATGTAGCCCTCGCCCTGACACGCCTCGCAGCGGCCGCCCTTGACGTTGAAGGAGAACCGGCCGGGCTGGTAGCCGCGCAGCCTCGCTTCGGGGACGGACGCGAACAGCTCGCGAATCGGCGTGAACATGCCGGTGTAGGTCGCCGGGTTGGAGCGCGGCGTGCGTCCGATCGGCGATTGGTCGACGTTGATCACCTTGTCGAGGTGCTCCAGGCCGGTCAGCGCCTCGTGCTGGCCGGGACGCTCGCGGGCGTTGTAGAGCACCTGGGCCGCGCTTCTTGTTCAGGATGTCGGTGATCAGCGTGCTCTTGCCGGAGCCGGAGACGCCGGTGACGCAGACGAACTTGCCCAGCGGGGATATCGACGTCGATGTGCTTGAGGTTGTTCTCGCTGGCGCCTTTGATGCGGATGTAGTCGCCGTTGCCGGGTGCGGCGGCCTTCGGGCATGGGGATCTGACGCTGGCCCGAGAGATAGGCGCCGGTGAGCGACTTCTTGTCGCGCATGACCTCGTCCGGCGAGCCGAACGAGACGACCTCGCCGCCGAGGGCGCCGGCGCCGGGGCCCATGTCGATGAGGTAGTCGGCGGCGCGCATCATCGACTCGTCGTGCTCGACGATGAGCACCGTGTTGCCGAGGTCGCGCAGGCGGACCAGGGTGCGGATCAGGCGGGCGTCGTCGGACGGGATGCAGGCCGATGGTGGGCTCGTCGCAGACGTAGAGCACGCCCATGAGGCCGGAGCCGATCTGGGTCGCGAGCCGGATGCGCTGGGCCTCGCCGCCGGAGAGCGTCGCCGTGCCGCGGTCGAGCGTCAGGTAGTCGAGGCCGACCTCGACGAGGAAGTCGAGGCGGGCGCGGATCTCCTTGATGACCTGGTAGGCGATCATCTGCTGCGGGCTCGAGAGCTTCGTGTCCTCGGCCGCGAGGCTGGCGAACCACTGCTGGGCGTCGATGATGCTCAGCGCAGTCGCCTCGGTGATGTTCTTGTCGCCGACCTTGACGGCGCGCGACTCGGGCTTGAGGCGGGCGCCCTTGCAGGTGGGGCAGGGCACCGTGGCCATGTAGCGCTCGAACTCCTGGCGCATGTACTCGGAGTCGGTGTCCTTGTAGCGGCGGGCCAGGTTGGTGATCGACGCCCTCGAACTTGGTCTCCCAGCTGTTGGTGTGGCCGCTGGAGCCCTCGTAAGTTGACCGTGACTCGCTTCGGGTCGCCGTAGAGGATGACGTCGAGCTGCTGCTTGGTCAGCTCGCGCACCGGGCTGCTTGACGCTGAAGCCGTGGCGCTTGGCGACGCCCTCGAGATGCGGAAGTACCAGGCGCCGAGATCGCGGCGGAGCGCGACCAGGGCACGATGGCGCCCTCGGCGATGCTGAGGTTCTTGTTGGGGATGACGAGGTCGGGGTCGATCTCCATCTTGACGCCGAGGCCGGTGCAGTCCGGGCAGGCGCCGTGGGGGCTGTTGAAGCTGAAGTTGCGCGGCGCCAGCTCACCGAAGGAGAGGCCGCAGTGCGCGCAGGCCAGGTGCTCCGAGTAGAGGCGCTCCTCCTCGTCATCGATGGCGACGCGGATCACGCCGCTGCCGAGCTTCAGCGCCGTCTCGACCGAGTCGGCCAGGCGGCTGGCGGAGGTGGCTGTGGAGCCTTCGCCGTCGCTGCGTCGTCCTCGTCGGCGGCGGACGGTGCGCTCGCGGGACCTTCGGTGATCAGGCGGTCGACGACGACCTCGATGGTGTGGTTCTTGTAGCGGTCGAGCTCGATGCGGTCTTCGAGGTCGTGCACGTCGCCGTCGACGCGGACGCGGACGAAGCCGGCGCGGCGGGCGTCTTCGAACACGCCTTGATGCTCGCCTTTGCGGTCCTGGATCACCGGCGCAAGGAGCATGAGGCGCTTGCCGGCCGGCAGGTCGAGGATCGAGTCGACGATCTGCTGCACGGTCTGCTGCTCGATGGGGCGGCCGCAGTTCGGGCAGTGGGGCTGGCCGGCGCGGGCGAAGAGCAGGCGCAGGTAGTCGTAGATCTCGGTGACGGTGCCGACGGTGGAGCGCGGGTTGCGGCTGGCGCCCTTCTGGTCGATCGAGATCGCCGGCGAGAGGCCCTCGATGTAGTCGACGTCCGGCTTCTCCATCTGGCCGAGGAACTGGCGGGCGTAGGCGGAGAGCGACTCTACATAACGTCGCTGGCCTTCGGCGTAGATCGTGTCGAAGGCGAGCGAGCTCTTGCCGGAGCCGGAGAGGCCGGTGATCACGACGAGCTTGTCGCGCGGGATCGTGACGTCGACGTTCTTGAGGTTATGCTCGCGCGCGCCGCGCACAACGATGGCGTCAAGGGGCATTAGCGGGCCTGTCTAAGGGCATTACTGCCGGGCTGTATCCGAGGTTCTCGAAAGGGTCTAGGCAACGGTCTTCCAGAGACCTATTCTAGCGCGGAAGGCATATGAGAACAACGGTGCTACTTTGTCGACCGTACTGCTCGCCGTAAGCAGCGACGCCCTCTCATCTCTTCTGCTACGGGGCCAGCTTGCCTCAGCCGGGCATACCGTGTTGTCTGTGCAGCGGCCGCTCGCCGTGTTGACGGAAGCGAAGCGTATCGCCTGGGACGTCGTCGTGGTCGACAACAGCGAGCTTGGGCGTGACCTTCTGGCCGTACTGCCGGGCGTGGCGGGTGGCGTATGGCCGATCATCGGTATTGGCTTCGAGGACCTGCGCCTGAGTCGCAGCCTGGCCCTGCCACTGGATGCGGAATCGCTGGTGCGCCGAGGTCGAGGCGCTGACGGCAGGGCGCTCCGGGAGTCTGGTGTTGCGGTCGGAGCGCCGCGTGGCGCAGGCGAACGGCCGCGAGGTGACCTTGACGCGCATCGAGTTCCGACTGCTGGAGACGCTGCTGGCCAGCCGGCCTCGGGAGGTCTCAGTCGCAGCGGCGATGGAGGCGATCTGGGGCGCATCGGATGGCCGCGGGACGCCGGCACCGCTCCGAAATCACGTGCGCAATCTCAGGCTGAAGCTGGGCCAGATCGGCCTGCAAAATACGTTGCGCTCTCGCCGGGGGCGGGGCTATCTGCTGGCGGTGTGATTCGAGAGCCGCCATCCATAGATAGTCTCTTGAGAATGACGAAATTGGATTGTCAATATCTTGACAAGACTTTGGCGAAAGGGTTGCTTTACTGTGCACGTACCTTAAGATATACAGGAATTTCGATGCGTGTAATCGATATCTAGTTGGATTTAACCTGAAAGAGGAGCTATCAATGGCAACCAACTACTGGGACAAGGTGCTGCACAAGCGGGTGACCCGCAGAAGGGCGATGGTCGCTACTTCCGGGGCAGCCTTCAGCGCCGCCTTCATCGCCGCCTGCGGTGGTGACGATGACGACAGTGGCTCGACGGGCGCCTCGCCGACGGCGACGACGGCGAGCAGTACGGGCTCGAGTGGCGCTACTGGTGCCACCGGCGCGACGGGTGCTACTGGCGCGACAGGAGCTACTGGTGCTACCGGGGCAACTGGCGCAACCGGCGCCAGCAACGGCATTCTTTCGACGGCCGAAGACACGAGCTCACGGGCCGTCGCGGGCGGCACCCTGATTACAGACAACCCGGCGGACCCGCCGCAGTTCGACCCCCAGCTTCTGAGCCTGCCGGGCGCAATGGCGGTCTCCCTGATCTTCAACAAGCTCTTCGGCATCGTGCCCGGGGTCCTGGAGTCCCCGAGTGGCGAAATCGAAGGCGACCTGGCGGAGTCGTGGGAGTTCTCGCCCGACAAGCTCACACTGACAGCAAAGATCAGGCAGAACGCCGGCATGCCGCCGAGCCAGCTTGGTGGCCGCAACCTGGACGCCGAGGACGTTGTGTTCTCTTGGGACCGATGGGCTGCCCAGGGCAGTAACCGTCAGGACCTGGTCAACTCGGTAAACGCCGCGGCACCGGTGCTTTCGCTGGAGGCGACCGACAAGAACACGATTGTGATCAAGCTCAACCAGCCGGTTGCTTCGATCCTTGCCGGATTCTCTTCGCAGCTGCAGGGCCAGATGTTCGTCCTTCCGAAGGAAGCCGATGGCGGCTTCGACGTAGCGAAGGACCCGATGGGTGGTGGCGCGTACTACCTGGATGAGTACATCCCCTCGTCGCGCCTGACTTACAAGCGCAACCCAAACAACTACGACAAGCAGTCTTACCCCGAGACGATCGAGACCCCGATCATTACCGAGAGCGCGCAGGTCATCGCCCAGCTCGTTGCCGGTAACATCTACCACCACTACACGGGCCTATCGCCTGACTCCGTGCTCCAGCTCAAGAAGGACGCGGAGAAGATTGGCCTCTATCAGACGCCGATCGCCAATGTCGGTGTGACGACCTTCTTCGGCTTCAAGGCTGACCCTGCGGACAAGACGCCCTTCCGGGACGAGCGTGTGCGCCAGGCCTGGTCTATGTCCATGGACCGTGACCTCTACCTGGATACGTTCGCGAACGTCAGCAAGTTCGAGGCCGACGGCTTGCCGGTTGAGACGGCTTGGAATGCCGGCCTGGCGCCGTCCGACTACGCCGGCTGGTGGCTGGACCCTCAGAGCTCGGAGTTCGGCGAGAACGCCAAGTACTTCAAGTACGACATCGCTGAGGCGAAGAAGCTCCTTGCCGCAGCGGGCTTCCCCGATGGTCTCGACGTCGTTTCGAACGAGGCTGCCGGTACCAACTACGGTCTGTCTTACGCGCCTCAGGTCGAGGTAATCCACGGTATGGCCTCAGAGGCCGGCTTCCGTGTCGACCGGCAGCAGTGGCAGGCCCCGGCACCGTGGAACTCTGACTTCCGGGACTCGCACGGCTACTTCGAGGGTGTGGCGTTCCGCCTGACGCCTGTGCCGGCCGAGCCGCGTGACGGCGCATTCGCCCTGTACAACGTCAACGGAAGCCTGAACTACGGCTTCGATCCGGATGGTAAGGGTATCGCATCGAAGGATGGTCCCTACCTGGGTGACCCGACCTGCGACGACCTGACTTCGAAGCTGCGTGGTGCTTTCGACTCCGCTGAGGCGATTTCGATCGCTCATGAGCTACAGCAGTACCTTGGCGGCAAGCAGTACTTCTCTCGGGCACTGGCTTCCGCCACCAGCTTCAACGTCGCCTGGCCTGTCGTGCGTAACTACGCCGTGTTCCAGGGCCTGCAGTGGGGCTACAACCTCAAGCGCTACTGGATCGACAAGACCCAGGCGCCTCTGGCATAGGGCTTTCGGTCCCAGTACGAGACCAAGAAACGGCCGGCTCCCTCAAAGGGAGCCGGCCGTTTCTATTTGCCTTCGACGCGATGGGTGCTTACTAGACACGCGTCGCTGCTGGCACTCTCTTCCCAACAGGGCTTCCGGTTAATCGATACAGCAAATGTCATTGATGAAACAGTCCATCAGTTGACGGCACGTTTCGGCTGGTTTTTTACTGTGCAACAGTTCGCCGCCGACACCTGAGAGCGGTGGCGTGGAGGGCGTGTGCGGCGCGAGGGAGCTGCTATCGGTGTGCGTATTGCATCGCTCTATCGACATAGCAAATGTTATTACTGAAATAGTCAACCAGTTGACAGACCTTTTACGAGCTCCCTACTGTGGCACGACTTGGCAATCAGGCACTCCGGACACGTAAGAGCAAGGGAGACAAGATGAACGAGCAAAACTACTGGACCAAGACGCTCCGACGTCGAATAGGCCGGCGCCGGGTGGTGGCGACAGGCGCCGGGGCGGCATTCAGCGCCGCATTCCTGGCTGCTTGTGGCGGCGACGATGACGATGGCGGCTCCACAGGTGCGTCAGGCTCCACCGGCGCTTCGCCGTCGGCGACGACGGCAGCAGCAGGCTCGACGGGCGCATCGCCGACGGGAACAACGGGGGCGATCTCCGGTTCCTCCGGAGCGTCGGGCGCGACCGGTGCCTCGGGCCGGATTGTCACCAGGCGGAGGACACAAGCGCTCAGGCAGTCAAGACGGGTGGCACTCTGACGACCACCAACGCGGCTGACCCGCCGCACTTGGACCCCCACCTCCTGAGCCTTCCTGGCGCGGGGCCGTATCGCCTGATTTACAACAAGCTCTTCACTGACCACGCCGGGCGTCAATCAGCAGACCGACGGCAGACACAGAGCCGACTGGCGGAGTCGTGGGAGTTTTCGCCGGACTACCTGACGCTGACGGTAAAGATTCGTCAGGACGCGGGCATGCCGCCTGACCAGCTTGGCGGCCGTAACCTGGATGCGGAGGATGCCCTCTTCTCCTGGAACCGTTTTGCTGAGACCGGCAGCGCCCGTCAGGACCTGGTCAACAGCCGTGAACTCCGCGGCGCCCGTCGTCTCTGTCGAGGCGACTGACAGCAACACGATGGTGTTCCATCTCAAGGAGCCGAGCGCTTCGATGCTGGCCGCGCTTTCGTCCATGCTGCAGGGACAGTACTTCGTCCTGCCGAAGGAGGCCGACGGCGGCTTCGATACGCGCAGCAGGACCCAATGGGCGCCGGTGCCGTACTACATGTCGGAGTACACGCTTCGTCGCGCATGGTGTTCACTCGCAACCCAACAGCTACGACAAGCTTTCGTATCCCGACGTGATCGAGCGCTCGATCATCACCGGAGACGCGCAGGTCATCGCCCAGCTCACGCGGGCAATATCCTACTGCCCACTACCGCAACTCGCGCCGGACTCCGTCCTGGAGTGAAGTGAAGATGAGGACGATCATGCGGCCTCTATCAGACACCGATCGCCAACGTCGGGGTGACGACGTTCTTCGGCTTCAAGGACTCGGACAAGCACGCCGTTCCGGGACGTGCGCATTCGCCAGGCGTTGTCCATGGCGATGGACCGCGACCTCTACCTCGATATCTTCGGTGAATGTCAGAACGTTCGAGGACGCAGGGCTCCCGGTCGATACTGCATGGAACGCCGGCCTCGCCCCGGTCGGACTACGCGGGCTGGTGGTTGGACCCGCAGAGCTCCGACTTCGGCGAGAACGCCAAGTACTTCAAGCACAACATCGCCGAGGCCAAGAAGCTGCTTTCGGCTGCCGGCTACCCCGACGGAATCACGTCGATTGCCAATAGGCGGCAGGCACCAACTACGGCCTGAGCTACGCAGCCGACAGATCGAGGTCCATCCACGGTATGGCGTCGGAGGCCGGCTTCACCTGGGACATTCAGCTGCTAGCAACACCAGGTTGCCAACTGGAACCTCTGAACTTCCGTGACTCCCACGGCTACTTCGAGGGTGTCGCCTTCCGTCTCACCCCGGTTCCGTCCGAGCCCCGTGACGCATCCTTCGCGCTGTACAACAAGGACGGAAGCCTGAACTACGGCTTCAACCCGGACGGCGACGGTATCGCTTCAGCAGACGGTCCGTTCATTGGTGACCCAACTGCTCGACGAGATGACGATCGAAGCTACGCGAGACGTTCGACAGCGATGAGGCGATCGCGATCGCGCACGACATGCAGCGCTACCTGGGTGGACAGCAGTACTTCTCACTGCGCTCTGGGCTTCCGTCCAGCAGCTTCAACGTTGCTTGGCCGGCCGTTGCGTAACTACCAGGTGTTCCAGGGCCTGCAGTGGGGCTACGCCATGAAGGCTACTGGATCGACGAGACTCAGCTGCCGCCGTTCGCGTAGCTAGTCTTTCTCACAGGTCGAAGAGGGCGCACAACTCGTGCGCCCTCTCTGTTTCCCGGCCTCAGGGACGCTTACAGTAGAGTTACAGGCTTTGCTCAGGTCTGTGGGGAAGAGGAACGCTTAGCTTGGCGAGAGACTACTGGTCACGGCTGCTGCAGCGGCGCACCTCGCGGCGGCGTAGTCTGTTCGGCGCGTCCGGTGCAGCGCTGGGCGCAGCCTTCCTGGCGGCCTGCGGGGGCGACGACGATTCGAGCGGTTCGGAGCCGATCGGGAGTACGGGCAACGGCGGCTCGACGGGCAGTGCGGGCTCCACAGGGAGCACCGGCAGCGCGGGCTCTCGGGGCACGCCCGGGGCATCGAGCAGCGCGGGATCGGCTTCCGCCCTGCTGACGGGCCCGAAGGACACGACCGCGCAGGCCCGGCCCGGTGGCACCTATCGCTACTACGTTGCGTCAGACATCCCGAGCTTCGACCCGCAGACTCTCAGCTACGCCAGCGCCTACCAGGTACTGCTCAACTACAACCGCCTTATGCGCGTGAAGCCGGGGCTCCTGGAACGCAGTCAAGGGATCATCGAAGGGGACCTGGCGGAATCTTGGGAGTTTTCGCCGGACAACCTGACGCTGACGGTGAAGCTGCGCGGGAACGCGGGCATGCCGGACGTGGCGCCGGTGGGCGGTCGCAACCTGGACGCTGGGGACGTCGTCTATAGCTGGGAGCGCTGGAAGGCGAACGGCACCAGCCGCGCCCAACTGGTGAACGAGGCCAACCCGGGCGCGCCGGTCCTCTCGCTGGAAGCCATGGACGCATACACCATCGTGATTACGTTGCAGCAGCCGGTGTCCTCGATCCTCTCGAGCCTGGCGAATCAGGCGGGCGGCTCCTTCTTCATCCTGCCGGTCGAAGCGGAGGACCTCGACGCCAAGACGCAGCCTATCGGCGGTGGGCCCTACTATCGCTCCGACTACGTGCCATCGAGTCGCATCGCTTACAAGCGCAACGAGAACCACTACGAGGCGGACACCCTGTTTCCGGCCGCTATCGAGATGCCGATCATCTCCGAGACCTCGACGGGGCTGGCGCAGCTCAAGGCAGGCAACCTGCACCACTACGACCTCTCGGCCGAAGACCTGTTGACCACGAAGCGGGACGTGCCCGAGATCAGCCTGTACCAGAGCGACTTCCAGGCGGTCTCGGTCGACCAGTTCTTCGGCTTCCAGCCGGGCGAGGGCACGCCGTTCCGCGACGTGCGCCTGCGTCAGGCGTGGTCGATGATGATGGACCGCGACCTTTACCTCGACACGTTCAGCAATCGCGCGAAGTTCGAGGCGGAAGGCGTGCCGGTGGAGACGGCCTGGAGCACGGCGGCGCTTTCGACCCAGTACAAGGGCTGGTGGCTGGACCCCCGGAGCGCCGCTTTTGGTCAGAACGCCAGGTACTACGAGCACGACGTCGACGAGGCGCGGGCGCTCGTGGAGGCGGCCGGCTACACGGACGGCGTCATGGTGCAAGCGCACATGATCGCGGGCGGTGAGTACGGCCCCGCCTATCCACGGCACACCGAGGCCCTGCAAGGCATGGCCGGCGACCCCGCGGGCCCGTTCAAGCTGCAGATCCGGACGCACGACTACGCTACGGACTGGGTGCAGTCGATCCGTGACAGCCAAGGCTACTTCGACGGCATGGCTTATCGCCTGACGCCGTTCCCTGCGGACCCCGGAGAGCAGCTCTACGCCCTCTACAACACCGGTGGTGCCCTCTACTACGGCTTTGACGTGGAAGGGCTCGGTACGGAGCCCGGAGAGCCGTTTACGGGCGACCCGACGGCCCAGGAGCTCACAGATGCCATGCGCGCCGAGTTCGACCGTAACGCACGCATCGATCTGGCGCGGCAGCTGCAGCAGTACCTGGCCGAGCAGCAGTACTTCATCACCCATCTCGGATCGGCAACGGGCTTCGAGCTCGCGTGGCCGTACGTGAAGAACTGGCTTGTGCACCGCACCGCGGACCACGCCCGCCGCATTTCCTCTTACTGGTTTGACCCGTCGCTGCCCCCAGGTAGCTAGGTAGCCGAGGGCTAGAATCCCGGTAATGCCTGAGTATCTGGTGAAGCCGTCGCTGGACAATGCAGCGCTGAACGCCCTGTACGCAGACGCGTGGCCCGAGCACGGCTCCTTCGACTTCGAGCCCGTGTTGGCGCGGGCGCTTACCTACGTCTGCGCCTACGACGGCGAACGCCTTATCGGGTGGGTGTACGTGGCGTGGGATGGTGCCCAGCACGGCTTCCTGCTGGAACCCACCGTGCACCCCGACTATCGCAGGCAGGGCATCGGGCGAGAGCTGGTGCGGCGTGTGGCTGATGAGGCGCGTTCGTCAGGCTGCGAGTGGCTGCACGTCGACTACGAGCCGGAGCTGGCGGCGTTCTACGAGGCGTGCGGCTTCCGGCCGACGCTGGCGGGCCTGATCAGGCTGGACGGCGCGTAGCAGAAAAAGTCGCGACCGTGGCCGCGACTAACGATTGCTCCTGAGGAAGGAGACTAGGCGGAAGGAGCGGCAGCCGCGCGAGCACCACCGGTTGCGCCGGGTGCTTTTGCAGCCTTGCGCTTCTCGTCGGCCTTCTTGGCCGTCTTACGGTGCTTTTCCCACGCGACACGCTTGCGCTTGTTCATTGCTGAAATCCTATGCCGAGCCAGCCTCGGGGTCAACGTGAGGAGCCAGGTCTCTGGCGTATCGAACGACCTCGGGGCCGGAGGGGTGCGTGTCCGTTGTGCCATCGAACCACCAGCCGCGGTGCTCGTAGAAGCGCCGGGTGCGGGTGTTTTCCGCCAGCGTCCAGAGGATGGCGCGCTCGTAGCCGGCGAGTATGAGGCCGTGTTCCGCCTCGGCCAGCAGCAGGGCGCCGATGCCCTTGCCCCAGTGGTCCGGGTCGACGTAGAGGCCGCCGAGCTCGCCGGTCTCCGCTTCGAGGTCGCTCTGGTTGGCGCCGTAGCCTGCCCAGCCAATGACGGCCTCGTCTTCATCTTCCGCGACGATCGTCTCGAGGCGCTTGAGCTCTGCCAGGTTCGCCAGCCAGCGATTCGTGTGCTCCTCGACCGTCATGCGCGCGAGGAACGCGTCCGGCACAATGCCGCGATAGCCTATCTGCCACCCGCGTACCTGTACGCGCGCAATCGCGCGAGCGTCTCGGGTGGTCGCAGGCCGGATCAGCATGTCGTGCACAGGTTAGCAAGCCGTGAGAGGTCCCGAGGCTCGTCCCTTCGATCAGGTCTTTGCGCCACCGCGTGCCCGGCGGTGATAACCTGCTCGCGTTCGCCCATGTGCGATATGGAGAGACAGATGGACACTTACCGGTCGCTCGACTGGCACCACAGGACACATCACAAGTCCGGCTAGACCGCTGCTTACTTTCACCGCGTCGGTGTAAGCAGCGGGAGCGTGACGCGCCGCCCGGACGGAAGCTGCAGGATGAGTCCTGCAGTGAGGATCGGCGGCAGCAGACACTCCTGCTCGTCAGTACGGAGTGTTTCGTCATGCCCATGCCCCATCGCACCCAGATGGCCCTGATCAAGCGCCGCATCGCCGGTAAGACTGGCTCCGAGCGCGTGCGAGAGCTGCGCGCCATCCTCGATGATCTGCCGGACTTCAAGAACGGGCCGTATGCCGACCTGCGCAAGTGGGTAGTCGATCAGATCGAGTCGGCGCGTGCCCGCTCCCGCGTGGTGCAGCGCGACTCGATCGCGGTGCGGCGCGAAGGCGTCGCCCAGGTCGCCCTCGTCGGGGCGCCGAACGCCGGCAAGTCGTCGCTATTGCATGCGCTCTCGGCCGTGCAGATCAAGATCGGCGACTACGCCTTCACCACGCTGCGGCCCGTGCCCGCACTCGTCAGCATCGGTGGCGCACTGGTGCAGTTCGTCGAAATACCCGGCCTGATCGAGGGCGCTTCGGAGGACCGTGGCGGCGGACGGGCGCTGCTGGGTGTGCTGCGCGGAGCGGACGTCATCGTCTACTGCCAGGACGCCACCGCGTCTGCCGATGCGCAGCTCACCGTGCGCGCCGAGGTCGAGGCCGCGGGCATCGAGCGCCCTGCCCTGCTCGCCGCCACGAAGATGGACGACGCGGCGCCTGACGACCTCTTGCGGCTTCAGCGGAGGTTCCCGGACCTCGAGATCGTGCCGGTCTCGATCATTGATGACGCCAGCCTCGAGGCGCTGAAGCAGAGCGTATGGGTGCTCACAGGCCTGATACGCGTGTTCCTGTGTCATCGGGGCGAGCTGGCCGAGCGGCCTGTCGCCCTGCCTGTGGGCGCTACGGTGCTGGACGTCGCGCGGTCGGTGCACAGCGAGGTCGCCGAAACGTTCCGATGGGCGCGCGTGTGGGGCGCCTCCGTGCGATTCGATGGCCAGCGCGTGGGACGCAGCCACGTCCTGCTGGAAGGCGATATGGTCGAAATCCTGACCTGACGCCTTAGAGCACCCAAGAAGAAAGGAGCCCCGAAGGACTCCTCTCTTGAACTCGTTGTGCGGTTGGCCAGTTGCTAGTTGCCCCAGGCCAGTCCCGGCCTCGGCGTGCCGCGTGGCGTGTCGTCGGGGCGCATCTCCGGCTCCACCGGCGGAGGCGTGGGGGCCTCTGGCGGCTTCGCGGGCTCCTGGGCGGCAGGCGGCTCGTCGTCGTCGCCGCCGATGGTCGATGCCATGAGTGTGAGCAGCTCTTCGCCTTCCAGGGTCTCGACTTCAAGCAGGCGCTTGGCGAGCTGGTCGAGCTTGCCGCGGTTCTCGCGCACGATCGTGCGTGCGACCTCGTGGGCCCGGTCGATGATCTCGCGCACTTCCTCGTCGATCTCCTCCGCGAGGCGCTCAGAGTAGTCGCGCTGCTCCGAGATTTCGCGGCCGAGGAAGACGAGCTCTTCTTTCTGGCCGAAGGTGCGCGGGCCAAGCTTCTCGCTCATGCCGTAGCGGGTGACCATGGAGCGGGCCAGCTTCGTCACCTTGGCGATGTCGTCGCTGGGGCCGGTGGACATGTGCCCGAAGACCATCTCTTCGGCTGCGTGGCCACCGAGCGTCATCGCGAGACGCTTCTCCAGGTAGTCCTTCGTGTTGATGTGACGGTCCTCTTCGGGCAGGGCGAGCGTGTAACCGCCTGCCATACCGCGAGAGACGATCGTGATTTTGTACAGCGGGTCGAAGTCGTTCAGCATGTAGGCGACGAGGGCGTGGCCGGACTCGTGGTAGGCGACGATCTCCATCTCGTTGGTACTGCGGACACGGCTCTTGCGCTCCGGGCCCATCATCACGCGGTCGATGGCCTCTTCGAACTCGGTCATGCCGATGCGCTTCTTGTTCGTGCGGGCCGCCATGATCGCCGCTTCGTTCACCAGGTTGGCGAGGTCGGCGCCGGAGAAGCCGGGCGTGCGCTTGGCGAGGCTCTCCAGGGAGACTTCCTTGTCCAGCGGCTTGCCCTTCGTGTGCACATCGAGAATGGCGACGCGGCCTTTCACGTCCGGCGCATCGATGATCACCTGGCGGTCGAAACGGCCGGGGCGAAGCAGCGCCGGGTCGAGAATGTCAGGCCGGTTGGTGGCGGCGATGACGATGACGTTCGTGTTGGTGTCGAAGCCGTCCATCTCCACCAGGATCTGGTTCAGGGTCTGCTCACGCTCGTCGTGGCTACCGCCGAGGCCGGCGCCGCGCTGGCGGCCGACCGCGTCGATCTCGTCGACGAAGATGATGCAGGGCGAGTTGCGCTTGGCCTGATCGAACAGGTCACGCACGCGGGAGGCGCCGACGCCGACGAACATCTCGACGAACTCGGAACCGCTGATCGAGAAGAAGGGCACGCCGGCCTCACCCGCGACGGCGCGCGCCAGCAGCGTCTTGCCGGTTCCAGGCGGGCCGACAAGCAGCACGCCGCGCGGGATGCGGGCACCGAGGGCGATGAACTTCTCCGGGTACTTGAGGAACTCGACGACTTCGGCGAGCTCTTCCTTGGACTCGTCCACGCCGGCGACGTCCATGAAGGTCACGGAAGGCTTGTTGGCGGTGAACATGCGCGCCTTGCTCTTGCCGAAGCTCATGGCCTGGGAGTTGGACCCCTGGGCCTGGCGCATCATGAACAGGATCAGTCCGATGAAGATCAGGATTGGCAGGAAGTTAATCAGCAGGCCGAACCAGTTCCCGAAGGCGCTCGGCTTCTGGATTTCGATCTTGGGTAGCTGGCTGGCGCTGACGCCGTTCTCGGTCAGGATCGAGACGAGGCTGGCGCCTTCTTCTTTACGGGACGTGTACTCGTCGCCGCCCTTGAGCGTGACGGTCAAATCGTCGCCGTCGACCTTGATCTCCGAGACGTTGCCCGCGAGCACGTCTTGAATCACTGCACTGAGGTCGAGGGTCTTGGTGTCGCCGCCACCGCGACCAACAAAGATGACCACGATGGCGATGATCGCCACCAGAATCATCACGTAAACCAAACTGTTACGCATTAAGCGAGATCCCATCACACCCCTCTACCAGGAACGCTCCTGCCTCTGTGTTAGTTACGCAACTGGCCAAAGGGCGTTGTCCTGATGCCGCACTTTGAACCAAGTATAGCATCAGTCAGAGTCGCGATTTGGTAAGAATCGTTACTCTAGGTTTCGGACGAAAGCACGCCGGCTTGAGCCCAATTTTCCTTCGCCACGTCATCGAAAATCACGATCGTCGCTTCCGGCGTCGTCTTGGCGATGTCGACCATCGCCTGGGTGATCACGCTGGCCAGCTCTTGCTTCTGGGCGTGGGTACGCCCCGGCCACATCTCGACGTGAATAACCGGCATGGATGACTCCTTTTCTACTAGTAACCTGCTTGCTCGAATTCTCATGATAGACCACTGACGGCGTTTGCGAGCCCCTCGCGGCGTGATAGTATGCGGCCACGATGGCGGGACCCCGACCCCTGCCGACGACGCTGGAAGAGGAGGCTCTCTGGTCCTCCGGCTGCTCCCTCGTCGCCGGCGTCGATGAGGTTGGGCGAGGACCTCTGGCCGGTCCGGTCTATGCCGCTGCGGTCATCCTCGACTGTCACCAACGGCCAGGTTGGCTGAGCGAGCTTCGGGACAGCAAGGTACTGACGGCGCCCGAGCGAGAGCGGCTCTCACTGGTCATCCGCAGCGAGGCACCTGCCTGGGGCATCGGTTGGGCTTCCGTAGCTGAAATCGATGCCTGGGGCATTTCGAGGGCCAACTACACGGCGATGCTTAGAGCGATTGCGAGGCTGGGACTGAAACCGGAGCACGTTCTGATCGATGGACCGCTGGCAATTCCCGGCAACCCGCTGCCACAGCGGGCGATCGTGGATGGCGACGCGACGTGCGCGTCGATCGCCGCCGCCTCGATCGTCGCCAAGGTCGCCCGGGACGAGGTCATGTGCGGCCTCGACCGCTGGTACCCGCAATACGGCTTCGCTTCGCACAAGGGCTACGCGACGCCCAGCCATCTCCGCCAGATCGAGGCGCACGGGCTGTGCCCGCAGCACCGACGCAGCTGGGCCGCCGTCGCCCGTCGCAGCCAGGGCTCCGTGCCGGCCGGAATGGAGGCTGTTGATGGCTAAGGGCGGACGAGCGCGAGCGCGCAGTCTCGGTAACTTCGGCGAGCGTGTCGCCGCCAGCCACCTCGAAGCCAAGGGCTACGAGATCCTGGAGCGCAACTGGAGCGTGGCCGAAGGGGAGATCGACATCATCGCCTCGAAGCCGGACGAGATCGTCTTCGTCGAGGTGCGCAGCCGTCGCGGCCGCAACTTCGGCACGCCGGAAGAGTCGATCACGGGCCGCAAGGCGCAGCACGTGCGCGCCGCCGCCGCCGCTTACCTGATGGAGCACCCCGACGCGCCTGAAACCCAGCGCATCGACGTCATCGCCCTCGAGCTGGACGCCAAGGGCCGCGTCTTGCGCGTGGAGCAAATCGAAAACGCCATCGAGGACGAGTAGCGAGGGCGCTACGAGCTGCAGGGCCACGAGTAGGCATACCGGTACTGCGGGATGAATCCCGCAGCTTGCGATTGCCCGACGACGTTAGCTGCGGGTCTCAACCCGCAGTGTCGGAGCTCTGAAGCTACGAGTCACCGCGAACCCTCATGTGACACGATGCCGTCATGACTGCCCAGCACTTCTTGTCATTCTGAGCGACAGCGAAGAATCTAGCCCACCTGCACGGCCTTGCGAGACGCGGCGCTAGTCGATGGCATTTCGATGATTGGGTACTGGAGGGCTAGACCCTTCCTGGCGTCAGGGTGACAGGACGTGCATGACTGGCTGAGAGACGTTCCTCGTCACCCATTGCCCTCGTGCGAGCCTCGCAGCTTGTAGCTCGCGGATCGCAGCTTGTTAGTACCCGCCGCCGTTGACGGTGAGGCGCTGGCCCGTGACGTAGCGGCTCTCGTCCGAGCAGAGGTAGAGGATGGCGCCGGCGACGTCCTCCGGCGTGCAGATGTAGCCGAAAGGGGCGCTCTCGGCAAACGCCTGCTTGGTCTCGAGATGGCCGTGGCTGTCGAGAAAGCCGTCGCCCATCGCCGTGTCGACGACGCCGGGGGAGACGATGTTGACGCGGATGCCGTGCTCGCGCTCCTCCTTGGCCAGCGTGAATGCGATCGCCTCCATGCCGGCCTTCGAGACGCTGTAGGCGCCCATGCGCGCTCGCAGCGCCTGTGCCGCGAACGAGGACACCATGACGACGTTGCCGCGTCCGAGGCTGCGCATCTGCGGCACGATGAGCTTGATCATGTAGAGGCATCCGAAGGTGTTGTAGTCGATGAAGCGCTGCATGTCGGCCGGCTCGATGTCGGTGAGCAGGGGCGTGCCGAAGGTCTCGTAGCCGATGCCGGCGTTGTTCACGAGGATGTCGACCTTGCCGAAGTCCGCGAGGGCGGCCTCGGACATGCGCTGGCAGTCGTCCCATGACAGTGACGTCGGCCTGATAGACCTCGGCGCGCCGGCCGTAGGCGCGCACCTTGTCGGCCACGAGGTCGGCGGCGGCGCGGTTGGCGTGGTAGTTGATCGCCACGTCCGCGCCCGCTTCGGCCATGAGTACTGCCGTTGCGGCGCCGATGCCTCGGCTGGCGCCGGTGATCAGCGCAACGCGGTCCCTTAGTCCCTTCATGTGCTCCTCCGCTCGTCAGGCAATCGGGGCCGGAGACGCGCTCTGTCGTCTCGCCACGATCTTAGGCCTCGAACCGGACACGCGACACTCGTTATACTGCGAGGGCTATGCCTATATACGAGTATTCCTGCAACGCATGTCAGTCTCCCGTGAGCGTATTCGTGCGCTCCATTAGCTCTGAGGTCAACGCCAAGTGTGAGAAGTGCGGCAGCACGGACCTCACCCGCTTGATCTCTCAGGTCTCGATTCCCAAGTTCGGCGGCACCGATTCCGGCCTCGGCATGGACATGAGCGACCCTGAGATGGCCGCCATGATGCAGCAGATGGGTGGAATGGGAGGCATGGGCGGTATGGGAGACATGATGGGTGGAATGGGCGGATGGGCGGCATGGATTTCGGAGGCGACGATTTCTAGCCCCGACATGCGCGACCTCCTGCCCGAGATCGAGGACCTGGCGGAGCATGCCCGCGAAGGCCTCGCCAGCAAGAACACGGCCCGCGAGGCCGGCCTCGGTCGCAGCCGCGATGCCATCCGCAACTCCGCCAACTCCATCCGCGCCACGCACCGTGGCGACTTCGCGCTGGCCGTGGAGCTATCAGGCAAGGCCGGCACGCTGCTCGCCGAAGCCAAGTCGGCGCTGCGAGAGCACCCGGACATTCGCCACGCCGGCTTCGTGCACGACGCGGAGAAGGAGTATGCCGAAGCGCGTCTGACGCTGGCGTTCATCGCCGGTCAGGACAAGCTGCCGCGGCCCGCCGACCTGGACGTCGACATCCCGGCCTACCTCAACGGCCTCGGCGAGGCGGTGGGGGAGCTGCGACGCTATCTGCTGGACCGCCTGCGCCTCGGCGAGATCGAGCGCTGCGAAGAGGTCCTGGCGGTCATGGACGAGGTCTACGGCATCCTGGTGACCTTCGACTACCCGGACGCCATGACAGGCGGCCTCAGACGCACCACAGACAACACACGCGGCATCCTGGAGCGCACGAGGGGCGACTTGTCGCTCGCGGTGCGCCAGCGGGACCTCGAGAACAAGTTGGCACGCTTCGAGGAGAAGCTCGGCGGCGTGTAGCGGTTCGAGCTGCAAGCTTCAGGCTTGAAGCTGCAAGCCCCAAGCAGTCTACGCTCGATTGGCGACACACGGCGATCGGTCCGAAGCCCAACGTGAGCCTGTCACCCTGACGCAAGGAAGGGTCTAGCCATCAAGTACGGCGACTTCATAACGCCGGCATCGCCGGGCGCCGCGTTTCGCAAGGCCATGCACTCTTCCTTCACCAGAGTGACAACGAGTGCCTCGCCGAAATAGGGCCTACAGGTCACCCGAGAACGCCGAACCCGTCACCTGACGCAGCAAGGTTTCTATCCCTTCAGCACAGCGCTTCATAACGCCGACATCTGGGGCGCCGCGTTTCGTGGACCAGGTCTGGTGGGCTAGATTCTTCGCTGTCGCTCAGAATGACAATCGGGTCGGGCTGGTGGTGGGGCTCTGGGTGTCACTGTTGGGCAAAGGTGTTGTCTCGGTTGCAGACGCCCGGTCAACGCGACAAGCTGACAAAGGAGAGCCCCGTCGACTGACGGGGCTCTCGATATTCCAACGGGTTACCGGAGCAAAGGGCGGGAAGCCCGATTGCCGGCATGCGATGCCCACCCCACGAAGAGGGGGCCGAAGACCACCGCGACGATCGACATGAGCTTGAGCAGGATGTTGAGGGCTGGGCCGGAGGTGTCCTTGAAAGGGTCGCCGACGGTGTCGCCGACGACGGCGGCCTTGTGCGCCTCGGAGCCCTTGCCGCCCATGTGGCCGGCCTCGATGTACTTCTTGGCGTTGTCCCAGGCGCCACCGGCGTTCGCCATCATCAGGGCCATGAGGGCGCCGGTGACGATGGAGCCGACGAGCAGGCCGCCGAGCGCCTCGGCGCCGATGATGGCGCCGACCGCGACCGGGACGACGATGGCGAGCACGCCCGGGACGATCATCTCCTTGAGAGCGCCGTCCGTCGCGATGGCGACTGCGCGGGCGTACTCGGGCTTGCCGGTGCCTTCCATGATGCCGGGGATGTCGCGGAACTGGCGCCGCACCTCGTTGACCATCGCCATGGCGGCGCGGCCGACGGCCTGCATCGTCAGGGCGCAGAAGATGAACGGCATGAGGCCGCCGATGAGGGCGCCGACCAGTACGTCGACGTTCAGGAGGTCGAGGGCCGGTGATGCCGACGACCTGCGAGTAGGTGACCATCAGGGCCAGGGCGGTGAGGACGGCGGAGCCGATGGCGAAGCCCTTGCCGGTCGCGGCGGTCGTGTTGCCGAGGCTGTCGAGGGCGTCGGTGCGCTCGCGCACCTCGGGCGGGCAGGTGGGCCTGCTCGGCGATACCGCCGGCGTTGTCGGCCACCGGGCCGTAGGCGTCGGAGGCCAGCGTGACGCCGAGCGGGCAGAGCATGCCGACGGCGGCGAGAGCGATGCCGTAGAGGCCCGCGAGCTGGAAGGTGATGTAGATGGCGGCGACGAGCACGAGAATCGGAATCGCCGTCGAGAGCATGCCGAGGCCGAGGCCGCCGATGATGATCGTCGCGGCGCCGGTCTCGGCCGTCTTGGCGAGCTCCTGTGTGGGGTTGTATTCGTAGGCCGTGTAGTACTCGGTTGCCGTGCCGATGAGCTGGCCCGCTACCAGGCCGACGAGGACGGCGAGGAACAGCTCTACGGGTAGGCCCATGACGGCTACCGCGGCGCCGGTGCCGACGAGCACGAGGCCGCTGGCAGCGAAGATGCCGGTGCGCAGGGCCCAGAGCAGGCGGCCCATGTCCGCTTCCTCGCCCGTGCGGACGAGGAAGGTGCCGATGATCGCCGAGCCGATACCGATGGCCATGACGAGCAGCGGCAGGATGAAGGCGTCGCTCTTGTAGTCGCGCGATGGCGCTGAGGCTGAAGACGCCGTTTTCGTGGGCGCCGATGATGGCGAACGTCGCGAGTGACATCGTGGCGACGATGGCGCCGGTGTAGGACTCGAAGAGGTCGGCGCCCATGCCGGCCACGTCGCCGACGTTGTCGCCCACGTTGTCGGCGATGGTCGCCGGGTTGCGCGGGTCGTCCTCGGGGATGCCGGCCTCGACCTTGCCGACGAGGTCGGCGCCGACGTCAGCGGCCTTGGTGTAGATGCCGCCGCCGACACGGGCGAAGAGGGCGATCGATGAGGCGCCGAAGGCGAAGCCGGTGAGAGGCTGAACGTTCTGGAAGAGAAGGTAAAGGATGGTGAGGCAGATGAGGCTGATGCCGACGACGCTCATGCCCATGACGACGCCGGAGGAGAAGGCGACCCGCAGTGCCGGGTTGAGGCCGATCGCGTGCCTTCGCGGCGGTGCGGACGTTGGCTCGCACGGCAATCTGCATACCGACGTAGCCCGCCATCGCCGACGCGATGGCGCCGATGACGTAGGAGAAGGCCGTGCGGGGTGCATCCGTGAGGTTGCCGTGCCTGGTCCCCGAAGCGGTCGAGTACGTCGTAGTCAATGAAGATGGCCAGCACGATGGTGACGACCACGACGAAGACCGCCAGGAAGGTGTACTCGCGCTGCAGGAAAGCGCTGGCGCCTTCCTGAATCGCGAGGGCGATTTCCTTCATGGTGTCGTCGCCTTCGTCCTCGGCAACGATCTGTCGTGCCACGACTAAGGCGAAGGCAAGCGCACCAGCACTCGCCAGCAAGGCGATGATCAGCGATAGCATGTATCCCTCCGCGAAATTTCCAGGGGAGACGCAATTGGCATCGCGTCAAGCCGAAACGTACTCAAACCGGCTCTTTGAAACAAGGAAACACAATTCACCCAATTAAATCTGCGTTAACTGGCTGGGTCAACAGCGTCTATAGCCTCTAGGGCACAACTTTGCACCGTTCCAAAGAAATCGTCCCTCAGAACTCGATTTGGCGTGAAAGTTGTGCGGTCTGCCTGCCGAACATGACTAGGAGAGGTCACTCCTCGTCACGTCCTCGATCTGAATTTAGTTAGGCAGGAACACTTGAGCGAAGTTACCGGCCGGCACGCTCTGGCAGAGCGCCCCGAACGTACTCGATCCCTTCGAAGGCTTCCCCAGCATACGGTCAGCAACGTGTTGCTCCCCGTCAGCCAGGCAATCGACCTCGCTGAAGGGCGCACACCGGGCCATGCCCAGCGTGTCGCCTTCATCGCGATGTCGATTGCTGAGACGCTGGGACTGGATAAGGAGTCGCAGCTGGCCGCTTGCTACGCGGGGCTGCTGCACGACGTGGGCGTCGTCGCGGCCGGCGCGGACATCGCGGGCTCGACCTCCGGCGATGAGCGCCTCGTGTTTTCGTCGCTGCCTCTCGCTGACGCCGGACGAGGCGCTTGCGGGCGCCGGCGATAACTCCTACGCGTACGTCGACCGGGTGGCAGGCCACGTCGATCACGGCGTGCGGGCGGCACAGGAGCTCGGATTGTCTGAGGAGGTGTCGCGCGCCATCGCGACTCACCACGAGACCTGGGATGGCGAGGGCTACCCGGCAGGCCTGGTGGGACCGGAGACCCCGGTGATCGGGCGGATCGTCGGTCTGGCGGACCACGCCGAGGCGTTGATCAGCCAGAACTCGCCGTTGCTCGCCCGCCGCAACTTCGGCTTCTGGATGGCGAATGCCGACGGCGTGGAGTCCGACCCCGACATCGTGAGCGTGCTCGCGGAGCTCGGTGGCGGTGACTTGTTCTGGCTTGGGCTGTGCAGCGACGACATGATTGCGGAGCTGACGGCGCGTTGCGGCCGCCTTCGGGAGACGCGTGGCGCCAACCTCATGCCGATGGCCGAAGCATTCGCGCGGCTGGTGGACGCCCGCTTCTACTTCACGGAGGGGGTCTCGGCCCGCGTCGCACGCTTCGCCGAGCTCCTCGGCAGGGCAGCCGGCCTGAACGACCTCGCGATCAAGCAGCTACGTATCGCGGCGCTGCTGCACGATGTCGGCCAGCTCTCGATGTCGGAGCGCATCCTCGCGAAGCCGGGCATTCTGACGATCGAGGAGATGGGGGCGCTGCATTTGCACCCGATCTACTCGTCCGACGTCGTACGCGGCATTCCGGGCATGGAGGAAGTCGCCGACTGGGTGACTTCCCACCATGAGCGCGTCGATGGGCGTGGCTACCCCGAGGGCCGTGAGGGCGACGACATCCCGCTGGAGTCGCGCATCCTTGCGGTGTCGGACGCCTACGTTGCGATCACGTCGGAGCGACCGCACCGCCCCCGAGCCGATGGCAAGGAGGCGCAAACACGACTGAAGAGCGCCGCCGGGACGCAGCTAGACGCCGGGCTCGTGGACCTCTTCTTGAGCAAGGTGGTTGCGACGCGTAACGCCGCCGCCTAGTCGCTAGGCGTGCGAGTGGTCGTGGTGCTGCATGTGTTGCTGGCTCGCCATGTAGGTGGTGAGGCCGAAGCCGGCCGCTAGTCCCAGCAGAAAACCGAGCAGGAAGCGCATAAACCCTCCGTGGCGGCCCTCAGGCCGGTGTCTTGTAGCCTTCGATGGCCCGTCGCAGGGCCGCGATGACCAGCGATGCCGAGTGCAGCTTGCTTGCCGGCAGGCCGCCGACGGCTTCGGCAACGTCTTCGTGCGTCAGCTCCATCGCCTCGTCCAGGGTGAGGCCGGTCACCATCTCGGTGATCAGGCTGCTGGTGGCGACGGACGCCGTGCAGCCCTCCGTCATGAAGCGCGCCTCCGCGATGCGGTCACCCTCGATACGCAGCATGAGCGAGAGCACGTCGCCGCAGACCGGGTTCATGTTGTAGCCGCGCGCGTTGGCGTCTTCCAGCATGCCCTGGTTACGAGGGTGGTTCGGCATGGTCGAGGACGATTTCGGAGTAGGACTCGCTCACGGTTTCAGGTTAGCAGAAGCGTCAACGGAAGCGCCGGAAGACGATTCGCCACGGATGGGCAGGATTGGAATTTGGGGCAGGGTGCGATCGCCACATCATGAGACTCAGGAGCATGGCGCTACGCAGCTTGTCACGCAGATGGGCTACCTCGATTATCCTGAACATCCTTGCCCATCCGTGGCCAACCCCTGCCGCTACTTGATATTCTTCCCCATCACGAGCACCTTGATGCGGCCGAGGCCGGCCGGGTCGGTCAGCTCCATGACGGCGCGTCGCAGGGCGTAGTAGGCCTCGAGCTGCGTCGGGTCGGGCTGGTGACGCCAGCGCTTCGCCGATGCCGAGGGCGGCGAGGTACTCGCGTCTGCGTCGTGAATTCGGCGAGCGTCGTCAGGCCCGCGGCTTCGCCGGCCGCGCGCGACGCTCGTGAAGTCGACGCTGGCGGTGATGTCCTGGCGGCCGATGCGGGCGTAGGGGTCGTCGCCGGAGGTGTGGCGGTAGAAAGTCAGCAGGGTGCCGCGCTTGCGCCAGGAGGCGTACAGGTCGGCGCGCCTCGTAGCCGTAGTCGAGCGTCAGGAGGTAGCCGCGGCGCAGGGCGTTCGGCGGCGTGCGCCATCCAGGCCGGCGCCGCGAGGATGACCTCGGCCTCGCAGCCTGTCACCGGCGCTCGACGCCGAGGGCCTGCGAAGTGGGCGGCGATGTCGGGCCGCGGCTCGGCCTCGACGTCGACGAAGGCGCCGTCCTCAGGCCCACGAGCAGCTCGTAGAGCTGGCCGTCGCGGCTGCGCAGGCGGTGAAAGGGCAGGGCGTCCAGCAGCTCGTTGCTGAGGATGCAGCCTTCGATTTGCGGCGCGTCGGGCAGTGACGCGGCGACCTCGACCTTGTCGGCGGGCAGGATGCGCGGCTTCGAGGCGATGGTGGGCGTCGGCGCCGCCCAGGGTCACGTCCTGCACGACATAACGTAAGGCAAGCGTAGAACTCGGGTTCGGCGCTGTGCGGCGTAGCGCAGGATGTCGGCGGCGAGCCGGCCGGATCCGGCGCCGGCCTCGAAGGCGTCGAAGCGCTGCGGGCTGGTCCAGATCGCGCCAGAACTCGGCGAGCTGGCGGGCGATGCAGGCGCCGAAGACGGGGTGCACGTTGGGGGAGGACTGGAAGTCGCGCGTGGGGTCCTGGGTGAAGTAGTAGCCGTGGCGCGGGTGATACATCGCCAGCTCGTAGAACTCGGCGAAGGAGATCGGCCCCGAAGCCTCGATGCGCCCGGCGATAATGTCCCGCAGGGCCGGGTTGTAAGTGGCATCGAGGTCGCTGAGATTCATGCTCTAGCAGTGTAGAGACGCCGTTCGACGGCGGTCTAGCGAGGAGGGACGTCATGAGCGAGCACAGCAGCCCGACTGCAGAGCTACCCGACCTGGGGTTCGCAGCCGAGAACGCGGTGCTGAAACCCTGGAGCGAGGCAGAGGCAGGCCTCGATAGCGGCGAAGACGTACTGGCTGGCGACGACCCGTCCGGACGGACGGCCTCACGTCATGCCCGTGTGGGGCGTCTGGCTAGAAAACAGCTTCTACTTCAGCACCAGCGCGACCTCCCGCAAGGGTAGGAACCTGGCGGTCAACCCGTACTGCACGATCACCGTCTCGCGTCACGCCATCGATATCATCGTCGAGGGCATGGCCGCGCCGGTGGCAGACGAATCGACCCTGCACGGTGTGGCCGCCCGCTACAGCCAAAAGTACGAAACGCCGCTGACGGTGCGCGACGGCGCCGTCTACGTCGAGAGCGGCGATGGCGGCCCGCTGTACAAGCTGACGCCCACGGTCGCCTTCGGTTTTTGCGAGGACGGGGAGTTCTCGGCCACGCGCTGGCGGTTCTGAGCGAGGCGCGGGTCGCCGTGCCGGGGCCTGCCGTAGCATCCCAGCATGCTGGGGAACTACGGATTGGCGCTGGCTTTTTGCGATTCGTAACGGTGTGGAAGTAGCTGCGGGATTCATCCCGCAGTGTCTGGGCGCCCAGAGTACTGCGGGATGAATCCCGCAGCTTCGTTCGTGTATCTGGGCGATCGAGTAGCCGGGTGGAGGCCTAGGTGCAGCCGACGACGGTGACCATGACGCGGCGTTCGCGCGGGTGGTCCAGCTCGATGAGGAAGACGCGCTGGTAGGTTCCCAGAGCGGTAGCGCCTTCGACCACCGGGATCGTCTCGCTGGTGGAGAGGAAGAGGTGCTGGCAGTGGGCGTGGCCGTTCGCGGGCTCGTCCTCGTGCATGCTGACCGTGCGGCGGCTGAAGTCATTGTGCTCGTAGTAGGCGTTCATGGGCGCGATCTGGCGCAGGGTGCGAGCGAGGTCACGCATGAGCAGCGGCTCGTCCTCGTTGATCCGAATCGCTGCGGTCGTGTGGCACGAGAACACGCTGACGTGTCCGAAGGTCACACCGGAGTCGCGCACGATGGCGTTGATCTCGTTCGTGATGTCGTGAAAGCTGGGCGCACCCGTGGTCTCGAGCTCCAGGACCTCCGTAACGACACGGGTTTCGGCCTGCTGGCGACTGAGCGACCTGCGATGCAATTGATCCGGGCGGGCGGTCTGTTCGAGCATCTCTGTGCCTGCTCCCCTCCATCGTCCGTTCGGGCGTTCGATGGACTGCTCACCAGTGTAGCAGTTGGATGGCTAGACGGTAGTGTCAGTTGCGAGCCAGCGCGGTCTAACGAAGCGGGCGGCGGAACGGTGTTTTAGTGCTGGCCGCCGCCTGAGGGACACCCATGAGCGGGCGGGGGCGTTGTTCCAGCCGGAAGCACCCGCCTATAATCGACGGAGATATGCCTAAAAGAAGGCGTCCCGTACGCCCCGTCCGACGACCGAACTTCCAACCCGCGCCCGATGCGCCCTCCACCGACAGCGATGTCGAAGAGAACGAAGAGGACGAAGAGGCGCCGCCGACTTTCGCCGATGAGCCCGTTGCCCCAGACGCAGCGGCGCTCTGCGGTGCGACCGGCCCCGTGGAGACGCGGCCCCACTGGATATCGCGCGACCAGCGGGCACAGGGCCGGCGTATGGCGCAGCTCCGCCGTAGCAGCGGCGAGGAGCGTGGCAGCCGCCGCGGCTCAGGCGCCAGCCAGCTACCGACGTTTGCCGTGGGCTACATCTCCCACGAGATCCGTCAGATCGTGATCACCACGTTCGGCATGATTGCGCTCATCGTGTTTCTCGCGCTCGTCCTGCGTTAAAGGCGTTTCTCAGAAGCCTTTGAGCCTGGATGCGGCGAAGGCAGCGGCTATCAAGCCTGCGATGAGATCGCCGTGATTGGCGATGCCGCCGTGGTAAGCGAAGCCGCCCGGCGTCAGGTTCTCCTGCACGAGGTAGGCCAGAAGCACGCCGAGCACCGCGCACACCTGCAGGCCGAGCCCCCGTTTGCGGTTCGCCGCGAAGCTCACCGCTTCGCTGATCGCCCAACCGATGCCGAACCCCATGAGGATGGCAAACAGGCTGAACCCCAACCGCCCGTCCGTGAGAATCGCCCATAGCACTCCGATTACGCCGCCGCTGACGCCGGCGGCGACCATGCCTCGGGCGAAGAACTCCGGCGTTACGTTGAACGTCGGCAGGCGCGAGAGGTTGGCGCAGTCGGGGCAGCGGGCGCCTACAGGCGTCTGGACCAGGCAGCGAGGGCAGATTGGCGTGCCGCACTTGCCGCAGCGCAGGTACGTCTCGACATTGGGATGTCGAGCGCAGTAAAGAGCCCCCTCCGGGGACTCCTCTAGCCCAGTGCCCCGGTCGGTACCCAAGGCAGCTCCTTCTCTAGGAAGTCCTTCGCAATGCGGTCCGGCAGGGGGATGCGGCCGGGCTCCCGCTCTCCGGGGTTGTCGAGTGCGTGGTAGTCGCTGCCGCCGAGGGGCAGGATGCCGAGCTCCTTTGCCTTGCGGCGAGCTTCGCCACCGTCTCCTCGTCGTAGTCGCGGTAGTAGACCTCCATGCCGTCGAGGCCATGCTCCGACGAGCTCCGGCAGGACGTCGTCGACGCTCTTCGTGTAGCTGGGATGGGCCATGACGGCGGGCGCGCCGTAGCGGTGCAGCGTCTCGATCGCCTCGATCGGCGTCATCTTCTCGCGCTCGGCGTAGGCGGGGCCGTCGCGGCCGATGTAGAGGTCGAAGGCCTCCGGGATGCTCGCCACGTGGCCGGCCTCGACCAGCGCCTGGGCGACGTGGGGCCGTCCCACCGAGGCCTCGCCGGCGATTTCAAGCACGCGCTCCCAGCTGATCGGCTTGCCGATGGCGTTGAGCTTCTCGACCATCGCCGGCCGCGTTCGAAGCGCCCGGCGCGGAAGCGGGCCAGCTCGGCCTGCAGGTCCGCGTTCGCCAGCTGCTCGTCGGAGAAGTAGCCGAGGACGTGGACCTCGTCGCCCTCGATGTCGGTGCTGAGCTCGACGCCGGGGATGAGGAAGAAGCCCTCGTGCTTGGCCGCGGCGGCCCGCGCCTCGGCGATGCCTTCGGTGGAGTCGTGGTCGGTGAGGGCGAGGATGCGCACGCCGTTCTTGGCTGCGAGGTCGACGAGTTGGGTCGGTGTCAGCTTGCCGTCGGAGGCGGTGCTGTGGTTGTGGAAGTCTGCCTTAGCCATATCGTCCGTGGTTTTCAGTTTTCAGTCGTCAGTTTTCAGTCGTAGTTGATCTTCAGGTGATTCGTGACTTGTGGCCGGCTGGTGGTTCGTGGCTGACAGCTCAAATCAGTAACTGATAACTCACAACTAGTTGTCGAAGGTGTGCTCGCGGTCTATGCGCTGGATGCTGGTCGCGCGTCCCGTGTGCTCGTCGATGTCGAGGAGGACGCTGTTCAAGACCACGGTGTCGCAGTTGTCGGCAACAGGCAAGCGCGTCGGCAGTTGCGACAGGAACAGGCGGTGCGAGGCCGAAACCTCGAAGCCGAGGACGCTGTCGCGGGCGCCGGTCATGCCGGCGTCGGTGATGTAGGCCGTGCCTTCGGGCAGGATGCGGGCGTCGGCCGTCGGCACGTGGGTGTGGGTGCCCAGCACGGCGGAGACGCGGCCGTCCAGGTACCAGCCCATCGCCTGCTTCTCGCTCGTCGCCTCGGCGTGCATGTCGACGAGGATCGGGCGCTCGACAGGCTCAGCGAGCAGGGCGTCGGCGGTGCGGAAGGGACAGTCGATGTTGGGCATGAAGGTGCGGCCCTGCAGGTTGAGCACGGTGAGGCCCTTGCGAGCGCAGCATGCCGCGTCCGGGCGTGCCGGGCGGGTAGTTGGCAGGCCGCAGGATCGGCTTCTCCGATTCGAGCTCCTCGACGATCTCGCGCTGGTCCCAGATGTGGTTGCCGGAGGAGATGATATCGACGCCGGCGTTGAACATCTCTTTCGCCGTCTTGATCGTCAGGCCCCGGCCCGCCGCGGCGTTTTCGCCGTTGGCGACGACGACGTCGATGAGCAGCTCGTTGCGCAGGTCGGGCAAGAGGGCAGCTCAGCGCCCGCCGTCCCGGCTGTCCGACGACGTCGCCGATGAAGAGAACGCGCATGAGAACCTGCCTAGCGGGCGATGTCCGTGGCTCGAGTCTCGCGCACGACCGTGACCTTGATCTGACCCGGGTACTCCATGGACTCCTCGATCTGCTTGCTCACGTCTCGCGCCAGCCGCATCGCACCGAGGTCGTCGATGGTCTCCGGCTTGACTAGGATGCGCACTTCACGCCCGGCCTGGATAGCGAACGCCTTATCGACGCCGCCGAAGCTCTTGGCGATCGCCTCCAGCGCCTCCAGGCGCTTGATGTAGGACTCGAGCGCCTCCATGCGGGCGCCGGGGCGTCCGCCGCTGATCGAGTCGGCCACCTGGACCAGCAGCGCCTCGAGCGTGGACGGCGGTACCTCTTCGTGGTGCGCCTCGATGCAGTGCGCGATGGGCTCCGGGATGTTGTAGCGGCGCGCCAGCTCGGCGCCGAGGATGGCGTGCGTGCCCTCGAACTCGCGGTCGATCGCCTTGCCGATGTCGTGCAGCAGGGCGCCGCGGCGCATGATGTTGACGTCGACGCCGATCTCCTTCGCGAGCATGGTGCCGATCTTGGCGGCCTCGACGGCGTGCATGAGCTGGTTCTGGCCGTAGCTGGTGCGGTACTTGAGCCTGCCCAGGGTGCGGACGAGCTCGGGGTGCAGGCCGGCGCAGTTGGCCTCGAGCATGGCCTCTTCGCCGGCCGAGCGGACTTCGTTCTCGACGTCCTGGCGCGACTTCTCCACCACCTCTTCGATGCGGGTGGGGTGGATGCGGCCGTCCGAGATCAGGCGGGTCAGGGCCAGACGGGCGACCTCGCGGCGCACGCCGTCGAAGGACGAGAGCATGACCGCGTCCGGCGTGTCGTCGATGATCAGGTCGACGCCGGTGGCGGCCTCGATGGCGCGGATGTTGCGACCCTCGCGGCCGATGATGCGGCCCTTCATGTCCTCGGACGGGATCGGCACGACGCTGACGGTGGACTCGGACACGGTCTCGGTGGCGATGCGCTGGATCGTGGCGGTGAGGATCTCGCGGGCCGTCGGGCCGGCGTTCTCGCGCGTCTCCTCTTCGATCTGGCGCACGAGGCGGTTGGCGTCTTCGCGCACCTCAGCCTCGAGCTCGGTCATGAGCATGCCGCGCGCTTCTTACTCCGTCAGGTGGGAGACGCGCTCGAGCTCGGCCATGCGTTGGCCGGTTAGCTCTTCGATGAGCTGGCGCGCCTCTTCGAGCTTGTTCTCACGCTCGGCGAGCGAGTTGTCGCGCCGGTCGATAGCTTCTTGTTTGCGGTCGAGGTTCTCATCGCGCTGGGAGACGCGCTGTTCGAGGCGTAGGACCTCCTGGCGCATCTCCTTTGCTTCGTTCTCCGCCTGAGTGCGGATGCGGATCGACTCCTCCTTGGCTTCAAGGAGAGCTTGCTTCTCTTTGGTTTGTGCTTCTGCGAGGATGCGTGCTGCCTCAGCTTCGGCCGCCGCAGCCTTGTCGCTTTCCTTTCGCTGCCAAAGAACCCGCCCGATGAGAGCCCCTACCGCCAGTGCGAGAACGCCAACAACGACGCTCGCGACGATGGCCGTGGGCATTGGGACCTACCTTTCCGTAAGAGACAAAAGGACTAAAACCTGTGAAGGTTCTTTACCAATTCTTAACCCGTACTCTACAACATGTTGCGAACACGTTGCGAGTGAGTCTCAAGGGGTACCACATAGCCTCTATGGGTAGGTCGTATGCGGAGCAGTAGCCCTCGCGCGGCTAGCTCGTAGCCTTCGGGAGCTTCTTCGTCTTGCCTTTGGTCGCCGGCGTGTTGGCGTAGACGCACTCGACCTGCAGGGGGCAGACGTCGCATTGGGGTGCCCGGGCGGAGCACATGTGGCGGCCGTGGCGGATGAGGAGGATGTGGAAGCCGAAGTGGTCCGCCGGCGGCACCGTGGCTTCGAGATAGGTCTGGGCCTTGTCCGGCCCCATCTTCTCCTCGATCAGCCCGAGCCGGCAGCCGACGCGGAACACGTGCGTATCGACGGGCAGGCCGGGCATGCCGAGGCCGAAGAGCAGCACGCACGCCGCCGTCTTGGGCCCGACGGCGGGCAGGGTGCGCAGCCACTCGCGCGCCTCCTCGACGGGCATCTCGCGCAGGAACGAGAGGTCGAAGTTGCCGCGGCGTTCCTTGATCTCCGACAGCATCGCTTGCAGGCGGGGCGCCTTCGTGGGCGCGAGGCCACCGGGCTTGATCGCATCGATCGACCTCATCGAGCGGCGCGTCAATGATCGACTGCCAGTCGGGGAAACGCTGCATCAGACGGGCGAAGGCGCGGCCTGAGTTGTGGTCGGACGTGTTCTGGGAGAGCAGGGTCAGCACCAGCTCCGCCGTTGCGTCGCCGTGAGGGCGCCACTCCGGCTGCCCGTACAGCACCCGCAGGCGCTTGATGACGTCATCAGGCGTCAGCAGCGGCTGCTTGCGCCGGGGGGTGCGCTTCTTCGGTGCGGTGGTCATAGGTCAGTGTTGCGGAGCCCGAGAATCAGGGCAGTACCACTTCAACGCTCGCGCCAGTTGCCTCATTCTCAAGCGTCAGCTTTCCTGCGATCGTCTCAAGTTGATCATTAGCGTTCAGCAACTCAAACCCGTATACCTTGCCATCCGGGGTCATGTCGACGTTCAACTCATCGCTGATGTGAACGGTCTCGACCTCTACGGGCGAGTCGGCCAGCCGAATGTAGGCGACGTTATGACGGGGGTCGTAAGTGAGCTTCATGTGGAACCTCAGAAGAATTTTGTCACCAAGCTGATCACGAGCCAGCCATCATCTTCCCACACGGCATATGCCTCGATCTGCTTGTTGCCATAATAGCGCCCGCGCCACATCGCCTCGAATGAGAAGTTTCGCCTGAAGCCTGTACGGCCGTACTTCGCCGGGAACTGCTCGCCTTGCCTGACAGTCTCGACGACCTCTTCCGCCAGGGCGCCGCGTTCCGGTAATCGATCGGTGGCATGGGGATGGAGACGGATGTCCAAACTGATGCTCCCTGTTGGGAAGACGACTTGTACGCAGCCACATTCCCACTGGCGGCCTGCAGCGTCTGTGTTACATGGCCCGCAGAAGGCGAATGCGGTCTTCGATTGGCGGGTGGGTGGCAAAGAGGCCGTTGAGGGCGCTGTGGTGGGCGTATAGCGGGCTCACGAAGTACAGGTGCTCCGTTGCCTTGGTTGCCTGGTCGAGGGGGTCCGTGTCGCCGCTGATCTTCTGGAGCGCGTCGGCGAGGCCGGCGGGGTTTCGGGTCAGGAGAGCGCCCGAGGCGTCGGCCAGGTACTCGCGCTGGCGTGAGACCGCCATGCCGATGAGGCGGGCGACGATCGGCGAGAGGATGATGAACACCAGCGATATTACGATGATGATCGCCTGGCCGTTGTTGTTCTTGCCCCGGTAGGAGCGCCTGCTGCCGGCGCCGAAGAAGGTCATGCGCAGGCCGATGTCCGCCAGCAGGGCCAGGACGCCGATGAGCACCACGACCGTCGTCATCACCAGCGTGTCGCGGTTGCCGATGTGCGAGAGCTCGTGGGCGACGACGCCCTCCAGTTCGCGACGCTCCAGGCGATTCATGAGGCCCCGTGTGACGGCGATGGATGCGTGCTCGGGGTCCCGGCCGGTGGCGAAGGCGTTCATCGAGCCGTCCTCGATGATGTAGACCTTCGGCTTCGGCAGTCCGGAGCCGATGCACAGGTTCTCGACCAGGCGATGCAGCTCGCGCTCGTCGCTCTCCGTCACCTCGTGCGCGCCTGAGACGCCGAGGGCGACGCTGGAGGAGCCGTAGTAGGAGAACAGGGTGAAGCCGAGGATGAAGACGATGATGATCGGCGAAAGGCCAACCGGCAGGCCGAGGACGATGCCGATCGCCGTGCCGACGCCGGCCACGAGGACGAAGAATAGTGCCATGAGCACGAACGTCCGGCGCCGGTTGGCGGCGATACGGTCGTAGATCAGGACCTGCTCTTGCATGGCTAGAAGGTGCCGCCCCTTCGCACCGGAGCATGAAACGGGTGTCGGAAGGAGTTCATAACCACTCGCTCCATTGGGCTATTGCTCTATCCGGTGGGTAGCCATTACACAAGCAAGGCGAAGTTGAGGACTTTCGCCTCGGCTTCGAGTTCATCCCGGTTGGGCAGGTCGCGCAGGTCAATGCCAGCCGAGGCGCCGAGCAACTCGACGCCGACTAGCTGCCATGCAGCGTCGTAGTCCACGATTCTCGCGTCATCAATCGTGCGCGTGTGGGCGACTTCGTGATCTGAAAGTTGGATATACACGGCGTCGGACTCGGGTGAGTAACTGATCATCTTTCCTCCCAGGCCACCGTCGTAACCGCCATCGGATCACTGCCAATTTCGACGTAGACGCGAAGGCGATTGCCACGAACCACCGCGACGAACATTTCTGAAGGCTGCCTGCCCGAAAGGATCTGGGCTGGTCGCCTGACGTCAGGGTTATCGAGTACATATTCGATGTCCTCGAATGATATCTGCCGACGGTGAGCCTGACGCTGAGCGTGCAAACTCAGAACAAAGCTAGGCATTGGCCCGTCAGCCTGTCAACCGACGGAGCCGCAACTCCGCATGACGACCAGTTGGCAGCCGTGGTTACTGGTTGCCGCTGGCGGGAGGGGGCGGCGGCGATGCCGGTGGTGCGGCCGCGGGCGGCGTCGAGAAGCTGACGTTGATGTCGCGGCGGTCTGCCTCGTCCTCCACCTCGAAGAACTCCTCGGCGGTGAAGCCGAACATGTTGGCGATGATCGCCGTCGGCACCGTCTGGGTCTTCGTGTTGTAGTCGAGGACGTTGCGGTTGTAGAACTGGCGCGCGTAGGCGATTTTCTCTTCCGTGTCCGTCAGCTCGCGCTGCAGCTCCAGGAAGTTCTGGTTCGCTTTGAGGTCCGGGTAGGCTTCCGAGACCGCGAACAGGGATCGCAGGGCCTGCGTGAGCATGTTGTTCGCCTGGGCGGCCTGCGGTGCCGTACCGGCGTTGTCGAGCATGGAGCGGGCGCGCGTGACGTTTTCGAGCGTCTCGCGCTCGTGTGAAGCGTAGCCCTTGACCGTCTCCACGAGGTTCGGGAATCAGGCTGGACCGGCGCTTGAGCTGGATATCGATGCTCGACCAGGCTTCCTTGACGCGCAGACGGCCCTTGACGAGGCCGTTGTACATGCCCATGACGATGAAGCCCAGGATGACGATGACGGCGATGATGACGAGTACGACGATCAGGCCCATTCGCGACCTCCTTTGATTAGGGTCATCGTACCATCCGCGATTCGGCCGCGGTCGTGGATGCTAGGAGACGTCGAGGTGCTCCCAGGCGATGATCGCTGCGCCGATGGCCGGCGCTTCATCGCCAAGAGCCGCCTCGACGATCTCCACGTCGGCGGCGTGCTGCGGGAAGGCCTGGACTTTCGCGGAGCTGAGGGCGGTCTGGTAGTAGAGGGCGCTTTTGCGCAGGCTGCCGCCGACGACGATGACCTCCGGGTTGAAGATGTCGATCAGGTTGGTCAGGCCGGAGCCGAAGTACATGCCGGCCTGCATGATCGCGGACATGGCGGACTCGTCGCCCTGACTGGCGGCCATGTCGAGGATGCGGGCGTCCGGTTCGTCGTTTTCCTGAGCAGCGATCCGGGCCACGAGGCCATCTGGTTCGCTCGCGGCGATCTCGCGGGCGTGGTGGTTGAGGGCGCTGCCGGAGGCCAGCACCTCCAGGCAGCCGTGGCGCCCGCAGTTGCAGAGCGGTCCGCGCGGATCGAGCTGCATGTGGCCGACCTCGCCGGCGCCACCGGAGGCACCCCGGTAGAGCTTGCCGTCCAGGACGAGGCCGCCGCCGATGCCCGTACCGGGCGCGATCATGACAATGTGCTGCTTGCCCCGGCCGGCGCCGAGGCGGTGCTCTGCCAGGGCGCCGGCGTTGACGTCGTTCTCGATCCAGGCCGGCAGGCCCATGCGCTCGCTGATCAGCTTCGCGAGCGGGACGTCGCGCCAGCCGGGCAGGTTCGGGGGTGTCGTAACGATGCCTTCGTAGACCTTGGCCGGACCCGGCGTAGAGAGCCCGACGGCGCGGATCTCACGATCGCCGGCGGCAGCCTTGGCCGATTCGACCATGCGCCCTACGACCGCATCGAGGCCTTCGTCTGCTTCGGTCTCGCGCAGGTCCTGGTCGATGACGTTGAGATCACGATCGACGCAGAGGCTGAGGATCTTCGTGCCGCCCAGGTCGAGTCCGATGACGTATTCACTCATGCTATCGAGGCTAGCACAGCCGCTCTTTCGAGGTCTGTTACGCCTGAGCGTTCGCTGCTTGATCCTTATGCAAGACCGTGGCCGATACGCTGCATAGCAGTATCGGAGGTGCACTTATGACGAATCAGGCCCTGCATGATGCCGAAACGGCCGCCCAGGACAAGGCGCACGAGTTGCAAGAGAAGGCATCTGAGTTACAGCACGACGCTCGCGAACGTGCGTCTGAGCTACGCGACCACGCCACCGATGTCGCCCGCGACACCGCGATCGATGCGCAGGGTAAGGCGCAGTGGCAGACCACGAAGGCGCTGCGGCGAGCCGAGCGCACACCCGACTTCGTCTATCTCGGCGCCGTATTTGCCTCGATGGCGGTCTCGATGATGTTGCTGATGCGTAAGCGCCGCAGCATGTCGCTTTTCGTCGGACTGTGGCCGGTAACGATCCTCAACATCGCGATGATGCTGAAGAACCGCCGTGTTTCAGAAGAGATCACGCGCATCCCGTCCGTTGTCGATGTCCGCGACGAGTTGCTCGCGGAATAGGGTGTATCCCGCTCACATGAAGAGGCCCCTCAAGCTTGAGGGGCCTCTTCATTCTGTCTTCGCTATTGGGGCTGACTAGTCGTCTTCTTCGTCGTGGTTGTCGCGCGGCCAGAGCGTCAGGGCGTGCTCGCCTCGCAGGATGGCCAGGGTGGCTTCGTGGTCCAGGTTCAGGAGCTGCTTGATCGCCAGCTCGCACTGGACTTGCACCTGCGAGTCGCCGTTCTCGACGCGGTTGCGAATGCGCTCCCAGACGCCGGACTGCACCATGAAGCTGGGCGAGTGGGGCCAGGCGAAGAAGCTGAAGGCCTCCGGGGAGCCCAGTGAAGGGCGGCGGCGGTTGAGCCAGTTGAGACGGTCTCGGGCGGAGCGGGCCGGCTCGACGACCTGCACCATCGGTGTTTCGATGTCATTGGAGCGGGCGTCGACGATCAGGCGTTCGGGGAAGGTGGCGAAGCCGACTGTGAATACGTCAGCGGTTTCGACGAGCTTGTTGATCTCTTCGAAGTCAACCAGTACGCCGTTCTCGCTGTACATTCACTTCCCCTCCATTACGTAAGCCTAACCGATATTACTCCCGGTCAGAGCGTTGGCAACCCGGGTCCACTGCCGGAGTGAGCTATCGCACAAGAGGAGAGGCCGCATTACGCGACCTCTCCTCTTCACGATATCGGGTTGTTAGTAGCCGGGCGCGCCGCCACCACCGGGGATGTCGGTCACCAGGCAGTTGGTCGTGAGGACCATGCCGGCGATGCTGACCGCGTTCTCCAGGGCAGAGCGGGTCACCTTGAGCGGGTCAATGATGCCGCGCTCCAGCATGTTGCCGAACTCGTCGCGGGCGGCGTCGTAGCCCTGGCCGTGAGGCAGGGTCGCGACTTCCTGGACGATAACGGAGCCATCCTGGCCGGCGTTGATAGCGATGCGGCGGAGGGGCTCCTCCAGGGCACGGCGCAGAATCGTCACGCCGGTGCGCTCGTCGCCTTCGAGGTCGAGGTTGTCGAGGGCGGTGCGGGCGTTGACCAGGGCAACACCACCGCCGGGGACGATGCCCTCTTCGATGGCGGCGCGGGTGGCGCTGAGGGCGTCCTCAACGCGGTGCTTGCGCTCCTTGAGCTCGACTTCGGTGGCGGCGCCGACCTTGATGACGGCGACGGAACCGGCCAGCTTGCCGAGGCGCTCCTGCAGCTTCTCGCGGTCCCAGTCAGACGTCGTGTTCTCCAGCGCGCCCTTGATTTGGACGATGCGGCCGTCGATGTCTTCGCGAGTGCCGTGGCCCTCGACGATGGTCGTCTGGTCCTTCTGGATGACGACGCGGCGGGCGCGGCCCAGGTCTTCGACCTCGACAGAGTCGAGGCGGCGGCCCAGGTCGTCGGAGATCACCTTGCCGCCGGTGAGGGCGGCGATGTCACCGAGGTTCTCCTTGCGGCGGTCGCCGAAGCCGGGCGCCTTGACGCCGACGACGTTGACAGTGCCGCGGAGCTTGTTCACGGCGAGGGTGGCGAGGGCTTCGCCGTCCACGTCCTCAGCGATGACCAGCATGTTCTTGCTGACCTTGAGGACCTTCTCCAGCAGAGGCAGGATGTCCGCCACGGCCGTGATCTTCTTGTCCGTGATCAGGATGTAGGGCTCATCGATCTCGGCTTCCATCTTCTCGGCGTTGGTGACGAAGTAGGGAGAGATGTAACCGCGGTCGAACTGCATGCCTTCGACGTACTCGACCTCGGTGCGGATGCTCTTCGACTCCTCGACGGTGACGACGCCGTCCTTACCGACCTTCTCCATGACTTCGCCGATGAGCTCACCGACGGCCTCGTCGTTGTTGGCGGAGATGGCGGCAACCTGCGCCATCTGCTCGCGCTCGGTCACAGGCGTGGCGAGTTCGCGCAGGCGCTCGACGACCTTCTCGGTCGCCTTCTCGATACCGCGCTTCAGGGCCATCGGGTTGGCGCCGGCGGTGACGTTCTTCAGGCCCTCGGAAACGATGGCCTGGCCGAGGACGGTCGCGGTCGTCGTGCCGTCACCAGCGATGTCGTTGGTCTTGGAAGCGATTTCCTTGGCGAGCTGGGCACCGATGTTCGGGAAGGGGTCCTCGAGCTCGATTTCCTTGGCGATCGTGACGCCGTCGTTGGTGATCGTGGGAGCACCGAACTTCTTGTCGAGGACAACGTTACGACCCTTGGGGCCGAGGGTGATCTTCACCGCCTCTGCCAGCGCGTCGATGCCCTCTTTCATGGAAGCTCGCGCCTCCTGGTCGAAGAGAAGCTGCTTTGCCATGCCTGGACCTCCTCAGTCTTTCTCTGGTCTGTGTGTAGTTACGTTATCAGGATTAGCACTCAAGTAGACCGAGTGCTAACGGCCATTTTGAAACACAGTGGCAATGAAGTGCAAGGGGTACAGGCGATCAAAAGTTGGCCGCGAGGTGTTCGAGGAGGGGTCGCTCCCCAGCGGTGGAGCTTCGCGCTCCTTTCTCGACAGGTATCGCTATTGAGTGATAACATATGTACCTAGAACTCCGGAGTTCTGGACTCACCCAAGAGTTTTCAGGAGGGTGAAATGACAGACAGGATTCGTTTTGGAGTATGGCAAGTCGACGTCTTTGGCCTTGCCGGGCCGACAGGGCGTTAAACCGGAGCCACCGGGACTGCCACTAGGTGCCAACTGAGCCGAGACGTCGGCATATCCGAGGGGGATATCCTGGTCACGCAGTCCGGAATTACTTCGACCCTTCGCCGGAGGCCGCTACGGTCTCCGGCATCTTCTTGCCCCAAATGACACAACAAAAAGAAAACAATCTGTGGCTCGCAGAAGCGCTGTACCGGCTGGGTGCCGTGCAGTTCGGCGAGTTCACGCTTGGCCGTACGGCAGTGGGCTCGCCCGTCTACATCAACGTACGCAAGCTCATCGGACACCCGGACGCTCTCTCGCGTGCCGCGATGGTGATGAACGACGAGATAACGGCGTTGCAGGCGATGCGCAACCCTCAGGTCGCGCCCTTCGACGTCGTAGCGGGCGTGCCGCTGGGCGGCCTGCACATCGCGACGGCGTACTCACTCCAGGCGAAAGAGCCCATGGTCTACCTGCACCCGAACCGGGATGAGCTCGTGGTCGAGGGCGTCTACAGTCACGGCCAGACCGCGATCATCATGGACGACCTGGTGACCGGCGGCGGCAGCATCGCCGAGACGGCAGGCAAGCTGCGAGAAGCCGGCCTGCTGGTACGCGACGCATTCGTGCTCATCGACAGGCAGCAGGGCGCCCGCGAGCGTCTGCGCGCCGAGGGCATCAACCTGCGTGCCGTCCTGACGTTGCAGGTCATCCTCAACTACCTGATGTCCAGCGGTCTCATCGAGGAGGAGCAGTATCGTCGCTCCATGGCCTACCTCGAATCCGGCTCAGCCTGACGCGCTGCGCCCACCCTCAAGCAGAGCCGAACATAATGCCGACGGAGGTACGTAAATGACTACCCTGCGCTGGATCCCTGTGTCGCTTCTCGCTGCAGTGCTCGTGTTGGCTGTGGCGTGCGGTGGCGACGATGACGACAAAGGTGGCGACGCCACCGGTGCTTCGACTTCTCCAACCGCCAGTGCCTCGACGGGCGCCTCGACAGGCAGTTCGGCATCGGCGACTGCCACGTCCGAGCCGCAGTCGACCGGCGGCACGCTGGACGTTGGGAGCGTGGCAGCCAGCCTCGAAGACGTCGACAGCTTCCGGTTCAACGTCAACCTGAAGATGAACTTCGATGCGCCTTCGGGCGCTACGGGTGACGATGCGGCCGCGGCTGCCCTGTTCCTGGCGCTCCTGGGCAACATCGAGATGCAGGGCTCCTACGTCGCACCGGACAGGATGGCGATGTCGGCGACGATCTTCGGCACCGACATGCAGACCATCCAGATCGGCAACGAGAGCTGGACCAATGACGGTACCGGCTGGATTGCCGGCACGGACCCCAGCGCCGCCGGCTCATCAATCCCCTTCGACATGGGGTCACCGGCCGATTTGTTCGACATGATCCCGCAGGAGCAGCTGGCCGGGGCCAAGACGAGCAGCGAGAAGGTCAACGGCGTCGACACGACCCGGTACCACTACGACAAGGACTCGCTGGCCGAACTGGCTGCGACCACCGGCGACGGCAGCGGCATCGGTGACCTGAGCGAGGTCGATACGCTGGACCTCGATATCTGGATCACGGATGACGGCCTGCCCGTGAAGATGCTGATGAACGTCGAAGGCCAGAGCGAAGGCTCTCAGGTCTCGATCACGCTAGAGTTCAACGTCACAGACCTCAACGATCCCAGCATCACGATCGAGGCCCCGATCTAGCGCATGGCGGCAGCGACGCAAGGACGCGCAATCGGTGAGGGCATCGTTGCCCGGCTGGTGCTGTTTGGTCTCGTGGCAGCGATGCTGTTCGGCGTTGCGTGTGGCGGCGGCTCGGATCAGCCCTCGATCAGCGAGGCCGAGGCAGTCGCCGTCACCAACACCTACCTGAAGACGACGCTCGGCCTGTTCACCGGCACGACCGACGCCCAGACGTTTATCGACCAGTACGCCCCGGAGTGTCGCGCTGACATCGATGCTTCGGCGATGGCGTTCGTGTCGGCGTTCATGCAGGGACTGGCGCCTGAGCTCAAGGACGTCGATGTCGAGGCCGTGGATGTCGGCAGGCTGAAGCTGGAGGAAACGGACGATGGCGTGCTCGTGATTCCGGAGGACCCGGCCGCCATGCGCATCACGGTAGACGGGCAGTCCATGCCAGCGAACGAGTTCTTTGCCCAGGCGGGGTTCGTGCCGATCGAGGAGGACGACCTCGGGGACCCGGTTTTGCTCGTGCGTCGCGATGGCCAGGTCTACCTAGGCGACTGCAGCGAGCTCAAAGACCTGGCGGGCGGGGCTCAACCCACGGGGTAACCGAATATGCGGGGCCTCGTCGCCGGGCTATAATCGCGCCCACGATGCCATTCACCAGCGTTCGCGATATCAACATCTACCACGAAATCCAGGGCGGCGGCTTGCGCCTGCTCTACATATCAGGGACCGGCGGCGACCTGCGCAACAAGCCCAGCGTCTTCGACGGCCCGCTGTGCGACAACTTCGAGCTCCTGGCCTACGACCAGCGCGGCCTGGGCCAGACCGACAAGCCTGACGTGCCCTACACGATGGCCGATTACGCCGAGGACGCGGCGGGCCTGATGGACGCCCTCGGCTGGCATACAGCCATGGTTATGGGCGTCTCATTCGGCGGCATGGTCGCGCAAGAGCTGGCCGTGCGTTTGCCCCACCGTATCGAGAAGCTGGTGCTCTGCTGCACGAGCAGCGGCGGTGCCGGTGGCGCCTCCTTCCCTCTGCACGAGCTGATGCACCTGCCGGACGCCGAGCAGGCGCGCATTCGTATGCCGGTCACCGACACGCGTAAGGACGCGGCGTGGCAGGCGGCTCATCCCGAAGAAGCCCAGCAGCTCATCGACACGGCGGTGGCGACGGCGGAAGCGCGTCGCAAGGACCCGGTTGTCGAGATGGGCTATCGGCGGCAGCTCGAAGCGCGCGCTCACCATGACACCTTCGACCGTCTCGGCACGCTCTCGATGCCGGTGATGCTCGCAGGCGGCCGTTACGACCGCCAGGCGGCGCCGGAGAACATGGAAACGCTGCGAGACCTCATCCCGGGCTCCCGGCTGGAGTTCTTCGAGGGGGGCCACGGCTTCCTGCGCGAAGACCCGCGGGCGCTAGAGCGCATCATCGCGTTTCTGAAGAGCGAGCTGCGGGACTGAGGATGGCGTAACAGGTAGCGGTCAGCTGGACGACAAGTATTGGCGCTCCGGTAGCTGTAGCTGGTTGCTCGTTGTGGTGATCTAGAGCAGGCGGCGTAATGGCTTGCGGCCCGGACGCGGGTCGTAGTTGGCCTTGAACATCTCCAGCTTGTCGCGCTCGATAAGGTACTTGCCGGCGAAGATCACGGCAGGGACTTTCTTCTGCTTGATCAGGCGGCGCAGGCTCTGAGGGTGGATGCCCAGAATGCGGGCGGCTTCCACCAGGTCCATGTAATTATCGAACGGATCGCTGACCATGATGCCTCAATTGCACAACCACGAACGCACTTGTGACTATAGCATGATTGGTCAACAGGCTTAAACCGTATTGCGATTATTTGCGCTTCTTGTCACGCAATCGCTTGAGAATGGCGTCCCGATACGTCGTGCGCAGGCCGCCGCCGTGCTTCTGCAGGCGGCTACGGGCGCTGGCCTTGCGTCTTTCGCGTCGTTGCCAGCGTCCGGAGTGACCGGTGCTGTCGCTCTCTCCGCTCTTCTCGCTCATGGAAATATCGTAAGGCCAAAGGAGATGGGCTATGTGTTGGCGTGCTGGATGGGTTCGTCTGTAGTCACGCACAAGCGCTTGGACGACAATGTTCACCTGTCGATTCCCGCCTTATCTGAGGAGTAAGCCGTGAGCTCCGGCGCTGAAACTTCGCCTTTACGGCCTGTGCTGGCTTTAACGCTGGGTGTCGTCGTGGCCTGCCTCGCGCTCTTCGGCCTGCTGCACGAGGACCCGGGTGGGCACTGGGCAGCTTACCCGGGTCCGGGTTCCAGCCTGGACCAGGGACTCGTGGGCTACTGGAAGTTCGATGACAGCGCATCGGTTGTCGATAGCTCCGGCAACGGCAACGACGGCGTCTTTGTAAACAGCGACCTTGAGCCGGGACGGTACGGCCAGGCCGTGGCGCTGAAGGGGGGCGACGACTCCCACGTCAGCATCCCCGCGACGGCCAACCTTGACGAGTTCACCGACCAGATAACGGTCAGCGCCTGGGTGTTCCCGAACGCCCGGCCCGATGGCTTCCGCGTCGTGGCTTCGCGGCAAATCGGCATGTTGCTGCATCCCGATCAGTTCTATCTGGGCTATGGCACGGCGTTGGGCCTCGAGCTCTACAAATGGCACCTCGGGACCATCGACGATGACGGCACTGTCAACGACGACTCGGTGTATGCCGGGCTCGTGACCGCGAACCGATGGGTTCATATGGTTGGGGTCTACGACGGTACGATCATGCGTCTCTACGTCAACGGTGTCGAAATCGGGACACGACCTCAGACCGGGATGATCCAGGTGGACGATAACCCCGTCACGATCGGCGCCGAGGAGAACGGCGCGGAGTCACGAGTCGTCGAGAGCGAGTTTAATGGCCTGATAGACGAGGTGCGAATCTATAATCGCGTCTTGAGCCCGCAGGAGATCCAGGCGCTATTCCAGCAACCGCCGGATTGAGCGGCTAATCGAACCCATTGAGTCGTCCGCTCCTGTCCGCAGGTTGAATGAGGCCTTTGCGTTTGGCTGTAGCGCCTCCTCTAGAATTTGTGGAGCATCTTTCTACACATCTTTTACACCGGAGGCCCGCCACGAACGCTTCAGCATTTCCCCTCGACGGCATTCGAGTCGTCGCCTTCGAGCAGGCCGTTGCGGCCCCGCTGGCGACGCGTCACCTCGCCGACCTCGGCGCCGACGTGATCAAGGTCGAGCGCAAGGGCGAGGGCGACTTCGCGCGGGCCTACGACAGCGTGATCCACGGCACGTCGACCTGGTTCGCCTGGCTCAACCGCCGCAAGCGCAGCCTCAGCCTCGACCTCAAGCACGAACGAGGCCGCGAGATCGCCGAGAAGCTGGTTGGCAGCGCCGACGTCGTCGTGCAGAACTTCGCGCCGGGCGCCTTCGACCGCCTCGGCCTCAGCGTGGACCAGCTGCACGAGCGCTACCCGAAGCTCGTCGCCGTTTCGATCACGGGCTACGGCGAGGACGGTCCCTACCGCGATCGCCGGGCCTACGACCTGCTGCTGCAGGCGGAGACCGGCGCCGTGTCCGTCACGGGCTTTCCGGAGCGCACGGCCAAGATCGGTATCTCCGCCGCCGACATTTCCGGCGGCATGTACGCCTTCTCTTCGGCGTTGGCGGCGCTGTACCGGCGGGAGCGCACGGGAGAGGGTGCCGCGATCAAGGTCAGCCTGTTCGACTCGCTGATGGAGTGGATGAGCCCGTTGAGCCTGATGGCGGCGCATGGCCCGCACCCCAAGCGCGCCGGCGAGCGTCACGCCAGCATCGTTCCGTACGGCCCTTACAAGACGGGCGACGGCCGCCAGGTCGTACTTGCGGTGCAGAACGACCACGAGTGGCGCCGCTTCTGCGAGGGCGTGATCGAGCGGCCGGAGATGGTCGAAGACCCGCGCTACGTGCACAACGAGAACCGCCTGGCCAATCGGGTCGAGCTCGAGGCCGCAGTCGAGGAGGGGCTGAGCCGGTTCGGCGTCGAAGAGGCTGAGAAGCGCCTCGAAGCGGCGCAGATCGCCTACAGCCGCATGAACGACGTCGAGGACGTGTTGAAGCATCCGCAGGTGCTGTCGCGTGACCGCCTGCTGGATGTCGAAGTGCCCGGCGGCGATCATGTCGACGTGCTGCGGGCGCCGTTCAACATCCAGGGCCTGGAGGAGCCGCCCTCGTCGATTCCGGCTGTGGGCGAGCATACGGATGCAGTGTTGGAAGCATTGGGCTACGATGCGTATGCGATAGCGGCGCTGCACGAATCCGGCGCCGTGTGAAGGTCGGGCATTGTCGATGTGTCGCGAACGCTGCGATAAGGGAAATCGATGTTTCACATAGCTCGATTCACGCGTTCCTCCTATATGATTTGAGCAGGTTAATTGGCTCGGGAGGGTCGGATGCCCATTAACAATCCCGCAAGGCAGCAGTCACGAATCCGCGTCCTTCCATTTGACGTAAACATAAGAGGACGCAGGCAACGGGGCCCCGACTCCGACCGGATCACCGACTACGCTGCTGCCACGGACGAGCGCCTGGTTGACGCGCTGGAAGTCCGGGACGAGCGGGCTCTCGAAACCCTGTACGACCGCTACGGCGACTACGTCTACTCCGTGTGCTTGCGCATGGTGGGGGACGTACAGCTTGCGGAAGACCTCTCACAGGAGGTGTTCCTGCGGTTGTGGCGACGGCCGGACCTCTACGACACGAGTCGTGGCAAGTTCGTGACCTGGCTACTGAGCGTCGCACGCAACCGGGCGATCGATGAGAGGCGCAGCCGGGGCCGCCGGTTCCGCCACGAATCGCCGCCGAGCGAGTCGACGGAAGAGGTCCTCGAAGCGGTACCGGCGTCGGAGTCGCGCGACGTCGCCATCGTCAGCGAGGAGCGAGTGGTCGTCCAGAAGGCGCTCGCGATCCTGCCGCCGGAGCAGAAGCTGGCGATCCAGCTCGCCTACTTCGGGGGCTACACACAGCAGGAGATTGCCGACGGTCTGCGACAGCCGCTCGGCACAGTAAAAACGAGAATCCGGCTGGGCCTGCAGAAACTGCGCCAGCTTTTGATCGAACAGCAAGGGGAGGCTGGCGATCACAACAAATTGGACTTGTGACGAGATCCGGGACGACCTCGAAGCCTTTGCGCTCGGGGTACTTGATGATGCCCGCACACAACAGATAGCCGATCACCTCGACCGAGTGCCGCGAATGTGGCGAGATCGTCTTCGACTACGACATGGCGATCGAGAGCCTCGCGCTGGCTGTGCCGTTGCACCGTGCCAACATCCGGGTGCGCGACCGCCTCCTTGGCGGCATCGGCGCCTTCCCCGCCCCAATCCTCTCGATGGTGCGGCGGCGCTGGTGGGCCGTCTCGGCCGCCGCGGTGCTCCTCGCCTTTGCCGTCGGCGGCCTGACCTGGGCGGTCGTGCTGTCCAGCGAGGTCTCGAAGCTCAAGGAAGACAACGCCCGCCTGGCCGAGCTGTCCGAGCTTGACGCCGAGCAGCGCGACGCCCTGCTGCAGCTCGAAGGCAAGCTCAACTCCGCCCAGAGCGAGCAGCAGCGCATCTCGACCACCCTGGACGAGCAGGCGACCTACATCACGGTCGCGCTAGACCCCAACCTGGTGCCGACCGAGCTCGGCGGCACCGAGATCGCTCCCAAGTCGACGTGCAACTACGTCTGGAGCAAGAAGCAGGCCGTCGGCGCTTTGACCTGCAAGGACATGCCGTCGACAGCGTTCTCGCTCGTGTACGAGCTGTGGGCGATCAAGGGCGACCGCTCGGTGGCGCTCGGCGCCTTCGTGCCTCGCGCCGACGGTCAGGCCAGCCTGCTGGTGACGTACCCGGACGAGGCAGAAGGGCCGGTGACCAACCTCTGGGTCACGCTCGAAGACGCGAACGCCCTGCGTAACGTCCCGAGCGCAGAGGTGGTGCTGAAACCCGTCCCCGCGCTTCAGGCGAATCGGTAAAGCGCTTAACCTGCGCTTGTAGTAGACTTTTTCGCGATGAGCGCACCGACAGGCCTGTTCGACATAAAGCTTGCTCTCGACGAAGACGCGGCCTACTGCCCTGTCCGCGCCACGCTGGCGCTGCTGGGCCTGAAGTGGGTGCCGCGCATCATCTACGAGCTGATGGACGGCAAGCGCCGCTTCAACGAGCTTGCCTGCGCCGTCGGCGGCTGCAACTCTCGCACCTTGCGCGACCGCCTCAAGGGCCTCGAGGAGCTGGGCATCATCGAGCGCAACGTCATCGCCGTCATGCCGCCCTGGGTCGAGTACGGCCTCACGGACAAGGGCCGGGAGCTGGGCATGGCCCTGCGCCGCCTGGAGGAGTGGGGCCGCTCCCACATGACCGAGCCTGAGCCCACAGCCTAGCGTGTCAGCCCTCTCCGACTTCCCCGTCGGCCACACCTTCGAACCCATAACCTTCACGGTTGATGCGGAGCGCTCGCGCGCCTATCGCGAGGCCACCGGCGACACGCTGCCGCTGTACGACGAGCAGGACGCCGTGCCGCCCCTCGCGGTGGCTGCCTTCGCCCTCGGCGCCCTGATGACCGTCATCGACCTGCCGGACGGCACCCTGCACGTCAACGAGTCGTTGCAGGCGCACGCACCGGTGCCGGTTGGCGCCGACGCTGACTGCACGCCGACGGTGACGCGCAGCTCGATGCGCGCCGGGACCGTGTTCACGACTTTCGAGTTGCTGTCACGCACGACGGTGCGCCGATGGTCACCGTCGCGCGCCACCGTGCTGTAGCCGGCGGAGTCGAAATGACCACGCAGGAAGTCGCGCCAGTCACGCGCACGCTGACGCAGGAGATGCTCAACGCCTACGCCGACGCCAGCGGCGACCACAACCCAATCCACATCGACGAGGCCTTCGCGGCACGACGCCGATGGGCGGCACGATCGCCCACGGCATGCTGGTGCTCTCGTTCATCTCCGAGATGATGGCGGGCGCCTTCGGGCAGCGCTGGCTGGCCTCCGGCTCGCTGGACGTGCGCTTCCGCGCCCCGGCCCGTCCCGGCGACACCGTCACGGCCCGCGCGACGGCCCAGGAGCCGAAGGACGGCCGCCTGCGCTTCGCCGTCGAGGTCGTGAGCCAGACCGACGAGGTCCTGATCTCCGGCACCGCCGAGGTCTTGCAGACGGCATAGGGCTGCCGCTCCTGCGTTCGATCGGTCGGAGAGGCCTTCGAGAAGTCGGCGTCAAGGGTCAGCTATCCCGTGGGTCTCAACTGCTCTGCCATTGGATGTTTGGGGCTTATCGAACACGGGGTAGCGGGGGCGAAGCCCATGCGCGGGGGGCGTGGGGGGTGTCCCCCACCATTCTCCTCTTCCAACGAGAGCGGAGCAGCGCAATAGCGATGCGCAGCGGCGATGCTGGATTGGCTTTGAGAGTGTTCGAGGCGCCTCGATTGGCTAAGATCACAAAGAAGAACAACACCCCGGAGAGTGGATCTTGCGAGTAACTGACGAGAACAACGGCGGCCGGCCCTGGGCGACCGATGCGGAGCTGGCGCGATGGTGCTACGCCTGCGGCGACCTCAACCCCAAGGGCCTGCACCTCGAGTTCGAGATGGACGGCGAGTGGGCGGTCGCGAAGTTCGTGGCGGAGCAGGCGCACCAGGGCTACCCCGGCTACGTGCACGGCGGCCTGGTCTCGACCCTGCTGGATGAGGCGATGGGCTGGGCGACTTTCGGGCGCGGCATCTGGGCCCTTACCGGCAAGCTGGAGACGCGCTTCCGGGACATCGTGCCGACGAACGAGCTGCTGACCGTGCGCGCCCGCATCGAGAAGGACCGCGGCCGCGCCCTCGAGGTCATCGGTGAGCTGCGCAACAACGACGGCAAGCTGCTGGCGGACTCGAAGAGCCTGATGTTCCGGGCTTCCGGCGAGCAGGCGAAGCTCATCGAGCAGGCAGCGCGCGGGTTGGGGGAGAAGGGGCTGTAGTTACCCCTCCCTCATTCCCTCCCCGCTGGCGGAGAGGGACGCCTCGCTGTGCCTCAAGCGCGTCGTCGGGCGCCTTCGAGACTGGGAGTCGCAACTCGTGCTTGGTGGCCGCGCGATAACGCCTTCGCTGCCTCGGGAACTGATCAGCGAAGGAGCGTGACTCCGACTTCCATCGCCCCGAAATGCCGATCTCCTCTCCGCCAGCGGGGAGGAGATGGCGGCAGCCAGAGGAGGGGTTATTACGCCTTCGCGCCCTTCCTTGCCATGACCTGCTTGTAGACGTTGCGCACGTTGGCTTCGTCCACCCAGGCGCTGCGAGGGAAGAGGCGCTGGCCGATGGGGTACGGGTCGACGGGCGGGCAGCCCTGGGCGACGGCTTCGTCCTCGGTCATGCCTTTGTCGATCAACGCTCTCGATGACGCCCACCCAGTCGCGCACGATCTGGCCCTGCACGTCGAGGTAGTCCTTGCCGCACGGCTCGCCGTGGCCCGGCACGATGGTCTCGACGTCGAGGGCGCGGATGCTCTCCAGCGCTTCGAGCCACTGCCACGGGTCGCCTTCCTGGATCCAGGTGCGCGTCTTGTTGAACACGTTGTCGCCGGTGAAGACGATGCCGTCGTCCGGGATGTAGACGCTGGTCTGGGGCGCCGTGTGGCCCGGCATGTGGATGAGCTGGACCGTGTGGCTGCCAGTCTCCAGCGTCAGCTCGGCGTCGAAGGTGCGCGTGATCGGGTTGAGCGGGAAGTCCGGGTGGCCGATGAGGAAGACGCTGTCGGGGTCGTCCTGCTTCGTCGACTCGATAGCCTGCTCCGAGATGAAGGAGGGCGCCAGGGCGTCGTAGCGCGCCTGCAGGCCGGTCTGGCCCAGTACCTCGACCCCGGGGAAGAAGGCGTTGCCGCGGATGTGGTCCTGGTGCGGCTCCGTGTTCACGAGGTATAGCAACGGCTTGCCGTGCGCCATCATCGCCTCGCGCCAGCGCATGGCATCGATGGGCTGCTGCGGCGTGTCGATGATCAGGACGCCGTCGCTGGTGACGAGGAAGCCGGGGTTGCAGCCCCAGAAGTAGATCTCGGTGTAGACGCTGGCGCTGACCTGGCGCATGGCGGGCCTCCGGTTGAGTTTGGTACGCAGGAAGCCTACATCACAGAAGTGAAGGTGGTAGAGGGGCAAGGCCGGGTTGCAGGCGCATGGTGGGCTGAAAGATTGCCGCGGGCTATCGCCCTCGCAATGACAGTCTTCGGACGTTCTGCCGGGGTCTAGACGGCGGCGCCCGTGACGAAGAGGAGGCCCCGGCCCAGGGCTTCACCGGCGAGGATGGCGCCGACGGCGATGTAGAGCAGGCCCGTGGCGGACATCATCGAGTTCTCTTTGCTGGAGCTGTAGGCCATGTAGGCCAGCGCCGCCGGGAACACGAGGCCGATGCCGATGCGCAGCCAGAACGCCGGGTTCGCCGGCAGGTCGATCGCAAGCAGGGCGTTCGAGTCGAACGGCGTGCCGACAGGGATGATGGCGTTGATCGCCGTGATCACGAGCTGAAGCAGCACGGCACCCAGGCAGATCAGGGTCAGCTCCGTGAGCGGCCCGGCCTCGAGCTTCGGGTTCACGAGGTACCAGTGGCCCCAGATCATGGCGACCGTGAAGGTGCCCAGGGTGAGGGCGCCGGCAAACATCGTCAGTCCGGGGCCGACGATGCTCCAGGTCGGGATGCGCACGAGGTCGGCGCAGACGATGAGCACCGCAACGCCGATGCCGAGGCAGGTCGCCCCGAAGGCCTGAGAGAGGAACGTCTCCTCCGTGCGCCGGACGTAGAACATGTAGACGACGCTGAACAGCAGCAGCGCCAGCGAGAGCGCCCGGAGCGGTTCCAGCGTGTCCGGGTCGAGCGTGTAGGCTTCGGCCATCGTCGTCGGGTTGATCGCGAAGGCCGTAAGCGTGAGCAGGAAGGCGCCGCTGACGACCATGTAGGTGCAGGCGCGAATAAAGCTGGCCTCGAAGATGCCTCGGAGCTGCACGTACAACACCAGCGCCACGGTGCCGACCGTGAACTGGGCGAGCAAAAGCAGGACGCTGTAAGGCAGGGACTCTACGCTCAAATCGGGCTCATCATCCCATCCGTTGGAGTAAGGCGCCAGAACGCGATGTCGGCCGAGGCGCCTCAGAGACTTGAACGATGCGACGGTGCGCGCGTTGCATGTGGAGCCCCGCTCGTGCGAGCCATCGGCGATAGCCGAGGCGAGGCGGTCTCGGTCCGAATTCGAGGGCCTGATGGAGCACCGGGATTGCTTCGCCTTCCGCTACGGTCAATGGCTCGCAACGAGGGGAAGGTATCGCGGTGTTTCGGAATGTTGCTACGGCTCGACGACCGTGAAGCCGCGGCCGGTGCCGTTCTCCGGCGCCGCGACGGTGAAGCAGGCGATGAAGTAGTCGCCGGGCTGCGAGACGGTGAACTCGAAATCGAAGTCCTGGTCGGGGACGTCCTCGTCATCGCCGGGCTCGTGGCCGGGGTTTGCCGGCAGGACCGTCTCGAATACGGAGGTCGCGCGCTCGTTGAAGGCGACCTTGCGCTGGTCGTCCGTGATATCGACGTCCTCGTAGCGGCAGGAGATCGCGACGGGCACCGGGTAGGCCTGGTTCACGGTGAGGGAGACCTCGATGGGCGAGCCGGCGGGAAAGTCGCCGTCCACGAGGTCAGGGCTGTCTAACGAGAAATCGCGGAACACCTCGGTGCCGTCGAAGTCCGAGCTGAAGGCGATGCCGCACGCGGGCAACGCCAGCACGATGAGCAGGAGGGCGATGAGATGCTTTGGAGGGCTGAGGTGCAATGCCTAGCGATGATAGCATTCGCCCTGGTTTCGGACCTTGCAGCGAGAGCTTGCTAAGATTGATCGCAATAGCTCCGCATCGAGAGGTAATTACTTTGGACGAACGTCTTCCCGCATTGAGAGAGCGCATCTCGGAAGCCATGGTGCGCCTTTGACATCGCTAACTTAGAAGCCGAAGCCACCCAAATCGAAGCCCAGACCCAGGAACCCGACTTCTGGTCCGACAACGTCGCGGCCCAGGAGGCGATGCGCCGTCTTTCGCTGCTCAACGAGAGCGCCGGGGCGTGGCGCGACCTGGAGAAGCGCGTCGACGACACGATTGAGCTGGCCGAGCTCACCGACGCCGAGCCGGACGAGGAGATTGAGGCGCACGTCGCGAAAGAGATCGACGCGATCGAGAAGGACCTTGGCGCCCTCGAGTTCCAGCTTTCGTTCTCCGGGCCTTACGACCGCAGCAACGCGATCATCGCCATCCACGCCGGCGCCGGCGGTACCGAGTCGCAGGACTGGGCCGAGATGCTGCTGCGCATGTACCTGCGCTGGTGCGAGACCAGGGGCTTCGAGACGGAAGTGCTGGACTCGATGATGGGTGAAGAGGCCGGCATCAAGAGCGTGACCGTCGAGGTGCGGGGCCGAAACGCCTACGGCTACCTGCGCAGCGAGCGCGGCGTGCACCGCCTCGTGCGCCTTTCGCCGTTCGACTCTGCGCACGCCCGCCACACCTCCTTCGCCCTGGTCGAGGTCCTGCCGGAAGTGGAAGGCCTGGCCGAAGTCGACATCAAGGAAGAAGACCTGCGCATCGACATCTACCACTCGGCCGGGCACGGCGGCCAGAACGTGCAGAAGGTCGCCACCGCCGTGCGCATCACCCACATCCCGACGGGCACCGTCGTGACGTGCCAGAACGAGCGCTCGCAGGGGCGCAACAAGGAATCGGCGATGCGCGTGCTGGAGGCCCGGCTGCTGGAGCTGGAGATTGAGCGCAAGGCGGAGGAGCAGGCGAGGCTCAAGGGAGAGCACGTCGCCGCCGGCTGGTCCAACCAGATCCGCAGCTACGTGCTGCACCCGTACAAGATGGTCAAGGACCACCGCACTGACTACGAGACCTCGAACGCGGCTGCCGTGCTCGACGGCGATCTGGATGGCTTCATTTCAGCGTATCTAAAGTCAACGATGGGGAGCGGTGCATGAGGAAGTCGGTCGTCTCGTTCTTGCTGCTGGCGGCCGTAGTCATGGCCGGGCAGCTTTCATTGCCCGCGCGGACGGCTTCGGCCGACATCGAGGTCGTGACGGACACGGCGACCAACCAGTTCCCGGACGGCATCCGCTTCGACTTTTTCTTCTCGTCCGATGCGCCGGTGACCGACGTACGCCTGCGCTTCCGCATCATGCCGGACGGCGTCAACGCCACCGTGCGACCGGACTGCACGGAAGGCCGCGTGATGAACTGCAAGGCCGTGGTGGGCAACGTGGGCGGGACCTACATGGTGCCGGGCGCGGAGGTCGTCTACTCCTGGCAGGTGACGGACGAAGACGGGGGCCGGTTCCAGTCGGAGGAAGCCAGCGTCATCTACGAAGACACCCGCTTTCAGTGGGACTCGATCTCGGACGGCAACCTGACGGTGAACTACTACTTCGGCGACGAGGCGTCGCACCAGACGGTTCTCAGCGTCGCAAGAGAGACCATCGACCGCTTCTCGCAGCTCCTCAACACAACGCTCGACTTCCCGGTGAAGATCTGGGTGTACAAGACAGCGCAGGACATGCAGCCCGCCGTCGCATCGAGGCGAGGGCAGGGCAACGACAACACGATTCAGACCCTGGGAGAAGTGGGCGCCTCTGACACGGCCCTGGTCTCGACCGACACGGACTTTCTCGACATCGTGCGCCACGAGCTCACGCACGTCGTGACGGGCGCCGCGACGCAGCACCACCTCGTCGATGTGCCGGTCTGGCTCAACGAGGGGCTTTCGACCTACGCGCAGAACAACCTGCTGCCGAACGAGAGCAACGCGCTGGCGAACGCGATTCAGCGCAATGACGTGCTGCCGATCACCAGCCTCGGCGTCTCCGCTCGCAGCACCGGAAGCGTCGTCTCGCTGTTCTACGCCGAGTCCGGTTCGATCGTGGCGTTCATGATCGAGGACCTGGGGCAGGACAAGTTTGCCGAATTCATCGACGCGCTCGCCGATGACACGCTCGATGGCGCCCTGCAGACCGTGTACGGCTTCGACCAGCTGGGGCTGGAGAACGCCTGGCGCGATGCGTCGGCCTGCCGGAGGTCGACTTGTCGAACCCGACGCCGACCGTGGCGGCCGTCCAGAACGCGGACCCTACGGCGACGCCGCGCCCGACTCAGTCCCAGAACAATACCAATAACAACGGCAACAGACAACTCGTCCGGCTCGAGCGCCAGCAGCGGCTCCGATGGCGGCGGCGTCTCGATCGTGGTCATCTTGCTCATCGTGCTGGTAGTGGCGTTTGTTTTGCTGCTGGGCGCCGCGGGCTTCCTGATGATGAAGGGGCGCCGTACGGCCGGCTAGCGGTCCGTGCCTGCCTGGCCGCCCGCTGCGGAAGGCCCACTATCGAGGTTGAGCAGCGTAGCCCCGAAGATCGTCGGGCGGTAGTCGTACAGGGCGTAGGTACCGCCGCCGGCGTCTGGTACCAGGTAGAAGTCGTAGCCCTCGGCCCGCAGCGCATCGAAGGTGTCGTAGGTGAGCAGCCAGACGTAGCGGATGTCGTGCGGCTCGTCCACCGCCTCGCCGCGGTCGGAGAGCATGGTGATGGCGCCGTAGTCGTGTTCGAGGATGCCGGGCGTGAGGTGGTCGCGTTCGCGCACGACGAGCTGCGGGAAGATGAAGCCCGTGAGCACCACGGAGTGGTCGGGGGTCGGGTTATCCATGATCTGCTCGACGAAGCGATGCTGCCCGCTCATCGTGTCTGCGTTCGAGAGCAGCAGGCCCTTGCCGAGCTGGCCGTGCGCAGCGCGCTCGGCGATACGCTGTTGCCGGGCGTCGTCACGTCCACGAAGCCCGCGAGCAGGATGGCCGCGACCGTGATGCCCAGGGCGGCGCGCGTGAAGTAGCGCCCCAGCAACAAGAAGCCGAAGGGGAACACCGGGATCAGGTAGGCGATCTCGTGCGGCAGGCGAGAGAAGCTGGCGAAGTACAGCGCAATCGTCAGCACCCAGACGCCGACGTGCACGTTCGAGACGACGTCGCGGGGGAAGCTGCCGAAGCGCCGGATCGAGAGCACCAGCCCGGCGAGCACGCCGAGCGCGCCGATGACGCCCAGCGCTTCCTTGCCCAGCAGGCGAAGGACGTCCTGGTAGCCCACCGCCGCGTCGTAGTAGTTGAAGAAGGCCGTGCCGTAGACGACGAGCACAGGCGCGTACGCCGAGGAGCGGCAGCGCCGCCGGCCGCGAACCAGAACGGCAGCACTTCGTCGCGACGGCCCTGTCGCCAGAGCAGATAAGTCAGCGGCAACACGAGCATGACGGACTGCAGCCGGAAGCCCACGGCGAGCCCGAGGAGGATGCCGGCCAGCAGCGGGCGGCGCGTGATGGCGCTGTAGTAGGCGCCGAGCAGCAGGGTCAGCGTCCACATGTAGTCCATCGTCGCGATGCTGTTGATCACGAGCAGGGGCGTGAAAGCGAAGGCGATGACGAGCAGGCCCCGGTTCGGTGCGTCGAGGGCGTTGACGATGCGGGCGAACAGCCAGACGCCGACGAGCGAGGCAGCTGCCGTCGCAAGGTTGGTGGCGATCCAGCCGCCGGGGATGAACAGGGTCATCGTCAGCTCGTGCAGCGGGTTGCCGGGCAGGCGCGACGGGAAGTAGTCGCCGTGTTCGAGCAGGTAGCGCGCCGTCATGGCGACGCGCCAGGCGTCCGGGTCCGTGCCGTGGCCGTAGCCGACCCACGGCAGGCGCAGGGCGAAGAAGACGAGCGCGAGCAGGACGAACGGCAGCGTCCGGGTGAAGTCGGTGGCGGCGAGCGTGTCGTAGGAGCGGGAGAGGCGTTCGCGCATGCTTAGCGCGGGATGATGAGGCCGCCGGGACTGGTGCGGGGGCCTCTCTGCTGCTGTTGCGGTGCTCTTTGCTGTGGCCTCGGCAGGGGCGTCATGCGCTTCGCGTCGCCGCCGCGCGACGGCTCGCCGCCCTGCGCTGTCGTGAGCACGTCCTCGGCCAGGTTGGCCTCGTCGATCACGCCGGGGATGGCGTACAGGTCGTTGAACACCGTCATCGGCGTCACCCGTACGTAGAACGGCGCGATCATCTCGGGGAAGGTTGAGACGTCGTACGACGTCGACCTTGACGTGCGTGCTCTCCAGCGCCAGGCGTACGGCGTTGAGCACGGCGAGGGGGGAGTGGGCGCAGGCCGGCGTCACGAACACCTTCAGCGTCACGTCCGACCGCACTTTGCGCAGCGTCTTCGCCGTCTCCGGCTGCAAGTTGGGCTTGCCGTGCGCCACCATGAGCAGGGCCTCGACGAAGGCGAGGAACTGCTTCATGCGCGGGTTGCCGAAGTAGCGCACCGCCCGGTTCGTCTGGCCCCGCAGGACGATCGCGGGCACGCGCTCGACGCCCAGGGCTTCAGCGCCGGCCGCATCGTCGTCGATGTCATGCACCGTGAGGCCGATGCGCAGGTTGAGGGCCGCGAGCTCGTGCAGGAGCTTGGCGACGTCGGCGCACACAGCGCTGCGGTCGATGCGGCCGGGCACGTAGACGTTCGCGGCCTTCTGGCCGAAAAAGTCGACTCGGACCCGGCTCTGCAGCTCGCGGGCGAAACGCTGCTTGAGTAGCTCCTGCTCCTTGAGCGGGATCACGGCTTCGGCTCCGGGGCGGCGTTGCCCAGCTTCTGCCAGGTCGCGAATAGTCGGTGGAACGCCGTCAGGACCGTCGCGACGGCGAGGATCCAGAGGATCGGGTGGAGGATGTCGAGCATGAGGCCCACGGTGAGGAAGAGCAGGCGTACGACGCGGGTGAAGATGCCGTCGTAGAGCTGCCACGCCTTCGACCTCGGCCCGGGCGCGTACGTAGCTGACGCAGAGCGAGCCGACCATGGCCACGAAGATGAGCATGGCCTCCTCTTTGGCGCCAAGGTCGAGGTAGTAGTAGAGGATGCCGCCGAGGATGGCGCCCTCGAACATGCGGTCGATGGTCGAGTCGAATACGCCGCCGAACTTCGTTACCTTGCCCGTCGTGCGCGCCAGGGTGCCGTCGAAGGCGTCGAGGGCGGCCGAGGCGATGAGGACGATGCCGCCGATAAGCAGCTCGCCGTTGGCGATGATGACGCCGGCGATGATGCCGCCGATCAGCTGGGCCACGGTGAGCATGTTCGGCGTCACGCCGAGGCTGGCCAGCACGGACACGACCGGGCCGGTGATCTGTCGCGGCAGGGCGCGGGGCATCAGAACACGTCAGGCCTCCACCACTTTCGGCGCTTCGAGGGCGTCAGCGCCTTTCTCGAACGCCAGGCGCTCATAGTACGAGAGCACACGCTGCGCCACGCGGTCCCAGCTGAAGAACTGCGCCCGCTCGCTGCCCATGGCGGCGATTTCAGCCAGGCGTTCTCGGTCGTCCATGACTTCGAGCAGGGCGTCGGCGATGGCGTCGCTGTCCTTGGGGCGCACGAGGATGCCGTCGACGCCGTGCGTGATCACGCCCGCGAAGCCATCGATGTTGCTCGCGATTACGGGGCAGCCTGCTGCCATGGCTTCGAGGAGGACGATGCCCTGGCTCTCGTTGCCGGTGTTGGGGGCGCAGAACACGTCGGCGGTCTGGTGGTAGCGCGGCAGGTCTGCGTCGGAGACGAAGCCGGCGAAGACGACGTCGCGCAGGCCGTGCTCGCGCACCCAGCGCTGGTAAGCCCGCAGGGCTGCGCTCGCCGTAGCCGCCGACGAGGACGAGTCGCGCCTCAGGGCGCATCGACTTGACGCGCGCGAAGGCGCGCAGCAGGTAGTGCTGGCCCTTGCGCTTCTCCAGCCGCCCGACGGAGAGGATGTTGAACATGCCGTCGTCCAGCTCCGGCACGCGCGGTACCGGCGTCGCGAAGTACTCCACGCTGACGCCGTTGGGGATGATGTTGTAGTAGCCGGGGAAGTGGGGCTGGATCAGGCTGGCGGCGGACTGCGAGACGGCGATCTTGCCGTCGAGGCGCCGGAAGGCGCTGCGTAGCAGTCGACGCGTGTACGTGTAGAGGCGGGCGCCGCTTTCGCGGGCGGCGTGGAAGGTGCCGACGTTGATGGCGGTCGGAGAAGCGCAGGAACTGGATCGTCATGAAGGAGACGAGGGGCTCGTGCACGTGCACGACGTCGAACTGCTCCTCGTCCAGGATGCGCTTCACCGGGTTGCGCCAGCCGAGGCGACATCGACATGCGCGCAATCGAGCCGCCGGCCGGTATGGACGCCGGACGCGCCGACGACGATGGAGTTGGGGCGGATGTTCGTCAGGTCGGAGGCGGGCGCGATCAGGCGCACGTCATGGCCGAGGGCGGTGAAGTGGTCCGAGAGGTGATGGATGTGCGAGTTCACGCCGCCGGGCACCGACAGGTCGTATGGCGAGACGAGGGCGATTTTCACGAGGCCACCCCTCGCTCGCCCCGCCCCGGCTGCAGTGAGCGAAGCCACGAGCGGATGAATGCGCCCCTGGCCGAAGTCAGCTCTTTGAGCTTGTAGCTTTGAGGTTGTGGCTTGCAGCTTCATAGGTACCTGCTCACGAAGCTCCAGGCCGTGCGGCGCCAGCCCAGTTGTTTCGGGGTGGCGCGCAGGCCGGCGATGGGCAGGGAGAGGGTGCGGAGCAGGCCGGCTTCTCGCAGGCTAGGGTAGGCGCGCTGCTTGCCGCTGACGGCGCCGTTCGCGAAGGCCGCGCGCAGGTCCGCGGCGGTGGCGCCTTCGAAGCGGGTGTAACCGCTGCCGATGGCCTGCACGGAAGTGGGCATCGGAGGCGCCGACGCTGGGCAGTCGGTACTGGCGGCGGTTGAGCTTGCGTGCCTTGGCCAGCGCCACTTTCGCAGGCGGGCTGCCGGAGGCCAGCTCCATAGCGTCGAAGTGCAGGCCGGCGGCCTCGACGCGGTCCATCGTGCCGGGGCCGATGCTGCGCGTGAGCCAGCTCATGGGATGCGGTACGAAGCAGACGCCGCCCTGCCGGTGCACGGCCTCGATTGTTTCCTCGACGCGCCGCAGGCTGGCGACGGGCTCTTCGAGGTAGAGGGCGATGAGGTGGCCTTCGAGGGTCGTGACTTCGACGCCGGGTACGAAGTCGAAGGCGTAGCCGCGGCGCGCCCAGACCTCGCGGGCGAGGAGGGCGACTTCGAGGCTGTCGTGCTCGGTGATCGCGATGACGTCGAGGTCCGTCTCCGCGGCGACGTGGTCCAGGATGCGACTCGATGGAATCGAGGCCGTCGCCGTGGTTGGTGTGGATGTGGAGGTCAGCCTTACCCATCGACGAGCCCATTGTAGAGGAACCGGCCGCTTAACCTGCGCTATTCGAGCAACTTCACCGCTTGGACGAAGTCTGTTAGCAGGGCATCGAGCTGCACCAGGCGCGTGGCACCAAACGAATGCGAGAGGGCCGCCTCTATCTCATCGAGAATGCTGGCGCAGGCCCGCATCTCGTCCCAGCCATGCTCTGTGAGGCAGACGAGCGTCGCACGCCGATTGGTGGGGTCAGCTCTGCGTTCCACGTAGCCGTGCTCCTCCAGGTAGTCGACGAGATAGCCGACCGACTGGTTGGTGAGCTGCGTGCGCTCCGCCAGCTCGCCGACACGAGAGCCCTCCGGGTCCAGGTGCTGAAAGATCGTCATATGAGCGGGCCGCACGTCATCGAAGCCCGCTTCGGCCAGGCGCCGGTGGACGTAGTCGATCACGGCCTGGTAGCCCTCTGCGCATCAGGACCGGGAGGCGGCCTCCGTGACCGTGCAGTTGTTCCTCTCTCTGGCCAGTCACTTGCCAACTATGCCAGAAGTCCATATATTTCGAATATCTTGATACCAGAGTATCTGGCTAAGGAGCGGTATGACTAAGGGTTTCTTTCTGCCTCCCAGGGACGGAGAGCACTTCTGGTTTCTGGGGTCGCTGATGACGGTGAAGGCTCGCTCCGAGGACACGCGGGGTAGCTTCACACTAATCGAGCAGCTGGCGCCCGCGGGCTTTGTCGCTCCGCCGCACACACACCGGGAGGAGGAAGAGGCGTTCTTTCTTCTGGAGGGCGAGATGCAGGTCACCTGCGGCGATGAAGCCTGGATGCTCCAGCCGGGAGGCTTTGTGTTCCTGCCTCGAGGCGTGCAGCACTCGTTCTCGATACCTGAGTACGGCTCTGCGCGCATCCTTCAGATCACCTCACCAGCGCAGTTCGAGCGGTTCCTGTCTGAGGCCGGAGACCCGGCACCGGACGCCGTCCTGCCTCCACCGGCAGAGCCGGACATCCCGAGAATGCTGGAGGCCGCTACGAAGTTTGGCTACGACGTCGGCGGCCCGGCCTAGCGGCTTACGGGCTCACCGGTTGGCGTCGCGGCCTTTTCTTCCTGTTGCTCGGTTGGTATGGGCTTCCAGATGCGCTCCAGCACCATCCACTGACCCGGGTCCGGGGTGATCCACGACTCGACACGAGCGAGGAGGTTGCGCGGCGTTGGTCACGGCATCGACCTTGGGCTTGCCGGTGTCGCACAGCTCGATGGGCGCTTCGAAGTAGATGTCGAAGCCGCGCTCGCTGCGCTTGCAGTAGCCGGGGATCAGGGCGGCGCCCGTGCGCTGGGCGAGCTCGACGGCGCCGAGAGGCATACGGGTGACCGTGCCGAAGAAGGGCAGGGGCGTGCCGTTCTTCTGGATGTCGCGGTCGCAGGTGATGGCGAGCACACCACCGGCGCGCAGGTGGCGTATCGCGTTGGCGACGGCGCCGAAGCTGACGTCTTCGTAGCGCGGTTTGAAGTAGGAGCGCAGGTGGGCCATCGTTTCGGCGAAGGCGGGCGGCTGCAAAGGCTCGGCGAGGATGAGGATGTCGAGGCCGAGGATGGAGCCGACCTGCACGCCCATCTCCGGGTTGCCGTAGTGGGCGGTGACGACGATGGCGCCGCGGCCGCTATCGACGCGTGCCCTTGAGAATGTCGAAGTTGTGCAGGTGCACGTCCTTGCCCATGCGGGCCCGTAGGTTCATGCGGGGCAGTTGCACAAGGTCGACATAATAGCGAGCGACGTTACGGAAGGCTTCGCGGGCGGCAGCGTCGATGGTGACCGTTGAGGCGCCTGGGCCCATGACGTGGCGCATGTTGTCCTGCACGTCGGCGCGAGTGCTCTTGCGGAGCCGGTACGCGAGGTCGCCGGCGAGCCTGGCGGCACCGTACGCGGCTCGTTCCGGCAGCAAGCCACCGATATGCACGGCGGTCTTGAGCGCCCACACCTTCCATCGGCCGCCGGGCTTGCCCTTCCGCGTGTCGTGGTCGGCGGGGCGGAAGGCGAACCACTGATCGGGGAAGCGCCGAACATGGACCGCGAGGGCATCGGCGATCTGCTGGGTGAGCGCTTGCACGTCTGCTTCTTCGTCCCCCGTCGCCTCGAACTGGAAATCGAAGTCCAGCAGGGGCTGAAGCTGCTTGGGGTCGTGCTCGCTGCGGGCGATGACGCCGGGCAGCACGCGGGAGCCGGTGCGCAGGGCGATGCGGGCCGGCGTGCTCGAGAACAGGGTGGGTACGCCGAAGAAGTCGACGGTGACCCCGTCGCCCGGTTCGACGACGTCGACCATGAGCGCGAGCGCCTCGCCGCGACTGAGGCAGCGCAGGACGCCCATCTTCGCCTTCTTGGCCGGGATCACGTTCATGCCGAGGTTCTGGCGCAGGCTCTGGATGAACTCGTTCATCGGCGGGTAGTCGAAGGTCTCGGCGATGGCGTTCACGGGGTAGCCGTGAGCGGCCAGCGCGCCGGCGCCGAGCTCAGCCTGGCCGAGGTGCAGGGTGACGAGCAGGACGCCCTTGGAGTGGGAAAGAGCTTCCTTGAGCGGCGCCCAATCCTCGAAGTCCATGCGCTTGCGGAGAGCGTCCTTGCTCAGGGCCGGGAGCTGGTAGAAGTCGATGACGTAGCGGGCGAAGTTGTGGAAGACGCGGCGAGTCGCTGCTTCGGCCTGCGCTTCGCCGACAACTCGCACCATGTTCGCGCGGATCGTGCGGCGACGCTTGACCATGAGGTGGTAGCAGAGCTCGGCGAACGGCCAGGCGAGGGCATACCAGAACGCCGTGGGGAAAAATGGCCCCAGGCTGGCGCCGATCCTCGATATCCGGTAAGCGATGAACCAGCGCAGGTTCTGTGAAGCGGCCTTCATCTGGCATCAGTATGCCAACTCCCGGCCTTACATGCTGCCTTGGGCGAAAAGACAGGCGGTGCGCTTACGAGCGCACCGCCTGCTGATGCCGGTTGTCCCGTTGGGGGTGCTAGCGGAGGCCGCCGTCGCCCGTGTTCGGGGGCTTGATCAGCGTTTCGATCTCGGAGAATGGCGTCGAGGTCGGCGCTGCGGGCGGCTGGGGCGTGAACGTCGGGGTCGGCGAGGCTGTCGCCGACGGGGTGACGGAAGGCGTCGCCGTGGCCGTCGGCGTCAGGGTCGGCGAAGGTGTGGGGCTCGGCGTTGGGCTCGGGGTGGCCGTCGGCGTCGCCGGCTGGCAGTTGATCGTCACGTCGTCCGGGCCGAAGTTGCCGGGCTGGTCGCCGGAGACCGTCACGTGCGTCGGCTCGGTGCAGTTGGCGAGCAAGGTGAGGCTCACCGTCAACAGCTCGGAGTTATGGTCAGTGTCCAGGGTGTTGGTGTCGATGTGGACGGAGCCGCTGCCCTGGTTGAAGACCGAGCCCATGCCGCTGCCGTCGCATTCGCCGGCCTTCTGGTCGTTGCCGATGCCCGTGCAGTTGGTCACGGTGAGGTGGCTGCCGGCCAGCGAGGATTCGATGATCAGGGTGCCGTCGTCATCTTCAGCCGTAACCGTGATCGTGACGACCTGGCCCGGCGTGAAGACCGGGACGTTGGAGTAAACGCCGCCGACATCGCCGCGGGCGGTTTCAGGGCCTGCGGGGCCAAACGCGAATAGACCGGCTAGGACAGCCAGTAGAGCAAAGACTGGGACAATACGGGACATGGCGGGGGACAACCTCTCAGTGTGCTACTCACTTGAACAATTCCCCACCATTAGCCAGAGGGAATATAGCACATAACGAGGACGATTGCGCAAGCGACGCACTTCGAGGGCGCTCGATGACTTGCTCGGGCCGTCGCTAGTGGCTGGGGGCGCCTGGCGCCGTGGACTACTCCTGGGGCTCGATCGCGACCACAGGAATCTCTCGCGCCGTCCGAGCCTGGTGGTCCAGCAGGATCGGAAACGCTTGCGCCGATTGCTCCCAGATACGCCGGCGCTCCTCGCCGCTGAGCACAACGGCCCGCGCGGCGAAGCGGTCGGTGCCCACCTCGACTTCGACGTCCGGGTGTGCGACGAGGTTGCGGTACCAGTCGGGATGATTCGGCGCCGCGTTCTTCGAGGCGAAGACGACATAGCGGTCGCCGTCCCGGGCGAACATCATCGGGTTGACGCGCTCGGCGCCGGTGCGGGCGCCCTTCGTGTGCAGCAGAAGCAACTCCGTGCCGGCGAAGCGGCCCAGCGTCTTGCCGCCGTTGGCCCGAAACTCCTCGATCACCTGGCGGTTCATCTCGTGTACAGGGTTCTCGCTCATGTGGTCGATGATACTGGCTACGGCCAACCAGCTCACAATCAGGCCGCAGTATCTCGACCGGGGAGCGAACAAATTGTCAGGAACAGTCAGAACATCTAGCCAACCCAGCTTTGTTGTGCTTCAAGAAATCGACGCAGGGCATTGGATCTTGCTTGCCGAGGTTCCCCGCATGCCGGGTTTGAATGCGCAAGCAGCACGCACGCGCGCGATCCTCGATGCTACCAACGGTAAGGCGAAGCACGGTGAGCAATACGCCGCCGTGTTGCGCAGTGAGTGGATCGTTGCCCAAAAGTGGGATGTTCCGGCGGAGCCCTGAGTGCCCCCTCCGAGCGAAGGCGGTATAGCTGCAGCAGAGGCTCGGCGCGTGAGCCACGGCATAGAGTTCGCGGCTCTGGGCTGAGACGAGCAGCGCGGGCCACTCGTCCTCCTGGTAAATCGTCTCGCGATCGCGTTGAGCGTCGTAGTCGTGGGCGACGGCGCCGGCGGAGCTGGCTCTGACCACGACTTCATCGCCGTAGACGAGGCCGTTCAGGATTTCGTCCAGCCGGTCGTCGCCGGTGCGGGCGCCCTTCGTGTGCAGGAGGAGCAGCTCCGTGCCGGCGAAGCGGCCCAGGGTTTTGCCGCCGTTGGCCCGAAACTCCTCGATCACTTGGCGTTCATGGCGTGTACAGGGTTCTCACTCATGGGCCGCCGATAGCGGCACAGGGTCGACACAGAGGCTGCGTATAATTCCTCATCGGTCAACGACAGGCGTGGTGTCAGGGGGAACGGGCCAGTGAGACGTGGTGAAGCGCAGAGTCTGTGGGCGGACGCTAACTGATGGCCGGACTCTATCTCGGCAAGGTCTACGATGCGAAGTCGGGTGAGCTGGGCGAGGAGTTTCGCCTCGAAGCTTCGGACCTAACGACGCATGGCATCGTCATCGGCATGACGGGCTCCGGCAAGACCGGGATGTCCGTTGTGCTGATCGAAGAAGCCCTGCAGGCCGGTATTCCCGTCATTGTTATCGACCCCAAGGGGGATATGGCGAACCTTGCGCTCGCCTTTCCGAAGCTCGCTCCTGAGGAGTTCGAGCCGTGGGTGGACGCGGATAGTGCGGTGCGGGAGGGTAAGACCCGGCACGATGCCGCAGAGTCTGCCGCGTCGCTATGGCGCAAGGGGCTCGGCGATTGGGGCCTGGGAGAAACGCAGGTCGCCGCTTATACCGCTTCGCGCGACGTGCGGATCATCACGCCCGGCTCATCGTCCGGCATTCCGCTCAACCTTATCGAGTCGCTGGACCCGCCGTCCGCTGAGGTTCTGGCCGACGCGGAGGAGTTCCAGGACCAGATCGATGCCGTCGTGACGGCACTGTTGGGGCTGATCGGCATCAAGGCGGACCCGGTCGGGAGCCGGGAGTACATCCTGCTGTCGACCCTGATCGGCAACGCCTGGCGCGAGTCGCAGGCGGTGACGTTGGAGGCCTTGATCGGGCAGGTTGCGAACCCGCCGATCGACAAGATCGGGGCGCTGCCTCTCGACGTGGTCTACCCGCCCGGCGACCGCAACCGGCTGATGCTTTCGCTGAACAATCTCCTCGCGTCGCCCGCCCTCGCGGCCTGGCGTCAGGGAGAGCCCGCCGACATCGATGCGTGGATGCACAGCTCTGACGGCCGGCCACGGGCGACCATCGTCTACACAGCCCACCTCGATGACGACCAGCGAGTCTTCGTCACGGCCCTGATCCTGAACAAGCTCGTGAGCTGGGTGCGGCGACAGCCGGGTACGAGCGAGCTGCGGGCGCTGCTCTACATGGACGAAATATTCGGCTACTTCCCGCCGACGGCAAATCCGCCGACGAAGAAGCCGCTCCTGACGCTGCTGAAGCAGGCGCGGGCTTACGGGCTCGGCGTGCTGCTCTCGACTCAGAACCCCGTGGACCTGGACTATCGAGGTCTGGCCAACATGGGTTTCTGGGCCATCGGCCGGCTCCAGACGACACAGGACCAGGCGCGCATTCGCACCGGTATCGAAGCGGCGCTGGAGGACAGTGAGTTCTCCGAGAGCTTCGATGACCTGATCGGCGGCGTCGAGAAGCGCGTCTTTCTGATCCACGACATTCACCGCAAGCAGCCCGTGCTCGTGCACAGCCGCTGGGCGATGTCCTACTTGCGCGGCCCGATCACCCGCGATGAGCTGTCGCGCATCGTGTCACATGACGAGACGCCCTCTTCGACACCGGCAGCGCCGGCCCAACCCTCGACGGCGCCGGCCGCCGCGACTCGACCAGCGACCAGTGATGCCGCTGCACCACCACCGCTGCCGGCGCCCCTGCGTGCGCGATTCCTCACCCTGCACGGCGGCAATGTCGCGAACCCGTACCTCTTCGTGAAGGCCTCGGCAAGCTACAAGGTGGGCAGTGCGCAGACGCCGGAGGAGACGCACGAGCTGGCCTGGGCTCTCGACCCGTCCGTGGGGCTGGTCGAGGCGCTGACCGGCCAGCCGATTGAGGTTGAGGAAGCATCGCTGGTCAACGAGGCGCTCCAGGGCGTCACTTACGCTGACCTGCCGGCGTTTGTCAGCGTCGACGGCGCCAAGGGCATCGAACGGGCGTTGAAGACGCGGTTGGACGACGCCCTCAGCCGGGAGCTGCTCTACGACAAGGACACGCGCACGCTCTCCCGCCCGGGCGAGAGCACCGACGCCTTTGCGAGCCGGGTACAGCAGACACCAGCGCTGCAGGAGGACCGACGCAACCTGGAGCGCAAGCTGGCGACAAAACGCGGCGAGCTGGACCAGCGGCGCCAGGAAGCGAAGTCGCGGGGCTTCGAGAAGTGGGCCTCCCTCGGTACGTCCATCCTCGGCAACATCGGTCTGTTCACGGGCCGCAAGCGCACGGTCACGGGTGTCAGCGGTGTGCTGAGCAAGCAGCGTATGGAGAACACCGCCAAATCGCGCATCGAGCGCATCGAGGACGACGTCGCCGAGCTGGAGCAGCAGCTGGCAGCGCTCTCGCAGCTCGACTACGACCGCTTCGAGCGCCGCACTGTGAAGCCGACGACCGCCGCCGTATCGCTGATCCGCTACGAGATTCTCTGGATCAACTAGGCCAACCTCGTACAAGCTTCAACAGTCTCTCGGGATGTGTCACGAACACCCGAGGTGCTCCGTGCTAGGCTCGGGTGACGAGGAACAACTGATGATAGGAGACGGCATGAACGCAGAGGTTATCGAGGGCGGGGCGCTGGACTACGTGCTGGCGACGCCGGACGGGTTCGCGCCGGACGCATCGTGGCCGCTCGTGGTGCTGATGCACGGCTTCGGCGCCAACATGTACGACCTCGCCAGCCTGGCGACCGCTATCGATCCCGCAGGCTACGTCTATGCCTTCCCGAACGCGCCCTACCAGCTCATGGGCATGGGCGGCTTTAGCTGGGCCGCCAACCGCCCCGGCGCCGTCGAGCCGCCCGGCCCGGTGCTGAGCGTGGACGAGCGCCTGGAGGCGTTCCTTGCGGACGCGATGGCGCGCACGGGCTCCACAGCGGGCAACATCGTGCTCGGGGGCTTCTCGCAGGGCGCGGGACTGTCGCTGCGACATGGCCTCGTGCGGTCCGAGACGTTCGCGGGCCTGATCGTGCTCAGCGGCTTCTTCCGCGACGCTGAGGAGGTGCGCCCGAACCTGCCGGCTTCGAAGACGCAACCGATCTTCCTGGTGCACGGCCGCCAGGACCCGATGGTGCCGCTGGAGCAGGCGCACGAGAACAAGCGCTTCCTCGAAGAGGTGGGCTACGCGCCGGAGTACCACGAGTACGACATGCAGCACAGCATCTCGCAGGACGTGATCACGGACCTCGTGCCGTGGCTACACAAGGTGCTGCCGCCGAAGAGCTGAGTGTTCTCGCTCAGGCGAACGGTGAAGGACGCAGAACGTCGGCATGACGGTGCAGGAGTCGCCACTCCCCATCGATACGACGAAACACATTTGTGACTCGTAGGCCCGAAAGGCCCTCGGCCGCCGTGTCAATGCTTTCGACGCCGGCCATATAAGCGAGGTCGCCTTCGACGTCCAGTGCCAGGACTGAGTACGCCGCCCTCCCGCCTTTCGCGAGACTGCGTGACGCACTGCCCAGGATCTTCTCGACCTGCCGTCTGCCACTGGCACACCCACCCAACGCACCGAAGAGCGTTACTTGCTCGCTGTCGGCGTAAAACGCCCTCATCCCGGCATCATCGCCGTGTTGAAACTGAGTCGACGCTTCCTCAAGCTTTGCCAACAGCGCCGTTCGTTCGATGTCCACCTGATTGGTCATTCCTGGTTCCTCCTTTTCGCAAATGGAAGATAGGCGAGCCTCCTGGTGGCTCACATCGGAAGAATTCACGGTTTCGATGGGAGTACAGTGGCAAGAACTCGCTACTCGCCGACCTCGATCAGATGTTCTCGATGCGCATAGGCCGCCGCTTCCGTCCGGTTGCCGGTGCCGGTCTTGGCGAGGATATTGCTCACGTGGTGCGAGACTGTGCTGGCGCTAATTACCAGCGAATGCGATATCTCATCGTTGGTCTTGCCCGCGGCGATCAGCCGCAGAACCTCGATTTCGCGGGCCGAGAGTACCCCTGCCCCCGCACGTTCAGCGTCGTCAGGCAAGCTCGGCTCGTCGAGCAAGAATGCAATCGCTGCCTCGACCGCGCCTGCATCGCTGAACGGGGCAATGCTGGCTGCGCTGCGGATGACATGCATCCTCGCGTTCGGTAGGGTTGCGGCAAGAGCCTGCGCACCCGCCAACGGGAACAAAGGGTCGGCCTCGGCGTGGAGAAGCAGGACAGGCTGAGTAATCTCCGGGAGGCCGCTTGGATAACGCGAAGAGCCGATTAGCTCCCTCCAAAGGCGGAACGTGCCGGCGTCCATTGAACCGCGGATCAATTCAGCCAACGCGTCCGCGTTCTCCGGATCGTTCCAGCCGGTAGTTAGATTCGCCCGTGTCTTTATCTGGACCTCCGTATCGATTCTGCGCAGGTCTGCCACGGTCTGGTTCAGTGACGCATCTGCCATGATCGCGTTGGCTTCCGCAAGAACGAAACGGCTAACCCGCTCCGGATTCTCCATGGCAAAGTGAAGCGCCAGCAGGCTGCCGAAGCCCCAGGTCAGGAACGCGAACCGCTCCAGGCCCAGCTTCTCCACGACTGCTTGAATATCGACCTGTATGTCATCGGGGCTGAGGCGCTCGACTGCGCGTTCTGACAGGCCGCTACCGCGGTAATCGAGACGGATCAGGCGCGCCCTTTGCGTCAGCGTCTCGTAAAAGTCCCGCAGCACCGGTACTTCCCACTCCAGCGTCAGGTGGCTAGACGGGTTCGGGTGCAGGACGACCACAGGCGTGCCACTGCCGAGGCTGTAGTAGGCGATCCTGACGCTGTCCGGCGTTTGCAGATACTGAATCGTCGGCGTGCCTGCCATCGGGCCATTCTACGGCGCGCCCTACCCGATGACCTGCCCCTCGTAGTCCAGGTGCACGATGGGCAGGCCCAGCTCGCGCATGGCGGCCTTCGATCGTGGCGCGGTCGCCGACCACGAGGACGCTGAGCGCGTCCGGGTCGACGTGCTCGGCGGCGACGCGTCGGACGTCCTCCAGGGTCACGGCTTCGATGCGCGCTGACCTGGCCGGAGAAGTAGTCGTCCGGCAGGCCGAAGTGCACGATGTCGAGCAGGCGCCGCAGCACCTGGCTCGGCGTCTCGAAGGTGGGCGGGAAGCCGCGGATCAGGCCCGATCTGCGCCTTCTCGAACTCGTCCTCGTCGATCGGGCGTTCCTTGTGCAGGTCGCGGAACTCCTTCAGCGTCTCGACCAGCGCCTCGCTGCGTGACGTCCGTCTGCACCGCGCCGCCGGCGCTGTAGCTCGAGGCCGACTTGCGCCAGTCGAAGCGCGAGCGATAGCCGTAGGTGTAGCCCTTGTCCTCGCGCAGGTTCATGTTGAGCCGGGCCGTGAACTGGCCGCCGAAGGCCATGTTCATCACGATCAGCGGCACGTAGTCCGGGTGCGACCGCGGCACGCCGACCTGGCCGGCCGCAATCACGGACTGCGCCGCGCCCGGCTTGTCGACGAGGTAGAGCGTCGTCTTCTGCGCGCTCGGCCGTCACCGGCGAAGCGGCGGCTTCGGCCGAAGTCGGCTTCAGGCTGCCGAAGGCGCTCTCGAGCTGCTTCGCCACCGTCTCGGTGTCGACGTCGCCGACGACGAGGAAGGTCGGGCGGTGCCGCGTGAAGATGCGGCGGTACTGCGCCAGGATCTCGTCGCGCGTGATCGCCTCGACCGAGTCCTCGCGACCGCTGATCGGGTGGCCGTGCGGCGCGATCGCGGCCGTAGAGCAGGCCCGTTGGCTACGCGCTCGGCGATGGCGTTGGCGTCGTCCTTGCAGGCGCCGCAGGTCGGTGAGGCGCTCGCGGCGCACGCGCTCGATTTCTGCTTCCGGGAAGCTCGGGTTGAGCGTTACGTCGGCCAGCAGCGCCAGGGCGCGGTCCCAGTGCCGGGTCAGCGACTCCGTCGAGACGAAGACGTTCTCGCGGTCGATGCCGACGTTGGGCGACGCGGCGATGAACTCGCCCTCGTCCGCGATCTGCGGTGCTGGAACGCGACTTCGTGCCCTCGATGAGCAGGCGGCCGGTGAGGAACGAGAGGCCGGGGCGGTCTGCCGGGTCGAGCACGGCGCCGCCGGGGACGTAGATGCCCGCGGCGATCAGCGGCACCTCGTGTCGCTCGACGACGAGGAGGTCCATGCCGCCCGCGAGGGTGATGCGCTGCGGCGTCGGCGGCTCGAAGCGGCGGGGCGTGCCGGGGCCGGGCTGCACGTAGCGGTCGACGTCCACGTCGGACGGCCGCGACCTGCTCCTTCGGGTTGATCACGAGGCGCACGCGGCCCTCGGTGAGGTACTGCTTCGCGACGCGCTGCACGTCGGCCGGCGTCACGGCCTGGTAGCGCTCGAAGTCGCGTGTTCACGACGGCCGGGTCGCCGGTGAAGGTGTTGAAGAAGTTCAGCAGGTCGGCCCGGCCGCCGAAGCCGCCGACGGACTCGAGCTGGCGGACGAAGTGCGACTCCAGGGCGTTGATGGCGCGCTGCACCTCTTCCTCGGTCGGCGGCGCCTGGCGGATGCGCTCGAGCTCGGCCAGCAGCGCCGTCTCGACCGTCCTCGAGCGCGGCGCCCGGCGCCAGGGTGGCGTCGACGCGCATCTCGCCGGCGATCTCCTGCGAGTGGTAGTAGGCGCTGGCGGCGCGGGCGATCTGCTTCTCGTAGACCAGGGAGCGGTAGAGGCGGGAGCTGCGGCCCTCGCCCAGGATCGGCGAGCAGCACGTCCAGCGGCGCCTCGTCGGCGTCGAAGCGCGGCGGCGCCGACCCAGGCGAAGAAGATGCGCGAGAGCTGCACGCTGTCTTCCAGCTCCAGGCGCACCTCGCTGTCGAGTCGCGGCGTCCAGCGCTGCAGGCGCGGCGACGGGCGGCGCCGGCGGCAGGTCGCCGAAGTACTTCTCGACCAGCTTCTTCGTCTCTTCGACGTCGATGTCGCCGGCGATCGAGAGGCTGGCGTTGTTGGGGGCGTAGAAGCGGCGGAAGAAGTCCTTCACGTCCTCCAGCGTCGCGGCTTCCAGGTGCTCATGGGAGCCGATGGTCTGCCAGTGGTAGGGGTGGTTCGGCGGGAAGAGCGCCTTGCGGATCTCCTGCCCGGCCAGGCCGTAGGGGCGGTTCTCGTAGCTCTGGCGCCGCTCGTTGCGCACGACGTCGACCTCGGTGTCGAAGCTGTGCTGGTCGAAGGCGTCGAGGAGGAAGCCCATGCGGTCGGACTCCAGCCAGAGGGCCAGCTCCAGGTACTCCGCCGGTACGTCCTCGTAGTAGTTGGTGCGGTCCGTGGTGGTGGAGCCGTTGATGCTGGCGCCGACCTCCTGCAGGGGCAGGAAGTACTCGCGGTCGTGGTGCTTGGAGCCCTTGAACATGATGTGCTCGAAGAGGTGCGCGAAGCCCGTGCGGTCCGGCTCCTCGTTCTGGGAGCCGACGTGGTACCAGACGTTGACCGCGGCCACGGGTATCGAGCGGTCGACGTGCATGATCAGGTCGAGGCCGTTGCTCAGCGTGTGCTTCTCGAAGGCGATGTTCGTGGGCATCCGGGGCTCCGTTCTAAGTTGAGGGTGCTACGACGATTATCCCCTGCCGCGTCGTCCCCGGGCCAGCGAGACGTCGGTGACTCTTTGCCCCGATGCCAAACGGTGGCACACTAGACCTCCCGCACCTCCCATCGGGCGCAATCGCCCTTATCACAGAAAGGCAAAAGCTATGGCAGCTGAAGACGTACTCGTCACAACCCAGTGGGTCGCCGAGCACGGTAGCGACCCCGGCATCAAGCTCGTCGAGGTCGACGTCGACACGAACGCCTACGACGAAGGTCACATCGCCGGCGCTGTCGGCTTCAACTGGACGAGCCAGCTCCAGGACCAGACCCGCCGCGACATCATCGGCAAGGCAGACCTCGAGAAGCTGCTGGGCGGCGCCGGCATCTCCAACGACGACACGATCGTCCTCTACGGCGACAACAACAACTGGTTCGCCGCTTACGCCTTCTGGGTGCTGGAGATGTACGGACACCAGAAGCTGAAGCTGATGGACGGCGGCCGCAAGAAGTGGCTGGACGAGAACCGCCCGACGACCAAGGACGTGCCCGTCACCGGCGGCCACGACCTACAAGGCCTCCGACGCCAACCTGGCGCTGCGAGCCCGTCAGCGCGAGGTCGAGGACGCGCTGGGCAAGGTGGCGCTCGTCGACGTGCGCTCGCCCGCCGAGTTCTCCGGCGAGATCCTGGCACCGCCCGGGCTTACGGAGACGGCCCAGCGCGGCGGCCACATCCCCGGCGCGGCCAACGTGCCGTGGGGCCAGGCCGTGGCCGAGGACGGTACCTTCAAGCCTGTCGACGCCCTGAAGGCGCTCTACGGCGGCAAGGGCGTCGATGGCGGCAAGGACATCATTGCCTACTGCCGCATCGGTGAGCGCTCTTCGCACACGTGGTTCGTCCTGCACCACCTCCTCGGCTACCCGAACGTCAAGAACTACGACGGCTCCTGGACCGAGTGGGGCAGCATGATCGGCGTGCCCGGTCGAGAAGCCCTAAGCGGGAACAAGGAACAAACGAAGGAAGGGGCGGGTCGAAGTCGGCCCGCCCCTTCCTTCTAGCTAGGCCAGCGAGGTGCCGCAATGACTGAAGCAAGCCGTGACGACCAGCTCCTCTACCGTGTCGCGGTGCGGCGTTCTCTCGTGAGCGCGACGCCGGACCAGATCACGCTGCACTTCGAGGTCGCCGTGCTCCAGAAGTACCGGGAGCAGAACGGCTTCTCGATCATTCGCACCGATACGGTCGGCCGCGTACGGCGGCAGGGCAGCTGGTCGCTCGATTTCGGAATCGCGCCGGACGAGGACATGATCCACGTCACGTACGGCCAGTTGGTGACACTGCCTGAGGACGAGCGAGAGCACTTCGCCCAATACGCCTGCATATTGTCGGCGAGCAAGATGTTCCTGCAGATGCGTATGACGCCAGGGTCCTGCTTCGACGACGGCGAGCTGCGGAGCTGGGACTAAGGCGTGGCCTCCCGCGAGGCGCTTACGGCGGATGCTTTGCTCGCCCGGTTCCCCGCCCCGATCGTCGACCTGGCTAATGAGCTTCGACCGCTTGTCCGGCGACAGGTCCCCAATGCGCAGGAAGTTGCCTATGGCGGCTGGAAAGCCCTCGGCTACCGTCACCCGGAGGCCGGTTACATCGGCGGGATCTTTCTCTTCGATGACCGTGTCGCGATGATCTTCGAGCAGGGGCACCTCCTGCCGGATCCCGAAGGCATCCTGCAAGGCGAAACCAAGCAGACTCGGCATGTCACGTTGTGGCCGAAGGCGGAAGTGCCCCTGGATGCGTTGGCCGACCTACTCGAAGCGGCGGTAGATGTGGGCCGAGATCTGAGGGTGGCCCGCAGGGCTTGAGTCCCGGGCCACTGGCGCCCCGATTTGATGAGAGCCTAGTCAGGCCAGACGGCTTCCCCGATTGCGCGCCTGCGCGTCATGACGCATTATGGCCCGGTTGGCGGGTCGACTGGATAAGTCTGAAAGTGGGAAGCCGATGAAGATCTGGATAGCCAGTGCAATCGCCGCGATGCTCGCGATGGCCCTTTTCGTTTTGCCGGGGAGCAGTGGCACCGCCCACGCGACCCCGCCGAATTACTGCGGCATCGAGGGCTACTTCGATGTCCCGGACGCGCAGCCGGGTCTGTTCGACTTTGCTGATGCTTGTATGGGTCACGACGAGTGCTACGGTAACGGTGGCACCGAGGCGGACCGGCGCTCCTGTGACCGGGAGTTCCTCGACGAAATGCTGGCCTCCTGCTCCGACATGTGGTCGTCACGTCAGTGGTTCAAGGCCCGCTCTTGCGCCTCGGTTGCATACACCTACTACACTGCCGTGCACCTTGGCGGGTGGCTCTTTTTCCCTTACGGGGGGCCAGTCTAGCCCGCGAGACTCGCGCAACATCTGATGGTGGAGGCCCGATAGGCGCCTTCGCCACCAGCACAACTGAATAGCCACGGGTGCCCTCCTCGCAAGCGGAGGAGTAAATGCGAAGCCGGTCAAATTCCGGCGCTGTCCCGCAACTGTGGCCCCTGCGTCGTAAGAGCGAGGAGAAGCCAGGTCGCCAGCCCGTAGCAATATCTCGAAGCCTCCGAGGCAGGGGCTGGATGCGTCACACGAAACGTGGCATCAGGACCCTGGCTCGACGAGCCGGGGTTCTTTGCTTTGCCGATTGCGGAGCACCGACGCCGGTAAGCTCCCTCAAGGAGGGGAACTTGATGCGAAAGCTCCCGATTCTGCTGCTGCTAATCCCACTTATCCTGTTGTCGTCCTGCGGTGACGACGATGCCGGCGCTTCGCCACAGGCGACCCAGGCGCCATCTGCCGCCACGACGCAAACGGCCTCGTCCGAGGCGGCGATCGAGGGCATGGTGAGCGTCGACTTCACGGGCGCGCCGGAAGAGCTCGATGCCATCGAAGTTGCTTTCGAGGTGGCGCCCGGCAGCACGGCCTGGCAGGCCGTCGCGATGGCGTTGGGCGAGGACAAGCTCGCGTTCCAGGACTTCGGCGGCGACCTGGGCGTCTTCATCAGCGGCTTCAACGGCGTCGAAGCCGAGGGCGATCACTTCTGGGAATTCAAGATCAACGGCGAGTCGGCACAGGTTGGCGTCGGCAAGTACGAAGTGCAGCAGGGCGACGTGATAGAGTTCGTCTACTCGTCGTACTAGCCGGGAGAGGAGAACGGGGATGAGCAAGGGTCAGACGTTCGTGATCGTCGCCGCGATGGTGGCCACTGCCGTCATCGGCAGGCTGGTGCCGCACATGCCGAACTTCGCACCCGTTGCGGCCTCGGCGCTGTTCTGCGGCGCTTATATGACTCGAAAGCAATCCTTCCTTGCCCTCGCCGTAATCCTGCTGACCAGCGACTACCTGCTGCTGTACATCAAGCCCTTCGGCGCTTCGAACTTCGATCACCTCTACATGCCGTGGCAGCTCTATCACAGCACACTGCCCTTCATCTACCTCTCGTTCGGTATCTCCGCTGCCGTGGGCTGGTGGGTGAAGTCGCGACGCGCCAGCGGCTACGTCGTGGCGGCGGCGCTGTTCTGCTCCGTGCAATTCTTCTTGATTTCGAACGCCGGGGTCTGGGCTGCCGGCATGTACGACCGCGGCCTCGACGGCCTGATGCAGAGTTACACCATGGCGATACCGTTCTTCCGCGGCACGGCCCTCGGCGACTTGTTCTATACGTCGGTCTTCTTCGGTGGCTTCGAGCTGCTTGCCGGCTTCTCGCAGGGGCTGCGGCGAGCCAAGCAGCCCGCAGTGGTTAGCTAGCGCCAACCGTCGCAGTCTCACGCTGGATACGGCGCTCCCACGCCGAGAGGCCGATGAGAACGAAGACGAGGATCACACCTGCACCGGACAGCACTGTCCGCTCGCCCAGCAGGTCCGCGAGGGTGCCGACCGGCAAGCTCGTGAGGTTGATCAGGCCCCAGGCCACCTGCATGAGGCCCATGATGCGTCCGTAGTAGGCGGGCTCGGTCTGCCTCAGCGCGACGGCGTTGTTGAGGGTCTGGAAAGCCGCGATGCCGCCGCCTACGAAGACCATCGCCACCATGGCCGCGAGGAACCCCGGCGCGAACCCGACCGCGATGAGGCCGGCAGCGCCGATTGTTCCGGCGATCCGCAGATAGGTCGATGCGCGCGGGGAGTCGGCGAGCGACGCCACGGTCAGGCTGCCGAGGAGGCCGCCCAACGCCGCGACGCCCAGCATGACGCCGACTTCCGCCGTGCCACGGCCCAGCTCCTGCTTGACGAAGCCCGGAGCGAGCACGAAGAAGGAAAACCCGAGGGCAGTAAGGAAGTAGTAGCTGACGATGCCGTGCAGCAGTTTGGGCCGCGACCGTACGTAGCTGAGTCCCAGCTTCATGTCGGCAAAAACGCTTCGCCCCTGGTTGCCTCGCGCTGCCGTATCGGGGATACGTGACATAAACAGCAGCACGAAGATGAACATCGAAGCGATGATGAAGTAGGTGCCGGACGCGCCCAGGAAGCTCAGCGAAAGCAGTGCTCCAGCGAGGAATGGCGCGCAGATGCGCCCGACATTACCCGCCACCTGTAGCAGGCCATCGCGTTGCCGATGCGCGCCGGCGCCACGATGTCGCCGAGGATCGAGGCGCGGGAGGGACCGAGGAAGGCGAACATCGAGCCCGTGGTGAAGGCGCCAAGGGCAAGCAGGGGGATGCTCATCACGCCGGCCCGGAGCAGGACGGCGGTCGCGAGAATGACGCCGCCGATTACGGTCTGAGTAACGATGAGTAACAGGCGTTTGTTGAGCCGATCGGCGATGGTGCCGCCGAAGGGGTTCAGCAGGAGCATCGCGGCGCCCTGACCGAACATGACCGTACCCACGGCGCGATTGTTGCCCGCGAGGTCGAACGCCACGACGCTCTGGGCCGTACCCGACATGTTGAAGGCCAGGAACCCTACAAAGCTCCCGATCCAGATCAGTCGATACAGCGGCGTATCGAACGCCGCGAGTGTAGATGAGAGCCAGGACTTTCGGAGGCTGCTGGGCGCCACCGGGGCGGCAAATGCGGAAGTGGAGGCTAAATCGCCCTCGGCCGTTGCCTCAGCCATGGAATAAGAACTCAGGAAATAAATATCTCATGTTGAGCGCATGTTAACACGTGATGCGCGCGTCGACATCGCTCAATCCAAGGTTCTACGGGCGGTTTGGTGGGGAATCTACTCGGGGATGTCTAATCGGACTCTGGCGGCGGCCCGAGGTTGAAATCGGGGCCGCCTTCCTGCCCCAGGTCGCCCAGGCGGCGCCGGATCTCTTCTTCGATCTCGCGCATCTGGTCCGGCGTGATACCGAGCTTCTGCATCGTCTCCTGGAGCAGTCGCTGCACCTCGCCGTTGTCGTGGCGGATCAGGGCGTCGGCCATCTCCAGCTGCGTCTCGATGGCGACGAAGGACTCGCGGCGCTCGCTCTCGTTCTCGGTCGAGAGGATCGTGGCCATGAGGCGGGCGAACAGGTTCGTCGTGCGGGCGATGCGGATGCGGTCCTGCGGGTGCTCCGGGAAGTCGCCCCGGATGGTGATCTCGTGGCCGGTGCGCTTGTCGGTGGCTACGTACTCTTCGGGCATGGCTTCATTGTACGGGTGGACGGTGCTGCCAGGCAGTGCTGGCGATCGCTTCTAGGGGCAATCGGGACGCCCATCTCCTCGTTGCGAGCCATCGCGACAGCGAGGCGAAGCAATCTCGGTGCACCATCAGGCTCTCGGGCCGCGGACCGAGGTTGCTTCGCCTTTCCCTTCGGTCAATGGCTCGCAACGAGGAGTATGCCAGGTCTCGGGGAGGACGGTCGTAGCTGCGGGATTCATCCCGCAGTGTCGAACTCAGTTGGCGTTTCCGGAACCTTGCCAGGCCACCGCGTCGTACACCTCGATGCGGATGACGGGCGCGTCGTCTGGGGCCATCGACTCGTACTGGGGGTACTTGGTGCGCAGGCGGGCGAGGGCATCGGCCTGCTCAGGGCCGGCCTCGATGAGGCTGGCGCGACCCCGAAGCTGTACGTAGGCGAGGCGGGACCAGTCCTCCTCGTAGCGGTCGATGAGTAGCTGGACCTCGGGGTTGGCGAGGAGGTTGCGTACACGGCGCAGGCTGGTCACCGGTACGCGCTTCGGTTTGGCGTCGAGGACGATGTGGGCGATGGCGTCTCGGTAGACGAAGCACACCGGTACGACGTGGGGTCGGTTGTGCTCATCGACCGTTGCGAGGCGGGCGACTCGCGCGTCACGGACAAAGGCTTTGAGGTCTGGCGAGAGTTCCACGTGCTACGAAGTCAGCGGGGCAGCAGGGCCTTGATCTGCGAGAGCAACGCCTGCGCGTCCGTGGTCGGTGCCTGGCAGAGGAAGCGCTCGCAGACGTAGGCGGTCGGCTGGCCATCGATGAGGGGGCGATCCTGCAGGAGGGGCGTGATCTCAGCGCCTGCGCCCTCGGGAGCGCCGACCATGAGCAGGTTCGGGGTATAGACCAATCGCAGGGGTTCCAGGAGGGCCGAGGCGCTGTCGACCCCTCCCCCTGCCCCCTCCCCGCTGGCGGAGAGGGCGGTGCTTTGACTGGCTGATGGAACAATCACGGCCAGTTCCTGCGAGCGGGCGAGGTGGAACTCGAGGGCGCTGAGGAGGCGGCCGAAGGCGGTGGGTGCGTGGTCGAGGAAGGGCGTGAGCGTGCGGAGGCAGATCGTCGCGCGCTCCTCGTAATCCGTGTTGTCGGTGATCTCGGCCAGGCGCAGGAGCACGTCGACGGCGACCGAGGTGCCGGAGGGCGTGGCGTTGTCGAAGAAGTCGCGCGGCCGCGTGATCAGGGCGTCGTGGTCCTTGCCGGTGTCGAAGAAGCCCTGCACCTCGTCGTCCCAGAACAGCTCGATCATCTCGTTCGCCAGCTCGACGGCGCTCTTGAGGTATCGAGGCTCGAAGGTGGCGGCGTGGGTGGCGATCAGGCGCGTCGATGAGGCAGGCATAGTCCTCGAGATAGCCGTTGAGGCGCGCATCGAGACCAGGTTTCCACGTCCGTAGCTGGCGTCCGTTTGGCCGCATCGTCGTGAGGAGGAAGTCGGCGTTGTGGGCGGCGGCTTCGCGGTAGCGCTCGTTGTCTAAGGCGATGGCGGCTTCCGCGAAGGCGCGCTGCATGAGGCCGTTCCAGGCCGTGAGGACCTTTTCGTCCCGGGCCGGGTGAATGCGCTGCTCGCGGGCGGCGTAGAGCCTCGTCCTGGCTTCGAGGAGCTTTGCCTCGAACTGGGCGACGTCGAGGCCGCGCTGGGGGGCGAAGTCATGCGCTGGCGTGGGCACGTTAAGGATGTTGGAGCCCTCGAAGTTGCCGCCCTCGGTGGCGCCGAAGTAGCGGCCGACCAGCTCGGCGTCCTCACCGAGCACGGCTTCGAGCTGCGCGGGCGTCCAGAGGAAGAACTTGCCCTCCTCGCCCTCGGAGTCGGCGTCCTGGGTGCTGTAGAAGCCGCCGGACGGGTCGGTCATCTCGCGCAGGACGTAGTCGAGCGTCTCCTGGGTGATGCGGCGGTAGAAGGCGTTGCCGGTGACCTTATAGGCATCGAGGTAGACGCGGGCCAGCAGGGCGTTGTCGTAGAGCATCTTCTCGAAGTGGGGCACCAGCCACACGTCGTCGGTCGAGTAGCGGTGGAAGCCGCCGCCGACCTGGTCGTACATGCCGCCGTTGGCCATTGCCTTGAGGGTGACCTCCGCGGCCGCAAGCACTTCGGCCTTACCGGAGGAGTGGTGGTAGCGCAGGAGGAAGTCGAGGTCCATGGCCTGGGGGAACTTCGGCGCTTTGCCGAAGCCGCCGAGGTCGTCGTCATGCGCCTGCAGCAGGGCGCCGGCGGCCTCGTCCAGGATCGATTCGGTGAGCAGGTTGTCTTCGTTCGCTTTGAGCTCGGCGGGCGAGCTAATGCGCTGCAGGAGGTCGTGGCCGGCGATCTCGAGTTGCTGGCGCTTGTCCTTGTAGGCCTCGGAGACGGCCTGGAGCACCTTCGGGAAGCCGGGCATGCCATGACGGTCCTCGGGTGGGTAGTAAGTGCCGCCGTAGAAGGGGATGCCTTCGTCCGTGAGGAAGACGGTCATGGGCCAGCCGCCGCGACCGGTCATCGACTGCACGGCCTGCATATAGATGTTGTCGACGTCCGGGCGCTCTTCGCGGTCGACCTTGATGCTGACGAAGAGCTGGTTCATCAGCGCCGCGGTCTCCGTGTTCTCGAAGCTCTCGTGGGCCATGACGTGGCACCAGTGACAGGCCGAGTAGCCGACCGAGAGCAGCACGGGCTTGCCGGCCTCCTTCGCTGCCGCGAACGCCTCGTCACCCCAGGCATACCAGTCGACGGGATTGTCGGCGTGCTGCAGGAGGTACGGGCTGGTTTCGTTCGCAAGTCGGTTAGGCATACGTCCAGTCTACGCCGCATGCCCGTAACGGTGGCAGCAGGGCAAATCGAAGCCGCTGCGGTGCTGACAGGCATCTGCCAGCATGACTTCCGTACAGGTTCGGTGCTGCTGACAGAACGGCGTCAGGAGAAGCCGGGTAGGATGAAACCTGCAACGCATGCACAAGAATCGCTGGAGCCTTCTGTGCCCTCCTGACACACTGGATCGGAGGCCAGTGAGCCTCCAGCGCTTGAAAGAGGAGAACCCCGCAATGCATGGAGGGTGGACGAGCCGCCATAGGAAGAGGGAGGCCCAGTGGACGTAATCGTCGCTGAAGGCCTCAAGAAGAGCTACAAGTCAGGCAAGGCGCTAGTACCGGCATTGGACGGCCTGGACCTCACCGTCCAGGAGGGCACGGTGCTGGGGCTGCTGGGCCCGAACGGCGCGGGCAAGACGACAACGGTACGCATCCTGACGACGCTGCTGCACCCGGACGCCGGGCACGCAACGGTCGCGGGCTTCGATGTTGTGAAGCAGGCGCAGCAACTGCGATCCGTCATCGGGTTGTCGGGGCAGTACGCGGCCGTGGACGAGAACCTGACCGGCAAAGAGAACCTCGTGATGTTCGGGCGCCTGTACCAGCTCTCGAAGGGCGAAGCTACGAGCCGGGCATCAGAGCTGCTGGTGCAGTTCGACCTGGTCGAGTCCAGCAACCGGCCCGTGAAGACGTACTCAGGCGGCATGCGAAGGCGCCTGGACCTCGCGAGTGCGCTGATCGGCCGGCCGAGGCTGCTGTTCCTTGACGAGCCGACGACGGGACTCGACCCTCGGAGCCGTCTTGGCATGTGGGAGGTGATCCGGGACCTCGTGCGCGGCGGGGTAACCTTGCTGCTGACGACGCAGTACCTGGAGGAAGCCGACGAGCTGGCAGATGAGATCGCCGTCGTGGACCACGGGCGCATTATCGCCAAGGGCACGTCGGACGGCCTGAAGGCGAGCGTCGGCGGTGAGCGCATCGAGGTCGTGCTGCGCAATCGAGAGGACCTTGCATACGTGACCAGCGAGCTCGCGTCTTCAAACGATGGCGACGTCTCGGTGGATGAGGACTCGCGCCGGGTCACGCTTCCCAGCAATGAAGGTGTGCAAAAGCTGATTCAGATCGGACGCGTGCTGGACGAGGCCGGCATCCTCATCGACGACATCGGGCTGCGACGTCCCACGCTGGACGATGTCTTCCTCTCCCTGACCGGGCACGGAGCAGGTCTGGAAGCGATGCCGTCCACGGATGGCGCCTCTGCACCCGTGGCTACAAACGCTCGAGGTGACTCATGACATTCGAAACCATGACGGGCGAACCCATGACGTCGCCTTCGCCGGGCGGTGGCGTGGGACAGGCGGCCAGGGACGGCCTGATCATCGCCGTGCGCAACCTGAAGCGGGTGCCGCGAATCCCTGAGCTGGCGATCTTCGCCATCATGCAGTCGATCATGTTCGTGCTGCTGTTCTCGTTTGTGTTTGGCGGCGCGATCCCGTTGCCAGGCGGAGGCTCCTACCGCGAGTTCCTGATTCCCGGCATTTTTGCCCAGACTGTGGTCTTCGCCGCGGCGACGACCGCTGTCGGCATCTGCGAGGACATCAACAAAGGGCTGATGGACCGATTCCGGTCGCTACCGATGGCGCGCTCTGCCGTCCTCAGCGGACGCGCCCTGTTCGATGTGATTTACCAGAGCGGGATCATAACCGTGCTGATGATTACCGGCCTCGTGGTCGGATGGCGAGTACATGGCGGCGTCGATGAGTTTGTTGCCGGCGTGGGGCTTCTGCTGCTATTCGTGTTTGCAATGTCCTGGGTAGGAATCTGGCTGGGGACGATGGTACCGACGGTAGAGGTGGCAAATTCGGTGTCCTTCATGGTCATCCTTCCCGTTACCTTCCTCTCTAATGTCTTCGTGCCGCCGGGCACGCTACCTGGGGTGTTGCAGCCGGTCGCCGAGTGGAACCCGACGAGCTCGCTGACGGCCTCTCTGCGCGATCTGTGGGGTAACCCGAACCCGTACGCGAGCACGGGCTTCCCTGCGGAGCACCCGATCCTGCTTACGTTGATGTGGGTAGTGATCATTGCGGGGATCTTCGCGCCTATGGCAGTGGCGCGGTACCGGTCGATGAGCCGATAGGGCCTCATCAAGGTTGTTGCCAACGGTACGCCCGAACGCCGCCGCTGCTCAGGTTCGCGTGAGGCGAGAAGAGCCGGCGATAGCACTGGGAGCCCGCGTGCGGTAAGCTAAGCGAACTTGGGCGGCGGACCTGTGCCCGAGTCCGTAACTTGGTTGACACATAACTGAGGGCTCGGTAGAGTTCTTAGCTGGTACACCCCCCAAGCATCTTTGGGTCTTGGGTCGGATTGACCTGAAAGTGACTACGGTCGGCCGCTTCCTCCCCGTGGGAAGGACTCCGCTTCGCGCGAGAGGCTGATTGGTTCAGAAATAAGGGCATTCGGCCTTTACTTGTGGTCGAAAACAGGACGAGTCGGAAGGAATAGGCTGTGCCGACGATTAACCAACTGGTGACGCGGGGTCGCAAGAACGCCCGCAAGAAGACGAAGGCTCCGGCACTGCGGTGGCGCTACAACGCGCTGCACAACCGCACGGAGTGGACCAAGGGCTCGCCGCAGAAGCGCGGTGTTTGCGTCCAGGTCCGCACGATGACGCCGAAGAAGCCGAACTCGGCTCTGCGCAAGATTGCCCGAGTGCGTCTGACCAACCAGATGGAAGTCACGGCCTACATTCCCGGCGAAGGCCACACCCTGCAGGAGCACTCGGTCGTCCTGATCCGTGGCGGCCGCGTGAAGGACCTTCCGGGCGTGCGCTACCACATCATTCGTGGTGCCCTCGACTCCTCCGGAGTGAACAACCGGAAGCGCGGTCGTAGCAAGTACGGCGCTCGAAAGGCGGCGAACTAGCCATGGCGCGACGCGGTAAGGCAGATCGGCGGGTAATCTCGCCGGATGGCAAGTACAGCAGCAGGTCGCTGCAGATGTTCATTAACAAGGTGATGATCGACGGTAAGAAGAGCACCGCCGAGCGCCTGGTCTACGAAGCCATGCAGCGCATGGAAGAGCAGCAGGGCCGCCCGGCGATCGACATCTTCGACCAGGCGCTGCGCAACGCCACGCCTGCGGTGGAGGTAAAGCCTCGCCGCGTTGGTGGTGCCACGTACCAGGTGCCCGTCGACATCCGCGCTGAGCGCCGTATTTCGCTCGCCATGCGTTGGTTGGTCCGCTCCGCGCGGGCTCGCCGCGGCCGCACGATGGCCGAGAAGCTGGCCGGCGAACTACTGGACGCCTCGACAGGTCAGGGCGCTACCGTGAAGCGCCGCGAAGATACGCACAGGATGGCCGAGGCGAACCGCGCCTTCGTCCATTACCGCTGGTAGGTTTACAGCAATGCCCCGTCCTTCTCTAGAGCGCATTCGTAATATCGGCATCATTGCCCACATCGACGCGGGTAAGACGACCGTGACCGAGCGCGTTCTCTTCTACACAGGCCGTACTTACAAAATCGGTGAGGTGCACGAAGGCACCGCCGTCATGGACTGGATGGCTCAGGAGCGCGAGCGCGGCATCACGATTACGTCCGCCGCGACCACCGCCGAGTGGGCCGACCACCAGATCAACATCATCGACACGCCCGGACACGTCGACTTCACGGTCGAGGTCGAGCGCAGCTTGCGCGTCCTCGACGGTGGCGTTGTCGTGTTCGACGCGGTCGCCGGTGTGGAGCCGCAGTCTGAGACGGTTTGGCGCCAGGCCGACCGCTACAACGTGCCGCGCATCTGCTTCGTCAACAAGATGGACCGCACGGGCGCCGACTTCTGGCGCACCGTCGACATGATCGTCGAGCGACTGGACGCGAACCCGGTGCCAATCCAGATACCGTGGGGCGTCGAAGCCGACTTCAACGGTGTCATCGACCTCGTTGAGCAGCGGGCGATCTACTTCACCGGTGAGCGCACCGACGCGCCCGAGTTTCGCGACATCCCGGCCGAGCTGCAGGACGCCTTCGAGCGTGCCCGTGACCGCCTGATCGAAAAGGTCGGTGAAGCGGACGAGGGCGTGATGGAGAAGTACATCGAAGGCGCAGTGGTCAGCAAAGAGGAGCTCAAGGCCGGCATCCGCGCGGCCACGCTCTCCGGCGCGATCACGCCCGTGCTCTGCGGCACCGCCCTCAAGAACAAGGGCGTGCGTCCCATGCTGGACGCTGTCATCGATTACCTGCCTTCGCCCTTGGACGTGCCGCCGATGATGGGCCACAACCCCAAGACGGACGAAGAAGAGGAGCGCGCGCCCGACCCGGATGGCCCGCTGACAGCTCTTGTCTTCAAGATCGTCACGGACCAGTACATCGGCCGTTTGGCCTACATGCGCGTGTACTCCGGTACGGCGAAGAGCGGCATGGCGCTTCAGAACACGACCCGCGGTCAGAACGAGCGTATCGGCCGCCTCGTGCGTATGCACGCGAACAAGCAGGAAGAAGTCTCCGAGGTCCTTGCTGGCGACATCGTCGCCGCCGTGGGCTTGAAGAACACTCTGACGGGCGACACGCTGTCAGACCCGCAGAGGCCGCTGCTTCTGGAAGCGATCAAGTTCCCAGAGCCAGTCATCTCCATCGCCATCGAACCCAAGTCGAAGTCCGACCAGGACAAGATGGGCGAGGGTCTACAGAAGCTGGCCGAAGAGGACCCGACCTTCCGGGTGCATTTCGAAGAGGAGACGGGCCAGACCCTGATCTCCGGCATGGGCGAGCTTCACCTCGAAGTCATCGTCGACCGCCTGCTGCGCGAGTTCAACGTCAACGCCAACGTGGGCCGGCCGCAGGTCGCCTACCGCGAGGCGCTGACGAAGCCGGCGCGGGCAGAGGGCCGTTTCGTGCGCCAGACCGGTGGTCGTGGCCAATACGGTGTTGTCGAGCTGGAGATGGAGCCGCTGGAACGCGGCGCTGGCATCATCTTTGAGAACAAGACTGTCGGAGGCTCGGTCCCGCGTGAATACGTCGGTCCGACCGAGGACGGCGTACGCGACGCGCTGGAGAGCGGCCCGGTGGGCGGCTACCCGGTTGTCGACGTGAAGGTCACGCTGGTGGATGGTTCCACTCACCCGGTCGACTCGTCAGAAATGGCGTTCAAGATGGCCGGCATCGAGGGTATGCGCAAGCTGATGGCGGCGGGTGCCGGCGTGATGCTGGAACCGGTGATGAAGGTTGAAGTGCGTACGCCGGAGCAGTTCTTCGGCGACGTTCTGGGCGACATCAATAGCCGTCGCGGTCATGTCATCGATGTGGAGGCCTTCGGGACGCTCCAAATCATCCGCTGCCAGATCCCGCTTGCGGAGACATTCGGATACACGACGGAGCTGCGATCGATGTCGCAGGGCCGTGCATCACACACCATGGAGTTCGACCACTACGAGCCGGTTCCTTCGTCCGTCGCGGAGAAGCTGGGTAAGCGCGACAGGGGGCGTCTCTAGCAATCGCCTGGGAAACCGGGCGGGAGAGATACAGACCATATGCCAAGACAGAAGATACGTATCAGGCTCAAGGCTTTCGACCACCGCATCCTCGACCAGTCGGCCGAGCAGATCGTGGAGGCCGCGGAGCGCACCGGCGTATCAGTCGCCGGTCCGGTGCCGCTGCCGACGGAGATCAAGAAGTTCACGGTGAACAAGTCGCCGTTCGTGGACAAGGACTCGCGCGAGCAGTTCGAGATCCGGACCCACAAGCGGCTGATCGACATCATCGAACCGTCCTCGCGGACGGTCGACACGCTGATGCGGCTGCAGCTGCCGGCTGGCGTGGACATCGAAATCAAGCTGTAGGGACACAAGGGAACAAGCAACAGCAACCAAGAACAAAACGAGCAGCCGAAAGGCAATAAGCGCTGAGTCCGCAGCCCCGAAAGGGTTGCAGGCTCGATTGGCGCAGGGCTCGCATAGAGCGATCGAACGGTAGCCCGACGAGGGCACTAGGGGTCGCGGGGCAGAGTAGATGGCAGAAGCGATATTCGGACGCAAGTTAGGGATGACGCAGGTGTTCTCGTCCGCGGGCGAGGCGCGCGGCGTCACCGTGGTCGAGGCCGGGCCGTGCGTCGTTGTACAGGTCAAGACGAAAGAACGGGACGGCTACGACGCCGTCCAGCTGGGCTTCGGGCTGCGCAAGAGCCTGACCAAGCCGATGCGCGGCCACGTCAAGGAGCTGGGTAACTTCCGGTTCCTGCGCGAGGTGCGTATCGACGACCCGAACCAGTACGAGATCGGGCAGTCGTTGGGCGCGGACGTGTTCGAGGAGGGCGACATCGTTAACGTTGTCGGCACCTCTAAGGGCAAGGGCTTCGCCGGGGGTGTGAAGCGCCACCACTTCAGTGGTGGTCCCAAGACCCACGGTCAGTCCGACCGCCACCGCGCCCCCGGTTCCATCGGTTCCGGCACGACGCCCGGACGCGTGCGCAAGGGCCTGCGAATGGCCGGCCACATGGGCGACGACCGCGTGACGGTGAAGAACCTGCGCGTGTTCCAGGCCAACTCCGAGCGCGGCGTCCTCCTCATCGAGGGCTCCATCCCCGGCGGCGTGAACGGCCTCGTGCGAGTGACGAAGACGGGCAGGAAGGGTGGTCAGTCCTGATGAAGCTGACGGTCTACGACACTCAGGGGAAGGAAGTCGGCAGCATCGACGCGGACGACTCGGTGTTCGGCCTTGAGCCGCATCGGGCCGCGATTCGCCAGGCGCTGCTCGCGCAGCTCGCCAACCGGCGCGCCGGCACCCACAACACGAAGACGCGCGGCGAAGTCCGCGGTTCGACCAAGAAGATCCGGCGACAGAAGGGCATCGGCGCCTCGCGCCAGGGTGCGATTCGGGCGCCGCATCACCGTCACGGTGGTATCTCCTTCGGTCCCAAGCAGCGCTCCTACAAGCAGGCGTTGCCGAAGATGGTGCGCCGCCTGGCGATCCGCTCGGCTCTTTCGGCCAAGGTGGCCGATGGCGAGCTCAAGGTGATCCAGGGGCTCGAACTCGACGCACCGAAGACGCGCACGATTGCGACCATCCTGGGCGCGCTCGACATGAGCCGCTCGGCGCTGCTCGTGACGGCGCAGTCAGACCGCAACCTGCTGCTGAGCTCTCGCAATCTGCCGGGCGCCAAGGCGCTGCCGGCGGACTACCTGAACGTGGCAGACCTCCTGAGTCACCACGGTCTGGTGATGACAGAAGAAGCGGTACGCCGGGCCGAAGCCCTCTGGGGCGGCGATCGGGCGAGCAAGCGTCTGGCCGTGGTACCGGAGGTGGCGCATGGATAACACGATCAACCCCTACTCGGTGATCAAGCGGCCGCTCGTGACGGAGAAGAGCACGGCGCTCTCCGGCGCCAACAAGTACATCTTCGAAGTCGACATGCGGGCGAACAAGCCGCAGATCAAGCAAGCAGTCGAGAAGGCGTTCGACGTTACGGTAACGGGCGTCAACGTCATGGTGATGAAGGGCAAGTCGCACGGGGGCCGTCGCTTCCGCCGCCGCATGACGTTCTCGCCCGACTGGAAGAAGGCGGTCGTCACGCTGGTGCCTGAAGACCGCATCGAACTGTTCGAGGGCGTATAGAATGCCAATCCAACAATACAATCCGACATCTCCGGGACGGCGTGGCGCCAGTGGCTACAAGTTCACGGAGATCACCAAGAAGAAGCCGGAGAAGTCGCTTGTCTTTTCGAAGAAGCGATCGGCGGGGCGCAACAACGCCGGCAAGATCACGGTCCGACACCGTGGCGGCGGCGCGCGGCGCAAGATCCGCATCGTCGACTTCAAGCGCGACAAGTTCGGCGTGCCGGGACGAGTCGCGGCGATCGAGTACGACCCGGGCCGCACGGCCCGTATCGCCCTGATCTTCTACCGCGACGGCGAGAAGCGATACATCCTGGCCCCCACGGGCCTCGAAGTTGGGCGCGATGGTATCGTCCGGTCCCAACGCTGAGATCCGGGTCGGCAACTCGCTGCCGCTGCGCAACATGCCTTCGGGCACCGTGGTGCACAACGTCGAGCTGCTCGTCGGCCGCGGCGGCCAGATGGTCCGCGGCGCCGGCGCCTCGGCGCAGCTGATGGCGAAAGAAGAGAAGTACTGCTTGCTCCGCCTGCCCTCCGGCGAGATGCGCCGCGTCCCCGCGGATTGCATGGCTACCGTTGGGCAGGTGAGCAACTCTGAGCACGCGCTGGTGAAGCTTGGCAAGGCCGGCCGCGTGCGCTGGATGGGCCGCCGACCTCAGGTGCGCGGTTCCGCGATGAACCCTGTCGACCACCCGCACGGTGGTGGTGAGGGCAAGTCGCCCATCGGTCACCCCGGCCCGAAGACGCCCTGGGGCAAGCCGACGCTCGGTTACCGCACGCGCGGTAAGAAGCAGAGCGATAAGCTCATCGTCCGGCGCCGGAACAGGAAATAGGAGACGGATTAGTGTCGCGTTCGACCAAGAAGGGTCCGTACATCGACGAGAAGCTGCTGAAGAAGGTGGAGGCAGTACAGCGCACGAGTTCGCGCGCCGTGATCCGCACCTGGTCGCGAGCTTCGACGATCATGCCGGAGATGGTGGGTCTCACGATCGCCGTGCACGACGGCCGGCGCCACGTGCCGGTGTTCGTGACGGAGAACATGGTGGGCCACCGTCTGGGCGAGTTCGCCCTGACGCGCACGTTCCGCGGCCACGCCGGCCGCTCCGAGCGCACGTCAGCGGTGCGGAGGCGATAAGTGGAAGTCCTGGCGAAGAGCAAGAACGTCCGCATCTCGCCGCGTAAGGTGCGTCTGCTGCTGAACCCGATCAAGGGTCGCAGCGTGGACGAGGCTGTCGCGATCCTGCGCAACCTGCCGATGCCGGTGGCGCGCAAGGTCGAGAAGATTGTCAGGTCCGCGGCGGCAAACGCGGAGAACAACTACTCGCTGGATATCGATTCGCTGCGCATCAAGGCGGCATACGCCGACGAGGGCACACGGCTGCATCGATTCCGGGCAGGGGCGCGTGGCCGGGCCAAGCCGTGGACCCGGCGCTACAGCCACATCACGATTATCGTGGAAGACAGGTAAGTTATGGGTCACAAAGTCCACCCGATCGGCTTTCGCCTGGGTGTCATTTACTCCTGGCAGAGCAAGTGGTACGCAGACAAGAACTACACGGAGCTCCTGCATGAGGACCTCGGTCTTCGCAGGCACATCCTGAAGAAGCTGTCTGACGCCGCCGTCTCCCGCGTTGAGCTGGAGCGCAACGCCAACCAGGTGATCGTGACGATCCACACGGCCAAGCCGGGTATCGTCATCGGTCGCGGCGGCCAGAAGGTGGATGAGCTGCGCACGGAGCTCGAGAAGATGACGAACCGCCGCGTGCGGGTCAACATCGTCGAGATCCGCCAGCCCGAGCTGGACGCCTACCTGGTCGCCCGGTCCGTTGCGGACCAGCTGGAGCGCCGCGTGGCGTTCCGGCGGGCGATGAAGCAGGCGGTCTCGCGCACGATGCAGCGAGGCGCTCGTGGCGTGAAGATCCAGGTCGGCGGCCGTCTCGGTGGTTCCGAGATGTCCCGGCGTGAGACGGAGAAGGACGGCCGGGTGCCGCTGCACACGCTGCGCGCCGACGTCGACTTCGGTCAGGCGGAAGCGGCGACGACCTTCGGGCGCATCGGCGTCAAGGCGTGGATCTACCGCGGCGACATCATTCCGGAGCGCCGGGTGCCTGCTGGCACCGAGGACGGCGAGACGGCTGCAGTCGCGGCAGGCGCGCCCGAGAGCGCAGGCGGGGAGGCTTAAGAGATGCTTCAGCCAAGACGAATCAAGTACCGCAAGCACCACCGTGGCCATCGCCGCGGCATGGCGAACTCGGGCAATGAGGTCTCGTTCGGGGAGATTGGCCTGCAGGCGACATCAGCCGTCTGGATCGATTCGCGCCAGATTGAGTCCGCGCGACGTGCGATTACCCACCACCTCCGCCGTGGCGGCAAGGTCTGGATCCGGATATTCCCGGACAAGCCGGTGACCAAGAAGCCGGCTGAGGTGCGAATGGGTTCCGGTAAGGGCCCGGTGGACCGCTGCGTCGCGGTCGTGAAGCCGGGGCGCATGCTGTTCGAGATCGCCGGCGTGCGAGATGACGTGGCGCGTGAGGCGCTTCGCCTGGCCTCGCACAAGCTGCCGTGCTCGACTCGCGTGGTCGAAAGAGTGGTCGAGGGAGTCTGATGGCGAAGAGCAACCCGGTATTCGATGAGTTGGTTTCGATGGACGCGGTGCGTCTGGCGCGCGAGCTGGAGGATTCTTACCGACAGCTGTTCACGCTGCGCCTGCAGATCGCGACGCGCCAGCTCAGCAATGTGAAGCAAGTAGTAGCAGTAAAGCGAAAGATCGCCCGTATCAAGACGCTCATGCGTCAGAGTGAGCTTGTCGCCATAGGAGGTGACGCGTGAGCGAAGCCGTGACAGAGCAGACGCGCGGCCGCCGCAAGATCCTGATCGGGACGGTTGTCAGCGTAAAGATGGACAAGACCGCCGTCGTGGCGGTGGAGCGACGATATCCGCATCCGCTCTACCACAAGATCATGCGGTCCACGAAGCGATACAAGGCGCACGACCCGAACAACGGCGCCGTCCTCGGTGACGTCGTGCGCATCGTCGAGTCGCGCCCGATCTCGAAGGAGAAGCGCTGGCGGATCCTCGAGACGATGACTCGCGGCAACGTGGCCGATCTGCAGCCGCGCGACATCGCCATTCCGGAAGAGGTGGCGCCGAATCGTCCGGTGCTGACCACCGCCGAGGTGGCGGACGAGACGCCGATGAGCACCGAGTCGACCGTCCTTGAGGCGGCATCGGATGACATGGACGCGAGCGATTACAACTCGACGCCCGGCGCGCCGATGCTCGACGCGAATGAGCCGGCTGTCGAAGCCGCGAACATCACGCCGGACATGACCGTGGACGAGCGCCACGAGCCCGCGACCTCCGCGGCAGAGGCCTCGCGAGACGAGACGCCAATGACGTCTGACTCCGACGTGCTCGCCGCCGCTTCCGACGACATGGACGTCAAAGACTACGAGGCGGAGGAGGAAGACAAGGCGTGATCCAGAAGTTCAGTCGACTTCGGGTCGCCGACAACTCCGGCGCCCGCGAGATTATGTGTATCCAGGTGCTCGGTGGCACGCGACGCCGCTACGCCGGCGTCGGCGACGTGATCGTCGCGTCCGTGAAGCAGGCGCAGCCCGCTGCCGGCGTGAAGAAGGGCGACGTGATCCGAGCCGTCGTCGTACGCACAAGGAAGAGCTTCGGCCGGCCCGACGGCTCCTACATCCGGTTCGACGACAACGCTGCCGTCGTGCTTTCCGACAAGCAGAACCCACGCGGGACGCGAATCTTCGGGCCGGTGGCCCGGGAGCTGCGCGAGCGCAACTTCATGAAGATCGTCTCGCTGGCGCCGGAGGTCCTGTAGGCATGAATGCCATACGCCGGAACGACACCGTGCTGGTCATCGCCGGCAAGGACCGCGGCAAGACCGGGGTCGTGCGGTCGGTGTTGACCAAGAAGGGCCGCGTCATCGTCGACGGCGTCAACATGATGAAGAAGCACCAGCGTCCGACGCAGACGCAGGGCACGATGGTGCCCGGTGGCATCGTGACGCGGGAGGGGCCGCTGCACGCCTCCAACGTGATGGTGGTGTGCACCGAGTGCAGCAAGGCCGTGCGCACGGGCACGCGTATCCGTAACGACGGCGTCAAGGTCCGAATTTGCAAGCGATGTGGAGCGGACATTGACTAACGCACCGACGCAGACAAGGGTCGCGGAGCTGTACAGGGAGACGGTTGTACCGGCGCTCCAGCGTGAGTTCAGCTACGCGAACCCGATGGAGATTCCGAAGCTGACCAAGATCACGCTGAACATCGGCCTGGGTGAGGCGCGTGAAAACGCCAAGGCCCTGGACTCGGCCACGGCGGACCTGGCGACGATCACGGGCCAGAAGCCGGTGATCACGCGCGCCACGAAGTCGATCGCAAACTTCCGCTTGCGCGAAGGGATGCCGATCGGCGCCATGGTGACGCTGCGCGGCCATCGCATGTACGAGTTCTTCGACCGCCTGGTGAACGCGGCGCTGCCCCGTATCCGCGACTTCCGCGGCCTGCCGACGAAGGCGTTCGACGGTCGCGGCAACTACAGCCTGGGTGTGCGTGAGCAGTTGATCTTCCCGGAGATCGATTACGACAGCATCGACCGCATCCGCGGCATGCAGATCAACATCAACACGTCAGCCCGCAACGACGAAGAAGGAAAGAGGCTGCTCGAGCTCCTCGGCATGCCTTTCGCGAAGGGCTAAGGCCCTCCGACTGGGTCAAGATAAGGAAGAGACCGTGGCGAAAGTATCGATGATCGTCAAAGGCAACCGGACGCCGAAGTACCCGGTGCAGAAGCGCAACCGCTGCAGGCTTTGCGGCCGGCCGCGCGGCTACATCCGCATGTTCGCGATGTGCCGTATCTGCTTCCGCAAGCTGGCGCTGGAGGGTCAAATCCCCGGCGTTACGAAGTCGAGCTGGTAGAGGAGGCACTATCATGACGATGAGCGACCCTATCGCCGACATGCTGACGCGCATCCGCAACGGCGTTTCGGCGAGCACGACACCGTGCGCATGCCGTCCTCCAAGATGAAGGTGGCGATCGCGCAGGTGCTGCGAGAAGAAGGCTTCATCCAGGACTACGAGATCGCTCAAGAGGGGGTTCGCTCCTTCCTGAAGATCGACCTGAGCTACACGGGCCGCAAGGAGCCGGTGCTCTCCGGCATCAAGCGCGTGAGCAAGCCCGGCCTGCGGGTATACGTCCAGAAGCGCGAGATCCCGCGCGTCCTGGGCGGCCTGGGTGTAGCGATTCTTTCGACCCCGGAAGGGGTCATGACCGGCCAGCATGCCCGCCAGAAGAGTGTTGGCGGCGAAGTTCTGTGTTACGTGTGGTAGAGCAATGTCACGAATAGGTAAGATGCCGATTCCCGTACCGTCCTCGGTCAAGATCGAGATCGACGGTCGCAACGTCAGCGTGACGGGCCCGAAGGGGACCCTGAAGCGCGAGGTGCCGCCGGAGGTGCGACTGCACCAGGAGGACGGCCAGCTGATCGTGACCCGGCCGAACGACGAGCCGCGCGAACGGGCGATGCACGGCCTGACGCGAGCGCTGCTTTCCAACATGGTCGTCGGCGTGTCCGACGGCTTCACGAAGACGCTCGAGCTGGTCGGCGTTGGCTACCGCGCCCAGATGCAGGGCTCGCAAGCTCACGCTGGCGCTCGGTTTCTCCCACCCGGTCGAGGTCGACCCGCCGGAGGGCATTTCGTTCAGCGTCGAAGGGCCCCGTCTGATGATTTCGGGCACCGACAAGGAGGCCGTCGGTCAGGTCGCGGCGAACATCCGCAAGCTGCGCCCGCCGGAGCCCTACCTTGGCAAGGGCATCCGCTACCAGGGCGAGATCGTCCGCCGCAAGGCCGGCAAGTCAGGTAAGGGCCGCTAAAGATGAAGAAAACAGCAACCATGCGCGCCGCCCGCATTCGCAGGCACACGCGCGTCCGCAGGCGCGTCAACGGGACGCCGGAGCGACCGCGATTGGCGGTGTTCCGCAGCCTGTCGCACATCTACGCCCAGGTCATCGACGACGTGGAGCGCAAGACGATCGCCGCCGCGTCCGACGTCGAATCGGACCTGAAGGCGAAGGTTGCCGGTAAGAAGAAGGAAGAAGTCGCCGCCCTGATCGGCAGCCTGGTTGCCGAGCGCGCCAAAGAGAAGGGCGTGACCAAGGTCGTGTTCGACCGCGGCGGCTTCGTGTTCCACGGCCGCGTGAAGGCGCTGGCCGAGGCCGCACGCGAGAGCGGTCTGGACTTTTAAGGAACGAAGGGGCAGATGGTCAGTACGCCAATGGCGCAACAAGATAGAGTCTTCCGGCCTGGAGCTCCAGGAGAAGGTCGTCTTCATCAACCGCGTCGCCAAAGTCGTGAAGGGCGGTCGCCGCTTCAGCTTCACGGCGGTCGTCGTGGTCGGTGACCGGCAGGGCCACGTCGGCGCCGGCATGGGCAAGGCGAACGAGGTGCCGGACGCGATCCGCAAGGGCGCCTACATCGCCCGCAAGAACCTCGTGAAGGTGCCGATGAACGGCTCGACGCTGCCGCACGCCGTCGAAGTCCGGTTCAAGGCCGCGAAGGTGCTGATGAAGCCCGCCGCGCCTGGTACCGGCATGATCGCCGGCGGCGGCGTGCGCGCCGTGATGGAGATGGCCGGCGTCAAGGACGTCCTGACCAAGTCGCTTGGCAGCTCCAACATCATGAACGTCGTCCAGGCCACGATTAACGGTCTGGTCGAAATGAAGGACCCCAAGGCGGAGCGGGCGCGTCGATTGGCCGCCGCGGGCATACAGGGTTAAGCCATGGCGAAATTGAAGGTAACGTTGAAGAAGAGCCCGATCAGCCAGAAGGAGGACCAGCAGCTGACTGTAAAGTCGCTGGGTCTGCGCCGCATCCGTCAGAGCGTGACGGTGGAAGACAACCGCACCAACCGCGGCATGATCCACAAGGTGCGACACCTGGTTGAGGTGGAAGAAGAGGTAGAAGCCTAATGAGGGCGAACGAACTGCCGCCCGTCCCGGGCTCGATACACAGCAAGAAGCGCCTCGGCCGCGGCAACGCCAGCGGTCAGGGCACCTACGCCGGACGCGGCATCAAGGGTCAGAAGTCCCGAAGCGGCCCGGACCTGCGTATCCACTTCGAAGGTGGTCAGAACCCGCTGGTGCGGGCGCTGTCACGCAAGCGCGGGCTTCAACAACAAGTTCCGCGTCGAGTACGAGCCGATCAACGTCTCGTCCCTGAACAAGCTGCGCTGCCGGCTCCACCGTCACGACGGAGAGCCTGCGTGAAGCCGGCATCGCCAAGTCGCGCCTGCTGCCCGTGAAGATCCTGGGCGACGGCGAGCTGACCGTGAAGCTGACGCTGGACGTCGACAAGGTGTCCGCGACGGCTCGAACCAAGATCGAGGCCGCGGGTGGTAGCGCTACGGAGCGCACCCTACCCAAGGTCAAGTCCGAGAGGGCCAGACCGGTGACGGCTGCCGCGGACGAAGAAGAAGAAGCACCGAGCGAGCCCGCCGAAGCGCCGGCTGAAGCAACGGAGCCGGAGGCGCCCGCACCGAGGGCGCGCCGATCCCGCGCCAAGGCTGAAGACGAGGGCGAGGCGAGCTCCGAGGAGTAAGTAATGGCCGCCGCGAGTCGAGCACAGCAACCTCAGCGCCCCCGCCTGCTGCAGGCCATGATCGACTCATGGGCCCAGGAGGACGTACGCGCCAAGCTCGCGTTCGTCCTGGGCATGCTGGTCGTCTTCCGCTTCGTGGCTCACGTCCCGATCCCGGGCGTGAACCCGGCCCTGCTCTCACAGGCGTTCGAAAGCAACACCAGCACAGGGCCAGTTCCTGGGCACGCTGAACATCTTCAGTGGTGGTGCGTTGCGCCAGCTCAGCGTCGCGGCGCTCGGCGTCTATCCGTACATCACGGCATCGATCGTCATGCAGATCATGACGCCGATGATCCCGAGCCTGTCGGCGCTCTCGCGCGAAGGCGAGCAGGGGCGCAACCGGATTCAGCTCTACACGCACTGGATCTCGGTGCCGATGGCGGTCGTCCAGGGCTACAGCCAGCTGCTGATCCTCCAGTCGGCCGGCGCCGTTTCCGGCATCGGCTTCACGGGCCCGAATGCGCTGCCGACCCTCGCGGCTGTGATCTCGATGACGGCCGGGACGATGTTCCTGGTCTGGCTCGGCGAGCTGATCACGGAGAAGGGCATCGGCAACGGCATCTCGCTGATTATCTTCAGCGGCATCGTCGCCGGCATCCCCTCGCTGGTACCGAACATTCTCGACTCCAGCGTGTCGTTCTTCGGCATCTTCCTGCTGGCGATCATCGTGCTGGTCGCGGTGTCGTCCATCGTGTTCTTCCAGGAGGCGCAGCGGCGCATCCCGGTGCAGTACTCCCGCACGCAGTTCCGCGGCGGCCGTCAGTACCGCCAGCAGGGCTCGACGCATATCCCGCTGCGGCTGCTCTCCGCCGGCATGATCCCGATCATCTTTGCCTACTCGATCATGCTGGTGCCTTCGTTCATTGGTGAGACGCTGGCGACTTCGAGTGGCGGCTTCTCGAACGACGTGGGCAACTTGCTGACGGACATCTTCGGGGTTCGTAACGTCCCGTACTACGTCGTGGTGTTCCTGTTCGTGGTGCTGTTCACCTACTTCTACACGCTGGTGACGTACTCGCAGCAGAACCTGGCGGAGAACCTGCAGAAACAGGGCGGCTTCATCCCGGGCATCCGTCCGGGCAAGCCGACGCACGACTACATCACGCGCGTGCTGGTGCGCATTACGGCGGCCGGCGCGATCTTCCTGGGCGTCATCGCGGTCATGCCGTACTTCGCGACGGCCCTGACCAACGTGCAGGCGCTGACGATCAGCGGTACCGGACTGCTGATCGTTGTGGGTGTCGTGCTGGACACGATGAAGCAGCTGGAGGCGCAGCTGCAGATGCGCAACTACTCCGGTTTCATTCGATAACTGCCGTAAGGCTTGAAGAAGAGGGCAACGAGTGTTCTTAATCCTGCTTGGCGCGCCCGGTACCGGCAAAGGTACACAGGCGCACCTTCTGGCCGAAAAGGAAGGCTGGCTGCACGTCTCTACGGGCGACATGCTGCGTGAGGCCGTCGCGAACAAGACGGCGTTGGGCGTCGAGGCGAAGAAGTTCATGGACCAGGGCGCCCTGGTGCCGGACGAGCTCGTGATCGGCATGCTGATCGAGCGCATCGGTCGAGCAGGACGCGCAAGAGGGCCTGATACTCGACGGCTTCCCGCGCAACCTGGCCCAGGCGAAGGCGCTGGACGAAGCGCTGGAGAAGGCCGGCCGCAGCGTCGACATCGCGGTGAACATCGCGGTGCCGGACGAGGAGCTGGTGGCCCGCCTGAGCGGGCGCTGGATGTGCCGCAGCTGCGGGGCCATCTACAACGTCGCCACGGGCAAGCCGGACAAGTGTGAGCGCTGCGGTGGCGAGCTGTATCAGCGTGAGGACGACAAGCCGGAGACGGTGCGCTCGCGTCTCGAGAAGCAGAAGCCGCCGGCCGAAATGATCGACCACTACCGCGGCCAGGGTCGCCTGGCCGATGTCGATGGTATGCAGGACGTCGAGACGGTGACGGCAAAGATCGAGAGCGTTATCAAGGAGCGAGTCGGAAGCTGAGATGATTACGATCAAGTCGGACGACGAGATCAAGATCATGCGCGAAGCCGGGCGCATCGTGGGCCAGACGCTGCAAAAGCTCGTCGAGGCCTCGAAGCCGGGCGTCGTCGCAAAGGAGCTCGATAACCTGGTGCGCAAAGAGTACAAGCGCATCGGTTGTATCCCCACGTTCCTGGGCTACGCTCAGCCGCCGTACCCGGCAACGCTCTGCTTCTCGGTCAACGACGAGCTGGTGCACGGCATCCCGGACAAGCAGGTGATCAGGGAGGGCGACCTCATCAGCATCGACCTGGGGGCGACGTGGAAGGGCTTCGTCGGGGACAGCGCGGTGACCTTCGTGGTCGGCGAGCCTACCGAGGAGCAGCAGAAGCTGATGGACGTGACGCGAGAGTCGCTCTGGCAGGGCATCCGCGCCGCCAGGGCCGGCGTCAAGCTCGGTGTCGTCTCGAACGCAATCGGGACGTACATCGAGAAGCACGGTTACGGCGTCGTGCGTCAGTACGTCGGCCACGGCGTCGGGCGTCAGATGCACGAGGAGCCGCAGGTGCCGAACTTCGGGCCGGCGGACCGCGGCATCGTCCTGCGCAAGGGCATGGTGCTGGCGCTGGAGCCGATGGTGACGGTAGGCGACTATCGCACCAAGGTGCTGGATGACGAGTGGACAGTAAGCACCGCGGATGGTAGCTTGTGCGCCCACTTCGAGCACACGATCGCGATAAATGACGGCGAAGCGGAAGTACTGACTCTGCCTTGAGCGGGTGTGGGCTTGTCTCACCCCCGTGGGTTCGGGTTACAATAGTAAGAAACGCCCATGGGAGCATGAAAGGAGCTGTCGGGTCCTTCTGCTGAAGGAACGATATGCCCAGAAAAGAATCGATTGAAGTTGAAGGCGTGGTGAAAGACCCGCTGCCTAACGCCATGTTCGGAGTTGAGCTGGCAAACGGGCACCGGGTTCTGGCGCATCTGTCTGGCAAGATGCGGATCAACTACATTCGCATAACCCCCGGCGACCGGGTCCTGGTGGAGTTGTCTCCCTATGACCTGACTCGGGGCCGTATCACGTACCGGCTTCGCTAGGGAGACTGACGGGATGAAAGTAAGAGCCTCGGTAAAGCCGCGCTGTGAGAAGTGCAAGATCATCCGCCGCCACGGCGTGGTGCGGGTGATCTGTGAGAACAAGCGACACAAGCAGCGCCAGGGCTAGTAGGAGAACAGGGAATGGCACGCATTGCCGGCGTTGACATACCGAACGAGAAGCGCCTCGATATCTCGCTGCGCTACATCTACGGTATTGGCCCGACTAGCGCATCGATGATCTGCGAGAAGACGGGCATCGCGCCTGACACAAAGACGCGAGACCTGACTGACGCGGAGCTGAGCCGCATTCGTGAGCTGCTGGAGAAGGAGTTCCTGGTCGAGGGTGACCTGCGCCGGGACATCCGCCAGAACATCCAGCGCCTGATCGAGATCAACTGCTACCGGGGTATCCGCCACCGCCGCGGCCTGCCCGTCCGGGGCCAGCGCACGAAGACGAACGCACGCACGAAGCGGGGCGCTCGTCGCACCGTTGCCGGCAAGCGCAAGGCTGCAAAGAAGTAGCTGAAGGGAAGATAAGGGATGGTAGCGAGGCGAGCACAGCGGACGCGTCGTCGGGAACGGAAGTCGGTCCCGCGCGGCAAGGCGTTCATCAAGAGTCACCTTCAACAACACGATCATCACGCTGACGGACCCCAACGGCAACGTCTTGAGCTGGGGCAGCGCGGGCACCGCGAACTTCAAGGGCTCCCGCAAGAGCACGCCCTTCGCGGCTCAGATCGCGGCAGAAGGTGCCGCCCGCCGGGCGATGGAGCACGGCCTGCGTCAGGTCGAGGTCTTCGTAAAGGGCCCCGGCAGCGGTCGCGAGGCGGCGATCCGGGCGCTGCAGGCTTCCGGCCTCAATGTCCTGGCCATCCGCGACGTTACTCCCATCCCTCACAACGGCTGCCGCGCTCCCAAGCGGCGCCGCGTTTAGAGAAGAAGCAGGTTTACGTATGGCTCGATACACTGGTGCAGTTTGCCGCCTCTGCCGTCGCTACGGTGAGAAGCTCTACCTGAAGGGCGATCGGTGCTTCGGCCCGAAGTGCGCCTTCACGAAGCGCCCCACGCCGCCCGGCGGTGGTAGTCAGCGGCGCCGCAAGGTCTCCGACCGCGGCCTGCAGCTGCGCGAGAAGCAGCGGGCGCGAGTGCTCTACGGTCTGCTGGAGAAGCAGTTCCGAAGCTACTACAACGAGGCACTGCGACGCACCGGCGTTACAGGTGACCTGCTGATCCGGTCGCTGGAATCGCGGCTGGACAACGTGGTCTACCGCCTGGGTTTCGCGGACTCCCGCAAGCAGGCGCGTCAGCTTGTGCGCCACGGCCACATCATGCTCAACGACCGCAAGACCGACATTCCCTCGGCACAGGTCAAGATGGGCGACACGGTGGGCTTCACGCCGCGTGGCGCCAAGACGGAGTACGCCAAGACTGTTCAGGAGACGCTGCGTTCGAAGCAGGCGCCCTCGTGGCTCTCGCTCGACATGGCGGCGATGAAGGGCCGGGTCATCGGCGAGCCGACGCTGGAATCGGCCGAGGCGTTCTTCGACCCGAACGTGATCGTGGAGTACTACTCGCGATAACAGATCAGAGTTTCGGTCCGCACAGACGGGACGAAACGGCAGGCAATTCCCGCCGGCCACTGCGTATTGGCCGTAGTCCTGCCTCAGGAGGTGCTTTCTGGTGACAATGGTTGCTTACGAGGGCGAAGAGCGACCTGCACTGAACCTCGAAGAAGAGGATTCAGATGAGACTTTCGGCCGCATCATCGCGGAGCCGCTTCAGGCCGGCTTCGGCGTAACCATCGGCAACGCGCTGCGGCGGACGCTGCTCAGCGCGCTCCCCGGCACGGCGATTACCGCTGTGCGCATCGAAGGCGTGGAGCACGAGTTCACGACGGTCCCCCACATGAAGGAGGACATCGTCGAGTTCCTGCTCAACGTCAAGGACATCCGCATCCGCTCCCTGACCGACCGGCCCGGGAAGATGTACCTGGAGAGTGTCCGGCGAAGGCATCGTGACGGCTGGCCAGATTCAGGAGACGGCCGACTACGAGATCGTCAACCCGGACCAGCATCTGGCGACCATGGAGTCGTCGGAGGCGCGCCTCTCGGTCGAGTTCACGGTGGAGCCTGGCAGCGGCTACGTGCCGGCCGGCACCAGCGATGGTCTCGCCATCGGGGTCATCCCGGTGGACGCGATCTTCTCGCCGGTGCGCCGGGTGAACTACAAGGTCGAGCACACGCGCGTCGGCCAGGTCACGAACTTCGACCGCCTGGTGCTTGAGGTGTGGACGGACGGCACGATTACGCCGACGGACGCCGTGAGCAACGCCGCCGAGGTGCTGGCGGATCAGTTCGAGATCTTCTCGCGACTGGGCCGTCCACAGCCGACGATGGTCGGCCGTGGCCTTGGTTCCGGGGCGGCGCTGCCGCCGGACCGCTACAACACGCCGATCGAAGACCTCAACCTTTCTGTGCGCGCCTACAACTGCCTCAAGCGCAGTGGTCTGATGACCGTCGGCGCCGTCCTGGAGAAGAGCGAGGAGGAGCTGCTGGCGCTGCGCAACTTCGGGCGCAAGTCCTACGACGAGCTGCGGGACAAGCTGATCGAGCTTGGCTTCCTGCAGGAGGGCGTCGAGGGCATGGGTGGCGGCACGCTCCATGGGCGAGGGCGCTCCCGCGCGCACGATCGTCCCTGAGAGCGGCGACGACGAAGAGCTGGGCCCGGTAGCCAAGGCGCTGCTGGAAGCCCTCAAGGAATCGGGACGCGAAGACCTCATCGATGAAGAAGATGATGAGGATGCAGGGGACGAAGAGGAAGCTTAATGCGGCACGCGATGAAGAGCCGCAGGTTCGACCGGCCGACCGACCAGCGTCTTTCGATGTTCCGCGGCCTTGTGACGGACCTGCTGAAGTACGAGCAGATCAAGACGACCGAGGCAAAGGCCAAGACGGTCCGTGGCCTCGCGGAGAAGATGATCACGCTGGGCAAGTCCGGCACGCTGGCGTCTCGCCGCCGTGCCCTCGGCTACGTCTACGACAAGGACGTGGCGGGCAAGCTGTTCGACGAGCTGGCCGAGCGCTATGCGACGCGCCCGGGTGGCTACACGCGCATCGTCAAGCTGGGGCCTCGTCTCGGCGACGGCGCCCCGACCGTTATCCTCGAGCTCGTCTAGGTCGCCGCGTGACGGCAGAGGGCTGTCGCTCCTGCGCATGAAACCTCTAGCTAGCCTCGGAAAGATCGCCCTCGTGGCGGTCTTTCTTTTTGGCCTCGGCTGCTCGGGCGGTGACAACTTCGAGCCCGCTCCCGGCGCCTCGATTGAGCAAGACGAGCTTCAAGGCCTGATCACGCAGGCGATGAGCGAATTCGACCTGGATGCCGTGGCATTTCAGCCCCTGGCGACCGACGCCAACGCTGGCGGCTACAAGAGCTGCTTCGAGGTGGAGTCGGGACCCTGCTACGTCCCGAGGCCGCCCGGCATGAGCGCCTCCTTCCAGAGCTCTGACGGCGTTTCGGTCCTGATTAACGTGATGCTGGCGATCGACGAAGCTGAGGCGGCCGATCTGGTGGACAACGCGGCGCTGTCCAGGACCACGACTGCCACGCAGTCCCTGCGCATCCAGTACGAGGGCGCTCCCGTGCCACCGGAGCGCGTAGTCGGACCGTGTGACGCCAAGGCGGACCGGGAGGCGGATGGCGGCTGTGCCTGGGAGGAAACCAGCGCGCCGAACGTGGGTGACGAGGCGAGGGCGGTGAAGAGCGAGATCCTCGACGACCACGGCCTCTCGATGGTCGGCTTTTGCGCGAGCCGGCGTCTTCGCTTCGGTCGAGATCCTGCGGCAGGGCAACTCTCACGCCCCCACGGCAATGGCCGGCGACATCGCGAAGGCCGTGGACAAGCAGATCAAGCAGGCGCTCTCGCAGTGACCCGGAACAGGGTTGCCGGACACCTGCGAGGCGTATACGATTCCCTTATCCGGGATAGGATCGGTACTGAATCTCTTGAATTCGTAAAGTGCCTGCCGTTAGTGGTCTTTCTTGTAGCTCCTAGGCTGCAAGGGCGACGGCGATGACTTCGAGCCCGCACCCGGAGCGACCGTCCAGGAAGATCAGCTTGAGGGACTCATAAGGGCCGCCGTGGCAGACTTTAACTTCGACTGGATCGGTAGCGCGCCCCGACCCGCTTCCGGAGAACGATACGGGTCAGTCCAGTTGCCTGCAGGTCGAATCCGGGCCGTGTGAGGTTCCGAGCGCTCCAGGCTTTGCCGTGGCGCTACACGGTGACGATGGGACGGATGTTACCGTGCGCATTGGCCTTGGTATTGACAGCCTCGAGGCGGGTGACTGGGTGGACGGCGCCGTCACGGATTGGAGCTTCATGGAGACTCAGACGCTTCGAGTCGTGTACGAAACGCCGTCAAGGCCGGAAGGCTTCATCGGAGGTCCCTGCCAATACAACGTGGACCGGGACGCCGACGACGGCTGCGCGTGGCAGGAGCGCGGTGCTCCGAATGTCGGCGATGAAGCCAGAGCGATGAAGAGTGAGACGCTGGAATCGACGGCGCTCTCGGCGGTGGCCTTTGCGCGAGAGAACGTCTTCGCCGACATTGAGGTCGTGGCTCGAGGCGATTCTGATGCGCCCAATCATTTTGCGGATGACATCGCGAAGGCCGTGGACAAGCAGATCAAGCTGGCGCTCTCGCAGTGACCCACTGTAGGGTCGTCGTAAACGCATGATATCGTTCAAGCTGAACCACATCATGCGTTAGACGGACCGCGCGTTCGAACCCGCGCACCTGGAGACCTGCCATGAACGTTCTCAGCCTCGGAAGATCTGTTTTAGTGGCCTTTCTTGTTGTCCCCGGCTGTGCGGGCGGTGATAACTTCAAGCCGGCTCCTGGCGCAGCAGTGACCCCTGATGAGTTGGACGCATTGATCGAAGCGGTAGTACAAGAACGGAACCTCGAAGTAGTGAGTAACTTCGTCCTGGAGCCCCAGGTGGAGGGACCCAATCGGCTCGGCTGTACCGACGCTGGCGTGGAGCCCTGTATAGTCACGTCCGGTCCCGCAGGCCTACCGGGCAGAGCGATCCGCCTTCGAGATGAGGAAGGCAACGACATCAGTCTTTCGCTTCAACTGGCAGGGGACTCCCAGGAGGCGGGCGAGATGGTCCGAGGCCAAACGGCCGCCCTCGGTCTGATCACAACCCTAAACCAGAGACAAATGAGTGCGCCTGAGATGACCGGTTCAATAGGGGCAGGACCCTGTGATCACGACGTGAACCATGACGACGATATGGGCTGCGCTTGGCAGGAGCGTGGCGCGCCTGGCGTTGGCGATACAGCAGAAGCGCTTCGGAGCGACGTTGTGGAGGGAGCGCGCTTCGCCTTCGTGGCGTTTGCCCGTGAGGACGTGATCGCAATGGTCTCGGTCCGCCGCCACGACGCGGAGAAGCCTGATCAGCTTGCGGATGACATCGCGAAGGCCGTGGACAAGCAGATCAAGCAGGCGCTCTCGCAGTGACCCGGCGTCATTGCCCTCCTCATCGAGTACGACGGTACGGCTTTCGCCGGCTCGCAGCTCCAGAGCGACCTCCGTACGGTGCAGGGCGCCCTCGAAGCGGCCATGGAGAAGACGACGCAGGAGCGGGCGCGCGCGGCGCTGGCGGGGCGTACAGACGCCGGCGTGCACGCCGAGGGTCAGGTCGCGTCGTTCGTGACCGAGAGCAACCTCGACGCCGGGACGCTGCGTCGTGCCCTGAACGCCTGGCTGCCGGAGGACGTGGTCGTGCGCCGCGTGGCGGACGTCGACGCGGCGTTCGACCCGCGTCGCAGCGCCGTTCTGCGGCGGTACCGGTACGAGATCGACAATCGGCCTGTGCGTCCTGCCCTGGGGCGCTCACGGGCCTGGCACGTGGGCGTGCCGCTCGACACCGCCGCGATGGCGCAGGCGGCGTCTGAGGTACTGGGGCACCGGGACTTCGCGGCGTTTGCGTCGCGGCTGGAGAAGGAGGGCGCGAGCACGATGCGCAACCTCACGCGCTTCGACGTGGAGCGTCGAGACGACACGGTGGTGTGCGTACTGGAAGCGAACGCCTTTCTGCCCCATCAGGTGCGCCGGATGGTGGGCGCGCTGGCAGAAATCGGGAAAGGGAAGCTTGAACCAGCGGCGTATTCGGGTATGCTAAGCGGAGCACCTTCAAGCGCAGGGCCTGCTGCACCGCCGCATGGCCTCTACCTGGAGCGCGTCTATTACCCGAATGATCCATTCGCTTCGGGGCTGGATTCAGTCGCTTCTGTCTGCTAGAGTTATTTCTCGTGAAAACGTACACACTGAGCGCAAAAGACATCGACAAGCGCTGGCGAGTCGTCGACGTTGAGGGCCAACCGTTGGGCCGCATCGCGACCGAAATCGCCACAGCGCTGCGTGGCAAAGACAAGCCCACGTTCTCGCCCCACCTGGACATGGGTGACTTCGTAATCGTCACCAACGCCTCCAAGGTGAAGTTCACGGGCCAGAAGACAACCCAGAAGCTGTACCGGCACCACACGGGCTGGCTGGGTGGTCTCAAGGAGATCCGCCTGGACAAGCAGCTCGAGAAGCACCCGGATCGCGTCATTCGTGCCGCGGTGTGGGGCATGATGCCGAAGGGCCGCCTGGGCCGTGCCCAGATGCGCCACCTGAAGATCTATGCCGGCGCCGAGCATCCGCACGAGGCACAGGTGAACGCTGGTCTGGGTAAGAACCGGCGCTCGGAGGAGGCCAGTTGACCACTCAGCAGTATTTCGCGGGCACGGGCCGTCGTAAGACCGCCGTTGCGCGCGTTCGCATCTACCCCGGCTCGCAGGAATTTGTCGTAAACGGTCGCACGCTGCAGGACGCCTTGCCGCGCATCCTGCTTCAGGAGCTGGCAATGGCTCCCCTGAACGTCGCCGGCCAGATGGGCAAATTCGGCGTGCAGGTCAAGGTCGCCGGCGGAGGCGTCACGGGCTGGGCCGGTGCGATTTCGCACGGCATCGCGCGGGCGCTGGTCGAGTTCGACGAGAACCTGAAGCCGCAGCTGCGCAAGAACGGACTCCTGACGCGCGACTCTCGCATGAAGGAGCGCAAGAAGTACGGCCTCAAGCGCGCTCGTAAGGCCGCACAGTACACCAAGCGCTAGAAATCACCTTTGGTGACCACACAAGAACGACGCCTGGCTCAATTGCCGGGCGTCGTCTGTTTTCGTGAGATCCCCGATACAGACCATGGGCAGGGAGGCCGATAAGACACTGTGACGAGTCCTCTGCCCTGGTTCGACCGCAGTGAGTTCCAGATGTCGCCGTACGAACGGCGAGTCGAGAAACCCTGGGGCTGGGAGCTGCACTGGACACCCGCCGACCTGCCGTACCTCGGCAAGCTGCTCCACATCCACGCCGATGCGCGACTCTCCCTGCAGGTACACGATGCCAAGAGCGAGAGCTGGATGCTGGTCGCGGGCCGCTGCAAGGTGGTCTGGGAAAACATGGACGGCGAGCTGGAGGAGACGGAGCTAGTACCGGGCTACGGTTACACCTGCTCCCTGGGCCAGAAGCACCGCCTCGTCGGCATCACGGACTGCGACATCATCGAGGTCTCGACGCCGGAGCAGGGCACGACCTGGCGCCTGCACGACGACTTCGAGCGTCCGCACGAGACTCCGGAACAGCGCTCACTCGAGCGCGGGGAAGTGGCTCCGGAGAACGGTTCGGGAGACAAGCGCCGGGTCTCGTAGGCGCGAGTTCCGAGCCATTGCTCGACCACCACGCCCCGTCATTCTGAGCCTGCGAAGAATCCAAAGCGCCACAGCTTGGCACGGGCGATTGGGCTCGGACGGACGCCCGTGCTGCAAGACGACTGACGCTCCCGTGTGCTGTCCGGACTCCTTCGCACGCCGACAACCTGTAGATGCTTCGACAGGGGCTCAGCATGACAGCGTTGGTTTGCGCCACGGGCGGATGTGTCGCCCTCGTCGTCTGTCATTTGAGGCTTTGAAGCCTCTGCAGGGCAGGCGCAGACGGTGTGCCCAGGCCTCGCGAAGAGATGCTCGAGCTAGGGACGGCGAGCGCTGAGAGGGCTGTCCGGACTTCTTTGTACGCTCGACAACCTGCAGATGCTTCGACAGGACTCAGCATGACATAAAGAATTTGGGGCCGGCACAACTGCTGACCGTCAACTCATGCGGGATCATCGGCCTCTGCGGCGGCTCTAGACGCCGGCCAGCTCCCGGCCGACTTCCAGCACGGCTTCACCAGGGCCTGGTCCGTGGTCTCCGTGTAGATGCGCAGCAGGGGCTCCGTGCCGGAGGGGCGCACGAGCAGCCAGCCGCCTTCGAACTCGAACAGGTAGCCGTCCTTGTTGTCCAGCTTGAGCACCTTGCGGCCGGCAATCGTGTCCGGCTTCGGCTGCGGCGACGCGGGCGATGGCGCCCTGGCGCTGGTCCGGCTGCATGTGCACGTCGATGCGGTCGTAGAAGTGACCGCCGACCTTCGCGTAGAGCTCCGTGACCAGCTCGGAGACGGTCTTGCCGGAGCGGGCCAGCAGGTCCATGAGCAGGAGGCCGGCGTAGCAGCCGTCGCGCTCGGGCAGGTGCTCCGCGAAGGCGTAGCCGCCGCTCTCCTCGCCCGCGGTCATGGCGTTGATCTCCATCATCTTGGGGCCGAGGTACTTGAAGCCGACCGCGCGTCTCGTAGCACGGGCACGCCGTAGAGCGGCGCCGAGGCGGTCGATCATGCGCGTGCTGGTCAGCGAGCGCACGATGGGGCCGCGCTGGCCGCGGTACTCCAGCAGGTAGTAGCAGAGCAGCGCGTAGGTCTGGTGCTGGTCGACGAAGTGGCCCTTCTCGTCCACGACGCCGAGGCGGTCGGCGTCGCCGTCCGTGGCGAGGCCGACATCGGCGTCGGTGTTGACGACGGTCTCCATGAGGCCGGCGAGGTTACGCGCGATGGGCTCCGGGGCGACCATGCCGGGGAAGGCGGGGTTGCGCTCGCCGCGCAGCTCGTCGATGCGGGTGGTGCCGCCGTCTGAGCAGGCGCGTGAGACGCCGGCGCCGGTGGCGTGCATGGCGTCGAAGACGACGTTGAGGCCGGCGTTGCGCAGCTTGTCGAGGTCGATTGATGCGCGCAATCTGGGCGTCGTAGGCCGGGACGCGGGTCGAAGACGCTCGATCAGGCCCTTCGGCGATCGCCTTCGTCGTTGCTGATGCGCTTGGGGCCGCCTGCGGCGCGACCGGCCTCGATCTGCGGCTTCGAGAGCGTCGACGACTTCTGGTGGGGCGCTGCCCGCGTACTCCGGCTTGTACTTGAAGCCGTTGTAGGTGCCGGGGTTGTGGGAGGCGGTGATGACGATGGCGCCGCCGGCGTGCTTGTCGAGGATGGCGTGGCAGGCGACCGGCGTGGCCGCGGCGGAGTCGAAGAGGTAGGCCTTGATGCCGTGGCGCGGCGAGGACCTCGGCGCTGGCCGCGGCGAAGTTCTCGGAGCCAAAGCGCGTGTCGAAGCCGATGACGAGGCCGCGATCGGCGAGGCCGGTGTCCTCCAGGTAGCGCGCGACGCCTTCAGCGCAGTCGCGGACGTTCTCGAACGTGTAGTCCTCGGCGATGATGGCGCGCCAGCCGTCGGTTCCGAACTTGATGGGCGTTGCAGTCATCAGGTCATTACTCCGTGGTGCTGAGGTGAGGTTGGGTGAGAAGGGGCGACGCGGGTAAAGGGACCGGTTAGCCAGCGACTTCGTCCGGTTCCAGTCTAGCGCCCCGGGGCAGGTGCGCCCCGCGCCTGACACGGGCGCCGTTGGCGATGACCGCGCCTTCGATCACGGCGTCGTCGCCGATCCAGACGTCGCTGCCGATGATGCTGTCGCGCACGATGGCGCCGGAGCCGATTTTGGAGCCGCCCCAGATGATCGAGCGCTCGATGCGGGCCTTGTCGCGCACGTCGCAGGAGTCGCCGATTACGGTGGGCCCGACGATGTTGACGAGGCCGCCGATGCGGCAGTTGCGGCCCGAGCACGACGCGGGTGCCGAGCTCGGCGTCGTGCCAGACCTGGCAGTCCTCGCCGGTGATCGCTTCGATGGCGCCGCCCTCGGGCAGCCAGTCGTCGATGCGCCCCTCCAGGATGTCGGCGTGCAGCTGCATGTAGCGCTCCGAGGTGCCCACGTCCATCCAGTAGGCGTCCGAGGGGAAGCCCTGGACGCGAAGCCGTCGGCGATCAGGCTGGGGAAGACGAGGCGCTCCAGCGAGCCGTCCATCTTCTCGTCCGGGATGTGCTCCAGGACCTCGGGCTCGAAGATCCAGGTGCCGGCGTTGGCCCAGGAGCTCGGCGCCTCGCCGGGCGCGGGCTTCTCGACGAAGCGCACGATGCGGTCGCCGTCGGCCAGCTCGACCATGCCGAAACCGCTGGGGTCATCGACGGAGGAGAGCGAGATGCTCAGCGTGGCGCCGTTGTCTCGGTGGCAGCTTGGTCATGGCCGAGAGGTCGAGGTCGGTGATGACGTCGCCGTTGCAGACGAAGAAGGCGCCGTCGAGGCCCTGGGCGGCCTGCTTCACGGCGAGGCCGGAGCCGAGCGGCTGGGTCTCGTAGGAGTAGCTCGAGCCTGACGCCGAGCGACGGAGCCGTCGCCCAGGGCGTTCTCGATGCGCCGCTCGGAGGCGGAGGCGGCGAGGACGACGTGGTCGACGCCATGACGCTGCAGGTTGGAGATGAGGCGGGCGATGAGGGGCTGGTTGAGGACGGGGATCAGAGGCTTGGGGAGTGCGTAGGTGAGGGGCCGCAGCCTGGTGCCGCCGCCTCCCACGAGGATAACAGCGTTCATCAGGCCTCTTTTGCCCACTCAAAGCCGGGTTTCAAATGGGAGCGCTCCTCGCCAGCTCTTTGATGAAGGTTACAACGTGGCGGGCGTTGTGGTACAGGGCGGGCGTTCGAAGGCCCTGCAAGCAGGCGCTAGTCATCGGTTCTCGGTCATCAGTGTCTGTAATCGCGGGAGCGGATGTCGAAGTAGGACTAACGAACTGTCGACTGACAACCCGTCGTAGGAGAGTTCAGGACGGGAGATCGCCAAGGTGCGTCTTAAGGCAGACTGACCAGCTCCGTGTCTCGCGTGGTGGCGCGGTAGCGGGCGACGGCACCGGCGCAACATGGGGATGACGGAGTAGGCGTGACGGCGAGTCGACATCGCTTCGACGAGGCGGCCGGTCTCCTTGAAGCCCAGCTGCTCGTAGACGTGGCGGGCGGTGCGGTTGGCCGGGTCGACGTTGAGGACGATGAGGTCGCAGGACTCCAGCAGGTGGCTGGCGACGGCCGCGGTGACCGCCGTGCCGAGGCCGTGGCCGCGGAAGTCCTGGTGCGTGAATACGTTGCCGATGACGGCGACGCCTTCTCGCTTCGAGTAGATGTGGGTGCCGGCGGCGGCGATGAGCCAGCCGCGATGGAAGGCGCCGAAGTAGACGCCCTCGACAATCTGACGGCCGGTGTAGCGCGTGCTCTCCTCGTTGTAGAGGCGGTTGAGCTCGAAGGCGTCGGCTTCGATGAGGCGGCGGACGGCGCCGTGCTCGGACGGCGGCTTGAAGTCCTCGCGGGAGAGCTGCATGCGCAGCATGGTCTGGGGGCGCCAGACGTTGTGCGTGACCAGCACGGTCTCGATGTGCTCGGCCTCGCAAGTGACGAAGGCCTGACGCGGGCCGGGGTGCAGGCTCAGGAGCTCGCCCACGAGCGCTGGGTCGCCCATCGTGAAGGTCGAGGGGCCGAGGCCGCCGCGACCGTGCATGACCAGGGCGCTGCGGTCGCCGGAAACGGCTTCGAAGAAGTCGGCCATGGGGAAGAGGCGCTTGTCGAGGTAGGCGAGGGCGTAGGCGGAGTAGGCGCGCACCTTTTCGAGGTGCGCCCTGACGCTGTCGACGTCGCGCAGGCGGCGGATCACCGCGCTTCGGCCGACGGTCAGGCGTCGTACAGAGGAATTGCCGGCTGTGCGGGCGGTCATTCGCTCGCCTTTGACGAAAGTGTGTGTAGCAAAGTCTCTCTAGGAATCCTCGGCGTATCAGTGACTTTACTTAAGAGTATGTGCTAAGCATCGTATGCGGCCCCTGGACGGCCGTCAACATGAAGGCGATGGCGGCCGCGATGCGACGGGCTTATGCATGACGTTGACACTAATGGCGCCCTCTATATTATGGGCAACGAGAAGGACGGGAGATTGCATGCCAAGGCTCGATAACTCCATTGACATAAAGGCTCCGGCGGACCAGGTGTTTGCTTACGTGTCGGACATCACCACGCACCCGGAATGGGTGAAGTGGACGAAGGAAGCAGAAGTCACGTCTGTGGAGCACACGGGCGTTGGTTCGACCACCGCGGGCGTCATGCAGGTGGGCCCGAAGAAGGAGAACGTCGAGACGCTGACCACTGAGTACAAGGACGGTCAGTTCGTCACGCGGCGCAATACGCGCGGCATGGAGATGACCGATCGTCTCTCCGTCCTCCCCTTCGGTGACGGCACGAAGGTCGCCTGGAGCATCGACTACAAGCCGCCGATGGGCAGCATGGGCAAGCTCATGGACACGCTGTTCATGGAGCGCCTGTTCGACCAGCTGATGAAGGACTCCTTGACCAACCTCAAGGAGCGCCTGGAGTCGGCACGATAGCCGGCCTGTGACAACGTCCGTGGAAGAGTTCGAAGAAGACCAGCTAGAACCTCTGCCGCTCGACGGCATGGAGATCCCGCGCATTCGCCTCACCCTGGGCGAGCCGACGCCGTACTACCAGGTCAAGGTGGGCGAGCAGGCTTACGAGTACGCCAAGAGCTACCCGATCAAGGGCCACAGCGCGACGTTGCCGAAGTACGTGCGGGAGCAGATGGGCGCCGGCCGCAAGCCGCTCCTGATCGAGCGCCCGACGCGCTACCTCGTCTACCTCGACATCTAACGCTGGGGGACACCCCCAGAGCCCCCGCTGAAGGGGCGCATGATGGGCTCGCGAGTCGGGAAGCGTCCGAGTATCGCGTCACCTCGCTAGTCGCGATGGCTCGCAAGCGAGGTGGTCCGTAGGCTCGGAATAAGCGGCCTGTCTAGGCGGTGCCCCATTTGCGCTGCCAGGCTTCTCGCAGGTAATCCATGTGCTCCGTGTAGGCGTCGTCCTGGATCGGGGGCGTCGTCATGATCAGGGCGTCCTCGTGGTTGTCGGAGTAGTAGCGCTTGCGGACGCCGACCTTGAGGAAGCGGTACTTCTCGTACAGGCTCTGGGCGACGAGGTTGCTCTTGCGCACCTCCAGCGTGGCGCTGTCCTGCTGGTTCTCGAGCGCGAGGTCGATGGCGTCGGCGAGCAGCAGCTCACCGAGACCGAGGCCGCGATAGGCCTCGCGCACGGCGATGGCGACGATGTGCGCCTGGTCCACCATGAGCCAGACGCCGACGTAGCCGACGATGTAGTCCGTCGTTTGAGCGACGAGGCTCTTGCGCTTGAAGATGCCGAAGAAGGAGCGCTTCTCCGGCTGGTCCTCATCGTCCGGGACGGGCGGGTGGCTGCGGTCAACGAGGACGAGGTAGCGCGCCAGGTTGTTCGCCAGCTCTCGCTTGTAGGCGGTCTGGGGCCACGTGGTGGGGAAGGACTCATGCTCGATGCCGGCGACCTGGATGATGTCGGCTTCGGTCATCGGGCGTATGTGATAGCGAGTAGTCGTAATCATGATGTGGCGGCTTTGCAGCCCCGCCTACTTTACAAGAAATTGACCTCCATGCCGCCCGCTGAGCGAGTGCGAATCGATGGCTTGCGCGACGTGCTGAGTCGGGGAGGCTCAGGATGCGTCGGTGCGCGGCCGCATCGGCTGGCGGATAATGGTGCGTAGCTTCTCGGGTGCACTGCGTCGCGGGTCGCTCGAGATAAATCTCGTGGTGCTTGCCGCAGGGCTCGTGGTCCAGCTCGGCAATGCGGGCATGCAGGCGGTCGATGTTGGGCTTCTCGGCGTCGTAGGGGCCGATGTGAAGGACCTGGACGGCCAGGCCTTCCTCGAAGTGCTCGAAGCGCAGCTTGTCGATCGCGGGTAGGGCTTTCTTGCGCCGCGCTGCGGCCGTCGGCAGCCGTCACGTCGGCGTCTGTGATGTGGCCGGGCTGGACGATCATCATCGTCCAGTGCCAGAGGCTCTTGTCGGCATCGAACTGCACCTCGCCGTAGCGCTCGCCCATGTCGGGCAGCCACCATAGCCCTTCGAGCGGCATGACCGTGATAGTCGAGGCCCTGCGTCTTCTTGCTGGCGAACTTCAGCGTGTACGCCACGGTGTACAGCGCCTGGATAGCCTCCTGGTAGGCTCGGTCGCGACGTTCGGGATCTCCTGCGCCGTCGATCATGAGGAAAGCCATGTCGGGCACGCGTGACGGTCGAGACGTCCTTTGGCGCTCGGCGCGTAGAGGTGCTTCAGTTCCTTGCGCAGGTCAAGCTTGGCAGGCATAGCACGAGCTTAGATGACGAACTGGCCAACGAGGCGACAGGCGAATCGGACAGAGCCGATCGTCCCGAACTTGCAGGCTCAGGCGTCGATGATGGCGTCTGCTTCGATCTCGACCAGCATCTCGGGCGAGGCGAGGCGGCTGACCTCAACGAGCGTCGAGGCGGGCCGGATGTCGCCGAAGGCCTCACGGTGGGCGCGCGAGAACTCGTCCTGCGTGTCGACGTCGACGAGGTAGGTACGCGTGCGCACGACGTCGCTCAGGGAGGCGCCGGCTTGCTCGAGGGCGACCCGGATGTTCTCGATCGTCTGCTTCGCCTGCTCGTACACGCCGCCCGCGACGACGGCGCCGTCGGCGCCGCGGCCGACGGTGCCCGAGACGGAGACGTGGTTACCGACGCGCACGGCCCGGCTGAAGCCCACGAGGTCCTCGTAGGGCGAGTTGGAGGCGACGTTCTGGCGCATCAGACGCCCGCACCAGCCCGAGCCGGCACTTCGAGGATCTCGTCCACGAAGCCGTAGTCCTTGGCGGACTGGGCGTCCATCCAGTAGTTGCGGTCGAAGTCGCGGCGGATGCGCTCGGGGTCCTGGCCCGTGTTCGAAGCGATGATGTTGCGAATCAGGTCGTTGACCCGCAGGACCTCGCGCGCCTCGATCTCGATGTCGGACGCCTGGCCCTGGATGCCGCCGACGTTGCCCTGGTGCATGTGGATCGTCGCGTGGGGCATGGAGTAGCGCTTGCCCTTCGTGCCGGAGCACAGGAGGATGCCGCCCATGCTGGCGCAGACGCCGACCGCGAAGGTGGCGATGTCGCAGCGGTTGAGGTTCATCGCGTCGTAGATCGCCAGGCCGGCGTAGACCTCGCCGCCGGGGGAGTTGATGTACATGGAGATGTCGCGGTCGGGGTCCTCGCGCTCCAGGTGCAGGAGCTGGGCGATGATGCTGTTGGCCACCTGGTCGTTGATCGGCGTGCCGAGGTAGATGATGCGCTCCTTCAGCAGCATCGAGTAGATGTCGTAGGCGCGCTCACCGCGGGGCGTGGTCTCGATGACGGTGGGCAGGACGTTGGAGGGCAGGCTGTCGAACATCTTGGTTCTCCTCTAGGTCTGTTCTTCTTCGGTAGAGTGCCGCCCCGGAGGGACGGTCGTCGTGCAGCCTCACGCGCTCCGGGCAGGGCGAAGGGGCGGTGTGCGCCGGTGGAGGCGTCGCGACGGCGAGACGTCTGCTCCCGCTCGACCCGCTCCAGGAAGTCCGCCAGCCGGCGCTCCGACACGAGCCACTTGCGCCCGAGCTGGAGCCCCGGCAGGCTGCCGTCCTGCAGGTACTTGTAGACGGTGTTCTTGTCGATGCCGAGCTGTTCGGCGACCCATTCAGGGTCCCGATAATCCAGTTTGGAGCTGTCTTCAGGCATTTCAAGTCCGATCAGCATGGTTGAACTGAATTAAGCCTATCTGAGCATATTTCAGGCTGTCAAGGCGTCGTTTCGAGCCAGGCCCAGGCATCGTCGTAGTTGGGTTCGAGGACGCGGTCGGGGTTCTCGTTGTCGAAGCGCCACATCGCCGGGTTCGCGGCGATGTATTCGCGGATCCGGGTGAGTTCGCCTTCGTTGCGCACGATGCGTTCGTAGTAGTTGCGTTGCCAGATCGGAGCGTCGTTGTGCAGGAGCCGCGCCCCGCAGTTCGCGTGTCACGGCAGCCTTGAACGAGCCGATGATAGCTCCGAGCGAGCCGCTGTCCACGCCGGATGACCTCGGGCGTAGGGGCGAGGCATGCCTCGCCCCTACGGCGTTGCTGTTAATCCAGATGATGAAATGGATATGATTGGGCATGACGACGAACGCGTCTGAGATGGAGCTGATGGGAATGCGTCTGGGATAGACTGCCATCCCTCTGTCGAGACATTCGGTGAGCTGCGCTGTTCTCGAACAGCATCTCGCGCCTGGTAGGCGCAGATCGTGACGAAGTACGCGCCGGGCGTCGTGTAGTCGTAGCCGGGCAGGCGTATCGATCTTCTGGCGGGGCGTTCTTCGGTCACTCGAACAGGGTGCGTTGGCCTGACGAGGTGTCCTTTGGTGATGACGGGGGGGTGATGCCGAGGTGCTCGTAGGCGGCGCGGGTGGCGCGGCGGCCCTGGGGCGTGCGCTCGAGGAAGCCGAGCTGCAGCAGGTACGGCTCGTATACGTCCTCGATGGTGTCGGTTTCTTCCGAGATCGAGGCGGCGATGGTGCCGATGCCGACGGGGCCGCCGCGGAACTTCTCGATGATGGAGTGCAGGATCTTGATGTCGACCTCGTCGAGGCCCTTGTCGTCGATGTCGAGGCGGCCGAGGGCGGCGCGGGCGCTTTCGCCGGTGATCTGGCCGCCCGTCATCACCTCGGCGTAGTCGCGCACACGGCGCAGGAGGCGGTTGGCGACACGCGGCGTGCCCCGGGAGCGGCGGGCGATCTCGCTGACGCCGTCCTCGTCGATCGGCACGCCGAGCACGCCCGCGGAGCGCCGCACGATATCGCTGAGGGCGTCGTGGTCGTAGTAGTCGAGGCGGTAGACGGAGCCGAAGCGGTCGCGCAGGGGCGGTGACATCATGGCGTAGCGCGTCGTGGCGCCGACGAGGGTGAAGCGGGGCAGGTTGAGGCGTACGCTGCGGGCGCCCGGCCCCTTGCCGATGACGAGGTCGAGCGCGTAGTCCTCCATCGCCGGGTAGAGGATCTCCTCGACGGCGCGGGAGAGGCGGTGCACCTCATCGATGAACAGCACGTCGCCGGCTTCGAGGTTGGTGAGGATGGCGGCGAGGTCGCCGGGGCGCTCGATGGCGGGGCCGGAGGTGATGCGGGCCTGCACGCCCATCTCGTGCGCGATGACGGTCGCCAGCGTCGTCTTGCCGAGCCCGGGCGGGCCGTAGAGCAGCACGTGGTCCAGGGGCTCGCCGCGCTTGCGGGCGGCTGCCATGGCGATGCCGAGGTTGTCCTTGATCCGGGGCTGTCCGATGTACTCATCGAGGCGCTGTGGGCGCAGGCTGAGTTCGATGTTTTCGTCGTCGCCTGTCGTTCGGCTTGAGAGGATTCGTTCATCGGTCATAGCGTTTCGGCCATTATAAGACCAAGGGATACGGCCGGCCTGGCCGATAGCGAGTTGCGGCCTGGCTCGATTTTCTGGATTTTCCGGGTATTTTCTGAATCTGCGTTTCGCAGTTTCGATGGTGTGAAAATTGCAGTTGGAGCCTCGACAGGCCCAGACAGCGCGCACGACCGCGGGCAGATTGGGCGAAGAAGATCACGGCGACGTGACGGCCGGCGACCATAACAGTCGTGATGGTCTACGGCACGGCGCGTGAGGTGACTGAGACCGAGCTGATGCTGCCGGGCGTCGGTCAGACCGACTGGGGAACCCGGTGACTATCGAGGTACACCGACGCGCATCTACACCGTCCGGCGGCCCCCCGCCGCCGCAGCCCTAGGTCCAGACGGCGCAGACCACCGCATCGTTGGGGTTCGACGCGTCGAAGAAAATGACGGCGACGTGTCGCCCGCCAACCATCTCAGTGTCGGCGATGGCGCGGGAGACGGGCAGGCCGTCCAGCCAGACGCTAAGGCTGCCCGTCATCGCGACGGTCGCCAGGTAGGTGCCGGAGTCGAAGGACTGCAGGACGCCGCGTTTGATTTCCACGTTGGGTACCTCTACTTCCATTGCCTTTCTGCGTTACGGCTTTGCGAGTTGTGCTCTCGACGCTGCGGGATGAATCCCGCAGCTATGCCCGTCTTGCTTCCCCCTACACCTCGCCCAGGACCAGCGTCATTTCGTACCGCGGCCGCGTCCCCGTGCTGTAACGCCAGGCGTAGCCCAGGACGCGCCGATCGGCCGAGCTCAGGCCCGCGCCGGCATCCGTCACGTCGACGACGTCGTAAACCTGAATCCCGCAGTGCACACCGAAGACCTTCACGACGTCGCCCCGCGAGGCGATCGCAGCCTCACGCAGCAGCGCGGCCGACCGGTCGGCTGCGTCCCCGGAGTCGTCGATGTTCTCGTCCACGGCCGTCGCGATGAACTCACCAAACCCCTCGATATCGTCGAAGTCGAAGGCCTCCCCGTACACGCCGTCGCCGAAGGTCCGCCCCCGGTTGACGCTGGGCCCGAGATCTCGATATCGCCCTTCGAGGATCGCGTGACCGCTGCCCCCGAAGGAGTAGCCCGACGTGTCGGCCGCCCGCGGCTCACTCGAAAACAGGTAGCCAGCATCGACGTACAGGACGTCGGGCACCTTCTCACTGATCCGCCTCACGGCCGTCAGTCCGGACTCGCCAGGGTGGACCGTGAACGCCGGCGTCAGCGTCGTGTAAGCCGTGCTGTAGTTGCCCGCCGTGCTGAAAGGCACCCCCGCCCTGGAGGCCACGATGTAGAGCAGCGAATAGATCGGCTCGTCGCCGGCCGCAAAGGAGTACTGCCGCCGCGCCCGCCACCGCTGCAGGAGCCAACTCACGTCACGGCACTGCAGCACCAGGCGCGGCTGAGGCCCCGAGAGCAGCTCGATCGACTCGACCCAATACGCGTACTCGCGCGTCGAATTGATCTCGTTCCCGGCCGACGTCGCGTAGCCAGGCGTCAGCTCCAGCCGCGCGCCCCGCCGCAGCTGCTCGAGGGAACCGCTGCCGTAACTCGAGTAGTCGCCACTGCTGTTGTCGAGCTCCACCCGCACCCGGGCGCCCTCGACGTCGACGTCGACCGAGGCCTCGACCACGTCGGCCGACACGTCCAGGTCAGACAACAGCGCCGCGGACCAGACCCCATCGCTCGACGACAGCATCAATTGAGTTCCCGAAATGGCACACGGCGCCAGGCCGTAGTCGTTGCCCTCGTAGTCGAAGGCCACCGCCTCCCGCCACTGGTCCGTCGCGAAGTCGAAAAGCGTCGGCTTTGTCGCGTACTGCACCCGCGCATACGCCAGGTCACCCGCGAAGGTTTCCACGAAGAACAGGCGCCACAGAGACGCCCACAGCTCCAGCCCAGGCCACGCGAAGCTGACGTCGCCGTCAGCTGCAGCCTCCGCAACCGTCACCAGGCTCCCCCAGGTGCCCACGGCCGAGGCCGAGCCGTCGCCCAGGCGCACCGCCCACACCTTCGGGTCCTGCGTCGTGTCCTCCGTGCCGGTGACGACGACCTGCCAGTCACCGTTCGACTGCACCGCCAGGCCGGTGATCGAGTCGACCGTCAGGGACCAGGCCGTGCGCGTGCCCCAGCTGCTCCCGTTGTAGCGCGACGTGTACACGTCGGCGCCCTCGCTCCACATCAGGATCACGTTCCCGGAAGGGTCGGCCGCCGCCGCCAGGTACTGCTTGTCACCCCCGGAGGTCACGATGCCCACGCCCGTCGCCCAGGTCGCGCCGTCGTCGCTGGAGATCTTCACCTCGATCGTCGTGTGGTTCGTCTCGATGTAAAACATCCAGAGCTCGTCATCCGGCATCAGGACGATCGCGACGTCGGTCCCGCTGTACACGTTTTCCACGCTGCCCCAGCTGGAGTAAGTCGAGCCCGACGCCGGCGACGCCACCCTCGAAGCGAACAGGTTGCCGCCCGTATTGCGCACCCGGATCAGGGCGCCGTCCGCC